>JAFEFC010000029.1 GCA_018240785.1 Pseudomonadota bacterium | reverse complement strand
CTGGGCGCGGGCCGACGCGGGCTTTCTCGCCGACGACCCGATGCGCGGCACCCGTGCCAAGGCGGGCGAGGAGGACTTCACGCGGATCTTCTCGAAGCTGGTGGAGGCGGCACCGGCGCCCATCGGGCTGGGCGGCGGGCCGTACAAGGGCGATTGAGCGCCGCCGGCGTGTACGCGAGTTGGGAGTGATTGGCGGGCGTGAAGTGCGTCGCGTCCCGTTCGTGATGATGTGCTCAGCTTTGCGCAGGCTGGCGGCGCGATGATCCGGCTTCGTCGTGCGAGCCTTGTGGCGCATCCGCTGCCGCCAGACCGGATTGGAGGGACTCATGCAACCGACCTGGCTGCGCGGGGACGAGGTCGTTGTGCGACGGGAATTTGATATGGTCAAAGTCTTTTGATTCATGTTAATTTGTGCAGAACAGCAAGCCTGACAGGCGCAATCCACGAGACGCCGGGCAACCCGTTCCAGTCCATCATTGGAGGAGACACCATGAAGCTGCGTAGCACCCTGATTGCCGCCCTCGGCCTCGCCTTTGCCGCTGCCGCCCAGGCCGACATCAACGTCGGCGTGATCGTGTCGGCGACCGGTCCGGCCGCCTCGCTCGGCATCCCCGAGAAGAACACTGTCGCGCTGATGCCGACCACCATCGCCGGCCAGAAGATCAACTACATCGTGCTCGACGATGCGTCCGACACCACCACCGCGGTGAAGAACATCCGCAAGCTGGTGTCGGAAGACAAGGTCGATGTGGTGCTGGGTTCCACCATCACTCCCAACTCGCTGGCGATGATCGACGTCGCCGCGGAGTCGAAGACGCCGATGATCTCGATGGCAGCCTCCGCCCGCATCGTCGAGCCGATGGACGACAAGCGGCGCTGGGTGTTCAAGACGCCGCAGAACGACGCCCAGATGTCGACCGCCATCGTCGAGCACATGACCAACAACAATGTGAAGACGGTCGCCTTCATCGGCTTTTCCGATGCCTACGGCGAGGGCTGGTACGAGCAGTTCAAGCCCGTCTCCGAGGTGCGCAAGCTGCAAATGGTGGCCAACGAGCGTTTCAGCCGCACCGACACTTCGGTGACCGGCCAGGTGCTGAAGATCATCGCTGCCAAGCCCGACGCGGTGCTGATCGCCGGTTCGGGCACGCCGGCGGCGCTGCCGCAGAAGGCGCTCAAGGAGCGCGGCTACACCGGCAAGATCTACCAGACTCACGGCGTGGCCAACAACGATTTCCTGCGCGTCTGCGGCAAGGACTGCGAAGGCACCTTGTTGCCCGCGGGCCCGGTGCTGGTTGCCGAGCAATTGCCCGATTCGAACCCGGTGAAGAAACCGGCGCTCGAATACATCGGCAAGTACGAGGCGGCTCACGGCAAAGGCAGTGTGTCCACCTTCGGCGCCCACGGCTGGGACGCCGGCGTGCTGATGGTCAACGCCGTCCCGGTCGCGCTGAAGAAGGCCCAGCCTGGCACCGAGCAGTTCCGTGCGGCGCTGCGCGATGCGCTGGAGGGGTTGAAAGAAGTCCCGGCAGCCCACGGCATCTTCACCATGAGTCCGACCGATCACCTCGGCCTCGACCAGCGCGCCCGCGTGATGGTGCAGATCCAGAACGGCAAGTGGGTACTGGTGAAGTAGACGCCTGAACGCACGGTGTCGAGCGAGGAAGCCCGCCGCAAGGCGGGCTTCGCGCATTCAGGGGCCGCGCTTGTGTGCCCGGTTCAGGGCTGCACGCCGTGGCGCAGCATCGCCACCATGGCGGCGGCGATGTCGTGCGGGCTGCGCCTGCCTTCCCGATACCACAGATAGATCCAGTTCATGCCGCCGAGCAGGAACAGGCGCAGCAGCGAGCGGTCGGTGCCTGCGCGCAGCGGCAGCGCATCGATGAGCGTGCGGAACACGGCCTCGTAGTCCGCACGGTGCGGGCGGATCTCCTGCAGCAGCTCGTCATTGCGCGAAATGGCCAGGTTGCTTCCTGCCAGGCGGTCGATCGACGAGCCGCCGACGATGCCTTCGATGTGCACCTCGCACGCGCGCTCGAGGCATTCCCACGGATCCTCGCTGCTCGTCGCTGCCTCCTTCACCCGCTCGAGCGTGCGTTCGAAGCCTTCGCGATGGACGGCGAGGAAGAGTTCGCGCTTGGACGGGAAGTAGTGATAGACCGACCCCGGCAGCAGGCCGACATTGCGCGCGATGTCGCGGATCGAGGTGCGGTCGTAGCCCTCGGCGGAGAACAGCCGTGCTGCGGCATCCAGGATCAGGCGGCGCCGCTCCAGCGGCTCCTGATCGCCTTCGGCCGGACCGCCGGCCGCGTCGCCGCGGGCCAGGCGCTCGCTCAGGCGCCCACGTTCCAGATGGCGGCGCTGCGTTTCGGTCAGCCCCTCGGCGTCGCCCCCCTGATGCTCCACCAAGGCCTGCAGTCGCTTCACCGCAGTCTCCAGCCCGTGCTTCTGCCACAGGTAGCGCACACCGGATGGCGAGATACGCAGGCCGGCCTGGCGCAGGCGCTCGGCCACTGCCACCTGTCCCAACTCGGGTTCCTCACGCGCCAGGCGCAGGATTTCTTCTTCGGCGGTCACGGATGACGCGGCATGCGCGTCGGCAGCGAGGGAATCGGTCATTGCGTGGGACTTCTCTTGGGATCTGCGCGGGTCGTGGTGGCGGTCGGCCAGCGCTGGTGCCGCGCTGCCGCAAGTTTGCCTCAATTCGGCTCGGGGCAAGCCTGGATGGTAGCCAGGTGTCTCAAAGAAATATATCGAACAAGCGTTTGACAAGGTAGTTAGTCATCGATATCTTTCCATTCCAGAAGAAGCCTGTACGCCTTGCCGCAACAGCTCGGGCCGGTCGCCATTGCGGGCGATCCGGTCAACCCACGACCATCTGGAGGAAACATGAAACTGCACAAGCTCTGCGCCGCCTTGTCCGTGACGCTTGCCGCCGGCTCGGCCCTGGCCGACATCACCATCGGCGTCTCGCTGTCGGCAACCGGTCCGGCGGCATCCCTCGGCATTCCCGAGAAGAACGCGTTCACGCTGATGCCCACCGAGATCGGCGGCGAGAAGGTACGGCTGATCGTGCTCGACGATGCGACCGATCCCACCGTGGCGACGAAGAATGCGCGCCGCTTCGTGTCCGAAGACAAGGTCGACGTGATGATCGGTTCGTCGGGCACGCCTGCCAGCGCGGCCATCGCCGAAGTCGCCAACGAGGCGAAGACGCCGCTGGTGACGATGAGCCCGGTGTCGCTGCCGGCCGAGCGCAACGAGTGGGTGTTCCGCGCGCCCCAGCAGAACAGCGTGATGGCCGGCGCGCTGGTCCAGCACATGAAGGCGAAGGGCGTGAAGACGCTGGGCTTCATCGGCTTCTCCGATGCCTACGGCGAGGACTGGCTGAACTCGATGACCAAGCTGGCCGACGCCGCCGGCATCAAGATCGGCCCGGTCGAGCGCTACAACCGCACCGACACCTCGGTCACCGGCCAGGTGCTGAAGCTGGTCACCGCGAAGCCGGATGCGATCCTGATCGTCGGCTCGGGCAGCCCGGCGGCGCTGCCGCAGACGGCGCTGGTCGAGCGCGGCTACAAGGGCCAGATCTACCAGACGCACGCGGTCGCCAACCAGGCTTTCCTCGGCGTGGCGGGCAAGGCTGCAGAGGGCGCGATCCTGCCGGTCGGCCCGATCGTCGTCGTCAATCAACTGGCGGCCGATCATCCGTCGAAGAAGCCGGGCGGCGAGTTCGCGCGCAAGTACGAGGCCCAGTTCGGCACCGGCTCGCTGTCGGCCTTTGCCGGTCATGCGGTCGATGCCTTCCGCCTGGTCGAAGCGGCGGTGCCGGTTGCACTGGCGAAGGCCAAGCCGGGTTCGCCCGAGTTCCGTGCCGCGCTGCGTAGCGCGATCGAATCCAACAAGGACGTGGTCGGCGTGCATGGCGTGTTCAACATGAGCCCCACCGATCACTTCGGCCTCGATGCACGCTCGCATGTGCTGGTGCGCATCGACAACGGCGGCTACAAGCGCGTCGACAACTGATCGGCCAACGATCCACAGGAGGGATTCCATGAGCGAGATCATCCGCGATCCGGTCCGCATGTTTGCCGAGCCGGATCTGGTCGAAATCCATCGGGGGGACGGTTCGCGCATCCTGCGCTCGGGAATCCCGCTGCCCGACACCTATGCCCGCTGCGTCGGCGACTGGCTCGAGCACTGGGCGCGGGTGCAGCCCGACGAGCTGTTCCTCGCCGAGCGCAACGCCGCCGGCGAGTGGGACAAGTTGAGCTACGGCGAGGCGCGCCGCAGGGTGGTGGCGATCGCCACCTGGATGCTGGGGCAGAAGCTGTCGGCCGAGCGGCCGGTAGCGATCCTGTCGGACAACTCCATCGAGCATGCGCTGATCATGCTGGCGGCGATGCACATCGGTGTGCCCGCGTGTCCGATCTCGGCCGGCACTTCGCTGATGTCGAAGGATCACGCCAAGCTCAAGGGCAACATCGAGCTGCTGCGGCCGGGCGTGATCTACGCCGATCCGGTCGAGCGCTTCATGCCGGCGATCGCCGCGATCGCCCCGCTGCACGACGGCGTGGTGGTGGCGGGCAGCCGCAGCCAGGCGCAGCCGGGCACCGTGCCGATGGCCGAGGTCGAGGCGCGCTGTGACGAAGCGGCAGTGATGCGGGCCTTCGACGCGATCACGCCCGACACCATCGGCAAGTTCCTGTTCACCTCCGGCTCGGTCGGCACGCCCAAGGCGGTGATCAACACCCACCGCATGATGTGTTCCAACCAGCTCGCCAAGGAGCTGATCTGGACTTTCCTCGCCGACAACCGGCCGGTGCTCGTCGAGTGGCTGCCGTGGAGCCATACCTTCGGTGGCAACCAGAACTTCAACCTGATGTTGCGCTGGGGCGGCACGATGTACATCGACGACGGCAAGCCGACGCCGGCGCTGCTCGAGAAGACCCTGCGCAACCTGCGCGAAGTGTCGCCGACGATCTATTTCAGCGTGCCGCGCGCCTACGACATGCTGGTGCCCGAGCTGCGCAAGGATCCGGTGCTGTGCGAGTGCTTCTTCCGCCGCCTGAACCTGATCTCCTACGCCGGTGCCGCGCTGCCGCAGCACCTGTGGAGCGAGCTGGAGGAACTGTCCGAGCGCACGCTGGGCTGCCGCGTGCCGATGGTGTCGTCGTGGGGCTCGACCGAGACGGCGCCTCTCGCCACCGACTGCCACTTCCAGGCGGTGCGCTCCGGCGTGATCGGCGTGCCGGTGCCGGGCACCGAGCTGAAGCTGGTGCGCTCGCAGGACAAGCTGGAAGTGCGCATCAAGGGGCCGAACGTGTTCCCCGGCTACTGGAAGCAGCCCGAGCTGTCGGCGGCGTCCTTCGACGAGGACGGCTTCTACATGATCGGCGACGCGGTCGAGTTCGTCGATGCCGAGCGCCCGGAGCTGGGTCTGCTGTTCGACGGCCGCGTCGGCGAGGACTTCAAGCTGCTCACCGGCACCTGGGTGCATGTCGGCTCGCTGCGGGTGAAGGGCATCGAGGCGATGTCGCCGGTCGCCCAGGACATCGTCGTCACCGGCCACAACCGCGACGAGATCGGCTTCCTGATCTTCCCCAACGTCTCCGAATGCCGTGCGCTGTGTCCCCACCTGCCGCCCGACGCCGACCTCGCCGACGTCTTCCTGAACCCGGCGGTGCGCGGCCGCGTGCAGCGCGGCATGGCGATGCTCAGGCAACTGGGCGGCGGCTCCTCGACGTATCCGGAGCGCGCGCTGATCATGGCGGAGCCGCCGTCGGTGGAAGCGGGCGAGATCACCGACAAGGGCTACATCAACCAGCGCATCGTGCTGACGCGCCGCGCCGATCTGGTCGAGTTCCTGCACCAGGACGTGCTCGACAAGACCGTGATCAGCGTGCACGCCGCGGTGTGACGGAACAACGAGGAAAACGACAATGACCGAACAGATCGTCAAGACGTCGTCGGAAGACGGCATCTACACCATCACGCTGGCACGCCCGGCCAAGCGCAACGCGATCAGCGACCGCCTGCTGGCGGCACTCGAGGCGGCGCTGGTGGCGACGCCGGAAGGCACGCGCGCCATCATCCTCGCCGGCGAGGGCGACCATTTCTGCGCCGGGCTGGACCTGTCCGAGCACCAGCACCGCGAGCCGTTCGGCGTGATGCTGCACTCCCAGTCGTGGCATCGCATCTTCGCCCGCATCCAGAACGGCGGCATCCCGGTGATCGCCGCGATGCAGGGTGCGGTGATCGGCGGCGGACTGGAACTGGCGACCGCCACCCACATCCGCATCGCCGAGCCGAACACGATCTACCAGTTGCCCGAAGGGCGACACGGCATCTACGTCGGCGGCGGCGCCTCGGTGCGGGTGGCCAAGATCATCGGCGCCGGGCGCATGTGCGAAATGATGCTGACCGGCCGCATCCTCGATGCCGAGGAAGGCCAGCGCCTCGGCCTGTCGCACTACCTGGTCGGCGCCGGCGAGAGCCTGGCGAAGGCGCAGCAACTGGCGCGCCGCGTCGCCGAGAACGCGCCCATGGCCAACTGGGCGATGGTCACCGCGATCGCCCGCATCGACAACATGGCCAGCGACGACGGCTTCTTCGTCGAGTCGCTGACCGCGGCGGTCGTGCAGACCAACCCCGAGATCGCCGAGCGCATCGGCGAATTCCTCAAGCGCAAGGGACAGGGAGCGCGTCAATGAGCATCCAGGGCATGGGCAATTTCGCCGCATCCGAAGCCGCCGCGCGCGGCACCGCCTACGACGACATCTGGCTGGTGGCCGGCCAGCGCACGCCGTTCGCCGACTACAACGGCGTGCTGCGCGACGTGTCGCCGACCGACCTCGGCATCGCCGCGGCGCGCGCGCTGTTCGCCACCAGCGGCATTCCGGCGCCCGAGGTGGATGCCATCGTCGCCGGCAACATGGCGCAGGCGAGCTTCGACGCCTACTTCCTGCCGCGCCACATCGGCCTGTATGCGGGCGTCAACCCGAACGTGCCGGCGCTGCTGGTGCAGCGGCTGTGCTGCACCGGCTTCGAGACCATCCTGACCGCCGCCGACCACATCACGCTGGGCAAGGCCAACGTGGTGCTGTGCGTGGGCACCGAGTCGATGTCGCGCAACCCGGTGGCGGCGTACACGCATCGTGCCGGCTTCCGCATGGGCCAGGTGGAGTTCAAGGACTTCCTGTGGGAAGCGACGCTGGACACCGCACCGGCCACCAGCATGGGCGGCACGGCCGAGAACCTCGCGACGCGGTACGGCATCGGCCGCGAGGAGGTCGACCGGTTCGCTGCGCAGAGCTTCGCCCGCGGCGTGGCGGCGTGGGAGGCGGGCTGGTTCGCCGACGAGGTCAGCGCGGTGACCAACACCACCTGGGAGCTCGACGGCTACAAGCCGCGCGGCATCAGGCTGGCCGACCGCGCCACTGCCTGCGAGCGCGACGGCCATGTGCGGCCGACGTCGTTCGAGACGCTGCAGAAGCTCAAGGCGGCCTTCGGCGGCGTGCAGACCGGCGGCAACAGCTCGGCCATCGTCGACGGCGCGGCGGCGGTCATCGTCGCCCGCGGCGACTGGGTGCGCGCGCATGGCCTGACGCCGATCGCCCGCATCGTGGCCGGCGCGGCCGCGGCGGTGCCGCCCGAGATCATGGGCATCGGCCCGGCGCCGGCGATCCGCGCCGCGGCCAGGCTTGCCGGCATCACCGTCGGCGACCTCGGCCGTATCGAGATCAACGAAGCTTTCGGCGCGCAGTACCTCGCCTGCGAGCGCGAGCTGGGGCTCGATCGCGACAAGGTGAACGTCAATGGCGGCGCCATCGCCATCGGCCATCCGCTGGGCGCCTCCGGCGTGCGCCTGACGCACACGGTGGCGCGCGCGGCGCGCGCGGCCGGCCTGCAGTACGGCGTGTCGTCGGCCTGCGCCGGAGGCGGCCAGGGCGTGGCGGTGATCGTCGAGAACGTGGCTTGACCAGATAGGAGAAGGCAATGAAATTCGAAGGCAGCACTTTCATCGTGACCGGCGGCGCGTCGGGGCTGGGCGAGGCGACCGTTCGTGCGCTGCACGCCGCCGGCGCCAACGTGGTGATCGCAGACCTCAACGTGGAGCAGGGCGAGAAGCTCGCCGCCGAACTGGGTGCGCGCGCCGCGTTCGCTCGCACCAACGTCGCCGACGAGGCCGACGCGAAAGCAGCGGTCGATCTCGCGGTGAGCCGCTTCGGCGGCCTGCAGGGCCTGGTCAATTGCGCCGGCATCGGCAACGCGGGCAAGGTGCTGGGCAAGGAAGGGCCGCAGCCGCTCGCCGACTTCGCGCGCTCGGTGCAGATCAACCTGATCGGCACCTTCAACATGATCCGCCTCGCCGCCGACGCGATGAGCAAGGGCGAGGCGCAGGCCGACGGCGAGCGCGGCGTCATCATCAATACCGCGTCGGTGGCGGCCTACGAAGGCCAGATCGGCCAGGCGGCCTATGCGGCCTCGAAGGGCGGCATCGTGTCGATGACGCTACCGATCGCGCGCGAGCTGGCGCGCTTCGGCATCCGCGTGATGACGATCGCGCCGGGCCTGTTCATCACGCCGATGATGCGCGGCCTGCCGCCCGAGGTGCAGAAGTCGCTGGGCGAGAACACGCCCTTCCCGCAGCGCCTCGGCGAGCCCGAGGAGTTCGCGAAGCTGGCGCTGAGCATCGTCGACAATGTCATGCTCAACGGCGAAACCATCCGTCTCGACGGCGCGGTGCGCCTGGCAGCGCGCTGAAGCGGGAGACGCCATGGCCCGCCGCAACGTGTATCGCATGCGCATCGCGTTCAGCGACTGCGACCCGGCGCAGATCGTGTTCTTCGCCAACTACTTCAAGTGGTTCGACACCGCTAGCCGCGAGTTCTTCACCGCCTGCGGCGTGCCGAGCTGGCGCGAGACCACCGCCGAGCGCGGCATCATCGGCACGCCGCTGGTCGATGCGCAGGCGAGCTTCCGCAACTCGGCCACCTACGGCGAGGACATCGAGATCGAGTCGTGGATCGAGGAGTGGCGCGGCAAGAGCTTCGTCATGCGCCATGTCGCCCGGCGCGGCGACACCGTGCTGTGTGAAGGGCGCGAAGTCCGCGTGTTCGCGATGCAGGATCCCGCAGACCCGCTGCGCATCAAGGCGGTGCCCATTCCCGAAGACATCCGCGCGGCCTGCGACTGAGCGCGACCTGACGACAGAACAAGGGACACAGGAGACAGCCCGATGCACGACTACATCCCCCCGCTGAGGGACATGCAGTTCATCCTCGCCGAGCTGGCGGGCCTGGAACAGGTCGCTGCGCTGCCCGGTTGCGAGGAGGCGAGCCCGGATCTGGTGGCGGCCATCCTAGAGGAGGCGGGCAAGTTCGCCGCCGGCGTGCTGGCGCCGATCAACCGCGATGGCGACCTGCAAGGCTGCCGCCTGCAGGACGACGGCCGCGTGCTGACGCCGGAGGGCTGGCAGGCGGCTTACGACCAGTTCCGCGAGGCGGGCTGGCTCGGGCTGTCGCTGCCGGTGGCATTCGGCGGCCAGGGCATGCCCAAGCTGGTGTCCACGCCGGTGATGGAGATGTGGTGCGCGGCCAACATGGCGTTCACCATGCTGCCCATCCTCAACCAGGGCCAGGCCGAGGCGCTTCTGATCGCCGCCAGCGAGGAGCAGAAGCAGACCTGGCTGCACAAGGTGGTGAGCGGCGAGTGGGGCAGCACGATGAACCTCACCGAGCCGCAGGCGGGGTCCGACCTCGCCGCCACCCGCAGCCGCGCCGAGCCGCAGGCGGACGGCAGCTACAAGCTGTTCGGCCAGAAGATCTTCATCTCCTACGGCGAGCACGAGCTGACGCCCAACATCGTGCATCTGGTGCTCGCCCGCCTGCCGGATGCACCGGCCGGCGTGAAAGGGCTGTCGCTGTTCATCGTGCCCAAGTACCTGGTGAATGCCGATGGCAGCCTGGGGGCGAAAAACGACGTACGCTGCATCTCCATCGAGCACAAGATGGGCATCCATGGCAGCCCCACCTGCACGCTGAGCTTCGGCGACGGCGGCGGCGCCACCGGCTGGATGGTGGGCGCGCCGAATCGCGGGCTCGAGACCATGTTCGTGATGATGAACGAGGCGCGCTTCGGTGTCGGCGTGCAGGGACTCGGCCTCGCCGATCGCGCCTACCAGATGGCGCTCGCCTATGCGCGCGAACGTGTGCAGGGCCGCGATGCGGTGACCGGCGAATCGGGCAAACCCATCATCCATCACCCCGACGTCAAGCGCATGCTGCTGTCGATGCGCGCGCGCATCATGGCGATGCGCGTGTTGCTGTACAGCGCGGCGGGCTGGTTCGACATCGCGCACCACCATCCCGACCGCACCGTGGCGGACAAGCACCGCCGCTACGTCGATCTGCTGATGCCGGTCGCCAAGGGCTGGTGCACCGAAGTGGGCAACGACGTCTGCGACGACGCCATCCAGGTCTTCGGCGGCATGGGCTTCGTCGAGGAAACCGGCATCGCCCAGCACTTCCGCGATGCCCGCATCATCACCATCTACGAGGGCACGACCGGTATCCAGGCCAACGACCTGGTGGGGCGCAAGATCCTGCGCGAAGGCGGCGCCACGCTGCGCGAGCTGATCGTCGACCTGCGCGACACCGCGGCTGCGCTGAACCGCGCCGGGCTGGCCGAGATCGGCGACGGCCTCGCCGACGGCACCGATGCGCTGGAGTCGGCGGCTGACTGGATGCTCGCCAACGGCCGCGAACAACTGGCCGACGTGCTGGCCGGCGCGGTGCCTTTCCTGCACCTGCTCGGCACGGTGTGCGGTGGCTGGCAGCTCGGACGTGCCGCGCTGGCGGCGCAGGCCGGGCGCGCTGGCAGCCAAGGTGATGCCGTCCATCGCGCCAGCCTGGTCGAACTTGCCTGCTTCTACATGGCCACCATCGGCCCGCAGGCCGCTGCGCATGCGGCGACGGTGTGCAAGGCGGGCGGTGCGCTCACCCGCTTCGACGAGACGGCATTCTGACGCGTTCACTGGCGATGCCGGCAAGCCGGCTCCCGGTGCCCGTTCACGCACGCCGGCCCGGCTGCGCGACGATTCTTTCGTCACGCCCCGAAAGCCGCGTCGGTGCTAGAATCCGCCCGGTACATCAGAATTCCCGTCACTTACACACCAATCGAGGAAAAGCATGAACAAAGGTGAATTCGTCGAAGCCCTGGCTGATCGTCTGGACGTCTCCCGCGCTCAGGCCGACCGCGCCCTGACTGCCGTGCTCGACATCATCGGCGAACAACTGGGCAAGGGTGAAAAGGTCGCCTTCACCGGCTTTGGCTCGTTCGAGGTTTCCGAGCGCGCGGCCCGCACCGGCCGCAACCCGCAGACCGGCGCCGCGATCGAAATCGCCGCCTCGAGCGTGCCCAAGTTCACTGCCGGCGCGACGCTGAAGGCCGCAGTCAACAAGTGATTCGCCGCAAGGCGAGGCGCTGACGGGCGGGGCGGCATCCAGGATGCCGCCCCGCTTTTCTTTTTTCTTCAAGCACTTTGCAACGATTTCGGGCGACAGTCTCGAGAAAAGCGGTTATACTGCCGCTCGTTGTGCAATGCAGCAGCAGGGCCACCACGGTATCAAGTGCGGAACAGGATGTCCGCCTGCCTGGCCCGAGGGACTGTAACCACAGCCCCATCGCCCCCGACCTCCCGCCGAACTCCATTCGTTCTTCCGATCGTCTGGCATCGTGACAACCGGTTGGTGCCGATGCGCGGCCTCGAAAACCCGGTTCTCATGGCCGGGGCTCGACAGGCCGGCCACGCCCATCGCGCGTTTGTCGCACCTGCGATTCCACGCCCCGACCCTGTACACCCACAGGTCCGGCGCGGCGCGATGCCATGAGGCCCGTCATCCCGGGCCCGAACCTGCCGTCCGCAGTCATGCGAGGCGGCGCGCAATACAGGAAGAACCATGACGTTCCACAGCCTCGGCCTCGCCGACGAACTCCTCAAGGCCATCGAGCAGACCGGCTACACGATCCCGACTCCGGTGCAGCAGCAGGCCATTCCTGCCGCCATCGCCGGTGCCGACCTGCTGGTGTCCAGCCATACCGGCAGTGGCAAGACCGCAGCCTTCACGCTGCCGGCGCTGCACAAGCTCATCGACCGGCGCCCGGCGCCGGGTGCCGGCCCGCGCGTGCTGGTGCTGACGCCGACGCGCGAACTCGCGCAGCAGGTCGAGAAGGCCGTGCAGACCTACGGCAAGGCGCTGCGCTGGCTCAACACCGCGTGCCTCGTCGGCGGTGCGCCGATGTTCGCCCAGATCAAGCAGTTGCAGCGCCAGTGCGACGTCGTCGTCGCCACGCCGGGCCGCCTGCTCGACCATCTGACCCGGCGCAAGATCAAGCTGTCCGATCTCGAGGTGCTGATCCTCGACGAAGCCGACCGCATGCTCGACATGGGCTTTGCCGAAGATATCGACGCCATCGTCGCCGCCACCCCGGGCAAGCGCCAGACGCTGCTGTTCTCGGCCACGCTCGACGGTGTGGTGGGCACCATGGCGGCGCGCATGACGCGCAACCCGCAGCGCATCGAGATCGAGGCCGCGCAGGAAGACCGCGGCCAGATCGAGCAGCGCCTGATGTTCGCCGACGACCTCGGTCACAAGAACCGCCTGCTCGAGGCCCTGCTCGGCGACGACAGCCTGAACCAGGCGGTGGTGTTCACCGCAACCAAGAAGAGCGCCGACGAGCTGTCGCTGTCGCTGCAGGAAAAGGGCATCGCCGCCGCCGCGCTTCATGGCGACATGCACCAGACCCAGCGCAACCGCACCCTCGACCGCCTGCGCCAGGGCCGCATCGGCGTGCTGGTGGCGACCGACGTCGCCGCGCGCGGCATCGACGTCGCCGGCATCAGCCACGTCATCAACTTCGATCCGCCGCGTCAGGCCGAGGACTATGTGCACCGCATCGGCCGCACCGGCCGTGCCGGGCGCGACGGCGTGGCGATCACGTTGTCCGGCCCGCGCGAGACCGGCCTGATCCGCGCCATCGAGCGCTTCACCGGTGATCGCCTGGCGGTGCATACCATCCCGGGCATGGAGCCGTCGCCGCGCAAGCCCTCGGCGCCGCGTCCCGGCGGCAATGGCGGCCGCCGCTTCGGCAGCGGCGCCAGGCCTGGCGGCTACGGCCGTCCGTCCGGCGACACGCGCCGCGGCGCGAGCGCCCATGGGCGCGAGGGCCATCCTTCGCGCGGCGAGCGCAGCCACGGGGATCGCCGCGACCGCGGTTTCCGGGACTGAGCACCTCGCGTTGAGCCCGCCTCACTGCGAAGGCGGGCAGACACGATCCAGAATCCCGCCGGGGCGAGAGTCCCGGCGGGATTTTTCTTGGGCTGCGCTGCGAACTCCCGGACTGTATATAATTGAATTCTTATTCATCCAGGCCCGGAGCCGAACATGGAGCTGAAGCACGTTGCCCTGAGCGTCATGATGTCCGCGATGACTCTTGCTGCCCTGCCCGCTGCAGCGGAGGAGTTCGCCTTGCTGCAGGAGGCGCGCACGGTGGCGTCGAGCATTCCGCCGCGGCTGGTCGGGGTCCTGCAGCAGGAGATCGAAAAAGGCGGCGTCGAGGGGGCCATCGGCGTGTGCCGCGAGAAGGCGCCGCAGATGGCGAAGGAAGCGTCCGACAAGACCGGCTGGCAGATCCGCCGCGTGAGCCTGAAGAACCGCAACCCGAAGGCGGTGCCGGATGCCTGGGAGGCGGCCGTGCTGCAGGATTTCGACCACCGCGCTGCCGCCGGGGAAGATCCGCGCCAGCTCGAGCGCGGCGAGATGGTAAGCGACAACGGCGGCTACAGCTACCGCTACATGAAGGCGCTGCCCACCCAACAGTTGTGCCTGAGCTGCCACGGCGGGCCCAACGACATTGCGCCGGCGGTGAAGGCGCGCCTCGCGGAGCTTTACCCTGCGGACAAGGCCACCGGCTACAGCCTCAATCAGATTCGCGGTGCGATGACGATACGGCGCACGTTTTGAAGAGTGAAGCGCCCCGGTCTGCCATTTAGCGCGTCACGAACTCGACGTTCGGCCGGCGGGGCGTTCGCCGCGCGGGCGTAGGCGTTCGCGGCCTTCGGCTTCCCGGCTCGGGGCACGCTGCGGGGGCGGCGACGCAAACTCGTCGCTGCGCTCCTCAGACATGCGTCGCCTTGTTTCCCCCGCAGCGCACCCCGAGCCGGCGCTCTCGACCGCCCGCGCGGCGAACGCCCCGCCGGCCTCTTTGCCGTGAATGACCGCCTTCCGGAACAGCCGCCTGATCAGCCTTTCGCCTTGCGCGCCGCCTCGACTTCTTTCGGGCGCAGCCGGGCGGCGAGCTTGTCCAGCACGCCATTCACGAACTTGTGGCCGTCCGTGCCGCCGTAGCTCTTGGCCAGCTCGATCGCCTCGTTGATGACGACCCGGTAGGGCGTCTCGATGTTGTGGCGCAACTCGTGCGCGCCCAGCAGCAGGATCGCATGCTCGATGGGCGAAAGCTCGGCCACCGGACGGTGGATCAGCGGCGAGAACCCGGTGCGCAGCTCGTCGGCGTTTTCCAGCGCGCCGCGCAGCAGGCTCACGAACAGCTCGCGGTCCACCTTGTCCAGGTTTTCCGCCTCGGCCTCGATGTTGCGCTGCACGGTGGTCATCGAGTTGCCCGACAGCAGCCACTGGTACACGCCCTGCAGTGCCAGTTCGCGCGCACGGCGGCGCGCCATCTTGCTTGTCGGGTTCGGCGTGGCGCCGGGGTCCGCGCCGGCGCTGTTGTGGGTGGGATCGCTCATCTGAGGGCCTTCAGCAGGTTGACCATCTCGACTGCGGCGCGGGCGCAGTCGGCGCCCTTCTCGGTCATGCGCGCGACCGCCTGGTCTTCGTCCTCGGTGGTCAGCACGCCGTTGGCGATCGGCACGCCGGTGTCGAGGCTGACGCGGGTGACGCCGGCGCCCATCTCGTTGGAGACCAGCTCGAAGTGATAGGTCTCGCCGCGGATCACTGCGCCGAGCGCCACCAGCGCATCGAATTTGCCGCTCCTGCCCATGGCCTGCAGCGTCAGCGGGATCTCCAGCGCGCCGGGCACCGTGACGATGCGGATGTCGCTGCGCGCGACGCCGAGCTTGAGCAGCTCGTCGGTGCAGGCCGACAGCAGGCCCTCGCAGATGTCGAGGTTGAAGCGGGCCATGACGATGCCTACGCGCAGGCCAGCGCCGGCGAAATCGGGCTCGAGCTCGACGATGCCGTCGTAGCGGGCGGTGCGGCGGGTGTTTTCGGGTTGGGTGCGTTGCATGCGGGTTCTCGGTTCTTGCTCAGTTCTTGTCGACGAAGCCGGTGATTTCGAGGCCGAAGCCGGCCATGCTGCGGATCTTGCGCGGGCTGGCGAGCAGCCGCATCTTGCCCACCTTGAGGCTGCGCAGGATCTGCGCGCCGACGCCGAACAGGCGGGCGTCCCACTTCACCGGGCGGTCCTGGGTGCGGTTGAGGCTGGCGAGCAGCTCGCGGCCCGATTGCGGGCGGTACAGCAGCACCATCACCCCGGCCTCGGCCGCCGCCAGCGTGGCGAGCGAGACGTCCACCGGGAAGCTGTGGCTCGCGCTCGCCGGGTCGAGGAAGTCGATCACCGAGATCGGCTCGTGCACCCGCACCAGGGTCTCGCGGTCGGGGCGGATGTCGCCGTGCGTCAGGGCGAAATGCACGTCGCCCGAAGTCTTGTCCTCGAACGCGAACAGGCGGAAGCGGCCATGGACGGTGTCGACTTCCTTCTCGGCGACCTTCTCGATCAGATGCTCGGTGGCGGCGCGATGCTCGATCAGGTCGCGGATGGCGCCGATCTTCAGTTCGTGCTCGCGGCCGAACTCGATCAGGTCGGGGAGCCGCGCCATGGTGCCGTCGTCCTTCAGGATCTCGCAGATCACTGCCGCCGGTTCCAGGCCGGCCAGGTGGGCGAGGTCGCAGCCCGCTTCGGTGTGGCCGGCGCGGATCAGCACGCCGCCCTTCTGCGCGGTCAGCGGGAAGATGTGGCCGGGGGTGACGATGTCGTCCGGCCGGGCGTTGCGGGCGACGGCCACCTGCACGGTGCGCGCGCGATCGTGCGCCGAGATGCCGGTGGTGACGCCGGTGGCCGCTTCGATCGACACGGTGAAGGCGGTGCCGTGCGGCGTGCGGTTGTCGCGCACCATCTGCTGCAGGCCGAGCTGGCGGCAGCGCTCGTCGGTGAGCGTCAGGCAGATCAGGCCGCGGCCGTGCTTGGCCATGAAATTGATCGCCTCCGGCGTGACGAATTCGGCCGCCATGACGAGGTCGCCCTCGTTCTCGCGGTCTTCCTCGTCCACCAGGATGACCATCTTGCCCGTCTTGATGTCGGCGATGATGTCGGTAATCGGCGCGAGTGCGCTCATGTTGTTTCCTTGTTTGCTGTTCTTGCTGGCGTTCTGACGACGCGTCGCTGTGCGTGGTTCAGCCTTGTGCGGCGGCTTCCTCGCTGCGCCAGGCGAGCATGCGTTCGACGTAGCGCGCAATGAGGTCGATCTCGAGATTGACTTTGCTGCCGGGCGCGAGGTGCTTCAGGTTGGTCATCGCCACCGTGTGGGGGATTAGGTTGATCCAGAAGTCGCGCCCCTCGACGTGGTTCACCGTCAGGCTGACGCCGTTCACGGTGATGGAGCCCTTCTTCGCGATGTAGCCGGCGATCGCCGCCGGCGCGCGGATCACGAGCTCGTGGCTTTCGCCCACGGGTTCGAATTTCTGCACTTCGCCCACGCCATCCACATGGCCGGTGACGAGGTGGCCGCCGAGGCGGTCGGCCAGGCGCAGCGCCTTCTCCAGATTCACCTCGTTGCCCACGGCATCCAGGCCTACCGTGCAGTTCAGCGTCTCGCGCGAGACGTCGTACTTCAGGTGGCCGCCGTTCATTTCGACCACGGTCAGGCATACGCCGCTGTGCGCGATGCTGTCGCCGACGATGACGTCGGACAGGTCGAGCCCGTTGGTGTCGACGGTGAGGCGAATGCCGTCTGCGAGCGGCGCGATGTGTTCGATGCGGCCGACGGCCGCGACGATGCCGGAGAACATGAAAGGTCTGAACCGAAAGGTAAAAGGGGAATTGTAGGGGAAAACCTGCGCGCCGGCCGGGCCGGGGGTCACAGCGCCCGATCGAGCACCGCCGAGAACGACTCGGCCTTCATGTAGCCCACCACGCGCAGACCTTCGCGCTCCTTGCCCGCCGGGTCGAAGAAGATGATGCCCGGCGGGCCGAACAGGCCGAAGCGCTTGAGGAGGGCCTTGTGCTCGTCGTCGTTGGCGGTGACGTCGGCCTTCAGCAGCAGCATGCGCCCCATGCGGCTCGCCACCTGCGGATCGCTGAAGGTGTAGCGCTCCATCTCCTTGCACGACACGCACCAGTCGGCGTAGAAATCCAGCATCACCGGGCGGCCGGCGCCGGCCAGGCGCGCGTCGAGCTCGGCGATCGATGACACTTTCTGGAACGCCGGCGCCGCCTGCGGTGCCGCCGCTTCGGCGCGCAGCACCGCGAGCGGCTGCAGCGGGTCGCGCGAGCCGGCGAGGGCGCCCACCAGCATCGCCGCGCCCGAGATCAGCAGCACCACGCCCACGCCTTTCCAGAAACGCTGCCAGCCCTTCGCATGCGGCGGCAGCGGGTCGATGGCATGCAGGAAGATGCCGGAGAACACCAGCAGCGACGTCCAGCCCAGCATCGTCGCCAGCGGCGGGATCACCGGGCTCAGCATCCACAGCGCCACCGCCAGCAGCAGCACGCCGAAGGCCTTCTTGACGCCTTCCATCCATGGCCCGACCTTGGGCAGCAGCGAGCGCGAGGCCACACCCACCGCCAGCAGCGGCGCGCCCATGCCCAGGCCCATGGCGAACAGCGCCCAGCCGCCGAGCACCGCATCCCCCGTCTGCGCGATGTAGAGCAGGGCGCCGGCCAGCGGCGCCGCCACGCAGGGGCCGACGATCAGCGCCGACAGCACGCCCATCACCGCGACGCCGCCGAGGTGGCCGCCCTTCTCGTGGCTCGCGGTGCTCGCCAGCCGGCTCTGCAGCGCGCTCGGCAACTGCAGCTCGTAGAAGCCGAACATCGACAGCGACAGCAGCACGAACACCAGCGCGAACGCCGACAGCACCCACACGTTCTGCAGCGCCGCCGACAGCAGCGTGCCGGTCACGCCTGCGGCGACGCCGGCCAGCGCGTAGGTGACGGCCATGCCCAGCACGTAGGCGAGCGACAGCACGAAGGCGCGGGTGTGCGAGACCTTGTGCCCCTGGCCGACGATGATCCCCGACAGGATGGGAATCATCGGGAAGGTGCAGGGGGTGAAGGCCAGCAGCAGGCCGAAGCCGAAGAAGCTCACCAGGATCAGCGGCACGCTGGCACCCTTCAGGAGGCTGGCGATGCGCCCGCTCTCGTCGCCGCTGCCGGCGTCGGTGGGCTCGCGAACGGCCGCCGTGTCATCGCTCGCCGGCGCGACGCTCTGTGCGGCACCCTGCGAGCGGCCGCCGATCAGGCCGGCGAGCAGGCCACCGCCTGTTGCCGTCGGCGCGGAGAGATCGATGGTGGTTTTCTGCGGCGTGGGCGGGTAGCAGATGCCGCCGTCCCAGCAGCCCTGGCTGGTGACGGTCAGCTCGAAGCGGCTGACGCCTTCGGGCGCAGTCACCGGCAACAGCACGCGCAAGTCGCCGCGATGGGTCTCGACCTCGCCGAAGAACTCGTCGTGCTTCACCTTGCCGGCGGGCTTCTGCGGTGCGCCCAGCGTGATCGTGGCGGGCTCTGCTTCATAGCGGAACTTGTCGCCGTACAGGTAGTAGCCCTTCGCCACCGTGAACACGACCTCGACCGTCTGCGCATCGAGCGCATGGGCGCGCATGGCGAAGGCCTTTTCCGGTTCGATCGGATCGGCCGCGCGGGCCATGGGGAAGGCAAGGAGCAGCAAGCTTGCGAACAGGGCAAGCAGGATCGACAGGCGGTGCGTCATCGGGTTTCGGGTCGGGAGGATCTGGGGGCGGGCAAGGCTCACCTTGCAGGCTCGTCGATAACGCGCGACGGGCGCGTTTCGTCGTTCATCCAGTCGAGGAAGGATTCGAAGCCTTGCTGCACAGGGACCGCGAGGATTTCGGGAAGTTCGTAAGGGTGGGACTCGAGGATCGCTGCCTGCAGCGCCTCATAGCGGTCGGCGGTGGTCTTGATCAGCAGCGGCACTTCGCCCGCCGACTCGATGGCCCCCTGCCAGCGATACACGGACTGGCAGGGGGCCATGATGTTCACACAGGCGGCCAGCCGCTCGCCCACCAGGCGTTGCGCAAGTGCCGCGGCGGTGGCCTGGTCGGGCAAGTTGGTGAGGACGATCAGTGCGCGAGTCATGTCGCTTCCGTGGGCGGGGGAAGCGCGATTATCGCGGACGGCGCGCACTTGTGCGCTAACCTGGATCAAGCGGCGCGAGGCAGGCGGCCGCGGCTTGCTTCAATGCCACGGCCGCGTGCCGGCCCGCCACGCGCGGCTAGATGTTGCGCGGGGCGAAAGCCTGCAGGTCGCCGGGCTTGCGCAGCATCTTGTCGACCTCGGCCAGATGCAGCTCCTCGGCGTGGATCATCTGGCGCGAGAACTCCTCCAGCGCGACCGAGCGCCCTTCCACCTGTGCCAGCAGTTCGCGGTACAGGCCCAGGGCCTTGCTCTCCGCTTCCAGCGACTCGCGCAGGATCGCTCCCACATCGTGCTGGTGGGAGTCGAGCAACGGCCCGATGCCCAGCGAAGGGTAGGCGCCCAGCGTGGTGATCCACTCCCCTGCCTGGCGCGCGTGCAGCAGCGACTCGTCCGCCTGTGCGTTGAGCCAGGACACGATGGGAATGCGGCCAAAGCCGAAGACGAGGAAGGAATAATGCGTGTAACGCACCACCCCGGCCAGTTCCGCCTCGAGGATGCGGTTCAGGACCGCGACGACGGCCTCCTTGTCGAGCTCTGCCATGACATTCTCCTTCCCTGTGGGGGCCGGCGTTGTGCGTGCGACGCGCGGATTCACGTGCTTGCGGGCCGACTCGTTTCACTCTAGACGACGACTGCCGTGGCGCAAGCCACTGCCCGCCCTGCCGGGCCGTGGGTCTGCGGGTCTGCGGGTCTGCGGG
Organism: Pseudomonadota bacterium; assembly: GCA_018240785.1. Lineage (GTDB taxonomy): Bacteria > Pseudomonadota > Gammaproteobacteria > Burkholderiales > Rhodocyclaceae > Thauera. The sequence continues at coordinate 63,901 of JAFEFC010000029.1, read as the reverse complement.
GCGTCGCGGCGGGGCGGCGGGGCGGCGATGTCCGCAGGACGCGCTCAGCGCGCCGCCTCATCCGGCTTCACCAGCGTCACCGGCACGCTGGAACGCTGCGAGACCTCGCGCGCCACCGAGCCCATCAGCAGGTGCAGCAGGCCGGTGCGACCATGCGAGCCCATCACGATGCGGTCGAAGCCGCGTTCCCGGGCGTAGCGCACGATGGTGTCGGCGACATGGCCGATCGCAACATGGTGCGAGTAGGCCACGCCGGCTTCATCGAGCTGCTTTCGCGCACTGGCGAGCGCGGCAAGGCCTTCCTCGCGATGGTAGTCCTCCAGCGCTTCCTTGCTGACGAAGCTGCGCGCGTGGCCATCGATGGGGATCTGCACGGCGAGCAGGTGGATCTCCAGCGCCGGCGTCTCGCGGCGCAGCGCGAGCACGTGGGCCACTGCGCGCACGGCGTTTTCCGAGCCATCGACAGGGATGAGTACCTTCATGGTGCGCGCCTCCTCACTTGTCGCCTGCGCCGCGAGGCGCGTCGGCGAGCGTCAGCTCGGCGACGCCGGCTCCCTCTCGCGTCCTGCGTCGTGCCAGCCAGCCGCCCAGCGTCACCACGAACACCGCACCCACCGCCGAGGTCAGGTAGTGCAGCCAGCCCGGCAGCCCCTGCAGCAGCGGCTGCAGCGTGACGTCGCCCACCACCATGCCGCCCGCGATCCAGCCCAGCAGCGCGGCGCCGAGCGTGATGACGGCGGGAAAGCGGTCCATCAGCCTGAGCACGAACTTGCTGCCCCAAACGATGATGGGAATGCTGACCACGATGCCGAACACCACCAGGCCGAGGTCGCCCTTCGCAGCGCCGGCCACGGCGATGACGTTGTCCAGGCTCATCACGGCATCGGCGACGACGATGGTCTTGATCGCGCCCATCAGGTGGGTGCTGCCCTCGATGTTGCCGTGGCCCTCATCGTCTTCCGGCTGCATCAGCTTGACGCCGATCCACAGCAGCAGCAGCGCGCCGACCACTTTCAGGAAGGGTAGCGCGAGCAGTTGCAGGGCGAAGAAGATCAGCACGATGCGCAGCGCGATCGCGCCCACCACCCCCCAGGCGATGCCCTTGTTGCGTTGATGCGCGGGCAGCTTGCGGCAGGCCAGCGCGATGACCACCGCGTTGTCGCCGCCGAGCAGGATGTCGATGGCAATGATCTGCAGCACCGACAGCCAGAAAGCGGCGTGCATCATGGATTCGAACACGCGTGATTCTCCTGTGTGCGCCGGCCGTTCAGCCCGCCGGCGGAACGGTGGCGGCGAAGCTCGGGCGGGCGAACAGTCTTGCTGCCAGCGCGGCCAGCGCCGGATGGCGGCCGCGCCAGTCGATCTTCGGGAAGCGCAGGTCGAGGTAGCCCAGTGCGCAGCCCGCGGCGACGTCGCCCAGTTGCATGCGGTCGCCATCGAGCCAGTCACGGTCGGTGGCGCGGCGCTCGAGTTCGACCACGGCGCGCTCCACCTTCTCGAGCTGGCGCGCGATCTCGCGCTCGCTGCGCTCGCCATCGGGGCGGCGCGACTCGAGCAGCGCGGCGACTGCCGCATCGGTGATGCCGTCGGCCAGCGCCTCGTTCTGCCGCACCCGCACGGCTGCCAGCGCGTCGGCGGGCAGCAGCCGCGGCGCCGCGTCCAGCGTTTCGAGGTAGCCGGCGATCACCGGCGAATCGAAGAAGATGTCGCCGGCGTCGGTGACCAGCGCCGGCACCTTGCCGAGCGGGTTGATTGTCGGCACCCGGGTGTTCGCCTCCCAGGGCGAATCGACCACCAGTTCGAAGGGCAGCGCCTTCTCCGCGAGGATGACGCGGATCTTGCGGGCGTAGGGGCTGGTGAGCGAGGCGAAGAGCTTCATCGGGGTCTCCTGCGGCGGGTGGCAGCGTCGGCGGCGCCAGGCCTTCAGGCCAGCGGCGGAAGGTTGCGCGCGATGATGTCGCGGATCACGTGCAGGCGGGCATGGAAGAAATGGTCCGCGCCCGGCACCACCGTCACCGGCAGCTCCTGCGGGCGCGCCCAGTCGAGCACGTTGGTGAGCGCGACGGTCTCGTCGTTCTCGCCGTGGATGACCAGCGTCGGGATGGACTTGGGCACCGGCGGCGTGTCGTAGTGGCGCGCGCCATCGGCCGCCATCCCGGCCGCCATGCCCACCAGCACGAGCTGGCGCGGCGGCGCGATGCCGTCGGCGAGGCGGTTCGCCACCCGCGTCTGCACGAAGCCGCCGAACGAGAAGCCGCCCAGCGCCAGCGGCGACACGCCCCAGCGCGACTGCGCCCAACTGATCACCGACAGCATGTCCTCGGTTTCGCCGTTGCCGGCGTCGTGCTCGCCTTCGCTCTTGCCCACGCCGCGGAAGTTGGGCCGGAGCGCCACATAGCCGAGGTCGCGGAAGCTGCGCGCCAGCGTGTGCGCCACCTTGTTGGTGTTGGCGCCGCCGAACAGCGGATGCGGGTGGCACACCAGCGCGATGCCGCGCACCTCTCCCGGCGCGTCGATCAGCACTTCGATGTTGCCGGCCTGGCCGCGCAGCAGCGCGGATTCGGTGGGCAGCGGGCGGCTCATACGGCGTCCTCCGGCAGGCGCAGCCGGTCGACGATGCGGCCCTGCACCAGATGGGTGTCGATGATGTCGTCGACGTCGTCCTTGTCGACATAGGTGTACCAGACGTTGTCGGGATAGACGACCAGCACCGGCCCCTCGTCGCAGCGGCCCAGGCAGCCGGCCTTGTTGATGCGCACGCTGCCCTTGCCCTTCAGGCCGAGCGCGGCGGTGCGCTCCTTGGCATAGGTCTGCAGCGCGCTGGCGCCGTGGTCGTTGCAGCAGCTCTCGCCGCTCTGGCGCTGATTGCAGCAGAAGAAGACGTGGTGTTTGAAATAGCTCATCGCGGGTTCGTCTCGATGCGCGGGCGCCATGTTCGCGGGCGGCGCCTGCGCGGCAGTCGGGTGGTGGTGCGTTGCCGCCCCGGCGTGGCGGCCGGGTCCTGATTTGGTGCAGCGGATTATAGACGCCGCTCGCGCGAATCCGGGCGGCCGCTCAGGTGCTCGCCACGCCACAGGCCCACGGCGGACAGGTAGGCCAGGGCGAAGAACGGCCACAGGCTGTCAGTGAGCTGGGTCAGCCCGTGGAAGTTGAGGAAGTTGCTGAAGTTCGTCAGGCGCTGCTCATACACCACGTAGGGGTTCTCCGGCATCAGGTTGACCAGCGCGGTGCTGGCCAGCAGCGTCATGCCCGCGATGGCGTGCTGCAGTACGCGCGGCAGCATCAGCGCCCCGGCCAGCAGCGCGCCGCCCAGCAGCAGGCCGCGTCCGGTCCCCGGCGTGAGCCAGGCCAGCGGTGCCCCGGGCACGAAGAAGGTGGCGGTGGCCAGCGTCTTGGCGCCGACGCCGAGCAGCAGCACCAGCACCAGGGGCCACACGGTGGTGTGGCGCATCATGCAGCGCGCGAACAGCCCGATCGCCAGCACCGACAGCGTGGTCAGCGCCATGTCGAAGGCCATGAACCGCTCGGCACTGAAGGGCAGCGGCGCGGCGATGCCGAGCAGGTTGCGCACGTCGCCGCTGGCGAACAGCAGGTCGGTCGCGGTGAGCTGGCTCAGCAGCCACAGGCCGACGAGCACCAGCCCCGCGTCGCCGGTGTTGCCGCCGATGACGTAACGCGTGCGCCAGCGCCGCGCCCGGCCATCGAGGCCGAACAGGCTGCGCCCCCAGCGCACGCCCGGCAGTGCGCCGAGCAGGGCACCCGCCGTGTTGCCACCCAGATCCACATTGCTGGCGACGCGCGACGGCAGGAAGTTCTGTGCCGTCTCCAGGAACAGGCTCAGCAGGCCGGCGGCCAGCGTCGCGACGAAGATGCTGCGCCCGGCCGCCCATTTGCCGGGCAGGGCAGCGACCAGCAGGAAGCCCAGCGGGAGGTAGCCCAGGACGTTGAACACCAGGTCGGCAAGGACGAAGTACTTCGGCCACGGTGCCACCAGGAAGTCGAACACCGGCAGTCCGCTCGCTTTCCAGCCTGCGAAAGGATGCAGGGAGGCGTAGGCGATGAGCAGCGCATAGGCGAGGGCGAGGTTGCGCGGCAAGGCCGAAGCCGGGCGCGTCGTCGTGGGCATGCAGAGGGAACGGAGGCGCAGCATCGAGCTGCAGGAGGGCCAAGTGTAACGGCAGCGCCGCACGCTGCGGCCCGGTCTGTGCAGCCGACGGCCGCGATGGGAGTTTGAGGGCGGCTGCGCCGCATCGCGGCCAGGTCCGCTCCCACCCGGGTATGCGGTGTGCCGGGGCTTTTCCTGTGGGAGCGGCGACAGCCGCGATGCGGAGGCGCTCGTGCTGCCTGGCGCCATCCGGATGCACGCGCAAGGCTTCGCGCACTGTCCTGGTGCATCGCCGCGGCCGGGGCGAGTCCGGAAACCGTGCATCTCCCTTGTTTTCAGCTCGGATGCAGGGATTGCACGTTTCTTGCGAAGCAGTGCGTCACTCAGTCCGAAAAATCACGAGGCGTCCCCGTGTCGATACACGTCAAGCTGAATCACGTCACCCATTACCGTTACGACCGGCCGGTGAGCCTGTCGCCGCAGGTGGTGCGCCTGCGCCCGGCGCCGCACTCGCGCACGCCGATCCATGCCTATTCGCTGAAGGTCGAGCCCGTCGGCCACTTCATCAACTGGCAGCAGGACCCGCAGTCGAACTACCTCGCACGCCTGGTCTTCCCCGACAAGGCCACCGAGCTGCGCATCGAGGTCGACCTGGTGGCCGAGATGTCGGTCATCAACCCCTTCGACTTCTTCCTCGAGCCGGTGGCGGAGTCGATTCCCTTCGCCTATGCGGACGACCTGAGCGTCGAACTGGCACCCTATCTGGTGAAGGCGCCGGCCGCCGCGCTCGGGCCGAAGTTCATCGACTACCTCGAATCCATCCCGCGCGAACCGAAAGCCAGCGTCGATTTCCTCGTCGCGCTCAACCAGCGCCTGCAGCAGGACATCCGCTACCTGGTGCGGCTCGAGCCCGGCGTGCAGACGCCGGAAGAGACGTTGGCGCTGGCGAGCGGCTCCTGCCGCGACTCGGCCTGGCTGCTGGTGCAGTTGCTGCGTCACCTCGGCCTGGCGGCGCGCTTCGTGTCGGGCTACCTGATCCAGCTCGTGCCCGACGTGAAGTCGCTCGACGGCCCTTCCGGCACCGAGGTGGACTTCACCGACCTGCACGCCTGGTGCGAGGTGTACCTGCCCGGCGCAGGCTGGGTGGGACTGGATCCGACCTCGGGCCTCTTCGCCGGCGAAGGCCACATTCCGCTCGCCTGCTCGCCCGAGCCCTCGTCGGCGGCGCCGATCACCGGCTTCACCGACGAATGCGAATGCGAGTTCGAGCACCACATGAAGGTCGAGCGGGTGTGGGAGGCGCCGCGCGTCACCAAGCCCTACACCGACGAGCAGTGGGCGGCGATCGAGGCCCTCGGCCACCTTATCGATGGCGACCTGACGACCCACGACGTGCGCCTCACGCAGGGCGGCGAGCCCACCTTCGTGTCGCTCGACGACCGCGACGGCGCGGCCTGGAACAGTGACGCCCTCGACCCGCAGCACCGCGATGCCAGCAAGCCGAGCAAGCGCACGCTGGCCGAGAACCTGATGTTCCGCCTGAAGGATCATTACGCGCCACAGGGCCTGCTGCATTTCGGCCAGGGCAAGTGGTATCCGGGCGAACAGTTGCCGCGCTGGTCGCTCAACTGCTACTGGCGCCGCGACGGCGAGCCGATCTGGCGTAAACCCGAGCTGTTCGCGCGCGAGCTCTCTGGCACCGCGGTGGACGAAGCCATGGCGGCGCGCTTCCTTGCGCGCGTCGGTGAACGCCTGGGGCTCGACCCGCAATGGATGATGCCGGCCTTCGAGGATGCCTGGTACTACCTGTGGCGCGAGCGCCGGCTGCCGACCAACGTCGATCCGCACGACTCGCGCGTGGACGATCCGCTCGAACGCGCGCGGCTCGCCAAGATCTTCGACCAGGGCCTGAAGCAGGTCATCGGCCATGTGCTGCCGATCGTGCGCAACCACGCGGGGGCCTGTCGCTGGCAGAGCGGCCCGTGGTTCCTGCGCAGCGAGCGCCTGTACCTGATCCCTGGCGATTCGCCCATCGGCTACCGCCTGCCGCTGGACTCCCAACCCTGGGTGGGGAAAGGCGATTTCCCCTGGATCCACCACGCCGATCCCAACCAGGGCTTTCCCGCGCTGCCGGCGCACGCGGAGCTGCGTCAGCAGTTGCGGCCGACGGGCGCTGCGGGCGGTGCCACCGTCGGCGCCGACAGCGGACTCGGCTTCGAGGCCCGCGGCGGCGGCTGGACTCCCGGCCGCGCCGAGCATGCCGGCTTCCACGGTGCGCAGGGCGAGGCGGCAGTGCCGCTGCCCGGCGCGGCGCAAGCCGGGCTGGCGACGCGCGACGAGCGCATCGATCCCACGCGCCTGCCGCAGCCTTTCGAATCCGCCGCCTGGATCACCCGCAGCGCGATGTGCGCCGAACCGCGCGGCGGCCTGCTCTACCTCTTCATGCCGCCGACGGCGGCGCTGGAGGACTACCTCGAGATCGTCACCGCGGTCGAGGACACCGCGGCGGAGTTCAAGCTTCCCGTGGTGCTCGAAGGCTACGAGCCGCCGCCCGATCCGCGCCTTGCGCACTTCCGCATCACGCCCGACCCGGGCGTGATCGAGGTGAACATCCACCCCGCGGCCAACTGGGACGAGCTCGTCGAGCGCACGTCCACGCTGTACGAGGAGGCCCACCAGTCGCGCCTGTCGACCGAGAAGTTCATGCTCGACGGCCGCCACACCGGTACCGGCGGCGGCAACCACTTCGTGCTCGGTGGCGCCACGCCGGGCGACTCGCCCTTCCTGCGTCGTCCCGACCTGCTGCGCAGCCTGGTGAGCTACTGGCACAACCACCCCAGCCTGTCCTACCTGTTCTCGGGGCTGTTCATCGGCCCGACCTCGCAGGCGCCGCGGGTGGATGAGGCACGCCACGACTCGGTGCACGAGCTGGAACTCGCCTTCCAGCAGCTCCCCGAGGTTGATCCACAACTGAGCGGCACGCATGTCCCGCCGTGGCTCATCGACCGCCTGCTGCGCAACCTGCTCATCGACGCCAGCGGCAACACGCACCGCTCGGAGTTCTGCATCGACAAGCTGTACAGCCCGGACAGCGCCACCGGGCGGCTGGGCCTGCTCGAGCTGCGCGCCTTCGAGATGCCGCCGCACGCGCGCATGAGCCTCGCCCAGCAACTGCTGCTGCGCGCGCTGATCGCGCGCTTCTGGCAGCAGCCCTACGCGCCCGGCCGCCTGCGGCGCTGGGGCACCGAGCTGCACGATCGCTTCCTGTTGCCGCACTGGGTGGCGGAAGATTTCCGTGACGTCGTCACCGAGCTGCGCGAATTCGGCTATCCGATGGAGTTCGACTGGTTCGCGCCGCACTTCGAGTTCCGCTTCCCCAAGTACGGCGAGTTCGCCGCGCGCGGCGTCGATGTCGAGCTGCGCATGGCGCTCGAGCCCTGGCATGTGATGGGCGAGGAGGGCGCGCCCGGTGGTACCGTACGCTATGTCGATTCCTCGGTGGAGCGCGTGCAGGTGAAGGTCAGCGGCCTCAATGACGATCGCCATGTGCTCACCTGCAACGGCCGCGCCGTGCCGCTGCAGCCGACCGGCGTGGTCGGCGAGTTCGTTGCCGGCGTGCGCTACCGCGCCTGGCAGCCGCCGTCCTGCCTGCATCCGACGATCGGCGTGCATGCGCCGCTGGTGTTCGACCTGGTCGACGGCTGGATGCAACGCTCGATGGGCGGCTGCGTGTATCACGTGGCGCATCCGGGCGGGCGCAACTACGAGACCTACCCGGTCAACCCGTACGAAGCGGAAGGCCGGCGCCTGGCGCGCTTCACCACCACCGGCCACACGCCGGGCCGCATCGCGCCGGCGGCGGCCGAGCGCAACGCCGACTTCCCCTTCACTCTCGACCTGCGCCGGCAGGGGTGATGCACGATGCAGGTCCAGTTGCAGAGCCCGCCCGAACTGCTCGCCGCCTACGCGGCACGGCCGGATCGCTACGACGAGCTGTGCCAGCGCATCGGCAGCGTCATCGTGGTGCGGCCGCACTGGCGCGAGTTCTTCCGCGGCCTGGCGGCGCTGTCACCGGGCGAGCTGGCGGCGCGGCTGTCGACGCTGCGGCGCCAGATCCACGAGAACGGCATCACCTACAACGTGTATGCCGACCCGCGCGGCTTCGAGCGGCCGTGGGAGCTCGACCTGCTGCCCTACATCCTGTCGGCGGCCGAATGGGCGCAGATCGAGGCGGCGGTGATCCAGCGCGCGACGTTGTTCAACCGCATCCTCGCCGACCTCTACGGTGAGCAGACGCTGCTGCAGCAAGGCCTGATTCCGCCTGCGCTGATCTACGGCCACAGCGGCTTCCTGCGCCCGCTGGTGGGCGCGAAGCAGCCGGGTGACCTGTTCCTGCACCTGTATGCGGTCGACCTGGCGCGCTCGCCCGACGGCCGCTGGTGGGTGGTGGCCGACCGCACGCAGGCACCTTCGGGCGCCGGTTATGCGCTGGAAAACCGTGGCGTGGTGGCGCGCGCGCTGCCCGAGCTGTATCGCGCAGCCGGCGTGCAGCCGCTGGTGCCCTTCTTCGAGGGCTTCCGCGACAGCCTCGCGGCGCTGGCCCCGGCCGACGCCGCGGAGGGCGGCGACGAGCCGCTGATCGTCGTCCTCACGCCGGGTCCCTACAACGAGACCTACTTCGAACACGCCTTCCTCGCGCGCGAGATGGGTTTTCCGCTGGTCGAAGGCCAGGACCTGACGGTGCGCGACGAGAAAGTCTTCCTGCGCACGCTGGACGGGCTGCGCCGGGTGCATGTGATCCTGCGCCGGGTGGACGACAGTTGGTGCGATCCGCTGGAGCTGCGCGACGACTCGGCGCTGGGCGTGGCCGGGCTGGTGGCGGCGGTGCGCGCGGGCAGGGTCACGGTGGCCAACGCGCTGGGCAGCGGCATCCTCGAGACGGGGGCGTTGCTGGGCTACCTGCCGCGCCTGGCGGAGCATCTGCTGGGGCAGAACCTGAAGATGCCCTCGGTCGCGACCTGGTGGTGCGGCGAGCCGGCCGCCTGCGACTATGCCTTGAAGCACCTGCGCGAACTGGTGCTGAAGCCCGCCTATCCGACGCTGGGGCAGCGCCCCGTGTTCTGCCGCGACCTGCCGGCGGAGGAGCTGGATGCGCTGGCGGCGAGCATCGTGGCACGGCCCTTCGACTTCGTCGCGCAGGAGATGGTGAACATCTCGCAGGCGCCGGTGCTGGCGACCGAGGATGCATCCGCCAGCCTGATGGCGCGCAACATCGGCTTGCGCGTTTTCGTCGCCGCGAGCCCCGACGGCTTTCGCGCCATGCCGGGTGGCCTCACCCGCGTCGCCTCCGGTCCCGACACCCGCATCGTGTCCATGCAGCATGGTGGTGGCAGCAAGGACGCGTGGGTGCTGAGTGAGCGGGTGCCGCCGCGCGCCGCGGCGCGCATCGTCCCCGGGCTGATTGCGCCTCCCGAGCGGCGGGCGCGGGCGCTCAGCCTGTCGAGCCGGGTGGCGGAGAACTTCTTCTGGCTGGGGCGCTACAGTGAGCGCGCGGATACCGCCGTGCGCCTGGGCCGCGAGACCCTGGCGCGCCTGGGGGGCCTGGCCGGTGGCGCCGATTCCGCGCCGGCCGAGGCTGCGGAGCCGGACAGCCGACTGTCGCCCGGCGCGATGGCGCTGGCGGCTGCCGCGGCGGAGCGTGATCCGACGCTGGCGTCCTTGCTCGGGCTGTGCCGGCGCATCGGCATCGTGCTGACGCCAGCGGACGCAGCAGCGTCGCCGCCGTTGCGCGCGCTCGCGCCCGCCGAGAATTTCGCGCACGCATTGTTCGATCCGGCCTGTGGCGGGGTCGCCGCCAATCTGCGCCAGGTGCTGCGCCTGGCCGGCCAGGTGCGCGACCGCCTGTCGCCCGATAGCTGGCGCATCTACAACCGCCTGTCCGAATTCGCCGCGTTGGCCGACAGCACTTCCTGCCTCGGCGACGCACTGGACCGGCTGGACGAAGCGATGCTGTCGCTGGTCACCCTGTCGGGCTTCGTCATCGAGAGCATGCCGCGCGACGCGGCATGGCGCTTCCTGTCGATCGGCCGGCGCGTCGAGCGGCTGCAGTTCCTTGCCGCGGCACTGGCGGCCTTGCTGCCGACCCCCGGCACCGGTGCGCTGCAGGCGCTGCTGGCTGTCACCGATGCCGAACTGCGTTATCGCAGCCGGCATGCGCGCGGGCTGGCGCCGCAGCCGGTGGCTGAAATGGTCATGCTCGATGGCGACAATCCGCGGGCGCTGCGCTATCAGCTCGAGTCGCTCATCGAGCACGCCGCGGCATTGCCGGGCGGTGCCGGGCTGGCGGCGCCGCTGCAGCATCAGCTCGAGGCGCTGAGTTCGCTGTCGCTGTGCGACTGCCTCGTCCGCGAGCTGGCCGGGGCGAAACAAGGCGGGGCGAAAGCGGGCGCGACCGGCGGCCATTGCGAGCCCCTGCAACAGGTGCTCGCAGACACCTGGGCGTGCGGCAACCGGCTTGCGGATGTCTTGTCGCAGCGCTACTTCACCCATCTGGACACCCGCAGCCAGGCGACCGCTTCGCGGTGAGCGTGCAGGAGAGTCCGGAATGCCCCTCTACGACATCGCGCACGACACCATCTACCGCTACGACAGCGCGGTGCTGCTGTCGCAGCAACTCGCCCACCTGCGACCCCGCGACTGCGTCGGCCAGCACTGCCTGGCGCACACGCTGACGATCGAGCCCGGCGAGGGACGGCGGCGCGAGCGCATCGACTTCTTCGGCAACCCGGTGACCGCCTTCAGCCTGCAGGCGCCGCACGACACGCTGGCGGTGCATGCGCGCTCGCGGGTCAGGGTAAAGCCATCAACATGGCCCGAGCGCGCGGGCAGCGCGCCCTGGGAGCTGGCGCGCGAGCACCTGCGCAAAGGGCTGTCGGGGCACGCGCCGCTGCAGGACGATGCGCGCGATGCCGGGCAGTACCGCTTTGCCTCGCCCTTCATCCCCCTCGGCGACCCGTCCGCGCGCCTTGGCGACTACGCGCTCAGGAGCTTCCGCCCGGGCCGACCGATGGTCGAGGCCCTGCTGGATCTGGCCTCGCGCATCCATGCCGATTTCCGTTTCGATCCGGCGGCCACCAGCGTGGCGACGCCGGTCGCCGAAGTGTTCGAACGCCGCTGCGGCGTGTGCCAGGACTTTTCGCACCTGATGATCGCCTGCCTGCGTGCGATCGGTCTGGCTGCGCGCTATGTGTCGGGCTACCTGCTTACCGAACCGCCGCCCGGCCAGCCGCGGCTGATCGGCGCCGATGCCTCGCATGCCTGGGTGGCCGCCTGGTGCCCCGGGGTGGGGTGGGTGGATGTCGATCCCACCAACGACATGCGCCCCGACGGTGCTCACGTCACGCTGGCGTGGGGGCGCGACTATGGCGATGTGTGTCCGTTGCGCGGCGTCATCCTCGGCGGTGGCGGGCACCGTGTGGAGGTGGCGGTCACGGTGACACCGGTCGGGAGCGGCGCCCTGCCGCAGCACGCCGCCCGCGAAAGGTGATCGAGCGGCTCGCGCATGCCGCATGCACCGCAATGATGCGCGGATGGCCGAGATGGTGCGCACCAGCCGGGTGCGACGTCGTGCAGCCGCGGTTTGACGCGGGTTTGACGCTGGCACGGTTTCTGCTGAAGTCAAATCGGAAAGGGGAGTCTGAACATGTCCGAAGCGACCAGAACCGGGGCCACGCCCTACGACGAGATGCACTCGGCGGACGGCGCCGTGCGCCCGCACTACCAGCCCTATGAGCGCTGGCTGCACGAGATGCCGCGCGAGTTGATCGACCGCAAGCGCAGCGAGGCCGACATCGCCTTCCACCGCGTCGGCATCACCTTCAACGTGTATGGCGCGGAAGGCGGCAAGGAGCGCCTGATTCCGTTCGACCTGCTGCCGCGCATCATCCCGGGCAGCGAGTGGCGCGAGCTCGAGCGCGGCCTGGCCCAGCGCGTGCGCGCGCTCAATGCCTTCCTCGCCGACATCTACCACGGCCAGGAAATCCTGCGCGCCGGCCGCATCCCGGCCGACCAGATCCTCGACAACGCGCAATTCCGCCCCGAGATGAAGGGCGTGGACGTGCCCGGCGGCCTGTATTCGATGATCGCCGGCATCGACCTGGTGCGCGCCGCCGGGGCTGACGGCCGGGGCGAGTTCTTCGTGCTGGAGGACAACCTGCGCGTGCCCTCCGGGGTGAGCTACCTGCTGGAGAACCGCAAGATGATGATGCGGCTCTTCCCCGACCTGTTTTCGCGCTACCACGTGCAGCCGGTCGACCACTACCCCGACCTGCTGCTGGAGACGCTGCGTGCGGTGGCTCCGGCCGGCGTGGTCGACCCCACGGTGGTGGTGATGACGCCGGGCGCCCACAACAGCGCCTACTTCGAGCACAGCTTCCTCGCCCAGCAGATGGGGGTGGAGCTGGTCGAAGGCCAGGACATGTTCGTGCAGGACGATGTGCTGTACATGCGCACCACCCAGGGGCCGCGGCGGGTGGACGTGATCTACCGCCGCATCGACGACGACTTCCTCGATCCGCTCGCCTTCCGCGCCGACTCCATGCTGGGCGTGCCCGGGCTGATGCGCGCCTACCAGGCCGGCCATGTGACGCTGGCCAACGCGGTGGGTACCGGCGTGGCCGACGACAAGTCGATCTATCCCTACGTGCCGGAGATGGTGCGCTTCTATCTCGGCGAGGAACCCGTCCTCAACAACGTTCCCACCTGGATGCTGCGCGAGAAGGACGACCTCGCCTACGTGCTGGACCGCCTGCCCGAGCTGGTGGTCAAGGAAGTGCACGGCGCCGGCGGCTACGGGATGCTGGTCGGGCCGGCGTCGACGAAGGCCCAGATCGAGGACTTCCGCCAGCGCATCCTCGCCGCGCCGGAAAAGTACATCGCCCAGCCCACGCTGTCGCTGTCGACCTGCCCGACCTTCGTCGAGGCCGGCATCGCGCCGCGCCACATCGACCTGCGTCCCTTCGTGCTGTCGGGCGGCAAGCAGATCCGCATGGTGCCCGGCGGCCTGACGCGGGTGGCGCTGAAGGAAGGCTCGCTGGTGGTGAATTCGTCGCAGGGCGGCGGCACCAAGGACACCTGGGTGGTCGACTGAGCCCGCGCGCCCGACGGCCGACAAGAACGATACGGAGAATTGCATCATGCTGAGCCGCACTGCCGACCACCTGTACTGGATGGCCCGCTACACCGAACGTGCCGAGAACACCGTACGCATGCTCGACGTGTCCTATCGCATGTCGATGCTGCCCGGTGTGAATGGCGACGGCCACGCCGACTGGCGCGCCATCCTCGACATCAGCGAGCTTTCCGACGCCTATGCGCGCACCGGCCGGCCGCTGAGCCCGCGCGACGTGATCGAGTTCGTGCTGCTCGATCGCGACAACCTGTCCAGCGTGTGGAACTGCCTGCGCGCGGCGCGCGAGAACGCCCACGCGGTGCGTGGCAAGCTCACCAGCGAGATGTGGGAGACCACCAACACCACCTGGCTGGAGATCCGCGATCTGACGCCCGTCCGCTTGCAGGACATGGATCTCGGCGCTTTCTTCGAGTGGGTCAAGTTCCGCTCTCACCTGCTGCGCGGCGTCACCGTGGGCACCATGTTCCACGACGACGCCTTCCAGTTCGCCCGCCTGGGCACCTTCCTGGAACGCGCCGACAACACCGCGCGCCTGCTCGACGTGAAGTACCACGCGCTGATGCCGGCGGGCGAGGACGTGCACAACGCCACCGACTACTACCGCTGGGGCTCGCTGCTGCGCTCGGTGTCGGCGTTCGAGACCTACCGCCAGGTCTATCGCGATGTCATCACGCCGCACAAGGTCGCCGAGCTGCTGATGCTCAACGACGCCATGCCGCGCTCGCTGCACGCCTGCCTGGACGAGATCGTCGACATCCTCGGCCAGGTCGCCAATTCGCGCTCCTGCGAGACGACGCGCAAGGCCGGCGCGTTGCATGCCAGCCTCCACTACGGCAGCATGGACGACATTTTCGCGGTCGGCCTGCATGAATCGCTGGAGAAGTTCCTCGCCTGCATCAACAAGCTCGGCGACCGCATCAGCAACGATTTCCTGATGCCGGTGGCCACCCCATGACCTATTGCGTTGCCATGCGCCTCGACGAAGGCCTGGTCTGCCTGTCCGACTCCCGTACCAACGCCGGGGTGGACCACATCAACACCTTCCGCAAGATGACCGTCTTCGAGCGCCCCGGTGACCGCGTCGTGGTGCTGATGAGCGCCGGCAACCTTGCCATTACCCAGGCAGTGGTCAACCTGCTGCGCGAGCACGCCACCGTGCAGGATCATGAAAGCGTGTGGAGTGCGGCGACGATGTTCGAATGCGCGCGCATGGTGGGCGACACCGTGCGCAAGGTGTACCAGCGCGACGCCGGGCCGCTGAAGGAGTTCGGCGTGGACTTCAACGCCTCCTTCATCCTCTGCGGCCAGATCGACAGCGAGCCGCCGCGGCTGTTTCAGATCTACGCCGCGGGCAACTTCATCGAGGCCACCGAGGACACGCCCTACTTTCAGATCGGCGAGTCGAAATACGGCAAGCCCATCATCGACCGCGTCGTCACCAGCGCCATTTCGCTCGACGAGGCCGCCAAGTGCGCGCTGATCTCGATGGACTCCACCATCCGCTCCAACCTGTCGGTGGGCCTGCCGCTGGATCTGCTGATCTACCGCTGCAACGAGCTGAAAGTCGCGCGCCATGTCAGCATCGACGCCGAGAACCCCTACTTCAGCATGATCCACGGCCAGTGGGGCGCCAGCCTGCGGCGGGTGTTCGCCGAACTGCCCGACCCCGACTGGGCGAACTGGGCGGACGATGCATCCCCGTCGGCCGATCGCTAGCCGGCCAGCAGGCCGACAAAAATTTCGCGGAACCCCTTGCAATTGATTTTGTTGCAGTGCAACATACGAATCACATCAAGGCTTTGCAGCACCAAAATCAATCCAAGGAGTTTCGCCATGAACATGTCCACTGAAAAATTCGTCGCCGCCGGCAAGGCCAGCATCGAGACCGGCCTGCAGGCCGCTTCCGCCGCCAGCGCCAGCCTCTTCTCCGCCGTCGAGCGCCTGTCGAGCCTGAACCTGGCCGCCGCCCGTGCGCTGTTCGACGACAGCATCGCGCTGAGCAAGTCGGTCGCCGAAGCCAAGGACCCGAAGGCCCTGGCCTCGCTGCAACTCGGCCTCATCACCCCGGTGCTGGAAAAGAACGTCGCCTATCTCGGCTCCGTCGCCAGCATCGCCGCGCAGGCCCAGGGTGAGCTGAGCAAGCTGTACGAAACCGAAGCCGATCAACTGGTGAAGAACCTGAACGCCGCGGTCGAAGATTTCGCCAAGAACGCGCCGGCCGGTTCGGAAGCTGCCGTCGCCGCGCTCAAGAGCGCCATCGCCAACGCCACCGCCGCCTACGAAGGCGCGACCAAGGCCGCCAAGCAGGTGTCCGAAGTGGCCCAGGCCAACGTCGAGAGCGCCACTGCCGCCGCCGTCGAGACCGTCGCCAAGACGACCCAGGCTGCCGCCTCGGTGCTGAAGGCCGCCTGAGCCTGACACCTCCTGCGCGTGCGGTTCGCGCGCATGCAAAGCGAAAGGGCCCTGCGGGGCCCTTTCGCTTTTGGCACGGCCGGTTTGCGACCGCACTGCGCCCTCGCTACCATCCCGGCGATGCCAGCCACCGCCACCGATCTCGACGTCTTCGCCTGCCCCCTCGACGGCATCCGCCTGGTCGAGGCCTCCGCCGGCACTGGCAAGACCTGGAACATCTGCGGGCTCTACCTGCGCCTGCTGCTGGAGCAGGCGGTGCCGGTCGAATCGCTCCTCGTCGTCACCTTCACCCGCGCCGCCACCGCCGAACTGGCGACCCGCATCCGTGACCGCATCGTCGATACCCTCAGGGTGCTGGAGGGCGGCGAAGCCGACGGTGATCCCTTCGTCCCGTCGCTGATCGGCGCCGTGCTCGCCACCGGCCGCCTCGCGCGCGGCGACATGGCGCGCCGCTTGCGCACCGCACTGCAGGCCTTCGATGAGGCGGCGATCTTCACCATCCACGGCTTCTGCCAGCGCGCCCTCGCCGACACGCCCTTCGCCGCCGGCCTGCCCTACGCGCTGGAGCTGGTCGAGGACGATGGCGAACTGCGCCTGGAAGTGACGCAGGACTTCTGGCGCCGCGAGATCGCCGGCGGGGATCTGCCGCAGGCGCTGGCCGACTGCCTGCTGCAGCGGGGCGACAGCCCGGAGGGCTGGGCGGAGCTGCTCGCCGGCGACATGGCGCGGCCGCTCGCCGAACGCCGCTGGGACGAATTCCCCGCCGACCCGGACCTGGCCGCGGCCGCCGCGCGCATCGACGCTGCATATGCTGCGGCACGGCGCTGCTGGCAGGGCGAGGAGGCCGCCATTGCCCGTGCCCTGGACGATGCGCTGCCCGGCCTCAACGGCAACAGCTACAGCAAGGAGTCGGTAGCGCGCGCCAGCCAGCATTGGGTCGCCTGGCTTGCCGCCGGCGATGCCCGGTCGCCCTTGCCCGAGGACAGCAAGCTCGCGCTGCTGACCGCGGCCACGCTCGAACGGCGCACCACCAAGGCCGGTCAGGCGAAGGGCATCGCGCCGCCACGGCATCCCTTCTTCGACGCCGCCGGCGAGCTGCTCGCGGCGCGCACCGAGGCCGAGGACCGCCTCGAAGGCGCGCGCCTCGCGCTGCTGCGCCGTTTCATCCGGCAGGCGACCGAGGAGCTGCGCCGGCGCAAGCGCGAGCGTCGCCAGATCGCCTTCGACGACATCCTGTGGAACGCCTACGACGCGCTCACCGCCGGGCGCCAGCCGTGGCTGGCGGCGGCGCTGCATGCGCGCTTTCCGGTGGCGCTGATCGACGAATTCCAGGACACCGACCCGCTGCAGTTCGCCATCTTCGATCGCATCTACAACGCCGAAGGCCGCCACGGCAGCCTGTTCCTCGTCGGCGACCCCAAGCAGGCGATCTACAGCTTCCGCAGCGCCGACCTGCACACCTATCTCGCTGCGCGCGAGCGCACCGACACACGCCACACCCTGCGCCACAACCAGCGCTCGTCGCCGGCGCTGATTGAGGCCTGCAACCGGCTGTTCGGTGCCAATCCCGGGGTTTTCATGTTGCCCGGGCTGGCCTACCAGCGTGTCGACGCCGGCGTCCGCCCGCGCGCGCCTTTCGTCGACCGCAGCGCGAGCGGCGCCAGCCCGGCCGCGCTGCGCCTGTGGCGGATTCCGCGCGACGAGGCGCTCGACGACGATGACGGCGGCGGCGAGGGCGGTGAGCGGCTGCCGCGCGCGAAGGCGATACAGCGCGCCGCGATCGCCAGTGCCGCGGAGATCGCGCGCCTGATCGCCGCCGGCGCCACGGGCGAGGTCCGCATCGGCGAGCGCGGCCTCGTGCCCGCCGACATCGCCGTGCTGGTGCGCAGCCATGCCCAGGGTGCGCGCATGCGCCGCGCACTGGCGGCCTTCGGCGTCGGTAGCGTGGAGCTGTCGCAGGCGAGCGTGTTTTCCAGCGAGGATGCGGAGGAACTCGAGCGCGTGCTGCTGGCGATCGCCGAGCCGGCGCGCGAGCGGCGCGTCAAGGCCGCGCTCGCCACTGCGGCGATGGGGCGCGATGCCGGCGCGCTGGCGGCGCTCGCCGCCGACGAAACGGCGCTGCTCGCGGCGCTGGACGCCTTCGCGCGCTGGCGCGACACCTGGCTTGCGCGTGGCTTCGGCGTCATGCTGCGGCAGTGGATGGCCGACGAGGACGTGGCCGCGCGGCTGCTTGCCCGCGCCGACGGCGAGCGCCGCCTCACCAACCTGATGCACCTCGCCGAACTGCTGCAGCAGGCCGCCGGCAGTGCCTCGCCCGAGGTGCTGCTGCGCACGCTCGCCACCCGCCGCCGCGACGGTGCCGGCGGCGACGCGGCGCAGCTTCGGCTGGAGTCGGACCGCAACCTGGTGCAGATCGTCACCATCCATCGCGCCAAGGGTCTGGAATACGGCGTCGTGTTCTGCCCCTTCCTGTTCGATGGCTATCCGTCCGGCGCCGAGGGCGGCGACACCTGCGCCTGGCACGACGATGACGGCCGGCTGGTGCTCGACTACCGGCGTGGCGCGCGCGCGGATGACGACATCAAGGCCCGCATGCGCCTGGAGCGCGACGCGGAGAGCGTGCGCCTGATGTACGTCGCGCTGACGCGCGCGGTACATCGTTGCTACCTGGTGGTGGGTTGCTACGCAAAGATCACCCGCGGCAAGGCGAGCTACGGCGAAGCCGGCCGCAGCCTGCTGAACTGGATGGTGGCGGGCGCCGAGGTCGAACTTTCCGCCTGGCGCACGCACAAGATGACGCCGGCCGAGATCGATGCGCGCTGGCGCGCCGTGGTGGGCGCGAGTGTGCTCGACGGGCAGCCGACGATGTCGCTCACCGACCTTCCTGACGGCAGCGGCGCGGCGCTGCCGCCCGAACAGGCGGCGGGTGCGCGGCCGCGCGCGTTGCGGCCGCCGGGGATACCTGCGGGCTGGCGCATCGGCAGCTTTAGCGCGCTGCTGTCCGGCGCGGCGCACGAGCAGGCGGCGCTGGACCATGACGCGCGCGCGCTGCCTGCCGCCGAACTTGGCGCGCCGGGCACCGAATCGGAGCCGGCCTGGGGCGCACCGCGCGCTGCGGCGGACAGCGCGGCGATCGCCGACGACGACATCCTGCGCTTTCCACGTGGGCCGGTGGCCGGCGACTGCCTGCATGCGGTGTTCGAGCGCATCGACTTCACCGCGCCCGAGGGCTGGGAGACCGCCATCGCCGCGGCGCTGGCCGACCATCCGCAGCGCCTGCCGGCCGCTGTGGACGCCGGCCGCCTGCCGCGCATGCTGCGGCGCATGCTGGACGATGTGCTGGCAACGCCCTTGCTGGCCGATGGTGCATCCATGCTACGGCTGGACAGCCTGCCGACATCACGCCGGCTGGTTGAGCTCGGCTTCCATCTGCCTGCGCCGCGGCTTTCCGCCGCCGCCCTCAATGCCTGGCTGGCTGCGCGCGGCTACCGCGTTCCGCGCCTCGCGTTCGCCGAGCTGAGCGGCTACCTGAAAGGCTACGTCGACCTGGTGTTCGAGCACGACGGCCGTTACTGGGTGCTGGACTGGAAGTCGAACCACCTCGGCGACGGCATCGAGGACTACGCGCCGCCGCGCCTCGAGGCGGCGATGCAGGCGCACGGCTACCACCTGCAGCATCTGCTCTACAGCGTGGCGCTGCACCGCCATCTTGCCCGCAGCCTGGCGGGCTACGACTACGAGCGGCACTTCGGCGGCGTGCTCTACCTCTTCGTGCGTGGTGTGCGCCCGGGCTGGCGCCAGGATGGGCAGCCAGCGGGGGTGTTCCACCACCGCGCCGAACACGCGACGATCGCCGAGCTGGATGCCCTGCTGGCCGGGGTGGCGTCCACGCTCGACGAGGTGCCGGCATGAACGACACGCTTCCGCCACAGTTCGACCTCGCCGATGGCTTCGCCGCGCACGTGCTCTCCTGGGCCCGCAGCATGGGGGCGCCGGCCGACAGCCTCGCCGTGCTGCCGGGCGTCGCGCGCGCACTGAGCCTGGCGGCGAGCGCGGGCCATGTGTGCCTGCCGCTGGCGGAGCTCCAGCGCCCAGAGGGCGGCGTGGAGGCGCTGGCTGTGGAGGCGCTGCGCGGGCGGCTGCTGCACAGCGGCCTGGTGGCGAGCGAAGACGAGATCGGTGGGCCGCGCCCTTCGCCAAGGCCGATGGTGCTCGACGCGGGCGACCGTCTGTATCTGCGCCGCTTCTTCGACCTCGAATGGCGCCTCGCCCGGGCCCTGACCTCACGCGCCGGGGCGCGCACTGCCGCGCCGGCGGACGAGGGCGTCGCCGCACTGCTGGATGCGCTCTTTCCGTCGCGGGTGGACGCCGCCGGCCCCGACTGGCAGAAGCTCGCCGTGGCGCTCGCGCTGGACGGGCGGCTGACGGTGATCAGCGGCGGTCCGGGCACCGGCAAGACGACGACTGTCGCCGCGCTGCTCGCCTGCCTGCTGCAGCGCGAGCCGGCGCTGCGCATCGCGCTGGCGGCGCCCACCGGCAAGGCGGCGGCGCGCATGCTCGAGGCGCTGCGCAGCCGCGCGCAAGGCCTGCCGCCGGCGCTGCGCGCACGCCTGCCGGACGAGGCCCACACCGTGCATCGCCTGCTGGGCGTGACGCCCGCGCCGGGCCGCTTCCGCCACGATGCGGACAATCCGCTCGCCGTCGACGTGCTGGTGGTGGACGAGGCTTCGATGCTGGACCTGGCGTTGGCGGCGCGGCTGTTCGACGCGCTGCCGGCCGGGGCGCGCGTGGTGCTGCTCGGCGACAAGGACCAGCTCGCAGCGGTGGAGGCGGGCGCGGTGTTCGCCGAATTGTCGGCTACGCGGACATTGACGCCGGCCATGCTGGAGCGGCTCGCCACGCTGTGCGGCACGCCGGCGGCGAGGATCGCGCAGGCGCTGGCGGGCGATGACGCCGCGGCGGGCGCGGTCCAGGGCGCAGCCGGCGCTGTGCAGGCGCTCGCCGACAGCGTGATCTGGCTCACCGAGAGCCACCGTTTCCGGCGCGATTCGGGCATCGGTCGCCTCGCCGCGGACATCAACGCCGGCACCGGTGGCGCGGCGCTGGCCTGGCTGCAGGCGGGCGAGGACGCGGCGGCGCAATGGATCGCCGATGAGGGCGCGCGACCGGGGGCGCAGACGCTGGCGCGCATGCAAGCTGGCTACGCGCCCTACCTGGACTGCCTGCGTAACCCGCGCGGCGATGTGCAGGCGCGCGTGGCGGCGGCCTTTGCGGCCTTCGACCGCTTTCGCGTGCTGGCGGCGGTACACGAGGGGCCGCGCGGCCTGGCGGCGCTGAATGCCCATCTTGAGCGCCATCTGCGCGCCGCGCTCGGCCTGCCCGCCGCCGCAGGCAGCGCAGGACGCTGGTATCCCGGCCGGCCGCTGATCGTGCTGCGCAACGACTATCTGCTCGGCCTCTACAATGGCGACGTCGGCCTGTGCCTGGCGGACGAGGGTGGCGAGCTGGTGGTGTATTTCCCGCGCAGCGGCGGCGGTTTCCGCGCCGTCGCGCCGCTGCGGCTGCCCGAACATGACACCGCCTTTGCCCTCACGGTGCACAAGAGCCAGGGCTCGGAGTTCGACGAGGTGCTGCTGGTGCTGCCGGCGGCGCCGAACCGGGTGCTGACGCGCGAGCTGCTGTATACCGGCGTCACCCGCGCGGCGCGGCGGGTGGCGCTCGCCGGCCCGCAGGACGTGTTCCTCGCCGCCTGCGCCGCCCGTACCCGACGCCATGCCGGCCTCGCCGCGCGCCTCGCCCAGTGCGCGCGGGCCGGCTTTCGCTGATCATCGACCAGGAGTTCCACGTGCCCCAGCCTACCCTCAAGCAGCGCAAGACTTTCGCGCTCATCCGCATCATCGGCGGCCTGTTCGCCGGCTGCTATCTCGGCTACGTCGTCGTCGTCAATCTTGCTGCCGGGCTTCCTTTCGACCGCACGCTGATGTTCACTGCGCTCGTCGCGGTGGCGGGTTTCGCCTATGCCGCCTGGTACCTGCGCGACCTGTCCGCGGTGGCGCGTGAGGAGGGCGAGCAATCGACGAAGTAGCGCACCGCACCCGGTGCCCGGCGCATCGCCAGGGCGGCGATTTTTGTATCCGCATGAATCGACATGCACCGTGCAAGGCCAGACGATGGCAGCATCCCGCCTGACGGGCGAAGGCCTGCCGCAGCAGCTTGTGTCTTCTCCGCGCCTGCAGCCGGATCCCGTTCCAAAACCCCAACAATCCCATTCGAGGTGCATCATGAAAGAGTTCAAGCGGCTGCTGTCCGTCCTGCTCATCGTCAGCTTTTCCGGTGTCAGCATGGTCCAGAACGTGCAGGCTGCCATGGTGAGCACCGAACAGGTCGCCCAGGCCGCGGCGTTGCAGCAGGCGGGTGACAGCCATGCGCGTCTCAACGACATGCTGGCGCGTACCGAGGTGCAGGCCGAACTGCAGCGCTACGGCCTGACCGAGGACCAGGCGCGCGAGCGCATCGCCGCGCTCACCGACGAGGAAGCCGGGGCGCTGGTCAAGCAGGTGGACGACGCCCCGGCCGGCGGCATCATCGGCGCGATCCTGCTGGTGTTCTTCGTGCTGCTGCTGACCGACATCCTTGGGCTGACCAAGGTCTTCCCCTTCACCCGCTCGATCCGCTGAGCCTGCGTCCGATGCCGGGGTGCAGCGCCGCCGCAAGGCGGCGTTTCCTTCTGGGCGGGGCGGCGGCTGCGGCATGGCTGCTGGCTGGCTGCGCGGTGCAGACGCCGCGACTGCTCGCTGCGCCGCCGGACGGACTGCCGCGACGGGTGGAGCTGAGCGCCACGCCCTTCTTCCCGCAGGAGGAGTACCAGTGCGGCCCGGCGGCGCTTGCCTCCGCGCTCAGCGCGGTGGGCCTGCCGACGCGGCCGGAGGCCCTCACCGGCAAGGTCTTCCTGCCCGGTCGCGAGGGCTCGCTGCAGATCGAGATGCTCGCCGGCGCGCGCCGTTCGGGCGCGGTGGCGACGGTGATTCCCGGCACGCTGGAGGCGGTGATGCGCGAGACCGCCGCGGGCAACCCGGTGGTGGTGCTGCAGAACCTGGGGCTGTCGTGGGCGCCGTCCTGGCATTACGCGCTGGTGATCGGCTACGACCTCGACGCGGGTGATTTCCTGCTGCGCTCCGGTCCGATCGAGCGCCAGGAACTGCCGTTGTCGACCTTCGAGCACACCTGGGACCGGGCGCAGCGCTGGGCCTTCGTCGCGCTGCCGCCTGACAGGCTGCCGGCGACCGCCGACGAAGCGGAGGCCACCCGTGCCCTGGTTGCCTTCGAGCGCACCGCGCTGCCACGCCAGGCGGCGCAGGCCTACGCCGCAGGGCTGGCGCGTTGGCCGGGCAGCCTGACGCTGGCGATGGGGCTGGGCAACGCCAGCTACGCCGCCGGCGACCTCGACGGTGCGCGCCGCGCCTTCGCCGCTGCCGCGCAGCGGCATGACGCCGCTGCGGCCTACAACAATCTTGCGACTGTGCTGCTCGAGCTGGGCCGCCGTGCGGAGGCGCGCGCCGCGGCAGTGAAGGCGGTCGAGCGCGCCGGCACGGAGGGTGCGATCGCCGACAGCGCGCGCGCCACGCTGCGCCGCATCGACGACGCCGCTTCCGCCGCCCGCAAGCGTCAGCGCCGCCGACCGACCGCGGCGCCGCCACCGGCCAGCCCGTGAGCAAGCGCCTGCGCCGCTCGCCGCTGGCCGGATCCGCGCTGGGCAAGTCGCTGCAGCGCGCGGTGACGGCGATGACGCGCGCCACCTTGCGCAGCGGCAGCCGCATGGCCGGCACGCTGGCGAAGCGGGCGGTGGACGCGGCCGCGGAGCAACTGCGGCCGCCGCCCGGCCCGGGCGACTGGATCAGCGGCCAGGCCATCGGCGCCGGCGGCATGCGCCGCTTCTTCCTGTTCCGTCCGCCGGGCGTGACGAACGCCGACCGCCTGCCGCTGATGGTGATGCTGCACGGCTGCGGCCAGAGCGCGGCGAGCTTCGCGCGCAGCACGCGCATGAACCGGCTGGCGGTGCGCGAGCGCTTCCTGGTGCTGTATCCGGAGCAGGACCGACGCGTGAATCCGCAGGGTTGCTGGGACTGGTACGGCACCGTCACGCGCCAGGCACAGGCCGAGGCGGCGACCCTGATGGCGGCGATCGACCAGGTCTGCCTGCTGTATCCGGTGGACCCGGCGGCGATCGCCGTGGCCGGGCTGTCGGCCGGGGCGGGCATGGCGGCGCTGCTCGCCAGCCTGCATCCCGCGCGCTTCCGCGCGGTGGTGATGCACTCGGGCGTGGCGCCGGGGGCCGCACATTCGGCCGCATCGGCGCTGGCGGCGATGGGCGGGCGACGCGACCCCGCGCTGCCCGTGACGTCGCAGCCCCTGCCGCCGCTGCTCGTCATCCAGGGCGACCGCGATCCGGTCGTTGCGCCGGGCAACGGCATTGCCGCCGTGCAGTCGTGGGCGGCGGCGGCTGGCGCGGTCGCCGCCGAACCGCGTGCCTTGCAGCGCGGCAAGCGCCATCCGGCAACCGTGACCGACTTCAAGCTGAAGCGAAGGACCATCGCCAGCCTGTGCCTGGTCGAAGGCCTGGGCCATGCCTGGAGTGGCGGCGATGCGCGCCAGCCGTTCAGCGATGCGCACGGCCCGGACGCCTCGAAGATGGCGTGGGCCTTCGTCGCGCGCCAGTTGCCGCGCTGACCTGCGCTCAGCCCAGCAGCAGGGCGTCGTCGTCGATCTGTTCGCCGCGCACGCGCTCGAACATCGCCAGCAGGTCCTTCACCGTCATGCCCTTGCGCTCGTCGCCGGACACGTCGAGCACCACCTTGCCCTGGTGCAGCATCACGGTGCGCTCGCCCACGTCCAGCGCCTGGCGCATGCTGTGGGTCACCATCATCGTCGTGAGCTTGTGCTCGGCGACGATGCGCACCGTCAGTTGCAGCACGAAATCGGCGGTGCGCGGGTCGAGCGCCGCGGTGTGCTCGTCGAGCAGCAGCAGGCGCGACGGGCGCAGCGCCGCCATCAGCAGGCTCACCGCCTGGCGCTGGCCCCCCGACAGCAGACCGATGCGGTCGGACAGGCGGTTCTCCAGGCCGAGGCCCAGCGTCGCCAGTTGCGCGCGGAACTCGTCGCGCAGCGCCGGCTTCACTGCCCAGCCCAGGCCGCGCTTGTGGCCGCGCATCTCGGCGAGCGCCATGTTCTCCTCGATGGTGAGGTCCTCGCAGGTGCCGGCCATCGGGTCCTGGAACACGCGCGCGACGTGGCGGGCGCGCTCCCATACCGGCTGGCGCGTCATGTCGATGCCGTCGATCTCGATGCGGCCGCTGTCGACCTTGAGCTCGCCGGAGACGGCGTTGAGGAAGGTGGACTTGCCGGCGCCGTTGGAGCCGATCACGGTGACGAACTGACCCGACGGGATGTCGAGCGACATGCCGCGAAGTGCCCGCGTCTCGATCGGCGTGCCGGGGTTGAACGTGATGTGCAGATCCTGTGCTCTCAACATTTCAGTTCCCCTTCTTGCCCGACCAGTGCTGGCGCAGCTTGGGCACCACCAGCGCCACGGTGACCAGCAACGCGGTGACCAGGTTCAGATCCTGCGCCTGCAGGCCGATGAAATCGCTGTTGAGTGCCAGCGCGATGAAGAAGCGATAGACGATGGCGCCGACCACCACCGCGATCGTCGCCAGGTAGAGCCGGCGCGACGGCAGCAGGCTTTCGCCGACGATCACCGCAGCGAGGCCGATGACGATGGTGCCCACGCCCATCGAGATGTCGGCGCCGCCCTGGGTCTGCGCGAACAGAGCGCCGGCCATGCCCACGAGCGCGTTCGACAGCGCCATGCCGCCCAGCACCATGAGGCCGGTGTTTACGCCCTGCGCGCGGGCCATGCGCGCGTTGGAGCCGGTGGCGCGCATCGCCAGGCCGGTCTGCGTCGAGAAGAACCAGTCGAGCAGGAATTTCGCCGCCAGCACGACCACGACCAGCAGCAGCGGGCGCAGCACGTAGTCGGAGATCGAATCGGGCTGCAGCACCGAGAACACGGTGGGCTCGGTGATCAGCGGCACGTTGGGCTTGCCCATGATGCGCAGGTTGATCGAGTACAGCGCGATCATCATCAGGATGCTCGCGAGCAGATCCATGATCTTCAGCCGGATGTTGAGCCAGCCGGTGATCAGGCCGGCCACCGCGCCGGCGATGGTCGCCACGATGGTGGCGAGGAAGGGGTCGGAGCCGCTGGAAATCATCGTGGCGGCAACCGCGCCGCCGAGCGGGAAGCTGCCATCCACGGTGAGGTCGGGAAAGCGCAGCAGCCGGAACGAGATGTACACGCCCAGCGCGACGAGGCTGAAGATCAGCCCGATCTCGAATGCCCCGAGCAGGGTATAGAGCGACATGGAGGATTACCGATGAGGGTCTGGAGGCAGGCGGCCGCGGCCGGCGCCATCGCCGGCCGCGGATCGTTCGCTGCGATTACTTGACGATCTGTGCCGCCGACTTCAGCACGGACTCGGACAGCTTGACACCCTGCTTCTCGGCCGCGCCCGGATTCACGAACAGCTCGAGCTTGGAACTGGTCTCCGAGGCGATCGTGCCCGGCTTCTCGCCCTTCAGGATGCGCGCGACCATGGCGCCGGTCTGGCGGCCGAGGTTGCGGTAGTCGATGCCCAGCGCCGCGATGGCGCCGCGCTTCACGCTGTCGGTGTCGGCGGCGATCATCGGGATCTTGGCGTCGTTGCCGACCTTCACCAGCGATTCATAGGCCGACACCACGTTGTTGTCGGTGCTGGTGTAGAAGAGGTCCACCTTGCCGATCAGGCTGCGCGCCGCGGAGCCCACATCCACCGTGCGCGGCGCGGCGGCTTCGACCAGGGTCATGCCCTGCTTGGGCAGCGCCTCGCGCAGCGCCTTCACCACCACCACCGAATTCGCTTCGCCCGGGTTGTACACCACGCCCACGCGCTTGGCCGTCGGCACGATCTGCTTCATCAGCGCGATCTGCTTGTCGAGTTCGAGCACGTCGGACACGCCGGTGACGTTGTTGCCCGAAGCCGCCATCGACGGCACCAGTTGCGCGGCCATCGGGTCGGTCACCGCCGAATACACCAGCGGGATTTCCTTGGTCGCTGCGGCGACGGCCTGGGCCGAAGGCGTGGCGATGGCGACGATCACGTCGGGCCTGTCGCCGACGAACTTGCGCGCGATCTGGGCGGCCGTGCCGGTGTTGCCTTGCGCGCTCTGGTACTGCCACTTCAGGTTCTTGCCTTCCTCGAAGCCCGCCGCGGCGAGGCCTTCCTTGACCCCGTCGCGCACCGAGTCGAGCGCCGGATGCTCGACGATCGCCGTCACCGCGACGGACTTCTGTTGCGCGAGCGCCGGGGCGGCGATCGCGAAAGACAGGATCAGGGCGCTCAGCAGCGTGGTGCAGGGCTTGGCGAAGGGCATGGGGAACTCCTTTTGGGGAATGAATCGGGCACTGCGGCCCGCGGGCGACAACGCCCTAGTCTACCTGTGCGGCGGGCGGCCGCAAAACGCATCAACCCGGCGCATCAACCCGGCCGCGCCGCCGCGCCGCGAGGAATGCGCAACCGGGGGATGCCATGCGGGAGCGGACCTGGGCACGATCCTTGATCGGGATCGCGCCCAGGTCCGCTCCCTCACGCGGCTGACGAGCTTGCCCGCGTGCTCAGGGCAGCGTGGCGCGGATGCGCTGCAGCGTGGTGCCCAGCGCGCCTGTGGCGGCACCTGCCAGCGCGAGGATGAAATCGAGGTTCTCGACCACCGAACTGCGCTCGCGCGGACTGGCGCCGCGCTCGATCGCATCCCGATAACGCGCGATCACCATGTCCGCCAGCGCTTCGGCCTCCGCCGGCAGCAATGCCGCGGTGTCCGGACCAAAACGGGCGAGCAGGCGCGCCAGGGCGATGTCGCCGAGGGCGGCAGCGTCCCAGAAGCTGGGATCGGCATCATTGCTGTGCTGCGTCAGCGCAGACAGGCGTTCGGCGTCCTGCTGGAACTGCGTCTGCCATTGGGTGCGCGCTGCCTCGTCCTGCGGCAGGCCCGCCAGCACTGCCGCGGTGGCCCAGTTCGTGAAGGCGTAGGCTTTCGAGCAGTCGCTGCGCTTGAACGCGCGCTGGTAGTAATCCGCCATGCGCCGCAAGGCATCGGCCCGCCGCGCCGCGTCATCCTCGATCAGGGCCTGGCGCTTGCAGGCGCTGCCCAGCAGGCTCAGCCTTTCCTCGGTTTCGCCGTTGCGCGCGAGGCGATCGAGGTCGTCGATCGCGTCGTGCACCGCCTGCAGCAGCCGCGTCCGGTCTTCGGCGGCCAGCGTCGTGCCGGCCTCGGCCGCCTGCCAGGCGTCGGCGGCGCGGCGCACGATGTAGTTTGCGCGTTGCTCGGCGGCGCGCAGCGGGCAGCTGCCCTTGTCGGCGTCCAGCGCCTGGCCCAGCCAGTCGATGGCTTCGTCCCAGCGCCGCGCTTCGCCCCAGGCAAAGCCGAGCGCCGCGCGCACTTCCCCGAGCTTCAGCCAGTTGTCGTGCTGGCCATCGGGAATGCGTGCCAGCCGTGCGTCGATCGCGGCCGCCGCGTCATCGTCCGTGCCGCTGGCGTGCAGGCTGCAGGCGAGGTTGTCGAGGTCGGCGACCAGTTCCGAGACTGCCGCATACGGCGTGCGCGGGCGCGGCCGCGAGCCGGCATCGCGCCGCAGGCGGAAGGCCGGGTCGCCGTAGCACTGGTAGGCGCCCCAGGTATTGACGCCCGGATGGCGCCGCCAGGCTTCCTCGCGCGCGGCACGGACCGCGTCGCCGAAGGCCTCGCCGGCCAGCATGCGGGCGTAGAAGGCTTCGGCGAAGGTCAGCGCCGCGCCGTCGTCCACCGCCCAGCCGGCGGCGACCACCGCGCGCACGCCCATGCGGATGAACTGCACGCCCAGGTTGGCGGCCAGCGCGCCGCGGTCGGACGGTTCGGTCGACAGCGTCTTGCCCAGGTGGCAGCAGTTGATGAACACCAGCTCGGGCACCCAGCGCATCTGCTCGATGTCGCCCGGGGTCAGGAACACCTCCTTGCCGATCACCATGCCGGAGACCTTGCGCACCGCAGGCTGGCAAGCCGTTGCGGCTTGCAGCGCGCCGGCAACCGCCGGCGGCTGCGCAAGCTCGTACTCGTGCGCGCCATGGCCGGCCAGGTGCAGGATGCGCCAGGCGTCGCGGTGCAGGTTCTCGATGATGGCGTCGGTGCCTTCGTCGATGCTGTCGGTCACGCGGAATTCGCTGCCAGCCAGCAGGTCGGCCACGCGGCGCGCTTCCTCGCGCGCCCCCGGCAGGTCGCTGAACTTGTCCCAGCCCTGCAGGTCGGGATGGCCGATCACCAGTGCGCGCGCCTCGAAGGCATGCGCCGGGCGCGCGCGGAAGGTCTGCGACTTGAGCTGCCGCACCAGGCCGCAGGCCACCGCTGGCGGCCGGCCGTTGGCGCTCCAGCGGTCTTCGAGCAGCTCCCAGGGATAGCGCGCCGAGCGCTCATCGACCAGTAGCACCAGGTCGCTCTGGCGCGGCGCCATCTCGCGCAGGCGCAGCGGCAGCAGCATCTCGAACAGGGTGCGCGCGGCTTCAGGGTTGGCCCGGGCCGAGCGCGAGGCGCTGCGGATGAACGCGTCCGCCAGCGCGAGCTGGCCGGTGGACAAGGTCTCCTCGGCGCGCGCGCGGTCGGTGGCGAACACGAAGCGCAGCACATCGGCGCGGTTTTCGTCTTCGGCGATCTCGAGGCGGTGCCACCACTCGGGCGCGTCCTCGAAGCGCACCCGGCGGTGGCCGCCCACGCCGGGCTCGACCTGGCGTGCGGGCCAGCTCACCGTCGCCGCAAGCTCGCCGCTGGTGAGGATCTGCGCCAGGCCGGCGGCGGCATTGATCGCCACGTCCTCGTACAGCTCGAGGAACTCGATCTCGGCGATCGTCACCTGGCCGTCCAGCTCGGCTTCGACCAGCCGCGCGTTGGCGGCGACCGCGCCGCGCAGCATCGCCTCGATGGAGTCGCGCACCGGCATGCCGCCGGCGCCGGTCCCCACCAGCAGGCAGGTGACGGAGGCGCGGCGCGGGCTGCCGGCGGGGCCGAAGCGGTCGTCCGCCCATTGCGCCACCTGCAGCGCGTAGTCGAGCAGGGCCGAGCGTGTCGCTGCCTCCAGCAGGCCCGGCGTCAGCTCGCCGACCTGGCCCAGGCCGATGACGATGGCGCCGCCGGGCTTGCCTTCCTTGCGCGGGTGGAAGAACAGCGCATGGGTGTGCAGGCGGCCGGGATAGAGGCCGAGGAAGTGGCGGCGCGACAGCGCGTTGCCCAGGCGGTGGTCCAGCATCTTTTCCGCGCTGACGATGGTGTCGCCGAGATAGTGGCCGACCACCACCGGATGGCGTGCGTAGGACAGATCGCCATGGCGGATGCTCACCGAGATCGTCGGCACCGGCGCGCGCGCGTCGTCCTCTTCCGGCAGCTCGCCGCCAAAGCCCAGGCGGGACACCTGGCCCTCGCCGGGGATGCCGTCGGCGGGCGGGCTGGCGGGCAGCACGAACACCGGCGCCTCGCCCTCCGCGCCGCGGGCGCGCGCCGGCGGCGCGGCCGGCAGGCGCTTCGTCGTGCCGGTCTGCAGCAGCTCCAGGTAGGCGGCGAAGGCGCGCCGCTGCGTGCACAGCGCATCGTGCGCGGTGTCTTCCACATACCAGGTGTCGACCCCGGGCAGGCGACCGGAGGCCCAGCTCACCGTGCCATCGCCCTCGCGCGTGGCGAGGAATTCGATGCGCCTGCTGCCCTGGCGGCCCAGGGTCTCGTCCTCCACCAGGCGGTAGTCGATCACGGTGGCGGGCTGGCAGCCGGCGACGTAGCGCATCAGCGGGTCGGGCGCGGCCGCGCGCAGGCGCGTCCAGGTGCGTGCCGCGTCGCTCAGGCGGGGCGCAGTCGCGATCTTCCATGCGGCGCGGGTTTCGCTGCAGATCCGCTTCCAGACATCCTGCTTGGCGAAGGGAAGCGCCGCGTCGGCGAAGGGCAGCAGCTCCAGCAGACCGGGGTAGTCGCGCACGATGCCGATGATGTCGTCGGTGCCCTGGGTGAAATCGAGCAGCGCGAGCTTGGCTTCGGTCGGGTTGAAGCCGGTGAGCCAGCGCACCGCCTCGTGCGAGCCCAAATTGGGCGTGCCTAGCATCAGGAAGCGGCTGTTGGGCAGGCGCCGGATGCGCTCCCACAGCGCCTTGCCCGGCCCGCCGTCGGCGATCATCGCGCGCACCACCAGGCCGCCCATCGAGTGCGCGACGACATGCACCGGCTGGCCCTGGCGCTCGGCCAGCGGCAGCCAGTCGGCGAGGCGCTGCGCGAGCTTCGTCGCGGCCTCGGTCACCGACATGCGCCAGTCGTAGGGGAAGACCTCCACCCGGTGGGTTTGCGACAGGAACTCGAGCAGGGGGCCATAGAAATCGTCGAGCAGATCGACCGGCGCGACGTCGCTGGCGGTGCTGGAGATGCGCTTCAGGCCACCGCGCAGCAGCGCCCAGTAATTGAGCCAGACGCGATCGCCGCGCACCGACAGAGCGCTGCCCATCGTGCCCGGCAGTACGATCGCCAGCGGCCGCGGCGTGTCGTCGGCGCGGCTGCGCTGCACCGCCTCGCGCCAGCGCGGCGGCGCGCTGGGCGCGGCCTCGATCGGCAGGAAGCCGCCGGCATCGCCTTCCGCCCGCAACAGCCCGGCCTGCAGCCACTGCAGGCTGCGGGCATTGCGGAAGTAGCTGAAGTGATTGACGTCCGCGCCCTTGTCCTGGCGGAAGCGCGCGCCGCTGGGCGGGCGCCGCAGCCCGCCGGACATCGAGCCGGTGTTCACCACCAGGTCGTGGTCGGCGCCATAGAACCAGTCCGCCGCCACCAGCTTGATCTTCTGCCACAGCGAATCGCCCTCGATGTCGCCGGCGATCACGCTGAGGTCGGCGGTGGTGAGGAGGTCCGGGTGTTGCAGCAGGCGGGTCAGCGCCGAGCCTGGCATCATCGCCTCGAGGCCGGGCAGGGTGCGCGGGTCGGTGCGCTCCTTGACCACCGCGAGCAGGAAATCCAGCCCGCCGGCGAAGAGGTCGGCGCCCGCCGCGTGGCCGGCGACGAAGCCGAGCACCGACAGCCAGCGGTCGAGCCGGCCGGAGGCCAGCGTGGTGCCGCGCGCCGGGCAGGCGACGCGCACGAAGCGCTGCACCGTGATGCTGCGGCTGCGCAGCGTCTCCAGCAGCTTGGCGAGCCGCGCGCAGTCCTGGCGATAGGCGTCGTCGCGCGCTTTCTTCTCGCCGGCGCCGAGCGGAAACAGGCCGAGCTGCGGCGCGATCGTGCGGTCGGTGCGGAACAGCGCCTCCAGCGTGTCGGCCGTCAGCAGCTCGGTGGCCTGGGCGCTGCCGGTCAGGCACAGCAGTTCGCCCACCAGTCCGCCGCGCGAATGGCTGACGAGATGCAGTTGCGCGCCCTTGGGGAGCGATTCGGCCAGCGCCAGCGCGTTCTGGATCGGGCTTTCGGTGAGCGAGCGGTGCTCCAGCGCGTAGACGTTCTCGCCATAGACCTGCCGCAGGCGCGTCCGGACCTCGCTGGCGGCCGTGTTGGCCGCATCCCACAGCTTGCCGAAGCTGCCTTCGGTGCTCGAGGCCGTGCCGTGCAGGAACAGCAGCATGGGTGCGCCGGGCGGCACGGATTCGTTCGCGCCGAGCTTGTGCAGCGCGAAGCCATCGTCCAGCGGGCAGCGGTACAGGCCGGGGCCGTCCGGGTGGAGCTGCTTGTCCTCGAACCAGGTCGACAGCTCGGCGGCGGTGTGCTTGGCGAGGTCGATGCCGAAGAAATCCAGCACCCGTATACCCAGACCGACCAGGCCGCGCTCGTCACGCGCCGCGCCGGCGCCGCGCGAGCCGGGCGTGCCGACCAGGCTGTCGAACTCCCAGGCCTCGCCACCGTCGCGCGACAGCGAGAGGCGGCCATGCTCGCGCACCAGGCTGTCGGCGCGCGACCACAGCACGAAGCCATTTTCGAGCTCGATACGCACCACCTCGTCGGCGCCGACCTGCATCTCGCCGCCGACGCCGTCGCGCGCCCGCCCGGGGATCAGGCGCCGGACGCTGGAAACGACGACGCCGGTCGTCACCGGCGGGGGCGCGGTCTGAGCTGTCGTGCCGCGTAGGGTGAAGCTGCGCTGCGCCATGGAGGGCTCCGGAGCGTGACATGGCGGCCGGGCGGCCGCGGGTGGGGAACGACAGGGGGCCGGGGCGCGCGCCACCCGGCCGCAGCCGCGCGGCCCGGGCGGACACGGCCCGCGGGCTTACTCGAAAACGCGCATGCGGCGCGCGCTGCGCGTGCCGAAGAGCTGCGGCTCCTGCGGCAGCCGGGTGGACGGCAGGTAGCGGCGGATGGCGGCAAGCCAGGCGTCGTAGGTCTCGGGATTGTCCTGCTTCAGCGTCTTCAGCGCGTAGTAGGTGAAGGCGCCGTTGGGACGGCCGCCGAAGCCGGTGTCCCAACTGTATTCGTCGTCGCGGCAGCCGGCCAGCAGCAGGTCGCCGCCGGCGCGGCGCATGCCGCCGATCAGGTTCATCGCGCTGGCGCGCGGCGCGGCGGGTTCGGTGCCCGGCTTCATCCACGCGGCGGGCGGCAGGTAGCGCGGGCGCGGTCCGCCCGGATCGAGGTCGCTCTCGTCACCGCGCGTGACCGAGCCGGAATGGCAACTGTCGGAGATCAGCAGCAGACGCACGCCTGCGCCACGCTGGTCGAACAGGACGCGGATGTCGTCGTCGAGCAGCGGGCCGGCGGTGGAGATGTCTTGCGGGCACAAGGCTTCATCGCGGCCGTCGGGCTCGTCGCCGTTCTTGTCTTCCACCCAGGTGCCATGCCCGGAATAGGTAAATATGATGGTGTCGCCCGGGCGTGCGTCACGGATCAGGCCGCCGATCGCATCTACCATCGCGCTGCGCGTGGCTTTTTCGTCGAGCAGCGTCGTGACGGTGAAGCCTCGCGACTGCAAGGTCGCACTCCAGTCGAGGGCGTCATTGACGCAACCGGACAGGTCGCTGTCGGTGCCGGGGTAGTTGTTGATACCGATGCAAAGGGCGCGTTTGGCCATGGCTCCACTCCTGCGTTGATGCGGTCTTGATCCGGATGGGCTGCAGGGCTCCCCAAGAAGCCCGATTCAGTTTAAAAATAGCGCATCGCCATGGCGATAACCAGCCGCGGCATGAACGCATGGAAACGCATGGAATTATCCGGATTGAGCAAGCCTACAGGATCGGTCGATACTGCCGACAATACCGTGTGCGATGATTCGCAGACAGGGAATCCGGAACGGAGAGCAGCACAAGGTCTATGACGTCTGTGTCGACACGCGATCTCAAGGTGGGGATGTTCGTTGCCGAACTCGATCGTCCCTGGCTGGAGACGCCCTTCCTGCTGCAGGGATTCCTGATCGAGGAACAGTCGCAGATCGACCATCTGCAACTGTTGTGCCGCACGGTGGAGATCGATCCGAGCAAGTCCGTCGGCCTGTTCTTCGCCGCCACGGTGCATGGCAAGGATGCGCCTCTCGTCGGCCTGCCGCCGCCCGCGCGGCCCCGGCAGCCCGACTTCGTCCGCATCGCCAAGGCGGTGCGCCGCGGCGGCATGACCCGGCGGGCGCGCACGCCGCGCGTGCGCGCCCGCGACTCGCTCAGCCTGCTCGAGGAGGAGCTGCTCTATTCCGCACCGGTCATCGACGACGTGCAGGCCAGCCTGCGTTCGCTGACTGCTTGCGTGCAGGCGGACACGCCGCTCGATCTGGCGGATGTGTCGAAGAACATCGCCGAAGTTGCGGCTGGCGTGGTGCGCAACCCGGAGGCACTGCTGTGGCTCACACGGCTGAAGAGCACCGACGAATACAGCTACGACCACGCACTGGACGTCTCGGTGCACCTCATGGTGTTCGCGCGCTTCCTGGGCCTGCCCAGGGAGCAGATCGAGAGCGTGGGCGTAGCCGGTCTGATCCAGGACCTCGGCAAGACCCAGTTGCCCAAGGAAATCCTCACCAAGCCTGGCCGCCTGACTGCGGAAGAGCTCAAGCTGGCGCGCTATCACGTGGTGAGCACGCTGCGCATCGTCGCCAACCGGCCGGGCCTGCAACCGGACACGCTGGAAATCATCGGCCGCCATCACGAGCGCATCGACGGCAGCGGCTACCCGCTCAAGCTGCAGGGCCAGGAGCTTGGCCTGCTGGCCGAGATGTCGGGCCTGATGGACACCTACTGCGCGATGATCCGCGAGCGCTCCTACAGCCAGCCCATGTCCAGCCAGAAGGCAATCGCCGAACTGGTCCGCATGCGCGGCGGCAGGTTTCGCGACACGCTGGTCGACCAGTTCGTGCAGTGCATGGGCCTGTACCCCATCGGCACCCTGGTCGAACTCAACTCCGGCGAAGTGGCGGTGGTGCTGCAGCAGAACCAGGTGCGTCGCCTGCAGCCCAAGGTCATGGTGCTGCTGGCGCCGGACAAGTCGGTGGAGCGCTACCCGCGCACGCTGGATCTGATGCTCAACCCGCTGGGACCGACCGGGGAGTCTTACCGCATCCTTGGCGCCCTGCCTGACAACGCCTACGGCATCGACCCGGCGGAGTTCTATCTTGTTTAGTTCCCCTGCCGGCGACGTCGATCTGCCGGGTTCGCTGCCGCGCCTGCGCCAGGCGCTGGCCGACATCACACGCCTCGCCGGCGATGCCGACGCGTCGAGCTGCCAGGGGCTGGTCGTGTTCAGCGTGGTGCGCGAGCCGGCCTTGCTGCGGCTGGCGCCCGAGGCAGTCGCGCGCCTGAGCATGCACATCGCCGACCGCCTGCGCGCCGCCTTGCGGCCGGCCGATCGGCTGTACGTGCTGGGCGAGTGGGAATGGCTGCTGGTGTTGCCCAACCTGCCCAGCAGCGCCCCGGTTCATCTCGCCATGCTCAAGTTCCGGCGTGTGTTCTACCAGCCGCCGCTCGCGATCGGCGGTGTCGAGATGGGACTCAATGCGGTGTGCGGCTCGGCGCTCAGCCCCGAGCATGGCAAGGATCCGCTGCATCTGGTGCAGTCTGCGCGCATCGCGGCGCTGGCCGCATCGCAGCGCGGCGACTGGGTCGCGCTGTACGACCCCGAAATGGAGCAGGAAAGCACCGCGCAGCAGAACCTGGTCACCGAACTGCAGCAAGACCTCGCCGACAACGCGCTGGCGCTGTTCATCCAGCCGCAGGTGGAGATCGCGAGCGGTCGCTGCGTGCACGGCGAGGCCCTGTTGCGCTGGCAGCGGCGCAACGGCGAGTGGGTACAGCCGCCGCTCGTCATGGCGACGATCGAGCGCGCCGGCCTGCGCCACGCCTTCAACCGCTGGCTGTTCCAGACGGCGGCGCTGACGCTGGCGCAATTGCGCGACGCGCACGTGCCGGTCGACATGTCGATCAACATCACCGCCCACGATCTGCTCGATCCCGAGATGCCCGACCTGGTGGCACAGGCGCTCACCCTCTGGCACCTGCCGCCGGAGCGGCTGTGCGTCGAGATCACCGAGACGGTCGCGGTCGAGGAGTCGCAGGAGGTCACCGACGTGCTGCATCGCCTGCGCGGCCTCGGCGTGCGCCTTGCCATCGACGACTTCGGCACCGGCTATGCCGGCATGGCCTACCTTCAACGCTTGCCGGTGCACGAGGTCAAGATCGACCGCCGCTTCGTGGCGCCGATCACCGATTCGCCGCGCGACCGCGAGATCATCCGTTCCATCTCGAGTCTCGCGCGCTCGCTGGGCCTGCGCATCGTCGCCGAGGGGGTGGAGACGAATGAGGTGATGGATCTGCTGGGCGAGCTGGGCTGCACCTCCGCGCAGGGCTATCTGCATGGGCGCGCGATGCCCCTCGCCGAGTTCATCGCCTGGTGGCGCGAGCGAGAGAGCAGGGCGGGCTGACGCCAAAGACCGCGTGCGGTGACGGCTTGGTAACATCACGCCCCATGTCCGCATCCTTCCCCCTGCCGCTCCGCACCTTGCGTGCCCTTCCCGCCACGTTCCGTCGGCGCTCGCCGCCGCAGTTGCATGCGAGGCGCGCGTCATGACGGCGCAGCTCGCCCTGGGCTTGCGCGACATCGCGGTGCTCGGCCAGATCTTCACTCCCGATCCCGTCGTGCGGGCCATGCTCGCGCTGCGGCGCAACCGTGGCCGCGTGCTGGAGCCCTCGTGCGGCGACGGCGCCTTCCTGCGCCACCTCCCGGGCGCGGTGGGCCTGGAGCTGGATGCCGACCACTGTCCGCCGGGTGCGCTGGCGATGGATTTCTTCGCCTATCCCGAGCGCGAGCGCTTCGACACCATCATCGGCAATCCGCCCTACGTGCGTTTCCAGGACATCGGTGCCTCCACGCGCGGCCTGATCGAGCGTGCACCGCAGCGTTTCCACCTCGACGGCCGCGCCAACCTCTACCTGTTCTTCATCGAGAAGTGCGTGCGCCACCTGCAGCCCGGCGGCGAGCTGATCTTCATCACGCCGCGCGACTTCCTCAAGGCGACGTCGGCGGTGAAGCTCAACCGGCTGCTGTTCGAGGCCGGCACCATCACCGACGCCATCGAGCTCGGCGACGCGCGGGTGTTTCCCGACGCGGTGCCCAACTGCCTGATCTGGCGCTTCGAGAAAGGCCGCTTCGAGCGCACGATGCGCCATGCGGAGATCGGCGCTGGCGACGACGTCACCGCCAGCCTGGGCGCGCCGCGCTGGGAGACGCGCCACTTCATCGAATGTGCCGGCCACCTGATGTTCACCCGCGGCGACTACCCGCTGCGTCTGTCGGACGTCGCTTTCGTCAAGGTCGGCGCGGTGTCGGGCGCCGACGACCTGTACGCCGATGCGGAGCATGGCAACCGCGACTTCGTCTGCTCCTCCACCGTCGGCACCGGCTGCACACGGCGCATGATCTGGAGCGAACCCGGCAGCCTGCCGCCGCCTGCGCTGCTGCCGCACAAGGCGCGGCTGTTGCAGCGCAAGGTCACCCGCTTCGACGAAACCAACTGGTGGATGTGGGGGCGCATGCATTTCCGCAGCGAGCGACCGCGGGTCTACGTGAACGGCAAGACGCGCGTCGCCCGCCCTTTCTTCATCCACGCCTGCAAGGACTACGATGGCGCGGTGATGGCCATCTTCCCGCATCGCGACGACATCGCGCTCGCCGCCTTCCGCGACGCGCTCAACGCGGTCGACTGGGCCGATCTCGGCTTCGTCTGTGACGGCCGCTTCCTGTTCTCCCAGCGCAGCCTGGAGAACGCGCCGCTGCCGGCGGAGTTCGCTGCCTTCGCGCCACCCTGAGCGTGCGCCTGCGCCCGCGGCCTGTACGCCTCTGCAATCGCTGAAGGAATCGGCAAATGGCATGGAAATCCTGATCGGCA
The DNA here is from genome assembly GCA_018240785.1 of Pseudomonadota bacterium. Classification (GTDB taxonomy): domain Bacteria; phylum Pseudomonadota; class Gammaproteobacteria; order Burkholderiales; family Rhodocyclaceae; genus Thauera. The sequence goes on along the minus strand of JAFEFC010000029.1, from coordinate 25,768 downwards.
CCTCGGGCTGGGCCTACCCGCACTGGCGCGGCCGCTTCTATCCTGCAGGCCTGCCGCCGTCGCAGTGGCTGAGCTTTTTTGCGCACACCTTTGCGACAGTGGAGATCAACCGCAGCTTCTACCGCCTGCCCAGCGCGGACAACTTCACCGCCTGGCGCCAGCAGACGCCGTCCGGCTTCGTCTTCAGCATGAAGGCCGGGCGCTTCGTCACCCACATGAAGAAGCTGGCCGCGCCCGAGGACACCCTGCCGCCGCTGCTCGACGCCGCGCAGGCGTTGCAGGACCGCGCCGGCCCCATCCTGTTCCAGTTGCCGCCGCGCTGGCATGTCGACCTCGCCCGCCTGCGAACCTTCCTCGACGCGCTGCCGCGCGACCGTTCGTATGCCTTCGAACTGCGCGATCCGTCCTGGCACATCGCGCCGGTGCGGGACCTGCTGGCCGCGCACAATGCCGCGTTCTGCGTGTTCGACCTCGGCGGTGTGCGCAGTCCGCGCATCGTGACGGCGGACTTCACCTACGTGCGTCTGCACGGGCCCGGCGCGCCCTACTGCGGCGAGTACGCGGCCGCCGGCCTGGCGCCGTGGGCACAGTGGCTGCGGGGCCTCGCGCTGCGCCGGGCCTTCGTGTATTTCGACAACGACGAAGCGGGCGGCGCGGTGCGCGATGCGCTGGTGTTGCGCGAGATGCTGGCCGGGAGCGACGCCTGCTCACCGCGGCAATGAACCGATCGCGCCGATCGGGTTCTCACCGGAGCTGTTCAACTCTTCCCGGGTCGTCCGCATGAAAACAGCACGAATCCTCACGCTCGGCTTCATCGCCCTGCTGACCCTGTCCTTCGGCATCAGCCTGGCCAAGGATCCGCCCGGCGCGGGCCATGGCGAGCCGCAAGGCTGGCGCACCGCGCCGCGTCATTCGGCCGGCATCGCGCCCGACCCGGCCGTGCTCGCCGACACCGCCATCGTGCAGGTCTATGCCGCCCAGACCTACGGCTGGCGCGGGCATTTCGCCGTGCATCCGTGGATCATCTGGAAGCGTCAGGGCGAAACCGCCTACACCCGCTACGAGGTGACGCGCTGGGGCGGCGGCAAGGTCGTGCGGCGCAATGGCGCGGTGCCCGACGGGCTGTGGTTCGGCGCCATGCCGTCGCTGCTGGTCGACCATCGCGGCAGCGGTGTCGAGGCGATGATCGACGACATCGAGGCCGCGATCGAGCGTTATCCCTATGCCTACGAATATCGCACCTACCCCGGGCCCAACAGCAACACCTTCCTCGCCCACATCGGCCGCGAGGTACCCGCGCTGCGGCTCGACCTGCCGGCCAATGCGATCGGCAAGGACTATCGCCCCCTGAGCGAGATCGTCGGCCTGTCGCCGTCGGGTGCCGGCGTGCAGGCCACGCTGCTCGGGATGCTCGGCCTCATCGTGGGGCCGGAGGAGGGCATCGAATTCAACATCCTGGGGCTCAGCTTCGGCCTCGACTTCAATCACCCCGGCCTGCGCCTGCCCTTTGTCGGGCGCGTGGGCATGGACGATGCGACGGTGTCGCACGATGCGGCTGCCGCTACCCCTTGATTTGGTCACCGTGAACGATCCCGACGGGCGACTCCCGCGCGGTCAGTCCAGCTGGGCGCAGTGAGCCGCTGCGGGTCGCGGTCGAGCCCGCTCCTGCGCGGCGGCGTTCTTGCGCATTTCATCCCATCGGGGGTGGGGGCGTGCGGAACTCAGCCTTTTTCCCCTTTCGCTGCCAGGTAGATGCCCGCCAGCAGCAGGCTGAAGCCGACGAACTGCAGCGGCGCGAAGCCCTCGCCGAAGATGATGAAGGCGAGCAGGGCGCTGCCCACTGGCTCGCCCAGCGTGATCACCGCGACCAGGGTGGCCGACACGTAGCGCAACGACCAGTTGTAGGCGGTGTGGCCAAGCAGCTGGGGGCCGAGCGCCATCGCCAGCAGCACCAGCCAGGCCGCGTTCGACAGCGAGAACAGCGCCACGCCGCCCACGCCGCTGGCCGCGAACAGGAACAGCGCCGCCGCGCCGTAGGCCAGCCAGACGTAGGCCGGCAGCCCGAGGCCGGCGCGCAGCCGGCGGCCGATCAGCAGGTAGGCGGAGAAGCACCAGCTGCCGACGAGCGCGAGCAGGTTGCCCAGCATCGGATCGCTGCCGGCGCCGGCGGTCTGGCTGTCGCTCCAGAAGATGAACAGGCTGCCGGCGCAGGACAGCGCGATGCCGCCGAGCATCATCCTCGTCGGCGTCTCGCGGAAGATCAGGAAGGAGGCCAGGCCGATCCACAGCGGGTTGGTGGTGACGAGCGCGGTGCTGGAGGCGACCGAGGTGTACTCGAGCGAGCTGATCCAGGTGGCGAAGTGCAGCGCGAGGAAGAAGCCGGCGGCGAGCGCCATGCCGAGCTGCCTGCGGGTAAGGCGGGCGAGTTCCTGGCGCGCCTGCAGCAGCGCCAGCGGGGTGACGATCAGCGCCGCCAGGCCGAGGCGCCAGGTGGCCACCGCGAGCGAGCTCACGCCCTCGGCCTGGGCGAGGCGGGCGAAGATGGCGCTCAGGGAGATCGCGACGAGGCCGATGCCGAGGACGACGAAGGGGAGCCAGCGGGTGGGTTGGGGGGACTGGGACATCGGCAGAAGGGAGCGTGGTGGGCGAAGCGCGCCAGATGGGCTTGGGGGGCTACGGGTGGCTGTGATGCGTGTTCGGGCTCTTGCGCGGCTTCGATCCGGCCGGGCGGCGGGGCGGGTGGCGCCGCCTGCATTCGCGGCCTGCGGCTGCCCTCGGCGAAAGACGGCGCGGGGGCGGCGACGCAAACTCGGCGCTGCGCGCCTCGGACATGCGTCGCCTTGTTTCCCCCGCGCCGCCTTTCGCCTCGGCGCTCATGAAGTTGGCGTCACCCGCCCCGCCGCCCGGCCTTGCGCCGGTGCAGCTTTGACGGTTGCTGATTATCGCCGATCAGGCGTGGCCGCCCTCCAGGTAGGCTGCCCGTACTTCCGGGCTCGCCAGCAGTTCGGCGCCGGTGCCGGCGAGGGTGATCTCGCCGTGCTGCAGCACGTAGCCGCGGTGCGCCACGCGCAACGCCTGGTTGGCGTTCTGTTCCACCAGCAGGATGGTCATGCCGTGGTCGCGGTTCAGTTCCTTCACGATCTGGAAGATCCTGCGGATGTAGATCGGCGCCAGGCCCAGCGAGGGCTCGTCGAGCAGCAGCAGCTTGGGCCGGCTCATCAGCGCGCGGCCGATCGCCAGCATCTGCTGCTCGCCGCCCGACAGCGTGCCGGCGCGCTGCGACTGGCGCTCCTGCAGGATGGGGAACATCGCGAACACGCGCGCGGTGTCGGCGGCATAGTTGGCCGGGTCGGCGTGCGCGGTGCCCATCTGCAGGTTCTCGACCACCGTCATGCGCGGGAAGATGCGCCGGCCTTCGGGCACCAGCGCGATGCCGCGGCGGGCGATCTCGTGCGTGTGCACGCGGGTGATGTCCTCGCCGTCGAACACGATGCGCCCGGCCGAGGCCTTGGGGTTGCCGAACAGGCTCATCATCAGCGTCGACTTGCCGGCGCCGTTGGCGCCGATCAGGGTGACGATCTCGCCCACCTGCACTTCGACGTCGATGCCGCGCAGCGCGTGGATGTGGCCGTAATGGGCGTGCACGCCCTCCATCTTGAGCATCATGCCGCGGCCCCTCCCGCCACTTCTTCTTCCTCGTCCTCGCCCAGATAGGCCTTGATCACCTGCGGATCGTGCTTGACCTGCTCCGGCGTGCCTTCGGCGATCTTGCGGCCGTAGCTGATCACGCCGATGTGGTCGGACACGTTCATCACCACGCTCATGTCGTGCTCGATGAGCAGGATGGCGATGCCCAGCTCGCCGCACAGGTAGAGCAGCAGCTCGTTGAGCTCGGCCGATTCGCGCGGGTTGAGGCCGGCGGCCGGCTCGTCCAGGCACAGCAGCACTGGATCGACGCACAGCGCGCGCGCGATCTCGATGCGGCGCTGGATGCCGTAGGGCAGGTCGCCGGCGGCGTGGTCGGCGAGGTGGGTGAGCTTGAGCCGCTCCAGCCACATCGCCGCGCGCTCGATCGCCTGCCTCTCGGCCTCGCGGTAGCCGGGCAGCTTGAAGATGCCGGCGATGGAGAACTTCGACGCGCGCTGCAGCACGTTGTGCTGGGCGACGATCAGGTTCTCCAGCACCGTCATCTTCGGGAACAGGCGGATGTTCTGGAAGGTGCGCACCACCTGCGCGTCGCGCGCGACGAGATGGCTGGCCAGCGCCTCCAGGCGGATTTCGCCGCGCGTCGGGTGGGCCAGGCGCAAGGTGCCGGTGGTCGGCTTGTAGAAACCGGTGAGGCAGTTGAACAGCGTCGTCTTGCCCGCGCCATTGGGGCCGATGATGCCGGTGATCTTGCCTGCCGGCACTTCCAGCGACAGGTCGTCGATCGCGGTGAGGCCACCGAAGCGCATCGTCAGGTTGCGCACCGACAGCAGGGTGCCGCTCGCGTTCTTGCTCATCGTGCGCCCTCCTTGCCCGCCGCGCCGAGGCGCAGCGTCGGTTCGCGATGGGCGAGCAGGCCGCCCGGTCTCCACACCATGATCAGCACCATCGCCAGGCCGAACAGCAGCATGCGGTATTCGGCGAAGTTGCGGCCGAACTCGGGGATCAGCACCAGCAGCGTCGCCGCCAGCACCACGCCCATCTGCGAGCCCATGCCGCCCAGCACGACGATGGCGAGGACGATGGCCGATTCGGTGAACACGAAGCTCTCCGGCGAGATGAAGCCCTGGCGCGAGGCGAAGAACACGCCGGCGAAGCCGCCCAGCATGGCGCCGATGGCAAACGCAGACAGCTTGATGTTGGTGGTGTTCATGCCCATCGCCTGGCAGGCGATCTCGTCCTCGCGCAGCGCCTCCCAGGCGCGGCCCACCGGCAGCTTGCGCAGCCGCGACACGAACAGGTTGGTGAGCAGTGCCAGCACCAGGATCAGGTAGTACAGGAAGATCAGCCGGTGCATGGGTGAGAAATCCAGCCCGAAGAAGCCGGCGAAGGTCTGCTGGCCTTCCGGCGCGCTACGGCTGAAATCCAGGCCGAAGAAGCTCGGCCGCGGGATCGAGCTGATGCCGTTGGGGCCGCCCGACAGCTCGGTCCAGTTCACCAGGATGATGCGGACGATCTCGCCGAAGCCGAGTGTGACGATCGCCAGATAGTCACCGCGCAGGCGCAGGATGGGGTAGCCGAGCAGGATGCCGAAGCTCGCCGCGAGCGCGCCCGACACCGGCAGCGCTTCCCAGAAGCTCCAGCCGAACTGGGTCGACAGCAGCGCGTACGAGTAGGCGCCCACCGCATAGAAGGCCACATAGCCCAGGTCGAGCAGGCCGGCGAGGCCGACCACCACGTTCAGGCCCCAGCCCAGCATCACGTAGATCAGCACCGTGGTGGCGGTGTCGACCACGTAGCGGTTGTCGGAAAACATGATCGGCAGGGCGATGGAAGCGCCCAGCATCAGCCAGCCGAGCGTGCTCACCACCTTCTGCGTGCCGCTTGCGCGCTGTGCGGCGCTCGCGGTGCTGGCGCGGTCGCGTTCCAGCTTGCGGTTGCGCGCCTGGTCGACCGCCCAGCGCAGCAGCAGGCGGCCGAAGAACACCGCCACCACCCCGGCGGCGAGCACGCCGAAGCGGGTCTCGATCGCCAGCCGGCCACCCACGTCCACGGTGGTGAGGCCGATCAGCGGGATGCCCAGGATGAGGCCGACGAAGGCCACCCAGCTCGCGTCGCGCAGACGCTCGGCGGGCGTCATCGCGTGACGCGCAAAGACGACGGCGCTCATCACACCTTCTCCACTTCAGGTCGGCCGAGCAGGCCGGAAGGCCGCAGCATCAGCACCAGGCACAGGATGCCGAAGGTGGCCACGTCCTTGTATTCGGCCGACAGGTAGGCGGCCCAGAAGGACTCGATCAGTCCGATCAGCAGCCCGCCCAGCATCGCGCCCGGCAGCGAGCCGATGCCGCCCAGCACCGCGGCGGTGAAGGCCTTGATGCCGGCGAGGAAGCCGATGAAGAAATCGACCACGCCGTAATACACCGTGACCATCACCCCGGCCACCGCGGCCAGCGCTGCGCCCAGCATGAAGGTGAGCGAGATCGTGCGGTCGACGTTGACCCCCAGCAGCGCCGCCATCGTGCGGTCCTGCTCGCAGGCGCGCTGCTGCCGGCCGAACGGCGTCTGCGTGATCATCCAGGTGAAGGCGGTCATCAGCACCACCGTGGTGACGATGATCAGCACCTGGCTCCAGCCGATCTGGACGGTGAAGTCGGGCGTGCTCCACAGCTCGATGCCGCCCTGGATCACCGGCGGGATCGGCTTCACCCGCGCGCCCTGGGTGAGCTGCACGGTGTTCTGCAGCAGGATCGACATGCCGATCGCCGAAATGAGCGGTGCCAGCCGGGTCGAGCCGCGCAGCGGCCGGTAGGCGGTGCGCTCCACCGCCCAGCCGTAGGCCGAGGTGAAGAAGATCGACACGATCAGCACGAAGGTGAGCGCCAGCGGCACCGAGGTCACGTCCGCGGCGGCCAGCAGCGTGAAGGCGGTGACCGCGATGAACGCGCTTACCATGAAGATGTCGCCGTGGGCGAAGTTGATCATGCCGATGATGCCGTACACCATCGTGTAGCCGATGGCGATCAGCCCGTACATGGCGCCGAGCGTGAGCCCGTTGATCAGTTGTTGCAGTGCGTAGGCCACGATGTCTCCCGTGGTGGTGTAGGGGCTGTTCCTCCCCCCTTCAAGGGGGAGGTTAGGAGGGGGATGGGGTTTTCAGGCGCCCTTGCGACCCCATCCCCACCCCAGCCCTCCCCTTGAAGGGGAGGGAGTCGACGCGTCACCTCGGCATGTTGGTGCGCCCGTGCGGAGTGCGTCGTGTCCCCTTACTTCGCGTAGTCGTACTTGCCGCCCTGCCAGCGATAGACGACGAAGCCCGGCGCCTTCTGGTCGCCCTTGGCGTCGAAGGACAGCGTGCCGATCACGGTCTTGAAGTTGCCGCCGCGCAGCGTCTTCTCCAGATCCTTGTACTTGGCGCTCTTGGCCTGGGTCGCGGCCTGGTCGAACAACTGCATCGCGGCGTAGGCGTACAGCACGTAGCCTTCCGGCTCGACCTTCGCGGCGCGGAACTTCTCGACCACCGGTGCGGCGTCGGGGTTCTTGCGCGGGTCGGGCGAGAACGTGAACATCACGTTGTCGGCGGCCGGGCCGGCGGCGGTGACGAGCTCGGAGTTGGTCATGGTGTCGCCGCCCATCACGGTGAGCTTGAGGCCGGCCTGCTGCGCCTGGCGCAGGATCAGCGCGACTTCGGTGTGGTAGCCGCCATAGGCCATCACCTCGACGCCGGCCTGCTTGAGCTTGGTGACGATGCCCGAGTAGTCCTTCTCGCCGGCGGTGATGGATTCACGCAGCACGGGCTTGGCGCCCTTGGCCGTCATCGCCTTGGCGATCTCGTCGGCCAGGCCCTTGCCGTAGGCGCTCTTGTCGTCGACCACCGCGACCTTCTTGCCCTTGAAGTGCTCGGCGATGTAATTGCCGGCGACGCTGCCCTGCTGGTCGTCGCGGCCCATGATGCGGAAGATGTTCTTCAGGCCGCGCTCGGTCACCTGCGGGTTGGTCGACACGGTGGCCATCGGAATGTCGGCTTCGGCATAGACGTCCGACGCCGGGATGGTCGAGCTCGAGCACCAGTGGCCGTGCATGAAGACGATGCCCTTGTTGACCATGGTGTTGGCGACCGACACCGCCTGCTTCGGATCGCAGGCATCGTCGCCCACTTCCAGCTTCAGCTTCTGGCCGAGCACGCCGCCGCGCGCATTGATGTCGGCGACGGCCATTTCCGCGCCCTTGCGGATCTGGTCGCCGGCGGAGGCGTACTGACCGGTCATCGGGCCGGCGATCGCGACGACGAGATCGGCCCACGCCGCGCTCGAGAGGGTGCCGAGGGCGAGGCAGGCGGTGGCAAGCAGGGTCTTCTTCATTCGGGTCTCCTCAATCGAGTCGTTATCGGGTGTTGCAGGGGTGTGGCAGGGGTGTTGCAGGGTGATTCATCGCAGGCGGGCGTACCCGTCCGCGTAAGGTAAGCGAAAAAGCGCACGGCGCGATGAGTCAGGTCAAACCGGGCGCAACTAACGGCCCCATGCGGCCTCAGCTTCCCATCGCCATCAGGCTCGCGTTGCCGCCGGCGGCGGCGGTGTTGACGCTGACGCTGCGCTCGTGCACCAGGCGGCCGTGATCGTAGTCCGGCGTCGGCCGCAGCAGCGGCAGGATGGGGCCGGAGCGGGCCGCCAGGCGCACCTGCCAGGCGTCGGCATCGGCGTCGCCGCCGTCGAACAGCAGCGCGCCCAGATCGGCGGTGTCGAACCCGCTTGCGCTCAGCTCGATGCGGCTGCGGATGGCCTCGGGCAGCGACGACTGCACGCGGCGCGCGAGCGGGCCGTCATCGAACACGATGCGGTTGCCGCTGGCGAGCGCGGCCAGCAATTGATGCACGCAGCCTGCGGCCGTCGCCGCCACGCCGGCGACCCGGCCGCGCGGCACGAAACGCAGGCTGTTGTCCTCGCCGGTGGGGCCGGGCAGCGCCAGGCGCAGGCCGGCCAGCCGCCGCGCGCGGCAGGCGTCGGCGCGGTCGCGCAGCACGGCGATCTCGTCGCCTTCGAGCAGGGCCCGGCCGTGGGTGTCCAGCCATTGCACCAGCGTCTCGAACAGCGGCAGCTCGGTGTCACGCTCCACGCGCAGCGCGCCGTCCTGCAGTTGTGCGCCCGGGCTGCGCTGCACCAGCCGGTGCAGGTAGAGCGGGCCGCCGGCCTTGGGCCCGGTGCCCGACAGGCCTTCGCCGCCAAAGGGCTGCACGCCCACCACCGCGCCGATGATGTTGCGATTCACGTACAGGTTGCCGACGTGGGCCTGGCTGCGGATCTGCTCCACGGTCTCGTCGATGCGGGTATGCACGCCCATCGTCAGGCCGTAGCCGCTGGCGTTGAGGGTGTCGACCAGCGCGGGCAGCTCGCCGGCGGCAAAGCGCAGCACGTGCAGGATGGGGCCGAACTGCTCGCGGCCGAGTTCGGCCATGCTGCCGATCTCGATGATGGTCGGTGCGACGTAGGTGCCCGCCGCGCAGGCCGCGGGCAGCGGCAGGCGGGTGACGCGCGCGCCCTTCGCCTGCATCGTGGCGACGTGGGCCTCGAGGCTGCGCTGCGCGTCGGCGTCGATCACCGGGCCGATGTCGATGCGCACGTCGGCCGGGTTGCCCACGCGCAGCTCGTCGAGCGCGCCGCGCAGCATCGCCAGCGTGTGCTCGGCGATGTCCTGCTGCAGGCACAGCACGCGTAGCGCCGAGCAGCGCTGGCCGGCGGAATCGAAGGCGGAGGCGACGACGTCGGCCACCACCTGCTCGGGCAGGGCGGTGGAGTCGACGATCATCGCGTTCTGGCCGCCGGTCTCTGCGATCAGCGGGATGTTGCCGCCGCGCCGTGCCAGCGTGCGGTTGATGAGGCCGGCGACCTCGGTGGAGCCGGTGAACATCACGCCGCGCACGCGCGCATCGGCCACCAGCGCAGCGCCCACCGTCTCGCCGCGGCCGGGCAGCAGTTGCAGCACGTCACCGGGAACCCCGGCCTGGTGCAGCAGCGCCACCGCGCGCGCGGCGATCAGCGGCGTCTGCTCGGCGGGCTTGGCCAGCACCGGGTTGCCGGCGGCGAGTGCCGCCGCGACCTGGCCGGTGAAGATCGCCAGCGGGAAGTTCCACGGGCTGATGCACAGCACCGGGCCCAGCGCAGGATGCGTGGCGGGATCGAAGTCGCGCACCTGCGCCGCGTAGTAGCGCAGGAAGTCCACCGCCTCGCGCAGCTCGGCGACCGCGTTGGACCACGACTTGCCGGCTTCGCGCACCGCCAGCGCCAGCAGCGTGTCGGCGTCGCCTTCGAACAGATCGGCGGCGCGCTCGAGCATCTCGGCGCGCTGGGTGGCCGGGCGCATCGCCCAGCCGCGGGCTGCGGTGGTGGCCGCTGCGCAGGCGGCGTCCACCGCGGCGGTGTCGGCCTCGCTGACGCTGCCGACCACCTCGCGGCGATCGGCGGGGTTGGTCACCGGCTGCATATCGCCGCCGGACACGGCAGCCGTCGCCAGCATCGGTGCGGCGGCGAATGCAGTGGCGCGGCTGGCGTCCAGCGCGGCGGCGATGCGCGCGCGCACCGGCTCGCTGGCGAGGTCGTGGCCGGCGGAGTTCCGGCGTGCGCCGAGGATGCCGGTCGGCAGCGGGATCCGGGGATGCGGCGCGCCCGCCAGCGCCGCCGCCTGTTCCACCGGATCGGCGATCAGCTCCTCCACCGGCACGTTCTCGTCCACGATGCGGTTCACGAAGCTCGTGTTGGCGCCGTTCTCCAGCAGGCGGCGCACCAGGTAGGCGAGCAGCGTCTCGTGGCTGCCCACCGGCGCATAGATGCGCACCAGGCGTTTCGTCTCGGGCGTGCCGACGATCTGGTCGTACAGCGGCTCGCCCATGCCGTGCAGGCACTGGAATTCGTAGTCGCCGGCGCGCCAGCCGCCGTCGGGCGTGCCTGCGGCGGCGAGCTGGTAGATGGCGGCCAGCGTGTGTGCGTTGTGAGTGGCGAACTGCGGATAGATCAGGTCGCGCGCGGCGAGCAGCTTCTTCGCGCAGGCCAGGTAGGACACATCGGTGTACACCTTGCGTGTATAGACCGGGTAGCCCGCCAGGCCGTCGAGCTGGGCGCGCTTGATCTCGGCGTCCCAGTAGGCGCCCTTCACCAGCCGGATCATCATGCGCCGGCCGCTGCGCCGCGCCAGGTCGATGATGAAGTCGAGCACGCAAGGTGCGCGCTTCTGGTAGGCCTGCACCACGAAGCCGAGGCCCGTCCACTCGCCGAGGGCCGGATCGTGCGCCAGGGCCTCCAGCAGGTCGAGCGAGAGGTCGAGGCGGTCGGCCTCCTCGGCGTCGATGTTGAGCCCGATGTCGTAGCCCTTCGCCTGCACGCACAGCGCCTGCAGCCTGGGCAGCAGCTCGGCGACCACGCGCTCGCGCTGCGCCCAGGTGTAGCGCGGATGCAGGGCGGAGAGCTTCACCGAGATGCCGTTGCCGTCGACCACGCCGCGGCCGGCGGACGCCTTGCCGATGGCGTGGATCGCGGTCTCGTAGTCGCGGAAGTAGCGCTCGGCATCGGCCGCGGTCATCGCCGCCTCGCCCAGCATGTCGAAGGAGTAGCGGTAGCCCTGCTGCTCGTGCGTGCGGCCGCGCTCCAGCGCCTCGTCTATCGTGCGGCCGGTGACGAACTGCTCGCCCAGCATGCGCATCGCCAGGTCCATGCCCTTGCGGATCAGCGGCTCGCCGCCGCGCGCCACGAGGCGGGTCAGCGCCGCCCCCAGGCCCTCCTCGCTGCTGGTCGACACCAGCCGGCCGGTGATCAGCAGGCCCCAGGTCGCCGCATTGACGAACAGCGAAGGGCTGTTGCCGATGTGCGAGCGCCAGTTGCCGTCGGCCAGCTTGTCGCGGATCAGGCGGTCGGCGGTCGCCTTGTCGGGCACGCGCAGCAGCGCCTCGGCCAGGCACATCAGCGCCACGCCCTCCTGGCTCGACAGCGAGAATTCCTTCATCAGCGCGTCGACGCCGCTCGAGCGGGCACGCGTGGTGCGCAGGCCAACGACCAGCTTGCGCGCCATGTCGCGCGCCTTCGCCTGCAGCCGCTCGTCCAGCCGCGCCGCCTCCACCAGGTGCGGCACGCATTCCGCTTCTGGCGTGCGCCAGGCGGCATCGATGCGCTGGCGCAGCGGGCTGCGCGGGCTGTCGGGCAGGGCGGCGGCGGAAAGGCGGGTGTTCATGGTGCGGCTCCGTTGCTTGCCCTCGACACGGGCACGACAGGGTTCGGAAGGGTGGGCTGCAGGGTCGCGATCTGCTGGATCCCGGAGCGGAATTTTTCTCCAACAAGTGCAGTTAATGGCGCCAAGATTACGATTTATACAGACATAATTCCTGAAATTACGTCGAGGCGCAGGCGGAAAGCCTGTTGCAGTGCAATGGACCGGATCGATCTGAAAATTCTGGGCGAGCTTCAGGACGACGCACGACTGTCGGTGGTCGATCTTTCGCAGCGCGTCGGCCTCACCAAGACACCCTGCGGCGAGCGCATGCGGCGGCTGGAGAAGGACGGCGTGATCCGCGGCTACCACGCCGACCTCGACCCGAAGGCAGTGGGCGTCGACCACCTGGTGGTGGTGCAGGTGTTGCTGTCGAGCACGTCGGCGCAGGATCTGAGCCGCTTCAACGACGCTGTCAGGCGCATCCCGGAGGTGGAGTCCTGCCTGATGATCGCGGGGGATTTCGACTATCTGCTGAAGGTCCGCACGCGCGACATCGCCGAGTATCGGCGGGTGATGGGCGACCGCATCTCGGCGCTGCCCTGCGTGCGCCAGACGCACACCTACGTGGTCATGGAAGTGGTGAAGGACGAGCGCAAGCTGCCGCTGCCGCGCTCATGAGCGGCCCGCGCCCGGCACCCGGACAAGCTTGCCGGGCACGGCGCGGGCGGCGCATCACAGCGCGCGCTGCGTCATCTGCGACGCGATGTACTCGGCCTGGCGGATCGCCAGGCTGACGATCGTCAGCGTCGGGTTTTCCGAGCCGCCGGTGGTGAACTGGCTGCCGTCGCTGATGAACAGGTTGGGGATGTCGTGCGTCTGGCCCCACTTGTTGCACACGCCGTCCTGCGCGCGGGCGCTCATGCGCGCGGTGCCGAGGTTGTGGGTGGAGGGGTAGGGCGGCGTGCGGAAGGTGCGGATCGCACCGGCGGCCTGGTAGATGCGCTCGGCCTGGGTGAAGGCGTGATTGCGCATCGCGACGTCGTTGTCGTGGTCGTCGAAATGCACGTTGGGCACGTAGTTGCCGTGCTGGTCCTTGGCGTTGGTGTTCAGCGTGATGCGGTTGGTCTCGCGCGGCATGTCTTCGCCCACCAGCCACATGCCGGCCAGGCTGGCGTAGCGTTCCATCCACCAGGCGAATTCGGCGCCCCAGCCGCCCGGATTCAGGAAGGCGCCCATGAAGGGCAGGCCCAGCGACAGCGTCTCCATCTCGTAGCCGCCGACGAAGCCGCGGCGGGTGTCGTTCACCGCCTCGTCGCGCACGATGCCGGCCATCGTCGTGCCGCGGTACATGTGCACCGGCTGCTTGAACGCCGCATACACCGAGCCGGTCATGTGGCGCATGTAGTTGCGTCCCACCTGGCCCGACGAATTGGCGAGGCCGTCCTTGAACATGCTCGACGCCGACAGCAGCAGCAGGCGCGGTGTCTCGATTGCATTGCCGGCGACGCAGACGATGCGGGCCTTCTGGCGCTGCTCCTTGCCGTCGGCGTCCATATAGACCACGGCGTTGACGCGGCCGGCGGCGTCGTGCTCGATGCGGGTCACGTGTGCCTGGACGCGCAGCTCGAAGTTGCCCGTCGCTTCGGCGGCCGGCAGCTCGGTGTACAGCGTCGACCACTTGGCGCCGCTCTTGCAGCCCTGGAAGCAGAAGCCGAGCTGCATGCAGCGTGCGCGGCCATCGCGCGGCTGGCTGTTGATCGCCATGTTGCCGGTGTGCACTTCCTTGTACCCCAGCTTGGTGGCGCCGTTGTACATGACCTTGAAGTTGTTGTTGCCCGGCAGCCCGGGGATGCCGTTGGTGCGGGTGACGCCCATCTTGTTCTCGGCGCGGGCGTAGTAGGGCTCCAGGTCCTTGTAGGTGATGGGCCAGTCGAGCAGGTTGGCGCCCTTGATGTCGCCGTATTCCGTGCGCGCGCGGAATTCGTGTTCCTGGAAGCGCAGCGAGGCGCCCGCCCAGTGCGTGGTGGTGCCGCCCACGGTCTTGCAGATCCATGCCGGCAGCCCGGCGAAATCCTTGGCGATGCGCCAGCTGCCCGAGGTCGTGCGCTTGTCCAGCCAGGCCAGCTGGCTGAAGGACTTCCACTCGTCGTTGATGAAGCTGGCGTTGGACTGCTTGCCGCCGGCTTCGAGCACGACGACCTTGATGCCCTTCTGGCACAGCTCGTTGGCCAGCGTGCCGCCACCCGCGCCGGAACCGATGATGACGACGACCGAGTCATCCGCGTAATCGAATTTCGCCATTTCTTGTCTCCTCTTTGCGGCGCAGGTTCAATGCCAGCGCGCGCAAGGCCGCCGTCCAGCGAAGGATCGGCGCCGATGAATGGAAAGGTGCATGCTGCTGGCCTGCGATGGCAGCCGGCGACCGCAGTGTCGCCAGCGCACCGGAGTGGGCCGATGAACGGGGAAGAAGCTCGAGCCCTGGTCAGCCGAAGTACGGTGGCGGGCTGGCCGAGGCGGGCGGGTTGGGCAACCACTTCAGGTCCTGGAAGCCGCGCGTGATGTAGCCGCCCTTTTCCCATGACGAGCCTTCATAGCCGAACGCGGTGAAGGCCATCTCGTTGTCGTACAGGGAGGTGACGCACTTGCCGCGCACCAGGTTGAAGAAGGCCTGGCCTTCCATCGACTGCACCGCCTGCAGCCGGCGGCTGGCGCTGGCTTTCAGGAAGCGGCCACCCGCGAGGTGGTCGAGGGACGCGATGCCGTCGCGCAGCAGCTTCGCCGTTGCGGCGTCGGCGGCGGCCGCGGCGTCGAGGTCCTTGGCGAGCAGCGCGTAGACCGCATCGGGCAGCTTGTCGTGCGGGAACAGGACCCGCCCCATCTGCAGCAGGGTGTCGCCCTCTGCCGCGCTCAATGTCTTCAGTTCCAGTGCCCAGGCGGTCGAGGGCGCCAGCAGTGCCAGCGGACTGCCCGCAGCCAGCACGCCCATCAGCACGCCCGTGCCCTTCAGCAGGTTGCGCCGTGTCAGGGAGATGCCTTTGGCGGACGTCGGCGCATCGTGCGCACGCTCTTGCGAAATCGGAATGGTTCTCACGTCTTTGTCTCCGTGCAGGTTCATTGGTCTTCTTGTTGGGCCATTGGACAGGCCTGTGTTGCGCACTCTAAGGGGGCCGCTGTGCGCGCGGGTCATAGGCGCATACCTACAACCCGAGGTTTCGCCATGCCCGACACCGGCAAGGCGAATCATCAGGTTTCAGGTTAGCAGCCAGGCTGGAGTTTCGCGCGCAGGCGCAGAAGGCGCGGTGTTGTGGGGGGGGCAGGGCGAGCGCTGCCTCGCGCCCCTGTCGCCGCTTGATTGACGGGCAAGGGATGTGGCGGTAGATTTTTGCTGAACGATCAATTGGTCTTACCAAGGGCCTCCCCAAGGCCTGCGCGAGGCGCTGGCGGGGGCCGTCGTAAGTACCGGCCTATTACCCCCGGGCCGGACGGTGGTGAAATACTTTCCAGCGTTCGCAGTCGACCGCTCGGCAGCCGCCGCAGGTCGAACTCCCCGATAACCCGAAGTGGCGCCCGATCCCCGGCGCCCGGTTCCCGCAGGACTCCACCATGTGCGAATACTTCGTCAAGGCCGATCCGATCCAGTACGAGCAGCGCACCCGCACCGTGCGCATCCGCGGCGCGCTGACCAGCATCCGGCTGGAAAACATGGTGTGGGACATCCTCGCCGAAATGGCCGAAGAGGAGGATTGCACCACCAACCACCTCATCGGCAAGTTTCACGACGAGATCCTCGCGCACCGGGGTGAGGTGCCCAACTTCGCGTCCTTCCTGCGCGTGACGAGCATGCGCTACCTGCGGCGCAAGCTCATCGCGGCCGAGCGTTCGCTCCCAAACGTGCAGCCGCCGGCGGCCGAGGCCCGTCCTCCGCGCATCGTCTCGGTCGGGGGCAGGTCCTGAACCTGTTCCGCCACACGGCGCTGCCCGCAATACCCCATCCGCCCCTACATCCCGGAGTTTCCATGGCCAAAATCATCCACAGCATGATCCGCGTGCTGGACCTCGACAAATCGATGCGCTTCTACGGTGGCGTGCTGGGCCTGCGCGAGTCGCACCGCCTCGATTTCCCCGATTTCACGCTCGTCTACCTGCGCTGCCCCGAAAGCGGTTTCGAGATCGAACTGACGCTGAACAAGGGCCGCGAGGAGCCCTACACGCACGGCACCGGCTATGGTCACATCGCCATCGTCGCGCCCGATGTCCCCGCCTTCCATGCCGAGCTGCTGAAGAAGGGCTACGAGCCGGCGCCGGTCAAGGAATTCAAGCGTGGCGACGAGTTGCTGGCGCGCTTCTTCTTCATCCAGGATCCGGACGGCTACAAGATCGAAGTGCTCGAGCAGCACGGCCACTACCGCTGAAGCCGCGTCCCTCGCAGCTGCGCGCTCCAGCGGCATCCGCTGCGGGCGCGCGGCACGCGGGGGCCTGCCGTAAACCCATCTTCGATCGTCCACCGCCATGCAGACCGAAGTCATTCCCCTCGCTGCCTTCGACGACAACTACATCTGGGTGATCCGCAAGGGCGGGGACGTCGTTGTCGTCGATCCGGGCGATGCGGCACCGGTCGAAGCCTATCTGCGCGCCAACGCCGTCAACCTGCAGGCCATCCTGGTCACGCACCACCACGACGATCATGTGGGCGGGGTGAATGCCCTGCTCGCGACGCGCCGCATTCCGGTGTACGGTCCCGCCGGGGAAGACATTCCCGCTGTCACGGTGCGGCTGCGCGACGGCGACTCAGCGCAGCTGCCCGCGCTGGGCCTGCCGTTCCAGGTCATCGGCGTACCCGGGCATACGCTGGGACACATCGCCTACGTGCTCGATACGCAGGAGGGCGCCGCGCCGTTCCTGTTCTGCGGTGACACCCTCTTCGCGTCCGGATGCGGCCGCCTGTTCGAAGGAACGCCTGCGCAGATGCTCGATTCGCTGGACCGGCTCGCAGCGCTCGATCCGGCCACCCGCGTCTGCTGCGCGCACGAATACACGCTCTCCAACATCGAGTTCGCCCTAGCCTGCGAACCCGACAACCCCGGGCTCAAGACCTGGCGCGAAACGGCCAGCGCAGCGCGAGCGCGCGGGGAGCCGACGCTGCCCACGACCGTCGGGCAGGAACGGGCGCTGAATCCTTTCCTGCGCGCCGATGTTGCGGCACTGCGGCGCACGCTCGCCGATGCGTTAGCTCGGCCCATTCCGGATCGCCTCGCCGCCTTCACGCTGATGCGCGAATGGAAGAACCGTTTCCGCCCGGGCCACGGCCCGATCGACGACGGTCATTGACGGGGCGGCAACAGGCGCCGCGATTCATCCGTCGCGTCACGCCCTGCATCGGGCGCGGCGCGTCCCTGCGCAGCGGATCCCTCCGTCCCGCGCCCGCTGCGGCGCGCCGGGCAGCGCACCCGGCCGCTCCTCGCTGCGCAGCGCGCCCGCAGACGCGAAGGCGCAACAGGCCTTTGGTGTAATATTCCAACCAATCCTTCTTGCCGTCGCCGCTTCGCGGTGGTGGCGTTTCCCCGGGAAAAGACATGGTCCCTCACCTCACCACCGCGCTCACCGGCCCGCTGCTGGAGCTGGAAAAGCAGTTTCTCGACAATGCCTCGGACATCGAAAAGTGGTTCCGCACGCAATGGCAGGACCACACGCCGCCGTTCTATGGTTCCACCGACCTGCGCAACTCCGGCTTCAAGCTCGCGCCGGTCGACCTGAACCTGTTCCCGGGTGGCTTCAACAATCTCAACGACGCCTTCATGCCGCTCTGCGTGCAGGCGGCGCAGGCGGCGATCGAGCGCATCTGCCCCGACGCCAGCAAGCTGCTGCTGGTGCCGGAGAACCACACCCGCAACCAGTTCTACCTGCAGAACGTCGCCAAGTTGGTGTCCATCCTGCGGCTGACCGGGCTCGACGTGCGCATCGGCAGCCTGCTGCCCGACATCGTCGAGCCCACCGTGCTCGAGCTGGCCAATGGCGCCACGCTGACGCTGGAGCCACTCAAGCGCAGCGGCAGCCGCCTCGGCCTGGAAGGCTTCGACCCCTGCGCGGTGCTGCTTAACAACGACCTGTCGGGCGGCATTCCGCCGTTGCTGCAGGGCCTGGACGAGCAATGGCTGATCCCGCCGCTGCACGCCGGCTGGCATTCGCGGCGCAAGTCGAAGCACGCCGAGTGCTACGACCGCGTGGTGCGCGACTTCGCTGCGGCGATCGGCATCGACCCGTGGCGCATCAACCCCGAGTTCGGCGTGTGCAAGCAGATCAACTTCCAGGAGCGCACCGGCGAGGAAGCCCTGGCGGCCGAAGTCGATAAGCTGCTCACCCGCATCCGCGCCAAGTACGCCGAATATGGCGTCACCGACACACCCTTCGTGGTGGTGAAGGCGGATGCCGGCACCTACGGCATGGGCGTGATGACGGTGAAGGACGCTTCCGAAGTGGTCGGCCTCAACCGCCGCCAGCGCAACAAGATGGCGGTGGTGAAGGAAGGCCTGCAGGTGCAGGAAGTCATCATCCAGGAAGGCGTGCATACCTTCGAGACGGTGGAGGACGGCGTCGCCGAGCCCGTCGTCTACATGATGGACCACTACGTGGTGGGCGGCTTCTACCGCGTGCACACCGAGCGCGGCCGCGACGAGAACCTCAACGCGCCCGGCATGCACTTCAAGCCGCTCGCGTTCGATGCCTGCTGCACCCTGCCCGACAGCGCGCAGGGGCCGGATGCGGCACCGAACAGATTCTATGCGTATGGCGTGGTCGCCCGCCTCGCGCTGCTTGCCGCCTCGGTCGAGATCGAGGAAACCGCACCCGCCGAAGCGCTCGCCTGAACCGCCTTGTAGGAGCGGGCTTGACCGCGAGCAGCAGCGCTTGGTCGCGCTCCTACGGTGAACCTTCCTGATCCATTGCCGCGACGACCATGACCCGTTCCCTCAAGCTCGCCTTCATCCTCGATCCGCTCGACGCGCTGAAGGCCTACAAGGATTCGAGCATCGCCATGATGCGTGCCGCCGCTGCGCGCGGCCACGCGGTGTGGGCGATCCAGCGCGGCGCGCTGACCTGGCGCGACGGTGCGGTGGTGGCGCGCGCGCTGCCGATCCGGCCGCTCGCGGACGACGAACGCTGGTACGAGACGGCGGGCGACGAGCGGCCGATGTCGCTGGCCGATTTCGACGCGGTGATGATGCGCCAGGACCCGCCCTTCGACTTCGAATACGTCACCGCCACCTGGCTGCTGGAAGACGCGATGCAGGCCGGCGCCAGGGTGTTCAACAACCCGCGTGCCATCCGCGACCATTCCGAGAAGCTCGCCATCACCGAGTTCCCGCAGTTCATGGCCACCTCGCTGGTGGCGCGCGACGCGGTGGACATCCAGGCCTTCATCGACGAGCTCGGCGACGTCATCCTGAAGCCGCTCGACGGCATGGGCGGCAGCCAGATCTTCCGCGTGCGCCGCGACGATCCCAACCGCAACGTCATCATCGAGACGCTGACGCAGGAGGGCGCCCGCACCATCATGGCGCAGCGCTACCTGCCGCAGATTGCCGAGGGCGACAAGCGCGTGCTGATCATCGGCGGCGAGGTCGTACCGTTCTCGCTGGCGCGCATTCCGCAGGCCGGCGAGACGCGCGGCAACCTCGCCGCCGGCGGCCGCGGCGTGGCGATGCCGCTCACCGCGCGCGAGCGCGAGATCGCCGAACACCTCGCCCCCATCCTGTGGGCGCGCGGCCTGCTCATCGTCGGCCTGGACGTGATCGGCGGCCACCTCACCGAGATCAACGTCACCAGCCCCACCTGCATGGTCGAGATTGCCCAGCAGCAGGGCTTCGACGTCGCCGGGCTGGTGATCACCAAGCTGGAACAGGCCTGCGGCCTCTGATGAGGGGGGCGAGCGCCGCCGGCCGGGTCGCCGGCCTCCTGCTGCTCTGCCTCGCGATGCTGCTGGCGGGCTGTTCGCGGCCGCAGGTCTTCCATCGCGAGTCCTACGTCTTCGGCACCCAGGTGTCGGTCGCGGTGTACGGCGAGGATGCAGCGCAGGCCGATGCCGCCATCGGCGCGGTGCTGCGCGAGTTCGACCGCCTGCATCGCGCCTACCACGCCTGGGAGCCGTCCGAACTCACCGCGCTGAACGAAGCCATCGCCCGCGGCGAGACGGCGACCGTGTCCGACGAGCTCGCCGCGATGCTGCGCGACGCCCAGCGCATCGCCGCGACCGGCGACGAACTGTTCGACCCGGCGCTGGGCAAGCTGATCGAGCTGTGGGGTTTCCATACCGACACTTTCGTGCCGCGCCTGCCCGATGCGGCCAGGGTGCAGGCGCTGATCGCCGCCAGGCCGCGCATGTCGGATCTGGTCATCGACGGCAATCGCGTCTCCAGCCGCAACCCGGCGGTGCAGCTCGACCTCGGCGGCTACGCGAAAGGCTATGCGCTCGACCGCGCGGCGAGCATCCTGCGCGCGCAGGGCGTGGCCAACGCGCTGATCAACATCAGCGGCAACCTGATGGCGCTCGGCACCAAGGGCGGCCAGCCCTGGCGCATCGGCATCCAGGACCCGCGCCCCGGCCAGCCGCCCATCGCCACCCTGCCGCTGTACGACGGCGAGGCGATCGGCACCTCGGGCGACTACCAGCGCTTCTTCGAGCTGGACGGCCGGCGCTACTCCCACCTGCTCGATCCGCGCACCGGCGAACCGGCGCGCGGCACGCACTCGCTCACCGTGCTGGTCACGCCCGCCAGCATCACCGGCGCCATGGCGCAGGAGTCGGTCGGCACGCTGTCGGATGCCGCCAGCAAGCCGGCCTTCATCGCCGGCGACGCCTGGCGGCCGATGACGCGCCGCTTCAACGTCGAGCATGCACTGCGCGTGGCCGAGGACGGCCGTGTGGAAGTGACGCAGGCGCTGCGCGCGAGGCTGCAGTTCAGCGCGGGCATAGAGGCCAGGGTGCTGGAGTGACGCGGCAAGTAATCAAGAGAGCCAATCCCGCTGAGCGTCGCTGATCCGACTGGCCGCGACCGACATCATCACGGCCAGCATGATTATTGCGCTCAGTTGGTGCGACGCCGGCGGCTGGCCATCAGGCCCACCGCGCCGATGCCCAGCAGGCTGAGAACGCCAGGTTCGGGGACGTTGTTGTTCGGGTCGATCGGGCGGAAATCGTCTTCGAACTGCCAGCTCACGATGTCGTGGTAGCCGCCCGCCGCGCCGGTTCCTGAGGTGAAACCGATGAAGGCGTTAGTCTGGCCGAGGGCCGCGACGAGATCGGCGTTGCGGGTCAGCGTTGCCGCAGTCGGGCGGGTGTTGGTTTGCGACAGGCGGACCTCGATGTCCTTGGTGGCGCCGTTGTAGTCGACCCACGCGAACCAGTCGGCGCCGTTGTTCATCCGTGTGGCGATCGACGCCGTCGGGCCGTTGAATGCGCCACCCAGATCGATGCCGATGTGGTTGCCGTCGGGGTCGTTCGAACCGCTGCCGTTGTTCCAGGTGTCGAATTCGACGCCGACGCTCTTCGTGATTCCCAGATAACCGATGCCGCCGCCGCCGCCACCGGCGGTGTTGGAAACGGTCTGCACGACGAAGACGATGCCGTCCGCGCCCTGCCCGTCACCATCCGAGGCTCCCAGCGGATTCGAGATGCGGAACGAGAAGTAGGTGCTGAACGAGGCCTGGTTTGCGAGGTCGATCGCATTCTTCAGGAAGGCGCTGCCTGACTGCCCCAGGTTGTTGGTCAGGCGAAGCACGTTGCGGCCCAAGTTGTCGGTCGTCGGATCGGCAATCGCCGCCGTCGAACCGTTTTGCTGGAAGGCGGACAGGTCGGAGAAATCGTTGTACGTAATCGTCGTGGCGTTGGCCGAGCCGACCGCTGCGACGCCTGCAATGGCGAGTGCCAAATTGATGGGTTTCATGACTCACTCCAGGACTAAAGGAAAGGTGAGTTGAGAAAAGCAAATTCTGTACCAAAAAATAAAATACAAAATAATCATATACTTGACATCATCTGGCAGACTTGTCTCTGCTGTTGTTGTAAAGACGTGCGACAACCCAGATCTTGCCCGGCAGGCTCTCATCGGCCTGCCCCGCGCTGCAAGGGAGGCGAGGCGCAATCCCGCCAGCGAGTTCTCCGCCTGTCCTACTTGCTGGTGGGGTTGTTCGGTGCCTTGGCGGGTGCGCTGTCGAACGCCAGCAAGCCCGCCTTCATCGCCGGCGACGCCTGGCGGCCGATGACGCGCCGCTTCAACGTCGAGCATGCACTGCGCGTGGCCGAGGACGGCCGTGTGGAAGTGACGCAGGCGCTGCGCGCAAGGCTGCAGTTCAGCGGCGACGTCAAGCCCGTCGTCGTTGATTGATGCGTGCCGGGCGTGAAAGCGCTGGTATCCATGCCAAGCACCGCCAGCGCCGCTATCGCGACAGGGGCTGGCCTCCGCCTGCCTGAAATCCGGCTGCGACAGCCGACACGAAAAAGCCAGCGCGTCGCCGATACACCCCCGCTGCACTGGTTTAGCATCTCGGCCTGGTCGTTCGAGATGTCGGAGCGGGAACGGCGTTTGATTCCTCCCGTTGGCGGCGATCAACCGCCGACGGCAGGATTGCTGAACAACCGGCGAGCATTCAGGGAGATCATGCGATGAAATCGATCCTCAAGTCCCTCGTGGCGGGCTGTGCAGGTTTGTTGCTTGCCATGCATGCCTGGGCCACGCCTTACAGCAGCCTTTACGTTTTCGGCGACAGTCTGTCGGACATCGGCGACAGCCCGTCGGCCAGGCTCAGCATCTTCAAGCTGATCGGTGGCTGCGACCCCGGGCATCCTTGCCCGCCCTATGTGGACGGCCATTACACGAACGGCCGCACCGCTGCCGAATACCTCGCCTCGTCGATCCTGCCTGGCGGCGCCACGCCGGCCAATTTCTTCGGCTATGCCGTCTCCGGCTCGACCAGCGGCAGCGGCAACTACGGCGACGGCGGCACGGCGGGAAGTCCCGGCGCCTACGGGCTGCCGGGCATGGCCCAGCAATTCATGCAGTTCTACGCCGAATCGGGCGGCGTGGCCGACCCTTCCGCGCTGTATCTCGTATGGGGCGGCAACAACGACCTGCTGACGGCCGATTCCCCGGTGAGCGCAGCGCAGAACGTCGCGGGCTACGTCGCCGGGCTGGCAGCGATGGGCGCGCGCGACATCCTGGTTCCCAATCTTCCTGACCTGTCGCTGACGCCCTTCGCGCGGCTGGCCGGCCTGCAGCCGGCAGCCCAGGCGTTCTCGATGCTCTTCAACAGCACGCTGGCTTCTCTGCTGACCGATGTCGACCTGAATTCGCCGGCAAGGATCTTCCAGTTCGACACCTTCGCCTTCTTCAACGATGTCGTAGCCAATCCCGGCGCGTTCGGGTTCTCCAACGCGACCGACGGCTGCCTGCTGTCGCCGCTGACCTGCACCGATCCCGACAGGTTCGTGTTCTGGGATGACTTCCATCCAACCACCGCCGCGCATTCCCTGATCGGCTCGGCCTTCGCGCGCATGGTGCCCGAGCCGGGAAGCCTGCTTCTGGTGCTGCTGGCGCTCGCCGCCCTGGCCGGGCGTCGGCGCGGCCGCGTCGGGCAGGATTAGGCCACCCCAGGCCCGGGCGCATTCGCCGTTCGTTTCCTCGCTATACTCACCGCATAGTCAAAGGACATGAGGTCGAGATGCAGCCGAAAACGGTCGTCAGGGTCGAGGCGGAGGAGCCGGCAAAGCGCCTTGCCGTACTGATCGATGCGGACAACGCCCAGGCAGGCGTGATCGAAGGGCTGCTCGAAGAGATCGCCCGCTTTGGCGAGGCCACCGTCAAACGGATCTACGGTGATTTCACCTCGCCGAGCAGTGCATCGTGGAAGAAGGTGCTGAATCGCCATTCGATCAAGCCCGTCCAGCAATTCGCCTACACGACGGGCAAGAATGCGACCGACAGCACCATGATCATCGACGCCATGGATCTGCTCTATACGCGCCGATTCGATGGCTATTGCCTCGTCACCAGCGACAGCGATTTCACCGGCCTGGCCGTGCGCCTGCGGGAAGAGGGCCTCGTCGTGTACGGCTTCGGCGAGCAGAAGACCCCCGAGGCATTCCGCAATGCCTGCCACAAGTTCATCTTCACCGAAGTGCTCCGCAAGCCCGTTGCGGCCGTCGACCCGACCGCCCAACCGCATGCGCCCTCATTGCCCGTCGAAGTGCCCGGGAATGCCGCGGGCTCGCAGGCCGACATCCAGCGCCCGGCATTTCCCAGGGACTTCCTGATGGAAGCGCTCGAAAAATCCGCCGACGACTCGGGCTGGGCCCACCTGGGCACGTTCGGCAGTTACCTCCAGAAGATCCAGCCCGATTTCGACTCGCGACTCTACGGCTTCAAGAAGCTCTCGGATCTGGTGCGCGGTCGGGGTGACCTGTTCGTGAGTGAAGAGAGAACGGCGCCGGGGGGCACGAGCAAGGTCCTCTACATTCGCGCCAAACAGTAGGTATGGCGTTCGGAGGGAGTGTTCTCGCGAAGCGGTGTGCGGCTGGTGATCGGCCGGCCCCGACGTTCATGGAGTGCACGAAGCTGCGGTCAACGGCAGCTATGCGGAAGCAGCTTCCAATAGCGGAGTCCGGCCAGGAGCCGCCACTCGTCACCCGATCCGGATAGCGGCCATCCGGGCAAGGCGGTATTCTACCGGCGTGTGTGCCAAATCGGTCCCATCGACCCGCAAGGCCGTCCGCTGCTTCTTTTTCTGTCTTGTTATTCTGCGTTGCGCGCACTCTCTGCTTATAAACAGTAACTTGAAGAACACGTTATCAGGCATTCCGATGTTACTCGGCAGAAATGTCGCCAGAAAACAAAGTTAGGCCGCGCCAACCCAGACTTTGTCGTCCAGGCCACTCATAACCTACTTGGCGGAAGGAGAGAAGCGATGCAAGCTCGTGAGACAGGCAGACTTGAAATCATGGGTAGCGACAACAGGCCGCGGATCGCCTGGCTGACGCCTATAGACGTACATCTAATGAACTCTCCTTTTACTCATACTGATGATCCACTCTGGGTAGTACGCGATCCGAGCAATGGTCAGGAATCTACTTTTGAGTGGATTACCTATTTCTCCGGAGATGGACAAATTTGGAGAATGAAACCGCATTCGCACTACCAGGAAGACAAGCTGACGGTGCGCACATGGCTGGAGCACGAAATGATGGATAGTTCCCACAATCACGACGATGAAAAGATCCGCTTCATTGGCTGGGACCGCAAGGTGTGGTGGGCACAGACGATCCCTCTCCCGCACTTGCAACTCCCAAAGGCGCCGTCGTTTACCGTTTGGCCCGAGTAGCACCGGCACAGTGGCGAGCGCGGCCTAACCTGGCGCTCAAGCGGACACCCAACGGCACGGCGTATTTGCTTGGCCGCATTCGCTTCGCTCATTTTATGCGGCCAAAGCAAATCCGCCGTGCCGTTGGGCGCCGCTTAGCTCTACGTTAGACCGCACAGTTCCCTGAGGCCCGCGCCATGCCGTTCCCGAGAGACATAAGAGACATCGCCCTCGTAAAGTCGCATCGCCGGTGCTGCGTCTGTCACGAGTTTGGCGGGCGCAGCGTTAACGTTCATCACATCGTGCAGGAAGCCGATGGCGGGCCGAACACACTTGAAAATGCAATCTGTCTTTGCCTTAGGTGCCACGCTGAGGCCGGGCACTTCAACCCTCGCCACCCAATGGGCACGAAGTATTCTCCCGCTGAACTGCGAGCCCACCGAGATCAATGGTGGAGTCACTGCCAAGACCATTCCGAGGAACCGGCTGGTTTGTTCCTTGACGTGGGGCAGGGCAATCGCACCTAATTCGCATAGGCCCAGTCTGACTTTCCGTTAACTTTCATGAACTTGCGAAAGCCCTG
>JAFEFC010000028.1 GCA_018240785.1 Pseudomonadota bacterium | reverse complement strand
CTCCTGCGATGACGCGGCCCGCACCGCAACTGTTAATAACTGGGAGCTGGGCATAATGGCCGTTATGGATAGCTGTTCATAACGGCCATCAGCCGCCGATGGCCGTTACATTTCACTTGTAGTTCGTTGGCGCTCGTCTATGTTGAATCAATGGAACCGAAGGGGGCATGTCCGTCGCCGGCGGTCCTTGAAGACTGGCGTCGCTGAGCGGTCAGTTTCCTGGGTAGCTGCTTCCTTACTGGGCTCTCGAGGGTAGTTATAGACCTCGGAAATCTTAGCAAGAAACGTCTATTGATTTTTCTTGGACGTTACCTTCAATGCTATGGCGCGGCTTGACATGTTACGCAGCAAATCCGCTGTCCTAAGACAAAGTTTCAGTCGGGAGAAATCCCATCTCTTAACGTTCATCAGGAAAGGAGAAGCACATGAAGCTAGCCAGAGCAATCGTCTGCGCGGCAGCGCTGGTTTCCACTCTTGCGTTTTCCTCAGAACAGAGCATGTCCAGCAGCAGTTCTCAGCCGAAGGGGGCAGCCTCCTCCAAGAGAACGTCGGAGGATTTTCCACGAGTAAATCTGGCGTACAACGATACTTCTTGTATGAGTCGCTGCGACAAACAATACGACAAATGCAAAGAGAACTCTTCGGAAATGGTATGTTCCACTCAACAAAAGAAGTGCTACGACAATTGTAAGTAGATATTTCACTGGCGCGTGGATCACGACAAAGATCAATGTATATGGCTGCAGGGTACGCGGCGTCTGGGATAACGAAGACCGCTTCACCTGCGGAGCCGGCTAACTCAGATCAGGGCAATGGAAATTGCTTATGTTCGCGGAGTATCCCCAATCAACTGCGGAGGCACCCATGAAAAATACTGCGATTAAATTGCTTATTGCACCAGCAATCCTAGTATGCGCAATGCCTGCTTTTGGAGCCCCATCAATTAAGAGCTACTGGTCGGGCTCATATTATTTCATTGATGCGGCAAATAGTGAGGATCGGTCATACAGTTGTACATTTTCCTACACGTTTGCCTATGATGATTTTGGGTCGCGGAAGACAAAAGACGTCTCGGGCAGTTTCACTGTATCGGCAAAGTCTTCAATCAATGCTCACAAATTAACTGGCGCTTGGGTAAACCCAGCAATCACCAACGGACCGAATATTCAGTGCAATTGACGTTTTGCCCAGTTTACCAAATCACCGGCCGGGCAGAAGGATGCGCTTTCGGCCGGGGGAGGCCGGTGTTTTTTGACGGTGAGCGACAGCTTTCCGGCGGCACCGACGTCAGCAATGGGTCGCTAGCGGAAGTCGGTGAACCGCGCAAGCGGTCATCCCATCTGGATAGTGGCGCTGTAGCCCGGATGGCTGAACTGGCCGACGACTTGACCCATGGCCATCACAGCCGACCGACCGGTCCCCGATCGCTTGTCGGCCATTCGCACCTGCCCAATCCTTGCGGCCGCTAGGTCTCACCCGGGTTGCCGAACCTCGCTGCAGCGAACCGGATCGACGGTATCGATGGCCGACGCCCTCCTCAGGGCATTGTCGCCAGGCAGCCAAACAAGGGCACACCGCGAGGCGGTTTTTCGCTTCGGCCCATTGATCGCCTGAAGCAATCTGCCCCCATGTCCGTCGGCGATGCCGACAACATGCCCAGGTAGCCAGGATCTTCAAGGCTATGGTGCGTTGCGACGCACAGATCCTTCTCTTCGCCATGCCGCTTGCGGCGCTTTCGTCCACCCCTGGGGCAGCAACTGCCCCGGCGGGCCGTGCTGTCCCCGATTCCTTCGAGGACAACACCATGCCTGCGACCCATCCTTCCAGGACGCTGTACCGCATCGACGAGTGCCCCGACCTCATGGCCGACGGCTGCGTGGGTGACGAGCACGGCAACCTGGTCTTCCTGTCCATCTGGGCGCGCGACACCGCCGTCCAGGAGTTTCTGGCTCGCCTGACTCTCGGGCGCGATGCGCAGGGGCTGGACCAGTTCCATGTCATCACCAACGAGGGCGCAAGCGTCCCGCTCATCGTCGGCAACGTCGAGAACCTGGAGAAGCGCATTACCCGCGCCTACCGCCGCACGCTGTTCGGCTCGCTGACCAACGTGTGGCTGTTCGACCGTCGCGCCGTGAAGCCGGACAAGGCAAACGCCAGCGCGCTGGCGCTGCTCCCGCGCGAGTCTGCACAGCGGGTCGACCGGCTATGGTCGCTGGTGCGCGACACCTGCCCGCTGCCGCTGCTCGATCACTGGCGCGACATCGTGCTGGACCTTTTGCAGGCTCGGTCGATGCTGACCCGTCTTCCGTTTGCCCTCGGGACATTGGAAGGCCATCGGCTGGCCATCGATGTGCCGGCGCTGACCCAGGCGCTGGGCGGCTTGATCCGCAGCAACGTGCTCACCACGGCGGCCTTCGGGTACCCGACCACCTCCGGCCTGCCGCTCGAAGCGGTGGCCTGAAGTCTCCCCACCGGACTGCCCACGCGCATGTCCGCTTCCCTCCATCGACATGCCCAGGAGATTCCCATGGCACTCATGTTCCCGCGGCTCGCCCGCAATTTCGTGAAGAACGGGTACTTCCCCACCGATGAAGCCACGCTCGAAAGAGCGCTCGCCGCACTGGCGCCCGCCGACGGCCCGCTGTGCATCCTCGATCCCTGCGCCGGCGAAGGCGTGGCGATCGCCGAAGCCGCCCACGCCCTCGGGCGTGAGCAGGTCCAGGCCTTCGCCGTCGAGTACGACGCCGAGCGTGCCCGCCACGCACGGCAACTGGTCGATCACTGCATCCACGGCGACCTGATGGACACCTTGATCTCGCGCCAGTCCTTCGGGCTGTTGTGGCTGAACCCGCCGTATGGCGACCTGAGCAAGGACGTGAACGGCAACATCGGGTATCAGGGCCAGGGCCGCGCGCGGCTGGAGAAGCTGTTCTACCAGCGCGCGCTGCCGCTGCTGCAGTACGGTGGCGTGCTGATCTTCATCGTGCCGGCCTACGTGCTCGACGCCGAGCTGGTCGGATGGCTGACGCGCCACTTCGCCGATCTGCGCATCTACCGTGCGGTGGAGACGCAGTTCAGGCAGGTGGTGGTCTTCGGTCGCCGGGTTCGCCAGCGCGACCAGGCGTCGGAGTCGGCCAAGGCCGCGCGTGGTCTGCTGCTGCAGATCGGGCAAGGCGAGACGAAGGCCGAGGAATTGCCGCTCGAATGGCCGTTCCTGCCTTACACCGTCCCCGTCAGTCCGGCCGAGCCGGAGCACTTTTATCGCGTGACGATGGAGCCCGAGCAGTTCGCCGATGAAGTCGGCCGGCTGCAAGGACTCTGGCCGGCGCTCGAGACGCACCTGGCCGCCGCACAGCAGTCGCTGCGTCCGCCCGCGCGGGCCTTGTCGCACTGGCATCTCGCCCTGGCTCTGGCCGCGGGTGCGATCTCCGGTGCGGTGAGGTCCAGGACCGGGCGCGTGCTCGTCGTCAAAGGTGATACCCACAAGGAGAAAACACTCCAGACGGAATACACCGAACGCGACGATGGCTCCGTGGCCGAGACGCGCATCCTCACCGACAGGTTCGTTCCGGTCATCCGCGCCTGGGACATGACGCCAGGTTCCCCGACACGGGGCGAGGTGTTGACCATCCGCTGATTCTTGTTTCCCGACGGCTCGCCGTCATGCCTTTTCACCCACCGGGGTCATGTCGCCCCGAAGGGGTGCCGTGGCCCGCTTTTCCGCAAGGAGAAACCACCATGGCACTCGCAGTCATCAACCTCGCGTCGCAAGCACGCTTTTCACCGGGGCAGTTGGTCATGACCATCGGCGTCGACGATCTGGTCCGACAGGGCCGGCTTAACCCGGCGCCTTTCCTGCGCCGCCATCTCCATGGCGACTGGGGCGACCTGAGCGACGACGATCGGCAACTGAACGACGCCGCGCTGAAGTCCGGCGAGGATCGTCTGTTCTCGTCCTACCAGGTCACGCCGAACCTGAAGCTCTGGATCATCACCGAATGGGATCGCAGCGTCACCACGCTGCTGCTGCCCAGCGAGTATTGATCCACCTCTACGGCATTGCGCCGTTCCGTTCGTCCCACCCCCGGGGCATGTCATCGCCCCGTGGGGGAGGTGCATGCCCCATTGCTCTGGAGCATCACCATGTCTCTCGATCTTGAAACCGGTCCCGAAACCGCTGTGCAGGGCGACCTGCTCGAGGCGGCCGTTTCTCCCCTCACGCTTAGCCTGCAGGACTTCGTATCGGAGTTCGGCGACGAGCTGCTCGATTCGCTCAACCGCGCCAATCCGCCGGTCTACACCGGCCGGCCGCGGGCGCATCGGCAGATCGTCCTCGCGGGCCTCAAGCGCAAGCTGTTTCCCGCGCAGGCCGATGTGGTCCATGCCGCCACCGAGCTGCTGGTCGATCGCGGCGAACGTGCCGCGATCGTCAATGGCGAGATGGGCTGCGGCAAGACGACCGTCGGCATCGCCACGGCCGCCGTGCTCAACGCCGAAGGCTACCGCCGCACCCTGGTGCTCTCGCCACCCCACCTGGTCTACAAGTGGCGGCGCGAAATTCAGGAGACGGTGGCCGGCGCCAAGGTCTGGGTGCTCAATGGCCCGGACACGCTGGTCAAGCTGCTGAAGCTACGCGAGCAGTTGGGCGTGCCGGCGCAGGGTCAGGAGTTCTTCGTCCTCGGCCGCGTGCGGATGCGGATGGGGTTCCATTGGAAACCCGTCTTCACTCGCCGGCGCACGCTTCACGGTGACGTGGCGGCGTGCCCGGACTGCGGTCAAATCATCACCGACCTCGACGGCGAGCCGATCAACCCGATCGAACTCGAAGCAGAGGAGTGCCGCCGCAAGTGCAGTCACTGCCGTGCACCGCTGTGGTCGTTGATCCGTCCCAGAGGTCTGTCCGCCAGCGACCAGTCCTCGACCGTGCTCAAAGCACTGAAGCGCATTCCGACCATCGGGGAGGTCACCGCGCAGAAGCTGATGCAGAAGTTCGGTGACGCCTTCCTCGCGTCGATGCTTGGGGACAACATCCACGAGTTCATCAACCTGATGGACGACCGCGGCGAGCTGGTCTTCTCGGATCGGCAAGCCCATCGGATGGAACGCGCGATGGCCAACATGGAGTTCGGCTTCGGCGCGGGCGGCTACCAGCCGTCCGAGTTCATCAAGAGGCAGCTTCCCCAGGGCACGTTCGACCTGCTCATCGCCGACGAGGCGCACGAGTACAAGAACGGCGGCTCCGCCCAGGGCCAGGCCATGGGGGTGTTGGCGGCCAAGGCGCGCAAGACGCTGCTGCTCACCGGCACGCTGATGGGCGGCTACGGCGACGACCTGTTCCACCTGCTGTTCCGAGCCCTGCCGGGGAGGATGATCGAAGACGGCTACCGGCCGACCAAGAGCGGCAGCATGACGTCGGCCGCGATGGCGTTCATGCGCGATCATGGGGTGCTCAAGGATATCTATTCCGAGAGCACCGGCACGGCGCACAAGACGGCCAAGGGCACCAAGGTATCGGTGCGCACGGTCAAGGCGCCGGGCTTCGGCCCGAAGGGTGTGCTGCGTTGTGTCCTGCCGTTCACGGTTTTCCTCAAGTTGAAGGATATCGGCGGCAACGTGCTGCCGCCCTACGACGAGGAGTTCCGCGAGGTCGCGATGGATGCGGCGCAGGCCGCGGCCTACCGTGACTTGGCGGGGCGCCTGACCCAGGCGCTGAAGCAGGCACTGGCGAGGCGCGACACCACGCTGCTCGGTGTGGTCCTCAACGTGCTGCTGGCCTGGCCGGATTGCTGCTTCCGGTCGGAGACGGTGGTGCACCCGCGCACGCGCAACACCCTGGCCTTCGTCCCCGCTCAATTCAACGAGCTGGAAGTGATGCCCAAGGAGCGCGAGCTGATCGAGATCTGCAAGCAAGAGAAGAGGGAAGGGCGCAAGACCCTGGTCTATTCGGTCTACACCGGCACGCGCGACACCACGTCGCGCCTGAAGGTGCTGCTGGAGCAGGAAGGCTTCAAGGTGGCGGTGCTGCGCGCAAGCGTGGATGCCGCCCGCCGCGAGGACTGGATCGCCGAGCAGTTGGACCGTGGCATCGACGTGCTCATCACCAACCCGGAACTGGTCAAAACCGGCCTGGACCTGCTGGAGTTTCCGACGATCGTGTTCCTGCAGTCGGGCTACAACGTGTATTCGTTGCAGCAGGCGGCGCGGCGCTCATGGCGAATCGGCCAGAAGCAGCCGGTGAGGGTGATCTACCTCGGCTACGCCAACTCCTCGCAGATGACCTGCCTGGGCCTGATGGCGAAGAAGATCATGGTCTCGCAAAGCACCTCAGGCGACGTGCCCGAGTCGGGCCTGGATGTCCTCAACCAGGACGGTGACTCCGTCGAAGTCGCGCTCGCCAGGCAACTGGTTGGGGCTTGATGCTCTGATACATCCCGGCGGCCCAATGGGTCGCCGCTTTTTTTCCTGTCCCAGTTCAGACTTGCCCCATCGTGAGGAAGGAGCCATGGCCAATCCCCTACATGCTCAGGGTCTGGACCAGGCACGGGATGTTGCTCGAGCGTGAAGTTACTGTTTCGATTGATATAATCCGCGGATGACGAAATCAGAACTCATCGACCGTCTCGCGCAGCGCTTTCCCCGGCTTGTCGCACGGGATGCGGAAGAGGCGGTGAGGATGGTCCTCGGCGCAATGACCGATGCGCTCACCCATGGCGGTCGAATTGAGATTCGCGGCTTCGGCAGCTTTTCGCTGAACTACCGGCCGCCGCGCATGGGCCGCAACCCGAAGTCTGGCGAATCGGTGCATGTCCCCGGGAAATACGTGCCGCATTTCAAGTCGGGTAAGGAGTTGCGGGACCGAGTGGCTGTTGCCCCGGTGCCGGCAGCCGTCCTCAAGAAAGCCGCCTGAACGGGAGTGTCGGCGTTGGTAGCGCACCCGGCTGACGATCCGGGACATTGCGACTGTCCGAGTGTGCGGAGCCAGAAAGGTCAGGCGCCCACTGGGCGCGCGACCGGCGATTTGATGTTTCACGCGCAAGGCATGGCCGTTTCAACCCACGCAACCGACGCGCCCACGCGGGGCGCGACGCGCTGTCACCTGTGGGTCGCTATGGAGGGCGAGAGCCGTTCGCGCTTGGCTACGGGAACTCCATGAAACTGCATTGATGACTACTGATGGCGCCGCTCACACTTCACCTCCTCCTTGAACTCGTCGCGCTTGACGTCCTGCTTCACGAGGCATGGCCCATCCCAGTACTCATCTTTCCACTCGCCACGCCAATCGGCACCGATGCCGTCCTTGCATTTGATCTCACGCTTGAACTCGCCGCGCTTTGACTCCGATTTCACCTGACAAGGCCCATCCCAGTACACTTCTTTCCATTCACCCTTCCACCAGCGTTTGTCGCCTGGCGAGCGGAAGTCGTCGGCCGAGCTCGTGGCTGGGGAGACAAGCAGTGCAGCAAGCATGAGACGGATCAGAGCAGTTTTCGAAGGCATGACGGAACTCGGGCTATCAAGGCTCAGAAAAATGGTATCGCTCGCCGACCGCCTGCTCACTACCCGAAGTGCGAGGGTTTGTAAGGCCGCCTTCATGACATGCGCAGTCGTTGCCGGAAGGTTGGCTACCGACGCGCGCCATTGCTTGCGGTCGATGCGGTAGAAAAGTTTCAACCCACGCGCCCACGCGGGGCGCGACCCGCCCACTCGACCCCAGGCCGGTACGTGTGTCGCCTGACAGTTCCCTTCGGTTATCCACAAATGCTGTGGATAACCCTCTCGATAACTCGGCCACCGCCCGGCGCTCAGGCATCTGGGCGCCGTGACGCATTTTTGATCAGCAGGCAGCCCGTTGCCCCAGGAATCGGCAAGGCGGCGATTCCCTTTGTTTGCTGATGTGTCATCCCAGGATGGCGATGGTGTCGGCTCCGCATCGCAGCGAGCCGATCCATGCCATCAACCCGCCCGTATTGCCGAACAGCCTGCGCTTGCCTGGCGCTGGCCGCCTCCCTGGTGGCCGGCTGCGCGACGACCGCGCCGTCCTCAACGCCAGCCGATTCATCCGGTGCGGTCGAACCTGCAATCTCCCCACCGCAATACATCCCGGTTGTCCGCTACGGCCGCTACACCCTGGTCGAACTCGAGCCGACGGAGGCGCAGCGGGATCTGCTGCTGCAGGTGATCGAGGTGAGCCTGCCCGACATCGTGCAAGCGACGGTGGGCGACGCGCTGAACCATGTGCTCCGGCGCTCCGGCTACCGGCTCTGTAGCGGCCCCGAAACCGATGCCCTGGACGCCCTCCCGCTGCCGGCGGCGCACTACCGGATCGGGCCAATGGTGTTGCGCGATGCACTGTTGACCCTCGCCGGTCCGGCCTGGAGCTTGCACGTAGAGGAGGGGGCTCGCGTGGTGTGCTTCACGTCGGCCACGATCCCTGCCGAGCCGGCCGGAGCAATCCCTTCTCCCGTCGGAAATGCCGATAACCCTGCCGCGACCCTCCCGCTTGCTGAGGCGGTGCAGCCATGATGACGACGGCTCAGACCGAACGGTCGCATCGCACCACCCTGTTGCGCGTGGCCGCGGCCACCTGGCTGCTGCTCATCAGCGCGGTAGTCGTGATCGACCACGTCATCCTGTCGACACGAGCCGATAGGACCGAAGATGCCGTGCCTGCCACGCAGCTCTCCGAGTTGGAGGCACAACTGGCCGAACTCGCCCGCGAGATCGAGCAGCAACGGCAAGAGCCGGCTGCACTGCCCTTGGGACGCTATGAATCCGAGCGCGTGGCGCTGGATCAACGGCTAGAAGCGCTCGAACAGGCAGTCGACGATAGGCCAACCATTGATCTGCAGTCCTTGCAGACCCGCATCGACCGGCTGGAAGTGCGCCTTGCCACCGTCCGGTCGGCACCGACGGCTGCTTCCCGTCCACCCGTACGCGCACCGGCAAGGCCTCGGCATGTTGAGCCTTCGTTCCGGGTGATCGGCGTCGAGCTGCGAGCCGGCGAACGCTTCCTGTCGATCCTGCCTGCCGATGCGGCTGCGCTGGCCCAGGCCCGTCTGCTGCGAGCCGGTGAAACCGAGGCCGGCTGGCGGCTCGAAGTGATGGAGGACGGCGGTGCCGTCTTCCGACACGGCGACGAGGTCCGCCGCCTGACGGTGCCTGAGCGATAGGAGGGGCAAGTGACGCAGCACAGGACCGTCAACCTCCTGACCGTCGCGCTTCTGACCAGCTCGATCCAGGTCGCGGTTGCCCAGCCCACTGCCACGACGACCACTGTCCCCGGCCGCGAGCGGCCGATGGCGACTGTCCGTAGCGACGAGTCCCACGCCCGCGACTGGGGGCTGAGTGCCGAAGACTGGACACGCTACCGGGAGCTGATGCAGGGACCGCTCGGGGTCTATTCGCCAGCGCTCGATCCGCTCACGGCGCTGGGCATCGAGGCCCGCAGCGAGGAGGAACGCAGGCGTTACGCGGAGCTGCAGGTGCAGGCCGAGGCCCGGCGCGTCGGCAAGACGCTGGCCTACCAGCGGGCCTACGACGAGGCATGGCAGCGCCTGTTTCCCGGCCAGCCGCGCGTGAGCCTGCCCGGCGCAAAGGTTCAGGGGGCCGGCAATACCGGCTCCGGGCGCCTGGCGGTGTTCGTCAAGGACGACTGCGCACCGTGCGCGCAGCGCGTGCAGCAATTGCAGGCGGCCGGCACCGCCTTCGATCTCTACATGGTCGGTACCCGCCAGGACGATGCGCGCATCCGGCAGTGGGCCATCGAGGTGGGCATCGACCCGGCCAGGGTGCGTGCCCGCACGATCACGCTCAACCATGACGCGGGGCGCTGGCTATCGCTCGGCCTGCCCGGCGATCTGCCGGCCGTGGTGCGCGAGGCGAACGGCGAATGGCTGCGGCAATAGGGACCTTCGGCCGGGAGCTCCGGCTATCCGGCGTCGCCCTCCGCTTCGTAAGCGCCGCGCTGCTGCTCGCGACCGGGGGCTGGTCATTGGCTGCCTTGGCGCGTGAGGTGCCACCGCCGGCCTATCAACTGGCGGCACGCCGCGCAGACGTGCCGGCCAGGGTGCTATATGCAGTGGCCTTGCAGGAGAGCGGCACCAGGCTGCGCGGGCGCCTGATCCCCTGGCCGTGGACGCTCAACGTCGCGGGCGTACCACAGCGCTATGCCACCCGCACTGACGCCTGCGCCGGGCTGCACCGGGCGCTCGCCCACACGCCGGCCAAGCGCATCGACGCCGGCCTGGGCCAGGTCAATCTCGGCTACCACACGCATCGCTACACGCAGCCCTGCGAGCTGCTGGACCCCTACCGCAACCTTGCCATCGCTGCGGAAATCCTGCGCGAACAGCACACGCCGGGCGAGGACTGGTTGCTCGCCATCGGCCGCTACCACCGGCCCGCCGGCGGGGCACCCGCAGCGCGCTACCGGCGCAGTGTGCATCGGCACCTGACTCGCGTGCTCGACCCAGGCGGTCCCATTTCAATCGTCCAGGCCACCACACCATGAACCCCATCATCCACATCGCTGCCGTCGGGCTGCTGACCACGTGCACCGCCTTCGCCGAGAGCGCCTCCGCGCCGCTGATCGTTGTCGAAGACCGTGGCGGTGCTTCCGCGCTGCCGTACTACCAATCCCTGGATCCCCAGCCGGAACACGCCACACCGCCGGCCCCGAAGCCAGCCCCTCGCGTAGGCAACGCCGCCGACGCAGAAGCTGCCATGTTGCCGGTGCGCTCGACGCAACTGTCGCCGGGCGAGGTGCAGCACCGGGTCATCCGGGCGCCGGGCCTGACGCCGCTGTTCCTGGTCGGCGATGACGAGCGTTCGCGCGCCTGGCTGCAGCAGCGGCAGGAAGCGCTGCACGATCTGCGCGCCGTGGGCCTCGTGGTCAACGTGGACTCGGCTGCGGCCCTCGCAGAACTGCGCCGCCTGGCTGCCGGCCTCATCCTGTCTCCGGCCTCCGGTGACGACCTGGCCCATCGCCTCGGGCTGCGCCACTACCCGGTGCTCATCACGCCCACCGGCGTCGAGCAGTAGGTGCGCGCATGGCCCAGCCGCATGCGGTCGAGGTTCTGCTGCGGCCAGCGGTGGAGCTCTATACCGTGGCGGTCTGCGCCGGCGCCGCGATTCTGTGCCTGGTGGCACCGTGGTCGCTCGCGCTGAACCCGCTGCTCGGCCTGGGCGCGGCGCTGGCCTTCCTGACCTTCGGCGCGATTCGCCTGCGCGATGCCTGGGCGATCCTGCGCCTTCGCCGCAACATCCGCCGCCTGCCGCGCTACGTGATGACCAGCCGCGACGTCCCCGTGAGTGAGCTAAGGCTGTTTGTCGGCCGGGGCTTTCGCTGGGAGCAGGGGCACACGCACCGGCTGATGCAGACCTACCGGCCGGAGTTTCGCCGTTACGTCGAGCCGACGGCGATCTACCGCCTCGCCCGGCGGCTGGAGGAGCGGCTCGAGTTCGCGCCGTTTCCCGTCTCGACGCTGGCGCGCGCGCTGGCCTGGGACAGCCCGCTCAACCCGGCGCGGCCGCTGCCGCCGGTCGGGGGAATGCCGCGCCTGCATGGCATCGAGCCGCACGAGGTCGACGTCACCCTGCCGCTGGGCGAGCGCGTTGGGCACACCCTGGTGCTGGGCACCACGCGCGTGGGCAAGACGCGGCTGGCCGAGCTGTTCATCACCCAGGACATCCGCCGCAGGGAGCGCGGCGAGCATGAGGTGGTGATCGTCTTCGACCCCAAGGGCGATGCGGACCTGTTGAAGCGCATGTACGTCGAGGCCAGGCGGGCAGGGCGGGAGGGCGAATTCTACGTCTTCCATCTGGGCTGGCCGGACATCTCGGCGCGCTACAACGCCGTGGGTCGGTTCGGGCGGATCTCTGAGGTGGCCACGCGCATCGCCGGACAGCTCTCGGGTGAAGGCAACAGCGCCGCGTTCCGCGAATTCGCCTGGCGCTTCGTCAACATCATCGCTCGCGCCCTGGTCGAACTGGGGCAGCGGCCGGACTACCTGTTGATCCAGCGCCACGTCATCAACATTGACGCGCTGTTCATCGAGTACGCCCAGCACTACTTCGCCAGGAGCGAGCCGAAGGCCTGGGAGGTCATCGTCCAGCTCGAGGCGAGGCTGAACGACAGGAACATCCCGCGCAACATGATCGGGCGCGAGAAGCGCGTGGTGGCCCTCGAACAGTACCTGTCCCAGGTGCGCATCTATGACCCGGTGCTCGACGGCCTGCGCAGCGCTGTGCGCTACGACCGGACGTACTTCGACAAGATCGTCGCCTCGCTGCTGCCGTTGCTGGAGAAGCTCACCACCGGCAAGATCGCGCAACTGCTCGCGCCGAACTATTCCGACCTGTCCGACCCGCGGCCGATCTTCGACTGGATGCAGGTCATCCGCAAACGCGCGGTGGTCTACGTGGGGCTGGACGCGCTGTCCGACGCCGAAGTCGCGGCGGCGGTGGGCAACTCGATGTTCAGCGATCTGGTCTCGGTCGCCGGCCACATCTACAAGTTCGGCATCGACGACGGGCTGCCCGGCGCAGCCGTGGGCCCCAGGATCCCGATCAACGTACACGCCGACGAATTCAATGAACTCATGGGCGATGAGTTCATCCCGATGGTCAACAAAGGCGGCGGTGCCGGCGTGCAGGTGACGGCCTACACGCAGACCTTGAGCGACATCGAGGCGCGCATCGGCAACCGCGCCAAGGCCGGCCAGGTGGTCGGCAACTTCAACAACCTGTTCATGCTGCGCGTGCGCGAGACCGCCACTGCCGAGCTGCTGACGCGACAACTGCCCAAGGTCGAGGTGTACGCCACGGCACTGATGAGCGGCGCCACCGACAGCTCCGACCCGCACGGCAATACCGCGTTCACGTCCAACACCCAGGACCGCATCAGTAGCAACAGCGTGCCGCTGATCGAGCCGGCGCATGTGGTGGCGCTGCCCAAGGGGCAGTGCTTCGCGCTGATCGAGGGCGGCAACCTCTGGAAAGTCCGCATGCCGCTGCCGGCACCCGACCCCGACGAAGCCATGCCGAGGGATCTTCAGGAGCTGGCAGGCTACATGCGGCAGCACTACGTCGAGGCAGGAGACTGGTGGGAGAACCAGGGGCTCCCCGGCCTGCAGAACAAGGCGCTGCCCGACGACCTGCTGGACGACTTCAAGCAGATGGCCGCCGCTGAAGAAGCCGAAGCATGAGCGATCCGGCCGTCGCGGCCCAGCGCCAGCAGCAACGACAGCAGGGGCTGATCGCCGGCCTGGTCACGTTGCCGTTCCGCTTCTTCGGCGTGCTGTGCGGCGCGCTGCTGCTGTGCATCCTGATCGAAAGCGTCGGCATGCATTTCTTCTGGCCCGAGCAGGGCTGGCGCCACGCGCAGGGCATGCTGCACTACGAGCTGGATCAGCTCTCCACGCATTTCACGCGCAGCGCGCTGGTGCAGGAGCCGGGGCGCACCGCGCACCGGCTGGTCGAGCAGGGCTACGACTGGCTGTTCGTGAAAAGCGGCCTGCTGGACTGGATACGCGACGCCTCGGCGCAGGCCAGCGCCGGCAGCCATCGCCCGACCAAGGATTTCCGCTATTACATCGGCTTGGTCTACGTGAACGTGGAGAGCTACCTGATCGCGGCGGCCTACACGACGCTGGTCTTCCTCGTGCGGCTGCTGGTGCTGTGCCTGACCCTGCCGCTGTTCCTGATGGCCGCCTTCGTCGGGCTGGTGGATGGTCTGGTGCGGCGGGACATCCGCCGTTTCGGTGCAGGACGCGAATCGGGGTTCATTTATCACCGCGCCAGGGCCAGCCTGACCCCGCTGGCCGTGCTGCCGTGGGTGACTTACCTGGCACTGCCGGTCAGCGTGAACCCGCTGCTGATCCTGCTGCCCAGCGCGGTGCTGCTGGGGGTGGCGGTGTGCATTGCGGCAGCGACGTTCAAGAAGTACCTGTGACGACGCAGCCTGCTTCCCATCAATCCGGTCATGCCCCAGTTCCCATTTCCCGCCGCGCAAAGCGGGCCTGCACCACAACATCTGCCCATCCGCTTCAGTGGGGAAGGGCACGATGGGACAGACCAGTTACAGCATATTCGCACGGGCTGCGTTTGCCCTTGTGTTGGCCGTGCCGTTCTCGGCGCTGCGGCCTGCCGTCGCCGCCGATGGCCCCGCCTCGGAGCGCGAGCAGCTCGCTGCGCTCGCCCGCCAACTCAACCTGATCGACCGCCTCGCCGAGCACGCCGCCAATACCGCTCCGCAGGAACGCGCCCGCTACCACTTCGACTACGCCCGGTTGCACGCAGACCTGCAGCGCGTTCGCGCCGGCCTGCAGGACTACCTTGTGCCCCAGCGCGCCCAGCCGCGCGATCCCGTCCCGTTGGCCGGCGATTACGTCCACAGAGACCGCGCCAACGACGAGGAGCCATCGCCGTGACCCCCTCTGCCGATCAAGTCGCCGCCTTCCAGGCCACCGGCGGCTTTGCGCCTTCGGCCGTCTCTGCCGTGGTGCTCGCTTTCGTGTTCGCCGTGTTGCTGCTGTGGGGCGTGTGGGCGATGCGTACCGCCTACGTCGGCTGGGCTGAACACCGCCTGACTGAACGCCAGTTCCTCGGCGTCATCGTGCGTTTCGTCGCGATGTACCTGGTGCTGAGCTTCTTCCTCCTGTCCTGACCACCATGAAAGGGTGTATCGCCATGAACGCTTCGACTACTCATCGCGCTGATGTTCGCACCACGGCGCGCCCATCCGTACGCATTGCCGCCGTGCTCGCCCCACTGGGTATCGCGGCCACGCCGGCGGCCTCCTGGGCGGCCCTGCCCACCATGGAGGACCCCTCGCGCGGTGCCGGCACCGGCATCATGCAGACGATCCAGAACTACGGCTACGACATCGTGCTGCTGGTCGCGCTGCTCGTGGTCGCCTCGATGTTCGTCGGTGTGTCCTATCACGCCTACACACGCTATTCGGAGATCCATACCGGTCGCGCCACCTGGGGCCAGTTTGGCCTGTCGGTCGCCGTGGGCGCGCTCTTGCTGGTGGTTGGCATCTGGCTGCTCACCAAGGCCACCGGCGTGCTGTAAGGGCGGCAAGTGATGGCCCTCCCTTCGGAGACTCCGTGCGACACGCTGGTGACCTTCCTGCCGCATCGGCTGAATCGCCAGCCGGTGGTCGTGCGCGGGCTGACCGCCGACGAGTTGTGGATCTGCGCCGGCCTGTCCGGTGCGGCCGGGTTTGTGCTCGGCCTGCCGCTGGCCTGGCTCACGCACAGCATCGCCATGGTGCCCACGCTGATCGTCGCCGGCATTGCGCTGGGCGTCTTTGTCGGCGGCGGCTTCCTGCGCGCGCAAAAACGCGGCCGGCCTGACACTTGGCTGTACCGACAGCTCGAGTGGCGGTTGGCCCTGCGGTACCCGGCGCTGGCGGCGCTCGTGGGCGGGCAGGGTCTTATCACCCGCTCGGGCTACTGGACGACCCGGCGCAGTGCTGATCGAGGGGCGCCATGAGCCGGTTCAGGAACGAGGTCGCGCACCTGCAGGCCCACGTGAAGACGCTGCGCCTCGGGGCCGGCGCGCTGTTCGTGGTGGCGCTGCTGCTGGGCTTCGGTTGGTGGAGTGCGCCGAAGGATCTCACCATCCATGTGCCGCCGGATCTGCGCTCGGGCAGCACGCGCAAGTGGTGGGACGTGCCGCCCGAGAGCGTGTATGCCTTCACGTTCTACATCTGGCAGCAGGTGCAGCGCTGGCCCACGAATGGCGAGGAGGACTATGCACGCAACCTGCGTGCGCTGTCGTCCTACCTGACGCCGGGCTGCCGGACCTTTCTGCAACAGGACTACGAGTACCGGCGCACCAGCGGTGAGCTGCGTCAGCGCGTGCGCGGCATCTACGAGATTCCCGGGCGTGGCTACGGCGAAGACCCGGCCGTGCGCGTCAAGGTGGTTTCCTCCCGGGACTGGATTGTCACGCTCGACGTGAGCGCAGACGAATACTACGGACCCGAGCAGATCAAGCGCGCCCTGGTGCGCTACCCCATCAAGGTCGTCCGGCTGGACATCGACCCCGAGCACAACCCTTTCGGCCTGGCGCTGGACTGCTATGCCAGCGCACCGCAGCGCATCGAAGCGCCGCCGACGCCGACCCAGGCGGGTGCACCCGCCAACGCTTCCGGCCACCTGCAGGGAGACGCCCCATGAAGTCCGCTGCCTTGTCGGCCCTGGCCGGCATCCTGCTGATCCTCGGGTTCGTACCGGTCGGCCATGCCCTGGAAATCCTGCGCTGGGAGCGTCTGCCGCTGCCGGTGCCGCTGGTGGTTGGTGAGGAGCGCGTGGTCTTCATCGACCGCAACGTGCGCGTCGGCGTACCGGCCAGCGTCGGCAACCACTTGCGTGTGCAGAGTGCAGGGGGCGCGATCTACCTGCGGGCGAGCGAGCCGATTCCGCCGACGCGGCTGCAACTGCAGGATGTGGAATCGGGTGCGATGATCCTGATCGACATCGCCGCCGAGCCGGCAAAGGACGACCAGGCGCCGCTCGAGCCCGTGCGCATCGTGGAAGCAGAGGCCCCCGCAAAGCGCTACGGCGGCGGTGCAACACGCGGCGCAGACGAGCCGGCCGAGGCGCCCGCAGACAAGACCGCTCCCTTGCGCGAAACGCCGGTCCCGGTCGTGCTGACACGCCATGCCGCGCAGAACCTGTATGCGCCGCTACGCACGGTCGAGCCAGTTGCCGGCATCGGGCGCGTGAATCTGCGCCGCGAGCTCAAGCTGGACTCCTTGCTGCCGGCCCTGCCGGTGCACGCGCGGGCACTGGCCGGATGGCGCCTGGGCGACCAGTGGGTGACGGCGATCCGCCTCACCAATACCTCGGCGCGCTGGGTCGACCTCGACCCGCGTTCCCTGCAGGGGAACTTCGTGGCTGCGACCTTCCAGCATCCGAATCTGGGGCCAGCCGGCACTCCGTCCGACACCACAGTGCTCTATCTGGTCACGCGCGGCCACGGCCTGGCCGAGTCGCTGCTGCCGGCGCTGAGCCCGATCGACGCCACCGCGAACCTGCCGCCGGCTGCTGCGGCCGGCTCGACAGGAGCCGCACGCGATGAAGAGTAATCCGCTGCTCAAGTGGCTGCTGATCCCGATGGCGCTGTTGCTGATGTTCGTTGGCATCAAACTGTTCTCCGGCGTCCCCGGCGGCCAGCCGCCCCCCATGGGCGCCGCCGGTACGCTCACGCCCGAGGAGATGAAAGCCTTGGGCATCGCAGGCGACAC
Source organism: Pseudomonadota bacterium (assembly GCA_018240785.1). Classification (GTDB taxonomy): domain Bacteria; phylum Pseudomonadota; class Gammaproteobacteria; order Burkholderiales; family Rhodocyclaceae; genus Thauera. The sequence goes on along the minus strand of JAFEFC010000028.1, from coordinate 42,348 downwards.
GCCGCGCGATACCGTTGCCACGTTGGTGGCCCAGGTGAAGCAGTTGCGCACCGAGCTGCAGAGCGCGCTTGGCGACAACAAGCAGCACAGGGCCGAGAACGAGCGCCTGCGCGCGAGGGAAAGCGCGATCGACCAGCGCATTCAGAACGCGCTGGAAGGCGAACGCAACCGCCTGGCGCAGGAGCGCGCCCAAGTGGCCAGCGACAGGCAGCAGACTCAGGGCTTGATGCAGGATCTGCAGCGGCAACTGGACGGCCTTGCGGGCAAGGGCGGCCCGTCCGACCTGCCCGTCGGGCTGGGGCTGGAGGAGGGTGACGACCAGCGCTTCGACCGCGGCACCAGTGACACGCAGTGGGTCGAGCCCGACGATGCCAAGGTGGACACCACGAGCGGCAGCAAGGCGCCGAGCTTTCCATCGAGCTTCGGGCCGGCCCAGAAAAGCCTGTCGACCGCGGTGGAATCCGTCGCCGACGTTGGCAGCCGCGCGGTGGGCGCATCCACGAAGGCCGTCTATACCGTGCCGTCGAACTCGACGCTCATGGGGTCGGTTTCCATGACGGCGCTGATCGGGCGTGTGCCGATCGATGGAACCGTCAACGACCCGTACCCGTTCAAGGTGCTGATCGGCCCGGACAACCTCACGGCCAACGGCATCGACATCCCGGACGTGGCCGGCGCCGTGGTCAGCGGCACGGCCTCGGGCGACTGGACCCTCTCGTGCGTGCGCGGGCAGATCCGCTCGGTCACGTTCGTGTTCCAGGACGGCACCATCCGCACACTGCCGGCGGACAGCAGCAAGGGCGGCAACAGCGGCGGCCAGGGCCAGAACGGGGCCAGCACCCAGGGCGGCCTGGGCTGGATCAGCGACCCCTACGGCATCCCCTGCGTCAGCGGCGAGCGGCGCAGCAACGCCCAGCAGTACCTGAGCAGCCAGGCGCTCATTACCGCGGCCGGGGCCGGTGCGGCCTCGCTCATCGACTCCGACAGCGGCAGTGTGGCCGTGGTCGCCAACAGCAACGGCTCGCTGGGCACTGTCGGTATCAGCGGCAATGAAGCGATGGGCCGCATCCTCGCGGGCGGCGTGCGCGACATGGCCGATTGGGTCAACAAGCTCTACGGCCAGGCCTTCGCGGCGGTCTATGTGCAGCCCGGCGCCAGGGTGGCCGTGCATCTGGAGCAGCCGCTCGACATCGACTACGACGCCAAGGGGCGTCGGGTCCACCACCGCACCGGAGAAGCCCATGCCTCGGATCTGGATTGACGCGGCCGCCGTGCTGCTGGCGGCCACCCTGCTCGGCGGCTGCGCCACCAGCAAGGAGAAGCTGCTGCCGCACGGCGACAGCACCATGCTCGACATCTGGCATCAGGAAACCGGCGGCAGCGCGGGCGGCGGCCAGGCCGCGCGGCAACTGCTCGATGCGCGCCAGGGCCTGCGCCGGCCGCTGGCCGATGCCGATGTGCAGGCGGCGCCCGGCGTGCAGGCGCGCTACACCCGTACCGCGCAGAACGAGATTCACCGGCAGTTCCACCGCCTGCCGAACCCCGACCTGGTGATGTACGTGTTCCCGCACCTGGCTGGCACCGACCCGGTGCCGGTGCCCGGCTACAGCACGGTGTTCCCGCTCTACCAGCGCGTGCAGTACGCGATGCCGGGCGAGCGCGTGGAGGACTACTGATGGCCTGGTCGCTGCCGTGGTCACGCAAGGCCGACGCATCGCCTGCTGACGCCGTGGATGCGGCCGATGATGCCTGGGCACGGCACGTAACGGCGCTGGCGGCACAGGGTGTCGCCGAGCCGGGCTGCGTGCTCGGCCGGGGCCGGCGCGGGTCGGCGACCCAGGCCGACCACGATGCGCTCTATGGCGTCGCGCCGTCGTTCGCGGACTTGCTGCCCTGGGTCGAGTACCTGCCCGGCAGCAAGTGCATGTTGCTGGAAGATGGCCAGTCGGTGGCGGCCTTCTTCGAGCTGGCGCCGGTCGGCACCGAGGGCCGCGAGATGGCCTGGCTATGGCAGGCGCGCGATGCGCTGGAGAACGCCCTGCAGGACGCCTTCGACGAGTTGGACGACAATCCCTGGGTGGTGCAGCTCTATGCCCAGGACGAGGCCAACTGGGACAACTATCTGTGCTCGCTGGCGAACTATCTGCAGCCGCGTGCGCACGGCAGCGCATTCAGTGACTTCTACCTGCGCTTCTTCGCCCATCACCTGCGGGCCATCGCCAAGCCGGGTGGCCTGTTCGAGGACACTGCCGTGACGCGCCTGCCGTGGCGCGGCCAAGTCCGGCGCGTGCGCATGGTCGTCTACCGCCGCACCTCCGCGGCCCCGACCGCGCGGCGCGGCCAGTCGCCCGAGCAGGCGCTGACCACAATCTGCGACCGCCTCGCCGGCGGGCTGGCGAATGCCGGTGTGAAAGCGCGACGTCTCGCCGCGGCGGACATCCACGCCTGGCTGCTGCGCTGGTTCAACCCTAACCCCAGCGTACTCGGCGCCACTGCCGAGGACCGCGAACGCTTCTACGCACTGACCCGCTATCCGGAGGAGCGGGAGGAAGGCGAGATCGAACTCGCCAGCGGCACCGACTTCGCGCAACGGCTGTTCTTCGGTCAGCCGCGCTCGGACGTGTCCAATGGATTGTGGTTCTTCGACGGCATGCCGCATCGGGTGATCGTGATGGATCGCCTGCGCACGCCGCCGGCAACCGGTCATCTGACGGGTGAGACGCGCAAGGGCGGCGATGCCATGAACGCGCTCTTCGACCAGATGCCCGAGGACACGGTGATGTGCCTGACGCTGGTCGCCACGCCCCAGGACGTGCTCGAGGCGCACCTCAACCACCTCGCCCGGAAGGCCGTCGGCGAGACCCTGGCCTCGGAGCAGGCCCGGCAGGACGTGCAGCAGGCGCGCGGCCTGATCGGCAGCGCGCACAAGCTCTACCGTGGCGCGCTGGCGTTCTACCTGCGGGGCCGCGACCTGGAACAGCTTGATGCGCGCGGCCTGCAGCTCGTCAACGTGATGCTCAACGCCGGCCTGCAACCGGTGCGTGAAGAGGACGAGGTGGCGCCGCTGAACAGCTATCTGCGCTGGCTACCGTGCGTGTTCGATCCGGCTGCCGACAAGCGCCAGTGGTACACCCAACTCATGTTCGCGCAACACGCGGCGAACCTGGCCCCGGTCTGGGGTCGCAGCCAGGGCACAGGGCATCCCGGCATCACGTTCTTCAACCGAGGCGGCGGTCCGATCACCTTCGATCCGTTGAACCGCCTCGACCGGCAGATGAACGCGCATCTGTTCCTGTTCGGCCCCACGGGTTCGGGCAAGAGCGCGACGCTCAACAACATCCTGAACCAGGTGACGGCGATCTATCGGCCGCGCCTGTTCATCGTCGAGGCGGGCAACAGCTTCGGCCTGTTCGGCGACTTCGCGGCACGGTTGGGTCTCACCGTGCATCGAGTGAAGCTCGCGCCGGGCGCGGGCGTCAGTCTGGCGCCGTTCGCCGACGCCTGGCGCCTGGTCGATACGCCGAGCCAGGTACAGACGCTGGACGCCGATGCGCTCGACGAAGACCAGACCGATGCCGGCAGGGCAGTGGAGGGCGACGAGCAGCGCGACGTGCTCGGCGAGTTGGAGATCACAGCACGACTGATGATCACCGGCGGCGAGGACAAGGAAGAAGCGCGCCTGACCCGCGCCGACCGCAGCCTGATCCGCCAGTGCATTCTCGATGCGGCACAGTGCTGCGCAGCGGCGAGGCGCACGGTACTGACCCGCGATGTGCGCGAGGCACTGCGCGAGCGCGCCCGCGATGCCACGCTGCCGGAGATGCGGCGTGCGCGCCTGCTGGAGATGGCCGACGCCATGGAGATGTTCTGTCAGGGCGTGGACGGCGAGATGTTCGACCGGGCCGGCACGCCGTGGCCCGAGGCGGACATCACCATCGTGGACCTGGCCACCTTCGCGCGCGAGGGCTACAACGCCCAACTCTCGATTGCCTATATCTCGCTCATCAACACGGTCAACAACATCGCCGAGCGCGACCAGTTTCTGGGCCGGCCGATCATCAACGTGACGGACGAAGGTCACATCATCACGAAGAACCCGCTGCTCGCGCCCTACGTGGTCAAGATCACCAAGATGTGGCGCAAGCTGGGCGCCTGGTTCTGGCTCGCCACGCAGAACCTGGACGACTTGCCGAAGGCAGCCGAACCCATGCTCAACATGATCGAGTGGTGGATCTGCCTGTCGATGCCGCCCGATGAAGTCGAAAAGATCGCGCGCTTTCGCGAACTCAATGCGTCGCAGAAGGCGCTGATGCTCTCGGCGCGCAAGGAGGCCGGCAAGTTCAGCGAGGGCGTCATCCTGTCGAAGTCGATGGAGGCGCTGTTCCGCGCCGTGCCGCCGAGCCTCTACTTGGCCATGGCGATGACCGAGCCCGAGGAGAAGGCCGAACGCTTCCAGTTGATGCAGCAGCACGGCATCAGTGAGCTGGATGCCGCCTTCCGCGTCGCCGAGAAGATCGACCGTGCGCGGGGTATCGAACCGCTGGCGCTGGGCACGCTGGCCTGACGGGAGCGACACGATGCGCATGCCTTCCTTCGCCCTCCGTCATCCCCGGATCGGTCTGCTGATCGTGGCGACGATTGCAGTGGCCTCGTGGATGCTGTTGCGCGCGCCGCATCCGGCAACCGATTCCATGCCCCTGGCCGCCGCCGGGTCCGAAGCGCCGAAACCGGCCGGCCCGCCCTGGCTGTATGGCCGTGCCGATGCGCGCTTCACGTTGATCGGGTACGCCGACCTGGAGTGTCCGCACTGCCGGGCCTACTTCCCCGCGCTCAAGCGCTGGATCGACGCCCATCCCGAGGTGTACTGGCAGTGGCATCACCTGCCGCTGTCCGTGCACGAGCCGGCCGCGACGGCCGGGGCACGCCTGGCGGAGTGCGCGGGCGAGACGGGGGGACATACCACGTTCTGGCAGGCCGTGGCGTGGCTCTACGCGAACACCCGTGGCGACGGGCAGGGTGTGCCGGCGAGCCTGCACTATCCCGAGCTCACGCCAGCCATGCAGGGCTGTCTCGAGAGCGATCGCCCCGATGCCGTCATCCGTGCTCAGGCGGTGGAAGCCGCGGAGCAGGGCATCGCGGCCACACCGGCCTTGCAACTGCGCGACCGCGAGACCGGCAAGACCCTCCTGCTGCACGGGCCTGTCGAAGGTGATGCCTTGCTGTCGGCCATCGACCTGCTCGCCGCCAGCGGTACGACCGTTGCCGAACCTGCCCATTCCGAAGACATGCCCACCGGCGGTGCCGGTGACATGCCCAGGTAGCCATCGATCCTCAAGGCTACGGCGCGGCGGGTCCGCGTTGATCGAAACCCGTTCGCATCGCATCCGTTGCCGCGAACAACCACTGCATTTGCGGTGGTGGATGCCCGCTCGTCACCCGTTCCATTCCTATCGTCCCAGGAGGGTTTGCCCTCCAGGAGCAGGCGCCCTCCGATCTCATCCATTGGAGGTTCGCCATGTCTCTTGTTATCGCCGACTCCGGCCCGGAGTCGCTCACCCTGATCGCCGCCCAGCACGAAGACTGGATCATCCGGCAGGCGATCATGCTGCTGGAGAACCGCGTGTTCAGGGGCGGTCCAGTACTGGAGAGTCCCGCCGCCGTGCGCGACTACCTGCGCCTGAAACTGGTCGCGGAGCCGAACGAAATCCTGGCCGTCGTGTTTCTCAACAGCCAGCACCAAGTGCTCGCCTTTGAGCCGCTGTTCAAGGGCACGGTCGACCAGACGCCGGTGTATCCACGGGTCTTGGTTCAGCGCGCACTGGCGCTCAACGCTTCGGCCCTGATCCTGGCGCATCAGCACCCCTCGGGGAAAACCGAGCCTTCAGCCGCCGATCGTGCGATCACCGAGCGGCTGACGAGCGCGCTGGCCACCATCGACGTCCGGGTGCTGGATCACTTCATCGTCGGCAAGGGCAGTCCGTTCTCATTCGCCGAAGCCGGCCTGTTGTAGCAGCATCCCAGACGCATTTTTTTCATCACCACGGGAGCCATTGGCTCCCGCTTCCTTTTCGTTCTTCCGCAGGAAATCGGGGCTGAGCGGTTTCGGTTTCCTTGTCGTTCCCTGATCGGCATTGCGTTCGACTACGAGCCTGCATCGACTCCGCGGAGGCGCGCCGTGCCGGTTCATTCCCCCAACCTTCCTGCTGCCTCGCGGCGTCCCCTGGCGGCCAGACTGACCGCCGGACTGTGCGCCGCGCTGCTCGGCCCCATCGCAACCGCCGCCGATGTGCTCGTCGTCACCGACAGCCATCACCCGGTGCAGGCTCCGGCTGGCGCGCGGGTCATCGAACTGGACCATGCTGCGCGCATCGAGATCGAACTCGCGGCGCACCTGCCGACCGACCCGCGACAGGCCGCGGCCCTGGTGCGGCAGCGGTTGCATGCCGGCGGTGAGGCGCTGCAGCACCGCATCGGCCACGCCTATCAGGGTGTCGCGGAGGCTTGGGGGTTGGGTATCGTCAGGATTCCCGCGGTGGTGGTCGATCGGCGCTACGTGGTCTACGGCGAGCCCGATGTCCCCCGCGCCATTGCGCGCATCGACGCATACCGGAGCACGCAGCCGTGAGCCTCCTGTTGGCGTCCTCGCGCTTGCACGCCACGGTCGCCTCGCTGCTGCTGAGCGCGGCCACGTCGACGTTGGCTCTGGACACGGCCACCATCGTCTCGTCGGCGCTGTCCCGCGACTGCCTAGACTACCGCGTCGTGGGCGTTTGCTACTGGCTGAACTGCGGGCGATTCGGCTGTTCGGTGCGCACCTCCGTCAAGGTGCGCCACTACGTCCCCGATGCGGTGGTGTCGAGCTACTCGAACACCGGCGAGAACCCCTGGCTGGAAGTCAGGGCGATGAGCATGCCCAACCCAACCGCCAAGGCAGGCGGTGACGGTACGACCAACCACGACAACGAGAACAACCTCGCCAAGTTCAAGAACGCCGATGTCGTCGGCCATCCAGCCGGGATGGTGTTCCGCCAGTTCGCCAGCACGTCCGGTTACACCTGCGAAGGTGCAGGCACCGCCTTCATGCCGTATCTGTTGAGCACGCTCGACACGCTGGCCTGGCGCTACAACGTCCCCGAGATGGCGTACCCGGAAGCGCTGGTTCCCGGCCTGCGCGAGATCGGTACGCGCACTGGCCTGAATCTCTGGGGCAACGTGTATCCCCGCGGTGGCTTTCTGCATCAGACCGACGACCACAAGAGCGGCGCCGTGGTCGCGCAGCGCGCGGGCGACATCGTGACGCGCCGCAACCAGATTCACGTGTACCAGCCGCTGCTGGCCAATGCCCGTGACGGCTACTGGCCAGCCGGCGCGCTGATGGAGACCGACGCCTCGACGGGCAAGTGGCAGGAGCTGACGCCGACGCTCTCGAACAGTTGCGTGGTCTTCCCACACAGCCGCCCCCGCGTGCAGGCCCGGCAAGGCGACTACGCCTGGGCCTTGTGGCGACCGTACGCCTGCTGCCGGCGCCGTGGCCAGGTCTTTCTCGGCAGCGTCGATTTCATGTGAGAAACCCACGATGAACGCATCCCTCCCTGACTTCCTGCGCTGCGTGATGCCGCACCTGCGGGCCATGCTGCTCGTGGCAGCTATCCCGTTGCTCGTCGGCGTCGCCTGGGCGCAGACCCGCATCGATCCCAATGGCGTGAGCGTCAGTGGCAGCGTGATCGGTGATGACGTCCTTTACAGCATCGGCGGCGGCCGTGCCGTGTCGATGGGCGGCGCCGGCAACATGCAGGGCATCGGTGTGGGGGTCGGCTGGAACAGCAACCTGATCTGCGGCGACATGAGCATCACCACGACGCTGCAGAACCAGCTCAACGGAATCACCAACGGCTTCCAGACGATCATGAGTAACGTGATCCAGAACGCCACCGCCGCCGTGGCCTCACTGCCGGCCCTGATCATCCAGCGCGCCGACCCGGGGCTCTACAACCTGCTGACCAACGGCATCCTCCAGGCGCGTCTGGACTTCGATCGCTCGAAGATGACCTGCCGGGCCATCGCCAATCGGATGGCGGAAATGGCCGGCGGCCAGGCCGGCTGGGACCAACTCGCCGAGGGAATGGCGCTGCGGGACGCGGTCGCCAGTACCGATGCCGTCTCCGCCGTCGAGCAGGCCGAATCCAACAAGGGGAACAACGGCGTGCCCTGGGTCGGCGGCGGCAGCGCGGGCGGCGCCGGGCAGAGTTCGATCAAGGTGGTCGGCGACGTGACGCGTGCGGGCTACAACCTGCTCAACGGCCGCAGCGCCACCGATACGTCGTCGCTCGCGCGTGGCGCCTGCGGCAACCGCCTGACTTGCCAGACGTGGTCATCGCCTGGCGAGGCCGCGGCCTTTGCGAACCGCGTGCTGGGCGAACGCGAGCAACGCACCTGCGAAAACTGCACGAAGACCCAGACCACGCCAGGCGTCGGCCTCACGCCGGTGATTCAGGAAGAGTACGAGACCAAGCTGCTGGTGTTGCAGGAACTGGTGTCGGGCGCCCGACCAACGACGCCGAGCAATCTCGACGCGGCTGGCAGCAGCTCGCTGCCGATTACCCGCGGCGTGATCGAGGCCCTGCGTGACGAACCCGACCAGGACGTGCTGGGCAAGCGCCTGGCGTCGGAGGCGGCGCTGTCGAGCGTGCTGGAGAAGGCCTTGCTGCTGCAACGCACGTTGCTGACCGGCAAGAAGGAGCCGAACGTCGCCGCCAACGAACTGGCCGTGCAGGCGGTCGACCAGGAGAACAAGGCGCTGGAGCAGGAGATCGACAACCTCAAGACTGAGCTGGAGCTGCGCCGCACGTTGGCCGGCAACGCGGCGATGGCGATCGTCCAGCGCCACAGCACCCGCGCGGCCGGCTCGCGCGGCGTCTTCGAGGGCGACACCCTGCGCGACCGGCTGCGGGAAGTTCAGAAGCCACGGAGCGTTGCCCCATGAGCCGGGTGAGCTGGCCGCGGTTGCCTTGGCTGTTCAACCGCCGCGTCGGTGTGGCGTTGCTGTGCACTCTGTTGGTGGTGGCAGTTGCGGCGGCGGTGAACATCGCCGGCATCCACATGATCGGCGGTGTCGAAGGCTGGCAGCACTGGCTGCAGGCGCACGCTGGCCACTTCTTCGTGTGGCGGCTTTGCCTCTACGGGGCGGCGGCTTACGGCTGGTGGTGGATGCGTCGGCGCCTGTTGCGGCGGGAGTCGTCCCGCGAGACGCATCAGCGCCTGCTGCGAACGGAGATTGCGGTCGTGATCGCCGTGGTCGCACTGGAAGCCGGCCAAGCGTTGCGGCACGGGTGAGACCAGGAAGCGGGCATGACGCTCTACACCACGGACTACCTGGAGTATTACCTGACCCTGCTGGCCTGGGTGGTCAGCAATGGCATCTGGAACATCCTCGTTGCCAGCGGCGTGTTCGCGCTGCCGTTTGTGGCGATCGTGATCCAGGAATGGCTCAAGGCCCGCAGCGAAGGCGCGGATGAGGGGAACAAGGGCGTGCTGTCGTCGATGCGCATCGAGAACCGGGTGTGGGTGGCGATCGTGGTCATCCTGTTCGCCGGCATCCCGTTCGTCCCGGTGGATCTCGCCACGATCAAGTTCGACACCACGCGCTCCGCGCAATGTCAGGTCAGCGTCCCGCTGCCCAACGACACGGGCTGGGCCAACGTCTACACCACGCTCGACAACCAGAGTGCGCTGGTGCCGGTGTGGTGGTTCTTCATGCATTCCATCTCGAAGGCGGTCACGGGCGCCGCGGTGGCAGCGATTCCCTGCGGCAACGACCTGCGTCAGATTCGCATGGATGTCGATGCCACACGCATCGATGACCCGGTGCTGGCACAGGAGGTTGCCGACTTCACGAACGACTGCTACGGGCCGTCGCGCGCCAAGCTGTTCATGAGCCGGCCGACGCTCTCCGATGAGCAGATGAACGACGTCACCTGGATCGGATCGAGGTACTTCCTCGACACGCCCGGCTTCTATGACACCTATCGCTCCAAAACTCCGCGCACGGCCTGGCCTTACGACGCGGCCCGCGATGCGGGCCTGGCACAGGTAGACAGCGGCGGAGGCTATCCGTCCTGCCGGCAGTGGTGGGCCGATGGCGATCAGGGACTGCGCGGCCGGCTTCTGGCACAGGTCGCCCCGGACCTGCTGACCCGCATCGGGCGCTGGGTGGGCTTCCTGTCGCAAGGCGAGGTAAATGACGCGGTGATTCGCGCCGTCGTCTCACCCCGGCAGCAGAAAATGAACCAGGGCGCCATCTACACCGACTACGGCGGCCAGGTCGACAAGACGCTGCCGAACATCGTCACGCGCGGCGCGGGCGACCTGGGGATGACCGTTGGCGCGCTGGGCTTCTTACCCGCGATGGACGTGGTGCGCCAGGCGCTGCCGATGGTGCTGACGATGCTCAAGATGGCGCTCGTCATCTGCATCCCGCTGGTGCTGCTGATCGGCACCTACGACCTGAAGACGGCGGTGACTGTGAGCTGCGTCCAGTTCGCGCTGTTCTTCGTGGATTTCTGGTTCCAGCTCGCGCGCTGGATCGACAGCACGCTCCTGGACGCGCTCTACGGCCGGGGGTTTGGCGCCGACAGGCCGCATGCCAACTTTGATCCCTTGATCGGCCTGAACAATGCGTTCGGCGACATGCTGCTGAACTTCGTCATGGCGATGATGTTCATCGTGCTGCCGACGTTCTGGGTGATGGCACTGGCCTGGGCTGGTGTACGGGCAGGCAACATTCTTGGAGCGCTTACCGTCGCTACCGGCGACGCAAAGGCGGCTGGAGGTGGTGGCTCTCGCCTTGCGATGACGGCAGCGAAAGGCGCTGCCAAGTAAGGGCATTCACTCGTGCCGCTGCAACCGCTACGGCTCGTTGGGGTCGCCCGTGTCGTGGCGCCACTCATTCTTGTCGTACAGACCAAAGCCGCCGTGCCCTTCGCGCCATTCCGGCTGGCCCTCATCATCGGAATCGACGTTCCGTGCGAGCCATGCGGCGACCACCGCAAAGGCCAGCAGCAGGACGAGCCAGGATACGGTGTAAAGCAGCATGCCAAGTACGGCCAGCTTGACGATCCAGAGCACCGCCGTCGCTGCGCCCGCAGGCACCCCGCGCGTCACCAGCCAGCCGGCGACACGCTGCTCGCGGCGCAGGTATCCACGCCAGGCACGGCCAGCCCCCCGGCCCAGCCGGTGGCTCCAGCGCCCGTTGTGCGTGTGGGTGGTCATGCTCATATGCCTCGGCTTCAGTGGTGCCTCACCTCGCGGAGCGGCCGGTCGTGGCCTGCCCTCCAGCATAGACCGCGATCAGGAGGGCGGGTTGCGGCCGGCAGAGCCGGGTTGGCTCGGGCCGAAGGTCGATTAGATGCTGCACGATAAATAAAGCCTTATGCTACTTTCCCTGCACGTTTTTGCAATGGCTCTAGGGGTTGATTGGATTCTGTGTTATTTTTATAACATGGATTTAAATTCTCGGCACCAGGTAATCAAGCGACTGCAGGCGGGACTCCCCCGGGGGGCGCCATTCGACCTTGCCACCCTGAGCCAGTTCGGGGTGTCGCCCCAGCTCGCCGCCCACTATGCCGACGGCGGGTGGCTCGTGCGCTTGGCCCATGGCGTCTATGCCTTCCCGAACGATGAGTTCGGGGTCTACGGTGCGCTGAAGTTCCTGCAACAGCGCGTGCCCGGCCTGCACGTCGGCGGCAAGAGCGCCCTGGCCCTGCAGGGCGTGCGGCACAACCTGGGCAGCCGGGAGGCGCTGGTGCTGTGGGGCGACAGTCGTTGCGCGTTGCCGGCCTGGTTCACTTCGCGCTTTCCGGCCCGCTATGTCCACGCCCGCCTGTTCGACTGGCCGGACACGGCGCTGGCCGGCAAGACCCTGACCACGCCGCCTGGCTTGCCCGAGGATCTGCGGGTGGCAGCCCCCGAGCGTGCCGTTCTGGAGATGCTGTACGAAGCGGGCGTCAAGCAGAGCCTCGAAGAGGCCCGCAACCTCTTTGATGGGCTGCGTTCCCCCCGCAAGGACTTGCTCGGGCAACTGCTGTCCTGCTGCGCCAGCGTGAAGGCCGTGCGCCTGTTCCTCACCTGGGCGCGCGAGACCAGCCTCGTGGATGTCGATGCCCTGCTGGAGCAGTACCCGGTTCGCACCGGCAGCAACACGCGCTGGATGAGCCGGCTCGATGACGGCACCTTGCTGAGCCTTAGACCTCATGGATAAGACCTACGCGGATACCGTTCGCCTGCTGCTGGCCGTCGCGCCCGACGTGTTCGCCAACGACATCTTCGCCATGAAGGGTGGCACGGCCATCAACCTCTTCGTGCGGGACATGCCGCGCCTGTCGGTGGACATCGACGTGGTGTACCTCCCGTGGCAGACGCCGCGCGACGAAGCGCTGCAAGCCATCAACCAGGAGCTGGCCGCCATCGCCACGCGCGTTGCGCCACTGGGCGTGCAGACACGCCTGGTTCGCGCCAAGGACCTCGGGGACACCAAGCTGATCGTCGAGAACGACGCCAGCCAGGTGAAGATCGAGGTCAATGTCGTGTTCCGCGGCAGCGTGCTGCCCGTCGAGCGGCGGCCGCTGAGCGCCAGGACCAGCGATCTGTTCGGCGTCGAGTTCGATCTGCCGGTTCTGGCACCGGACGAGCTGTACGCCAGCAAGCTGGTGGCCGCGCTGGATCGGCAGCACCCCCGCGACCTGTTCGACGTGTGGCAGCTCTACGAATCGGGCGACATCAGCGACGGCATGGTCGAGTGCTTCGTGATCTATCTGGCGGGCCACAACCGGCCGCCCCAGGAAGTGCTGTTCGGCAACGACAAGGACATCGCCGGCGAGTACGAGCGGGCCTTTGTCGGCATGACCGAAGTGGACTGCTCCCTGGAGATGCTGCTCGATGCTCGCGCCAGGCTGCGGCGCGAACTGCCACAACGACTGAGCACCGCGCACAGGCGGTTTCTGAGCGGGCTTGCGCGCGCAGAACCGGACTGGTCGCTGTTGCAATGCCAACACGCCGCGCAACTGCCGGCACTGCGCTGGAAGCTCGCCAATCTCGAAACCTTCCGCAAGCGCCGTCCCGACGACTTCGCAGCGCAATCCGCCGCCCTCGACACCGGCTTGGGCCAGAGCTGACGAGCGTCCCGCAGCGCCCCACTTGCCGGGATTGCCCCATGCCGCATTCATCGTGGCGCCTGCGCAGCAGCGGCCCTATACCCAAAGGCTTCCGACAAAGGCCAAAGGGCTGGGAAGGGGCAAAGAAAGGGCGCCAAGGGGAAAGGCCCTATCCTGAAAAGGCCAAAAAGGCGCCCTCGAGCAGCCCTCCATCCGGGGTTCGCGATGCTCTCGCTGTTCCAGCGCAAACGGGTGCCACCCACCACCGGCACACCGCCCACATCCGCCATCGAAGCTCCGAAAGGGTTGATGCGGCCGGAGTCGGCCGCATCGCTGCTGGCCACGCCGCGTCGGCAGAAACTGCTGGAACACATCTGGCAGCGTACATCGCTCTCGCGCCGACAATTCGCCACGCTCTACCTCGCCCCACTTGAGCGCTACGCCGAGCTTGTCCAGCAGTTCCCGGCTTCCGAGAACCACCACCACGCCTATCCGGGCGGCATGCTGGATCATGGCCTGGAGATCGTCGCCTATGCGTTGAAATTGCGGCAGTCGTACCTGCTGCCTGCCGGCGTCACGCCCGAGGCACAGGCGGCCCAGGCCGAAGCCTGGACCGCAGGCACGGCCTACGCGGCCCTGCTGCACGACATCGGCAAGATTGCAGTCGATCTGCACGTCGAGCACGCTGACGGCAGCATCTGGCATCCCTGGCACGGCCCGTTGCGAAAGCCGTACCGCTTCCGTTACCGAAGGGAGCGCGAGTACCGCCTGCACAGCGCCGCCACAGGGCTGCTCTACGCACACCTCCTCGATCGGGACATCTTCGACTGGCTCAGCGGCTATCCCGACCTCTGGGCCGCGCTGCTGTACGTGCTGGCCGGTCAGTACGAGCACGCCGGCACGCTCGGCGAACTGGTCGTGCAGGCCGACCAGGCATCGGTCGCCCAGGAACTCGGCGGCGATCCCAGCAAGGCGCTGACGGCGCCCCGGCATGCGCTGCAACGCAAACTGCTCGACGGCTTGCGCTACCTGCTCAAGGAAGAGCTCAAGTTGAACCATGGGGGGCCGGCGGACGGCTGGCTGACCCAGGACGCGCTGTGGCTGGTGAGCAAGACCGTCTCCGACAAGCTGCGCGCGCATCTGCTGTCGCAGGGCGTCGACGGTATCCCGGCGAACAATACGGCGGTCTTCAATGTGCTGCAGGATCATGGCATCGTGCAGCCGACCCCGGATGGCAAGGCGATCTGGAAGGCTGTTGTCACGAGCGACGCCGGCTGGTCGCACACGTTCACCTTCCTGAAGGTATCGCCGGCGGTAATCTGGGATGCCGCCGACCGGCCGGCGCCGTTCGCAGGCCGCGTGCTGGTCGAAGAGGAGCAGGTGGGACCGACGCCGCGATCGCCGGCGGTGGGTGATGGGCTGCGCGTGGAAGGAATCGCAGCTGTACCGTCGGCCACGGCGCCGATCGCATCCGCAGACACCGGCGTGGCCGCGCTGCTCGATCTGCTGGGCGACAGCGCTACATCCACAGCACCGGAGATCAAGGCTTGTCCCGTCTCCGAGACTGAGCCGACGCCTTCGACCGGACTCCCGCAGGAGATGAGTCTCGGGCCTTCCGAGGATCGCACGGAGCCTTCCGGGGCACACCTCATGTCCTGGCTGCGTCAGAGCATCCAGACCCGCAAGCTCATCATCAACGACGCCAAGGCCCTGGTGCACACCGTCGCCGGCACGGCTTACCTCGTCAGTCCCGGTGTGTTCCAGCGCTACGCTCAGGAGTTCCTTCAAGTCGCTGTGCTGGCAAAGCAGGAGAAGCTGGAGGGGTGGCAGTGGGTACAGAAGCGCTTCGAGAGGCTGGGACAGCACCGCAAGCAGCCCAGCGGGCTGAACATCTGGACCTGCGAAGTCACGGGGCCGCGCAAGTCGCGCCGCCTGCACGGCTATCTGCTCACCAGCGCGGATGCGTTGTTCTGCGAAGTGCCGCTGGACAACCCCTACCTGCGGCTCAGCGACGGTGCTGGGAAGCGCGACGATGCAGCCCTTGGCGGCAAGTGTGACGACGATCAGGGGTAGGCGGCGGTCGCCGCACGGGTCGCTTTCAATCCGCGGATGGGGCCGACTCCGCCAGCTTGGCTTCGGTCAGCGTCATCAAGTGGGCGGAACTGCATTTCAGCGCACGGGCGATCTTGAGGATGAGCGGGAGCGTGGGGACATGCTCGCCGCGCTCGATCTTGCCCATGTGCGACCGTTCGATGCCGGCCATGTGGGCCAGCGCTTCCTGAGCGATACCCTGGTTGGTTCTTTCCTCCCGCACGGCAGCCCCAAACGCGATGGCTGGTTTCGCTTCGTAGGTAGTGGTGCCGGTGGGGCGACCTCTTTGGATCGAACGCTTTTGCATCGCCAAAAGCGTCGATCGCGGCCACGATCTAAACCACGTTAAACTTAACTCATTGAGCGGCCATCAAGTCAGTGGCCGCAATTTTGCGGGCTGGGGGGAGTTGGACGTGGAGTCGAGTGACGTCACCGCCGAGATACGCATGGCCGTGCTCGGCGAATGGGTGCCGCCCCAACTTGCCAGCGTGCTCGCCCTGCAGCGTGCCGAAGAGCCGGATACCCATGTCGCCCTGGCCGGATGGACAGACCCCGGTCGAGCCCCGGAACTGCCGGGCGACCGCTTCGACTTTGCGCTGTCTGCGACTGACTTGCAGTGGCCTGGCTGGATATGCGAGCCGCTGTGGCATGACACCCTGGCGGTCGCCATGACCAAGCGCTCCCACCTGTTGGCCTATCGTGAAGTGCCGTGCCAGGAAGTGCTCAAGCAGTCCGTCATTTGCTCGCAGACGACGGCCGATGAACCGTGGCGCATCACCGTGCAGCGCGTGTTCGATGGCGTGCTGAAAGAGCACGAGCAAACGGTGGCAACGTTCGATGTGGCGATGACCCTGGTTGGCGCCGGGTACGGGATCGCCATTGCGCCCGCCGCGAGACTGGTGAGCTACCTGCACCGCGGCGTCGCTGTGCGGCCGCTGGCCGGCGCACCGACGATCGTGATGGCTTACCTGCTCCGCCGCAACGCTTCCTTGTCGGACACCCAGGCAAGATTCGTCCACCGCGCGCGGTTGGTGTTCTGACGGAGCAAGGGTGCGCGGCGCCGAGCGAACTGAACGTGTCCGCTTGGCATGGAAGAGCCATGCGTGTGCAGCCGATTCGAATGCCTACACAGCTCTGCGGACAGCGCCCCGGGGACATCCGACCCGCCTGCACTTGACGGTGGAGTGCGCGCGCGCCATTCCGTCCGCGTGGATGCAGCGCGACCGCGCTACACAAAGAACCGCCGCCCTGGCGACAGTACCTCATGCAGTGGTGGGCTCGGTGGTGGGCTAGAAAACAAAAACGCGCCGAAAGGCGCGTCATTGCTAGTGTTATGGCGGAGAGGGCGGGATTCGAACCCGCGTTGGGATATTATCCCAAACACGCTTTCCAGGCGTGCGACTTAAACCACTCATCCACCTCTCCGTGGAAGCCGCGCATTCTAGCGGCAAAGGAATGGAGGGGGAAGACCCGGCACTGTGTTTTTGCGGCTGTGCGGAAGGATTTCGTGTGGAGGAGGGGGCGTCGCGACGTGGGTCCTGGTCCCGAGTGAATACGGAAATACGGTGCCCAGCGGAGGAATGCCTCCGCTGGGTATCCGCCGGTCGAACGAGAACAACATGAGCGAACAACGCAACGTCCTTGGTGGGCTGCTGCTCGCCTGCAGTTATGCCCCGTTGACCGGCTTCTACCGCACCGGATGCTGTGAGACGGGGCCGGAGGATGTGGGGCGGCATCTGGTGTGTGTGCGTGCCACTGCCGAGTTCCTTGCCTTTTCGAAACGCGCGGGTAACGACCTGTCGACCCCGCGTCCGGAGTACCGCTTTGCCGGCCTGAAGCCGGGCGACCGCTGGTGTTTGTGTGCGCTGCGCTGGAAGGAGGCGCTGGAGGCGGGCGTTGCTCCCCCGGTCGTGCTCGAGGCGACCAACGAGTTGACGCTGCGCCTGGTGGATCTCGATACGCTGAAGGCACATGCCCACGGCGCGCCGATGGGGCCGGCTTCCTGATCGGGGGCCCCTGAGGGCGCCCGCCGCGGCTGGCGTCGATCGGCACGGTCTGGCGCCGTGGTCCGGGTCGCGAGCCGCTACATGCCGCTCAGATCCTCGAGGGCGTCCACCACGAGGCCGGTCCCGAGCGCGATGAGCAGGATGTCCGCCCCGACGCGCACGTACTTGTGCATGGCGGGCGCATGCCCAATCTCCAGCAGCAGTGCAGCGGGCAGGTCGTAATAGACCACGTCTCTCGGCAGGCGTTCGCCGATGCGCCAGCGCTTGGCGAGGCCCGGTGGCATGCAGCCATTGCGCTTCTTGGCCAGCCCCGGCGGGCAGTGTCCGCGGCGAAACTCCTCGGCGTAGTAGTTGCGCACGACGGTGCGCTGACGATCCTCGAAATACCGGTGCTCGCGAACACTTTCACGGCGCCCGTCGCGCTGGTCGCGATCGGCACGATCGTCGCGGTCCCTGGCGCCGCGAGCATCAGGACGACCCTGGTCGCGGCCGTGGTCGGCGTCGCGGTGGTTGCGGGCATCGCGGTTGCCCTTGTCACGGGGCAGGTCCGCATCACGCCTGTCGTGCTTCTCATGTTGTTCCGGTTTCCCGCCCTTGCCGCCACCGGCGAAATCGGGTTTGTCGGCCAGCGCCGGAGCACTGGCGAGCAGGCTCGAGAAGGCCAGTGCCAGCACACCGCGTCGAGCGAACCTGGATCGCGACATGATTCCATCCTCCCAGCGAAAGGGCTCCAGGAACGGAGCGAAATTCATGCAAGCATGTTACGCGCGTCCGCGGTGAGGTTGGGGGCGGCCAATCTTTCGATGCACATCTCTCGCATTCGGCATGACGGACCGCACGAGGGGTGGCAGAAGTAAACCGGGGCGGCTCGACCATCGGTCGCAGGCCGCCCCGGCGACAGGCTGCTGCAGGCGTCAGCGCAGGCCGACGATGATGCTGAGCATCAAGGCGAGCACCACCAGCAGTGCGAGCCACGCGACGACACCCAGTGCGAGCACGAAGGAGCCCATCAGCCGCCCCTTGCCGTGGTCGGTGATGCCGAACAGCGGGCAGACGCCATGGAAGATCAGTGCCGCCGACGCCAGCCAGGCCACGGCCACGATCGCGCCGACAACCCAGGCTGACGGCACGAACAGCGCCAGCGAGGACAGCCAGAGCGGTGTCGGCGCGATGGCAGCGAGCATGAACGCGTCGTGGTACCCGGGCGTGGCATCCACGAGTTCGCCCATGTCCTGGATGATGGATGCCATCAGGAACACCATCAGCAGTTGGGCCGCATAGAATGCGACGGCGGCTACGAAGGCCTCAGAGGCGCTCAATGCCGGCACGAGCTGCGGAAATACCGCGCCCGGCGCGATTTCCATGGAATAGGTCACCATTGCCGGCGGCAGCAGCGACAGCGGCATCACGTAAAGAACGAACAGCCACGCGATCGTGGGATGGATGCGCTGGAGTTCGGACCAGCCCTCGGAATACGAGTAGAACATCTTGGGAAGGTCGTGCAGGGTCATGATCATCTCCTCGACCCGGATTCATCCCCTGTCTTCGCCTCCCATTGTTGGCGCCGGAGACCCGTCTGAACCCGGAGCCCGCGCCGACAAGCCTGTGCGCACGCCGAGGGCGAATTTCCGACAACAAGGTAGACAAGCGCGCGCCGTTTCGGTGCCCGCGCGTCGCACGCAATTCAGCCGATGTGTGATTCAGTGGAACGCCAGGGGGAGTCGCAGACTGACGCGCAGGCCGCCAAGGGCGGGCGCGCGGCTGTAATGTACGCTGCCTTCATACTGCGCGACGATGTCGTCGACGATCGCCAGCCCGAGGCCGTGGCCCGGCCGACTCTCGTCGCTGCGCAGGCCGGCGGTGCCGAGCCGCTGACGCATCTCTTCCGCGACGCCCGGACCGTCGTCATCGATGTGACAGGCAAGTTCGCCGGGTGCCACGCTGGCGTCGATCGATACGCGAACATGGTGGTGCGCCCATTTGCACGCGTTGTCCAGGAGATTGCCGAACAGTTCCAGCATGTCCTCCCGGTCCACCGGAAAGCGGCAGTCCGGCACGTCGAGTTCGATGGTGATGCCCTTGTCGGCATGCAGGCGGTGCAATGCCTCGGCAAGCGCGCCCAGTTGGCTGCGGGCATCGAAGTATTCCCGCGTCGGCCCAGCGCCTGCCAGACGCGCACGATGAAGCTCCCGTTCGATCGTCGATCGCATCGTATCGATCTGGGCGTGCAGCGCTTCGGCATGGGCGATGTCTCCGCGCGCCTCGATTTCCTCTGCCGTCTGGGCGAGCACCGCAAGCGGGGTCTTCAGCGCGTGCGAGAGGTTTCCTGCGGCGTGGCGGATGCGGCCCAGGCGTTGGGTGTGATGGTGGGCGAGCCGGTTCACCGCATCGATCATCGGCTGGACTTCGACCGGTGCCTCGCCGTCCAGCGTGGTGGCCTCTCCCCTCTCGAGACGGCGGCACGCGTCCACCGCCTCGCCCAGAGGGGCAAGGCCGCGCACCAGCATCCTGCGTTGCAGGGCCAGCAGCAGGACGAGCGCCACGCCGACCCCGGCGAGCATGCGAGCGCGAAAGGCTGCGATGGCATCGTCGATGGTCGCAATGTCCTCGGCCACCGTGATGTCGATGTCCCGGCCCTGGGCATCGCCCGGGTAATGGCGCGCCAACGCGAGCAGGCGCTGCCCCGCAGGGCCGGGAAGGTGCGAGATGGATTCCTCGTTGCTCGCGCGCGACGGTGGCAGTGGCACATCGGCGTCCCACATGGAGCGCGACCGGACCACCTGGTCACCCCTTCGCACGAGGAAGTAATGCCCGGAAAGCGGCAACTCGTAGGCCGGCCCCGTCGCGCCGCTGAGGGCCGCCTCGAGAGCGCCGGCCCCGGCAGGGGCCTCGATCGCTCGGACAAGGAGCTGATCGGCGTCATGGCGCAGTCGCGATGCCACGTACTCTTCGACCAGCGCGCGGGGGAAACCCTGCAGTCCCAGTGCAAGCGCTGCGCCGGCGATCAAGAGGACGATCGCAAGCGACAGCGAGAGGCGGCGCAGCAGGGAGTTCATGGTGTCGGTCGCTTGCCCGCTCGGCGTCAGTTATCCCGGCGCAGCAGGTAACCCTGGCCGCGGCGCGTCTCGATGCAGTCGTGTCCGAGCAGGGACCGCAAGCGCTTCACGTACACCTCGATGACGTTGCTGTCGCGCTCGCTGTCGTAGTCATACACGTGCTCGGCAAGCCGCGTCTTGGACAGCACTTCGCCCGGATGGCGCATGAAATAACGCAGCAGACGAAACTCCGTGCCGGTCAGCGCCTGCTCGCGCCCGTGTTCGTCGACGAGGCACTGGCGCGCCTCGTCCAGCCGCCATCCGCCCACGCGCAGTTCGGGCGCATTCACCGGCGCGGCCCGCCGCAGCAGGGCCTGTATGCGTGCAAGCAGTTCTTCGGCGTGGAAAGGTTTGCCGAGGTAATCGTCTGCGCCCGCCTGCAAACCCTCGACGCGTTCGGCCCAGCCGTCGCGTGCGGTGAGGATGAGCACGGGGACGGTATTGGCGGCGGCGCGCCAGTCGCGCAGTACCGCAAGGCCCGGCTTGCGCGGCAGGCCGAGGTCGAGGATCACCGCATCGTAGGGCTCGGTGGCGCCCAGGTGGGCAGCGTCGATCCCGTCGGCGACGAGATCGACGGCATACCCTTCCTGTGCGAGCCGATTTCGCAGCCTGTCGCCCAGCACGGCATCATCTTCGACAAGCAGCAGGCGCATGGCTTATTTCGTCTTGCGGCTCAGCACTTCACCAGTGGCGGCGTCAAGCTCGAGCTTGTGTACGCGGTTGGCGTCGTCGATGAGCTTGACCTCGTAAGTGTAGCGGTTGCCTCCGCGTTCGAGTTCGACTTCGACCACCTGGCCGGGCTGCGCGGTGCGACTGCGGGCAAGGATCTCCTCCATCGGCAGGATCTTGCCTTCTTCGCGCAACTTGCGGACGTCCTCGGCGCGCGGCCTGTCGTCAGCCCGGGCCGGCAGCGCGGTAACCCAAGTCACTCCGGCGACGAGCGCTAAGAGGACCGAAGACAACTTGATGGAGAAGGTGGAGACGGCAGGACGGGCTTTCATGGACTGGCTCCTGTAAGACGCCACCGGAGGGTGGACGGAGCGCACTATGAAACAGGGCACCTGAACCCTGCCTGAAAGCCGCCCGCCGGAAGACGAAGTTTCGGGCGCGCGGGACGAAGACGCATCATGCGCGTCATAACAGGGCGACATTGTCCTTTTCGCCGCGCTCATAAACCACGTTGGCGCGGCCCACGATCAACGGGTCCAGGGGGCCGATGCGCTCAAGGCTCTTGTTGGCATACGGCAGCTTGTGCAGCACGTAGCGCAAGGCATTGAGGCGCGCGCGCTTCTTGCAATCGGACTTCACCACCGTCCACGGCGCGTCGGCAGTGTCAGTGTAGAAGAACATCGCTTCCTTCGCCTTCGTGTAGTCGTCCCACTTGTCGAGCGAGGCGAGGTCGATGGGCGACAGCTTCCATTGCTTCAGCGGATGGACCTCGCGCTCCTTGAAGCGGCGGCGTTGTTCCTCCCGGCTCACCGAGAACCAGAACTTGATCAGATGGATGCCGCTGCGTACCAGATTGCGTTCGAATTCGGGCGCCTGGCGCATGAACTCTGCGTACTCGTCCGCCGTGCAGAACCCCATGACCCGCTCGACCCCCGCCCGGTTGTACCAGGACCGGTCGAAGAGCACGATCTCGCCGGCAGTCGGCAGATGCTGGATGTAGCGCTGAAAGTACCACTGGCCGCGCTCGGTCTCCGTCGGCTTTTCCAGCGCGACCACGCGTGCACCGCGCGGGTTCAGGTGTTCCATGACGCGCTTGATGGTGCCGCCCTTGCCGGCAGCGTCGCGGCCCTCGAACAGGATGACGACGCGCTGGCCGGTTTCCTTTACCCAGGCCTGCAACTTGAGCAATTCCACCTGCAGCCGGTATTTCTCCTTTTCATAGTTCTTGCGCGACATCAGGTTCCGGTACGGGTAGCCGCCGCTGCGCCAGTCGTCGGACAGCTCGTCGTCCGGGCTGACCGGACGCTTCGCCACCACGACAGGAGCCTCCCGGAACAGCGACTCGCGCAGCGCGGCGATATCGTCCGGCGACGAGCCGGCGAGGATCGCCTCGAGTGACTTCCTGATCGCGCCGATATCGCGCCTGTCCGACTGCAGGATGTCGGTCACCGCCGTCATTTGCGAATCGGTCGCTGCGGAGATGGCCTGTTCGATCTCGAAACGTTCGATCGCGGGCGGAGTGAATTCGGGCGCGGTGTCTCCCGCGCCCACCCGGCGTGGCTGCACGGCCCCGCCCGCAATCAGTTCAGAATCCGTCGTAGTGGGCGCGGAGCCGGCCCTGTGGGGGGGAGTGGACTTCCTTGGCGTCGCCATTGAATTTTCTCCTGATGCGGTGGGAGTGCTGTTAGATGCGTGCTTCAGCTGGATTGTAATCCGGTCGCCACCCGATGGCGGTGTGCTGCGGTCGCGCCGCTCGGGGTCGACCTGCATCGGCCAGCGGGTAGAATGCGCCCCCGTTCATCGACACCCGCGGGCCGGCGCGACGGCCTGAAGAATGCCATGCCTCTCACTCCAGAAGCCCGATCCCTGCTCGACATGGCTTACCGCGTGGGCGCGCCGCGTTTTCATGACCTGTCCGTCGATCAGGCGCGTCGTTCATTCCAGAAGCTGCACTTCGCCTTCCGGGGCGAAGGGCCTGCGGTCGCCTCCACGATCGAGGTGCCGATCCCGCGCCCCGATGGCTCGACCATGCTCGCGCGCCTCTATCGTCCGCTGCAAAGCCATGCCGCCGAGCCGCTGCCGACGCTGATCTGGTTCCACGGGGGTGGCTGGTGCGTGGGCGATGTGGCCAGCCACGATGTCCTCTGCCGCGAACTGAGCAATCAGTCCGGTTGCGCGGTGCTGTCGGTCGAATACCGCCTCGCGCCCGAGCATCCCTTCCCGGCGGCGAGCGATGATGCGCGACTTGCCTTCGACTGGGTTCAGGCGCAGGCGGAGTTGCTGGGCGTCGACGCTACCCGCCTCGCCCTTGGAGGCGACAGCGCCGGCGGCAACCTGTCGCTGGTGACGGCGCTCGCGCTGAGGGACGAGGCGGGACCTCAGCCGGGCTTCCTGCTGCTGATCTATCCCAGCACCGAGATCGTCAGCGAGCGTCCTTCCCGGAGCCGCTACGCCGAGGGGTATTTCCTGGACCGCGGCACGCTGGACTGGTTCTTCGGACACTATCTGCCCTGCGGCAGCACAGAGGACTGGCGCGCCTCCCCGATGCGCGCCGCATCCTTGGCCGGTCTGCCCCCCATGCTGCTGATGAGCGCCGAATTCGACCCCTTGGTGGATGATTGTGCGGCATTCGCCGAGCGTGTTCGGGCCGAAGGTGGAGACGTGGTCTACGAGGAGGTGGCCGGGGTGATCCATGGCTACTTCACCCTCGGCAAATGCTTTCCGGAGGCGCGCAGGAGTGTTGCGCGAGCGGCACGTGCGCTGGGCGAGCGGTTGAAGGCTGCGCGCCAAGGGTAGAATGAGGTGTGCTCGACGCGGCCGGCCCGGCCGCTGAGGGCGGCCATCGCGTGGCGCAAGCCCTGAGCAGCATCCCGAACAATCGGAAGAATGCATCATGCACACACCGACCGTGGCACAACGGCCCCCTGAACAGGGTGCAGACCAGGCCCATGAGCACAAGGGGGGCATCGTCGGCCTCGTGGTTTCAGCGATCGGGGTCGTGTATGGCGACATCGGCACGAGTCCGTTGTACACCTTGAAGGAAGTGTTCAACGGACCGCATGCGGTTCCTGTTACCCAGGCGAATGTGTACGGCATCCTCTCGCTCATCTTCTGGGCGCTGATGCTGGTCGTCTCGGCGAAGTACGTGATGTTCATCACGCGTGCAGACAATCGTGGCGAGGGCGGCATCATGGCGCTGATGTCCTTGGCCTTGCGGGTGGTCGAGCCAGGCCGCAGGGCGTGGCTGCTGTCGGTGCTGGGGGTGTTCGGTGCGGCGCTGTTCTACGGCGACGGCATGATCACGCCCGCCATTTCCGTGCTGTCCGCGGTGGAGGGGCTGGAAGTGGCGACCCCGGCGTTTCGTCCCTTCGTCATTCCGGTTGCGCTGGTGGTGCTGATCGCGCTTTTTCTGATGCAGCGGCGCGGCACGGCCAGCGTGGGGGCGATCTTCGGCCCGGTGATGTTGTGCTGGTTCTGCGTGCTGGCGGCGCTCGGTGTCAGCGGCATCATGCTCCATCCCGAGATCCTTCGGGCGCTCAATCCGGCATGGGCTTTCGGTTTCCTCGGCGAGCGCCCGCTGCTGGGCTGGCTGGCGCTGGGCGCCGTCGTGCTGGCGATCACCGGCGGAGAAGCCCTTTACGCGGACATGGGGCACTTCGGCAGGCGGCCCATCAAGCTGGGCTGGTTCCTGTTCGTCTTCCCGGCCCTGTACGTGAACTACCTCGGGCAAGGGGCGCTGATCCTCGACCACACCGACAACGTCAGTAATCCCTTCTACATGCTGGTTCCGGATCCGCTGCTCTATCCGATGGTCGGTCTGTCCACGTTGGCCACCATCATCGCCAGCCAGGCAGTGATTTCCGGCGCTTTTTCGCTCACCCGTCAGGCAATGCAGCTCGGGTATGCGCCACGCATGCGAACGCTGCATACCTCGGAGAGGGAGATCGGCCAGATCTATGTACCCGGGATCAATTTCATGCTGCTCGGCGCAGTCGTCGCGCTGGTGGTTGGCTTTCAGTCTTCCAGCGCGCTTGCCTCGGCGTATGGCATTGCCGTCACGCTGACGATGATGATCGACACCGTGCTCGCCTTTGTCGTGGTGCGCGGGTTGTGGAAATGGGGAGCGGTCCCTTCGATCCTGTTCCTCGCCATCTTCGTGACCGTCGATGTCGCGTTCTTTTCCGCCAACCTGATCAAGGTCCTGGCGGGGGGCTGGTTTCCGCTGATGATAGGTGCGGCCATCTTCACGGTGCTCACGACCTGGAAACGCGGACGCACCATCCTCAACGAGCGCGTCCGCAGC
Source organism: Pseudomonadota bacterium (assembly GCA_018240785.1). GTDB lineage: Bacteria > Pseudomonadota > Gammaproteobacteria > Burkholderiales > Rhodocyclaceae > Thauera. The sequence continues at coordinate 17,036 of JAFEFC010000028.1, read as the reverse complement.
GACACGATCCCGCTGGAGGTGTTCATCCGCTCGATGTTCCACGAACCGCCGCCGCGGGTCGCCGGGACGGCGGTCTTCATGACCACCTGGATCGACGGTGTGCCGCGCGCGCTGCTGCACAACCTGTTGCACAACAAGGTGCTGCACGAGCGCGTGCTGCTGGTGAAGGTCGATACTGCCGACGTGCCCTACGTAGCGGAAGCGGAGCGCGTGCAGGTGACCGAACTGGATTTCGGCTTCTTCCAGGTTCGCATCCGCTATGGCTTCAAGGACGAGCCGGACATCCCTGCCGCGTTGCAATTGTGCGAGGCGAAGGGTTTGCGCTACAAACCGATGGAAACGTCGTTCTTCCTTGGACGGGAGACACTGGTATCGCGCGTCGGGTCGGGGATGGCTCGATGGCGCGAGCGGCTCTTCATTGTGATGTTCCGCAACGCCGGGAGCGCTGCGGATTATTTCCGCATTCCGCCAAACCGCGTCGTCGAGATGGGAACCCAGGTCGAGTTGTAACCCGCGCTGCGGGCTGCAAGCTCAGTCATCCACTCACCGCCGCCAGCATTTCCTGCTTGGTGGCCCGCGCTGCTTCGATCACCGGTTCGAATTCGCTGCGATCGACGCCGCCGGTGCAGATGCTCAGCAGATCGGGACGGCGTGTCGAGCCGAGCATGGTGTCGAAGGGATTGGGCGTTTCCGCTGCCAGCGAGGCAATGAACAGCACGTCGCTGAGGTTGGTAGGCGGCCAGACGTCTCCGAACAGTTCTGCGTCGTCGAAGGCCTCGACGATGGTCTCGGGCAGGTCGAAGGCATCCATCAGGGCGTGACCGACGGCGTTGCCCCAGGTGGCGACGAACTCCGCAAAGCGGTTGATGTCTTCTTCGAGGGCCGGATAATCCGCAGCCCGCGCAAGCAGATAGAACTGCCCGATGGTGCGCATCAGGCCGGCAAGTAGCGCGCTGTCGGGGTTGGCGACCTTGAGTTGCGCGGACAGCGCGTAGGACCAGCAGGCCACATCCACGCTGTGCAGCCACAGGCCTGAGGCGACCAACCGCATGCGACTGGAGCGATGGTCCTTGGCCAGTTGCTCGGCGGCCACCGCATAGGCGAGACAGCGCAGCGCCGCCAGTCCGACACGCCTCACCGCGTCATTGACGGTGACGATCTGCGCCTGATAGGGATTGAGCTGAACCGTGTTGGCCATGCGCAGGGTCTTGGCGCTGAGCAAGGGTTCGGCGCGGACTGCGGTGGCGATGTCGCCCAGCGACGAATTGGGATCGTCGGCGAGCTGCTTGATGCGCATCGAGAGCTCGAGCACGGTCGGGAAGCTAAGCCGCCCATCCTGGAGTTCCTGTTCTATCTGCGCCTTGAAGGCGGCCAGTTGCTGCGCGAATTCGTCCATGAAGAAGCTGTCGCATGAGAAGTGACCGCCAGTTTAACCTCTCAGGATTGCCGCCGAATACGGCACGTCACATCCTTCGCGCGTCCCTGCACGGCGGCACGCCGCGCGACAGGTAGGGGCGCAGTCGAATATGGGGCGTTGAAAGGGGTTGGGCTGGCGGATCTGGGCGCTGCGGAGCGACAGTGCTAAGGTGCGCTCCGGCCGGGAGGGCCGCTCGTGGGCGGGTCAACGAGGGCTGTAACGACGTCGCGAAAGCACGAAGCCGGGCCTGCCCGATCGCAACCGGAGTGAAAGACGAAGGAATGAACGACGAGGACTACATGCGCGCGGCGCTTGATCAGGCGCGCCAGGCGGGGGCCTGCGACGAGGTGCCGGTGGGCGCGGTGGTCGTGCTCGACGGCGAGATCGTCGGCCATGGTTTCAACCAGCCGATCGGCCGCCACGATCCGACGGCGCACGCCGAGATCATGGCGCTGCGGGATGCGGCGGCGCGGCTGGGCAACTACCGGCTGCCCGGCTGCGAGCTTTACGTGACCCTGGAGCCCTGCGCGATGTGCGCCGGGGCGATCATGCACGCGCGCATCGCGCGGGTGGTGTTCGGGGCGCGCGACCCGAAGACCGGCGTGGCCGGCAGCGTGATCGATCTCTTCGGCGAGGAGCGTCTCAACCATCACGCGGAAGTCAGCGGCGGCGTGCTGGGCGAGGAGTGCGGCAGCCTGTTGTCGAACTTCTTTGCCAGCCGCCGCCGCCGGACGTTGACGGCTTGAAGGCGGCGGGCAGCATGCACATCCGCATCGATCTCGGCCGGCAGACGCTGCAGCTTCATGCCGCCGATGGTGCCTGCATCCGACGCTACTCCATCTCGAGCGCGCTCAATGGTGCCGGGGAGGTGGAGGGCAGCGGCTGCACGCCGCGCGGCCGGCATCGCATCCGGGCGAAGATTGGTGCCGGCGCAGCGGTCGGCACGGTGTTTCGCGGGCGCCGCCCGACGGGTGAGCGGTGGACCGATGGATTTGCGATCGAGCATCCGGGGCGAGACTGGATCCTGAGCCGAATCCTGTGGCTGTGCGGCGAGGAACCGGGGCGCAACAGGCTCGGCAGGGTCGATACGATGCGCCGCTACATCTACATCCATGGCACGGGCGACGACCAGCCGATGGGCGTGCCGCGATCACACGGCTGCATCCGCATGCGCAACCGCGATGTGATCGAGCTTTATGACCTGGTGCCTGCCGGCACGTCGGTGGAGATCGTGGAATGAAAGGCTTGCAGGATGATCTGCGCATCGAGCTGATGGACTGGTGCGAGGCTGCGCCACTGGCGACACCGCTGCGACATCGGGTGTTCGTCGTCGAGCAGGGCGTGCCGCCCGACCTCGAGATGGACGCGCTGGATCCAAGCTGCCGCCATGCCGTCGTGCGCAACGCCGCCGGGGATGTGATCGCTACCGGCCGCCTGCTGCCCGACGGGCACATCGGGCGCATGGCGGTGGCGGCCGCCTGGCGCAAGCGCGGTGTCGGCGGCGTCGTGCTCGAGGCACTCGTCGCAGAGGCTGCCGCGCGCGGCATGGGCGAAGTGGTGCTGAACGCCCAGGTGCATGCCGAGCCGTTTTACCGCCGGCACGGGTTTGCCGCCGAGGGTGAGATCTTCATGGAGGCAGGCATTGCCCACCGCGCGATGCGCCGCCCGCTCAGCGCGCGAGCCTGAAGTCGTGGCGCACTTGGCTGCGAAGCGCGCCGGTCTCATCCCAGGTCCATTCCTTGAACTGGGCGCGACCCTCGCGATCCATCGTGACCAGGCTGGAGCAGCGGGTGCCGTAGCCGGGTGCGTGAATGAAGGTGGATGACAGCAGGCGCTCCCATTCCAGGCTGACGCCGGTGCGCGGCAGATCGTCGTCGGCGGCGACCGTGCGATCGCACAGCAAGGCAAGCACATCTTCCTCGGCCGGCAGGCGCGGCAGGCATTCGGCCAGGAGGCGTCGTGCGCGGTTGAGCTTGGGCCATGGCGTGTCCAGCAGATGATTCGACAGGCCATACACGCCGGGCTCCAGCAGGCGCACCGAGCCGCTGGTGCTCTCGTGGATGCCCATGGTTTCGCCATCGCTCACCAGCAGATTGAAGCCGGCATAGCGCACGCTCTCGGCGGCTACGGCCTGCAGGGTTGAGAGCGTGTCCGCGTCCTGCTCGAGCGCCTGCCGCACCAGCGCGCCGCGCGAGGGAGCATTGGTGTGTCGCCGGCTGGGGTCGCGGTAGTTTGTGAGCGCGGCAAAGCGCCCGTTGCGCGCGACACCCATCCATGTGCCGCCGGCCTCCAGGTCGCGGCCGGCGAGCAGGTCGGGCGAATCCTGCCACCAGTGGGCGGGCATGGCGGGGCGGTCCAGGTACTCGTCACGGTTGGCGACCACCACCAGCGGGGAATCGGGATGGACGCGCCAGGCGAATGCGATCAGGCACATGAAACGAAGCGCTCCACATGGCGTTTGCCGTCGTCAGCCAGCAGGCTGGTGATGCGCGCAGCCTCGACTTCCTCGCGCAGGGCCGCGTCGAAGGCGGCGGCGTCACTGACGTTGTCGTAGATTTCCATCCACGTCTGGGGATCGTCGTCCCGCTGCAGCAGGCGCCCGGTCACGCCGGCGCGGTGTGTCAGCGCCGCCTGCAGCCTGCCTATGGCGGCGACCGCGATCGCGCGCGAAATGTCGGTTCGGACGCGGTAGTAGATGTAGTAGCTGACCAAGGGCTCACGCCTTCCGCGCAAGGGCACACGTTCAAGGATCTGCGCTCCCGCCCGCGCTGGGGCAGGGCGGGACGGGTGCAGGGTGGCGATCTCAGGCCAGCGGATAGGGCAGGCCGAGCAGGGTGAGCGGCGCGCCGTCGGGTGCGCCAAGGCGAATCTGGCCGGACTCCACGCTGCTGGTCTGCATCACGGCAAGGGCTTCGAACCCGCCACCGGGCGCGGGCGCGACATTGACCACTTTGCCGGCGGACTGTTCGCCGAATTCGGGAGCGAAGAGATCGGCCCCTGGCGACGGGCTGGCACCCGCCGGAATGGCCATGCGGTACATGCGCTTTTTCAGCTTGCCGAGGTATTGCGTGCGGGCGACGATCTCCTGGCCGGGATAACAGCCTTTCTGGAAGCTCACGCCGCCGATCAGCTCGTAGTTGAGCATCTGCGCGACGAATTCTTCCTGCGTCGCCGCGGTGATGAGCGGCAGGCCGGCGCGGATCATGGCGAGTTGCCAGGCTGCTGTTCCCGCCTTGGTGGCGCCGCCGGCGACGAGGGTATCGAACACGCGCGGCGCTGCCGCAGCCGACGTCGCGACAAGGAAAAGGGCGCCGCCGATGCGGATGCAACGGCTGCCTTCGGCATCGCTCGTCAGCGTCATCACGTCGGCGGGCACGGCGAGGCCGGCTGCCCGCAGCGCGTCCGGGGCACGGGTGCCTGCCACGCCGATCAGCGGGACATCCGCGCTGGCGTCGGCCAGCTTCACCTTGCTGCGCAGCACATACATCGACAGCTTCTTCAGCACCGCGGGCAGGATGTCCGCGGACAACGCCAGCGCATGCCCTTCCGCCTCGCGCCACATCAGGAAGCTGGCGATCATGCGCCCCTTGGGCGAATTGAAGCTGTTCCAGGCAGCGGCATCGGCGCCGAGCTTCTGCACGTCGTTCGACACAAGGTTGTGCAGGAAGGCGGCGGAATCCGGCCCTGCGGAGCGGATCACGCCCAGGTGCAGCAGCGGCACGGCGATCGTGCCATCTGCGGCGGCGCGGGCTTCGGTTTCAGCGTCGGCAAAGGAGAGGGAGGCGCCGTCGAGTCGGGCGCCCTGTTGGGCAAGGTGGTCGGTCCAGGCAGTCATGGTTCGTGGGTCGTGTTCTCTGGCAGGGAAGGATGAGACCGTCTGGTCTCGTCCTTGTTTCGCGTGGCGCGGCATTCACGGTGGAGGAGGGCGCCGGCCGGCTTGCGCGATGCAGTATTATAGGTCCCCGCCGCCAGGCGGCAGCCCTTGCCGCCACGTGTTTCACCCGCCGCCCCGCCTGGCTTCGCGGCCGCCCTGCAGACGAACTCGCATGAATCACTTCCTTCGACGTGCCACGCCATTCCTGCTGATGCTGGTTGCGTTCGTTGTCGCGCTCACCAGCGCGGGGTTCTGGTTCGCCCATAAGCCGATCGAGCTGCGTGCGCCGGTGGTCGATTTCACTGTCCAGCGTGGCCTCGGGATGCGCCAGGCGGCCAACCACATCGCCGCTTCCGGCGTCGCCGTGCAGCCTCGTCTCCTCACCTGGCTGGCGCAGATATCGGGCCGGGCGAATCGCATCAAGGCCGGGAGTTACGAGGTGCACACAGGCGTGACACCCTGGCAACTGATCCTGAAACTGTCGGATGGCGACGTTTCGCAAGGTGCCGTGCTGCTGGTCGAGGGCTGGACTTTCCGCCAGGTGCGCCAGGCGCTCGAAACCACGCCCGATCTGGTCGCCGATACGGCGGGGCTGTCGGACGCGGATATCCTCGGCCGGATCGGCGCCAGCGAGACGCATCCTGAAGGGCTGTTCTTCCCCGACACCTATCTCTTCGACAAACACTCCGGCGCGCTCGCGGTTCTAAGGCGTGCCTATGGATCGATGCAGAAGCGGCTGGCAGCCGCCTGGGCTGAGCGCGATCCGGCCTCGCCGCTGAAGAGCCCCTACGAGGCGCTCATCCTGGCCTCCATCGTCGAGAAGGAGACTGGCCGGCCGGACGACAGGGGCCTCGTCGCCTCGGTGTTCTCGAACCGGCTGCGCATCGGCATGCCGCTGCAGACCGACCCGTCGGTGATCTATGGTCTCGGCGCGGACTTCGACGGCAAGCTGCGGCGCAAGGATCTGGACACGGACCATCCGTGGAACACCTACACGCGCCCGGGCCTGCCGCCGACGCCGATCGCGATGCCCGGCCCCGACGCCCTGCGCGCAGCGGTGCGGCCGCAGCAAAGCGACTACCTGTATTTCGTCGCCCGCGGCGATGGCAGCAGCCAGTTCTCGCGCAGCCTCGACGAACACAATAGGGCAGTGGAACGCTTCATACGCAACGGGAGAGCGAATTGACGCACAGGGGCCCGGCCGCGCGCGGCCGCTTCATCACCTTCGAAGGCATCGATGGCGCCGGCAAGAGCAGCCAGATCGCCGCAGCGGTTGCGGCGCTGCGCGCGCGTGGCATTGAGGTCGAGCAGACGCGTGAGCCGGGCGGCACGCCGCTGGGAGAGCGGCTGCGCGAGTTGCTGCTGCACGAGCCCATGCATCTCGAGACCGAGGCGATGCTTATGTTCGCCGCACGGCGCGAGCACCTGGCCGCCCGCATCCTGCCTGCGCTCGAGGCGGGGCGCTGGGTGGTATGCGATCGTTTTTCCGATGCCACCTATGCCTACCAGGTGGGCGGACGCGGGCTCGCGCGCGACAAGTTCGACGCGCTGGAGGCCTGGGTGCATCCGGACTTCCAGCCCGACCTGACCCTGGTGTTCGACCTCTCGCCGGTGGTGGCTGCTGCGCGCATGTCCGCCAGTGGCGCACATCCCGATCGTTTCGAGCGCGAGCAGCGCCACTTCTTCGAGCGTGTGCGCGGTGCCTACCTGGAACGCGCGCGCAGCGCCCCGCAACGCGTATGCGTGATCGACGCGGACCGGCCGCCCGAGCGCATCCAGGCCGAGATCGAGCGCCTGCTGGCGGAGCGTTTCTTCGCATGATGCCGCCCTGGCTGCAGCCCACCTGGGTGCGCCTTGTCGATCTCGCCGAGCGTCTGCCGCACGCGCTGCTTTTCGTCGGCCCGCCAGGGCTGGGAAAGCGTCTGCTGGCGGAGGCGCTCGCTGCGCGGCTGCTGTGCGACTCGCCCGCCGCCGACGGCCAGGCCTGCGGGCATTGTGAGGCTTGCCTGTGGCGGCTGTCGGGCAACCACCCGGATCTGCATCTGGTGATCCCCGCCGCCGACGCCGAGGATGCGGAAGGCGCCGAGGGCGAAGGTACGCGCGAGTCCTCCTCCGGCAAGGCGAAATCGAGCCAGATCGTCATTGACCAGATCCGCGAGCTGCAGTCCGCGCTCAGCGTCACCGGGCACCACAGCGCGCGGCGGGTCGTGGTGATCGACCCCGCCGAGGCGATGAACGTCTTCACCGCCAATGCCTTGCTGAAGCTGCTCGAGGAGCCGCCCGCCGGCTGCGTGTTCGTGCTGGTCTCGTCGGAACCACGGCGCCTGCTGCCGACCATACGCAGCCGTTGCCAGCAATGGGCGTTCTCGCGCCCGGACGACACCACGCTTGCGCACTGGCGTTCCGAGGCGGGAAAGGAAGTGTCCGCGCTGCTTGGCGTGTGTGGCGGCATGCCGCTGGCCGCCGAACGCCTGGCGGCCGCCGGGGGTGCCGGCCTGCTGGCTCGCTTCGTGCGCGATGTGGGCCAGGTCAGCACCGCCAATGCGCTGCGGGTTGCGGCGCAATGGGAGTCCTGGCTGAAGGCGAAGGAATCGGCTGCAGCGGGTTTCGGCCTGCCCCAGCTCGTCGCCTGGATGCAGCGCTGGGTCAGCGACCTCGCGGCGCTTCGGCTCGGCGGCCGCGTCCGCTTCTTTCCGGCGCACGAAGCCGTGCTGTCCGCGCTTGCGAGCCGCGCCAGCGTGGCAGCGGTGAGCAACTGCTACAATGAGTTTGCCCAGATCGTCCGCGTGGCCCAGCACCCGCTCAATCTCCGGCTGTTCCTGGAGGACATGCTGCTGCGCTACGCTCGGGCCATAACCGGAGCGCGCGAATGAGCGACAAACCTCGGGGCCAGGTGGCGCGGCCCACGGTGCTGTCCCTGAACATCAGTTCCAAGTCCGCCCTCTACGCGGCGTACATGCCCTTTCTCACCAACGGCGGCATCTTCATCCCCACGCCCAAGTCCTACAACCTGGGCGATGAGGTCTTCATGCTGCTGCAGTTGATGGATGATCCGACAAAGCATCCGATCGCGGGGACGGTGGTCTGGATCACGCCTGCGGGTGCGCAGGGTGGCAAGACCCAGGGTATCGGCGTGCATTTTTCCGGCGATGATTCAGGAAAGGTGCTGCGCGGCCGCATCGAGCAGATCCTGGCAGGGCACCTGGGCACCAACCGACCGACTCACACCCTCTGAAAGCTGCGGATGTTCATCGATTCCCACTGCCACCTCGATTTCCCCGATCTTGTCGCCCGCGAGGACGAGATTCTCGCCACGATGGCGGCCAACCGTGTAGCTCATGCGCTGTGCATCAGCGTCAGGATCGAAGATTTCCCGCGTGTGCGCGCACTTGCCGAGCGCCACTCCAACTTGTGGGCGACGGTCGGCGTGCATCCGGACAACGCCGACTGTCATGAACCGGACGAAGCCGAACTCGTCCGCCTTGCGGATCATCCGCGCGTGGTGGGCATCGGCGAAACCGGGCTGGACTACTACTGGAACAAGGACGAGCCGGAGTGGCAGCGCGCACGTTTTCGTACGCATGTCCGTGCGGCACGCGCCTGCGGCAAGCCGCTGGTGGTGCATACGCGCAGCGCCGCGGCGGACACCCTGCGCCTGATGCGCGAGGAAGACGCGCACGAGGCGGGCGGCGTGATGCATTGCTTCACCGAGAGCCGCGAGGTGGCCGAGGCCGCTCTCGAGATGGGCTTCTACATCTCCTTCTCGGGCATCGTCACCTTCCGCAACGCGAAAGAGCTGAAGGAGGTGGCCAGATGCATCCCGCTCGAGCGCCTGCTGATCGAGACCGATTCCCCTTACCTCGCGCCGGTGCCACACCGTGGCAAGACCAACGAGCCAGGTTGGGTCGTGCATGTGGCGGAGGAACTGGCGCGGTTGCGCGACGAACCCCTCGAGCGCATCGAACAGGCAACCACCGAGAACTTCTTCCGACTTTTCCGCCATGCACAAATCTGACCGCTTCTCCCGCGCGGTGCCGCGTACCCTGCTGGCCGCGTCCGCCTGCATCCTGGTCGGCGTTGCACCGGCCCGCGCCGGCAGCTACGAGGACGCCCTGAGTTCGGCGAGACTGGGCGACACGTCGCAACTCGTCGGGCTGCTCGAACGCGGCATCGATCCCGATACCGTCGACGCGCAGGGCAACACCCTGCTGATCCTTGCCGCTCGCGAAGGGGAACTGGCGACGGTCGATGCCCTGTTGAAGCACCGGGCTGACCCCGGCAAGCGCAATCTCGCCGGGGACTCGGCGCTGATGCTCGCGGTGCTGGCCGGACACGACAAGGTTGTGGACAGGTTGATGAAGGCGGGTGCCCCGGTGAACCAGGACGGCTGGGCGCCGCTGCACTACGCAGCGTTCGAGGGTCGGCTGGCGCTGGTTGAGAAGCTGCTCGCCGCGGGGGCCGACGTCAACGCGCTGGCGCCGAACAAGTCGACGCCGCTCATGATCGCGGCGCGCAACGGGCATATCGACGTCGTGCGCCGCTTGCTCAAGCTACCGAAGGTGGATCTCGATCTCGTCAATGATGCGGGGCTCACCGCGGATGACTGGGCGCTGCAGAATTCAAACACCGACATCGCGGACCTGATCCGCGCCGAGCGGCGGCGCCGCGGCGGGAAGAACCCCTCGATCACGATCGAGATCGAATAGGGCCCCGGTCGGGGCGCACGCGCGCTTGTCTGTCTTGAATCGCTCGTGCCTGGCGGCTATTGTAAATATAAGCAAATGATAATAATGTAGTCGCAAGCGGCTTGAGCGGCGGACCAGGCAGCCGGTTACCCAACAGACGAAAACGACCGCCCCGGAGGAGATGGAGATGGCACACATCGTCGTTGTGGGGGCCGGCATCGGCGGCATGCCGGCAGCTTATGAGTTGCGCGCGAAACTGGGTTCCGGGCATCGTGTGACGCTCGTCAATGCCACGGACTATTTCCAGTTCGTGCCCTCCAATCCGTGGGTGGCGGTGGGCTGGCGCAAGCGCGAGGACGTCATCGTCCACGTTCGGCCGCACCTGGAAAAGAAAGGCATCGATTTCGTCGTGCAGCGTGTCACGGCGCTGGCGCCCGAAGACAACCGCCTGCAGCTCGCCGACGGCAGCATGCTGGACTACGACTATCTGGTGCTGACGACCGGCCCGCGGCTGGCATTCGAAGAGGTACCTGGAGCGGGGCCGGATGGCGGTTACACGCAGTCGATCTGCACCGTCGATCACGCGGAAAAGACGCTTGTCGCCTATGAGAAATTCCTCGCTGACCCCGGCGCGGTCGTCATCGGGGCGATGCCGGGTGCCAGTTGTTTCGGACCGGCCTACGAATTCGCCTTCATCGTCGACGCGGACCTGCGTCGCCGCAAGATCCGCAACAAGGTGCCGATCACTTTTGTGACCAGCGAGCCCTACATCGGGCACCTCGGGCTGGGCGGAGTGGGTGATTCCAAGTCCATGCTCGAAAGCGAGTTTCGCAATCGCGACATCAAGTGGATCACCAATGCGCGCACCACCCGCGTGGAGGCGGGCAAGCTGTTTACCACCGAGCTGGACGGCATGGGCAATCCGCTGCGCGAGCATGAGCTGGCGTTCCGCTTCTCGATGATGCTGCCCGCCTTCAAGGGCGTGGATGCGGTGGCTGCGGTGGAAGGCTTGGGAAATCCGCGCGGCTTCGTGCTGATCGACGAACATCAGCGCAGCAAGAAGTACCGCAACATCTTTTCCGCCGGGGTCTGTGTCGCGATTCCGCCGGTGGAAGCCACTCCGGTGCCGACCGGTGCGCCCAAGACCGGCTACATGATCGAGACCATGGTGAGCGCCATCGTCGAGAACATCGTGGCCGACATCGAAGGCCGCGCGGCAACGGCCAAGGCCACGTGGAATGCAATCTGCCTGGCCGACATGGGCGATACCGGTGCTGCCTTCGTCGCCCTGCCGCAGATCCCCCCCCGCAACGTCAACTGGTTCAAGAAGGGCAAGTGGGTGCACATGGCGAAGATCGCCTTCGAGAAGTACTTCCTGCACAAGATGAAGACGGGCTCGACCGAGCCGGTGTACGAGAAGTATGTGCTCAAGGCGCTGGGCATCCTGCGCCTCGAAAACGACTGAATGCCGAACACCTTCCGCGCTGCAGTCGGCAGCGCGGAAGGCAGGCGGGCTTCAGTTCTCGACATGGCGCAGCGAGAGATCCAGCGCCTTGATGTCTTTCGTGAGGCTGCCGATGGAAATGCGATCCACGCCGGTTTCGGCGATCGCGCGCACTCGTTCCAGGTTCACGCCGCCGGAAGCCTCGAGTTCAGCTCGCCCGGCAGTCAGGCTCACTGCTTCGCGCATCTGGTCGAGGTCCATGTTGTCCAGCAGGATCATCTTCACCCCGGCATCGAGCGCCTCCTGAAGCTGGTCGAGGTTTTCCACCTCGACCTCGATGAAGACGTTGGAGGGGGCGAAAGCGCGGGCCTCGCTGACCACCTGATGGATGCCGCCGGCAGCGATGATGTGGTTTTCCTTGATCAGAATGCCGTCGTAAAGGCCCACGCGGTGGTTGGTACCACCGCCGACCTTGACGGCGTATTTTTGCGCCAGGCGCAGCCCGGGCAAGGTCTTGCGGGTGTCAACGATCTTTGCGCGCGTGCCGGCGACCGCGTCGACGAAGCGCCGCGTCGTCGTTGCCGTGCCCGACAGCAACTGCAGGAAGTTCAATGCCGTGCGCTCTGCCGTGAGCAGCGTGCGGGCACCGGCAACGATGTCGCACAGCACCTGGTTCGGCTTGACCCGGTCTCCGTCCTTCACATGCCAGACGACTGCCGCACTTGGGCTCAATGCGGCAAAGGTGGCGTCGAACCACGCCGTTCCGCAGATGACCGCTTCCTCACGTGTGATCACCCGCCCGCGGGCATCGGAGCCCGCCGGGATCAGCAGCGCGGTGAGGTCGCCGGTGCCGATGTCTTCCGCCAGCGAGGCGGCCACGTTACGCTGGATTTCGACGCGAAGCTGATCTGGAAGCATGGCGGTGAATCGCTTTGAAGGGTGAGGAGCGCTGGATTCTAGCATCGTGCGCTCGCACCGGCGGGCTGCACGCCGCGCGCGTTTGCAGTGTCGCGCAGGGGCCGAAGTCAACATTAAAGCCGGCGCGCTACGCACAACCTGGCGCTTGGGCTTCGTCGAGGAGGCCGATGCGTCAGCCCATGCTGACGGCCTCTTCCAGCCAGCCGTTGAAGACGCGCCGCGCGGCATCGATCACTTCGCCGGCGATCAGTCCGATCGGCCCGATGCCCTCGCTCGCCAGCACGTCGGCTGCCGCACCATGCAGGTGCACCGCGGCGATGACGGCTTGCTCGGCGGCCCAGCCCTGGGCGAGCAGGCTGGCACAGAGGCCGGTGAGCACGTCACCCATGCCCGCGGTGGCCATCCCCGGGTGACCAGTGCCGTTGATGTACCAACGGCCATCCGGTGTGGCGATCACGCTGCCGCAGCCCTTGAGCACGATGCAGGCGTTGAATCGCGCCGCCAGTTCGAGCGCCGCATTCAGGCGGTCTGCCTGCACCTCGGCGGTCTGGCGGGCGAGCAGTCTGGCGGCCTCGGCCGGGTGCGGCGTCAGCACGGTCGCAGCGGCTCGACCGGCAACGGAGCCGTGCAGGCTTGAAGCGGCGGCGAGCAGGTTCAGGGCGTCGGCGTCGAGCACCAGCGCCGCAGCGCTGCTGATCGCAGCCGAAAGCTCGACGCGTGCCGCGTCGCGCTGGCCGAGACCGGGTCCAAGTGCAAGGGCGCTGAGTTGACGCGGCAAGCTCGCGGCTGAGCGGAGCATGAGCTCTGGATGCACGATGTCCACGGTGGGCGCCTGCGGATCCATGAGCCCCACATAGACGCGGCCTGCACCCAGGAAGAGCGCAGCGCGGCCGGCGAGCAGCGCGGCCCCCGCCATGCCACTGTCGCCGCCGAGAATGCCGACATCGCCGTATCGACCCTTGTGGGTGTTGCGCGGGCGGGGCCGCAGGCAGGACTCGAACAGGGCCGGGGTGACGCCGAACCCCCTTGGTTCCAGCCACGCAGGGCAGTCGATGTCGAGCGACTGCACCGAAATCTCGCCGCAATGGTCCGGCCCGTCGTTGGTCAGCAGCCCCGGTTTGAGGGCGATGAATGTCGTGGTGTGGGTGGCGCGAAAACATGGACCCGTCGGGCGGCCGGTGTCTGCATCCAGTCCGCTGGGTACATCCAGGGCCATGCGCACGCCGGGTTGGGCGTTCAGCCCTTCGATCCATCGCGCGTAACGGCCCTCGAGCCCGCGCTTCAGGCCGATGCCGAACAGCGCATCGACAACCAGCGCCCAGCCGCTCGCCGGCGGGTCCGGCAGCTCGGGGGTGGTGGTGCCGCCGGCATGGATGAAATCGGCGTGTGCCTTGCCCGCATCGGTGGGCAGTCTGGCCGGATCATCGGCAAAGGCGACCACCACCTCACGACCGGCCTGCCGCAGTTGCCGCGCCATGACGAAACCGTCGCCGCCGTTGTTGCCCGGGCCACAGGCAAACAGGATCGGACCGGGGCGATCCATGGTCAGCCGCACCGCGTCCTCGGCCGCTGCTCGTCCGGCACGCTCCATGAGTGGCGGCCTGGCGGACGGGATCAGCTTTTGCTCGATCTCCCTGATGCCGGCAACGGAATAGATGGGTGGGGTGGGCAGGAACATTGGGGCTCTCCGACGAGGGACACCCGATTCTAAGGCCGGATCGCGAGCAGCCCGCGCTTTCCGCCTCGGTTCCCGTGCCCGCCTTTACCCTCAGTTCTCGCGGCCGTTGCGCCGTCGTTCGGCGCGAACTTCGCTTGCCAGCTCGCGACGGCCTGCCTCGTCGATCGTCTCCAGCCGCACGGTGAAGCCCCACAGCCGGGCGACGTGCTTCATGACCTCCTCGGTGCTGTCGCCCAGCGGCCGGCGCTGGTGTTGCTGGTGGCGCAGGGTCAGCGAGCGGTCGCCGCGCAGATCGACGTTCCACACCTGGACATTCGGTTCGCGGTTGCCCAGGTTGTATTGCTCGGAGAGGATTTCACGTACGCGCTGGAAGCCGGATTCGTCGTGGATGGCGGAGACCTTGAGCTTGTCCTCGCGGTCGTCGTCGAGCACCGCGAACAGGCGGAAGTCGCGCATCACCCTGGGCGACAGGTACTGGGCGATGAAGCTCTCGTCCTTGAAGTTGCGCATCGCGAAGTCGAAGGTCTCGCGCCAGTCGCTGCCGGCGATCTCGGGGAACCAGCGGCGGTCTTCCTCGTCGGGGTCCTCGCAGATGCGGCGGATGTCGCGCCACATGGCGAAGCCCAGCGCATAGGGGTTGAGGCCGTTGTACCAGCGGCTGTTGTAGGGCGGCTGCGCGACGACGTTGGTGTGCGACTGCAGGAATTCGAGCATGAAGCTGTCGGCCAGCAGCCCTTCGTCGTACAGCGTGTTGAGCAGGGTGTAGTGCCAGTAGGTGGCCCAGCCCTCGTTCATGACCTGGGTCTGGCGCTGCGGGAAGAAGTACTGCGCGATCTTGCGCACGATGCGCACCACCTCGCGCTGCCAGGGTTCGAGCAGCGGCGCGTTCTTCTCGATGAAGTAGAGCAGGTTCTCTTCCGGCTCGGCGGGGAAGCGCTGATGTTCCGGTCGGCTCTCCGCGCGTAGCTCATGGGCGGGGAGGGTGCGCCACAGGTCGTTCACCTGGCTCTGCAGGTAGTCCTCGCGCTCCTGCTGGCGCAGCTTCTCCTTGGCCAGCGACAGCCTGGGCGGGCGCTTGTAGCGGTCCACGCCGAGGTTCATCAGCGCATGGCAGGAGTCGAGCAGCAGCTCGACTTCCTCCTCGCCGTAGCGCTCCTCGCACTCGGTGATGTAGTTCCGTGCGAAGAGGAGATAGTCGATGATGGCGTCGGCGTTGGTCCAGGTGCGGAACAGGTAGTTGCCCTTGAAGAAGCTGTTGTGGCCGTAGGCCGCGTGGGCGATCACCAGGCCCTGCATGGTCAGTGTGTTCTCCTCCATCAGGTAGGCGATGCAGGGGTTGGAGTTGATGACGATTTCGTAGGCCAGCCCCATCTGGCCGCGTTTGTAGCCCTTCTCGGTGGAGAGGAAGTGCTTGCCGAAGGACCAGTGGTGGTAATTGACCGGCATGCCGACCGAGGCGTAAGCGTCCATCATCTGCTCGGCGGTGATGACCTCGATCTGCACCGGATAGGTGTCGAGACCGTAGCCCTTCGCAACGCGGGCGATCTCGGTGTGGTAGCGGTCGATGCTCTCGAACGACCACTCCGATCCGGCGGGAAGCGGCTTGGGCTTGCGGGCAGCGGGTACGCGTTTCATGCGATGGTCTTCTTGAAGAGTTCGCGGAAAACCGGGTAGATGTCGGCCGGCGACTCGATGTGCTGCATGGCAAAGTTGTCACGTGCGCCGCTCAGCTTCTCGTATTCCCGCCACAGGTTCTGCGGATCGCCCGAAGTGATCTCGATGTAGGCGAAATACTGGCACCAGGGCAGGATGTCGTTGTCCAGCAGCTTGCGACAGATGGGTGAGTCGTTGTCCCAGTTATCGCCGTCCGAGGCCTGGGCGCCGTAGATGTTCCATTGCCCGTTGGCATAACGCTCGCGGATGATGTCGCGCATCAGCACCAGCGCGCTGGACACCACCGTGCCACCCGATTCGCGCGAGTGGAAGAACTCGTCCTCGTCGGTCTCCTTCGCCACCGTGTGGTGACGGATGAAGACGACTTCGATGTGCTCGTAGGTGCGCGTCAGGAAGAGGTGCAGCAGCATGAAGAAGCGCTTGGCGGTGGACTTGCGTTCTTCGTCCATGGAGCCGGACACGTCCATCACGCAGAACATCACTGCCTGCGTGGTGGGGCGCGGCACCTTCACCCGGTTGTTGTAGCGCAGGTCGAAGCTGTCGATGAAAGGAATCTTGTCGATCTTCGCGCGGAGCTTGCCCATCTCGTCGCGCAGCACGCGCGCCTCCTCGCTGTCGTCGCCATATCGGGCGACGACGTCTTCGAGTTCGCGCTGCAGCTCGCGCAGGCGCGCGTTATACGGCGAGCCGAGCGCCAGCCTGCGGCCCAGGGCGCCACGCATCGAGCGGACGATGTTGATGTTCGCCGGCACCCCGTCCGAGGTGAAGCCGGCGCGGTGGGTCTTGTAGTCGGTGACTCGCGCCAACTGGGTGCGGATCAGCCGCGGCAGCTCGAGGTCCTCGAAGAACAGGTCGAGAAACTCCTCTCGCGACAACTGGAACACGAATTCATCCTCGTGCTCGCCCTCGTTGCTGGCCTTGCCCTTGCCGCTGCCACCGCCCCCGCCGCCCAACGGCCGATTGATCAGGTCGCCCGACGAAAACTGGTCGTTACCGCTGAAGACCTGCTCCCAGATGCCGCCCCGGCCCTGGTGCAGGGTGGGTTCGGACAGATCGCGAGCGGGGATGGACACTTCCTCGCCGTTATCCAGATCGCGGATCGAGCGGCCGTGGATCGCCTCCGACACCGCCTTGCGGATCTGCTGCTTGAAGCGGCGCATGAAGCGCTGGCGATTGACCGTGCTCTTGCCCTTGCTGTCGAACCGTCGATCGATGATGCGGACCATACCTCCTCCTGAAGCAGACCCTGCCTGACTCGCGCCGACGCATTGTGGCGCGGGTCAGGCTGCGGCGACCGTCACGACGACTTGCGCACGCGCAGGTACCACTCGCACAGCAGGCGCACC
>JAFEFC010000027.1 GCA_018240785.1 Pseudomonadota bacterium | reverse complement strand
GGATTATTGGATTCCTACTGACAGGCGGTTGACCACCGTGGCCATGGCGGCCGACTGGTTGATTTGCTCGCGCACGAAGTGGCTGAAGCTGTCGAGGTAGTCCTCTGGCTTGGCGTACAGGCCCCAGCTTTGGCTTCGTTCCCGCAGTTCGTCGGCCTGGGTGGCGATGACAGGCATGTAGGCCGTGCCCAGGAGCTGTTTGACCTCGGCGAGTTGCAGCAGCAGGCGGGTGTTGTGGCGCAAAAAGTCGGCTGCGGCCTGGGGGCCACCTTCCTGCCCGATCTGATGCAAGTGGCGGTGCAGATGCTGCGGCGGCACGCCCCATTGCTGCTCCAACTGATCCAGCTTTTCTTTCAGGGCCGGCTTCTTCTCGGCCTTGTGTGCGGCGTCACGCAGAACGCGCATGAGCTTCTGGTTGAGTTGGTCGAGTACATCGTGCGCGTGGCTGCGGCCGGGGGCGCTGCCCGCGGCCTCGTGCGCGGCCGGGTTGTTTAGCTCTTCGAACAACTGTTCCAGCGTGACCTTGGGATCCTTCACCAACGGCTGCATGGTGTTGACGGCCTGGAGCGAGGCGTACAGGTCCACCGGGTCGTAGATCTTGAAGACGGTCTTGCCGATCTCGTCGCATCGCCGGGTGGCACGACCGATCATCTGTTCGTACAGGATGCGTGAGCGCACCCGGCGCATGAAGACCAGATGGCAGATGGGCGGCACGTCGATGCCAGTGGTCAGCAGGTCCACCGTGATGGCGATGGTGGGGAAGCGCTCGTTCTTGTAGCGACGGATGAGCTGGTCGACCTTGTCGGACGCGCCGGTAATCTTTTCCACCGCGGCCTGGTTGTAGTGGTCACCGTGCACAGCCTTGAAGGCGTCACCCAACAGCCGTTTGACCATGTCGGCATGAGCGTCGGTGGCGCAGAAGATCATGGTCTTCTCTTCGCCCATGGGGTCCAGCTCTTGGGCGAGCTGTTCACAGATGACGCGGTTGAACGGCTCGCTGATGACGCGCTTGTTGAAGCTTTCAAGCTCGAAGTTCAGTTCGTCGTCCAGCTCGGCGGTTTCGATTTCGCCGGTGCCAAGGTTGATGGCCTCGACCTGTTGGCCGCTGTCGAAGTGGATGCCGTGCTGGCTCAGCAGGGTCTGGTAGCGGATGGGGGGCTCGTGGTCGATAAGCCAGTCGTCGGCCACGGCTTCACGGTACGAGTAGGTGTAGACCGGTCGACTGAAGATGTCGGTGGTGTGGCGCGCAGGGGTGGCGGTCAGCCCCACCTTGACGGCGTCGAAGTAGTCGAGCACGCGCCGATATGTGGAGAGGTACTGGGCGTGGTCGCGCAGTGCGAGCTCGCCCTCAGTCATGTCCTGGTCCAAGGTGTAACCCCGGTGGGCTTCGTCCACGATGATGCAGTCGAAAGCGTCCAGCGGGGGCGGGTTGTCGCTGCCGAAGATGCGCTTGACCATCGCCTGCACCGTTGCCACCTGCACGCGGGTTTCGGCTTCGGCAGCCATGTCGCCCAGTTCGGCGATGTTGTAGATCTTCGATAGCGGCTGGCTTTGTTCCAGCGGGGCTTCGTTGAAGGCGTCAAGCGCTTGGTCGCCCAAGGCGGTCCGGTCCACGAGGAACAAGATGCGACGGAAACGTTCGGCCTTGAGCAGGCGGTAGATGAGGCCAATGATGGTGCGCGTCTTGCCCGTGCCGGTGGCCATGGCCAGCAGGCAGTTGGTCTGGCCGGCGGCCAGCGCGGCTTCCACCGCGCTGATAGCCTTTTGCTGGTAATCGCGCAGACCCAAGTAGGCAAAGCCTTCTTGTTGCAGCTTGGCTTCCGCCTCGGCCTTGTTGCGGCGGAGCTGGTCGAGCAAGCCGTCAGGTGAGTGGAAGCTTTGCAGCGGCTTGGCCAGGTTGCCCTGGTGGCGCAGATCGCGGAACCAGGTGCCGCTGGCTTCAGGGCTCTGCTTGACCAGCGGGCGGCCGTTGCACGAGTAGGCAAAGGGAAGGTGAAACACGCCTCCCTGCCCGTCGGGCCAGGGGCCCTGGCGGCCTTCAGCCAGCCAGGCGGCTTCGTGCCCGGGCTCGATTTGCAAGCCGCGGGCGTAGCGCTCGGCCTGACCAATCTTCCCGGCGACGTTGACGTTCAGGCGCTTGGCTTCGACTGCAGCAATGGGTGTGAGACCGGCGAACAGCATGTAGTCGGCGCTCTGCTTGCCCGCAGTGGGCCATTCGGCGATCGCCAAGTTGCGGTTGCGTTCCGGCCGTGCGCCTTTGGCATGGGTGAGTTCATGGGTGTCGGCCTCCCAGCCGGCGTCCTTGAGCATCTGATCGATGAGCAGGCGGGTGGAAGCTTCGTCCATCGCCACCTTTTGTGCAGCCTGGGTGGTGCGCTGCGCAAAGGCCTGAATGTCCAGCGAGGTGGGTACGTCCGGCGCAGCATTGGCGGTTTGCAGGTGGGCGTCGAATTCGGCCTTAAGGGCGGCGTAGCGGGTGCTGGCCTCTTCGGCCAGACTTTCGTAGACGCTGCGCTCTTCGGCGGCCCGCTCGGCCAGCACGCGCTCCTGTGCTGCCTGGGCGGCCAGCAACTCTGCAATTTGGCCTTTGGCCGCCTGTTCACTCTGGGCCTTCTGCAGGTTCTGCGTGAGGTCAGCCACTTGCTGCTGCAGCGTAAGCAGCCGCTGGCTGGGGTCGTCCGGCAGGATGAAGGGACCGGGCTTGAAGTCCGCGTCGCTGCCGAAGCTTCGATGAAACCAAAGCGCGATTTCACGGGCAACCTTCAGCGCCTCTAGACCCTCGCGGTAGCCGATGCGATGGTCCACCTGATGTGCAGCCTCGTTGCCCCTCTGGCGCAGCAAATGGAACATCTGCCGCACTTGCGGATCAAGTCCCAAGCGCTGGTCCACTGCGCGCAGCAGCTCTGCCTGGGTGGGTTGGATCAGGCGCACACCTACGCGGGACGCCACATCCTGCGTGATCGACTCGGCCAACAACCGCAGCTTGAGCACGCAGCTGGCCGGATCGAAAGGATAGAGCCGCTCCGCGGTTGCCCCAAGATCAGCGAGCAACGGGCTGTGCTCAGTTAGAAATCCGAAATTGCTTAATCCTTGCGCGATGTCTCTTGCCATTGACCTCTTGCCCCTTAAGTCCTTGCAAGTTCGTTCGCCTTGCGGTGTTTGGTGGACTTAACCTTTCACAACACTCTTATGCGCGCTTGCGGCGTCCGCCGCCCATTCACCTCCAATGCCGCGCGATCTGCAGTACTCGAGCACCATAAACTCGACCATAGATGCCAAGCTGCGCCGCTCCTGCTCGGCGGCGGCGACCAGCGCAGCCTTCACATCCGGTGGGACTCTAACGCTAACAACCTCTGTCTTCGTGACGGCCACGATCTACTCCTGTGTGAAAAACGCTAGCGTTTTGCTAAGCGTATCAGGAGTCGTTTTTCCAGCCAACAAGTCTTCGGCATATTGGCGCGCTCTGCGCAGAGAATCATGGCGCACGCAGGTGTGTTAGGGCGCCAACTGAACATGCTTGCCGGCCGTACGCATGTCGATCAATCCATCAGCCTCGCTTGCGCTCACACTCCTCGACGAGCGGAAGGATTTGGCCTCCAGTCCAAGCATGTCCGAAATTCTGTGTAAACCGGTCGTTACTACCTCGCATGCTGACAGGCTGCTTTGGCCGAGTTCCTTCCGTAGGTCGTCCGGCAGGTTTCGGATTGGACCTGTCATCTGAATGACGGCTCCATGCGACAGCCCAAAGGCAGGTCGTGGCCGATTGTGCCCTCTCGGCATCACCACCGTAAGCGGCCGCCCGCTGGCTCATCGACGCTTGGCGCGCGGCCACTCCAGCGTCAGACCTCGATCTGCTCAGAGATCTCCAGCCCGTCATCCACCTCAATGCCCAAGTACCATACTGTCGACTCGAGCCTGGAGTGACCCGGTAGGAGTTGAACCGCCCGCAGGTTCTTCGTGCACTTGTAGATCAAGGTTGCCTTCGCGCGGTGCATCGAATGCGTACCGTAGGCGGACGGATCGAGGCCGGCGGCCACCACCCAGTGCTCGACGATTCTGGTGTCAGCCGAGTGGAGACATGCGGAGAGTCGTGCAGGCGGCTCGGAAAGAGGAAGTCGTCCGACCTCAGGGCGGCCTTCGCGATCCATGCAGCGACGGCCGTGCGCGTCGGCTCGGTCAGTTCGAACTGGACGGGTCGCTGCGTTTTCCGCTGCACGACCATCGCGCGTGAGAGCACCTGGTTTCCATGCGTCACGTCGCGCACCCGCAGGCTAACGAGGTCACAGCCTCGGAGCTTGCTATCGATCGCGAGATTGAACAGGCGAGGTCGCGCACCTGGTGTGCATTCTGCAAATGAATACGGATGGCCCAGATGTCCTTGGGTTTGAGCGGTGCCTTCTGGCCAACCAGCTTCTCTTTGATCCAGGCTTGCCGATGTTCGCGCGTTTCCATGACGGACTCCTTGGTGTTGATCGGAGTCTGATTCTTGAGCTCTTGGCGGACGGCTGCCATCGGTGACGCTGACCACAGCGTGCGATCGGGCAACTACTGCCGCCCAAAGTGCAGCGGTTGGCTCTCGGTCTTCGCCACCGGTTCTCCCTTGTGAGATCGTATCCGTATGGATACACTGCCGCCATGAACACCTTCCTGCGTACGGACGATTTCGACGCTTGGCTTGTCGGCTTGAAAGACAACGTGGCACGAGCCCGCATCGTCCACCGCATCCGCTCGGCCGAACACGGCAATTTCGGCGACTGTGAGCCGGTTGGCGAAGGCGTTTCGGAAATGCGCATCCACGTCGGTGCCGGGTATCGCGCTTACTACACACGACGTGGGGCAGTGATCTATCTGCTTCTGCTGGGTGGCGATAAGTCGTCGCAAAAGCGGGACATCAAACGCGCCATCGATATGGCGCAGGCTTTGGACAAGGAGTGAATGATGGTCAAGACTGCCACCTTTGACGCTGCCGACTACCTGAACGATGAAGAAACCATCGCGGAGTATCTGACAGCAGCCCTGGAAGACCCAAACCCTGATGTGTTCCTTGCTGCCGTTCGCGATGTAGCGCGCGCCCGTGGCATGGCGCAACTCGCCAAGGATGCGGGTCTTGGCCGTGAGAGCCTTTATAAAGCGCTCACGCCCGGCGCGAAGCCACGCTATGACACAGTGCTCAAGCTGCTTCATGCCCTGGGCGTGAAGATTTCCGCAACGCCAGTGCGTTCGTGAGCCTTGCGCTGGCGCAGGCCGCTGACTGTATAACCGTAATGTGCTGATTACCTGTCGCTCACCCGCCAGGCTATGACGACCGGCAGCCTTTCGACGCTGCGAACTGGCGTTCCCGACCCGGGCTGTGTCAAAACCTGAAAAGTCCGAGCTTTCCGGCAAAAACTCCCGCCCGAAACCGGATAGCAGGTCAGCATCGTCTGCGATTACCCACCTGACACGGCTTCAGCCGCGCGATCACGCCGTACGTCTTGAGCGCACGGAACGAATGGCTACCCGCATCTGGAGCATGCCGCGTGGTATTCCGCCGGCAATTCGCGCAGCCTCAGCCTCTCTGAGCACGCACGGCGCAACGGGATGAAGGGATCCCACACGATGAACATCGAGAACGCAACGAGCAAGCAGTCCGCATGAGAAATCTGGCACGGGTGGCAGGTCATGACTCGGGGCTATGATTGGTGGGCCCTCCGCTTCCAACACCTGAATTCCGCCATGCGTCCCGCCTTTACCCTTGCCCTGCTTGCCGTCATTTCCCTGGCCGGCCCTGCCCACGCCCAGGTCTACAAGTGCAAGGAGAACGGCAGCGGTAAGATCACCTATTCCGATGTACCGTGCCACGGCGGAAACACGGGTCGTGACGTCGATGTGCGAGACAACACGCTCGACACTTCAGGCAGCCGCGAGCAGGCGCTGCGGCGCGAAGTCCGCGAACTTCAGGAGCGCATGGACACCTACGAGAGCCGAGCCGGGAGCAGCCAGTACGGCCGCACGCAGGCCGATCTCCAGGCCGAGCGTGCCGACTCGGTCGCCTGCGAGCGCGCGAGGCGTTCGCTCGAGATCGAGGCCGGCTCCATGACCCGCAACAAGGCGACCGTCGCCTCGAGGGAAGCCGCGATGCGCAGCGCCTGCGGCCTGCGCGAACCCGACCGCGTCGAGATCCACAACGACTATCGCGGGCGCACTCCCGCGCGCGTGCATCGGCCCAACCCGGGCGTGATCACCCACTGCGATGCCGGCGGTTGCTGGGACAGCACGGGCGGGCGCTACAACAAGGGCGCGGGCAATACCTATTTCCCGGCCGGTGGTGGTGGCGCGTGCCAGATGGTCGGCGGGCGGATGCAGTGCCCGTGATGCGGTGCGCCTAGAATCCCCCCGAGTTCGACGGTTGCGCTCCCAGGTTCTTAGGTTCTTGTCTCGCAGAGCGCACTTTCACTGGCGGGCTTGCTGAAGCCAGCGTTCGCTGCCAATCGACCTTGTTGCACCCGCTCGGGAATGCTAGCTTGAATTCAAGCTGTGTCGCGTCCGTCCGATGCAGCGGGCTTTCGTCGGTCTTGTCCCTTTATCGGTTTCGCTCCATGCGAAGGAGGACTCCATGCTCTGCCCGCATTGCGCTGACGGTCAGGACCGTCAATCGGCTCACCGCGCCCATGTGCTGCAACTCCTGGCTCTGATCGAACACCCCACCGCGCTGCCGCCGGACGCGGCGCTGCGGATTGCGTGCGAGCTTCTCGCGTGGACCGGACTCGAGGCGTCGGATTGCGGATGCGACCATTCCGACGCGCGGGTGGCGGAGTTCGAGACGGCGGTCTAAGGGAGGACGGGATGAAACGGAGGATGGCGGAAGACGGCGCGGCGCGGGCCCTGCCGGGGCCGTCCGGTGAATTGCTCGCGCGCCTCGAAAGCGTCTACCAGGACATTCATGCGAATCCCGAGCTGTCGATGCAGGAGCATCGCACCGCCGGCATCGTCGCATCATGGCTGCGGGAGCGCGGGTACGAGGTGACCGAACAGGTCGGCGCGACCGGTGTCGTGGGCGTGCTGCGGAATGGCGAAGGGCCGACCGTGCTGATGCGTGCCGACATGGATGCGCTGCCGATCGCGGAAAGCACGGGCCTGCCCTATGCCAGCCAGAAGACCGGTACGGACAGGTTCGGGCAGCCGACCGCGATTGCGCATTCCTGTGGGCACGACATGCATGTCGCGTGGCTGATGGGCGCGAGCGACATCCTGGCGGGTAATCGCGACGCGTGGCGGGGCACTGCGATGGTGGTGTTCCAGCCGGGCGAGGAAACCGGCCAGGGGGCACGCGCGATGATCGAGGACGGGATGGTCAGGCGCTTCCCCAAGCCCGACGTCACGCTGGCCCAGCATGTGATGCCGCTCTCGGCTGGCCGGATAGGATGGCGCACCGGAACCATGCTGTCGGCCGGCGACAGTTGGGAAGTGACACTGTTCGGTCGCGGCGCTCACGGCTCGATGCCGCAGAAGAGCGTCGATCCTGTCGTGATGGCGGCGTCGGCGGTGATGCGCCTGCAGACCGTCGTGTCGCGCGAAGTCGCGATGACCGATTCGGCTGTGGTGAGCGTCTGCACGCTGCGGGCGGGCATGAATGAGAACGTGATCCCCGATCAGGCGCTGCTCCGTCTCAACATCCGCACCTTCAAGGATGAAGTGCGGACCCGGGTGCTCGCGGTCGTCAGGCGCATCCTGGAAGCGGAGGCCGCCGCGTCAGGGGCGCCGAGGCCACCGGAGTTCTCCGTGCTGAGCGAGTTTCCCCTCACCCGCAATGACGAAGGCGCGACGCGGAAGGTCGTCGCCGCGCTCGAACAGCATTTCGGCAGCGACCGGATTTCCGAGATTTCGCCCGCGAGCGCGAGCGAGGACTTCGGGCTGTTCGGCACGGCTTGGAACGTTCCGACCGTGTTCTGGGTGATCGGCGGTATCGACCCGGCGCTTTACGAGGAAGCGCGCAAGGCCGGCAGGCTGGACGAGTTGCCGGCCAACCATGCACCGAATTTCGCGCCGGTGGTCGACCCGACGCTGCGTACCGGCATCGAAGCGATGCTGGTCGCCGCCGGCGCCTGGATCTGTCCTCCGACCGATACGGCCGCCAACCGGGCGCACTGAAGCGGCCGAGCCTTGACCATGAGCACGGCGCTACTGCCGGATCTGGTGAAGCTCCTCGACTGGGTGGGCACGCTGGCGTTCGCCTTCAGCGGCGGCCTGATGGGGGCACGAAAGGAATTCGATCTCTTCGGCGTGCTCTTCCTATCCTTCGTTGTCGCGGTCGGCGGCGGCATGGTGCGCGACGTGCTGATCGGCGCCGTGCCGCCGGTGGCGATCACGGAAATCCACTATTTCCTGATCGCGATCGGCGGTGGCCTGATCACCTTCTACTGGTATCCCAGAGTGGTTTCGCTCGAACGCCCCATCGTGCTCTGCGACGCCGTCGGCCTCGGCCTGTTCGCGGTCGTCGGCACGCAGAAGGCCATCGAGTACGGCATCCATCCGCTCATGGCCGCCCTGTTGGGGATGATGACGGGGATCGGCGGCGGGATGACGCGTGACGTTCTCGCCGGAGAGCCCCCTTTCGTGCTGCGCAGCGAGTTCTATGCGGTTGCGGCGCTCGCAGGTGGCGCGATCGTGTCCGCTGGGTACGCGATCGGCGCTGCGTGCGCGTATTCGCTGCTGCTCGGCGCCGGTGCGTGCATCTTCCTGCGCCTGATGGCGATCTATCGCGGCTGGCGGGTTCCGGTCGCGCGTCATCGCAACGATCCGGGTAGCCCGGGCGATCGGTGAACCGCGTCTTCAGGCTGTGACTCGGGCGGCGCGGCGAGTCGGGCCCCCGCCGGATGGAATGGGCACAGATCCCGCTATGGATCACGTATATCCTTTGAAGAGTCGCACGCTCGGAACATCACGGCACCTTCCCGGTACTCATTTCGCTTCAGGACACCCTGAGTTCGACGAAGGCGCTGCCGGAGCGACGGGAAGGCGGACAGCCGCAGGCGCTGCCGTGGCGCCTCGGATGGCGGGCGCTACCGCGCCCTGGCCGGCGGCGTGTTGCGCAGGATCTCGTCGATCGTGGTCACCCCCGCCGCCACCTTCAGCGCCCCGCCCAGCCGCAGCGGGCGCATGCCTTCCTTGATCGCCTGTTCGCGCAGTTGCACGCCGTCCTTGTCCAGGCCGATCAGGCGCCGCAGCGTCGGTGTGACGGTGAGCATCTCGTAGATGCCGGTGCGGCCGAGGTAGCCGGTCATGCGGCATTCGAGGCAGCCGACGGGTCTGGCCATCTGGCGCGGCATGTTCGACTTCCACGGGCTCACCAGCTCGGTCCACGCCTGCTCGTCGGTGTCGGTGAGGGTGCGGCAGTGCGGGCACAGGGTGCGCGCCAGGCGCTGGGCGAGCACGCCGAGGAGGGTGGCGCGGATCAGGTAGTCGGGCACGCCGAGGTCGAGCAGGCGGGTGACGGCGGCGGGGGCGTCGTTGGTGTGCAGCGTGGACAGCACCAAGTGGCCGGTGAGGGCGGCCTGCACCGCCATCTCGGCGGTCTCGAGGTCGCGGATCTCGCCGATCATGATGATGTCCGGGTCCTGGCGCAGCAGGGTGCGCACGCCGGTGGCGAAGTCGAGGCCGATGTTGTGCTGCACCTGCATCTGGTTGAGGTGCGGGTAGACGTTCTCGATCGGGTCTTCCACGGTGCACACGTTGACCTCCGGCGTGGCCAGCTCGCGCAGGGTGGAATACAGCGTGGTGGTCTTGCCCGAGCCGGTCGGGCCGGTGACCAGGATGATGCCGTTGGGCTGCTGGATGAGGTCGCGCCAGCGCCGGTTCTCGTCCTCGGAGAAGCCCAGTTCGGCGAAGTTCTTCAGCAGCAGCTCGGGGTTGAAGATGCGCATCACCAGCTTCTCGCCGAAGGCGGTGGGCATGGTCGACAGGCGCAGCTCGATCTCGTCGCCGCCGGGCGAGCGCGTCTTGATGCGGCCGTCCTGCGGGCGGCGCTTTTCCACCACGTCGAGGCGGCCGAGCAGCTTGATGCGGTTGGTGATCGCCGCCATCAACTGCATCGGTGCCTGGTAGACCAGATGCATCTGGCCGTCGATGCGGAAGCGCACCAGGCATTCCTCGCGCCGCGGCTCGATGTGGATGTCGCTGGCGCGCTGCTCGAAGGCGTACTGCAGCAGCCAGTCGACGATGTGCACCACCGCCTGGTCGTTGGCGTCGATGTTGCTGCTCTTGCCCAACTGCACCAGTTGTTCGAAGTTGGTGATGCCCTGCGGCAGGTCCTGCTGGCGCTCCATGGCGTGGCGCACCGAGCGCGCCAGGCTGTAGAACTCGCCGAGGTAGCGGCGTACGTCGGCCGGGTTGGCGAGTACGGTGCGGATGCGCAGGCCGAGCATGCGCTCCATCTCGGTCTGCCATTCGCGGTCGAAGGGCTCGGCGGTGGCCACCGTCACGTCCTGCGTGCTCACTTCCACCGGCAGGATGTGGTAGCGCGCCGCGTAGGCATGGGTCACCACGCTGCACACGCGGGCGACGTCGATCTTCAGCGGGTCGATGTGCAGGTAGGGCAGGTGCGTCTTCGCCGCCAGCCACTCGGTGAGCGCCTCGGTGGTGAGCACGGCCTTGGCGTTGCCGGCGTCGGTCAGCTTGTGATCGCCGACCCAGATCAGCGGATGCACGTCGGGCTCGCGGGCGGATCGCGCGGCGAGCACCTTGTCGGCGTCGGCCTGAGTCAGGTGGCCGTCGGCCAGCAGCATCTGCACCAGTTCGTCGAGCTGCAGTTTCGCGTTGGCGAGCCGCCTGCGTGTTGTCGGTGCGTCCTGCATGACCGGGTCTTCCTGCAACGTGATCTGAACCCGGATTGTATGCTGCCGAGCTTGCGGCGCACGGAAACACAAGCCGGGGCGAACAGGCTAAGATCGCGCAGGCTTGCGGAAGAGACGCGTTCCCCGGTGGGGCGACCGGTCTTCAAAACCGGGTGGGGCCGTCAGCCGGTCCCAGGTGGGTTCGACTCCCATTCTCTTCCGCCCTGCGCCTGTCCGCGCTCGCTGCACTGCGTTTGATTGTTCGTCGAACACCCCTCGAAGACCCGACCAGGAGGTAGCCATCATGCCCAAGCTGCGTATCCGCACCGCCGTCCTTTCCCTCCTGCTGGCCCTGGCGGGCCCGCTGCTCGCGCCGTCTGCCGCATTTGCCGCCGACGCCGCCGCGTTGAGCATGCACATGGACGAGAAGCGCGCCCACGCGCTGCTCGAGCGCGCGGTGAAGCATGTGCAGGAGAAGGGTGCGGCGGGCCTCGCGGATTTCAGCCGCCAGGGGTCTTTCGTCGACCGTGAGATCTACGTCTTCGCCTTGTCCCAGGATGGCACGCTGCTGGCGAGCGGCGGCTCCTCGGCCGGCCTCATCGGACGCAACGTCACCGACCAGGTCGATGCGGTGGGCAAGCCCTTCTTCCGCGAGCTGCTCGAAGGCGCGGCGGCCAAGGGCGAGGGGGAGGTCGACTATCGCTGGCTGAATCCCATCGACAACAAGGTCGAGCCCAAGAAGACCTTCTATCGCAAGGTGGGAGATACCGTGGTGGCGGTGGGCTTCTATTCGCCGCGCGCGACGCCCGTGCAGGCCCAGGCGATGCTGACGCGTGCGATCGACGCCCTCAAGGCCGATCCGAAGCAGGCGCTGGCCGACTTCCAGACCCTGGGCGGGCGCTTCATGATGGACGACCTCTACGTGTTCGTGATCGACCTGGCGGACGGCCGCTTCCTCGCCCATGGGGCCAATCCGGAACTCGTGGGGCGCGACGGCAAGGAGGTGCGCGACGCCAAGGGCAAGGCGATCACGCTCGACATGATCAACATCGCCAGGCGCAAGGGCGCCGGCGAACTCGATTACGTGTGGCGCAACCCCACCACCGGCAAGCCGGAAAGCAAGCACAGCTACTTCCGTACGGTTGACGGCCGCCTCGTCGGTGTGGGCTACTTCACCCGCTGAGCTGCGCTGACCGAAGCGCAGCGGCATTCTCAACTCATTTCAGGAGACTCACATGAGCACAGTCACCCTCGGTGGCAACCCCGTCCCGCTGGCCGGCCGCTTCCCGCAGGCCGGCGATGCCGCGCCCGCCTTCAGCCTGACCGGCGCCGACCTGGCCGACGTCGGCCTCGCCGCGTTCGCCGGCAAGCGCAAGGTCCTCAACATCGTGCCCAGCCTGGACACGCCGACCTGCGCGACCTCCACCCGCAAGTTCAACGCCGAAGCGAGCAAGCTGGCCGATACGGTGGTGCTGGTCGTCTCCGCCGACCTGCCGTTCGCCGCCAAGCGTTTCTGCGAGACCGAAGGCCTCGCCAACGTGCAGACGCTGTCGACCTTCCGCAGCCCGGGTTTCGCCAAGGACTACGGCGTGGCGATCACCGGCGGCCCGCTCGCCGGGCTCACCGCGCGTGGTGTCGTGGTGATCGATGCCGGGGACAAGGTCGTGTATTCGCAGCTCGTGCCGGAGATCAAGGACGAGCCGGATTACGCTGCCGCGCTGGCGGCGCTGAAGTAAGCAGGCGTTCCACCGCTGCCGGTTCCGCAGCCGGCGGCGGCAGGGAAGAGTGCCCGCTTCCGAAGGCGTGACGTCCGCATGACGGGGCCGGTCGGTCGAAATGCCGGACCGGCCATCGCGTGCCAGAAGCGCTGCTATATTCGAATGGCCACATTGCCGAGCCGATCACGGCATGAGCAGTTCCGACCTTCCCCTCTCCTTCTTGTTGTCGGGTGACCACAAGGGCAAGTATCCCCAGCAGCTTGTCGCCCGGTTTCCGCACGTGGCGCGTCGTCTGGACGAACTCTGGAACGACCCGGCCGGCGTTGGCGAGTACTTCAGCGAACTCATGGTGTCGAGCCGGCCGAACCGCCAGGGGTTTCCGCCCGAGGTCGCGGCCGAGATCATGAGCCTTTGCCTCGCCTACGAGCGCATCGGCCAGATCAAGCCCATGGTGGACGAGCAGCCCCACGGCGCAGTCGTGGTCAGCGACCCGTGGGAGACCGAGCGTGCGCAACGGGAGCTGCAGCGACAGGGCATCGACCTGAGCGTGGCCAACTTCGTGCGCGCGGCCGAGGCGGGCGATGCCGAGCTGTGCCGCCTGTTCATCCACGCCGGGCTCGACGTGGACGCGCGCGACAGCCGGCACTGGACGCCATTGCTGATCGCCGCTTTCAATGGCAATGAAAAGCTGGCGCTTGAACTCCTCCGTTACGGCGCCGACATGCACGCCACCGACCTCGCGGGATATACGCCGCTGCACTGGGCGGGCTACAACGGCTATCCCAAGGTCGTGCAACTGCTGCTGGTGAAGGGGCTGCCGGCCGACGTCGCCAGCAACGCCGGCATCACGCCGCTGCTGCAGGCGGCCGCACGCGGCCATCGCGAGGTGGTTGCCACGCTGCTGAGGCACCAGGCCAACCCCAATCTCGCGGCGCGCGACGGCTCCACCGCTTTGCTCAAGGCGGTGGCCAATGGCCATCTGGAGGTCATCGACCTGCTGCTGAAGGCCGGCGCCTCGGTCGAGGTGACGATGCAGGACGGCAAGACCCTGCGCGAGATCGCCCGCAACGCCAAGGATCCCGCCATCGCCGCCCGCATCGCCGCCGCGCCGCGGGGCAGCGCGGGGGCGTCAGGCCTGCAGTGGCCCAAGGGCGGCCACGGGCCGCGCTGACGCCGGTCGCGCGGCGGCTAAAGGCCCAGGCTCTCCCCGGCGCCGAGCAGCGTCGCCACACCCAGCACGGCGAAGATCGCTGCCGCCACCGCGTGCACCAGCCTGGTCGGCATGCGATGGGCGATGCGGTCGCCGAGCAGCACCGCCGGCACGTTGGCGAGCATCATGCCCAGCGTGGTGCCGGCGACGACGGACAGCAGCGATTGATACTGCGCCGCCAGCGCCACCGTGGCGACCTGCGTCTTGTCACCCATCTCGGCCAGGAAGAAGGCGACCAGCGTGGTGCCGAACACGCCCATATGCGCCAGCTTGGCATCATCTTCGTCGAACTTGTCGGGAATCAGCGTCCAGATCGCCATGGCGATGAAGGACACGCCCAGCACCCAGCGCAGCGTCGTGGGCCCCATCAGCGAGGTGAGCCATGCGCCCACGGCGCCGGCGAAGGCATGGTTGGCGATGGTGGCGAGCAGGATGCCGAGCACGATGGGCAGCGGCTTGCGGAACTTCGCCGCGAGGATGAAGGCGAGCAGTTGCGTCTTGTCGCCGATTTCGGCGAGCGCGACGATGCTGGTGGAGACGAGGAAAGCTTCCATGAATGATCCCTGGCCGGAGGATAACCAATGACCATGCGCCTCCCCGGCCAATCCGGAAGCGGCATGGTCAAAGGTCTTGCCAGGTCGGAACTGCCAGCGCCATGGCCGGATGGCCAAGTGTGTTGACGCTGGCCCCTTCGCCGCGGGCGGAGCCCGGTCGGCAAAGGGAGGCTACTCCCCAATGACGGCAGGCATTGTACAAACGCCGGCGGCCGTGGTCCAGCCTGGCCGCCGGCGGGGGCCTCATGCCAGCGTCTGTTCCAGGTGGCGGATCAGCTCGCGCAGTTCGCTCGAGGTGTCGTACAGGCGCGCGGCGGACTGACCGATCGCCTGCACGCTCTGGCTGGTCTGCTCCACCGAACCCGAGATCAGCTCCATGCTGGAGGCCACTTCGTTGGAGGCGAGCGACTGCTGGCGCAGCATCTCGGTGATTTCCATCGCGCAGGTCGTCGCCTCGTGGCTGGCATTCCAGATGCCGCGCAGCGCGTCGCTGCTGGAGGCGATCTCGGCGGTCGAGCGCGCCACCTCGCCGGCAGTGGTGTTCATCGTCGCCACCGCCGTCTGTGCCAGCGGCACGATCTCGTCAACCGCGCCGCCGATGTCCTCGGTGCTCGAGCGCGTGCGCTCGGCGAGCTTGCGCACTTCGTCGGCGACCACCGCAAAGCCGCGCCCCTGCTCCCCGGCGCGCGCCGCTTCGATCGCCGCATTGAGGGCGAGCAGGTTGGTCTGCTGGGCGATCTCGTCGATCCCCTTGGAGAAGCTGCGGATCAGCTCCACCGTGGCGTTCACCTGCTCGATGTTCGACTGTGCCTTGTTGACGACGTCGATGAGCTGCTGGCTGTGGCCGATGCCCGCCTCGGTGGTACGCAGCGCCTCGCTGGCGCTGGCTTCCGTGAGCCTTGCGGCCTCGATGCTGCGCTCGGTGTTGTCCGATACCTGGGCGATGGCGGCGCTCATCTCCTGCATGGCCGACGCTACCCGCATGACGTTCTCGGTCTGCGAGTGGGTGGCCGAGACCAGCGTCTGCATCGCGTCGTCCAGCTCCTGCGAGCGTTCTTCGACTTCGCGCGTGCTGAGCAGCACGTCGGAGAACATCGCCCGCATGTGGATGCGCATCGATTCGAGCGCGATCGACAGCGCACGCAGCGGGCCGGGCACGGGCTCGATGCGCTGCGACAGCTTGCCTTCGTCCAACTGCAGGATCGTGCTGTGCAACTGGTCGATGCGCGCCGCGCCGGTGTGATCGACATACCACGCGGCGCCGAGGAGCGCGACGCCGGCAAGCGCCGCCAGCACCGTGCGGGGCAGGCCGTCGAACCACAGCGCTGCGGCGCCCAGCGCCAGGATCAGGGCCGCACACAGCCAGACCACTGCGCGCGGGCTGAGCGTCGACGACGCGGCGGGGGTGTACGGAAAGCGCGCGGACTTGTCGCGCACCCGAGCATAGAGCGCCTCGGCGGCCTTCGCCTCGTCGCGGTCGGGCATGTTGCGCACCGACTGGTAGCCCACGCAGCGGCCATCGCTGACGATGGGCGTGACGAAGGCTTCCACCCAGTAGTGGTCGCCGTTCCTGGCCCGGTTCTTGACCAGGCCGCGCCATGGCTGGCCGCGCTTGACCGTGTTCCACAGATCCTCGAAGGCCTCCGGCGGCATGTCCGGATGGCGCACGATGTTGTGGCTTGCGCCGATCAGCTCGTCGCGCGAGAAGCCGCTGATGTTGATGAAGGATTCGTTGGCATAGGTGATGCGTCCCTTGAGATCCGTCTTGGTGACGATGGGTCTTCCGGGCTGCAGGAACACTTCTCTCTGGGTGACGGGCAGGTTGTTCTTCACGTTGTCGCTTCCGGCGGAGTCGCCGGTCCGGTTCGCAGATCAGGTGCAGCGAGGCCAGGCCGGGCGACGCGATTCAGGCGCGGCAGGCCTCACGCACTGCCGCATCCCGAGTCGTTACGGCATCCGGCGCCCCAACTTGAGCGTCGATCTGCGTCGATGTGCGTCGGTTCAGCGCAGCGGCCCCAGCAGTTCGGCCAGCCAGTCGACGAACACGCGCACCCGCGGCGACAGGTGACGGTGATGCGGGTAGAGCACCGACAGCGGCAGATTGGGCGGCGGCTTGTCCGGCAGGAGTTCGACCAGCGCCCCCTCGGCGATCTGCTGGCCGACGCGGTAGCGGGGGACCTGCACGATGCCGAGCCCGGCCTCGCACGCCGCGAGGTAGGCATCGCCGTTGTTGACCGCCAGCCTGCTCGGGATGCTGCGGGTTTCCAGCCGCCCGCCGACGATGAACTCGAGCGGCGTGGAACGGCCGGTGGACGCCGAGACGTAGTCGACCGCGTGATGCGCCTCCAGCTCGGCGAGCGTGGCCGGCACGCCGTTGCGCTCCACATAGGCCCGGCTCGCGCAGGTGACCTGCTGCAGCGTGGCCAGGCGGCGGGCGACGAGCGAGGAGTCGCGCAGCTCGCCCAGCCGCACCACGCAATCCACGCTCTCGCGCACCAGGTCGATGTAGCGATCGCCGATGCCGATGTCGAGGGTGATCTGCGCATAGCGTTCGCAGAACGCGGGCAGCGCGGGGATCACCACGATGCGGCCGAGCGAGGCCGGCAGGTCGACCTTCAGCCTGCCCTGGGGATGGCGCGCCGCCTGCGAGAACGACGCCTCGGTTTCGTCGATGTCGGCCAGGATGGCGAGGCAGCGCTGGTAGTAGGCGCTGCCGTCCAGCGTCGGGCTGACATGGCGCGTCGTGCGCTGCAGCAGCCGCACGCCGAGATGCGCCTCGAGGTGCTTGATGATCTGCGTCGCGGAGGCGCGCGGCAGCGACAACTGTTCGGCCGCGCGGCTGAAGCTGCCCAGTTCGACGATGCGGGTGAAGAGCTGCATCGCCTGCAGACGATCCATGAGACTGCACTCCATTGTTCTGCGATGGAGAACAGTCTGGCGATTTTCGCGGTAGTGAGCAACGCCGGCTTCACAATGGGCCGGCGGTGACGGTCTCTGCCGCGCCGCGATGCCGCTTCAGTAACGCACGCCGGGCGGCGGTGTGAAGGAGTCCAGTGCGTGCAGGTAGGCGGCGCGCGCGAAGGCCGAAGGGTCGGGCAGGTTCTGCTGGCTCATCGACCCTTTCAGTTGCTCCACCGAGGCGTATTCATGCTCCTCCAGCCAGCGCGCCATGTCGGCGAGGATCGCCTGCAGGCGTTCCGGGCCGTGCAGCAGCAAGGCGCTGGCCATGTGCACCGCGTCGGCGCCGGCCAGCAGCATCTTCAGCGCGTCGGCCGCAGTGTGCACGCCGCCGGTCGCCGCCAGCGTGAGCCCGCAGCGCCCGCGCAGGATGGCGATCCAGCGCATCGTCAGCAGGCCGTCGGCGGACGATGACAGTTGGGCGCGGTCCACCACCGACAGGGTGTCCAGATCGATGTCGGGCTGGAAGAAGCGGTTGAACAGCGACATGCCGGCTGCGCCTGCCAGCTCGGCGCGACGCACGAAATGCGGCAGCGACGAGAAGAAGGGCGACAGCTTCATTGTCACCGGGAGCGTGACGCTCGCCTTCAGATCGCGCAGCAGGCTGAGGTAACGGTCCTCGACCGCCTCGCCGGAAACGTCGGCGTCGGCCGGCATGTACCACGCGTTGAGTTCGAGTGCGTCGGCACCGGCCTCCTGCAGCTCGCGGCCGAGTTCGACCCAGCCCGACGGCGAGGCGCCGTTGAGGCTGGCGACGATGGGGATGGCGCAGCGCGCCTTCAGCACCGCGATCGTCTCGAGGTAGGTGTCGAGCTTGCTCAGGTAGTCGTCGCTCAGCGGAAGGTGGCCCGCCGCCTCGCCGAAGGCTTCCGGATTCAGCAGGAAGCGGTCGAGCATGCGCTCCTCGTTGCGCACATCCTCCTCGAACAGTGAGTGCAGCACGACAGCCGCTGCGCCGGCGTCCTCGAGGTGCAGCACGCGGTCGATCTTGTGGCTGAGTGGCGTGGATGACGGCACCAGCGGGTTCTTCAGCTTCAGCCCCAGGTAGGTCGTGCTCAGGTCAGGCATGGTGGTCTCCCTCCTTGTTCCGATCCGGTTCGGCCAATTCGGCGAGGCGCGTCTCGGGCAGTGGCAGTGCGGCCAGCTCGACGTATTCCTGATGCCGCAGGCGCGCGAATTCGCCAGCGCGTTGCATGAAGCGCGCGGCGGCCTCGGGCTGCTGGCGCTCCAGCACGGTGAAGCGCGCCTCGCGGCTGGCGAAGTCGCGGAACGGGATGCTGGGCGCCGCGCTGTCGACGGACAGCGGGTTGCGCCCCTCGGC
This sequence comes from Pseudomonadota bacterium, assembly GCA_018240785.1. Taxonomy (GTDB): domain Bacteria; phylum Pseudomonadota; class Gammaproteobacteria; order Burkholderiales; family Rhodocyclaceae; genus Thauera. Next base: position 82,943 of record JAFEFC010000027.1, on the reverse strand, counting down.
CCTCAGCCTGGGATCGTAACGCAACAGCGGCCAGTGGCCGGACTTCACTGCGCGGTCCTGCTGCTGCAGGTTGAAGGACAGGTCCACGCCATGCGCGATGCAGGGGCTGTAGGCGATGATGATGGACACGCCAGGGTAGCTCTCGGCGTCGAGGAAGGCCTTCAGCGTGTGCACGTCCTTGGCGCCGTAGGCGACGCGGGCGACGAAGACGTTCTCGTATTCCATCGCGATGCGGGCGAGGTCCTTCTTGTGCGTCGGCTTGCCGCCAGCGGCGAACTTGGCCACCGCGCCCAGCGGCGTCGCCTTGGAGTTCTGGCCGCCGGTGTTGGAATACACCTCGGTGTCGAGCACCAGGATGTTCACGTCCTCGCCCGAGGCCAGCACGTGGTCCAGGCCGCCGAAGCCGATGTCGTAGGCCCAGCCGTCGCCGCCGATGATCCACACGCTGCGCCGGATCAGGTATTCGGCCAGCGCCGCGAGCGCGGCCGCGGCCGGGGTGCCGAGCCGGGCGAGGCGGGCGTACAGCTCTGCGACGCGCTCGCGTTGCGCATGGATGCCGGCTTCGTCGTGCTGGTCGGCCGCCAGCAGCGCGTCGACGAGGTCCGCGCCGACCTCGTTCGCCAGCGCCTTCAGTTGCACGCGCGCAGCATCGGCGAGCTGGTTGGTCGCCAGCCGCATGCCCAGGCCGAACTCGGCGTTGTCCTCGAACAGCGAGTTGTTCCACGCCGGGCCGCGGCCGTGGGCGTCGGTGGTGTAGGGCGTGGTGGGCAGGTTGCCGCCGTAGATCGACGAGCAGCCGGTGGCGTTGGCGACCATCATGCGGTCGCCGAAGAGCTGGGTCGCCAGCCGGATGTAGGGCGTCTCGCCGCAGCCGACGCAGGCGCCGGAGAACTCGAAGTAGGGCGACAGCAGCATCGAGCCCGGGATGGTGTTGCGCTTGGCGTCGCGCGGGTCGCGGTCGGGCAAGCGGAGGAAGAATTCCCAGTTTTCCGCCTCGGGCGCGCGCAGCGGCGCCTGCTCGGCCATGTTCAGCGCCTTGCGCGACACGTTGGACTTGTCGCGGATCGGGCACACGTCGACGCACAGCGTGCAGCCGGTGCAGTCCTCGGGTGCCACCTGGTAGCTGATGCGAGTGCCGGCGGCGTAGTCCTTGCTGCGGGTGGGCACGTGCTTGAAGCTCGGCGGCGCGGCGGCGGCGAGTTCGGCGGGGAAGACCTTGGCGCGGATCGCCGAGTGCGGGCACACGAACACGCACTTGCCGCACTGGGTGCACAGGTCTTCTTCCCACACCGGCAGTTCCAGCGCGAGGTTGCGCTTCTCGAAGCGCGCGGTGCCGGTCGGCCAGGTGCCGTCGACCGGCAGCAGCGACACCGGCAGCGCGTCGCCCTGGCCGGCGATCAGCGGCAGCGTGACCTTGCGGGCGAAATCATTGAGCGCCTTGATCTCGATGACGCGCCTGCCGGCCACAGTGCCCGTCTGCTGCGCGGTGGCGTCGAGCGCGGCCGGCACTTCGACCTGGTGCAGGCGGGCGACGGTGGTGTCGATCGCGCGGCAGTTGAGCTCGGCGATGCGTCGGCCCTTGCGGCCATAGGTCTTCTCCACCGCGCGCTTGATCGCGGCGATCGCCTGGTCCTGCGGCAGGATGCCGGAGATGGCGAAGAAGCAGGTCTGCATCACGGTGTTGATGCGCCGGCCCATGCCGGCCTCATCGGCCACCTTGTAGGCATCGATGACGTGGAAGGCGATGCGCTTGTCCACCAGTTGCCGCTTCATGGCGAGCGGCAGCGACGCCCACACGTGGTCGGCCGGCACGCTGGTGTTGAGCAGGAACACCGCGCCGGGCGCGGCGTGCGACAGCAGGTCGTGGCTTTCCAGGAACAGCGGCTGGTGGCAGGCCACGAAGCGCGCGTCGCCGTCGCCGGTGAGATAGGCCGAGCGGATCGGCCGCGGGCCGAAGCGCAGGTGAGACATCGTCATCGCGCCGGATTTCTTCGAGTCATAGACGAAGTAGCCCTGGGCGAAGAGCTCGGTCTCGTCGCCGATGATCTTGATCGAGTTCTTGTTCGCCGACACGGTGCCGTCCGAGCCCAGGCCGTAGAACACCGCGGCGAAGCTTTCCCGTGCGGCGTCGGTGCGGAAGGCCGCATCGAAAGTCAGCGACAGGCCGCTGACGTCGTCCTCGATGCCGACGGTGAAGCGGCGGCGCGACGGCTGGCCGGCGAGCGTCCTTGCCAGCTCGTCGAACACCGCCTTCACCATCGCCGGGTTGAATTCCTTCGAGCCCAGGCCGTAGCGGCCGCCGATCAGCTTCGGCATCGCGGCGAAGCGCGGGCTGTCGCCGGCCTGGTCTTCGGCCAGCGCCACCATCACGTCCTTGAACAGCGGTTCGCCGTCGGCACCGGGTTCCTTGCAGCGGTCCAGCACCGCGATCGCGCGCGCGCTGGCGGGCAGCGCGGCGAGCAGCGCGGCGGGGGCGAAGGGACGGAACAGCCGCACCTTCACCAGGCCGACCTTCTCGCCGCGGCGTGCCAGATGCTCGATGGTCTCCGCCACGGTCTCCGCGCCCGAGCCCATCAGCACGATCACGCGCTCGGCGTCGGCCGCGCCGGCGTAGTCGAACAGGCGGTAGCGGCGGCCGGTCAGCTCGGCGAAGCGGTCCATCGCCTGCTGCACCACCGCAGGGAAGGCGTCGAACAGCGGGTTCTGCGCCTCGCGCGCCTGGAAGAACACGTCCGGGTTCTGCGACGTGCCGCGGATCACCGGGTGCTCGGGCGACAGCGCGCGGGCGCGGTGCGCGGCGATCAGCGCGTCCGGCAGCAGCGCGCGCAGCGTGTCGTCGGCGATGCCTTCGATCTTCGCCACTTCGTGCGAGGTGCGGAAGCCGTCGAAGAAATGCAGCACCGGGATGCGGCCGGCGAGCGTCGCGGCGGTGGCGATGGCGGCGAAGTCGTGTGCTTCCTGCACCGAGGCCGAGGACAGCAGCGCGAAGCCGGTGCCGCGGGTGGCCATCACGTCGGAGTGGTCGCCGAAGATCGACAGCGCATGGGTGGCCACCGCGCGCGCCGCGACATGGAACACCGTCGGCGTCAGTTCGCCGGCGATCTTGTACATGTTGGGGATCATCAGCAGCAGGCCCTGCGACGCGGTGAAGGTGGTCGCCAGCGCGCCCGCCTGCAGCGCGCCATGCACCGTGCCGGCGGCGCCGCCTTCCGATTGCAGCTCGACCACGCGCGGTACGCTGCCCCACAGGTTGAGCTTGCCTTGCGCAGCCCACTCGTCCGACAGCTCGCCCATGTTGGAGGAGGGCGTGATGGGATAGATCGCGATCACCTCGGAAACGCGAAAGGCGACCGAGGCAGCGGCTTCGTTGCCGTCTATGGTGAACATGTGCTTCATGACGATTTCTCCGGGACCGGTCTGCACCCGGCGCCTGCGCGCAGGAGTGGCATTTACCTTAGTCCCGTCGTGCAGTGCAGCAATTGACCTAAGTCACGGAACCCGAAATACTCGAATCCGATCGCACGCCCTTCCCCCGCTCGCGTCCGTCTTCCGCCATGGGTTCCACAGCCTCCAACCGGGCGTCATCCGCGCAGCGCGCCGTCGGCATCGCGGCACGCCGCGGGCGGCTGAGGGCGGCGGCATGAGCGCGCAGGATTCCAGCGGCCGCCCGCTGCGCTTCTTCCATGCCTTCATGCGGCTGGCCGGGCCGTACTGGACGGCGCGCGGACGCTGGAAGCCGCGCCTGGTCACCCTGCTGCTGGCGTTGCTGGTGGTGTGCCAGGTCGGCCTGGCAATCCGCCTCAACCTTTGGAATGCGGACCTGTTCGACGCGCTGGAGCGGCGCTCCACCGAGCGCGCGATGGACCAGATCCTCATCTTCGCGCTGCTCGTGCTCGGCACCATCGTCGTCAACACCTTGCACCTGGTGGTGCGCCGGTGGTTGCAGCTCGACTGGCGGCGCTGGCTCACAGCGCACGTGGTCGGCCACTGGATGGACGAGGCCCGGCACTACCAGGCGGCGCTGATCCCGGGTGACCACGCCAACCCCGACGGTCGCATCGCCGAGGATGTGCGCATTGCCACCGAGGCGGCGTTCGACCTCGCGAACTCCTTGTTCTACTGCGTGCTGCTGCTGGTGACCTTCGTCGACATCCTGTGGTCGCTGTCGGGGCGCATCGAGCTTGGCGGCGTCGAAGTGCCCGGGCATCTGGTCTTCCTCGCCGTCGCCTATGCCGGCATCGGTTCGGGCGTGGCCTTCGTGCTGGGCCGGCCGCTGGTGCGCGCGACCGACACGCGACAGACGCGCGAGGCGGATTTCCGCTTCGGCCTGGTGCGCGCGCGCGAGCTGGGCGAAGCGATTTCACTGGCGCGCGGCGAAGCGACCGAGCGCGGCCGGCTGGGCGCGCTGTTCGAGACCATCGTGCAGTCCTGGCACGCGCAGTCGGCCGGCCTGGCGCGGCTGCTGGCCTTCTCTTCCGCCTACACCATCCTTGCGCCGGTGTTTCCCATCCTGGTGAGCACGCCGCGCTTTCTCGGCGGCCTGCTGACGCTGGGCGGCCTGATGCAGTCGGCGCAGGCCTTCCAGCAGGTCACCGCGGCGCTGTCGTGGCCGGTGGACAACCTGCCGCGGTTGGCCGAGTGGCGCGCGTCGGTGGAAAGGGTGCTGGCGCTGGAGGAGGCGGTGCGCACGGTGGCGATCGAGGCGGCGCGCACCGGCGACACCGCCATCAATCTCGACCGCAGCCCGCAGGCGCGCCTGGGCGTGAGCGAGCTGTGGATCGCCTCGCCCGACGGCACGGCGATGCTGCCGGCGCTCGATGTCGAAGTGCACCCGGGCGAGCATGTGCTGGTCGACGGCGATCCCGATGCGGCGGCGGCGCTGTTCCGCGTGCTGGCCGGGATCTGGCCCTGGGGGCGCGGCCATGTGGCCCTGCCGGCCGACGGCGAGATGATCGCAGTGGGGGCGCGTCCCTTCCTGCCCGAAGGCACGCTGCGCGACGCGCTCGCCTTCCCGCGCCCCGACAGTCACCAGCATGTGGACGCGCTGCTCCGCGGTGCGCTCGGCCGTGTCGGCCTGGCGCACCTGGCCGAGCGCCTGGACGAGCGTGCCGACTGGGCCCGCGTGCTGAGCGGGGCGGAGCAGCAGCGCCTGTCCATCGCCCGCCTGATGCTCAACGCGCCCAACTGGATCGTGCTCGGCGGCGCGCTCGATGCGCTGGATCCGGTGTCCGCCGACGAGATGCTGCGACTGCTGTCGGAGGCGCTGCCGCACACCGGCGTCATCGTCATCGGCCTGCATCCGGGCTCCACCGAGACTTTCGCCTCCCGCCTGACGCTGCAGCGCGCGGCCGGTGGCGAGGTGCTGCTCAACGAGGTCTATGCCCAGCGCCAGGCTGCGCGCGAGCCCCGCCGCCGCGGCCTGCGTCTGGTCGACTGGTTGAGCCAGGGCTACGGCTCGTGACGTCCGGTGGCGAGGCAGCCCAGGATCGCGGCCCGGCCGGCGGCTACGGGCGTGCCGCCGTGCTGGAGCGGCCGAGCATCACCTGGCTACTGGAACGCCACCTCGGCGAAGCTGCGCAGCTTGCGGCTGTGCAGCCGGTCCACGCCCTGCTCGCGCAGGCGCTCGATGGCGCGGATGCCGATGCGCAGGTGCTGGTCCACCCGCTCGCGATAGAAGCGGTCGGCCATGCCCGGCAGCTTGATCTCGCCGTGCAGCGGCTTGTCGCTGACGCACAGCAGCGTGCCGTAGGGCACGCGGAAGCGGAAGCCGTTGGCGGCGATGGTGGCCGATTCCATGTCGAGCGCCACCGCGCGGCTCTGGCTGAAGCGCCGTTCCGGGCTGCTCGCCATGCCGTGCGAGGGCAGCAGCTCCCAGTTGCGGTTGTCGGTGCTGGCCACCGTGCCGGTGCGCATCAGGCGCTTCAACTCGTAGCCGCTCAACTGCGTCACGTCGGCCACTGCGGCCTCGAGCGCGACCTGCACCTCGGCCAGCGGCGGGATCGGCACCCATAGCGGCAGCTCCTCGTCCAGCACGTGGTCCTCGCGCACATAGCCGTGGGCGAGCACGTAGTCGCCCAGTTGCTGGCTGTTGCGCAGCCCGGCGCAGTGGCCGAGCATGATCCAGGCGTGCGGCCGCAGCACCGCGATGTGGTCGGTGATGGTCTTGGCGTTGGCCGGGCCGACGCCGATGTTCACCATGGTGATGCCGGCGCGGTCCTTGCGGATCAGGTGGTAGGCGGGCATCTGCGGCAGGCGCGGCGGCGCGGTGCCCAGTTCGTCGCCGGGCTCGGGCGGCAGCCCCTCGCGGCGGGTGACGACGTTGCCGGGTTCGACGAAGGCGACATAGTCGTGCCCGCCCGCGCCGTCGGCCATGTATTCGTGGCCGAGCTCGATGAACTCGTCGATGTAGAACTGGTAATTGGTGAACAGCACGAAGTTCTGGAAGTGCCCGGGCAGCGTGCCGGTGTAGTGGCGCAGCCGGTGCAGCGAGTAATCCACCCGCGGCGCGGTGAACAGCGCCAGCGGATGCGGTTCGCCCGGGCGCGGCTCGTGGGTGCCGTTGGCGATGCCGTCATCCATCGCCGCGAGGTCGGGCAGGTCGAAGCGGTCGCGCAGCAACTGCCGGCGCTCGGCACCGAGGTGGCCTTCGAGGTGTTCCTGCTCGTCGAGGGAGAAATGCACCGGGATCGGCTGCGAACTGCTGCCGATTTCCAGGTCAACGTGATGGTTCTGCAGCAGCAGGCGGAACTGCTCGAGGTAGTAGTCGCCGAACAGGTCGGGGCGCGTCAGGGTGGTCTCGTACATGCCCGGCCCGGCGACGAAGCCGTAGGACAGGCGCGAGTCGGCGCGCGCCACGGTATCGGTGCGCACGCGCACGAAGGGGTAGCAGGCGCGCACATGGCGGCCCACGTCGTCCCCGGCCACATAGCGCTGCAGCGCGCTGCGCAGGTGGTCGACGCCAGCCTCGTAGATGCTCGCCACCCGCGCCAGCGCGGCAGCCGGGTCGTCGAAGCGTGCGGGGGCGACGAAGGGGGCGTCGACCGGGACGCGGTGCGTCATGGCGGCGCTCAGCCTTTCGCCAGCATGCGGTTGAGCGCTTCGAGATGCTCGGGCTCGTTGTGGCACATGCCCTGGAAGCTGGCGCACAGGTCGAGGAAGTCCTTCAGCTCCATGCGCTGGGCCATCTTCATCAGGCGCTTGGTGAGCCGCGTCGCCTTGGGCGGCTGGGCGGCGATGCGGTTCGCGAGTTCCATCGTGCGCGGCATCAGTTGCTCGGGATCGACCACGTCCAGCACCAGGCCGATGGCCTTCGCCTCGTCGGCATCGACGATGCGCCCGGTGAGCGTCAGCTCGAAGGCGCGCTGGTAGCCGATCAGGCGCTGCATGAACCACGCGCCGCCGTCGCCGGGGATGATGCCGAGGTTGAGGAACGTCTCGCCGAACTTCGCCCGGCGCGAGGCGATGCGCACGTCGGCCATGTTGGCCAGGTCGCAGCCGGCGCCGATCGCCGGGCCATTGACCGCCGCGATCACCGGCACCTCGATGGCCTGGATGGCCAGCGGGATGCGCTGAATGCCGCGGCGGTAGCGCTCGGCCACCTCGGCCACGCCGCCGGCGAAGTCGCCGCCGCGCGCCGCCATGTCCTTGACGTTGCCGCCCGCCGAGAAGGCCGAGCCGTTGGCGGCGAGCACCAGCACCGACACCTCGTCGCAGCGGTTCACCCACTCGGCCACGCTGACGATGTCGTCGATCAGCCGCGTGCCGGTGAGCGCGTTGCGCACGTCGTCACGGTTCAGGGTCAGCGTGGCGACGCGGTGGTCGACCGCGAGCAGGGCGTCTTCGAGCGGGGGAAGCGTCATCGCATCGTCTCCTGTGGGGTGGTGCGGCACGCTGGTCAGCGCGCCGGCTTGTCGAGGGCGGGCAGATCCAGCGTGCCGCGTTCGGTGAAGCGCATGCCGGAGAACAGCGGACCGCCGAGCTTGGCGTGCAGCACGTAGGGCACCGGGGACGAGGCACGCTCGTCGATCAGGCCCAGCGCCTGGCGCACCGCGGCGAGCGCCGACACCGATACCGGCACGCTCACCACGGTCTCGCCGAAGCGCGGCACGCTGCCTTTCTGGTCGCTGACGCCGGTGGCGAAGCTGCGGTCGTTCACTTCCAGCTCGAGCGCGACGCCGTCGAAGTCGATCGCGGTGTCGTTCGGGTTCTGCACCCGCAGCTTGACGCGGAAGCGCATCTCCATGCCTTCGCCGGGAATCGGCTCGAGGCCGACCACGTTCATGCGCACGGGATCGCGGGTGGGCAGGCCCGCGCAGCCGCCCGTGACGAGCGCGGCAACGAGGCCGACCGTGAGCAGCAGCAGGCGCAACACGGGTCCGAAAGTCGACGTGCTCATGACGGCTCCAGCGGGAGTGGCAGGGTGCGGCCGATTGTATCGCCGCCGCCTGTCTGCGTGGCGCGCACGCCGTCGGCCCCGGCGACAGGAAGTGGAAGCTGACCTGGAACAGCTTCTCCACTTTCCTGACCAGCTTCTTGTCGCCCCCGGCACGGGCCGGCTTTCGCATCGTGAGCGACCTTGCTATATGTCATTCATGGCGGCGCGGAGCAGGGGTTCCGGTGGGGGCGCGCTGCAGGATTCGTGCACGGGCACGCAAGACGAGGGAGGACGAGGCCATGACCTACAAGCAGAGAAACGTCGAACAACACCTGCGCAGCGACGGGCTGCCCAAACGCATCCTGGCGCTCGATGGCGGCGGGCTGCGCGGCATCCTGTCGGTGGGCATCCTGCAGAAGATCGAAGATGTGCTGCGCGAGCGCCATGGCGGCGACCCCGCCTTCCGCCTGTGCGACTACTTCGACCTCATCGCCGGTACCTCCACCGGCGCCATCATCGCCGCGGCGCTGGCCAAGGGCTGGGCGGTCGAGGAGATCCGCAAGAAATACCTGGAGCTGGGCGAGCGGGTGTTCGAGAAGAGCCTGCTGCGCAACGGCCTGCTGCGCGCCAAGTACGATGACGACAAGCTGATCGCGGAGCTGAAGGATGTCTATGGCGCACGCACCACGCTCGGCAGCAAGGAACTGCGCACCGGCCTGCTGGTGATGACCAAGCGCCTGGACACCGGCAGCCCGTGGCCGGTCAGCAACAACCCGCGCGGCAAGTATTTCGCCACGCGACCGGGTGGCACCATCGGCAACGGCGACTATCCGCTGTGGCAGGTGGTGCGCGCCTCGACGGCGGCGCCGGCCTACTTCGATCCCGAGAACATCACCATCGTGGAGAAGCGCGGCCACGAGCCGGTGGTGGGCGAGTTCGTCGATGGCGGCGCCAGCCCGTTCAACAACCCGTCGCTACAGGCGCTGATGTATGCCACGCTGGACGGCTACCGCATCGGCTGGCCCACCGGTGCCGACAAGCTGCTGCTGGTGTCGATCGGCACCGGCGCCGCCGACCCTGCGGTCAAGCGCGCCAAGATCACCGCCCAGCACGCGGTCAATGCCCTGCTGTCGCTGATGGACGACTGCGCCTCGCTGCAGGAGACGCTGCTGCAGTGGATGTCGACCAGCTCCACCGCGCGCGAGATCGACCGCGAACTTGGCGACCTGCGCAACGATCTGGTCGGCGGCGCGCCGCTGGTGAGCTACCTGCGCTACAACGTCGATCTGCGCAAGGACAGCGTGCAGCAGCTCGTGCCGGAGCTCAAGAGCGCCAAGCTGATCGAGTCGCTCAGCGCCATGGATGCGCCCGAGAACATGCCCACGCTGCATCGCCTCGGCACGGCGCTGGCCGCGCGCGAAGTGCGCGCCGGAGACTTCGCGTCGGCGTTCGACCTGCCGGCAGCCTAGATCCTGCGGGACATTCCTGCGCAAGCTCAGCGGGCGGTCTTCGGGCTGTTTGATGATGTTTCCCTATCGTCGCGATGCAGATTTTTGGCGCACAGCCGCTCCACGATGGCATAGGATGAAACACGCAGATGATCAAGAAGCATTCGCATTGCTGACGGAGCGGCGACGCTCAACGGTTCCCAAGATCAATGCTGTTTGCAATCCAACCAGAGGAGCATCGAGATGGACAACAACAACGCGAATTCCGCGGGCAAGTGCCCGGTCATGCACGGCGGGAACACGGCCGCGGGCAAGTCGGTCATGGACTGGTGGCCGAAGGCACTGAACCTCGACATCCTGCACCAGCACGACACCAAGACCAATCCGATGGGCGCCGGCTTCAACTACCGTGAAGAATTGAAGAAGCTCGACGTCGACGCGCTCAAGAACGACCTCAAGGCGCTGATGACCGACAGCCAGGCATGGTGGCCGGCCGACTGGGGCCACTACGGCGGCCTGATGATCCGCATGGCGTGGCACGCTGCGGGAACCTACCGCATCGCCGACGGCCGCGGCGGCGCGGGCACCGGCAACCAGCGCTTCGCGCCGCTCAACTCGTGGCCCGACAACGGCAACCTCGACAAGGCGCGCCGCCTGCTGTGGCCGATCAAGAAGAAATACGGCAACAAGATCAGTTGGGCCGACCTCATCATCCTCGCCGGCAACATGGCCTACGAGTCGATGGGCTTCAAGACCTTCGGCTTCGGCTTCGGCCGCGAGGACATCTGGCACCCCGAGAAGGACACCTACTGGGGTTCGGAGCGGGAATGGCTGGCGCCCAGCGGCAGCGAAGGCAGCCGCTACTCCGGCGAGCGTGACCTCGAGAACCCGCTCGCCGCGGTGATGATGGGGCTCATCTATGTGAACCCCGAGGGTGTTGACGGCAAGCCCGACCCGCAGAAGACCGCCCGCGACATGCGCGTGACCTTCGCCCGCATGGCGATGAACGATGAGGAAACCGTCGCGCTGACCGCCGGCGGCCACACCGTCGGCAAGGCGCACGGCAACGGCAGCGCGGCCAACCTCGGCCCGGCTCCGGAAGGCGCCGATCTCGAGGAGCAGGGCCTGGGATGGATGAACCACACCACCCGCGGCATCGGCCGCGACACCGTGACCAGCGGCATCGAGGGCGCGTGGACTTCCAAGCCGACGCAGTGGGACAACGGCTACTTCGACATGCTGTTCAAGCACGACTGGTGGCTGCAGAAGTCGCCGGCGGGCGCCTGGCAGTGGGAGCCGGTGAACATCAAGGAAGAGGACATGCCGGTGGATGTGGAGGATCCGTCGATCCGCCGCAAGCCGATGATGACCGATGCCGACATGGCGCTGCGCTTCGACCCCGAATACCGCAAGATCGCCGAGCGTTTCCGCGACGACCAGGCCTACTTCGAGGACGTCTTCGCCCGCGCCTGGTTCAAGCTGACGCACCGCGACATGGGGCCGAAGGCGCGCTACATCGGCCCGGACGTGCCGAAGGAAGATCTCATCTGGCAGGACCCGGTGCCCGCAGGCTACAAGAGCTATGACGTCGTCGCGGTGAAGGCGAAGATCGCCGCCGCCGGCCTGTCGGTCGGCGACATGGTCGCCACCGCGTGGGACAGCGCCCGCAGCTTCCGCGGCTCGGACTACCGCGGCGGCGCGAACGGCGCGCGCATCCGCCTCGCGCCGCAGAAGGACTGGGAAGGCAACGAGCCGGCGCGCCTGGCGAAGGTGCTGGTGGCGTACGAGAAGATCGCGTCTGAAACCGGCGCCAGCGTGGCGGACGTGATCGTGCTGGGCGGTAACGTCGGCCTCGAGCAGGCCATCAAGGCCGCCGGTTTCGAGGTCGAAGTTCCGTTCGCGCCGGGCCGGGGCGACGCGACGCAGGAACAGACCGACGTCGAGTCCTTCGAAGTGCTCGAGCCGCTGGCCGATGGCTTCCGCAACTGGCTGAAGAAGGACTACGTCGTCACGCCGGAGGAACTGCTGCTCGACCGCGCCCAGTTGATGCGGCTGACGGCCTGCGAGATGACGGTGCTGATCGGCGGCCTGCGCGTGCTGGGCGCCAACCACGGCGGCAGCAGGCATGGCGTGCTCACCGATCGCGTCGGCGCGCTGACGAACGATTTCTTCGTCAATCTCACCGACATGGCCTGCACCTGGAAGCCCACCGGCCGCAACAGCTACGCCATCGTCGATCGCAAGAGCGGCGCCACGAAGTGGACCGCGACCCGCGTCGATCTGGTGTTCGGCTCGAACTCCATCCTGCGCGCCTACGCCGAGGTCTATGCGCAGGACGACAACAAGGAGAAGTTCGTGCGTGACTTCGTCGCCGCGTGGACGAAGGTCATGAACGCCGACCGCTTCGATTTGGTCTGATCGGCAGGAAGGGCCCCTGCAGGTCGCGCCGCTGCAGGGGCCTCAACTTCGTTTCGCCAAGGGATGGATCGTTCGTCCCGAGCTTGAACCGGCGCTCTCCGCCAGCTTCGGCGATCTGCTCGCTAATGCCCGCGTGCCTGTTGTTGTGCCTTGACCGGAGGAGCGGTCTGGCGCTTGCGTGCGCGGTATTCGAACTGACCACGGCGCAGCTTGAGCAGGCGTGCGGCGGCCGACAGGTTGCCGCGGCTGCGCGCAAGCGCATGGTCGAGGATCAGCGCCTCGATGTCTTCAAAGGAGCCGAGCGCGTCGACGATTGCTGCGACATGCATGTCCAGCGGCCCGCCCGCACCTGCGTCCGGAGCCGATTCCTTCCGGGCCGTCGCGGATGGTGGGGGCTCTGGCGCAGCAGGCACTTCGGTCGTCGATGAGGAGCCAGCCGCCAGCAGCCCGCCCGGCGTCAGCTTGAAATGGCGCTCGGGCAGTCGCTCTCCACCCGAGAAAAGATGTTGCACGTCGAGGTTGGCGCCATCGTCGGCGAGGATAACCCCGCGCTCGACGATGTTCTCCAGCTCGCGCACGTTCCCCGGCCAGTCGTAGGCCCACAGCGCCTCGCTGGCGCGCTGGGTGATACCGGTCAGGTGCTTGTTGAATCGCTGGGCGTAGCGCTTGACGAACACATTCACCATCAGCGGGATGTCTTCGCGCCGCTCGCGCAGCGGCGGGATATCGATTGGGAACACGTTGAGGCGGAAGAATAGGTCCTCGCGGAAACGCCCGGCCTGCACTTCGGCGCGCAGGTCGCGGTTGGCTGCTGCGACGATGCGCACGTCCACCGGTCGCACCCGGGTGTCGCCCACGCGCTCCACTTCGCCTTCCTGCAGCACGCGCAGCAGCTTGCCCTGCGCGTGCAGGGGCAGGCTGCTGATCTCGTCGAGGAACAGCGTGCCGCCGTTGGCGCGCTCGAAGCGGCCCGGGCGGGACACGGTGGCGCCGGTGAAGGCGCCCTTCTCAACGCCGAACAGTTCGGCCTCGACCAGCTCGTGAGGGATCGCGGCGCAGTTGATCGACACGAAGGGCTTGTCGGCCCGCGGGCCGATCGCATGCAGGGTCTTCGAGAAGCGCTCCTTGCCGACGCCGCTCTCGCCCAGGAAGAGCACAGTGGCGTCGGTGGGTGCGACGCGCTTGATCAGGTGGGCCACCGCATTGAAGCCGGCCGAGGCGCCGACGAGGTCGGGTAGTACCCCCTCCGGTGCAGACTCGGCGTTCAGGTCGGGCGCTGCGGGCGCGACGGGGCGCTGCCGCGGGGCGGAGACGAAGTCTTCGATCTGCAGGAAGCGCAGGTGCTCCTCGGCGTCCTCACATTCCTCAAGCGGTTGGCCGATCACGCGGCAGCGCGCATGCCCGGTGGCGACGCATTCCAGCTCGCGCCACAGGATGGGGCGGCCCATCAGCGCGGTGGTGAAGCCGCAAGCGTAGCCGGTCATCATCCAGCAGGCCGGCGAGCCGCTGATGCCGAAATGGCGCAGATGCACTTCGGCTTCCCATGACGCCTGCCAGTAGTAATCGCCCCAGAACTCGCCGCTTTCGGTGTTGAACTGCATGCGATCGACCGCCTGGTTGCGCACGAAGCCTTCGATCTCGCGCAGCCGCGGACCCAGCGCCAGCGTGCGGGCGAGGTCGGCGCCTTCATGCTCGCGCAAGCAGCGTGCGTCCTCCATGCCCTGCTGATAGCCGAGCCGGGTGAACAGTTCGCGCGTGCGCTCTAGGCCCAGGCGCTCGATCAGCTCGCGGCGCAGGGCGGCGAGCGAGAAGCCGTGCATAAGCAGCATGCGCTGGTCGAACAGCAGTATCTGCCCGCTGTCGGGCGCAAAGCGCACGTTGCGCGCCAGAGCCTGGTCGTCGATGGCGTCGATGATGGCCGTCAGCGGGCCTTGGCTGCTGCGGGGCATGGCGGGGCCCTTCGCGAAATGAGTAGATGCCTGGATAACAGAAATATTCTTCATTTGCGAATAGGTAGATTCTTTAAATGAAGAAAATCGCTGTGTCGTTCCGGCAGGAGTCAACTTCCGATCGAGCGTAAAGCTATATAAAACAATGGATTGATATTCCTGGCCGCGTTGGCACGTGGCTTGCAAAGACGTCAATGTCAGCTCGAACTGACGAAGCGACACACAAGAAATGCAAGCCAACAGGAGGAGACCATGTCCGGATCGGAAGGGCACGCGCTGTTCGCCGTACGAGTGCAGCGCAGGACACAGCTGGCGGACGACATCATCGGGCTCGAACTGTCGTCGCTAGATGGCGCGCCGCTACCGGCCTATACGGCCGGTGCACATATCGACGTCGAGTTGCCCAACGGGCTGGTTCGCCAGTATTCCTTGTGCGGCCAAGGTGCCGGCCGCTACGAGATCGGCATCCTGCGCGATCCCGCGGGCCGGGGCGGTTCAGCTTGCGCACATCGCGACATCCGGGAAGGTGGCGAGATCCGTATCGGGGCGCCGCGCAACCTGTTCGCTCTGGTGCCGGCACGGCGCACGCTGCTGTTCGCAGGCGGCATCGGCGTGACGCCCATCCTGGCGATGGCGCAGGAACTGTCCCACGGCGGGGCGGACTTCCGCATGCATTACTGTTCGCGCAGCGCGGTGCGCACCGCTTTCATCGACCGCATTCGCGCTTCGGTTTTCGCCAGGCGCGTGCAGTTCCACTTCGACGACGGCGCGCCGGCGCAGCGCTTCGATGCCGCCGCTGCGATTGGGGCGCCGGATCCGGCGACGCATCTCTACGTCTGCGGTCCGCGCGGCTACATGGACCACGTCATCGCCACAGCCAGATCGTTGGGATGGCGCGACAGCAACATCCACTTCGAATACTTCTCGGCGGCGTCGGCCCCTTCCTCCGCACGAGGCGAAGCTGCCGGCGATGGCTATTTCGAGATTCGTCTCGCCGGCCGCGATGTGGTCGTTGCGGTGCCGCCCGGCACCACTGCCGCCCAGGCGTTGATCGCCCGTGGCGTGCCGGTGCCGCTGTCGTGCGAGCAGGGTATCTGCGGCACCTGCGTGATGCGCGTGCTAGACGGCGTGCCCGAGCACCGCGACCTGTTCCTGAGCGACGCCGAGAAGGCTGCCAACGACCGCTTCACGCCGTGCTGCTCGCGTGCGCGCTCCGCGTCCTTGCTGATCGATTTCTGACCTGCCCGGCCCCTTTGCGGGCAGATCCCTCGCCGGGAGGTTCCCCGGCATCCACCACAAGAGAGTGAGAAAAATGGAGACGACCAAGAAAAGCCCCTATCTGATGAATGCCTGGTATGCCGCGGCGCTGTCGACCGAGGTCGGCGCCGAGGGTCTGTTCGCCCGCCGGCTGCTCGAGATCCCGGTGCTGATCTACCGCAAGCAGGACGGTACGCCGGTGGCGATGCACGACCGCTGTCCGCACCGCTTCGCGCCGCTCAGCGTGGGCAGGCGCGACGGTGACGACGTGGTGTGCGCCTATCACGGGCTGAAGTTCGACTGCTCCGGCCAGTGCAACCAGAACCCGCACGGCACCGGCCACATTCCGCAGGCGGCCAAGGTGCGCTCCTTCCCGCTCATCGAGCGCTACGGTTTCCTGTGGATCTGGATGGGCGACGAGGTGGCCGATCCGGACCTGCTGCCGGATTTCAGTCCCCTCACCGACGGGCATCCGAATGGCGTCGGTTACACCTACATGCACCCGGCCTGCAACTACCAGCTCGTCAACGACAACGTGATGGATCTCAGCCACATCGACCACCTGCACGGCGAAATCATCACCACCCGCGGCCAGCTGTCGCCGCAGGTGCCGAAGCTGCGCGAGACGGCGCGCTCCATCTCGGCGCGCTGGGAATGGAAGCAGACCCCGGCGATGCTGATCTTCGCCAACTTCCTTGCCGACCCTAAGGGCGAAGCGCGCCACTTCTTCGACATCACCTACACGCCGCCGGGCAACATCCAGCTTTCGGTTGGCGCCATCCAGGGACCGGGCAACCTGGATCTCGTGGACACCGTCGGTCAGTACGACCTGCACACCAGCACGCCGGAAACCGAGACCACCACGCATTACTTCTTCGCCACCCGGCGCAACCACAACGTCGAGGATGCCGAATACAACAGCATGAAGATCGCGGCCATGCACCAGGCCTTCATTACCGAGGACGGGCCCATCCTCGACCTGCAGCAGGAGGCGATGGGTACCAGCGATCTTTTCGGCCTCAACCCGGTGCTGTTGAGCAGCGACGTGGCCACGGTAAAGGTGCGTCGCCTGCTGCAAAGCCTCATCGACCAGGAGCATGCGCTCAAGCTGCGACTGGCGAGCTGACATCCCGAATCCAGAGACGAACAAGCGAGACTCCCCGATGAAACTCAACCGACTGCTGCTGGCGATGAGCCTGGCCATGTTGGCAACCAGCCCCATCCACGCCAAGGAAGGCGGCGACCAGTACCCGAACGGCGCAGAGAACTGGCTGGCGGGCGCGGTGCCGCCGCCCGGCAACTACTTCATCAACTACTTCGGCTACTACGGCGGCAAGCTGCGCGACGGCGATGGCGACAAGGTGAAAGGCGCTTCGGTCGGCGCCTGGTTCGACGCGCTGCGCTTCGTGCATACCAGCGATTTCCAGATTCTGGGCGGCAACTGGGGTTGGCACACGATCGTGCCGCTGGTGCATCAGACGCTGGATCTCGGGGGGCCGTCGCGGTCCACCGCGGCGCTGGGCGACATCACGGTGAGCCCCTTCATCCTGTCGTGGCACAGGAAGAACTGGCACTGGGCGGTCGCGCTCGACGTGAATCTGCCGACCGGTAAGTACGAGTCGGGCGACCCGCTGCGCAGCGTCGGTGCCAACTACTGGAGCGTGGAGCCGATTTTCGCTGCGACCTGGATGGGTGATGGTGGCTGGGAGGTGTCGGCCAAGTTCATGTACAACATCAAGGGCAAGAACGAGGACTTCCGCCCGGCCGAAGGTGCGCCGAAGATGGATTACCAGTCCGGCGACGAATTCCACATGGACTATCTGGTCGGCAAGCGTTTCGGTGAATGGGGTGTGGGCCTGTCGGGCTATTACCTGAAGCAGCTCACCAATGACGAGATCGACGATCGCAAAATCGCCGCCAACCCCGGCCTGTGGTCGGCCGGGCGCAAGGGCGAAGTATTCGCGATCGGGCCGAGCGTCAGCTACACGACCAAGGGCGGCATGCACTTCATCGGCCAGTGGCAGCACGAGACTGCCGTCACCAACCGTTTCGGCGGCGACAAGGTGTGGCTGAAGTTGATCATGCCGCTGTGACGGGCACGGCCTCCCCGCTTTGCTGGCTCGCGGGGAGGTCGCGTCAATTCAGAACGACGACCCCGGCCGCAGCAGGAACTCCGCCTCCTCCGCGGTCGTTTCCCTGCCGAGCGCTGTGTTGCGATGCGGGAAGCGGCCGAAGCGTTCGATGATCTCGCAGTGGCGGCGTGCGTAGTCCAGGTAGCCTTGGAAGGCCGTGCGCTGCGCGGCCGGCACCGCGCCGGCGAGGCGATCGAACAGCCGCACCGCCTCGAGCTGGTCGCCGAGATCCTCGGAATGTTCCAGCGGTAGATACAGGAACACGCGCTCGACGGGGCGCGCCGCTTCATCCAGGCCGAGCCGGATCGCCTCCTTCGCCCAGCGCAGCGCGAGCACGTCGAACGCAAAAGCGGCGGCCTGGCCGCGCCAGATGTTGCGCGGAAACTGGTCGGTCAGCAGCACCAGCGCCAGCCGCCCGCGCAGGCCGCCCAGCCAGGCGTCGAGCTGGCCAAACGCAGCCTGCTGCACCATCGGCGAGAACCGTTGCCCGATCTCCGCATCCACCTCCGGCTGCTTGCGCCACCACAGCGCCGACTGCCGTGCGATGGCTTCCGCATCGTCCTCGTGCGGACCGAACCAGAAGGCGTGGATCGTGTCGGGGGTTTCCATCAGCGGCTCCCGCGGTCGGACCTGAATGTCTTTCAGGATAGTGCAGGAAGCGGGATTTCCGGTGTGCGACGTGCAAGACGTCATGCGCGCCGCAGGCTCCATGGTCGCATAATATGCCGCTCGCAAAACAGAAGGCCTGCTCATGCGCCATCAAGGAAAGATCACCACCTGGAAGGATGACCAGGGCTTTGGCTTCATCGCGCCCAATGGCGGCGGCGAGCCGGTCTTCCTGCATGTGAAGGCATTCGTCGACGGTTCGGACAGGCCCGTCGGTGGCGAACTGGTGACTTACGAGCTGACGGCCGATCCAAAGAGGCGTCCGCGCGCCGCCCGGGTGGCCCACGTCGGCCAGCGCGTGTCGGCACCCAGGCGCCCGGGTACCAGCAAACTGCCCGTCCTGCTGACGCTGGGCTTTGTCCTTGCCCTCGCCGCGGGCGGCCTCGCCGGTAAACTTCCGCTCGTCGTTCCGGCGCTTTACGCAGTGGTGAGCGTGCTCGCCTTCGGCGTGTATTGGTGGGACAAATCGGCTGCGCGAAACGGGCAGTGGCGCACCCGTGAGAGCACACTGCATCTCTTTGCCCTCATCGGCGGCTGGCCGGGTGCGCTGGCGGCGCAGAGGTTGCTGCGGCACAAATCGAGCAAGCAGGAGTTCCAGTGGATCTTCTGGCTCACGGTGATCGCCAACTGTGCCGCGTTGGGCTGGCTGACCACCGACCGCGGCGCGGCCCTGCTGCGCTCGGCGATGAGTCTTGCGTAGCGGACATGGCACGCCCGGGATGGCCGGGTGGCTTACGCGGCGGGAGAAGACGCCGCACCCTGTAACGGCGTGCGCGTGTCGTCAGGCGCGAGGCGTCGGGTAATCAAGGACTTGGGTCGCGGCGCCGTCACAAGTCGATACCCTGACTTACACGCCTGCAATCACGGCAGGGCAGCCCGGGCCGTACGCTGCACCCACGTTCTGCAAGACAGCAGCAACGTGCAAATGCAGTTCCAACTTCTCAAGGAAAACCGAACATGCTCAAGACCGTAATCGCCCTCGCTGCCACCGCCGGCTTTGCCGCCGCCTCTTTCGCTCAGGGTGTGGCACCGGTCAACCCCGCCGATACCGCGACCAAGTCGGTTGCGCCGGCGCACGTCGCGACCGACAAGAAGGTCGAGGCACCGAAGGCGACGCCTGCCATGAAGACGGCTGCACCCAAGGCCTCAGCCTCGGTCGCCACCGGCAAGCCCGAAGCAGTCGATGAAAAGCAGGCCGTCAAGCACGAGGCCACCGACAAGGAGCATGAGAAAGGCGAAGCCGCCGGCGAGAAGCGTGATGCAAAGCGCGAGACCGTCTCGTCGAAGCACGGCGCCAAGGCGGCGACCAGGCACGACGTGAGTGCGGCCGCCGGCAAGGTCGATGGAAAGGCGGCCGCCAAGAGCGAAACCAAGACCGAGAACAAGTCGGAAACCAAGACCGAACTGCAGACGCCGGCTGCGAAGTAAGCCGCGTGGCGCGGCGCCCGGATGGCAGGGGAAGGATGGCCTTCTCCGCTCATCCCGGTGATCGCAGGCACTCCGACCCGCCCGCGTGGCGGGTTTTTTGTGTGTGTCGTGAAGGCGATGCCCGCCTGATGGCATGATCGAGGTCCGTTCCAAGGGCCTAAGACCGCACGAGGGCAGACGATGGACCTCACCCAGATTACCGAATCCCTGCAGCGCGACGCGGTCTGGGTCGTGTTCATGAACGTGCTGATGCAGCAGGTGGGGCTGCCCGTGCCGGTCGTGCCCACCTTGCTGATGGCGGGCAGCCTGGTGCTCGGCGCCGGTCAGATGGCCTCGTTGCTGGCGGCAGCGGTGCTCGCCTCGGTGTTCGCCGACTGGCTGTGGTATCTCGCCGGGCGCGCTTTCGGCTATCGGGTGCTGTCGGGGCTGTGCAAGCTGTCGATCAATCCGGGCTCGTGCGTCACGCAGACGGAAGCGCGCTTCGTGCGCTGGGGCCTGGCGTCCCTGGTCGTCGCCAAGTTCATCCCGGGCTTTTCGACGGTCGCTCCGCCGATCGCCGGTGCGCTGCGCATGAGCCAGGTCGGCTTCCTGATCGCCGCCGGCTTCGGCGCCGCGCTGTGGGCGGGGCTGGCCCTCGGAGCGGGCTGGCTGATGCGGCAGGAAGTGCAGGCCGCCATCGTCTATCTCGATCGGAACGTGAGTACCGCGGCGACCATCGTGGTGGCGGTGCTGGCGATCTGGCTCGGCTGGAAACTCTGGCAGAAGTACCGCTTCGGCCGGCTCTCCGGCCTTCCGCACATCACTCCGGCCGAACTCATCGACGCCCTGCAGGCCCCCGTGCCCCCGCTGTTCCTGGATCTGCGCGGCCCCGTGATCGTGGCCCA
This sequence comes from Pseudomonadota bacterium, assembly GCA_018240785.1. Classification (GTDB taxonomy): domain Bacteria; phylum Pseudomonadota; class Gammaproteobacteria; order Burkholderiales; family Rhodocyclaceae; genus Thauera. The sequence continues at coordinate 62,387 of JAFEFC010000027.1, read as the reverse complement.
GACGGGCCACGTTGCCGGTGCGACGGTCGCGGAGCTCGATTTTCTGTCGGACGCGGTCGGCAACTGGCCGCGCGAACGCCCCATCGTCACCATGTGCGCCTGCCCGGGCGATGCCACCGCGATCGAGGCTGCGCGGCAGTTGCTCGCCGCCGGCTACCTGTCGGTGCGTCCGCTGAAGGGCGGCTATGAAGCGTGGCTGGCGACGGAGTCCGCTCAGCCGCGCGGATAAGGGGCTGTGACGCGGCCGGCGGCTACCCTGGCGACGATGGCGACGACATGCCTGCCCGGTAAAGTTGGCGTCTGCAGGGTCAGGCCGGAAACCTGCGGGCGGTATGCACCAGGTTGAGCACGACGACCTCGTTGGCGAGCACTTTCACAAACACGACATAGGGCAGCCTGCGCACAACGAGTTCGCGCGCACCGGGGACGCGGTCGCTGGCCCGGATCCGCTCGGGGAAGGTCCGGAGCCCTTCCACCTCGGCGACGATCCGGCCCTGCACCGCATTCGCTGTCGCCGGGCCCGCTTGCAGGTGATGGTAGGCGAGGATGTCCTCGAGGTCGCGGAGCGCCTCGTCAGTCCAGACGATCTCCATCCTTACGCCGTCTTGCCGGCCAGTCGTGCCTGCAGGCGTTCCTTCAGCAGCGCCATCGCCTCGTCGTGCTTGCGCAGGGTCGTGTCGCCCGAGGACACGCGCGTGAGGGTCGCCGAGACCTTGTCGAACAGCCAGCCGTCGTACCCCGGGTCCTTGTCGAGCAGGAACTCCGGGAGCAGCGTGTCCGCAGCGTCTTCAATGGAAATCATGATCCCGACGGGCCGGTCGTTCTTGGTGACGACGACGGGCTCCCGGCGAGCTGCATCGAGAAACTCCCCGAACCGGTTCTTTGCGTCTCGCGCCGACATCACTTTCATGATCCTCACCCGTGGGTTTAATGCACAGTGTCCATTGTAGCTATTTTGGGCGCTGCAAGAACCAAAAGACGGACAGATCACGGTTTTGAGAACGAAAAGTCTCCAAGTTTCTTCCCATCAGCGGCTCCCGCGACCGGACCTTGACGTGTTTCAGCATGGTGCAGGAACCAGTGACTCCGCTGGCCGACGAAAGTGACACGAAAAGAGGCACAGACCACGGTTTTGGTCCACCGCCGCTGCAGTTGGTGAGCTGCGGCGAAACAGTGGTCTGTCCCCTATTTGCATGTGGCACACTTGAACGGTCTCTTGGCTTGGTAACCGGAGACTCCCCCGAAGGGTGCGTTTGTTCAAGTTCCCTGAGGGGGATCCCCTCTCCACCATCACGTTGCGTGATCATCCCGCCTGGAAAAACCATCAGCAGCAGTGACCGTGCTCAGCATGCCTTCGGAATCGAAATGGATCTGGATCGCCGGGCGCTCGATCGAGGACTGGCTCGATGCGAGCGTTGGCAAGAGCACCTGCTGCTCGGCCTGTGGCGGCGCGGAGTGCCGGACGCTGGAAGTCGGCAGGGAGACCTTCGAGGCGATTCCGGAGCAACTGATTCTGAAGGCCGCGCTGCTTGCCGCGGCGGCATCCCTCGGCGCTGGCGGTGACGGAGGGGCGGGCTCCGGTGCGCAGCCGCCGGGCTGCTGTTCAGGCGCTTGATCAGCGGACGCCCGAAATGCGACGACCCGATCCGCTCACCAAGTTCCTCTTTGCCCTCATCAGCCTGACGGTCGTGGCGGTGGGGGCGTTGGCGGTGGTGTCGGAGTACGCGCCGGCGCGTTCGACGCGTTTCGGCATGGCCGGGCCGCTTTTCGACCGCGATGCGGTGCGCTTTGGCGTAACGGTGATCTTCGTCGGCCTTGCGCCGCTGGGCATCTTCGCCAGGAGCGCGCGGGGCGCAGGGTGGTGGGCGGCGGGCTGCATGGCCGTGGCCGTGTTCAGCGTGTTCTTTGTAAAGGTGTAATAGAAAGGTGTAATAGGGGACAGACCACGATTTTGGGATCCCGCCGGAATAAATAGGGGATAGACCACGGTTTCCAGGATAAACTCGCTACGGTTATGCCATGAAGATTAATCCATGCCTCGCCGTCCGCGCCTGACGCTCCCGAACGTTCCGTTGCATCTCATCCAGCGCGGCAATAACCGACAGATCTGTTTTGCTGCGGATGAGGACTTCCGGTTTTACCTGACGTGGTTGCGTGACTATGCAGGCAATACGGGTTGCCGGATTCACGCCTATGCGCTGATGACCAACCATGTGCATCTGCTCGTCAGCGCCGAGCGGGGCGAGGCGCCAGGTGAGATGATGAAGGCGCTCGGGCAGCGTTACGTGCAGTACTTCAATCGCACCTACCGGCGCAGCGGCACGTTGTGGGAGGGGCGTTATCGGTCGTGTCTGACCCAAGCGGAAGACTATTTGCTGGCCTGTCAGCGCTATATCGAATTGAATCCGGTACGTGCCGGCATGGTGGCGCATCCGGCGGAGTATCGCTGGTCGAGTTATCGGGCCAATGCGCAGGGCGAGGAAGATGCGCTGGTTCGACCTCACGAGGTTTATCAGGCGCTGGCTGCCGACGCGGCAAGTCGGCAGTCAAGTTATCGGGAATTGTTTCGCCAAGAACTCGATCCAGAAGTGGTGGACGAGATTCGGCGGGCGACCATCGGCAATTTTGCGTTGGGGAGCGCGCGGTTCGGTGCAGAAGTCGCGGCGGCGTCGGGACGAAGGGCGACACCGGGAAAGCCGGGGCGACCGCCGAAAGTCGATGTGGATGGATCGGGGGATCTGTTTGGGTGAAACCGTGGTCTGTCCCCTATTCTTTTCTGTGCCGATCCGCCGGCAGTGACCAGTTGAGGTGGAACATCAGGCTCGCTGCTTTTCCCCGTGGATGGACTAGAGTGGTGACAAGCAGCCTGCCGGGGATGGCACCTTGGCGACGTCAGGGTGTCATGCCCGAAGGCGTCACGACTTCCTCGCGATGCGTCCGTCACTTCGGGAAACGGGCGAGTCGTCGCCCGGCAGGTCGTGCAAGCCGGGTTGCGATTCGCGGCAGATCCAGCAAGCGGTTGGCAGCGGCGCACAGACTTCCTCGGAGGACCATCGTGGCGTACGACTACTTCGCGGGATTTCCCATCGCCGGCGAGACCAGGGAATTTCTCGTCACCTTTGCCAGCGAGATCGATCTCGACGCCCTTGGCCGCGCCCAGGCCATTCTGCTGACTTGCGAGCGCGGCGATGACCGGCAGATCCCTGAATGAAGATTGCGGTTTGAGAGTGTGGATGCCGCCGCAGAATCCATCCGGTGGAGGAACGCCAGCCCCAAGCGTGTCAACATGCAGCCCGGCAGACGACCGCTTGTTGGCCGCTGAGGTCATGCGGATCGCGGAAACATTCATTGAAGGGAATGGCCGCTTGCTCGCATCGCGAACTTCCCTGACCGCGCCCTGAGCGAAATCGCGCTATTCACGATTGGCGGCAGGAACCGCCTCCAGGCAGTCTCCAAGCGCTGTCGTCGTTGCAAGAGCGCAAATTGTCGCTCGCATCGGATGAGAGGGGCCATTCATCGCATGGACATTACCCGCATCCTCAAGAAGCCCATGGCCTTGTGCATTTTCTGTTGCCTTTCCGCATGTGGCACCTTCGTGACATACACAGGGAGCGAGTTGCCAGATGAGGAGGTCGCCACGTTCCATTGCTATTCGAGGTATTACTTTGTTTATATGGAGAGTTGCAGGTTTCAGGCAATCGATGGCGTGCGGCCAGGCGTATCCGTGATGTTCGGCAACACGAGCAAGATTCTTCCTGGGTCACATTGGATCGAAATTGCCTTCGAGAAATATTTCGGCGGAGGTGGAGGCGTCACCGATGTATGCGCATTCGATATGGACTTGGAGCCCAATGCTGGGTACCAAGTGCTGGCACATAGTCTGACGACGGAAATCTCTCATCTAGCAAAACATCAACACCACGACTTCTACGGGGGGACGATGGACATCGAGATCACTCTGCCGTCAGGAGCAAGGGAGATTCGACGCGTCCATGCTACCTGCAGCCCATTCGGGGGAAGCATGTGCCGCAAGGATGATGATTGCGTTCATCACCCTGACATCAGGTGCTTTCCGAAGGACGGCTTTCCGTTCGGCCAGTGTGGATTCAAGGATGCGGGTCAGTAAAGGTTCGAACCGCCCGCTTTGCGGCCGAAGCTGCGGTGGTGCGCGCGACAAGCGTACTTCCGCCTCGGGTTCGATGCCGACGTAGCCACCCATCTGGCCGCGCCGGTGGTGGACGGCTTTCCCCGTCGAGGAACCGCATCTGGCCGCCCATCGCATCGCCGAAAGCAGCCGCATCCTGTGCGCGGCGCCGGCCTATCGCGCGCGCCGTGGCGTTCCGGCCGCTCCTGCGGACCTGAGCCGGCACGACTGCCTGGTGCTTGCGCGACCGCTTCGAGGCCTTCGGCTTGTGAGGGTGGATGGTCCGAACGGCAGCGAAAAGGTGAAGGGCACCGGTCGGCTGTCATCGAACAACTCGGAGATCGTGCGCGGCTGGGCGATCGACGGCCACGGCATCCTGCTGACCTCGGATTGAGCCGTCGCGCCGTCTCGCGCGGGCCCGATGGCCGCCATAATGCCTCATGCCCCGCGAAAGCCTCTCCGCGAACCCCCGACGCCTGTCCGCGCTGCGCGGCCTGGCGCCCTTCCTGCGGCCCTACCGCGGCCGCATCGCGCTGGCCTTCGTGCTGCTGTGCCTGGGTTCGGCCACCATCCTGCTGGTGCCGCTGGCGTTTCGCGATCTGATCGATTCCGGCTTCGGCAAGGGCGTGGCGCCCGGCGGCGGGCTGTTGGGCACGACCACGCTGGACGGGCATTTTCTCGCGCTGTCCGGCCTCGCGGTGTTCTGGGCGGCGGCGGTGGCGGCGCGCTATTACACGGTGTCGTGGGTGGGCGAGCGGGTGACGGCGGACCTGCGCAGCGCGGTGTATGCGCGCGTGCTGGGGCAGTCGCCGCAGTTCTTCGAGACGCTGCAGACGGGCGAAGTGCTGTCGCGCCTGACCGGCGACACCACGCTGATCCAGACGGTGGTGGGCAGTTCGGTGTCGATGGGGCTGCGCAGCCTGTTCCAGTTCGGCGGCGGCATGGCGATGCTGGCGGTGACCAGCCTGCATCTGTTCACCCTGATCCTCGGCCTGATGGCACTGCTGACGGTGCCGATCGCGCTCATCGGCCGCCGCGTGCGCGCGCTGTCGCGCGAATCGCAGGATCGCATCGCCGACGCGTCGGCGCTGGCGGGCGAGATTCTCAACGCCATGCCCACCGTGCAGGCGTACACCCAGGAGGCGAGCGAGGCAAGGCGCTTCGCCGACCGCAGCGAGACGAGCTTCGTCACCGCGGTGCGCCGCACCCGGGTGCGCGCGGCGATGACGGCGCTGGTCATCTCGGCGGTGATGGGCACGATTGTCTTCGTGCTGTGGATCGGCGCGCGGCAGGTTCAGGCGGGGGCGTTGAGCGTCGGCGAGCTCGGCGCCTTCGTGCTGTATGCGGCGCTGGTGGCGGGCGGCGTGGGCACGCTGGCCGAGGTGTGGGGCGACGTGATGCGCGCCAGCGGCGCCACCGAGCGGCTGCTGGAGCTGCTGCACGCCGAATCGGCGATCCGCGAGCCAGCCATGCCGAAGACCCCGCCGCGGGCGGAAAAGCTGTCGATCCGCTTCGATCATGTCGGCTTCTGCTACCCGGCGCGGCCAACGGTGCTTGCGCTGGACGACATCTGCCTCGACATCGCGCCAGGCGAACGCGTGGCGCTGGTGGGACCGTCGGGCGCGGGCAAGACCAGCCTGTTCCAGTTGCTGCTGCGCTACTACGAGGTGTCGGCCGGCGCCATCCGCATCGACGGCCAGGACATCCGCGAGCGGTCGCTGCACGACCTGCGCCGCGACATCGCCATCGTGCCGCAGGAGCCGGTGATCTTCTCCGCCAGCGCGCTGGAGAACATCCGCTACGGCCGCAGCGACGCCAGCGACGACCAGGTGCGCCAGGCGGCGCGCGCGGCGGCGGCGGACGAATTCATCGCGCGCCTGCCGGAGGGATACGACACCTTCCTCGGCGAGCGCGGCACGCGGCTGTCGGGCGGCCAGCGCCAGCGCATCGCGATCGCGCGCGCGATCCTGAAGGATGCGCGGCTGATGCTGCTCGACGAAGCCACCAGCGCGCTCGACGCCGAATCGGAGATCCTGGTGCAGCAGGGCCTCGATGCCGCGATGCAGGGCCGCACCACGATCGTGATCGCCCACCGCCTGGCCACCGTGCAGCGGGTGGATCGCATCGTCGTACTCGATGGCGGGCGCATCGTCGAAACCGGCACGCCCGCCGACCTGCGCCGCCAGGGTGGCCTGTACGCGCGGCTGGCGGCGCTGCAGCTCGATCTGTAGCGGGCGCGCCGGCGCAGGCCTCAGTCCGCGTCGTCCAGCACCCGCACCTTCACCGCGCGCCCCTTCAGCTTGCCGGCGGCCAGCCGGCGCACCGCCCGGGGGGCGACGTCGCGTGCCACTGCGACGTAGGTGGACTGGTCGGTCACGCTGATCTTGCCGACCTGCTCGCGGGTGAGTCCGGCCTCGCCGCCCAGGGCGCCCATCACGTCGCCGGGGCGGATCTTGTCCTTGCGTCCGCCGAGGATCTGCAGCGTCACCATCGGCGGCACCAGCGGCGCGTCGTCGCCGGCCGGCAGTTCGGCGAGATCGTGCCACTCCGGCTCGATGCCGCTCTGCTGCGCGATCGCGGCCACGCGGCGGCGGTCGACGGTGCTGCATAGCGACAGCGCCCAGCCCGCCTCGTCGGCGCGACCGGTGCGGCCGATGCGGTGGATGTGCACTTCCGGGTCGGGGGTCATGTCGACGTTGATCACCGCCTCGAGCTGGGCGATGTCCAGGCCGCGCGCGGCGACGTCGGTCGCGACCAGCACCGAGCAACTGCGGTTGGCGAAGCGGATCAGCACCTGGTCGCGCTCGCGCTGTTCCATGTCGCCGTGCAGCGTCAGCGCGTGGATGCCCTGCGCGCGCAGCAGCTCGACGAGGTCGCGGCACTGCTGCCGGGTGTTGCAGAACGCCAGCGTGCGCTCCGGCCGGTAGTGCCGCAGCAGCGCGGCCACCGCCTGCAGCCGTTGCGCGTGCTCGATCTCGTAGAAGCGCTGGCGGATCTTGCTGTCGGCGTGCTGCTCGGCGAGCGTCACCTCTTCGGGGTCGCGCTGGAAGCGCTGCGCCAGTTCGGCGATGCCCTCCGGATAGGTGGCGGAGAACAGCAGCGTCTGACGCTGCGCCGGGCAGTGCTCGGCGACGAACACGATGTCGTCGTGAAAGCCCATGTCGAGCATGCGGTCGGCTTCGTCCAGCACCAGCGTGGACAGCGCCGCCAGCGTCAGGCTGCGGCGCTGCAGGTGGTCCATGATGCGCCCCGGCGTGCCGACGACGACATGCGCGCCATGCTCCAGGCTCGCCACCTGCGGGCGGATCGGCGTGCCGCCGCACAGCGACAGCACCTTGATGTTGTCGGCGAAGCGCGCCAGGCGGCGGATCTCCTGCGTCACCTGGTCGGCCAGCTCGCGCGTCGGGCACAGCACCATGGCCTGCACCGCGAAGTTGCGCGTATCCAGCCGCGCCAGCAGCGGCAGCGCGAACGCCACCGTCTTGCCGCTGCCGGTCTTCGCGCGCGCGATCAGGTCGCGCCCGGCCAGGGGCAACGGCAGGCTCGCGGCCTGGATCGGCGTCATCGTCAGGTAGCCGAGCTGCTTCACCGCCGCCAGCATCGCGGCGGTCAGCGGCAGGTCGTCGAAGGGGCGCGCGTCAGCGGAATTGAGCTGCGCGTCGGGCGGGGAAAGTGGCAGTGTGGTGGCGGTCATGCGCCATTATCGGGCCACAGGCCCCGGCCGCGTTCGTTTACTCGAAGGCGATGTCGCGTGGCTTCGCCACCGGGTGATTGGCCGCCACCCAGGCGTCGAAGCCGCCGGCGACGGAAGTCACGTTGCTGAACCCCATGCTGTGCATGGCGGCCACCGAGAGTGCCGCACGGCCGCTGGTCTTGCAGTACACGATGATCGGGCGGGCCACGTCCTGCAGCGTGGGTTCGCTGGAAAGGCGGAATTCGAGCACGCCGCGCGGAATGTTCACCGCGCCGGCGATGTGGCCCTGGCGATATTCATCCGCTTCGCGCACGTCGATGAGCAGGGTGTCGGGCACGGTGAGCAGCGCGTGGAGCTGGTCCGGGCTGCATTCGCGGACGGATTTCTTCGCTTCCAGGACCAGTTCGTGAGCAGGCTTGAACATCGATTTCTCCGGCGGAAAAGTGGGCGGCTGAGGCGTGAGCGGCTGAGGCGTTGCGCCCTAAACATAAGCGTATTCTAATGCATCTCGCGACACAGGCGAGCACGGCGAGAACCCGCCCGACGGCGCCGGGTGCCCTGCCTGCGCGCTCAGGTCAGCCGCACCGGGCGCGCCGCGACGGCTTCTTCCAGCGTGGCGAAGATGCGCTGCGGGTCGCTGGTGAGGCGGTAGAAACGACGGTCGTCCCCGCTCCTGCCGCAGTAGCTGTGGATGGTTACGCGCTGGATGCCGGGAAAGCCCGGGTTGGCCTCGATGATCTGGATGGCGCCGGTGCCGGTGTCGTAGATGCCGGGCTGTTCCTTGAGTCCATAGGTTGCAGGAATCCAGGTCTTGTCCATCGCGCTGCCTCCTGCCATCGATGACGTGCCATGTTCAGCGTAGCACGTCGCCGGGGGCGCAGAAGCGCCTGCCCCGGCGACGGCGGCCGCAGCGCACGCTCAGGCTGCGAGCGTCTGCGGTGCCTCGCTGCTGCCTGCTTCGAGGCGGTTCACCCCGCTGACGATGGCGCGGATCGATGCGGTGATGATGTTGCCGTCGATGCCCACGCCGTAGCCGTCGCCGCGGCTGCCGCTCTCCGGCGTGAGCTCGACGAAGGCGCAGGCCTTGGCGTTGCCGCCGTCCTCGCTCGGCGTGATCGAGCGCTCCTCGTAGCTGCGCACCTGCACATGGATGCCGGCGCTGCGCAAGGCATGCACGGTGGCGTCGATCGGGCCGTTGCCCTCGCCGACGAGCAGGTGGCGCATGCCGCCGATCTCCACCACGAGGCGCACGCCCTGGGACTGATCGTGCTCGAACAAATGGTGCTCGACGTAGCGCACCGGCACGGCCGAGTCGAGATAGGTGCGGCTGAACAGCGCCCAGATGTCGGTCGCGCTCATCTCGCCGCCGGTGGCGTCGGTCACCTGTTGCACCTCGCGCGAGAACTCCACCTGCAGGCGGCGCGGCATCACGATGCCGTATTCCGTCTCGAGCAGGTAGGCGATGCCGCCCTTGCCCGACTGGCTGTTCACCCGGATCACCGAGTCGTAGCTGCGGCCGACGTCGGCGGGGTCGATCGGCAGATAGGGCACGTTCCACTGAACCGTTTCACCCTCGCGCGCCTTTTGGGCGGCGAATCCCTTCTTGATGGCGTCCTGGTGGGAGCCGGAGAAGGCGGTGAACACGAGGTCTCCCACATAGGGGTGGCGTGGGTGGATCGGCAACTGGTTGCAGTACTCGACGGTGCGCGCGACGGCGTTGATGTCGGAGAAGTCGAGCCCGGGCGACACGCCCTGGGTGTACATGTTGAGCGCGAGGGTGACGATGTCGACGTTGCCGGTGCGCTCGCCGTTGCCGAACAAGCAGCCTTCGACGCGATCGGCGCCGGCCATCATGCCGAGCTCGGCGGCGGCGATGCCGCTGCCGCGGTCGTTGTGCGGATGGAGCGAAAGCACCACGCTGTCGCGGCGGGCGAGGTTGCGGTGCATCCACTCGACCTGGTCGGCATACACGTTGGGCGTCGATACCTCGACCGTGGCGGGGAGGTTGATGATGACCTTGTTGTCGGGCGTCGCGCCCCACTCGGCGGTGACGGCGTCGCAGACTTCCTTGGCGAAATCGAGCTCGGTGGCGGAGAAGGTCTCCGGGCTGTATTCGAGACGGATCTCGGTGCCGCCGTTCTTGCCACCCCCGGCCTTCATCTCGGCGGCGATCTCCTTGATCAGACGCACCGCCGACACCGCAAGCGCCACCACCTGTGGCTTCTCCATGCCGAATACCACTTCGCGGAAAGTCGGTGAGGTGGCGTTGTACACATGGATGATCGCCCGCGGCGCTCCGCGCACCGACTCCATCGTGCGGCGGATGAGATCCTCGCGCGCCTGGGTGAGCACCTGGATGGTGACGTCGGCCGGAATGTGGCCGCCCTCGATGAGCTGGCGCACGAAGTCGAAGTCGGTCTGCGACGCGGAGGGGAAGCCGACTTCGATTTCCTTGAAGCCGATGTCGCACACCGTGCGGAACATGCGCATCTTGCGCTCGACGTTCATCGGCTCGAACAGCGCCTGGTTGCCGTCGCGCAGGTCGGTGCTCATCCAGATCGGGGCGCGGTCGATGACCTTGTTCGGCCACTGGCGGTCGGCGAGCGCGATCGGAGCGAAGGGGCGGTACTTGGCGGCGGGGTTGGGCAACATCATGGCGCGGTCCTCGTGGGCATGGCGTGATTCGATGGACCAAATCTTACGCGGGACGATGGCGCAGGCGATTGCGAATTGAGGGGTGTTTGGCTTTATCTGTGCAAGGAAATTGCAATTAAGAAATAAACAGTGCATTTTTGTTGTGCCATGCCCTGTAGGAGCGGGCTTGACCGCGACCGGCGGCCATCCGTCGCGGTCAAGCCCGCTCCTACAGGGCGACCGCAGATCATCACGGGAGCATCCGCCATGCAACTCGACCGCTACGACCGCCAGATCCTCGACGTGCTGCAGAACGATGGCCGCATCAGCAACCAGGACCTTGCCGACCGCATCGCGCTGTCGCCCTCGTCCTGCCTGCGCCGGCTGCGCTCGCTGGAAGAGTCCGGCCTCATCACCGGCTACCGTGCGCTGCTCGACGCCAAGAAGCTGGGCCTGTCGCTGATGGCGCTAATCCACATCTCGATGGATGCCCACACCCCGGAGCGCTTCACGCATTTCGAGGCGGAAATCGCCGCCATACCGGAAGTGCTCGAATGCCTGCTGATCACCGGCCAGGCGGCCGACTACCAGCTGAAGGTGGTGGTCGCCGACATGGACGCCTACCAGGAGCTGCTGCTCAACCGCATCACCCGCATTTCCGGCGTCACCGGCGTACATTCGAGCTTCGTGCTGCGACGGGTGATCGCGAAGACGGCGTTGCCGCTGGGCGCGGGATGAGGACCTGGCCGCACGCGTGCTGCGTTCCGTCAGCGCGGGGGCTATCCTCTTGCACACAACGAGAAACGATGGGGGAGACAACCGATGACGAGCCGCGGCGAGACTTTGCGTGAGCTGGCGTCGCAATCGCTTCTGTCGCATTTCGCCGACTTGTGCGAGGGGGCGGTGATCGTCGATGCCGATGCCAGGGTGGTGTGGATGAGCGATCGCTACCCGGGCCGGCTCGGCCTGGACGACCCGGTTGCGGCGATCGGCCGGCCGATCGAGGAAGTGATTCCCAACAGCCAGATGCGGCAGGTGGTCGAGTCCGGACGTCCCATCATGGTGGACATCATGGATTTCGGCGACGAGGCCTTCGTCGTCACCCGCCTGCCGCTGCGCGACGCCAGCGGCAACGTTGTGGGCGCGGTCGGCTTCATGCTGTACGACGATCCGCGCCATCTGACGCCGGTGGTGGCGCGCATCCAGCGACTGCGCGCCGACCTCGCCGAGGCCGAGCGCAAGCTCGTCGCCGAGCGGCGCACGCGCTATTCCTTCGCCAGCTTCGTCGGCGTCGGGCCGGCCTGCGCCGAACTGAAGGGCGCGGCGCGGCGGGCGGCGCGCACCGCAGCGTCGGTGCTCATCGTGGGCGAGACCGGCACCGGCAAGGAACTGCTGGCGCAGGCCATCCACGCCGCCAGTCCGCGTGCGGCAGGCCCTTTCGTCGCGGTCAATATCGCGGCCGTTCCCGAGACCCTGCTCGAGGCCGAATTCTTCGGCGTGGCGCCGGGCGCCTACACCGGCGCGGATCGCCGCGGGCGCGAGGGCAAGTTCAAGCTGGCCGACGGCGGCACCCTGTTCCTCGACGAGATCGGCGACATGTCGCTCACGCTGCAGGCGAAGCTGCTGCGCACCCTGCAGGAACGGGAGTTCGAGCCCGTCGGCTCGAACCGGCTGCAGACGGCCGATGTGCGGGTCATCGCCGCCACCAGCCGCGACCTCGAGAAGATGGTGGCGGAAGGCAGCTTCCGCGCCGATCTGTACTACCGCCTCAACGTCATCCGGCTCGAGACGCCGCCGCTGCGCGCGCGCACCGAAGACATGCCGCTGCTGGCCGAATACCTGGTGGAGCAGATCTGCCGTCGCCAGGGCATTCCGGTGCGCGGCATTAGCGCCGACGCCATCGAACGGCTGCGCCGCCACGCCTGGCCGGGCAATGTGCGCGAGCTGTCCAACGTGCTCGAACGGGCGCTGCTGATGAGCGACGGCGATGTGCTGGAAGCGGCGGACCTGGAGCGGGTGATGCCGCCTCCCACCGTGCCGGCGCCTGCCACCGGGCGCGCTGGCGCGGACGCCGTCGGCCTGGCCGAAGCGGTGGCGCACGCCGAGCGCAATGCGATCGTCGCCGCGATCGATCGTTGTCACGGCAACAAGGCCCAGGCCGCCCGCCTGCTGGGCATTTCGCGCGCCGCGCTGTACGAGAAGATCGCTGCGCTGGGGCTCTAGCCGGCGGAGGACGGTGCTCTAGCCGGCGGAGGACGGTGCTGTCCGCCGACGCGGACACCTTGTCCGGCGTGGCGGACAGCCCGATGCGGTCAGGCGTCGACAGAATCCTTGAAGTTACAGATTTTTCAATGACTTGATCTTCCTGGCACGGCACGTGCTGAAGAAAGACGCTGCAGTTCATAACCGCTCGAGGAGACAACAAAGTGGACTTCCTTGTCGTACTGGCTTCACTCGCATTCCTGATGTTCGTCGCCTACCGGGGCTACAGCGTCATCCTCTTCGCTCCGGTCGCCGCGCTCGGCGCCGTGCTGTTCGTCGATCCGAACCTGGTGGCGCCGATGTTCACCGGCCTGTTCATGGACAAGATGGTCGGCTTCGTGAAGAACTTCTTCCCGGTCTTCCTGCTCGGCGCGGTGTTCGGCAAGGTGATCGAACTGTCGGGCTTCTCCAAGGCGATCGTCGCCTCGGTGATCAAGCTGATCGGCCGCGAGCGCGCGATGCTGTCCATCGTCATCGTCTGCGCGCTGCTCACCTACGGCGGCGTGTCGCTGTTCGTGGTGGTGTTCGCGGTGTATCCGTTCGCCGCCGAGATGTTCCGCCAGGGCGGCATTCCCAAGCGCCTGATCCCGGGCACCATCGCGCTCGGTGCCTTCACCTTCACCATGGATTCGCTGCCCGGAACGCCGCAGATCCAGAACATCATCCCCACCACCTTCTTCAAGACCGACATCTACGCCGCGCCCTGGCTCGGCATCATCGGCGCGCTGTTCATCTTCGCGCTCGGCATGCTGTACCTGGAGACGGCCCGCCGCCGCGCCGCCGCGGCCGGCGAGGGCTACGGCACGGGCCATGCCAACGAGCCCGAGCCTTTCGAGCATCAGAATCTGGCGCATCCGCTGATCGCCATCCTGCCGCTGGTGATGGTCGGCGTGATGAACAAGGTCTTCACCAGCGCCATTCCGCTGCTGTACGGTGAACAGGTGTCCTTCGTGCCGGCGGTCATCGGCAAGGCGGCGCCGGTGGTGCAGCAGACCAAGGCGGTCGCGGCCATCTGGGCAGTCGAAGGGGCGCTGCTGCTGGGCATCGCCACGGTGTTCGTGTTCGCCGGCCGCACGGTGATCGCCAAGTTCGCCGAAGGCAGCAAGGGCGCCATCGCCGGCGCGCTGCTGGCCACCATGAATACCGCATCGGAATACGGCTTCGGCGCGGTGATCGCCGCGCTGCCGGGCTTCCTCGTCGTCGCCAACGCGCTCGGCGCCATCCCCAATCCGCTGATCAACGAGGCGATCACGGTGACCGCGCTGGCGGGCATCACCGGCTCGGCCTCGGGTGGCATGGGCATCGCGCTGGCGGCCATGGCCGACACCTTCATCGCCAATGCGCAGGCTGCCGGCATTCCGCTCGAGGTGTTCCACCGCGTGGCGTCGATGGCCTCCGGCGGCATGGACACCCTGCCGCACAACGGCGCGGTGATCACGCTGCTCGCCGTCACCGGCCTGACTCATCGTCAGTCGTACAAGGACATCTTCGCCGTCACCTGCATCAAGACGCTGGCGGTGTTCGTGGTGATCGGGGTCTATTACGCCACCGGCCTGGTCTGAGCAACGAGGAGGAGACCCGTCATGTCGCTCGCTCACCATCCGATCGCTGAGACGCTGCGCGCGTCCGACACCGGCAAGATCGTTTCCGCCCGCGATGCCGTGCGCCTCATCAAGGACGGCGACACGGTCGCCACCGGCGGCTTCGTCGGCATCGGCTTTCCCGAGAACATCGCCGTCGCCCTCGAGGAGCGCTTCCTCGAAGGCGAGGCCACCGACCTGCAGGGCCTGGGCAGCCCGCGCAACCTGACCCTCGTCTATGCCGCCGGGCAGGGCGACGGCAAGGAGCGCGGCCTCAACCACCTCGGCCACGACGGCCTCGTCGGCCGGGTGATCGGCGGCCACTGGGGCCTGGTGCCCAAGCTGCAGCAACTGGCGGTGTCGAACCGCATCGAGGCCTACAACCTGCCGCAGGGCGTCATCAGCCACCTGTTCCGCGACATCGCCGCCGGCAAGCCCGGCACGCTCACCCGCGTCGGCCTCGGCACCTACGTCGATCCGCGCTTCGGCGGCGGCAAGCTCAATGACATGACCACCCGCGACCTCGTCCGCGTGATGGAGATCGACGGCGAGGAGTACCTGTTCTACAAGGCCTTCCCGATCAACGTCGGCATCATCCGTGGCACCACTGCCGACCCGGACGGCAACGTCACCATGGAGAAGGAGGCGCTGACGCTGGAGGCGCAGGCCATCGCCATGGCGGCGCGCAACTCGGGCGGCATCGTCATCGTGCAGGTCGAGCGCATCGCCGAGCGCGGCACGCTCAACCCGCGCCAGGTGAAGATCCCCGGTGTGCTGGTCGATTGCGTGGTGGTGGCGGAGAAGCCCGAATACCACATGCAGACCTTCGTCGAGCCTTACAGCGCGGCGTTCTCCGGCGAAATCCGGGTCCCGATGTCGGCGCTCGCCGCGATGCCGATGAGCGAGCGCAAGATCATCGCCCGCCGCGCCGCGCTGGAGCTGAAGGCCAACGCGGTGGTGAACCTCGGCATCGGCATGCCGGAAGGGCTGGCCAGCGTCGCGACCGAAGAACAGGTCATCGACCTGATGACGCTCACCGCCGAACCCGGTGTCATCGGCGGGGTGCCGGCCGGTGGCCTCAGTTTCGGCGCCGCCACCAACGCCCAGGCCATCATCGACCAGCCCAGCCAGTTCGACTTCTACGACGGCGGCGGGCTGGACATCGCCTTCCTCGGGCTGGCGCAGGCCGACCGCGAAGGCAACCTCAACGTGTCCAAGTTCGGGCCGCGCCTGGCGGGGGCCGGCGGCTTCATCAACATCTCGCAGAACGCCAAGAAGGTCGTTTTCGTCGGCACCTTCACCGCCGGCAAGCTGCAGATCGCGCTCCGCGACGGCGAACTGGCCATCCTCGAGGACGGCAAGGCGACGAAGTTCGTCGAACAGGTCGAGCACCGCACCTTCAGCGGTGCCCAGGCGGCGAAATGGGGCAAGAAGGTGCTCTACGTCACCGAGCGCTGCGTGTTCCAGTTGTGCGACGAGGGGCTGGAACTCATCGAGATCGCGCCCGGCGTGGACCTGCAGAAGGACATCCTCGACCACATGGAATTCGTGCCGGTCATGAAGCGGCCGCCGCTGCTGATGGACCCGCGCATCTTCCGCGACGAACCGATGGGCCTGCGCCGCGACATGCTGGACATCCCGCTCGAGCGCCGGCTGTCCTACGACCCGCAGCAGAACCTCTTCTTCGTCAACTTCGAGGGTCTCTCGGTGCGCAGCGAAGGCGACATCCTGCGCATCATGCGCGCCGTCGATACCGCGCTCGCGCCGGTCGGCCACAAGGTGGACGCCATCGTCAATTACGACCGCTTCTCCATCACGCCGGAGCTGGTGGACGACTACATCGGCATGGTCAAGGGCCTGATGGACCGTCACTACAACGCCGTCACCCGCTACACGGCGAGCACCTTCCTGCGCATGAAGCTCGGCGAGGCGCTGGAGAAGCACGCGATTGCGCCGCGTATCTACGAGCGGGCCGACGAGGCCGAAGGCGGGCTGCGCGGCGGCGGCTAGGATCCGCGCCTGCCAGGCCGGCACGCCACGCTGTCGACGGCGCGACGGGCCGGCCTGGCAGGTGATGCGAGGCGTCTGCGAAACCGGCCGGAAGAGGGAAATAAGCTCATGTTTAACATGTGAAAAATCGTGGAACATGAGTGCGGAACACTAGGCCGGAGGGGCATCTGCGCGTACAATCCGGAGCCTGCCCCGATCAGGTTTCGTGCACCGCATCATGCCGCATCAAACTTCGCAGTCCATGCTTTTCCCCACCCGTTTCGATGTCATCGTGGTCGGCGGCGGTCACGCCGGGACCGAGGCCGCGCTCGCCGCGGCGCGCATGGGCGCGGCCACGCTGCTGCTCACCCACAACATCGAGACGCTCGGGGCGATGAGCTGCAATCCGTCGATCGGCGGCATCGGCAAGGGCCACCTGGTGAAGGAGGTCGATGCGCTGGGCGGGGCGATGGCGGCGGCCACCGACGAGGGCGGCATCCAGTTCCGCATCCTCAACGCCTCCAAGGGACCGGCGGTGCGCGCCACCCGTGCCCAGGCCGACCGCGTGCTGTACAAGGCGGCGATCCGCCGCCGGCTGGAGAACCAGCCCAACTTGTGGCTGTTCCAGCAGGCGGTGGATGACCTCACCGTAAGCGGCGACCGCGTCACCGGCGTCGTCACCCAGATCGGCCTGCGCTTCGAGGCGCCGGCGGTGGTGCTGACCGCGGGCACCTTCCTGAATGGCCTGGTGCACGTCGGCCTGCAGCATTACTCGGCCGGCCGCGCCGGCGACCCGCCGGCCATTTCGCTCGGCCAGCGCCTGAAGGAGCTCAAGCTGCCGCAAGGCCGGCTCAAGACCGGCACGCCGCCGCGGCTGGACGCGCGCAGCATCGACTTCTCGGTGATGCAGGAGCAGCCGGGCGATGATCCGGTGCCGGTGTTCAGCTTCCTCGGCTCGGCGGCGCAGCATCCGCGCCAGTTGCCGTGCTGGATCACCAACACCAACGCCGCCACGCACGACATCATCCGCGCCAACCTCGACCGCTCGCCGATGTATTCCGGCGTGATCGAAGGCGTGGGGCCGCGCTACTGCCCGTCGATCGAGGACAAGATCCACCGCTTCGCCGACAAGGACAGCCACAACGTCTTTCTCGAACCCGAAGGCCTGGCGACGCACGAGATCTACCCCAACGGCATCTCCACCTCGCTGCCCTTCGACGTGCAGTTGCTGGTGGTGCGCAGCATCCGCGGGCTCGAGAACGCCCACATCCTGCGCCCCGGCTACGCCATCGAGTACGACTTCTTCGACCCGCGCAATCTCAAGTCCAGCCTGGAAACGAAATCCATCGCCGGCCTGTTCTTCGCCGGCCAGATCAACGGCACCACCGGCTACGAGGAAGCCGCCGCGCAGGGCCTGCTCGCCGGCGCCAACGCCGCGCTGCAGGTGCAGGGCCGCGAGCCCTGGTGCCCGCGCCGTGACGAGGCCTACCTCGGCGTGCTGGTCGATGACCTGATCACCCGCGGCGTGTCCGACCCCTACCGCATGTTCACCTCGCGCGCCGAATACCGCCTCTCCCTGCGCGAGGACAACGCCGACCTGCGCCTGACCGAAAAGGGCCGCGAACTCGGCCTCGTCGACGACGTCCGCTGGGCGGCGTTCTGCGCCAAGCGCGAAGCGATCGAGCGCGAGACGGCGCGGCTGAAAGCGACCTGGGCACTGCCCGACCGCATCCCCGCCGAGGATGCCGAGCGCGTCGTCGGCAAGGCGCTGGAGCGCGAGTACCGCTACTTCGACCTGCTGCGCCGGCCGGAGACCACCTACGCCGCGCTGATGAGCCTGCCCGGTGCGCCGGAAAACCCCGAAACCGATCCGCAGGTCGTCGAACAGCTCGAGATCGCCGCCAAGTACCAGGGCTACATCGACCGCCAGCAGGAAGAAGTCGCCCGGCAGGCCCAGGCCGAAGCCACCCGCCTGCCCGAAGGCCTCGACTACGCCGAAGTGCGCGGCCTGTCGCGCGAGGTGCAGCAGAAGCTCAACCTGCACAAGCCCGAGACCATCGGCCAGGCCGGCCGCATCCAGGGCGTGACCCCGGCAGCGATCTCGCTGCTGCTGGTCTGGCTCAAGCGCCGCGACCTGGCGGCGCGCGCCGGCACGCGTGAAGAAGCGGGTTCGGCCGAGGCGGCCGAGCAGAGGCGCTCGGCATGAGCGGCGCGCTCGCCGCCCACGCGCGCCAGTTGGTCGACGGCATCGCTGCGCTGGGCCTGGTGCTGCCGCAGGAAACGGTCGACCGCCTGCTCGCCTTCGGCGAACTGCTGCTGAAGTGGAACAAGGTCTACAACCTCACCGCCATCCGCGACCCGCGCGAAGTCATCACCCACCACCTGCTCGATTCGCTCGCGGTGCTGCCGCACCTGACGCGTGTCGAGCGCCTCGCCGACATCGGCTCCGGCGGCGGCCTGCCCGGCATCCCGCTGGCCATCGTGCACAGCGGCCTGATCGTCAATTCGATCGAGACGGTGAATAAGAAGGCCAGCTTCCAGCAACAGGCGAGGATCGAACTGCAACTGGGCAACTTCAGCGTCATCAACGAGCGGGTGGAAAAAGTGACACCCGACCGCCTGCCCGGCGGCGCGGCCGACGGCGTGATCTCGCGCGCCTTCTCCAGCCTGGCGGACTTCGTGAACCTGTCCGGCCATCTCGTCGCTGACGGTGGCGCGCTGTACGCGATGAAGGGCGTGCATCCGGCCGATGAGATCGACGCGCTGCCGGCTGGCTGGGCGGTGACGGCGACCCACACGTTGCAGGTGCCGGGACTGGATGCCGAGCGCCATCTGCTCGTCATCGAGCGGGCATGAAATTCCCTCGAGTGAAACAGCGCGGCGTCGGAAATCGTGACGCGGCAGGTCTGGCGGCGGGGGATGCGCGGAGCAGGCGAGGACTGTCCGAGCACCGAGCGCAGCGAGGGCGAGTTCCGCAGCCTGACGGAGCGCATCCCCCGTTGCCAGACCGGATTCGGAGCGCGCCGGGGCGATCCATTGCGAACATCGTCGGCATGTTGCGCCGCCGCATTGAAGTAAACTCCGGGTTCCGCGCCGAGCGCGATCCCTCTGCAACTGGAACAAGCTGAAGCCACATGGCCCGAATCTTCTGCGTCGCCAACCAGAAAGGCGGGGTGGGCAAGACCACCACCTGCGTCAACCTCGCCGCCGCGCTGCAGCTGGCCGGACAGCGCACCCTGCTCGTCGACCTCGACCCGCAGGGCAACGCCACCATGGGAAGCGGCGTCGACAAGCGCGCGCTCGAAAAGTCCGTCTACCACCTGCTCGTCGGCCTCGCCTCCCTCGACGAAGTCCGGGTCAAGTCCGAATCCGGCGGCTACGACGTCCTGCCCGCCAACCGCGACCTCGCCGGCGCCGAAGTCGAGCTCGTCAACCTCGACAACCGCGAAAAGCGCCTGCGCGATGCCCTGCGTGCCTTCGATGCCGACTACGACTTCGTGCTCATCGACTGCCCGCCCTCGCTCTCCATGCTCACGCTCAACGGCCTGTGTGGCGCCCATGGCGTCATCATCCCGATGCAGTGCGAGTACTACGCGCTGGAAGGCCTGTCCGACCTCGTCAACACGATCAAGAAGGTCCACGCCAACCTCAACCGCGAGCTCAAGATCATCGGCCTGCTGCGCGTCATGTTCGATCCGCGCATGACGCTGCAGCAGCAGGTCTCGGCCCAGCTCGAATCGCACTTCGGCGACAAGGTCTTCCGCGCCATCGTGCCGCGCAACGTGCGCCTGGCCGAAGCGCCCAGCCACGGGCTGCCCGGTGTCGTGTTCGATCGCGGCGCCAAGGGCGCGCAGGCCTACATGGCATTCGCCAACGAAATGATCGAGCGCGTCAAGACGCTCTGAATGCGGGCCAGGACATGAACAAACCCAAACTCAAGGGCCTCGGCCGCGGCCTGGATGCGCTGCTGGCGGCCAACCACGACGACGAAGCCGAGAAGAGCGCGCTGCAGACGCTGGCTACCGCGGCACTGCAGCCCGGCAAGTACCAGCCGCGCACGCGCATGGATCCGGGCTCGCTCGAGGAGCTGGCGGCCTCGATCAAGGCACAGGGCGTCATGCAGCCCATCCTGGTGCGGCCGATCGACGACGATCGCTACGAGATCATTGCCGGCGAGCGCCGCTGGCGTGCGGCGCAGATCGCCGGCCTCGACGACGTGCCCTGCCTGGTGCGCGAGATTCCGGACGAAGCCGCGCTGGCGATGTCGCTGATCGAGAACATCCAGCGCGAGGACCTCAATCCGCTCGAGGAAGCCAGCGGCATCCAGCGCCTGATCGACGAGTTCGCCATGACCCACCAGCAGGCGGCCGACGCGGTTGGCCGCTCGCGCCCGGCGGCCTCCAACCTGCTGCGCCTGCTCAACCTCGCCCGGCCGGTGCAGGAGCTGCTGATGGCTGGCGACATCGACATGGGCCATGCGCGCGCGCTGCTGCCGCTCGACGGCGCCAACCAGATCCAGCTCGCTAACCTCGTCGCCGCGCGGCAATTGTCGGTGCGCGACACCGAGCGCCTGGTGCAGCAGGTGCTCAACCCGCGGCAGAAGAAGGCCGCGGCGGCACCTGACCGCGACCTGCTGCGGCTGGAAGAGGAAATCGCCGACGCCATCGGCGCCACGGTGAAGATCAAGGCCAACAAGAAAGGCGCCGGCGAAGTCACCATCCGCTTCGGCAGCCTCGACCAGCTCGACGGCCTGCTCGGCCGCCTGCGCTGAGCCTCGCGGCCTCGGCGCCCGCGAGCCAGAGCGCGCGGGGCGGCGGCCGACTCAGCGCACGCCTGCGGCGTCCTGCCGTTTCGGCGGCAGCGGGGAGAAATACCCCACCACCAGCAACAGCAGCCCGGCGCCGATGAAGGACACGATGCGCGCCAGCGCGCCGCTGGCCGCCATGTCCACCAGGAAGAGTTTTCCCACCACCGCCACCATCAGGCCGGCGCCGGCGAGCCACATGACGCGGCTGACGCGGCGGCTCGCGAGCAGCATCAGGCCCAGGCCGAGCACCGCCCAGAACAGCGACAGCGCGGCCTGCGTCGTGTCGAGCGCGAGCAGCGCGCCCATCTCCCAGCGCGTGCCGGTGTAGCGATGCACCGCGCGCAGCAGCGCGGCATTCGCGGCGATGAAGGCCACTGCGGCGAGGATCGCCTGCAGCCGCGACAGCGGACCGGCTAAGCGGGCGAGGAGGTCGCCGGCACGCTGCAGCCACAGCGCCACGGCGCCCAGCGCCAGCGCCAGCGTCAGGTCCATCGGGTTGAGCAGCGGGAGGTAGCCCAGCGGATCAGGCGCGCCGGCGCCGAAGGGGTGGATCGCCGCCGACCACAGCGCCAGCGCAGCGGCCACTGGTGCGGCACCGCCGGCGAGGTAGCTCGCGCGCCAGCGCTCGAGCGGCCAGGCGGTGCTGCGCGCGGCCAATGCCAGCGCGGCCAGCAGCAGCGCCGGCGGCAGGGCGAAGGCGCCCAGCTTCCAGCCGTCGCCCAGGGCCAGGGGCGCCAGTCGCTGGCCCAGCTCCTGCGACAGTGCGAGCGCCAGCACCCATACCGCCGCCGCATGCCCGAACGCGAAGCGGTGTGGCGCGTCGGGCTTGCGATCGGCCAGGCGCAGGCTGGCCAGATGCAGGGCGAGGCCCAGCGGCCAGGCCAGCCAGCCGCCATTGGCGAGGGGCGGCACGCCGTAGCCGAAGACCTGCGCCAGCGCGATCGCCATGCCTGCCAGTGGCAGCAGCGCGCCGCGCATCAGCCCCGGCCAGCTCAGCCTGGCAGCGATCGCGCTGGCGAGCGCGCCGCTGACGGCGAAGGCGAGCAGCAGGGCGGCCGGCTGGGTGCCGGTAGCGAGGTGCGCGACGATCTCGTCCCAGGCGCCGCCCAGCCACCACAGCCAGCCCCATACCAGCAGCGCGCTGCCGCTGCGCTTCGGCGTGGCGTCCGGCGCCGCGCCCGGTCGCGCCGCGAACCAGGCGCTGGCGAAGCCCGCGCCGGCGATCATGGTGGTGCCGAGGAAGGCGCTGTTGAGCAGCGGCAGCGTGCGCGGCACATCGTTCTGCGCGAGGTCGGCCGCGAACAGGACGCCGGCGCCGGCCTGCAGCAGCAGCGCGGCAGCGCCTGCCAGCCGGCGCTGCTGGCGGATCGCCACCCACCACAGCGCCGCGCCTTCCAGCGCCCACGCCGCCGCGCTCCAGCGCCCGTCGAAGGCGAGTGGCAGCGCCAGCGTGAGGAAGGCGATGCCGATCGCGGTGAAGCTCGTCACCAGCAGCTCGAGCCGCGTCTGGCGCAGGCGATGCAGCAGGGCGGCGAGGCCGAGGTAGAAGACGCCGGCCGCGGCGGCGCTCCATGCCAGCGCATCCGGCATGCCTTGCACCAGCGCTGCCTGCAGGCCGAAGCCCACCACCGGCACGCCGAACACCAGCGTGCCGTCGATCGGATCGCGCAACGCGGGCTCGCGCTTCCAGGCGTAGGCCACGGCTGCGGCGACGTACATCAACGCGAACAGGATCAGGAAAGGCTGGGTGCTGGCGTAGTGCCAGGGGTGGTAGAACTGCGCACCCCAGGCGAGGCCGATCAGGAAGGTGAACAGGAAGCCGGTCAGGTTGAGGCCGCGCCAGGCCTTGCGCCAGGCCAGCACCAGCACGCCGGCATCGAGGATGGCGTAGTAGGCGAACAACTGCACATGGTCGCCGGCGCCGGTGGAGGCGAGGATGGGCGCGGCGAAGCCGCCGGCCGTGCCGATGATCGCCAGCACCGGCGCATCCTGCCGCACCGCGAGCCAGGCGGCGAGGCCGACCAGGGCCAGCAGGATGGCGAAGGTCGCGTCGGCCGGGAGCAGCCCGTACAGGCGCAAGGCGGCAAAGGCGGTCAGGTACAGCACGGCGATGCCGCCGCCCTGCAGGCTCAGCGCGTAGCCGCGACGCCGCTCGCGCAGCCGCCAGCCCAGGGCGCCGAGGACACAACCGGCGAGCGCAAAGCCAGCGACGCGCAGCACCGGCGGCAGCAGGGCGTTTTCGACCGCGTAGCGCGCCAGGAAGGCGAGGCCGAAGAACAGCACCAGGATGCCTACCCGTACCAGCGTGTTGCCGCCGAACAGGCAGTTGCGCAGGCGCATGTAGAGCGCATCGAGGTCGATCTGTGCATCGGGTGCGGCATCTGCAGATGTTTCATCCCCCTCCGTGCCGCCCGGCAAAGGGCTGCCGCCAGCGCTGGGGGCGGCTTGCAGCGGCGCAGCCGGACGAGGTCCCGGCCCGGGCGCCTCCAGGACGGGTGAATCGGCTGCGGGCTGTGTCACCGTGGCGGCAGCCGAGCTTGCTGCCGAGACTGAGCCGCCATCGGCGGTTGTCGCCGCATCAGCAAGGGCGGAGCCCGCCGTGGCGGATGACCGGCGCCGCAGTGTCGCCAACTCCCGCTCGAGCGCCGTGAGGCGCGCCTCGAACCGGGCGCCGGCCTCCCGCCGCTCGGCGAGCAGGCTCGCCACCATGCCGCCAAGCACGGCACCCGCGACGGCGCCGGCGGCTCCACCCATCAGGCCCAGGGCCGCCCCCACAACGATCCACAGCCAGGTCTTCATCATCGCCTTCCGTTCAGCGCCAGTTGCCGCGCAGCGCCGCCACCCGCTGCCGCAGCGCGGCCGGCGTGGCGGCCTCGGGCGCCAGCGCTTCGCCCACCACAAGTTCGATGCGGCTGAACAGCCCACGGCGCAGCGGCCGCGTCATCGCCGGGCCATCCTTGCGCGAGAAGAAGCTGCCCCACAGGCCGCGCAGCGCCATCGGCACCACCGGCGCCGGCGTGCGCTCGACGATGCGGGCAATGCCGGGGCGGAAGGGCTGGAGCTCACCGTCGCCAGTGATCTGGCCTTCCGGAAACAGGCCCACCACTTCCCCGGCTTGCAGCGCCTCGGCGACGAGGTCGAAGGCGCGCTCCATCTTGCGCAGGTCTTCCTTCGCTGGTGCGATCGGGATGGCACGGCTTTCGCGGAACACGAAGCGCAGCATCGGCGTGCGGAAGATGCGATGGTCCATCACGAAGCGGATCGGGCGCCGGCATGCCGCCATGATCACCAGCGCATCCACGAAGCTGACATGGTTGCACACGATCACCGCGGGGCCGCTTTCCGGCACCTGGTCGATACCGCGCACGCGCAGCCGATACACGGTGTGCACCAGCATCCAGACGACAAAGCGCAGCAGGAACTCCGGCACCAAAGTGTAGATGTAGATCGCCACCGCGGCATTCAGCAGCGCGGTGACGAGGAAGAGCTGCGGCACTGACAGGCCGGCCGCGAGCAGGCCTGCGCCCATGCCGGCGGCCACGACCATGAACAGGGCGTTGAGGATATTGTTGCCGGCGATGATGCGAGAACGGTGCTCGGGCTCGCTGCGGCTCTGGATGAGCGCATAAAGCGGCACGATGAAGAAGCCGCCGAAGATGCCGATCGCGACGAGGTCGAACAGCGCGCGCCACGCGCCCGGCTGCGCCAGCACCGTCGCCAGCGGCAATGCACCGCCGGAGGCGAGCGCGGCGGCCGGGCTCGACCACCACAGGTCGAGCGCGAACAGCGACATGCCGATGGAGCCGAACGGCACCAGGCCCAGTTCCACATGACCCCCCGACAGCCGTTCGCACAGCAGGGAGCCGATGCCGATCCCCACCGAAAACACCGCCAGCAGCATCACCACCGCATGTTCATTGCCGCCCAGCACGTCCTTCGCATAGGCGGGAAACTGCGACAGGAACACCGCGCCATAGAACCAGAACCACGACACGCCGAGGATGGACAGGAAGACGGTGCGATTGCCGCGCGTGAACGCGAGGTTGCGGCAGGTCTCGGTCACCGGATTCCAGTTGATGCGCAGATCGGGAGACGCCGCTGGTGCAACCGGCACGCCGCGGCTGGTGAGGTAACCGAGCACCGCCAGTGCCACCACCGCGATCGAGGCCCACAGCGTGCCCTGCGGCAGGGCGATGACGATGCCACCCGCGAGCGTGCCGATCAGGATGGCGATGAACGTGCCCGACTCGACCAGCGCATTGCCACCCACCAGTTCGTCCTCGCGCAGGTGCTGCGGCAGGATGGCGTACTTCACCGGGCCGAACAGCGTCGACTGTGCCCCCATCAGGAACAGGCTCACCAGCATCAGGCCCAGCGAGTCGAGCGCGAACGCGGCGCACGCCAGCAGCATGACGACGATCTCGAGCAGCTTGGTGAAGCGGATCAGGCGGCTCTTCTCGTACTTGTCGGCGATCTGTCCGGCGGTGGCCGAAAACAGGAAGAAAGGCAGGATGAAGAGCCCTGCGCACAGGTTGACCAGGACGCCCGGCGCCATCGTGGTGTAGCGCACCGACTGGAAGGTGAGCAGTACGACAAGCGCATTCTTGTACACGTTGTCGTTGAAGGCGCCCAGGAACTGCGTCAGGAAGAAGGGCAGGAAGCGTCGCTGCGTGATCAGTTCGAACTGTCGGCTCATGCAGCCATGTTCGCGACACTCCGCTTGCCGTGTCAATCGGCCGTATCCTGTGTCTTATATAAGTCCGCGCTCCGACCGGTTGCAAAAATGCTGTTGCAGCGCAAGATCGGTTTGACTTTGCTGTGGTTAACCCCTAGTATTCGCGGGATTTTTGGCGGTCGCCAGCGCCTCGAAAGTGCTGGTGTCGAACCCGATGCTAAAAGCCGTTCTGCTGCAGTTGGGCGCTACTCTGCTCGCAATCGCGATCTCGGCCATGCTGTTCGGTCTGCGCGGAGCGATCTCGGCAGGTTGCGCAGGGTTCGCGTGTGTGTTGCCGAGCTGGATGTTCGCCATGCGCCTGCGCGCCATCACGCGCAGGACGGAGACTGCAACGGTGACCGCCTTCGTCGCAGGCGAGTTCTTCAAGATCGCCTCGATCGTGGGACTGTTGGTGCTGGCCTGGGTCCTCTACCCCGACCTGCACTGGGGAGCGCTGCTGATTGGACTGATCCTGGCGCTCAAGGCGAATTTGTTTGCATTTTTGGTAAAGACCTGACCATGGCTACAGAAGGGCACGCTCCCACCGCATCCGAATACGTCGTCCACCACCTGACGCACCTGAACAACACCGGCCATGCCCAGACGAGCATCGTCGATTTCAGCGTCATCAACCTGGACTCGCTGTTCTATTCCGTCACTATCGGCCTGCTGACCGTCTTCCTGTTGTGGATGGCGGCGCGCAAGGCGACTTCCGGGGTTCCCGGTCGCTTCCAGGGCATCGTCGAGATCCTCGTCGATATGGTGGCCGATCAGGCCAAGGGCATCATCCACAGCGCCGAGTCGCGCAAGTTCGTCGCGCCGCTGGCGCTGACCGTGTTCGTGTGGATCTTCCTGATGAACGCGATGGACCTGCTGCCGGTCGATCTGCTGCCGCGCATCTGGGAAGGTGTGTATGCATCCGCGGGTGGCGACCCGGCACACGCCTACCTGCGCGTCGTGCCGACCGCCGACCTGTCGGCCACGCTCGGCATGTCGATCGGCGTGCTGCTGCTGTGCCTGTACTACAACATCAAGATCAAGGGCATGTCGGGCTGGGTGCATGAGCTCTTCACTGCGCCGTTCGGCAGCCACCCGCTGCTCTACCCGGTCAACTTCCTGATGCAGATGATCGAGTTCCTCGCCAAGACCGTGTCCCATGGCATGCGACTGTTCGGCAACATGTACGCCGGCGAGCTGATCTTCATCCTGATCGCGCTGCTCGGCAGCACCGCCACCGTGTTCGGTCTGGTCGGTCACGTCGTCGCGGGCACCATCTGGGCGATCTTCCACATCCTGATCATCACCCTGCAGGCCTTCATCTTCATGATGCTGACGCTGGTGTATATCGGTCAGGCCCACGAAGGTCACTAACCCGTTTCATCGCAGTACCTGGTTTTTAAACTCACCTTCCTCACTAAGGAGTCGTCATGGAAAACGTTCTGGGTTTTGTTGCTCTGGCTGCTGGTCTGATCATCGGTCTGGGTGCCATCGGCGCTTGTATCGGCATCGGCATCATGGGTTCCAAGTACCTCGAAGCTTCGGCCCGCCAGCCTGAGCTGATGAACGCCCTGCAGACGAAGATGTTCCTGCTGGCCGGTCTGATCGACGCCGCATTCCTGATCGGTGTCGGTATCGCCATGATGTTCGCGTTCGCCAACCCGTTCATCCTGAAGTAATCGTCTCCTTAATCCTCTAAGGAGCGAAAACCGTGAATCTGAACGCAACCCTGATAGCCCAGCTCGTTGTGTTCTTCATTCTGGCGTGGTTCACGATGAAATTCGTGTGGCCGCCCATCGTGAAGGCACTCGACGAGCGCGCGAAGAAGATCGCTGACGGGCTGGCAGCTGCGGACAAGGCCAAGACCGATCTGGCTCTCGCCGAGAAGAAGGTCGTCGAGGAACTGCGCAAGGCTCGCGAATCCGCGGGCGACGTGCGGGCCTCCGCTGAAAAGCAGGCGAGCCAACTGATCGACGAAGCCCGTACCGAGGCTTCCCGCATCGTCGCCCAGGCGCGCGAAGCTGCGGAAGCCGAAGCCGGTGCCGCCGCCCAGCGTGCCAAGGAAGCCCTGCGCGACCAGGTCGCCCACCTGGCTGTTGCCGGAGCAGAGAAGATCCTGCGCCGTGAGATCAACTCCCAGGTGCACGCCGAACTGCTTGCCAACCTGAAACAGGAACTGCAATAAGTCATGGCCGAGAACGTCACCATCGCGCGCCCCTATGCGGATGCCGCCTTCGAGCTGGCCCGCGGGGCAGGTGCGCTGGGGCCTTGGTCGGAAGCACTGGATCGGCTCGCCGCGGTGGCGGCCGATCGTTCCATGCGGGAATGCATCAACGATCCCAAGCTCTCCGCCGACCAGCTCGTGAAGCTGGTCCTGGATGTGGCCGGGACCCTGACCGCAGATCAGCAGAACTTCGTCCGCGTGCTCGTGGATAACGAACGTCTGCAGGTGCTTCCGGAGATCCGTGACCTGTTCGTTGCTCTCAAGAACGAACACGAGGGCGTCCTCGAGGCGGATATCGCCTCTGCCTTCCCCCTCGACGATGCGACGCTGGCCTCACTCAAGTCCGACCTCGAAGCGCGCTTCAAGGCGAAACTGAACGTGCAGGTCCACATCGATCCCGCGCTCATCGGTGGGGTCCGCATCGCCGTCGGCGACGAAGTCATCGACGCCTCGGTCCGCGGCAAGCTCGCGAACATGGCCGCTGCGCTAAAGAACTAGGAGCATAAAAGCTATGCAACTCAACCCCTCTGAAATCAGTGATCTGATTAAGAGCCGGATCCAGAACCTGCAGCTCGCCGCCACGTCGCGCAACGAGGGCACGGTGGTCTCCGTCACCGACGGTATCTGCCGCGTCCACGGCCTGACCGACGTCATGCAGGGCGAAATGCTGGAATTCCCCGGCAACACCTACGGCATGGCGCTCAACCTCGAGCGTGATTCCGTCGGCGCAGTGGTCCTCGGCGAATACGAGCACATCACCGAAGGCGACACGGTCAAGGCGACCGGCCGCATTCTCGAAGTGCCCGTCGGCCCCGAACTCGTCGGCCGTGTGGTGAACGCCCTGGGTCAGCCGATCGACGGCAAGGGCCCGATCAACGCCAAGCTCACCGACAAGATCGAGAAGGTCGCGCCGGGCGTGATCGCCCGCCAGTCCGTCTCGCAGCCGGTGCAGACCGGCCTGAAGTCGGTCGACTCCATGGTGCCGATCGGCCGCGGCCAGCGCGAGCTGATCATCGGCGACCGCCAGACCGGCAAGACCGCCGTCGCGGTCGATGCGATCATCAACCAGAAAGGCCAGAACATGTTCTGCGTCTACGTCGCGATCGGCCAGAAGGCCTCGACCGTCGCGAACGTGGTGCGCAAGCTGGAAGAGAACGGCGCGCTGGAATACACCATCGTCGTCGCCGCGACCGCTTCCGAATCGGCCGCCATGCAGTACCTGTCGGCCTACGCCGGCTGCACGATGGGCGAGTACTTCCGCGACCGTGGCATGGACGCGCTGATCGTCTATGACGACCTCACCAAGCAGGCCTGGGCCTATCGCCAGGTGTCGCTGCTGCTGCGCCGTCCGCCGGGCCGTGAAGCCTACCCGGGCGACGTGTTCTACCTGCACTCCCGCCTGCTCGAGCGCGCCGCGCGCGTGAATCCCGAGTACGTCGAGAGGTTCACCAACGGCGAAGTGAAGGGCAAGACCGGTTCGCTGACCGCCCTGCCGGTCATCGAGACGCAGGCCGGTGACGTGTCCGCGTTCGTTCCGACGAACGTGATCTCGATTACCGACGGTCAGATCTTCCTGGAAACCGACCTCTTCAACGCCGGTATCCGTCCCGCGATCAACGCCGGTATCTCGGTGTCCCGCGTCGGTGGCGCCGCACAGACCAAGGTCATCAAGAAGCTGTCCGGCGGTATCCGTACCGACCTCGCGCAGTATCGCGAGCTCGCCGCATTCGCCCAGTTCGCTTCCGACCTCGACGACGCGACGCGCAAGCAGCTCGAGCGCGGCCGCCGCGTGACCGAACTGATGAAGCAGCAGCAGTATGCGCCGCTGTCGATCGCGGAAATGGCCGTGACCCTGTACGCGGTGAACAACGGCTACTTCGACGACGTCGAGGTCTCGCGCGTGCTGGCCTTCGAGCACGGTGTTCAGCAGTACGTGAAGACCAAGAACCCGGCTCTCGTCTCCAAGATCATGGAGTCCAAGGAGCTCGACGCCGACGGCGAGAAGGCTCTGGCTGCCGCGATCGCCGAGTTCAAGAAGAGCTGGGCCTGAGGCCGCGGACGGAGACGGAATATGGCTAGCGGTAAGGAAATCCGTACCAAGATCAAGAGCGTGCAGAACACGCGCAAGATCACCAAGGCCATGGAGATGGTGGCCGCATCCAAGATGCGCAAGGCGCAGGACCGGATGCGTGCTGCCCGTCCCTTTGCCGAGAAAGTCCGCCGACTCGCCGCGAACCTGTCCCAGGCCAATGTGACCGATTACAAGCACCCCTTCCTGGTCCGCAAGGACCAGGTCAAGCGGGTGGGGCTCATCCTGGTGACCACCGACAAGGGTCTTTGCGGTGGTCTCAACACCAACGTCCAGCGTATCGCGCTGAATGCCATGAAGGACTGGCAGTCCTCGGGCGTCTCCGAGATCCGTGCCTGCTGCATCGGCAACAAGGGTCTGGGCTTCATGCAGCGCATGGGGGCGAAGGTGGTGTCGAACGTCACGCAGCTCGGTGACACGCCGCACCTGGAGAAGCTGATCGGTCCGGTCAAGGTCATGCTCGACGCGTTCCAGAACGACGAGCTCGACGCGGTCTACATCGCCTACACGCGCTTCATCAACACGATGAAGCAGGAGCCGCAGCTCGAGCAGTTGCTGCCGCTGTCCGGCGAGAAGCTGGGCACGCCCGACAGCTCCTGGGACTACCTCTACGAGCCCGATCCGCAGGTCGTCATCGACGAGCTGCTGGTGCGTTACGTCGAGGCGCTGGTGTATCAGGCGGTGGCCGAGAACATGGCATCCGAACAGAGCGCGCGCATGGTGGCAATGAAGGCCGCTTCCGACAACGCCAAGACCGTGATTGGCGACCTGCAACTGGTCTACAACAAGACCCGTCAGGCTGCGATCACGAAAGAGTTGTCGGAAATCGTCAGCGGCGCCGCCGCGGTGTAACGGATTATTGATTTAAGGAAACGACGATGAGTCAAGGTACGATCGTTCAGTGCATCGGCGCGGTGGTGGACATCCAGTTCCCGCGCGATTCGATGCCCAAGGTGTATGACGCCCTGAAGCTCGAGGACGCCGCCGACTCCTTCGCCGAAGCAGGTCTGACCTTCGAGGTTCAGCAGCAACTCGGCGACGGTGTGGTACGTACGATTGCGATGGGTTCTTCCGACGGCCTGCGCCGCGGCATGAAGGTTGCCGGTACCGGCAAGCAGATCTCGGTGCCGGTCGGCCAGGGTACGCTGGGTCGCATCATGGACGTGCTCGGTCGCCCGATCGACGACGCCGGCCCGATCGACACCGACGAACTGCGCCCGATTCACCAGAAGGCGCCGAAGTTCGACGAGCTGTCGCCGTCGGTGGAACTGCTCGAGACCGGCATCAAGGTCATCGACCTGATCTGCCCGTTCGCCAAGGGCGGCAAGGTCGGCCTGTTCGGTGGCGCCGGCGTCGGCAAGACCGTGAACATGATGGAGCTGATCAACAACATCGCCAAGCAGCACTCCGGTCTGTCGGTGTTCGCTGGCGTGGGTGAGCGTACCCGTGAGGGCAACGACTTCTACCACGAGATGAAGGACTCCAACGTCCTGGACAAGGTCGCGATGGTGTTCGGTCAGATGAACGAACCCCCGGGCAACCGTCTGCGCGTGGCGCTGACCGGCCTGACCATGGCCGAACGCTTCCGTGACGAAGGCCGCGACATCCTCTTCTTCGTCGACAACATCTACCGCTACACGCTGGCCGGTACCGAAGTGTCCGCGCTGCTGGGCCGGATGCCGTCCGCGGTGGGTTACCAGCCGACGCTGGCGGAAGAAATGGGTCGCCTGCAGGAGCGCATCACCTCGACCAAGGTCGGCTCGATCACGTCGATCCAGGCCGTGTATGTGCCTGCGGACGACTTGACCGACCCGTCGCCGGCCACCACCTTCCTGCACCTCGACTCCACCGTCGTGCTGTCGCGCGATATCGCCGCGCTGGGTATCTACCCGGCCGTCGATCCGCTCGACTCGACCTCGCGCCAGCTCGATCCGCTGGTCGTGGGCGAAGAGCACTACAACGTGGCGCGTCAGGTCCAGATGACGCTGCAGAAGTACAAGGAACTGCGCGACATCATCGCGATTCTGGGTATGGACGAACTGTCGCCGGACGACAAGCTCGCCGTGGCCCGCGCGCGGAAGATCCAGCGCTTCCTGTCGCAGCCCTTCCACGTCGCGGAAGTGTTCACCGGCTCGCCCGGCAAGTACGTCTCGCTGAAGGACACGATCGCCGGCTTCAAGATGATCGTCAGTGGCGAGTGCGACCACATGCCCGAGCAGGCTTTCTACATGGTCGGTGGTATCGAAGAGGCCATGGAGAAGGCGAAGAAGCTGTCGTAAGCGGCCCTGCTTTGCCTCAATACCCGCACGGCGAGCCAATCGCCGTGCGGATCTGAAAAGGACACACTATGGCCATGACAGTTCACGTGGACATCGTCAGCGCAGAAGAGCAGATCTTCTCCGGGCTGGCAGAGTTCGTCGCGTTGCCCGGCGAAGCGGGCGAACTCGGCATCCTGCCGGGCCACATGCCGCTGATGACCCGGATCAAGCCGGGTGCGGTGCGAGTCAAGCTGCCTGGGCAGGCAGAGGAAGAGCTGGTGTTCGTTGCCGGTGGTCTGCTGGAAGTTCAACCGGGTCTGGTGACCGTGCTGGCGGATACCGCCATCCGTGGCAAGGACCTGGACGAAGCCAAGGCGCTCGAGGCCAAGCAGAGGGCCGAAGAGGCACTGCGTAACCAGAGCGCCAAGCTCGATTACGCGAAGGCGCAGGCGGAACTCATCGAAGCGATCGCACAACTCGAGGCGATCAGCAAGTTGCGCAAGCGCGGCCACTGATCGCGGTATCGCCGCTGCCGCACGCATATCGGTATTGAAAAAGCAGCCCTCGTGGCTGCTTTTTTTTTGCCCGGAGAGCGTGTTGAAGCGCCCTGTCGCTTGCTGTTCAGCGACGAACAAGGCGCGCGATGCGCTTGTCCATGCGTGCGACCGCGTCGCGCAGCTCGGCCACTTCGGCGGCGAAACCGGGAAGGGCATGGCGGGAGACGAGCAGCGGCTGTTCCTCGACGAGGTATTCGGCGACGTTGCCGCCCGCGCTGGCAAGCGCGCGTCGGCCCTGCTCGGTGAGCTGCCGGCCGGTCTCCACCAGGCGGTGGGCCGCGATGTCGCCCACCACGCGTGACAGGTCCTCCTCCAGATCCCAACGCAGGTGGCGGAAGACGAAGCCGAGCGCATCGGCGAACTCGGCATTGCCCTCGATCCGCACCTCGCGCATGACGGCTTCCATGCCTTCGCCCAGCGCTTGCGGAAGCTGACCGACCGGCACCCGCAGCAGCACGTCCGGCGCTTCCTCGGACGTCCATTGCGCGAGATGCCCGTCGCCGGACACCGAGAAGTCGATCGAGCCCAGCGGCTGCAGTTCGAGTCGCGCAGTGCGCCCGGCGTGCGGTGCGAGCCGTTTGCGCGCCCATCCCGACTGGGCGAGCAAGTGATTGGTGGCGGACAGGAAAAGATTGTCGATCATGGCTTCAACGCTGTACGTGCCTGCCCGGCGCTGCGGGCGGGCGGTTGCGGCAGGCCGGGCGTCGCCGGTACGTTACCGTGTCAGAGCTTGTAACCGCGGTGCAGAGCGACCACGCCAGCGCTGAGGTTGAAGTAATCGACCCGCGCGAGACCGGCCTGTTCCATCATCGCCTTGAGCTCTTCCTGCCCCGGATGCATGCGGATGGATTCGGCGAGGTAGCGGTAGCTTTCGGCGTCGCTGGCGACCTTCTGGCCCATCCACGGCAGCACCTTGAACGAATAGAAGTCATACAGCGGCGACAGCGGCTTCCACACGCGCGAAAACTCGAGCACCAGCAAGCGGCCGCCGGGGCGCAGCACGCGGCGCATCTCGGCGATGGCGACGTCCTTGTGGGTCATGTTGCGCAGGCCGAAGGCGACGGTGACGCAGTCGAACCAGTCGTCCGGGAAAGGCAGCCTCTCGGCGTTGCACTGCGCCACCGGCAGCGGGTAGCCGGCATCGACCACGCGGTCGCGGCCGCGCGACAGCATCGCGTGGTTGATGTCGGTGAGCCATACCTGGCCGCGAGGCCCCACCTTCTTCGCGAAGGCGAGCGACAGGTCGGCGGTGCCGCCCGCCACGTCGAGCACGCGGTCGCCTTCACGCACGCCGGAAACCTGGATCGTGAACGCCTTCCACAGCCGGTGCAGGCCCATGGACATGAGGTCGTTCATCACGTCGTATTTCTGCGCCACCGAGGAGAACACCTCGGCAACCTTCTTCTGCTTCGCTTCCTCGGCCACCGTCTGGAAGCCGAAGTGGGTCGTCTTGTCGCTCATGATCTGCTCAGTGGTGATGCCCGCAGCCGCCCTTCGGTGCGGGCGGCGGGACTTTCGCCGGATCGCGGGTGCCGCCTTCGCGCTCGAGGCGCGCGAGATACTCGCTCCACAGCCGCTCCTGCTCACGGCCCAGCATGTAGAGGTAGTCCCAGGAATAGAGTCCGCTGTCGTGGCCGTCGGAGAAACCCGGCTTCACCGCGTAGTTGCCCACGGGCTCCAGGCTCAGCACGTCGACGTCGCGCTTGCCCTGCTGCAGGGTCTCCTGACCCGGGCCATGGCCGCGCACTTCCGCCGAGGGGGAATACACGCGCAGGAATTCGAACGGCAGCTGGAAGCGGCTGCCGTCGTCGAAGGCGATCTCGAGCACGCGCGACTTGCGGTGCAGCGTGATCTCGGTGGGAAGCGGGGTGTCCTGGTCCAGTCCGGCCATGGCAGCAGCCTCGGTCTACGGGGGTGATCATCATACCCGAATCGACCACCCCCTTCCGCGGCGCGGGGCGGCGCATTTCACGCTGATGACGTGTCATCAAATGGTCAAACGGCTGCAATACACTGCGCCAAATGACTGCGGAGTGAGACCATGCCAGCCAACATCCTGCTCGTCGAGGACGAGCCGGCCATCCAGGAACTGATTGCCGCCAACCTGGCGCGTGCCGGGCATCATGTCGTGCGTGCCGCCGATGCGGAGATCGCCGGCCGCCTCGTGCGTGAAGCCTTGCCGGACCTCGTGCTGCTCGACTGGATGCTGCCCGGCGCCTCGGGTATCGAGTTCGCCCGCCGGCTGCGTGCCGACGAGCGCACGCGCAACGTGCCCATCATCATGCTCACCGCGCGCGGCGAGGAGCAGGACAAGGTCGTCGGTCTCGAGACCGGCGCCGACGATTACGTCACCAAACCATTCAGCCCGCGCGAGCTCGTCGCACGCATCAAGGCCGTGCTGCGCCGGCGCGCCCCGCAGGCGACCGAGGATGCCGTCGAGGTCGGCGGCCTGCGGCTCGACCCGGTCACGCACAGGGTCAGTGCCGACGACCAGACGCTGGCGCTGGGACCGACCGAATTCCGCCTGCTGCATTTCCTCATGACGCACCCCGAGCGCGTGCATTCGCGCGCGCAATTGCTCGACCAGGTGTGGGGCGACCATGTCTTCGTCGAGGAGCGCACGGTGGATGTGCACATCCGTCGCCTGCGTTGCGCGCTCGAGCCAGGCGGGCACGATGCGCTCATCCAGACGGTGCGCGGCAGCGGTTATCGCCTGTCGACGCAGGCCCAGCAGGCTGCGCCGGCGCGATAATCGCTGTCGGATCCCCTCCTTGCACGCGCCGGCATGATCATCCGTTCGCTCCGTTATGTGTGGACCAGCGCGCTTGCCGTGCTGAGCCTGCTGTTCTTCGTCTCGCTGCTCGTGCTCGTCATTGTCGGCGTGGGATGGAGCGTGGCGGTCTGCATCGCCGGCCTGGTCGCTTTCGTTCTCCATGACCGCTTCCAGCTTCGCCGTCTGCTGTTGTGGACGCGCGAGCCCATCGGCACGCCCGTGCCTGCGGCGCGTGGCTACTGGGGGCGGGTGTTTGCGGAGTTCGATCGGCGTACGCGCCAGTCTTACGAGGTGCGCGATCGCCTCGCGCACGCGCTGGAGCGCTTCCAGAGCGCCAGCCAGGCGATGCCCGACGGCGTGCTGTATCTGTCCAGCGACGACACCATCGAATGGCTCAACGCCAGGGCGGAGCAGCATTTCGGCCTCGACCGCGCGCGCGACCTCGGCGCGCCGGTGACGCACCTCGTGCGCAATCCCGACTTCGTGCGCTACCTGAACGCGCGGCACTACGGTGAAACGCTGGTCATGCACGTCGGCCGGGGCGCGGGCCTGACCCTGCAGGTGCAGGTGATTCCGTTCGGCGACGACCAGTACCTGGTCCTGTCGCGCGACATCTCGCAGCTGGAACGGCTGGAAACGATGCGGCGCGATTTCGTCGCCAACGTGTCGCACGAGCTGCGCACGCCGCTGACCGTCATCGAGGGCTTCCTCGAAACCCTGACCGATGGCCTCGACGACTTCGCCCGTGAGGACGTTCATCGCTACCTGACACTCGCCCACGAGCAGTCAGGGCGCATGCGCAGGCTGATCGACGACCTGCTGACCTTGTCGGCGCTCGAGACCGGTGCGCCGGCGCCGGTGGAGGAAGAGGTCGAGGCGGCCGACCTGATGCATGAGGTGCACAAGGAGACCGAGCTGCTGTCCGCCGGGCGACATGCGGTCACGCTGAAGCTGGAAGGGGGCGGCGTGCTGCATGGCAGCTACAAGGAGTTGCACAGCGCCGTCGCCAACCTGGCGAGCAACGCGGTGCGCTACACCCCTGCCGGCGGGCATATCGAGATGGGCTGGCGCCTCACGACGAACGGAGGCGGCGAATTCTGGGTTCAGGACGATGGCATCGGCATCGAGGCCGACCACATCCCTCGCCTCACCGAGCGCTTCTACCGCGTCGACCGCGGGCGCTCGCGCGAGACTGGCGGCACCGGCCTGGGGCTGGCCATCGTCAAGCACATCCTCACCCGCCACCAGGCCGACCTCGCGGTCCATAGCCTTCCGGGCGCGGGCAGCCGTTTCACGGTGCACTTTCCGTCCGCGCGCATCACGCAGGATTGACCGCCGAGGGCTCGAAACAGGCCTGATCGAAATTGGCGCCGCGCAACGCGAGCTTGGTGAGCCGCAACCGACGCGGTGTGGCTTCGCCTTCGCGGATCTCGATCTCGCGATCGCGCTGGTACCAGCCGCAAGGCAGGATCAGCGATGCATCCGTCTTCAGCGCGGGGCTGGCTGGAAGCGCGAATCCTTGCTGAAAGGCCGGCAGCCGCCCCTGGGCGACGACCGGTCGTACGGCAACCACGCGCGGAACGCCGGACAGCAGATGCACGCCCGCCTCCAGGCGGCCATCGCTCCTGAACATCAGCCAACTGATCTTGCCCAGCAGCATGAGCTCGCCATTCCGGGGCAGCACGCCGACAAGCTGGTGCTGTTCGACGGCGTCGACACGGGTGGCCTGCTCGAGGCGAAAGCCGCCGACAGACTGGTCCAGCAGCTTCCACTGCTCGCAGGCGAGGCCCAGGCGCTCCGCCTGTTGCCGGCGGTGCTCCGGCGTGTCCGCCGTGGGCGTGCTGGCGTGCGGGACGCGCTCGCCGAATGTCAGCAGCGAAATGTCGTCGAGCACGCTGCCGTGGGGCCGCGCGGTGCGCGGCTGTTCGAAAGTCTTGCCGGCGATGCCGAAGCCGATGGCCAGCCAGTCCGCGGTCATCCCGATCTCGCCGGTGGTCGTGCGGCGTGGGAAACGCCGCCCGGACGACGACAGCCCCCAGGGCCGGTACAGCGAAACCAGAAGCCGCGCACAGACGTCGCGCGAGCAGTCATCGCCCAGGCCGAGCGAGGCCGGCTTGACGCCCTGCTTGAATTGCGCAAGCACGCCGCGGATCTGGTTTGCAAGTGCGCTGCCGTCGAAGCGCAGCAGACCGTCGGTGCGAGGCAGCAGGCCAACTGGACCCAGACCGCGGTCGCCGGCCAGATCCAGCGCATAGACGTTGGCCTTGTGGTCCTCGAGTTCCGCGCTGAGGCTGCAATATGGTGCGAAACGCTGCGCCCAGCGCAGGATCCAGTTCAATTCGCGGGCATCGCGGCCGTAGGGGTTGGCGAGGTCGAGCAGCAAGATGGAGACATAGGCTTCGCGTGGGCTCTGCGCCTTCCAGAGTTCGTTCGACGGATCGGCGACGCGGATGCCTTCGATGCCGGCCTGCCGGGCAGCCGCGTAGCACTCGTGCACCTCGGCCCAGCAGCCAGGCGGCACGGCCAGGTGTGCGCGGTAATACTCCGCCAGCACCATGCCGGCGCAGTGCACGCGCCGCTGGGCGAGCAGTACCCGCTGGTCTTCAAGCGTGCCCTGTTCGGCATCGCTGCGTGCGATCCGGGCGTACGAGCGCGCCAGGTCCCGCCACAAACCCGCAACCCGCAACAGCGTGTCGTGCTCTGCGCTGTCGGGCGCGACCGGGCGCGTGGCGTAGCGCCTGGCCATCTCGGCCTGCGTGAAGACCACGAGATCACGTGCGGCTTCGAGGACTTCGAGATGCTGGTTGGGCGCAGGCATGGACGCGAGCAGGTCCGCCATCATCGTGCACAGCGTCGCGTGGTTCGCGGCGATGTCGGTCGGAGGCAGGTGCCGCAGCAGGTTCAGGCAGTCGGCCGGATTACGGAAGTTCATGTCTGGGCTCGTACGCGTGGCGGGATCAGCCGTGCGTCAGTGCTGCAGCGATGGATCGGGCGAGCGCGGCCGTCGGCGGCGCGGCATGCACTGCGCCGTTGCGTTGGGGGGCGCCCCAGGTCGGCTCGGGAAAGTGCCGATCGTCACGGAAGCGCGGAATGACATGCCAGTGCAGGTGCGGCACCATGTTGCCGAAGCTCGCGAGGTTGATCTTGTCCGGGTTCATCGACTCGCGCAGCGCCTGCTCGGTGGCGAACACGACGTCCATCAGGTGGTGGCGCTGGTGCGGCGCGAGCTCGGTCATCTCGGCCACGTGCTGCTTGCACAGCACCCGGCAAAAGCCGGGATAGAACGCGTCATCGACGCGGATCACACGGCAGAGCTCGTCCTCGAACAGCAGGGTTTCAGCGCTTTCGGCGCGGGACAGCGCAGCGCACAGCGGACAATCCATGAAGGGCTCGCGGCGGATGGAGAAGGCGGACTGGGAATGAACGGCCCATAACTTTACCGTGACGGCGATGCGCGTACGGGGAACATTTACGCACGCGACGAGAGGCGGCAGGCAGCCGGCGCCGCCACGGTGGCCGTTTCGCCCAGCGCTTCGGGCTCGCCGTCGTGGAATGCCAGCAGCGTGCCCGGCGGAATCTGCTGCCAGGCCTCGTTGTCGGTGAGCGGCGTAGTAACGATGATGGCGACGCGGTCGGTGGGCGAGGTCACCTCGTTGAAGTCCACCGACACGTCCTCGTCGGCGAGGTGGGCGACCGGGAAGGGGGCCTTGCGCACCACGTAGCACAGACGCGACGAGCAGTGCGCGAAGAGGCGTTCGCCGTCCGACAGCAGGAAGTTGAATTCGCCGTGGCTGCCGATCGTCGTCGCCAGTTCGCGCAGGGCGGCGTGCAATGCGGCGGGCGAGGGCGGGCCCTCGGGGAAACGCTGCGCCAGCGTGTCCAGGATGTGGCAGAAGGCGCGCTCGGAATCGGTGCTGCCCACCGGCAGGAAGCGGCCCGACAGTGCCGGCTGATAGTCGAGCAGGTTGCCGTTATGGGCGAAAATCCAGTAGCGCCCCCACAGCTCGCGCTGGAAGGGGTGGGTGTTCTCCAGCTTCACTTCGCCCTGAGTGGCCTTGCGGATGTGGGCGATGACGTTCACCGAGCGGATCGGGTAGCTGCGCACCAGTTCGGCGACGGGCGACGAGGCGCTGGCGCAGGGATCGAGGAAGACGCGCGCGCCGGCGCCCTCGAAGAAGGCGATGCCCCACCCATCGCGGTGATGGTCGGTGAGCCCGCCGCGGGCGCGAAAGCCCGCGAACGAGAAGCAGATGTCGGTCGGCACGTTGCAGTTCATGCCGAGGAGCTGGCACATCGGTTCGTCTCCTGAGGAGCGTTGTCCCGAAGCGGATTGTAGCTGCGTGCGGGTGGGACGGCTTCGTTCGATCGGGATGCCAGGCTCTCTCCGGTGCGCTGGAAATCCGGGCTGGGGGCGGCCGGCGGGAGCTGGCGATGAGGCAGGTCTGCGGCGGGGGATGCGTGGAGCGGACGAGCACTGTCCGAGTCCCGAGCGCAGCGAGGTCGAGTTGCGCAGGACGTGGAGCGCATCCCCCGCTGCGGACCGGATTCGAGGCGTTCGGCCCCGCGCTCCGACAGTCGGCGGCGGCTTGCCTCAGCCGCCCAGTTTCTTCCTCAAAACCTCATTCACCTGCGCCGGGTTGGCCTTGCCCTTGCTGGCCTTCATTGCCTGGCCGACCAGCGCGTTGAAGGCCTTCTCCTTGCCGGCACGGAACTCCTCCACCGACTTCGCGTTGGCCGCCAGCACCTCGTCGATGATGGCCTCGATCGCGCCGCTGTCGGTGACCTGCTTCAGGCCCTGCCTGTCGATGATTTCATCGGCCGTCGCGCCTTCGCCGTTCCACAACGCCTCGAACACCTTCTTGCCGATCGCGTTGGAGATGGTGTTGTCGGCGATGCGTGCCACCAGGCCGGCGAGCTGTGCCGGCGACACCGGTGACGCGGACACGTCGAGCTCGGCCTTGTTCAGGCGCGCGGCGAGGTCGCCCATCACCCAGTTGGCGCAGGGCTTCGCCAGCCCGGCGCCAGAGAACGATACCGTCGCCTGATAGAAGTCCGCGACTTCCTTGGAAGCGGTCAGCGTTGTGGCGTCGTAGGCGGACAGGCCCCATTCGTCCATGAAGCGGGCCTTCATCGCACCCGGCAGCTCGGGCATGTCCGCCTGCACGCGCGCCTTCCACTCGTCCGAAATCATCAGCGGCAGCAGGTCGGGGTCGGGGAAGTAGCGGTAATCGTGCGCGTCTTCCTTCGAGCGCATCATGCGCGTCTCGCCGCTGTCGGGATCGAACAGCACGGTGGCCTGCTGGATCCTGCCGCCGTCCTCGATGGTGGCGATCTGCCATTGCACCTCGTAGTCGATCGCCTGCTGCAGGAAGCGGAAGGAGTTCAGGTTCTTGATCTCGCGCCGGGTGCCGAATGCGGTCGCGCCCTTGTGCCGCACCGACACGTTGGCGTCGCAGCGGAACGAGCCTTCCTGCATGTTGCCGTCGCAGATGTCGATCCAGCGCACCAGCGCGTGCAGCGCGCGCGCGTAGGCCACCGCCTCGGCCGACGAGCGCATGTCCGGCTCCGACACGATCTCGAGCAGCGGCGTGCCGGCGCGGTTGAGGTCGATGCCCGTCATGCCGTGGAAGTCCTCGTGCAGGCTCTTGCCGGCATCTTCCTCGAGGTGGGCGCGGGTCAGGCGCACCGTCTTCTCATACGCCTTGTCGCCTTCGCCGACGCGGATCGTGATCTCGCCGCCCTGCACCACCGGCAGCTCGAACTGGCTGATCTGGTAGCCCTTGGGGAGATCGGGGTAGAAGTAGTTCTTGCGCGCGAACACGCTGGTCGGCGCCACATGGGCGCCGATCGCCAGGCCGAAGCGGATCGCGCGCTCGACCGCGCCGCGGTTGAGCACCGGCAGCACGCCGGGCAGCGCGATGTCCACCGCACTCGTCTGGCGGTTGGGCTCGGCGCCGAAGGCGGTGCTGGCGCCGGAGAAGATCTTGCTGGCGGTGTTGAGCTGGGCATGCACTTCCAGCCCGATGACGACTTCCCAATCGGTTCTGCTCATGGTCGTTTCCGTTCCTGCCTGCAGCCGCCCGACGGCGGCCGCGCATCAAATTCGGTTGTGCGGCCCGGCCTCAGTGGCACTGGCCGGTGCGGCGATCGACGATGATCGGCCACACGTAGTCGAAGGTGCCG
This sequence comes from Pseudomonadota bacterium, assembly GCA_018240785.1. GTDB lineage: Bacteria > Pseudomonadota > Gammaproteobacteria > Burkholderiales > Rhodocyclaceae > Thauera. The sequence goes on along the minus strand of JAFEFC010000027.1, from coordinate 20,482 downwards.
GCGGTGCAGCGGCTGGCGCAGTGGGTGAAGGCGACGGTGACCTGCTCGCCCTGTTCCCACATGCTGACGGTGCAGCCGTCACGCGCACGCAGTTCGACGTGCGGCGTGCGCTTCACCTGGGCGAACTCGCCGTCGATGCGGCAACTGCCGCGCCTGGGCACGTTCACCGTGGCCGAGAAGGCCTTCACCTCGGCATAGCTGACATCGAGCATGGCACGTGCGCCGTAGCCCGCCTCGTCGGTGAAGCTGCAGTCCGCCCTGACGTCGAGCGGCCGCACCGGCATCGGCTGCAGCCGTCCGCCTGGGTGCGACACGCCGATACCGGGCTCCAGCGACGGGGTGGCGCACGCCGCCGCCAGCACGGCCGCGGCGACGGCGCCGAGCCGGCCGGCGTGCGACATGCGGCGCGAGCTCATCGGGCGCACGCCGGCCGCCGCTGATGCCAGTCGGTGGCCTGCTGGAAGCGGTGAGTGGTGGCCAGCAGGCGCGCCTCGCTGAAGTAGTCGCCCACCAGTTGCAGGCCGACCGGCAGCCCTTGCGCGTCGAAGCCGCAGGGGTGCGACAGGCCCGGCAGGCCGGCGAGGTTCACCGCGATGGTGTAGATGTCCGACAGGTACATCTGCACCGGGTCGTCGGCCATTTCGCCGAGCGCCCAGGCGGTGTTGGGGACGGTCGGGCCGGCGATCACGTCGCATTGCGCCAGCGCCGCCTTGAAGTCCTCGGCGATGAGCCGGCGCAGGCGCTGCGCCTGCAGGTAGTAGGCGTCGTAGTAGCCGTGCGACAGCACGTAGGTGCCCACCAGGATGCGGCGCTTCACTTCGGCGCCGAAGCCTTCGGCGCGGCTCTTGCCGTACATGTCGGGGAGGTCGGTGTATTCGCCGGCGCGGTGGCCGTAGCGCACGCCGTCGAAGCGGCTGAGGTTGCTCGAGCACTCCGCCGGCGCGATCACGTAATAGGCGGGGATCGCCAGCTTCGCGTTGGGCAGCGACACCTCGACGGTGGTCGCGCCGAGCGCGCGGTACTGTGCCAGCGCCGCTTCGACCGCAGTGCGCACGCCGTCGGCCATGCCTTCGGCGAAGAACTCGCGCGGCAGGCCGATGCGCAGGCCTTCGAGCGGCCTGCCTGCAGCCGGCGCGGCGAGCGCGGCGGCGTAATCCTCGACCGGGCGTTCCAGGCTGGTCGAGTCGCGCTCGTCGAAGCCGGTCATCGCCGACAGCAGCAGCGCACAGTCCTCGGCGCTGGCGCCGAAGGCGCCGCCCTGGTCGAGAGACGAGGCGTAGGCGATCATGCCGTAGCGGCTCACCAGGCCGTAGGTCGGCTTGATGCCGGTGATGCCGCAGAACGAGGCCGGCTGGCGCACCGAGCCGCCGGTGTCGGTGCCGGTGGCGATCGGTGCCAGGCGCGCGGCCACCGCGGCGGCCGAACCGCCGCTCGAGCCGCCGGGCACGCGGGTGGCGTCCCACGGGTTCTTCACCGGGCCATAGAAGGAGTTTTCGTTCGACGAGCCCATCGCGAACTCGTCCATGTTGGTCTTGCCCAGGCTTACCGCGCCGGCGGCCTTCAACAGGCTGACGACGTGGGCGTCGTAGGGGCTGACGAAGTTGCTGAGCATTTTCGACGCGCAGGTGGTCAGCACGCCTTCGGTGCAGAACACGTCCTTGTGCGCGAGCGGAATGCCGGTGAGCGGGCCTGCGTCGCCGGCGGCGATGCGCGCGTCGGCCGCGCGCGCGGCGGTCAGCGCGCCGTCACGGTCGACGGTGATGAAGGCGTTCAGTTGCGGGTTCAGCGCGGCGATGCGGTCCAGGAACAGCGTGGCGAGCTCGACGCTGGAAACCTGCCGGGCGTCGAGCGCGCGGCGCAGTTCCACGAGGGAGGCATTGATCATGGTGTCGGCGGTGGTGGGGCGCGGAGCCGGCGCAATCAGGTGGCCGGCGCCCGCACGGACTTCATTCGATGACTTTGGGCACGAGGTAGAGCCCGGCTTCGGTCTGCGGCGCGATCTTCTGGAAGGCTTCGCGGCGGTCGGTCTCGGTGACGACATCGGGCCGCAGGCGGGTGGCGAGTTCCTGCGGATGGCTCATCGGCGCCACGCCGGTGGTGTCGACTGCCTGCATCTGCTCGATCAGCGCAAAGATGTCGTTGAGCTTGGCGCGGGTGGATTCGATTTCAGCGCCGGTGAGCGCGATGCGCGCGAGGCGGGCGATGTGCCCGACCTGTTCGTTGGACAGCGACATGAGGTAACAAAACCTGCTGAGTCTACAAAGGTTTGTAGGTTATCATAATCGCTTTGCCCCGTTTGGGGCTGCATTGCATTCCCGGTCGCCCCGCCGCATTCGCCGGCCCGGATGCGGCAGACATCCCTCATCGGTTTCGGAAGGCTCATGTTCGGTTTCCTGCGCTCCTACTTTTCCAACGATCTCGCGATCGACCTCGGCACCGCCAACACCCTGATCTACGTGCGCAACAAGGGCATCGTGCTGGACGAACCCTCGGTGGTGGCGATCCGCACCGAAGGCGGCCCCAACGCCAAGCGCACCATCCAGGCGGTCGGCCGCGAAGCCAAGCAGATGCTCGGCAAGACGCCGGGCAACATCACCGCCATCCGGCCGATGAAAGACGGCGTGATCGCCGACTTCGTCGTCACCGAGCAGATGATCAAGCAGTTCATCAAGAAGGTGCACGATTCCCGCCTGCTGTCGCCCAGCCCGCGCATCATCATCTGTGTGCCCTGCGGCTCGACCCAGGTCGAGCGCCGCGCGATCCGCGACGCGGCGCTGGCGGCCGGCGCCTCGCAGGTGTTCCTGATCGAGGAGCCGATGGCGGCGGCGATCGGTGCCGGCCTGCCGGTGTCGGATGCGGTCGGCTCGATGGTGGTCGACATCGGCGGCGGCACCACCGAGGTGGGCGTCATCGCGCTCGGCGGCATGGTCTATGCCGGCAGCGTGCGCGTCGGCGGCGACAAGTTCGACGAGGCCATCGTCAATTACATCCGACGCAACTACGGCATGCTGATCGGCGAAACGACCGCCGAAAACATCAAGAAGGAAATCGGTTCCGCCTTTCCCGGCTCGGAAGTGCGCGAGATGGAAGTCAAGGGTCGCAACCTGGCCGAGGGCATCCCGCGCAGCTTCACCATCTCGTCCAACGAGATCCTCGAGGCGCTGTCGGAGCCGCTGAACCAGATCGTGTCCGCGGTGAAGATCGCGCTCGAGCAGACGCCGCCCGAACTCGGTGCCGACATCGCCGACCGCGGCATGGTGCTGACCGGCGGCGGCGCGCTGCTGCGCGACCTCGACCGCCTGCTCATGGAAGAGACCGGCCTGCCGGTGATCGTCGCCGAGGAGCCGCTGACCTGCGTCGCGCGCGGCTGCGGCATGGCGCTCGACAAGATGGACAAGCTCGCTTCCATCTTCACGTCGGACTGAGCGGCCCGAGCCTTCATCGCCGGCGCGTGCCGGCGACGCGCTGATCCCGGATCCCTCCGATGTCCCTCGTCGGCCACAAGCCGCCTCCGATCTTCCGGCGCGGACCGGCACCGCTGGTGCGCCTGATGCTTTTCGTCAGCGTGTGCCTGGCGATGCTGGTGTCGGACCTGCGCTTTCGCTACCTGGAAGTGTTCCGGCACGCGATGTCGGTGGTCACCTATCCACTGCAGATGGCGGCGGCGACGCCGGCCGACGTGGTGCGCAATGCATCGGTGTATTTCGCCACCCTGGTCGAAGTGCAGCGCGACAACGCCGAACTGCGCCGCCAGCAGCTTGGTTCGGGCGAGCGCCTGCTGCGCTATGAACTGCTGCAGCAGGAAAACGCTCATCTGCGCAAGCTGCTCGAGATGGCGCAGCGCGTGCAGACGCGCAGCATCGCCGCCGACATCCTGTACAACGCCCCCGACCCGTTCGCGCGCAAGGTCATCCTCGATCGCGGCGCGCAGCAGGGCATCGAGCCCGGCCTTGCAGTGGTGGACGCGGGCGGCGTGATCGGCCAGGTGACGCGGGTGTTTCCGGTGCAGTCGGAGGTGACGCTGCTCACCGACCGCAACCAGGCCATCCCCGTTCAGGTCGAGCGCAACGGCCTGCGTGGGGTGCTGTTCGGCGTCGGCCAGGGTCGCCTGGAAATGCGCTTCGTGATCGGCTCGGCCGACATTCAGCCGGGCGACCGCCTGGTGACGTCGGGGCTGGACGGCGTCTTCGTGCCCGGGCTGCCGGTGGCCACCGTTGTCTCGGTGGACCGCGAGGGCGATGCCTTTGCCGGCATCGTGTGCGAGCCGCTCGCCGGCGTGGAGCGCAGCATGCAGGTGCTGGTGATCGGCCGCGTGGACTTGCCGCCGGCTCCGCCCGCGCCCGCGCCGCCGGTGGAAAAGAAGAAGGGTAAGGGGCGCTGAGCCATGCAGCCGAGTAATCGATCCAGCCGCATCCTGCTGCCGGCCAAGGGCTGGTTCATCTACCTGAGCCTGTTCGTCGCGCTCGGTCTGGAATACATCCCGACCGGACGCACGCCTGGCGTGCCAGACTGGGTGGCGCTGGTGCTGGCCGTCTGGTGCATCCGCGAGCCGCTGCGCATCGGCATGGGCACCGGCTTCGTCTTCGGCCTGCTCGTCGACGTCGGCCTCGGCGCCGCGCTCGGGCAACATGCGCTGGCCTACGTGGTGCTGGCCTACCTGGTCAATGGCCTCGCGCGCCGGCTGATGTGGTTCCCGCCGCTGCAGCAGGCGCTGCACGTGCTGCCCATGCTGCTGGCGTCGCAGGTGCTGATGGTGGTGGTGCGCATGATCGCCGGGGCGGAGTTCCCCGGCTGGTCGTACTTCCTGTCGAGCTTCACCAGCCTGCTGCTGTGGGTGCCGCTCACCTACCTGCTGCTGCTGCCGCAGTTCCAGCCGGTCGAACGCGACGACAACCGGCCGATCTGAGCGCCGCGCCGATGGCCGAATTCCGCACTCCCGACCAGGACAGCGCGCGCTTCCGCCGCCGCGTCGCTGTGGCTGCGCTGTTCGTGCTCGTCTGTTTCGGCCTGCTCGCCTTGCGCTTCTACTACCTGCAGGTGAAGCGGCACGATTACTACCTGACCCGCGCCGAAGACAACCGCATCGCCCTGCTGCCCACCGTGCCCAAGCGCGGCACCATCGTGGACCGCAACGGCGTCGTGCTGGCGCGCAACTATGCCGCATACACGCTGGAGATCACTCCGTCGCGCGTCGGGGACCTGGAAGCGACGATAGACGGACTCTCGGAGATCGTCCCCATCGAGCCGCGCGACCGGCGCCGTTTCCGCAAGATCCTCGAGGAAAGCCGCAACTTCGACAGCGTCCCGATCCGTACCCGTCTCAGCGACGAGGAGGTCGCGCGCTTCGTCGCCCAGCGCTATCGCTTCCCGGGCGTCGAAGTGCAGGCGCGCCTGTTCCGCGACTATCCGCTGGGAGCGACGGCGTCGCACATCATCGGCTACATCGGCCGCATCAACCAGCGCGACGTCGATCGCATCGAGGAGCGCGGCGAAACCGCCAACTATCGCGGCTCGGAATACATCGGCAAGGCGGGGCTGGAGCAGTCGTACGAGGCCGAGCTGCATGGCCAGACCGGCTTCGAGCAGGTCGAGGTGAACGCCGGCGGCCGCGCGGTGAGGGCGCTGGCGCGCTCGCCTGCCGTGCCCGGCAGCGACCTCGAGCTGACGCTCGACATCGAGCTGCAGAAGGTGGCTGAAGCGGCTTTCGGCAAGCGCCGTGGCGCGCTGGTCGCGATCGAGCCGGAGACGGGGGGCGTGCTGGCGCTGGTATCGACGCCGACCTTCGATCCCAACCTCTTCGTCGAAGGCATCTCGACGCAGGACTGGAAGGAGCTCAACGACTCGCCCGACCATCCGCTGCTCAATCGCGCGATCTTCTCCGCCTATCCGCCGGGCTCGACCTTCAAGCCCTTCATGGCGCTGGCCGGCCTCACCACCGGCAAGCGCACGCTGGGCTACGCGATGGCCGATCCGGGCTACTTCAACTTCGGCGGCCACCGCTTCATGGACGACAGGGTCGGTGGTCACGGCATGGTGGACATCCACAAGTCCATCGTCGTGTCGTGCAACACCTTCTACTACCAGCTTGCCAACGATCTCGGCATCGACGCCATTGCCGGCTTCATGGGGCCGCTGGGCTTCGGCGCGCGCACCGGCATCGACCTGCCGGGCGAGGCGGAAGGCGTGCTGCCATCGCCCGAGTGGAAGAGGAAGCGCTTCCGCAAAGCCGAGCTGCAGCGCTGGTATGGCGGCGAGACGATCTCGGTGGGCATCGGCCAGGGCTACAACGCCTACACCCCGGTGCAGCTCGCCAACGCGCTGGCGGCGGTCGTCAATGACGGCAAGCTGTTCCGGCCGCATCTGGTGCGCAACGTGCTTGACGCCCACGGCGTGAAACGCCCGGTGGCGCCCGAGCCGCTGCGCACGATCTCCCTCAACCCGGCGCATGTGGCAGCGGTGCGCTCGGCGATGGTCGACGTGAACAAGTCGGGCACCGGCGCGCGCGCCTTCCGCGGCGCCCCCTACGAGGTCGGCGGCAAGACCGGCACCGCGCAGGTGTTCTCGCTGAAGGGCGGCAAGTACGTCGAAGGGCGCGTCAGCGAGCGCCTGCGCGACCATTCCTGGTTCATCGCCTACGCGCCGGCCGACAAGCCGAAGATCGCGCTCGCCGTGCTGGTGGAGAACGGCGGCTTCGGCGCGCAGTCGGCGGCGCCGATCGCGCGCCGGGTGATCGACTACCACCTGCTGAAGAGCCGTGCCGACCAGCCCGCGGACGAGGACGCCGACGCCGTGGAGAGCGACGAATGAGCGATTACTCCGTGCATCTGCTCGAGGTGGTGCGCAGGTTGCTGCGCGCGCTCGATCCCGTCCTGCTGCTGGTGCTGCTGACGCTCATGGGCTATGCGCTGGTGATCATGGGCAGCGCTTCGCCCGAGCGCCTCGATTCCCAGTTGCTGCACGGCGCCATCGCGCTGATGACGATGTGGGTGGTGGCGGCCATTCCGCCGCAGCGCCTGCTCGGCATGGCCTTGCCGCTTTACCTGCTCGGCACCGTGCTGCTGGTCGGAGTGGATCTCTTCGGCGAGGTATCGAAGGGTGCGCGCCGCTGGCTGGACATCGGCGTCACCCGCATCCAGCCCTCCGAGCTGATGAAGATCGCGATGCCGCTGATGCTGGCCTGGTTCTTCCAGCAACGCGAGGGGCGCATCGGCCTGCGCGAGTTCATCGTGGCCGGGCTGATGCTGGTCGTGCCCGTCGGCCTGATCCTGGTCCAGCCCGACCTGGGCACCAGCGTGCTGGTGGCGGCGGCCGGGTTCTACGTGATCTTCTTCGCCGGCCTGAGCTGGAAGCTGATCGTGCCGGTGGCGCTGGTGGGCATCGTCGGCATCGGTTCCATCGTCGCCTTCGGCGACACCATCTGCCAGCCCGACGTGGACTGGAAGGTGATGCGCGAATACCAGAAGCATCGTGTGTGCACGCTGCTCGACCCGACGCAGGATCCGCTCGGCAAGGGCTTCCACATCATCCAGTCGACGATCGCCATCGGCTCGGGCGGCATCACCGGCAAGGGCTGGCAGAACGGCACCCAGACCCACCTGTCCTTCCTGCCCGAGCGCCACACCGATTTCATCTTTGCCGTGCTTTCCGAGGAGTTCGGGCTGGTCGGCACGCTGGTCCTGCTTGCCACCTACCTGCTGCTGCTGGTGCGCGGCTTCCACATCGCGCTGGTGGCGCCGACGCTGGGCACGCGGCTGCTGGGCGGCGCGATAACGATGATCTTTTTCACCTATGCCTTCGTGAACATGGGTATGGTGAGCGGCATCCTGCCGGTGGTGGGGGTGCCGCTGCCCTTCATCAGCTACGGGGGAACTGCGCTCGTCACGCTCTGTCTCGGTGTCGGGATCCTCATGAGCATCCAGCGCAGCCGCATCTCCAAGCAGACCTGAGCCCGCCCTTGCCGCAATGAAGCCCGACAGCCGCCCAGACCGTCCGACTGCCGCCGCCCTGGCCGGCGTGCGGTCGCCGTGGCGGAGTGGAGCATCGCCGCTGGCCGGCCTTGCCGCGGCTGCATTGCTCTCTGCCTGCGGCACCACTGCGACCCCGCCGACGGGCGGAGCCGACGCCCACCTCACCATTCCCGAAATGCCGGGCAAGTCGTCCGCCGCGACGCGCGCGGCGCGGCGCGGTGGGGGCTACTACCAGAACGATGGCCCGGGCGACGACATCCCCGGCAATCTCGCGGACATTCCCGATCCCGAGCCCCGCGCCGAGCCGCTGCACCGCTTTGCCAACCGCCCATACAGCGTGCTCGGCCAGAGCTACGTGCCGCAGACGCGCATCGCGCCCTGGCGCGAGCAGGGTCGGGCGAGCTGGTACGGGCGCCAGTTCCACGGCAATGCGACGTCCAGCGGCGAGCCTTACGACATGTACTCGATGACCGCGGCGCACCCGACGCTGCCCATCCCGAGCTATGCGCGCGTCACGCACCTGGGCAACGGCCGCTCGGTCGTGGTGCGCATCAACGACCGCGGCCCTTTCCACAAGGGACGCGTCATCGACCTGTCCTACGCCGCGGCGTACAAGCTCGGCTACGTCAATGCGGGCAGCGCCGATGTCGAGGTGGAGCAGATCCTCACCGACGAGGTCCCCCTTGTCGCCTCCGCAAAGCCGGTGCCGCCGATCAGGGGACGCGCCGGTCCGCCGCAGGCGCCCGGGCGCAAGGCCGAGGCGGTGGCCAGCCTCGCGCCGCCGCTGCCGTCGGCAAGCGGCGGCGGCATCTACCTGCAACTGGGCGCCTTCGCGTCGCGCGTCAATGCCGAGAGCTTCCATGCCACGGTGCGCGAGGAGGCCTCCGCGTTCGCCGAGCGTGTCGAGCTGATTCCCAGCGGCGACCGCTTCCAGTTGCATGCCGGCCCCTATGCCACGGTCGAGGAGGCGAAGGCCGCGGCGGCCAGCATGGGCGACAGGCTCAAGCTCAAACCCTTCGTGGTCATTCGTTGATGCATTGCAGCATCAAATCGGTATCATGCGGCGGGAGGGATGAAACAAAGCCTTTCATCTCCGGTCCCTGTTCGTCTCGCGCCCTATAATTCGGGCCCTGCCTCACCGCAGTCCTCTTCTTCCCCCAGGTTTTTCCCATGCGTTTCGTCATTGCCCTGCTGATTTCCCTGTTCTCGTTCACTGCCCTTGCGCAACAGGTGCCGCCGCCGGCGCTCGCCGCCCGGGCGTGGGTTCTCGTCGACCACGCCACCGGCCAGGTGCTGGCCGAAAAGGACCCCGACGCCCGCATCGAGCCGGCGTCGCTCACCAAGCTGATGACCGCCTACCTGACCTTCGCCGCGCTGAAGGCCGGCACCATCACGCCGGACCAGACGGTGCCGGTGTCGGAGAAGGCCTGGCGCATGGAAGGCTCGCGCATGTTCATCGAGCCGCTGAAGCCGGTGACGGTGCAGGAGCTGATCCGCGGCGTGATCGTGCAGTCGGGCAACGACGCCTGCGTCGCGCTCGCCGAACTCATCGCCGGCAGCGAGGAAGCCTTCGCCGCGCTGATGAACCGCGAGGCCCAGCGCCTGGGGATGACCAACACCCATTTCACCAACTCCAACGGCCTGCCCGATCCGCAGCTCTACACGACCGCGCGTGACCTGGCCAAGCTCGCCTCTGCCATCATCCGCGACTACCCGCAGGAGTACGCCAGCCTGTATTCGATGAAGGCCTACACCTACAACGGCATCACCCAGCCCAACCGCAACCGCCTGCTGTACCTCGACCCCACGGTCGACGGCATGAAGACCGGCCACACCGCGGCGGCCGGCTACTGCCTGGTGTCGTCCGCGCTGCGCGGCCCGCGCCGCCTGATCTCGGTGGTGCTCGGTGCCAGCTCCGACACCGTGCGTGCGCAGGAGTCGCTGAAGCTGCTGAACTTCGGCTTCCAGTTCTACGACACGGTGAAGCTGTATTCCGCCGACCAGGCGCTGTCGCAGTTCCGCGTATGGAAGGGCAAGGCCAACGAAGTGGGCGCCGGCTTCACCAGCGACCTGATGCTGTCGCTGCCCAAGGATGCGGCAGCCAAGGTCCAATCCACGGTCGAGAGCCAGCAGCCGCTCGTCGCGCCGCTGGAGCGCGGCCAGCGCATCGGCACGCTCAAGCTCAGCCTCGACGGCAAGCCGCTCGGGGAATATCCTGTGGTGGCCCTGCAGGACGTGCCGGTGGCCGGCTTCTTCGGCCGCCTGTGGGACGCCATCGTGATGTGGTTCAAGAGCCTCTGACCCCTGCCGGTCCGCAACGGACGGAACTCGGGATCACCGGCGCCGTGGAGCCTCCCATGAGCATCTGCTACCTCGACGGAACCTACCTGCCGCTGGCGGACGCCCGCGTGTCGCCGATGGACCGCAGCTTCCTGTTCGGCGACGGCGCCTACGAGGTCATTCCGGTGTATTCGCGCAAGCCTTTCCGGCTGGCCGAGCACCTGCGCCGGCTCGAGCGCACGCTGGCGGCGATCCGCCTGCCCAATCCGCACCGCGCGGACGAGTGGGCGGCGATGGTGAGCGAAGTCATCGCCCGCAACGAGCCGGCCGACCAGGGCGTCTATCTGCACGTCAGCCGCGGCGTGGATGCGCGGCGCAACCAGGCCTTCCCGTCGCCGGCGGTGGCGCCCACCGTGTTCCTGATGAGCGAGCCGCTCGTCACGCCCGGCGAGCGCGAACGCGAGGCCGGCGTCGGTGCGGTCAGCGCGGCGGATTTCCGCTGGCTGCGCTGCGACCTCAAGACGGTGTCGCTGCTGGCCAACTGCCTGCTGCGCCAGCTCGCGGTGGACCAGGGCTGCACCGAGACCATCCTGTTCCGCGACGGCTTCCTGACCGAAGGCGCCGCCTCCAGCATCTTCGTGGTCAAGGATGGCGTGCTGCGCGTGCCGCCCAACAGCCACCTGATGCTGCCCGGCGTCACCTACGACGTGGTGCTCGAGCTCGCCGCCCGCCACGGCCTGCCGCATGAAGTGCGCGAGATCCTCGAGGCCGAGGTGCGCAGCGCCGACGAACTGCTGATGTGCTCCTCGCCCAAGGAAGTGCTGCCGATCACCACGCTCGACGGCCGCCCGGTGGGAAGCGGCAAGCCCGGCCCGGTCGGCCGGCAGCTCTACGCCTGGTACCAGGAATTCAAAGACACGGTGATGAGAAGTGGCTGAACCCCAATCCCGCCAGACCCTGCTGGAATTTCCCTGCGACTTCCCGATCAAGATCATGGGCGCGCGCGTCGACGGCTTCGCCCAGGCGGTGCTGGAAGTCGTGCTGGTGCATGCGCCCGATTTCGACGCGGCGACGATGGAGATGCGCCCCTCCAGCAAGGGCAACTACCTCGCCGTCACCTGCACCTTCCGCGCGGTGTCGCAGGAGCAGGTCGACAACCTGTACCGTGCGCTGACCTCGCACCCCATGGTCAAGGTGGTGCTGTGATCGTCAAGCGCCTCGGCCGCGTGGAGTACGCGCCGGCGCTCGAGGCGATGCGCGCCTTCACCGCGCAGCGCGGCAACGACACCGCCGACGAGATCTGGCTGCTGGAACATCCGCCGGTCTACACCCTGGGGCAGGCGGGCCGCCCCGAACACCTGCTGCAGAACCCTGCCGGCATTCCGCTGGTGCAGATCGACCGCGGCGGCCAGATCACCTACCACGGCCCCGGCCAGCTCGTCGCCTATCTGCTGATCGACCTGCCGCGCCGACGCCTGAAGGTGCGTGAGCTGGTCACGCTGATGGAGCAGGCCATCATCGACACCCTGGCCGACTACGGACTGGCGGCGCAGCGCAAGGAGGGCGCGCCCGGCGTCTACATCGGCGGCGACAAGATCGCCGCCCTCGGCCTGCGCGTGCGCAGCGGCTGCAGCTATCACGGCCTGAGCCTGAACGTGGACATGGACCTGACCCCGTTCACCTGGATCAACCCCTGCGGCTACGAAGGCCTGCGCACCATACAGATGAAGGATTTCGGCGTCGCCGAGACGGTGGCCGGCGCGGGCGAGCGCCTGCTGGGCCACCTGCAGCGGCTGCTGCCACCCCTTGCCGACAGCGCTGATGCGCCGGATCACACCGGGCAGGCTGTCGCATCCGGGCCGGACGGGACATAATCCCGCCCCGAGCCCCCGTTTTCCTACCCGGAACCCACAGAGAACAGCGACCATGGAAACCCCAGCGCGCAAGCAGCGCGGCGCCGACAAGACCGCCCGCATCCCCATCAAGATCGTCCCCGCCGAACGCCTGAAGAAGCCCGAGTGGATCCGTATCAAGCTTGGCGCCGGCCCCGAGGCCGAACGTTTCAACGAGATCAAGGAAACCCTGCGCGAGCACAAGCTGCACACCGTGTGCGAGGAGGCCTCCTGTCCGAACATCCACGAATGCTTCGGCAAGGGCACGGCCACCTTCATGATCATGGGCGACATCTGCACCCGCCGCTGCCCGTTCTGCGACGTCGGCCACGGCCGTCCCGAGCCGCTCAACGCCAACGAGCCGGCCGACCTTGCCAAGACCATCGCCGCAATGCGCCTGAACTACGTGGTGATCACCTCGGTGGACCGCGACGACCTGCGCGACGGCGGTGCCCAGCACTTCGTCGACTGCATCCGCGAGACCCGCGCCGCCTCGCCCGCCACCCGCATCGAAGTGCTGGTGCCCGACTTCCGCGGCCGCATGGAGATCGCGCTCGAGATCTTCGACGCCGCGCCGCCCGACGTCATGAACCACAACCTCGAGACCGTGCCGCGCCTCTACAAGCAGGCCCGCCCGGGTTCGGACTACGCCTATTCGCTGAAGCTGCTGAAGGAATTCAAGGCCCGCCATCCCGAGGTGCCCACCAAGTCCGGCCTGATGGTCGGCCTGGGCGAGACCGACGAGGAGATCCTCGAGGTCATGCGTGACCTGCGCGCCCACGACGTCGAGATGCTCACCATCGGCCAGTACCTGCAGCCTTCCACCGGCCATCTGCCGGTGCTGCGCTACGTGCATCCCGACACCTTCAAGATGTTCGAGACCGAAGCGCTGAAGATGGGCTTCAAGAACGCCGCCTGCGGCCCGATGGTGCGCTCCAGCTACTGGGCCGACCAGCAGGCGCACGGCGCCGGCGTGGTGTAAGTGTAAATTCCATCGATAAAAGCTAGTTCACATCGATCTCTGCAAATTTACATCGATCCGTGCAAATTTGGAGACCATGAGTCCGCTCCCGAATTTTCCCAGTTTGACGCCAGACGAACGAGTCTGGCGTCTGGACTGGTTCGGCGAGTGCGCCTACCCCGGGAGTGTTCGGCGCTACGCCCAACCCAGCATCAAGGTGGCGATTTCGCCGCTGCGGTGCGAGCCGAATGACGCTGAGGCGCTTTTGCAGCCTGGCGGCACGGATCACATGCACCAGAGGGAGGTCTGGGCGCCCGTTGCGGTATTGCCGCTGCTGGCGATCGGCGATCTGTGGCAGGGCGGCCGTTTGATCGCCTCGCCAACGTACCATGCCGAAACCTTTCCAAACGTCCAGATCGTGCCCGGCCCCACCGGCTTCATTAAGGCAGGTCTGGCAGTAGACGAAAAATTTCTGATTCCACTGCACGCCCACCCGTGGCATCGGCTTCACACGCAGGCTTACTGCGTGGCGGTTTCGCTGGGGGGCGGTCGCAGGCTGCTGATCCCTTGCGTGGAGATCATCCGCTTTTACTTCGGCTCGTCGAGCAACCTGCTCCAACGGCTCTTTTCCATGCCGCTCAGCGTGGCGGCGCTGTGGTCGAGCAAGTCGTTCGATCCAGGCTCCCGGCACATGCACCTTGTCCTCGCTCCCGGGATATCCGGGGCATCGGCCTCAGATATTGCCAGGATGGCTGGCGATCGACTTGCCTGGCGCTCTGCGGCTGGCATCCACATTTCCTGCCAGAAAGCTGTAGCGAGTGGGCAGGTGGCCTACCCGTATACCGGCTTTCCGTTCGAAGGCGAGACGAACCTCACTGTAACTGGCGTTTGGTTGCCCTTTGGCGATGCGCCAAGAGCCACGTTCCTGGCTTATCAACTTCGTTCCTGCTCGCACGCCTTCCCGTTTCGCTCCCTTTCCTATGAAACGTCCCGGCGCAACGCCCAAGGCGCACGAAGCCCGGGAAGTAGCCGGGACGCGACCGGCGCTCGTCAAGTAAGCCAGCTCTCGCATCGAACAAAGACGGTCGATGACGATCCCAGTGCTCGTAAGTCGCAGCATTCTGGAGGCTTTACGACCAAGAAGCGCTTTCCAGACCTTCTGCGCAAACCGGTCTGGAAGGAGAAGATCGAGAGCCTTGCGAACGCGGACGTTTTCTTGATACGCAGCAACGGCAGCATCGAGCAGGTCGCGTTTGGCGAGCCGGATGGTTCATCCGACGCAGCCGGGATCGATTTGGCCACGCAACCAGAGGCTGATTCGCCGACGAACAGGAAGCCTCCACTACCCCACTTCGTACGTAAGGCACTTGCCCAGATTCGTCGCGAGATCGCCACAAGCGGCAAGAACGACAGAACGATCCGGCTCATAGCCCCCAATGGCAGGGCTGTTCCGGTTTTTTCGCTGCCGGTCGCTGTCGATGAGGATGGAGAACTGCTTCCTGAACTGCTGTTCTCTGATGAGGCAGGACAGGTGCGTCAGCGCAGGGCTTGCTTCACCGAGGTCATCGAGTGCGGCATGGCGCTTCGCCGGTTGGCAATTGTTGAGGAGCAGAACGCCCAAAGCGCAGCCTTGGTACTGGAGATTGCGGAGCCGAGCATTCACTGCTTGACGCATAGCTTGCTCAAACTGCTCCCCGTGATCGGAAGGGTGGTCGAGACGGACAACGCGCGATTGTAGATTCACAAAAATTCGCGAAAAAAGCGAATAATTGCTCAAAGACCGCCGATGGAACGTTAGCGACTTTGGGTCATCTCCAGATCGCTCGTCGTTACGTCGGTCCGCCGCACTTCATTGCTTTATCCGCGGTGGCGGCGATGCGTTGCCGGCTTCTAACAAGATGGCTGGGATCGATTTGCCCTGTGATTGTCACTTCGACAGAAAGCCCAGCGGTGGCACCCTGCTCGCTGCTGGAACGAGCATTCACACGAAACGTCCTGCCAACGACGGTATGGGCAGGACTGTCAGTCAGGATCGAGCGACCTCCTAGCGAATCGGATGTCAGCCCGAGAAGGTCCGCAAGATAGCTCGACGCATACCGCCCTTCCGGCTCCGCCCGGCCGGAGTAAAGCGTAACGTGTGGGTAGAGACAGGCAAACCCCTCTTGGTCGAGGCCGAGCATTGCCTGAAGATCCGCATAGGTGGCGGGGCGAATGCTAATTGCTGATCGCTCGACCGAAGAGCTTTGACTCGAGGGGACTTGGGTAAGGCGTTTCAGTAGGCGGTTCAGCACCTGCGGATCGGACGTCACCGGATCCACGAGTCCTGTAGTCTGCTGAACCGAAACACTGACCAACCGCTCCGCGATCTTCACCTCCTGAATGACGACCCCGTCGCCGATCCAGGGGCTTCTGCTCCCGTTGGCAAGAATGTCGTGGATGACCCACTCAACGGCAGACTCGTGTGCAAGGTCCGCTCTGAGCCGTTGTTCCGAAATCGAAAGTTCCTCGGTCGAATAGAGGACCGTGGCCATCGAACTCGCGGCAAGGGTTGCCGCCATGAGAAGTAGCCACAGCGTGTGCAGGAGGACGAAACCCCTACCGCGCGCGTGACGGTGCAAGCGGGCGCGCATGCTCGGCCAGTCGGGAGGCTGCCTCGAGGCCATCAACCAGCGCATCGACGACCGATTGCGTCTCCATTTGATTGCGCATGACGTGGGGCACAAGCAGGACAACCAGTTCGGTGCGGCGAGTATCGGAGGTGTTGTTCCTGAACAGATTGCCGACAACCGGCACATCCTTGAGCAGTGGCACGCCACTGTTGCCGGCTCCGCCGCTCTCGCGGATCAGACCACCGAGCGCGACCGTGAAGCCATCGCGGGTCGCAACGACACTATGGATTTTCCGTCGCTGGATGGTTGGTGAATCGATGCCCGACGAGGTGGTTTGTGCGACCTCGCTCACTTCCTGCATGACATCGAGAATTACGTTGCCGTTGTCGTTGACGCGAGGGGTCACTTCCAGAATCACGCCGGTGTCGCGCATCTGGATCGTGTTGATGACCGGAGAGCCGGCGACGTCGGTCCCCTGCGAGGTTTGAGTGACGATCGGAACCTGGTCGCCCACCTGGAGACTCGCCTTCTGGTTATTCAGAACAGAAATCTTGGGAGCCGAGAGGATCTTGACTTCAGTCTTCGATTGGAGCGCATTCAAGACGATGCGGGCATTCGCTTTCCCGGAGTAGACGTATGAGAAACCGGGGAACTGTGAGGCGACTGCGCCGGTGTCCGCGGCGCTCAGCGTGACCGTGTTCTCACCCGAATCGAAGAACCACTGAACACCGTAGCGGAGGTTGTTGTTGAGCGTCACCTCCGCCAAGAACGCCTCGATCATCACTTGGCGCGGCAGCACGTCGATCTGCTTGAGCGCCTCCTTAATGACCCCATACTCGTCTTCCGATCCGTAGAACATCAAGGAATTGTTCTCCTCGATTGCAACGAGCCTCCCGATGTTTGATTGCGGACCCGTCACGGTAGGCGTGGCGGACAGTGAAGTCGCCGCAGGCATCGAAGACCGCGGCATCTGAGCTGTCCCCGGACTTGCGGTTGCCGCTGGCGGAATCTCGCCGGTCAGGACTTGCCGGAGCGAAGCCACCAGATCTTTTGCGTTTCCATTTTGAACGTTGTACACGAAGATCCGCTGCGCTCCCGTCTTCGAGACGTCAAGGCGGGCAACCCATTCGCCAAGGAGTTCCAGGTCCGCCTTGTTTCGCGCGACCCCCAGCACCGCTTGCATTCGTTCGAGAGGAACCAGCCGGACTCGGGTCGTAAAGAGGTCGAGCTTGCCCTGGAAGATCTCCTTGAGCTCGGTGACGAGGACCTCAGGCCTGGTCTGGGCAAGCCGGTAAAGCGCGAAGGTCATACCCGTCAGCCAATCCACGTCAAAATTCTCGATGGTGCGCAGTATGGCGCCACGGTCCTGGCTGCTGCCGGCCACCACCAGGTGACCATGATGGGTGTCCGCTTGCAGTATCGTCCCTTTGGGTACAAAGGCATCCAGAACGGACTGCATGTCCTTGGCGTTCACGTAGCGCAAAGGAATGATTTCCACGGCGTAACCCGGGGCAGGGGGCATCGAGGACGCGAGACGTTGTGCGGGCCGGACCCGTTGCGGCGCCTCGCTCCAGGGGACGACGCTGACGGTCTGCCCATCCCTTAGCAATGCAGCCGAGACGGTGCCCAATGCCGCCTCGAGAGCCGACAGGAGGGAGGCTTTCGAAACCGGGCGACTGGTTCGAAGGGTGATACGGCCCTGTACGGCCGGAGACACGACATAGTCAAGCTTGAGCATGTCACCGAGAACAGCATCAATGACCCCCCGTATGTCGGCTTCGTTGAAGTTGAGTTCGAAGCGCTCACCCGCCTCAGTTCGAGCCGACGGGCTCGCATTGACATTGGGGGGCTCAACTCGCCCCGACTCAAAGTACTCGGTGCCGGCACGCGCGGAACGATCCAGACCGCTGACGGCGGGCGACACCGGATCCTCGGCCGATCGCGCCTGTGGGGTCGGGACAACTTTCCAGGTCGAGAGACGGGCGGGCTCACGAGGCGGAGTCGTCGAGCAGCCGTTGACGCCCGCCAGCAGGACGATGCTCAGCACGAATAGGGTGACGTTACTCATTGGTCGAGATACCGGGGAGCGACATGGATGATCTCAGTCGGACAGTGACATCCAGCGATGCAGGAACATCGCCATCGAGGTTTGAACGAAGCCGGAGTTGAACGGCCCCTGGGGTGATCGAGCCCACCACCCACTCTTCGAAGCTGTCGCCGCTCCCGACGAGCCTTCGGTAGGTCGCGCCATCGTTTTCCAGAAGGGCAAGGCGCTTGTGCCCGATCGCGCCGATGATGCCGACCAGGCGCGGCGGGCTGGGAGGGGGGGCGGTCGAGGACGCGGGCGGTGGCGGCACGATGCGAGTCCGCGACGGGGAGAACAGCAGCGTCTTTTCCAGCGCTGTCGAGTCGGGGCTAGGCCAACGGCCAAGACGTTCCATCTCGCTCGATCTACTGGCCGATTCACCCGCCCGTTCTTGCCGCGGCTGAGGGTTCGAGTCCCCGAGTGCGATCCAATGTGCGAGCAGAAGCGCGCTGGCAGCGCACGCGTTGAAGGCGACAAGAACGCCCGTCCGCTTACTGATCACTCGACTTCGCCTTGAGCACAGCACCCTGCGGTTCGGCGGAAAAGCCGAAAATCCGGAGCTCGATCGAGAGCGGCAAAGGGGCCACGCCCCCACTCGAGGGCGGAGACATGATCACCGCGCGCTCAATGGTCAGTAGCGGTCGATGGCTACCGATCCAAACCAACAGTTGAACGAGTTCCTCTTCCCGAGCGGTCGCGCGCAGATCGAGCGAAAATCGCGTCAAAGCGCCCACATCACTCGGATCGGAAGCGCGAAGTTCCGTTAGTTGCACCCCTGATTTGCGCACCAAGTCGTCCACGGCGCCGACAAACACTGCGTTATCGACACGTGAGGGGAACACGAGTGTTGCGATAACCTGCTTCTGACGGACAAGCTCATCGGGAGTGAGTCGATCGTTTTCCGCGGCCAACATTTCAAGGCGCCGCAGCTCGAAGCGCGCGTCGTTCAGGCGCTCGATGGCCCCTGCAGTTGCTCGGTAGAGCGGTCGTAGCAGCAACGACCAAGCGGCGATCAGCCCCAGCATGAGAATGGAAACCGCGAACAACCGTCTCGTAACGGTCGGGAGTTCCCTCATTGCGGCCCATCTCCGTTCAGCATTGCGTGCAAGACGAACTGTGAGCCCCTCGGCTCGCCTGATCCGGGATCCATTCGCGACACGGACTCCAGCTTGACTCCCGCGAGGGCGTTCGCCTCCTCGAGCGAACGAGCGATCGCCGTCGGATCTTCAGCAAATCCTGCGAGCTTGATGCGGACGCGGTCGAAGTGGAGTTGGCTCACCCAAGCCTGCCTGGGCAAATGAACCGCGAGATCCTCCAGAACGTGCAAAAGCTCCGGTGAGTTGCGCGCGGCGGCGAGTGCGTCCCGTACGGCGTCAAGCCGTGCCGACTCTTCGGCCAGGCCTATCGCCTCCCCCTGCTCACTTCTCTTGTGGGCGATGCTGGCTTCGGTTCGAAACGCAAGCCATGAGGCGCTTGCATAGAGCGCGGGCCCGATTGACAAGGCAATCGCGCAGGCAGCGGTCAGCAACCACCGGTTGAGACGCGTTGTCGCCATGTTGCGCCTTACCGCACGCGAAACAGCGAACGTGACCTCGGGAGCAGCATTCCCCTTGTCTGAAAACCCGACCAGGCAGCCGCTTGCACCGGCTTGCTCGACTGCAGTCTCCAGGTTCGCCACAAGCGCACGCGCACACAGAATGGCCTCCACGACGATTTCCTCTCGGTCAGCGCGTGACCTCACAGCATCGATACCGAAATGGAGCGTTGCCGGGTCCGTGGGTGCCTCCACCGAGAGGTGGTAACCAACGGCCTCTCGCAGATTACGCCGTGCCGAACGAGGCAGTGTGATAGGCAATCGCATGACCACCGCGGGATGTAGCAGGATGACGACCGAGCGGCCTGGGCACGCCGCCTGCCATTCCATTGCCAGCTCATCGCCCTGAGACGGAAGGCAAAGCTCACCGCTGGCCGTGGTTGTGAGTACGACAGGCGTGCGCGCGCCCGAGACGCGCCCCGCAATCGGCGCGATGAGCCAGGCCATTTCTTCCCGCCACCATTGCCAGGCGCTCTGGAGCGCAGGCAGGAGACGAGATCTCACGGCCTGCCGGGCGTCGTACGGTGCGGGTGTTCTGCCTCTGCCACTCATCTGTAATGAATATTTAATTGGCGTTCTCGGTTGACATTCTGAGGGTTGTTTCCAACAATGCGCTCATGCAATCCACTTATGCCGTCAGAGTGTAATCGAATCCTGTGACGAACGTGAGAGGAGCAAAGCCGGTTATGCGAGAGGGGGAGCCGATGAGCGGGAAACAGATCGTCAAGCGCACGCCGACGGTGGGCGCGGGGATTCGTCTCATGGCTGTCGCGGCCATGCTGGGGCTTGCGGTACCGGCGTTGGCCGGTTCGGTGAGCTACACCTACGACACGTTGGGCCGGCTCAAGACGGCCACCTACAGTAACGGCGTCGTCGTCACCTACACGTACGACGCGGCGGGTAACCGCGTCAGCCAGGTTACCACCGGCGTGCCCTGATCGGCTGCGGCCTGCGCCCGCCCGCCTCTGTCTGTCTTTCCACCGTGGTTTCGAGCGATCCGTCCGTTGGGTCGCGCGTCCGTGCACGCCCTGATTCGATGTCAATGTAATAAACGGGACATCTTGCGTGTGCCTGTTCGGGAGTTCGATCATGT
>JAFEFC010000026.1 GCA_018240785.1 Pseudomonadota bacterium | reverse complement strand
TCGAGGGCGCGACCGTTGGAAAGTTGTTTGCATTTCATGGGGCATATTATCGCTCAAATGAAACTACTTACGGGAAAGTTAGTAAGTCTGCGCAGCACCTGGTCGCTCCACGACAGGGGCCGCTTCAGGAAGCATGGAAAGGAGGTCACGATGTCCAGCGAACAGATGACACACGAGACGAGAGGCGTGACGGTGACTTTGCTCGGGAGCGTTGACCTAGGCCCCGAGATCGAGGGCATGGCGGGGCGTGAGCTTCGGATGCGGATGGTCACGATCGAGCCGGGAGGCGTCTTCGGTCCGGTTCATGACCACAAGGACCGGCCGGGCATCGTCTACATCCTGCAGGGGACGATCACCGACCATCGGGATGGCGTCGCGACCGACTACGGGCCCGGCTTGGGATGGCCCGAGGACAGGAACACGACGCACTGGCTGGAGAACCGCGGGACGATTCCGGCGGTGGAGATTTCGGTGGATATCGTCAGGCGGGCGTGAGCGCTGGCACGACTGCCCGATACGAACGGCGCTAGCCGATCGCCGCCAGAAACCGTACCCGCGCGCTCTCGAGCGTCAGCCGCCCGGCTTCGTCCGTGACGTGCAGCGCGGTGCGGTGGTAGGCCTCGAAGGCGGCCTTGACCCTGGCGGCGTCGAGTGGCGGTGCGGTGGCTTCTTCCGGCGCGGCGGGCGGGGCTTCGCCGGGGATCGGTTGCAGGTTCGCGTGCTTGGGGATGAAGTCCACGCCGCCGGAATCCGCGGCCGCGGTCATCGGGCCGACCTTGGTGTAGTTGCGGCCCCTCCACTGGAAGCGGGCGCCGGGCGGGAGCTGGTCGATCTTCATCGGTTTGCGCGGGGGTGAGGTCGGGGCCGTCAGTCTATTTGAAGACGGCGGCACGCTGCGGGCGTTCGGCGATCCTGCCGCCCAACCGACGATGGAAGGCCGCGGGCTAGGCTTCGTCGAGGGACGCGTAGCTGGCCGCGAGGTGGTCGATCAAGGACCGGACGGCGGGCAGCAGGCCGCGTCGCGACGGGTAGACCACATGGATGATCTCGTGGCGCGGCGCCCAATCCGGCAGCGGCCTCACCAGCTCACCGCTGGCGAGTTCGTCGCGGACCATCAGCGTCGGCAACTGCACGATCCCCACCCCGGCGAGCGCAGCGCGCCGCAGCGCGATCATGTCGCTGGTGACGAATCGCGGACGATGGCGCTGCACGACCTGTGCCCCGTCGGGTCCGAATAGTGTCCATGCGGGATCGTCCTGAGGCGGGCCGAGGGCGAGGCTGGGGTAGGCGCTCAGGTCGGCGGGCCGGGCAGGGGGGCCGAGACGGGCGACCAAGGCCGGGCTGGCCACCAGGCACTGGCTTCGATCGGACAGGACGCGCAGGACGAGATCGCTGTCCTCCAGCGGAGGCGGGCGGACGCGGATGGCGAGATCGAAGCCTTCGCTGACCAGCGACACGCGCCGATTGGTCGCCTCGAGATGGATCGACACCAGCGGGCAGGCCGCCATGTATTCGGCGAGCATGCGGTCGACATGCGCGTGCAACAGCGCGATGGGGCAGCTCAGGCGGATGACGCCACGTGGCTCGGCGCGAGTCCGCTCGATCGCCTCCTGGGCGGCCTCGGCCTCGACCAGCATCGCGCGGCAATGCTCGTAGTAGGCACGACCCACTTCCGTTACCGAGAAATGACGGCTCGAGCGCTGGATCAGCCGCACGCCAAGCCGCTCCTCGAGCAGCGCGATGCGGCGGCTGAGCTTCGATTTCGGGATCCCCAGGGCGCGGCCGGCGGCGGCGAAGCTGGCGTGATCGACCACTCGCACGAAGTAGTGGAGATCGTTGAGGTCCTGCACCGGGATCATCGTTCTACCTGTGTGACGCTGCAACCGGATTTTGCCGTCTATTGGATGCGGCGACTCGATTCTATAGTTGATTCACGTAACGAGAACGCAGCCGGGAGAACACCATGAAAGAGATGCGAGGCCGCACGGGCGCGCGCCGATTTCATGACGTGCCGCTCTGGCCGCGTGGCGGCCTGGCCGCCCCGAGTCGCGAATCCTGAACCGGTGCCCGGCACGAGCCGGGTGCCACCGCGGTTGGCCAGGGATCGTCCCGAGACGGGCGCCTGGTCAGCCATTCCACCCCGAGAGAGAGAAGAAGGAGTTTCACCATGAGCAAGCCCTACGTGCGCCTCGATAAGAACGACGCCGCCGTGCTGCTGGTCGATCATCAGGCTGGCCTGCTGTCGCTGGTACGCGATATCGATCCCGACCGCTTCAAGAACAACGTTCTCGCGCTGGCTGATCTGGCCAGGTATTTCCGCCTGCCCACCATCCTCACGACGAGCTTCGAGCAGGGCCCCAACGGGCCGCTCGTGCCCGAGTTGAAGGAGACCTTCCCGGATGCGCCCTACATCGCCCGGCCCGGGCAGATCAACGCCTGGGACAACGCCGACTTCGTCCAGGCGGTCAAGGCCACCGGCAAGAAGCAGTTGATCATCGCCGGTGTCGTCACCGAGGTCTGCGTCGCCTTCCCGGCGTTGTCCGCGCTCGAGGAAGGCTTCGAGGTCTTCGTCGTCACCGACGCCTCGGGCACCTTCAACGAACTGACCCGCGATTCGGCCTGGGATCGCATGTCGGCCGCCGGTGCCCAGCTCATGACCTGGTTCGCCGTCGCCTGCGAGCTACACCGCGACTGGCGCAACGACATCGAGGGCCTGGGCACGCTGTTCTCGAATCACCTCCCCGACTACCGCAACCTCATGACGAGCTATAACACGCTGACCAGCGGCAGGTAAGGAGCGGGTAGCGCGGGCGGCCTCGAGCCGCAACTCGCCCAACGGCCGGTCCATGTGCCTGCGGACCGGCCGCATCTCAAGGAGGAGTTTGCGATGGATCATGTGAAGCAGACGGACGCGGCCGCCGAGGGCCCGGTCACCATCGTCGTGCCCTGGGCGTTCGGTGCGCTGTTGCGGATGCTCGACGGGCCGGGCGGCTTCCTGCTCGGCAAGCTGCTCGTCGCGGGGGCGATCGTGTTCCTGATGACCTACGCGATCATGTCGCACTACACCCGGCTGGTTGCGACGTGGCTGTGCCGCTGATCACGCAAGGGAGCGCGCTCAGCTTCGATTCCCTGCCTTGACGGGGACGCGCAGGTGCCGGCTGAGGTCGCCGGTGAAGTCGAGCTGCCGGTAGTCGCGCTCGACGAAGCACCATTGGCCGTCGATGCGCGCGAAGCGGTCGCGATAGCGGCCGCTGGCGATGATCTGCAGCGGGAAGTCGTCGGCGGCCTGCAGCACGGTGAAGCAGGAGCTGACCCTGGCGGTGCCGGCGGCTTCGTCGATGTCGAGGATGGGGTTGGTGACGAGGTGGCGGGTGCGCAGCGTGCCGCAGGGGTGGATCACCAGGATGCGGCGCCACAGGGCGAGCAGGCCGTCGGCATCGAGCGGACCGGCGCCGCCGGTCTCGACGCGGGCGTGGCGGAAGAGGGCGGCGGCATGCTCGAGGCGGCCTTCGTCGATGGCTTCCGCGTAGCGGTAGAGGAGGTTGCAGATCTCGGTGGCGGAAGTGCTCATCGTGCGCTCCGTTGATGCGCCTGCCGCGTGCGCGGCGGGCGGTTGGAAAGAAGAAAGCCGGGTGGCGGCATGAGCGCCGCACACCCGGCAGAGGGACGACGGGAGGGTCCGGTCAGGCCGACAGGCCGGCGAGCATGCCCGACTTGACGGCGCCTTCGATGTAGCCGATCTGCGCGCCGTCGCCGACCGAGCTCACCGGCACGCCAGCGGCTTCGAGCGAGCGCGCCAGGCTGTCGTCGGGCCGCGCGCCGACGGCGAGCACCACCGAGTCGGCGGCGAGCGTATGGGCCTGGCCTTCGGCGTCGGTGTAGCGCACCGCCTTCTTGTCGATCGACTCGATCTTCACCTTCGTGTGCAGCGCCACGCCATGCTCGCGCAGGGTGTCGAGCACGCGCCAGCGGCGCACGATCGACAGCTCGCGACCCAGGCTCGGGCCTTCTTCCAGCACCACGACCTCGCGGCCACGGTCGACCAGGAACTCCGCCAGCTCGACACCGACCAGGCCGCCGCCGATGATGGCGACCTTCTTGCCCAGCGGCATCCACACCCGCGACAGGTTCTGGATGGCGTCGGTGCTGTCGGTCACGCCGACCAGGCTGCCGGCCTTCATCAGCGTGCGCTGGGTGAAGGACAGCTTGCGCTTGGCGATCTCGTCGGCGCGGTCGTCGGTCATCAGGCGACGCAGCTCGTCCCCCGACCACACGTGGTCCAGGTCGGCGCCGGGGATCGGTGGCGCGTTGCGTTCGGCGCCGGTGGCGACGATCACGGCGGTGGCGCCGAGCTGGCGGATGAGTTCAGGCGTGGCGACAGTGTTCAGGCGCACATCGACGTTCAGCTTCTTCACCTGCGTGGTCAGGTAGTCGAGCAGGGCGCCGTTTTCCGCGTAGGCCAGCGCGGCGAAGAACAGCGTGCCGCCCAGCCGGCTGCCGCGTTCGACCAGCGTGACCTTGTGGCCGCGCAGTGCGGCCGTGCGGGCCGCCTCCATGCCGGCCGGGCCGCCGCCGACGACCAGCACATGGCCGGGCTTTTCCGCCTGCACGAGCCGCATCTCGGCCTCGTGGCCGGTCATCGGGTTGACCGCGCACTTGACCCGCTCATTGATGAAGATCTGGCTGACGCAGGCATAGCAGTAGATGCAGGGGCGGATGTCCTCGGGCCGGTTCTCGACGAGTTTCTTCGGCAGCTCGGGGTCGGCCAGCATCTTGCGCGCCATGGCGACGAAGTCGCACTGGCCGGCGGCGATGGCGTTGTCCGCCACTTCGGGTTCGAGACGGCCGACCGCGATCACCGGGATCTTCAGCCCGTCCTTGATCTCGGCCGCCCAATGCAGGAAACCGGCCTTCTGCTGCACCAGCGGCGCTTCGGTGAAGGCCACGCCGGTGCTGATGTTGGCGTAGGCGGACACGCTGACGGCATCGCAGCCGGCGGCTTCGGCCATCTTCGCCACTGCCTTGGCGTCTTCCAGCGTGATGCCGCCTTCCGTGCGCAGCTCACAGGCGTCCAGCCGCAGCCACACCGGGTAGTCGGCACCGACGCGCGCGCGCACCGCGGCGATCACCTCGAGCAGGAAGCGGGCGCGGTTCTGCAGCGGGCCGCCGTATTCGTCGTCACGCTTGTTGTAGTAGCCCGACAGGAAGCCGGCGATGATGTAAGTGTGCGCGGCGTGGATCTCCACGCCGTCGAAGCCGGCGCGCCTGGCGCGGTCGGCCGCGGCGGCGAACCATTCGATCATCTGCGCGATGTCGGCCTTGTCCATCACGCGGATCTTCACGCCGGCTTTCTCGCGGCCCTTGGACGAGCTCACGAAGGCGCCGAGTTCTTCCTGTGTGAGCGCGGCGAACATGTCGGTCTTGAGCGCCGGCGGCATCGACGGCACCCACAGCTCGCGGCCTTCTGCGAGGTCGCGCACCGAGGACTTGCCGGCGTGCTGGAGTTGCACTGCGATCTTGGCGCCATGCTTGTGCACGCGGTCGACGATGCCCTTCAGGCCGGGGATGAACTTGTCGTCGGAAATGCCCACCTGGTAAGGCTCGGCGGTGCCGTGCGGATAGGCGATGGACACCACGCCCATCGTCAGCAGGCCGGCGCCGCCCGCGGCGCGGGCTTCGTAGTAGGCCTGGATGCGTTCGCCGCAAGTGCCGTCGGATTCGGCGAAGTTGGACCCCATCGGCGCCATCACGATGCGGTTCCGAAGCTCCAGATTGCCGATGCGGCCGGGCTGCAGCAGGTTGTCGAAGGCTCCCATGGCGTGGCTTACCCCTTGGTCAGGAAATCGATGCAACTGCGGTTGAACAGGTCACGGTGTTCCACCTGCACCCAGTGTCCGCAGCGGTTGAGCAGGATCATGCGCGCATCGGGTGCGTTCTCGACCACCTTCAGCGCGCCGGCGTGCGGGTTGAACTTGTCGTCGGTGCCCCAGAAGCCGAAGATCGGCGCCTTGATCTCATGCAGGCGCGTGGTCATGTTCGGGACCATCATGGTCGAGAACAGGTTGGCCGGTTGCGAGGGGGCGATGGCGGAACGCTCGTTGATGATCGTGTCGTCGAGCAGGTCGGGATCGAACACCTGCAGGCTCATCACATGGCGCATCTCGGCGGGCCCCATCGGGCCCTTGGCGAAGGTTTCCACCATGCGCACGATGCCTTCCATCTTGAAGTAGGTCTCGCGCTCCTCGACGCCGCCCGGCGCCATGAGGATCAGCCGTTCCACCGTCTCCGGATGGGCCAGCGCCTGGCCGAGCGCAATCGCGCCGCCCAGCGAGTTGCCGAGCAGCGTGCATCGGGCCACGCCGATCTTCTTCAGGAAGGCGTCCAGGCTGGAGACGAAGAAATCGAGGTTGTAATGGACGTCCGCGGGCTTGTCGGAGCGGCCGAAGCCGGGCAGGTCAAGCACGATGTTGCGGAAGCCTGCCTCCGCAAACGCCGGGTAGTTGCCCTTGAAGTTGCTGTAGCCGCTCGCGCCGGGGCCGCTGCCATGCAGCCAGACGACCACCGGCCCCTGGCCGACGTCGAGGTAGTGCAGGCGCAGGCCGTTGTCGAGCTCGGCAAACTGGTCCAGCGGGATGGGCAGGTCGGGTGAGGTCATTGGTGAGTCTCCGGCTTTGCTTTCGGATGTGGAATCGACATGTCAGGAGTTGGCCAGCGCCACGGCGGCGCCGGGTCGTCGCTCGCCGAGCAGCTTCTGGCGGTAGCGCGGGACGGCTGCGAGCAGGCACGCCGCCGTCAGCAGGTACAACAGCACCGAGCCCGCCAGGGCGTAGCGCAGGGCTTCCTGCCCCAGGCGAGGGTTGAGGAAATCGCTCAGCGAGCCGACGATGATCGGCCCGAGTCCGACGCCGAGCAGCGTCATCGACATCACGAAGATCGCCGTGGCCTGGCCCAAGCGGTAGGCCGGAAACAGATGGCTGATGGCGCCGAAGCAGGGCACCGACCACCAGATCGCGGTGAAGCTGAAGGCGAGGTAGAAGAGGAAGGCGGTGGGGACGGGCAGGGTGCCGACATGAAAGGCGATGCCGACGGGCCAGAGGTAGAAGGCGAGCCCGAGCGGAACGCTGACCAGGCAGCCGATCAACGGGATGACCAGTTGCCAGCCCGGATCCCGCGCCACCATGCGATCGGTGACGCTGCCGCAGAGCAGGGTGCCCACGGTCGAGCAGATGCCGCCACCGAGGCCGACGAGCAGACCCGCCTGCTGCATCGTCAGCCCGTGCGAGCGAATCAGGAAGCTCGGATTCCAGGTGCCGATGGCGTAGCCCATGACCGCCGCAAGCGTTCCGGCGGCGACGATGAGCAGGAATGCCGGCGTGGCGAGCAACTGACCCAGGGTCGTGCGCCAGTCTTCCTTCGCTGGATGATTCTTCGCCACGGCCTGCGTCGGCGCAGCCGGACTGCGCACCGTGAGCCACAGCAGCAGACCGAGCAGCACGCCTGGTGCGCCGATGGCGATGAAGGCGGTACGCCAGCCGTAGGTCTGGGCGATCCAGCCGCCGAGGCCGAGGCCGAACACCGCACCCAGGCTCGGTCCCATGAGGAACACCGACAGCGCCCGCGAGCGCTTCTCGGGCGGATAGAGATCCGACACCATCGCGACCGAAGGCGCCGTGCCGCCGGCCTCGCCGACCGCGACGCCGATGCGGAACAGCAGCAGCATGGCGAAGCTGGTTGCCAGGCCGCACAGCATGGTCATGCCACTCCAGGCGATGCAGGCGAGGGCGATGACGGGCTTGCGGCCGATCCGGTCCGACAGCCGGCCGGCGGGAAATCCGAACACGGTATAGAAGAGCGCGAAGGCCACCCCCGACAGCAGGCCGACCTGCGTGTCGGAGATGCCGAACTCGAGCTTGATCGGCTCGATCAGGATCGAGATCACCAGCCGGTCGATGTAATTGAAGACGTAGATCGTCGCCAGCATGAGCAGCGCATAGTGCGTGTGCCAGGTCGGGCGTTGCGGGGTTGCGGGGCTCGTGCTCACTGCGTTGTCTCCGTGGATTGCCCGGGTGCCGACACTGCGGTCCGGGTCTTGTCTGCCGACTATCGTCCCGTTCCCCTTCATGCGCGGCATCGTCCATTCAGACGAATGGGCCGCAGCGAGCCGTCATGGCCGCCGCAGTGCGGCTGCGCGCCGCGCCCTTAGTCCCATTGGACGATGCCGACCTGCGTCATCGCGAGAAAACTGCGCTCCATCGCGTCCCTCGCCGGTCCCCCGGTGCGGGAGTGTTGCCATAAACACGATGACGGAGACGGCAGATGAGCTTTGAAGGCAAGGTGGTATTCGTGACGGGTGCGGCCCAGGGCATGGGGCGTGCGATCGTGGCCCATTTCGGCGCGCTGGGCGCGAAAGTCGTGGCCGCGGACATCAACGCCGCAGCCGCCGGTGAGGCGGTCGCCGCACTGGGCGAGCGCGGCCTCGCGCTGAGCTGCAACGTTGCCGAGCCGGCTTCGGTCAGGGCCGCCTTCGACGCCGTCGGCGAGCGCTTCGGTCGCGTCGATGTCGTCGTCAACAGTGCCGGCATCGGTTCGGTCGATGCCTTTCTCGATACGCCTGACGACAACTGGACGCGCGTGGTCGGCGTGAATCTCACCGGCACCTTCCTGTGCTGTCGTGAAGGCGCCCGCCTGATGCAGAAGAGCGGCACGAAAGGCGCGATCATCAACGTGTCGAGCACGGCGGCGATGTCCGGCGAAGGGCCGAGCCACTATTGCGCGTCCAAGGCGGGCGTGATGGGCCTGACGCGCAGCATCGCGCGCGAGCTGGCCGCCAGCGGCATCCGCGTGAACACCATCGTGCCGGGGCCGACCAACACGCCGATGATGGCGGGCATCCCCGACGAGTGGATGCAGTCGATGATCAAGGCCATTCCGCTGGGACGCATGTGCGAACCGGAGGAAATCGCCCGCGTCGCTGCCTTCCTCGCCAGCGACGACGCCAGCTTCATCACCGGCCAGAACATCGCCGTCAACGGCGGCATGGCCTTCATCTGAGCGGCGCCGGCATGACCACCGCCACCGTTCCGGCCGAGCTGCTGGCGCGCATCGATCGGCTCGAGTCGCTCGATGCCATCCGCCAGTTGGTCGCCAAGTATTCGCTGTCGCTCGACATGCGCGACCTCGACGCCCATGTGAACCTGTTCGCGCCGGACATCCGCGTCGGGCGCGAGAAGGTGGGCCGCGCCCACCTGAAGGCCTGGGTGGACGACACGCTGCGCAACCAGTTCTCGGGCACGTCCCACCACGTCGGCCAGCACATCATCGAGTTCTCCGACCCCGATCACGCCAGCGGCGTGGTGTATTCCAAGAACGAGCATGAGACCGGCCCGGAATGGGTGATCATGCAGATGTTGTATTGGGACGATTACGAGAGAATAGATGGGCAGTGGTGTTTCCGCCGCCGCCTGCCGTGCTACTGGTATGCCACCGACCTGAACAAGCCGCCGATCGGCGATCGCAAGATGCGCTGGCCGGGGCGCGAGCCGTACGAAGGCACCTTCCACGAGCTCTTCCCGTCGTGGAAGGCGTTCTGGGCGGAACGGCCCGGCAAGGAGCATCTGCCCGAGGTCGCCGCGCCGGCGCCGATGGAGAAATTCCTGGCAACGATGCGGCGCGGCGCGCCCGAGCCGAAGATCCGCGTGCGCTGAAGCCCGCGCCACCACGGCCTTCCGAGAGACTTCACGAAAATCATTGGAGATGGACGCATGTCCGATTCCGCCGTCCTTATGGACCCCGTTTCCGCGCGCGGCAAGATCGTGTCGCGCGAGGCCACCCATGCCAAGCTCGACCTGCGCTCGCGCGCGGCCAATCTGACCAGGCCGGGTGATCTGTACACCGTCGCCGACCGGCTGGAGGAACAGGCCCGTCGATTCGGCGATCGCGACTTCGTCGTCTATGGCGATCGACGCTACAGCTACGCCGAAGTCGACGCGCGTGCCAACCAGGTTGCTCACGCCCTCCAGGCTCGTGGCCTGCGTTGCGGCGACGTCTGCGCGCTGGCGATGGAGAACCGCCCCGAGTTCTTCTTCTACTGGTTCGGGCTGGCCAAGCTGGGCGTCGTCACCGCCGTCATCAATACCCAGGTGACCGGCCGCCCGCTGGTGCATGCGCTGGAAAGCACCCAGGCGCGTGCGGCAATCGTCGGCGAGGAATGCCTGGAGAATTTCGCCGTGACCACCGGCCGGCCGGAGCAGCCGCTGTATGTCGTCAGCGATGCCGAGAAGCCGGCTGCGGCCGCGCTGCGCGAGATCGCCGCGGCGGACATCAGCGAGGAGGTCGCGGCGGCATCGCGCGCCGCATTTGCGCGCGACGGGCGCGCGGCGGTGCGCGCCGATTCGTCGATGCTGCTGATCTTCACCTCGGGCACCACTGGCCTGCCCAAGGCGGCGCGCTACAGCCACATGCGCTGGATGTCGTCCGGCGATGTGATGGAAGTGACGCTCGACGTCACGCCGGAAGACGTCTTCTACTGCTGCCTGCCGCTGTACCACGGCGCTGCGGCGACGTCGGTGACGTCGACGGCGCTGAAGGCGGGCGGCAGCATCGTCGTGCGGCGCAGGTTCAGCACACGAGAGTTCTGGAACGACGTCCGCCGGCACCGCATCACGATTTTCCAGTACATCGGCGAGATCTGTCGCTATCTGCTGAACGCTCCGCCGCAGCCGAACGACCGCGAACATAGCCTGCGCTGCATGCTTGGCGCGGGCCTGACGCCCGAGAGCTGGGTGCGCTGGATCGAGCGCTTCGGGCCGATCCAGGTCTTCGAAGGCTGGGGGTCGACCGAAGCGAACACCGCGCTGATCAACGTCGACAATTACGTGGGTTCCTGCGGACGCGTGCCGGACTGGGACAAGACCAACTTCCGCCTGGTGCGCTACGACGTCGAGACCGAGTCGCACCCGCGCGACGAGAACGGCCGCTACATCCTGTGCAAGCCGGGCGAAGTGGGCGAGGGCATCGGCTACATCGTCGACCACCCCGAGATCGGCGCCGGGCGCTTCGAAGGCTATACGTCGGCGGAAGCCACCGAGAAGAAGATCCTGCGCAACGTGTTCGTCGAGGGCGACGCCTACTGGAGCTCGGGCGATCTGCTGCGCTATGACGAGGACGGTTACTTCTACTTCGTCGATCGCATTGGCGACACTTTCCGCTGGAAGAGCGAGAACGTGTCGACGGCCGAGGTCGCCGACGCCCTGTCCGACTTCCCGGGGCTGGAGCTGATCAACATCTACGGCGTGAAGGTGCCCGAGCACGAGGGCCGCGCCGGCATGGCGGCCATCGTCATGCAGCCCGGCTACACCTTCGATCCGAAGGCTTTCTACGATCTGACCGAGGCCCGCATTCCGCGCTACGCCGCGCCGCAGTTCGTGCGCGTGTCGCAGGCCGCGGACCTGACGGCCACCTTCAAGCTGCGCAAGGTGGACCTGCAGCGCCACGGCTACGACCCCAGGGCCTTCGACGATCCGCTCTATGTGCGCGACGACAAGGCCGGAACCTACCAGCCGTATTCGGATGAAGCACTGAAGAACGCGGGACTGCCGCCTTTCGCCGGCTGACCGGAGCGCGGAAAGTAGTGCGGGGAGCCGTTCGGCTCCCTTTTTTTTGCGCCTAGTCTGATTGGACGATGCGCCGCTGGTCCGGTCGCGACAATCTGCCGACCATGCAGGAGGAGACACTTGGGTGGCAGCCGCAGGCGAAGCGGCGCTGAACCGGGTTCCTGCCTCGTTGGTGCATCTGCGCACCTGATATCCGGGAAAGGAAGGAGAGAGGAATGTTCACCAAGATTCTGGTCTGCAGCCTGGTGGTTGGCTGCGTCTCGGCGCTGACTTCCCTGTTCGATCGCAGTGCTGCTGGATCGAGCGACGAAACGGTTCAGCTTCCCTCCTGCGGCACGGGCGGTTCAGGCTGCGCGGGGATGCAGCCGCGCGCCAGTACCGATCGCTTCCTGGCCATGCTGGCGGCCAACTGATTTCTGCTGCGGCGCCGTCCGGCGCCGCAATGCCGGGCGCCTGGAAGCGGCGCCCGGGAGCAACCTGCCTCAGCGGGTGCCGGCTTCCCCGCTCATGACGTGCGCCATGCGAACCACGTACGCGCGGATCGCCTCGGTGTCTTCCGGCCGCAACGTGTCGCGGAAGTCGGGCATGCCGCGCGCGGCGAGGATGCCTTCGAGCAGCGGGCGGCTGAACAGGGCCGCATCGGCCAGGTAGGGCGAATGGCGCAGATCCGGCATGCCGCCGCCGGCCATCGCACCCGCGCCGTGGCATTGCATGCAGTAGCGAGCGTAGAGCATGGCGCCGCGGCCCACGTCGGCGTCGCTGCCGTGGTCGGGCGGAGGTGGCAGCGTCGGCCGTTCGCTGGCGTGCGGCATCGCCGCCTTGCCCCCCAGCTTCCACACGAACAGCCCGCCCGGCACGGGCGCTCCGGTGCGCGGCAGCAGCGCGCTCGACGTGAGATGGATCGAACTGCCGAAGCCGGCTGCGGCGGCGATGTACTGTTGGCCGTCGAGTTCGTAGCTGATCGGTCCGCCGACGATGTCCAGCCAGGTGTCGGACTGCCACAGGCGGCGTCCGTCGCGCGCATCGAAGGCTGCCAGCCCGCCGCCGCCCACCCCCTGGAACACCAGGTTGCCGGCCGTCGCCAGCACGCCGCCGTTCCACGAACTGGCGTGCGGGGTGCGCCACACCGCGGTGCGCCGCACCGGGTCCCAGGCCAGCAGGTGGCCGCGCATCGAATCCCGGGCCTGCTTCAGCACCGCCGGATCGGGCGGCATCGGCGGATTCAGCACGCCGGTGTTCCAGCGATCGCGCTCGAAGCGGAAACCCGGCTCCTTCATCATGAAGCCCGTGTTTTCCTGGGCTGGAATGTAGACCAGGCCGGTGAGGGGGCTCCAGGCCATCGGCTGCCAGTTGTGCCCACCGAGCTGCGAAGGCTGCACGAGGAAGGGCTTGCCGGTCGGGTAGCGGGCCCCTTCGTTCTCGACCGGGCGGCCGCTGGCAAGGTCGACATGGCTCGCCCAGTTGACCGGCACGTACTTGTCGGCCGAAAGCAGTTCGCCGGTGGCGCGGTCCAGCACATAGAAGAAGCCGTTCTTCGGCGCCTGCATCAGCACCTTGCGCGATCGTCCGCCGATCTCCAGGTCGGTGAGGATCATGTGCTGGGTCGCGGTGTAGTCCCAACTGTCGCCGGGCGTCGTCTGGTAGTGCCAGACGTATTCGCCGGTGGCAGGCCGTACCGCGACGATCGACGACAGGAACAGGTTGTCGCCACCGCCGGGGCTGCGCACGTCCCGATCGTGCGGTGAGCCGTTGCCGACGCCGAAATACAGCAGGTCGAGATCGGGGTCCCAGGCCATCGCGTCCCACACGGTGCCGCCACCGCCGTAGCGCCACCACTCGCCGCGCCAGGTCGGCAGCGCGAGATCGCGCAGTGGACGATCGGAAACCGCGCTGTCCGGGCCGTCGGCGGGATTGCCGGGCACGGTGTAGAAGCGCCAGCGCAGGTCGCCGGTAGCCGCGTCGTACGCCGACACGAAGCCGCGCACGCCATACTCGGCGCCCGCATTGCCGATCACGACCAGGTCGCGCACCACCCGTGGCGCGCCGGTGATGGTGTAGGGCCTGGCGGGATCGAAGCTGCGCGTCGACCACAGCAGGCGTCCGCTGCGGCTGTCGAGTGCCTGCAGGCGGCCGTCGATGGT
The DNA here is from genome assembly GCA_018240785.1 of Pseudomonadota bacterium. Lineage (GTDB taxonomy): Bacteria > Pseudomonadota > Gammaproteobacteria > Burkholderiales > Rhodocyclaceae > Thauera. The sequence continues at coordinate 80,609 of JAFEFC010000026.1, read as the reverse complement.
GGCGACGAAGACGCGGCCATTGTCCACCGCCACGCCGCGATTGACCACGTCGCAACAGGCGTGGATGCCCTTGCCCGCCGGTACCTGAGGGTCATGCTTCCACTTCGGTCGGCCATTGCGGGCGTCGAGCGCATACACCACCCCCCATGGGCCGCTGACGTAAAGGGTGCCGTCGACCATGATGGGGGTGGCCTCGACGCCGCGCGGGCGGTCGAAGCGGAAATGCCAGGCCGGGCCCAGGTGCGCGACGTTGCCGGTATTGATGGCGGACAGGGGGCTGAAGCGTGTTTCTGCCGCGTCGTATCCGTGCCGGCGCCATTCGGTCGAGCTGGTACCGGTGACGGGTGCGGCAGGGGCGGCGTGGCCAGTGGCCCAATGGCCGGCAAGAGCGCCGGCAATGGCCATCGTGACGAGCAGTGGTCCGAGCATGAATGGACGCATGGCGGGATCCCGTGCGGACGTGCGCCGTCCGCCTGAAGTGTTGATCGGTGGTGCATGGTCGGTCGGTTGCTGCGCCGACGAATCGTCCATCCGGAGGTCTCCTCCGCCCTGCCTAGTCGATTTGAACGATTGTCGGCCGGCGCGCCTGTGGCATCGTTGCGCCCAACACGGGGCCGGACAGGGCCCGGAACAGCGAGGTAAGGGAGCATGGGTCTGAAAGGAAACGCAGCAATCGTCGGCGCCGCGCAGTACAAGCCGGAGAAGTACGCGACCGCGCCGCGGATGTTTCATCTGGAGCAGGTGGCCGACCTTGCCGGCAGCGCGCTGGCTGACGCCGGCCTGAAGGCATCCGACATCGACGGCCTGGTCATCCACGGTCCGCAGTTCCACGAGGCGCAGGTGTTCGTGCCGGCGATGGCGGCCGAGTATCTCGGCCTGTCGCTGAACTTCGCCGAGGTCGTCGACCTGGGCGGATGCTCCTCGGTGGCGGCGGTGTGGCGAGCGGCGATGGCGGTCGAGATGGGCTTGTGCCAGGCCGTGCTGTGCGTGATTCCCGCGCGCATGGCGCCCTTCGGGCCGGACGAGGATCCGAGCTGGATGGCGCGTGCGATGCGCTTCGGCGGCCACAGCACCGCCTTCGGCGCGCCCGAGGCGGAGTTCGACCTGCCCTACGGCCACATGGGCCAGAACACCGGCTACGCGATGATCGCCCAGCGCTACGCGGCCAAGTACGGTTACGACCCGGTGGCGATGGCGAAGATCGCGGTCGACCAGCGCACCAACGCCCTGGCCAACCCGCAAGCCAGCTTCTTCGGCAAGCCGCTCTCGATCGAGGAGGTGCTCTCCAGCAAGATGGTCGCCGAGCCGCTGCGCGTGCTCGAGATCGTGATGCCGGTGGCCGGCGGTGCGGCGGTGATCGTCGCCTCCAAGGAAGTGGCGGCGAGGGCGAAGAACCGCGGCGCCTGCATCACCGGCTTCGGCGAGCACCTGTACTTCAAGTCGCCGACCTACGCGACCGAAATGACCGATACCCCGATCGGTCCCGCCGCCGAGCGCGCCTTCGCGATGGCCGGCATCAAGCGCAGCGACATCCACGCCGCGCAGATCTATGACTGCTACACCATCACCGTGCTGCTGACGCTCGAAGACGCCGGCTTCGCGCCCAAGGGCGAAGGCATGCGCTGGGTGCGCGAGCACGACCTGACCTACAAGGGCAACTTCCCGATGAACACCCACGGCGGCCAGCTCAGCTTCGGCCAGAGCGGCACCGCGGGCGGCATGTCGCAGGTCATCGAGGCCTTCCACCAGATTTCCGGCCGCGCCGGCGACCGCCAGTTGAAGCGCTGCGACACCGTGTTCGTTTCCGGTACCGGTGGCGTGATGAGCGAGCAGGGCGCACTGATTCTCCAGGGAGCATGACGAGCATGTCGACCAACAAACCGCTGCCGAAGGCAACCGAGATCTCGGCACCGTTCTGGAACGGCCTCAAGGAAGGCCGGCTCACGATTCCGCATTGCAAGTCCTGCGGTCACTGGGTCTTCTTTCCCCGCCGCCACTGCGACAAATGCTGGTCGCAGGACCTGGAGTGGAAAGAGGTCAAGGGCACCGGCACGCTCTACACCTACACCCTGACCCGCGTTCCGACGCTGCCCGACTTCGCCGACGAGATGCCGCAGAAGATGGCGGTGGTCGAGCTCGACGAAGGCGTGCGCATCAACACCACGCTGATCGGTCTCGATGAAGGCGAGGTCAAGGTCGGCATGCGCGTGAAGCCGGTGTTCGACACCGTGCAATCCGACGGCACCGCGCTGCTGCGCTTCACCGCGGCGGACAAGGATTTCCCGTCGCGCATCGACAGCACCCCGGCCGCGCTCGCCGCGGCCGCCGAGGCCCAGGCGAGCGCCGAGCCGGCGGCCGCGAAGCGCCAGGTGCGCTTCGACGACGAGGTGGCGATGAAGGCGCTGGTCAGCGAGACCTACTCAGCCTGGAGCAATCAGGTCGTGGTCGATCAGGCGCTGATCGACGAGTTCGCCAAGCTGTCGGGCGACGACTACTGGATCCACACCGATCCCGATCGCGCGCGCAAGCAGAGCCCCTTCGGCGGCACCATCGCCCACGGCGCGCTGGTGCAGGTGCTGCAGTCGCGCTTCCGCATTCCGCTCGACTACGAGGTCGTCGGTTTCAACAACATGCTCAACTACGGCTCCGACCGCCTGCGCTTTCCGGCGCCGGTGCCGGCCGGTTCGCGCATCCACGCGCACTCGCGGGTGAAGTCGGTCGACAAGCTGCCCAAGGGCATGCAGATGACGATCGAGATCGCCACCCATATCGTCGGCAGCGAGCGTCCGTCCGTCATCAACGACCTCGTGATCCTCTACATGTAAGGCGCCGCCGTCCCGCGGTGCTCGATGTCAAGTTGTTCCTGTAGCGCGCGTAGTACCTGAAGTTCTGTTGCATGGTTGTCCCTCCTCTCTTCGAGGCCGCCTCCCCGCACGGGTTGGCGGCCGTTTTTTTTGAGGAGGCGGCTCGAGAAAGAATCCAGGGAGACATTGAGTTGACGAATGATCACCATGAATGGGGTCCGATTCTGCGGGACCTGCAGCAGCGTCGTGAGGCCGCCGAGGCCATGGGCGGCGAGGAGAAAGTCCTGCGCCATCGAAGCGCCGGCAAGCTGGATGCGCGCCAGCGACTGCTGAAACTGTTCGATGTCGGCAGTTTCGTGGAGCTGGGGGCATTCGTCGGCGGCGTGGCCGCGGAAGGCGGCGCGCCCGCCCCGGCCGATGCGCTGGTGGCCGGTTTCGGCAAGATCGATGGCCGGCCCGCGCTGGCATGCGCCGAGGACTTCACCGTGCTGGGCGGCTCCATCGGCGACGGTGCCGCAGACAAGCGCTACCGGCTCACCCAGCTCGCGGCGCAGGAGCGTGTGCCCCTGGTCTTCATGCTCGAAGGCGCAGGCCACCGCCTGACCAACACCCACGCGGGCAGGCGCCCCAACGACCTCCAGGGGCTCGCCGAGCTGTCCGGCCAGGTCCCGATCGTCTGCCTGGTCATGGGCGCCGCCGCCGGGCACGGCGCGCTGACCGCCCCCATGTCGGATTTCGTGGTCATGACGGAGGCCGCCTCCCTCTTTGCGGCGGGGCCTCCGCTGGTCAAGGCCGCCACCGGCGAGGTGGTGACCAAGGAGCAGCTTGGCGGCCCCCAGGTGCACGTGCTTGTCTCCGGTGTTGCGCACAACCTCGTGGCGGACGACGAGGCGGCGATCGCGCTCGCTCGCCGCTACCTGTCCTATTTCCCGGGGAATGCCTGGGAGCGGCCGCCGCGCAAGGTCGTCGGCGACACTGGCGAGCGCCGGCTGGACGGGATTCTCGACCTGATCAGCCCAAACCCACGCAAGCCGTATCGGATGCGGAATGTGCTGAAGCTGCTGGTCGATGAGGGCAGCATGCTCGAGATTCAGCCGAAGTTCGGGGCCTCCGTGGTGGTGGCGCTCGCCCGTCTCGGCGGCCGGAGTGTGGGCATCGTCGCCAATGATCCCGGCGTGATGGCGGGCACCATCGATGCCGACGGGGCCGACAAGGCGACCCACTTCATGGACGTCGCCGGCGCCTTCCATCTGCCGATGATCTTCCTCGCCGACAACCCCGGCGTAATGAGCGGCACGCGGGCCGAGCAGTCGGGCGCGCTGCGCCACGCCGCCCGCATGTTCGTGGCACAACACCGCCTGCAGGTTCCGAAGCTGCACGTCACCTTGCGCAAGGCGTTCGGCTTCGGCTCCTCGGTCATGGCGATGAACCCGTTCGATGGGCAGACGCTCAGCCTGGCATTTCCCGCAGTGACGCTGGGTTCCCTGCCCGTTGCTGGCGGCGCGGATTCGGCCAAGCTGGACGCGGCCACCCGCGCACGGATCGAGGCCGAGCAGATAGGGGGCGCCTACCGCCTCGCAGACCGCATGGCCTATGACGACGTAATCGATCCGCGTGAGCTGCGCAATGCGCTCCTGCGGGGGCTCGAACTCAGCGAGGGCCGCTATGCAGAGGTGCCGGGGCCGCGGCGGGTGGCGGGCATCGCGCCCTAGATCCGGCGCCAGGCGGTAGCGGGCCGGGCATGAGGGCGCCGCCGCCGGCGCCGGCGTTCATTTTTCGTAGTCTCAACGGACGATGATGGCTCGGCCGCCTGTTCGCACAATGCCCCCACGTATCCGACCAATCTTTGGGGGCAGCAATGATCGACATCCGCGGTTTGGCCTACTTCGTCGCCCAGATCGACGACCTCGCCGAATGGAAGCATTACGCCGAGAACGTGCTCGGCATGATGACCTCGACCGCGCCTGGTGGCGGCCTGTACATCAAGATGGACGAGCGCCCCTTCCGCATCCTGGTGGTGCAGGGCGCCGAGCGTCGCTACCTGTCTTCGGGCTGGGAGCTTGCGGGTGAGGGCGCCTTCAAGGCCGCGCTCGCCGAGCTCGATGCCAAGGGCGTGGGCTACGAGCTTGCCGATGCCGCCACCGTCGCCCAGCGCGGCATGCAGGCCGTCGCCCTGGTGAGCGACCCCTCGGGCAACCGCCACGAGCTGTGCTGGGGCCACCTGTCGGACTGCCAGCCCTTCGTGTCGCCGCAGGGCGTGCCGCGCTTCCTCACCGGCGACATGGGTCTGGGCCACACCGTGATGCCGGCGCCCAACTTCGACGCCACCGCGGCCTTCTTCCGCGATGTGCTCGGGTTCGGCCTGTCGGACATCTTCAACTTCCGTCCCGACCCGTCGGCGCCGCCGGTGCGCATCCACTTCCTGCACTGCAACAACGCCCGCCACCACAGCCTGGCGATCGCCGAGTACCCGGTGCCGAGCGGCTGCGTGCACGTGATGGTCGAGGTCGATTCGATGACCGAGGTCGGCCGCGCCCATGACCGTCGCATCGCGCACAAGGTGCCGCTGTCGGCCACCCTGGGTCAGCACCTCAACGACCGCATGATCTCCTTCTACATGAAGACGCCTTCGGGCTTCGACCTCGAATACGGCTATGGCGGCCTGCAGCTCGACTGGGAGCGCCATTCGCCCTTCGAATTCACCCGCGTCAGCATCTGGGGCCACGACTTCGGCGTGGGTCAGCAGGAACAGGCCGCCTGAGCGCGGCCAGCAACAGGAAAGCATCCATGAACAAACTCATGACGACGGCCGATGTCGTCGCCCAATTGCGCGATGGCATGACCATCGGTTTCGGTGGCTGGGGCCCGCGGCGCAAGCCGATGGCGATCGTGCGCGAGATCCTGCGCTCGGACGTCAAGGACCTCACCGTGGTGTCGTACGGCGGTCCGGACGTGGGCATGCTGTGCGCTGCAGGCAAGGTGAAGAAGCTGATCTTCGGCTTCGCCACGCTCGACGCCATCCCGCTCGAGCCCTGGTACCGCAAGGTGCGCGAGGCCGGCGGTCTGGAGCTGATGGAGCTCGACGAGGGCATGTGGCAGTGGGGCCTGCGTGCCGCCGGCATGCGCGTGCCCTTCCTGCCCACCCGCTGCGGTCTGGCCACCGACATCACCAAGCTCAATCCCGAGCTCAAGACCATCCAGTCACCTTACGCCGACGGCGAAGTGCTGCTGGCGATGCCGGCCTTGAAGCTCGACGTCGCGCTGGTGCACGTCAATGTTGCCGACCAGCTCGGCAACACCCTGATCCAGGGCGGCGACCCGTATTTCGACCACCTCGTCGCGCGTGCGGCGGACGCCTGCTACGTGTCGGCCGAGCGTGTCGAGGAGCGCCTGGCGCTCACCCCCGACCAGGCCCGCTTCAACACCTTCGAGCGCTACCTGGTGAAAGGCGTGGTGCATGCGCCCTGCGGCGCCCACCCCACCACCTGCGCGCCCGAGTACGGCTGGGACATGAGCCACTTCAAGCGCTACGTGGCGAGCGCGGCGGAAGAGGGCGGCTGGCAGGCCTACATGGATGAATTCGTCACCCCGGGCGAGGCTGCCTACCAGGAACGGAACGGTGGCGTCGAGCGCATGGGCAAGCTGCCCCTGCCGGTGTTTTGAGGAGCGCGAGCGGCATGAGCAACAACACTGAAGTCACCCTGGCCGAGCTGATGATCGTCGCGGCTTCGGAAGCCTGGCGCGGCGACGGCGAGGTGCTGGCCTCGGGCATCGGCGTGATCCCGCGCCTGGGCGCCAGCCTGGCCAAGCTGACCTACGCCCCCGAGCTGCTGATGACCGACAGCGAATGCTTCCTGGTCGAGGAGCCGATCCCGCTCGGCCCGCGCGGCGACTACGTGCCGAAGTACTCCGGCTACATGTCCTTCGAGCGCGTCTTCGAGTGCGTGTGGGGCGGCCGCCGCCACGCCATGATCGGCCCGACCCAGATCGACCGCTTCGGCCAGACCAACCTGTCGGTGGTGGGCGACTACAAGAAGCCCAAGGCCGCCATCCTCGGCGTGCGCGGCCTGCCCGGCAACAGCATCAACCACATCAACTCCTTCTTCGTGCCCAACCACAGCAAGCGCGTCTTCGTCGAGGGCGAGGTGGACATGGTGTCCGGCGTCGGCTTCAACCCGGCGCGCTGGGCGCCCGGCATGAAGCAGGATTTCATGGACATCCGCCGCATCGTCACCGACCTCTGCGTGCTGGACTTCGAAGGTCCGGATCACGCCATCCGCGTGCGCTCGCTGCACCCGGGAGTCAGCTTCGACGAGGTGCAGGAGAAGACCGGCTTCCCGCTGCTGAAGGCGCCGGAGCTGGGCGAAACCCCGCACCCGACCGCGGCGCAGCTGGAGATCATCCGCCGGCTGGATCCGCACGACCTTCGCGGCGCGCAGATCAAGGGCAACCCGCCCGGCATCCGCGCCGCTGCCTGATCAGGCCAAGGAAGAAGCCCATGAGCGCCCCCGACCAGAACTTCGTCGCCCGCCCCGACAACGCGGTGTACGAGACCGACAGCCCGGTGCATTACGCCGTGGCCGACGGCATCGCCACGGTGACGATGAGCCGTACCGAGTTCAACAACGCGCAGAACTCGCAGATGACCTATGCGCTGGACGCCGCCTTCCGCCGTGCGGTGGACGACGACGCGGTCAAGGTCATCGTGCTGCGCGGCGATGGCAAGCATTTTTCCGCCGGCCACGACATCGGTACGCCGGGGCGCGACATCAACAAGCCCTTCGACCGCGTGCACCTGTGGTGGGACCACACCAACAAGCCCGGCGGCGAGTACCTCTACGTGCGCGAGCAGGAGGTCTACCTGAACATGTGCCGGCGCTGGCGCGAGCTGCCCAAGCCGACGATTGCGATGGTGCAGGGCGCCTGCGTCGCCGGCGGGCTGATGCTGGCCTGGGTGTGCGACCTGATCGTCGCCAGCGACGACGCCTTCTTCCAGGACCCGGTCGTGCGCATGGGCATCCCCGGCGTGGAGTATTTCGCCCATCCCTACGAGCTCAATCCGCGCATCGCCAAGGAATTCCTCATGACCGGCGATCGCATGGGAGCCGAGCGCGCGTACCAGATGGGCATGGTCAACCGCGTGGTGGCGCGCGCGCAGCTCGAGGCCGAGACCTACGCGCTCGCCGCGCGCGTCGCCAAGCAGCCGCGCATGGGCCTGGCGCTGACCAAGCAGGCGATCAACCACGTCGAGGATCTGCAGGGCAAGCGCACTGCGATGGACGCGGTGTTCGCCTGGCACCACTTCGCCCACACCCACAACGAACTGCTGTCGGGCGACAAGCTCGGCGGCTACGATGCTAAAGCCATGGCGAGCGCCAACAAGCAGGCCGCCGGCGAGCACAAGGCATGAGTCCCTCCGCCATGAATCCCGATTTCTCCGCGCTGCTGCGCACGCCGCTCACCGAGCGCCTCGGCTGCCGCTACCCCGTCATCCAGACCGCGATGGGCTGGGTGGCGGACGCCAACCTGGTGATCGCCACCACCAAGGCGGGCGGCTTCGGCTTCCTGGCCGGCGCCACCATCGACGCCGACAAGCTCGAAGGCGAGATCCAGAAGGTCATCGCCGCCACCGGCGGCAGCAACTTCGGCCTCAACTTCCACATGTTCCAGGAGAACGCCGCGCAGTGCGTCGACCTGGCGATCCAGTACAAGCTGCGCGCGGTGAGCTACGGCCGCGGGCCGGACAAGAAGACCATTGCGCGCTTCAAGGAAGCCGGCGTGCTGTGCATCCCCACCGTGGGCGCACTGAAGCATGCGATCAAGGCGGTCGAGCTCGGCGCTGACATGATCACCATCCAGGGCGGCGAGGGCGGCGGCCACACTGGCGGCGTGCCCACCACCATCCTGCTGCCGCAGGTGCTGGCGGCGGTGAAGGTGCCGGTGATCGCCGCCGGCGGCTACTCCACCGGGCGCGGCCTGGCCGCGGCGCTGGCTGCCGGTGCGGCCGGCATCGCGATGGGCACGCGCTTCCTGATGACCACGGATTCGCCGACGCCGCCGGCCACGCTCGAGCGCTACGTCAAGGTCGACGACCCGCAGAAGGTGCGCGTGACGCTGGCGGTCGATGGCATGCGCCACCGCATGATCGAGAACCCCTTCATCAACAAGCTCGAGTCCGCCAGCCCGATGGGCCGGCTGCTGATCGCACTGAAGAGCGCCTGGCACTGGAAGCAGCAGACCGGCATGAGCCTGGGCCACATGCTCGGCGTGTTCCGCCAGGCGCTCAAGGAAGACCCGGGCGCGGTGTCGCAGACCGTGATGTCGGCCAACCAGCCGGTGCTGCTGCAGCGCTCGATGGTGGACGGCTTCCCCGACGAAGGCATCCTGCCCAGCGGCCAAGTGGCGGCGGCGATCGGCAAGCTCGAGAGCTGCGAGGACGTCATCCACGGCATCGCCGCCGAAGCCGAGACCTGCCTCGCCACGCTGTACGCCCGCCTCGACGACGCGCGCGGCACCGAACCCTGCAAAGAGACCGCGGCCGTCGCCTGAGCGCGCAGCCCGAGAACCGATACCCGACAAGAGACCCAACGGAGCCCGATAACGTGAGCCAGGCCTTCCAGACAACGATCGACGGCGGCATCGCCGAACTCGTCATCAACAAACCGCCGGTCAATGCGCTCGACAGCAGCGAGTGGTTCGCGCTCGCGCGCCGCATCGACGAACTCGGCCACGACCCCGAAGTGCGCGTGATCGTGATCCGCGCCGAGGGCCGCGGCTTCTGCGCCGGCGTCGACATCAAGGAGCTCGACGCCCATCCCGAGCGCATCGTCGCGGTCAACGGCGGCAACTACGCCACCTTCAAGGCGGTGCACCGCAACCCGGTGCCGGTCATCGTCGCGGTGCACGGCTTCGTGCTCGGCGGCGGCATCGGCATCACCGGCGCGGCCGACATCGTGGTCGCCTCCGACTGCGCCACCTTCGCGCTGCCCGAGGTCGATCGCGGCGCGATGGGTGGCGGCGCCCACCTGCAGCGCCTGTTCCCGGTGCAGAAGGTGCGCTACCTGTTCTTCACCGGCGAGAAGATCGGCGCGCGCGAGGCCGAGCGCTACGGCTTCATCGAGCGCGTCGTGGCGAAAGCCGAGCTGCGCGAGGCCGCGATGGAGATCGCCCGCAAGATCGCCGCCAAGAGCCTGGCCATGATCCGCATCGCCAAGGAGGCGCTGAACGGCATCGAGGACGGCAACCTGGAAGACAAGTACCGCTGGGAGCAGGGTTTCACGCTGCAGGCCTACACCAGCCCCGACTCGGCGGAAACCCGCCGCGCCTTTGTCGAGAAACGCGAAGCCAAGTTCTGAGGACACCATGGATCTCGCCTATACCCCCCGGCAGAAGGCCTTCCGCGAGGAAGTGCGCGCCTGGCTCGCGGCCAACCTGCCGCGCGAGCCGCTGGCCAGCTACGACACCCGCGAGGGCTTCGAGCAGCACCGCGAATGGGAGCGCAAGCTGTTCGACGCGCGCCTGTCGATGGTGATCTGGCCTGAAGCCCTCGGCGGTCGCGGCTGCGACCTCATCGAATGGCTGATCTTCGAGGAGGAGTACTACGGCGCCGGCGCACCGATGCGGGTGAACCAGAACGGCCAGTTGCTGCTCGGCCCGACGCTGATCGAGTTCGGCACCGAGGAGCAGAAGGCGCGCTTCCTGCCGCGCATGGCCTCGAGCGAGGACATGTGGGCGCAGGGCTGGTCCGAGCCCAATGCCGGCTCCGACATGGCGGCGATCACCAGCAAGGCGATCCTGTCGGCCGACGGCACGCATTACGTGGTCAATGGCCAGAAGACCTGGTCGACGCGGGCGAGCTTCGCCGACTGGCTGTTCGGCCTGTTCCGCAGCGATCCGGGCTCGAGCCGCCACCACGGCCTGTCCTACCTCGCGGTGCCGCTGGACGCGCCGGGCGTGACCATCCGCCCGATCCAGGCGCTCAACGGCAAGCAGGCTTTCGCCGAGATCTTCTTCGACGACGTCAAGGTGCCCGTGGAGAACCGCATTGGTGACGAAGGCCAGGGCTGGCACGTGGCGATGGCCACCGCCGGCTTCGAGCGCGGCCTGCTGCTGCGCTCGCCGGCACGCTTCCAATACACCGCGCGCAGGCTGGTCGAGCTCTACAAGGCGAACCGCGAGGTCGCCGACCGCGACCCGAGCATCCGCGACGCCGTGATTGAGGCCTGGACCGGCACCGAGGCCTACGCGCTGTCGGCCTACCACACCGTCGGCCGCCTGGCGAAGGGTGCCCGCATCGGCGCCGAGGCCAGCACCAACAAGATCTTCTGGTCCGAACTCGACCTCAAGATGCACGAGACCGCGATGCGCATCCTCGGCCCCTTCGCCGAGCTCACCGGCGACGCGCCGGAGGCGCGCGAGGCCGCACGCTGGCTGGACGGCTTCCTGTTCGCCCAGGCCGGGCCGATCTACGCCGGCACCAACGAGATCCAGCGCAACATCATCGCCGAGCGCATGCTCGGCCTGCCGAAATAAGGAAGGGGCCGCCATGGACTTCACCTTCACCGACGACCAGCTCACCTTCCGCGAGGCGGTGAGCCGCTTCCTGATGACCGAAGCCGCGCCCGAAATGCTGCGCGAGATCTGGGAGACCGACAGCGGGCGCTCGCCCGAGCTGCGCAAAAACATCGCCGAGCAGGGCCTCACCGCGCTGTCGGTGCCCGAGGACTGCGGCGGCCTGGGCATGGACGACGTCGCCTGGGCGCTGATGACGCAGGAGCTCGGCTACTACGCGATCCCCGACTCGCTCGCCGATGCCGCCTACGTCGCCGCCGGCCTCATCACCGCGCTGCCTGCCGGCACCGCGTCGCGCGAGGAATGGCTGGCCCGCATCGCCGAGGGCAGCATCCGCATCGCGGTCGGTCATCCGGTCAATCCGCTGGTAGCCGACGCCAACCCGGCCAACCTGCTGCTGCTCGCCGACGGCGACGCGGTGCATGCCGTGCCGCGCGAACAGGTCGACGTCGAGGCCAACCCCAGCATCGACCTGTCGCGCCGCCTGGCGCGCGTGCGCTGGACGCCGGCCACCGCCACCCTGATCGCCGACGGCGAGAGCGGCCGCGCGTTGTGGGCGCAGACGCTCAACCGCGGCGTGCTGTCGGCCGCCGGCCAGTTGCTGGGCCTGGCGCAGCGCATGCTCGACCTCTCGGTCGATTACGTCGCCCAGCGCAAGCAGTTCGGCAAGCCGATCGGCAGCTTCCAGGCGGTCAAGCACCACCTCGCCGACGTCGCCACGAAGATCGAGTTCGCCAAGCCGGTGCTTTACCGCGCCGCCTACGCGCTCGCCCACGGCGAGGCCGGCGCCGATGCGCGCGTCTCGCACGCCAAGCTCGCCTGCGGCGAAGCCGCCTGGCTGGCTGCGCGCCACGGCATCCAGGTGCATGGTGCGATGGGCTACACCTGGGAAGTCGATCTGCAGATGTTCATGAAGCGCGCCTGGGCGCTGGATGCCGCCTGGGGTGACCGCGGTTTCCACAAGGCGCGCGTCGCCGATGCGATCCTGGTCGAGGGCGCGGCCCTCGGTCCCGGCCACACTTTCGAGGAATGAAGATGGCGCAAGCCTACATTGTTGACGCCCTGCGCAGCCCCACCGGCAAGCGCAAGGGCGGTCTGTCCCACGTGCATGCGATCGATCTCGGCGCGCATGTCCTCAAGGCGCTGGTCGAGCGCAACGCCATTCCCGCCGACGAGTACGACGACGTGATCTTCGGCTGCGTCGACACCATCGGCTCGCAGGCGGGCGACATCGCGCGCACCGCCTGGCTCGCCGCCGGCCTGCCGCTGAACGTGCCGGGCACCACGGTGGACCGCCAGTGCGGCTCCTCGCAGCAGGCGGTGCACTTCGCCGCCCAGGCGGTGATGAGCGGCACCCAGGACGTGGTCGCGGTCGGCGGCGTGCAGACCATGACGCAGATCCCGATCTCGTCGGCCATGCTCGCCGGCCAGCCGCTCGGCTTCCCCGACCCGTTCTCGGGCAGCAAGGGCTGGAAGGCGCGCTTCGGCGACCAGCCGGTAAACCAGTTCTATTCCGCCCAGCGCATCGCCGACCACTGGCAGTGCAGCCGCCGCGACATGGAGGTCTATGCGCTCGAGAGCCACCGCCGTGCGCTGGCAGCGATCGCCGAAGGCCGTTTCGAACGCGAGATCGTCGGCCTCGAGGGCGTGACGAAGGACGAGACGCCGCGCGTGTCCACCCTGGAGAAGATGGCCGAGCTGGAACCGGTAGGCCCCGAGTACCCGTCGATCACCGCCGCGGTGTCGAGCCAGACCTGCGACGCTTCCGCCGCGCTGCTGGTGGTGTCGGAGGCCGCGCTCAAGCGCTACAACCTGACCCCGCGCGCCCGCATCCACCACCTGTCGGTGATGGGCGACGACCCGATCTGGCACCTGACCGCGCCGATCCCCGCGACCCGCGCCGCGCTCAAGAAGGCCGGCATGCGCATGAGCGACATCGACGTGGTCGAGATCAACGAGGCCTTCGCCTCGGTGGTCATGGCCTGGCAGAAGGAACTCGACTACGACCCCGCGCGCATGAACCCCAACGGCGGCGCGATCGCGCTCGGCCATCCGCTCGGCGCCACCGGCGCCCGCCTGATGACTGCGCTGCTGCACGAACTGGAGCGCAGCGGTGGCCGCTACGGCCTGCAGACCATGTGCGAAGGCGGTGGGCAGGCCAACGTCACCATTATTGAAAGGCTGTAAGGGAAGGGACCGACATGGGTATTTGTGAAGGACGCACCGTCATCATCACCGGCGCCGGCGGCGGCCTGGGTCGCGCCTATGCGCTGGCCTTCGCGGCCGAGGGCGCCAACGTCGTCGTCAACGACATCCGCAAGGAGGCCGCCGACGCCGTCGTGGCCGAGATCGCCGCCGCGGGCGGCAAGGCGATCGCCAACGCCGACGACATCACCCGCATCGAGACCGCGCAGCAGATCGTCGATGCCGCAGTGGCGGCCTTCGGCGAGGTGCATGTGGTGGTGAACAACGCCGGCATCCTGCGCGACCGCATGTTCATCAGCCTGTCCGAGGACGACTGGGACCAGGTCATGCGGGTGCACCTGAAGGGTCATTTCTGCCTCGCCAACATCCTCGGCAAGCGCTGGCGCGATCAGGCCAAGGCCGGCAACAGGATCGCCGCGCGCATCATCAACACCAGTTCGGGCGCGGGCCTGCAGGGCTCGATCGGGCAGTCGAACTATTCCGCGGCCAAGGGCGGCATCGCCACGCTGACGCTGGTGCAGGCGGCCGAGATGGGGCGCTACGGCGTCACCGCCAATGCGCTGGCGCCGTCGGCGCGCACCTCGATGACCGAGAGTGCGATGGCTGACGTGGTCAGGAAGCCCGAGGACGGCAGCTTCGACCTGTGGGCCGCCGAGAATGTCGCGCCGCTGGTGGTGTGGCTGGGCAGCGAGCTGTCCTCGCACGTCACCGGGCAGGTGTTCGAGAGCCAGGGCGGGCGCATCTCGGTGTGCGACGGCTGGCGCACCGGCCCGCAGAAGGACAAGGGCGCGCGCCTGACGCCGCTGGAAGCCGGCGCGGCGGTGGATGAACTCATGACGCAGGCCGTGCCTGCGCAGAAAGTGTGGGGGAGCTGAGGTGAGCGAACGGGCCGTGGCGCAGGGGCGCCGGGAATTCCTGAAGGCGGGCGCCGCGCTCGGTGGCGCCGCAGCGACCGGTCTGGGTCTGGCTTCGCCGGCCGCCGCGGCGACGGGCTCGGCGCTGCCCCTGCCGGAATACGAGCGCTGGGATGCAACCGAGATCGCACGCCGGATCCGGCGCGGAGACATCAAGCCCGGCGAGGTGCTGGAAGCAGCGATCGCACGCGCCGAGACGTACTCCGCGATCAATGCGGTGGCCGCACGGCATTTCGACCGCGCACGCGAGCTCGCACGCCAGCTTGACGGTGCCGGGCGGGCCGAGCGCGAGGCACGCCCGCCGCTTGCCGGCGTGCCTTTCGCACTGAAGGACTTGGGCATCGCCCTCAAGGGGACGGTGACGACCAACGGCTGTGCCTTCTTCAAGGATGCGGTCGCCGACTATGACTCCACCCTGGTTCAGCGCTACCAGGCGGCCGGACTCAACATCTTCGCCAAGCTCACGTCGCCCGAATTCGGCCAGACCGGCACCACCGAGTCGCGCCTGTTCGGACTCACGCGCAATCCGTGGAATCTCGAACGCAGCACCGGCGGTTCGTCCGGCGGCTCGGCAGCGGCGGTCGCCGCCGGCGTGCTGCCCGCAGCCCATGCGAGCGACGGCGGCGGCTCGATCCGTATCCCGGCGTCGCACTGCGGCCTGTTCGGGCTCAAGCCCAGCCGCGGCCTGATGCCGATGGGGCCGCGCGTGCTCGAAAGCTGGCTGGGCCTGTCGGTGACCAACGTCATCAGCCGCAGCGTGCGCGACACCGCGCTGCTGATGCAGCTCAGCCAGGGGCCCGAGGCGGGCACGCGCACCACGCCGCCCACGGCTGACCTGCTCGCCGCGCTGGCGAAGGCGCCACGCGGGCTCAGGATCGGACTGTTCCAGACCAATCTGTTCGGCAGCGGCGTACATCCGGAATGCCTGGAAGCGTCGAACAAGGCGGCCACGCTGTGCGCCGGCCTGGGCCATCACGTCGAGCCGGTCGACCTGTCGGCGCTGCCGTTTCTCGAAATGGCGGGCAGCATGGGCGTCGTCACCTCCAGCGGCATGCTGTACTCGGTGCGGGAGCGGGAGAAGGCCATCGGCCGCGAGGGGCGCGAGGACGAGTTCGAGCCCCTCGACTGGCGCAGCATGCAGAAGGCCAAGACCTATACCGCCGAACAGATCCTCGCCGCGCGCAATGTGTTCGACCGCGGCGCACGCGTGCTCGATGAGTTGTTCGCGCGTTACGACCTGATCCTGTCGCCCACCACTGCCGCATTGCCGCCGAAGCTCGGCGAACTGTCGCTCGATCAGCCCTTCGAGGATTTCGCGCGCAACGCCGTGCAGGCGTCGGCCTTCACCTCGATGTTCAACATGACCGGCCTGCCGGCGATGTCGGTACCGCTGCACTGGAGTGCCGAGGGGCTGCCGATCGGTGTTCAGTTCGCCGCGCCCTATGGCGGCGAGGCGCGGCTGATCGCGCTTGCCGCGCAGCTCGAAAAGGCGGCGCCCTGGGCAGATCGCCGCCCGCCGCGTCTCGGCTGATCGACGGGGATATCCGCCTTGGCTTACACACTGACGGGCCTCGAAGGCAAAGTCGCCGTCGTCACCGGCGCGGGCCGCATGCGCAGCATCGGCCGCTCGATTGCGGTCGAGCTCGCCCGCGCGGGTTGCGACGTCGCGATCACCGGCAGCGGCCGTTCGCCGGATTCCTTCCCGGCGGACGAGAAGGCGGCCGGCTGGCGCGACATCGAATCGACTGCGGAGGAGATCCGTGCGCTCGGCAGGCGCGCGCTGCCGGTGGTCAGCAACGTCGCCGATCCCGATGCCGTCGCGGCCCTGGCCGACACGGTGATGCGCGAGTTCGGCCGGGTGGATTTCGTCATCAACAACGCCGGTGCCGCACGCGCCGGCGACCGCGCTCCGGTGGTCGATGTCGATCCTGCGGCCTGGCGCAACGTGATTGACGTCAACCTCAACGGCAGCTTCTACATGAGCCAGGTGTTCGGTCGCCGGCTGATCGAGCAGGGCGAGGGCGGCGTCATCATCAACATCTCGTCCGTGGGCGGCAAGCTGATGGCGCCCAACACGGCCGCCTACGCCGCCAGCAAGGCCGGGGTGCATGCGCTGACCGCGGCGATGGCGGGCGAGGTGGGGCGGTACGGGATCCGCGTCAATGCGATCTGCCCGGGCATCGTCTCCACGTCGCGTCTGGACGATCTGTCGCCCGCGCAATGGGACGCCATCATCGACACCTACGTGCCCCTGAAGCGGGCGGGCGCGCCGGCGGAAATCGCCGGCATGGTGGTGTATCTGTGCAGCACCCAGGGCGCGTGGATCAGCGGCCAGCTCTACAGCGTCGATGGCGGGCAAGTGGCCGGGCGATAAGCGGTCAGTGCCCGACCGGCGCATCCCCGCGCCTCATTCCGAAGGAGTACCGATGAATACATCCGCCTCACAGGGCGTTGCGGTCGTCACCGGCGCCAGCCGCGGCGTGGGCCGCGGCGTGGCCGAAGCGCTCGGCGCCGCCGGCATGACGGTCTACGTGACCGGACGCAGCACCACCGACGGCGCATCGCGCATCGGCGACACGCCGCTGCACGGCACCATCCACGACGCCGCCGCCGCGGTCACCGCCGCGGGCGGGCAGGGCATCGCGGTGCCTTGCGACCATGGCGACGACGCCCAGGTGAAGGCGCTGTTCGAGCGCGTCGAGCGCGAGCAGGGCCGCCTCGACATCCTGGTGAACAACGCCCTCTGCATCGACGACAGCCTGATCGAGCCCGGCCCGTTCTGGACCAAGCCGCTCGCCCAGGCCGACATGTTCGACGTCGGCCTGCGCTCGAACTACGTCGCCGCCTGGTACGCCGCGCCGCTGCTGCTGAAGGCGGGGAAAGGGCTGGTCGCGTTCACCTCCTCGTATGGCGCCGGCTGCTACATGCACGGCCCGGCCTATGGCGCACAGAAGGCCGGCTGCGACAAGATGGCCGCCGACATGGCGGTGGATTTCGAAGGCACCGGCGTCGCCGCGGTCTCGCTGTGGCTGGGCGTGCAGCGCACCGAACGCACCGAGATCGCCGCCCGCCTGCGGGGCGACGCCTACGGCGACTTCATGGCGCGCAGCGAAAGCCCGCAGTTCGTCGGGCGGGTCATCCACGCGCTGTGGCGCGATCCGGAACGGGCCGCGCTGTCCGGGCGCACGCAGATCGTCGCCGAACTTGCGCAGCGCTACGGCGTGCGCGACGAGGACGGCCGCGAGCCGCCGACCTGGCGCAACATCTTGGGCGCACCCTGCGCCTTCCATCCGGCGCGAGTGAGCTGAGGGAGGGGGCGATGACGCTTGAACAACGCATCGCGCGGCTCGAGGCGCTGGAAGCCATCCGCCAGCTCAAGCACCGCTACCTGAACGCCTGCGACCTCAAGGAGGTCGAGAGCATCCGCGACTGCTTCGCCACCGGCCCGATCGTGGTCGACTACGAAGCCGTCGGCCGCTTCGAGGACCGCGACAGCTTCGTCGCCCTCTACCAGTCGCTCGCCTGCCACCCGCGCGTGCGCGACAGCCACCACGGCGCCAATCCCGAGATCGAGCTGCTCGGCGACGACCACGCGCGCGGACGCTGGGCGCTGTCCTACTTCAACCTCGACGCCGAAACCGGCGCGACCCGCCGGCTGGGCGTGATGTACGACGACGAGTATCGCCGCATCGACGGGGCGTGGAAGATCGTGGCGACGCGGTCGCGGATACTGGTGGCGGTGTAGCCCGCGCTTTCTTGCTCTTGAGATCTCGAACCGCTGCTGGCGAGAGTTGAAACTCAGCCATGCTCGGCCTTCATGCCAGGTCGAGTCCACCTTTGTTCGCTCACAGTGGGTGGGCAGAGCTCTATCGATCACGAGAGGCGGGAGCGTTCAGCCTGCGAAGCGTCAGCGCGCAGCGTTGGTCGATCAAGGCGACGATTCTTTCAACCACGCTGTTCCCGGCAAAACCAAGCGTGCGGTCGGACTGCAGCGCGCGCGCGGCGCGGGGAAGTGAGCTTGTCAATTCCAGGATGCGCCGCCGTGCCTGCGCCTTGGCAAGACCTGCGCTCTCGGCGAACTGCTCCCAGTGACGGGCCTCGACTTCGCTGAACTTGTACTTGCTGCCGATCTTCATCGCCATCTTTAGCGTCAAGGTCGGATAGACGGCGGTCGAGAGCGTGTCGTAGAGCGGGGCCAGAACCGGCATCCTGCCCGAGTAGAGCAAGGAGAAGTTCTTCGCGTGCGCATCGTGATTGCCGATGAGCGCGTTTAAGATCACGTAATCCAACAGCCGCAGCACCTGGGGCGCACTCGGGCGAGTCGCACGGCGTACCAGATCGAAGCATTGCGCCAGGTCCGGTCCGCCCTCGTTCTGGTACTTCATCTCGGGTACCACGCCGAGTGCCTGGCACAAATCCTCCTGGTGAAGGCGCAGGCGGCGCCCCTGTGCATCCAGCACGCGGTCATAGCGTTCGACCAGCAGGAAGGGGCGATTCAATACGGCATGGACGCTCACCTTCGCCGGCTTGAGCTGCAGGGCCTCGGCCAGCGTCATGCAGAATCCTTCGTTGATCACGCTGTCCTCGACGGCGTGGATGGCGGGCTTGAGGATGTGGGAGCTCGGCGTGCCGTTGAGGGGGAGGCCGAGGCGCTCGCCATCGAAGACCACCGGCAGCTTGTCCTGGGCACCCGCCAGCGAGAGCCGCAAGCCGTCCTTGCCCGCCAGCATGGGGCGACGAGGCAGTTCGTCCAGTACCGCGACGATTTCCTCGTCACTCAGCCATCGAACCTCGCCAGTCTGCGCGGGCGTTGGAAGCGTCTGCCCGGGCGCGAGGAAGGTCACGGCCCCGGCGCATTCGCCGCCGATGTGGTCGAGCAGGGCGAAGTCGTTCTCGCCCGAGACCTGGAATTGCCGCGCGATCAGGCGACGCATCTGTCCTTCCGGCAGCAGGCCGGCAAAGAAGGGGCGCGTTTCGCGATCCTCGAACGGCTCGGCCCGCAGGGGCAGCGAGTGCGACAGGGCGACCGCGTTCGGCCGCGACAGCCAGCCGGGGGTGTAGCAGAAGCCGAGGCGCCCATCGACCAGCGACAGGGTGCCTACGCGGTCGGAAAACAGCCAGACCTGCAGCTCATGCGTCATGGTCGCTGCCTTCGGTCGAGTGATCGGCATCCACTGCGGGCAAACCACTCAACTGGAATTCTCCCCCCAATGCGTCGATCACCCGCAGGACATTCTCGAGCCTTACGGTCGATTTGCCAGCTTCGAGGTCGACGATGAAGCGCACGCCCACGCCCGCGGCCAGCGCCAATTGAGGCTGGGTCAGGCCGAGCTGCTTGCGGGCGGCACGCAGGGCGTCGCCGAGTTGTTGGGCGGAGCGAATGGACGTCATGGCTATCCTCATTTCCCGTTCGGGAAATTATGGGCCAGGCTTCCGCATGGCGCCAGTGAGTTTTCCCGATCGGGAAATGTACATAGGAAAGGGATGCCCACGGGGCAAGAATTTCCCGGTCGGGAATGCAGCAGGGGCCGGGATCGTTCGCTCTGCCGACAGGTCTTGCAGACGCCATCTAAAAGATTTACCGTGCGTAGAGCTTTGAGATGGCGTCCGGGCGTATCTGCTGCTCTTCCCGGGTTCCCCAGGTGGGTCGCGGGCGGGCATGGCCTGGCGCTTGCTGCGGATCGCCTTCCGAACCGATGCCAGGCCTCGGGCGGCCCAGGGCCCGTGCTTTACAGGCAAATCTTCCATGAACACCCTATCGATCCTGATGTCGGCCTTCGTGCTCTCGCTCGTCGGCCTCGGCTTCTTCATCTGGTCGCAGCGCAGCCGCCTGCTGAGCCGAAGCGCCGATGGCAGCGAGGTGATCTTCGCCCGCGGCGAGATTGGCCACCCGGAAACATTGACGCCGGATCGTTCTTTGAAGGCCGGTGCCGGCACGGTGGACAGCCAGGAATTGCTCGATCGCGCCGCGGCGGATGCCTCGACCGCGGCGGTGGTGTTCTTCTTCTACTGCTGTGCCTTCGTCTGGCTGCTCGTGGCCTCGGCGGCGGGGCTCACCGCCTCGATCAAGCTCCATGCGCCCGACTGGCTGGTGTCGGAGGCCTGGCTCAGCTTCGGCCGCATCCGCACCCTGCACCTCAACGCCGTGGCCTACGGCTGGGCGCCGATGGCCGGCCTGGGCACGGCGCTGTTCATCATCCCGCGCCTGCTCAAGACCGAGCTCGTCGGCGGCCGCTACGCGTTGCTCGGCGGGGCGCTGTGGAACGCGGCGCTGGTCGCCGGGCTGGGCAGTCTCGCCTATGGCGTCAGCGACGGCATGGAGTGGCTCGAGATCCCGTGGCAGATCGACATCCTGTTCGTCGCCGGCGGCGCCCTCGTGGGCCTGCCGCTGATCCTCACCCTGCTCAGGCGCAAGGTCGCCCATCTCTACGTATCGGTCTGGTACATGGGGTGCGCGTTGTTCTGGTTTCCGGTGCTGTTCTTCGTCGCCAACGTCCCCGGCCTTCACCGCGGCGTGGAAGCGGCGACGATGAACTGGTGGTTCGGCCACAACGTGCTCGGACTGTTCTACACGCCGCTGGCGCTGGCCTCGATCTACTACTTCCTGCCCAAGCTCATCGGCCGGCCGATCCAGTCCTACAACCTGTCGCTGGTGGGCTTCTGGGGGCTCGCCTTCTTCTACGGCCAGGTCGGCGGGCACCATCTCGTCGGCGGCCCGGTTCCCGCCTGGCTGGTCACCCTGTCGATCGTGCAGAGCATGATGATGATCCTGCCGGTCGTCGCCTTCACGGTGAACCAGCACCTGACGCTCAAGGGCCACCTCGGCGCGCTGCGCCATTCCCCGACGCTGCAGTTCATCTGCCTCGGCGGGCTGATGTACACGGCGAGTTCGGTGCAGGGCTCGTTCGAGGCGCTGCGAAGCGTCAACGTCATCACCCACTTCACCCACTACACGGTGGCCCACGCCCATCTCGGCCTCTATGGCTTCGTCACGATGGTCTTCTTCGGTGCGATCTATTTCGTCGTGCCACGCGTCACCGGCCGCGACTGGCCGTGGCCGCGGCTCATCAGCCTGCATTTCTGGCTGGCCGCGACCGGCATCGCGATCTATTTCGTGTCGCTGACCATCGGCGGCTGGCTGCAGGGCAGCGCGATGCTCGACGAGAGCCGCGGGTTCATGGAGTCGGTGCGGATCACGCTGCCCTACCTGCAGGGCCGCAGCGTGGGCGGTGCCCTGATGGTGCTCAGCCATGTCGTGTTTGCCGCGCACTTCGTCCGCCTGCTGATCGGCGGCGCGGGCCGCACGGATCAATCGTCCACCCGTCTTTCCGCACCTGGAGCGATCTGATGCACAGCGAAACACGCCTGATCTTCGGTGGCCTGACCACGCTGGCGGTCGCCACGGCTGCGCTCGTCGTGCTGCCCTACCTGACGGTCCGCGACACGCCGCCCGTCGCAGGTCTCAAGCCCTATACCTCGGCCCAACTGCGTGGGCGAACGCAATACATCCAGCATGGCTGCATGTATTGCCATTCGCAGCAGCCGCGCGCCCAGGCGTTCGCGCCCGATGCCAGACGCGCCTGGGGGCGGGCCACGGTGGCCGGCGACTACGCCTATGACGACCCGCCCTTGCTCGGTACGATGCGCACCGGCCCGGACCTGATGAACATCGGCGTTCGTCAGCCGAGTGACCAGTGGCATCTGGGTCATCTTTACCAGCCGCGCGCCTACGCGCCGGGCAGCATCATGCCGGCCTATCCCTTCCTGTTCGAGGTTCGCGACAAGGCCGAAGCGGGCGAGACCGTGGTGACCCTGCCGCCCGACTTCACCCCGAAGGGCAAGGTCGTCGTCGCACGCCCGGAGGCGCTCGATCTGGTGAGCTACCTGAAGTCGCTCGACCGCAGTTATCCGGTCGTCGATGCGGCAAGCGTGAACTGAGCGGAAGAGGACGCCCATGAACAAGCCCGAAATCCTGCCGCAGCAGCGCCGCGAGAATCCCGATCCGGAGGAGGGCCGCACGCCCATCCCCTGGCTCGTCCTCGCGCTCGCGCTGGCGCTCGCCGCGTTCGGTGTCGTTTACATCTCCCGTTCGAACCTCGATGCGCCGGCGATCTGGGGTGACGGCCGCAGCGCGGCGGAGCTGGCCGGCGACAAGCCGGCAGCGGGCGCCAAGGTGGATGGCGGCGCCATCTTCACTTCGATGTGTGCCGCCTGCCACCAGCCCACGGGACTAGGTCTGCCGGGCGTCTTTCCGCCCCTGGCCGGCTCGGAATGGGTGCTCGGCAAACCCGACACGCTCGCCGCCATCCTGCTGCATGGCATCAATGGCTCGATCGAGGTCAAGGGCACGGCCTACCAGGGCGCGATGCCTGCGTTCGGCGGCTCGCTGGGAGATGCCGAGATCGCTGCCGTGCTCACCCACATCCGCAGCACTTGGGGCAACGCCGCATCGCCGATCGACGCCGCGGCCGTGGCGGCGGCGCGGGCCCGCCTCGCGGACCGCAAGCAACCCTTCTCCGGCGGCGCTGAACTCGCCGCGCTTCCCTGAACACGCCATGACCGCCAACAGCCCACCCAACGCCTCCGCCACGACCGCAGCCGACGCCTTGACGCGTGACGACCTTCACCGCCTGGTGCATGCCTTCTATGCCGACGTGCGCCGCGACTCCTTGCTGGCCCCGGTGTTCGACGCGGCCATCGGCGACCACTGGGACACCCACCTCGGACGCATGGTCGAGTTCTGGTCGACGATGATCCTCGACACCCGCACCTTCTCCGGCAGCGTGTACACCACCCACATGCAGCTCAAGGGCGTCGAGCCGGAACACTTCGCGCGCTGGATGACGCTGTGGTACCGCCACACCGAGGCCGGCTTCGAGACCGCCGCGCGCGAGCGGCTGCGCGAGGTCGCCGGGATGATCGGACGCAGCCTGTTTCTCGGGTTCTTCAACCGCCCGGCGACGTTCACCGCCGATGACGAGGGGCGCGTCACCGTGGAGCGGGGCTAGTGCCGGGCGCGCGCAGCAGCGCTGCCGCAGCGCGTCCGCGCGCGCTGGTGGCAACCCTGCTTGCAGCCCTGGGGCTGCTGGTGGGCTTCGTCGCCCTGGTGGGCCAGCTGACCCGCGGCTTCGAATACTGGACCTTCGAGGCCTTGCGTCGCGACGACGCGGCGAAGGCGCGGCTGCTGGCCCGCGGGGTCGAGCTTTCCGGTGCGTACGGTCCGGCGCCGACGCCCTGGCCGGGACAGGCGGGCGAAGTCTTCCTGGTCGACTTCATCTATACCCGCTGCCCGACCGTATGCAGCGCCCTCGGCGCCGAATACACGCGCATGCAGCGCGCACTGCGCGAGCGCTTCGGCGCCGACAGCCCGATCCGTCTCGTGTCGATCGCCTTCGACCGCGCGCACGACACGCCCGCCGCCCTGCGGGAATACGGCTTCACCCACCGGCAGGAGGCCGAGCTGTGGCAGATCGGCACCCCGGTCGATGCGGCGGCGCAGGAGGCGTTGCTGCGGTCCCTCGGCGTGGTCGCGGTGCCCGACGGGATGGGGGGCTTCGTGCATAACGGTGCGATCCACCTCATCGACGCCAGCGGCACCGTGCGAGGCATCTACGATGTCGAGCGCTGGCCGCAGGCGCTCGAGCGGGCACTGGCGCTCGCCGGCGCGGGACGTTCATGAACAGCGGGAGTCGACGGCTACCGACAGGGCTGCTGGCGGCGCTGCCGCTCCTGCTGCTGTGGGCGCCCCTGCGCCAGTTGCTCGAAGGCAGCATGGCGCTGCACATGCTGGTGGAGCTGCCGCTGCTTGTGGCGAGTGGCTGGGCCGCCGGCGCCGTGCTCGCGCACCACCGCCTGCCCGCAGGGCTGCCACGTCTCATCGATGCCAACGGCGTGCTGGGGCTCGCGTTCGCGAGCTGCGTGGGCGCGCTGTGGATGATCCCCTCGATGCTCGACCTCAGTCTTCTCGATGCCGGCGTGCAGTGGGCGAAGTACGGTGCGTGGTGGTTCTCCGGCGTGGTGCTGCGCGCAAGCTGGCGCCGAAGCGAACCCGAGATCGCCGCCTTCTTCGCCGGCAACATGGCCTGGATGCTGGCCACCGCCGGGCTGCTGTACCAGGACGAAGGGCAGCGCCTGTGCGTGAGCTACCTCGTTGATGAACAGGTCGTCGCCGGAAAGGGGCTGATCGTGCTGGCGCTCCTGCTCGCCGGCCTCGCGCTGCACCGCGTCGTCGTCGCGCTGCGCCCGGCGGCGATTCAGCCGCGTGATCGTCTGGCGCCCGGCGCGGACGGACGCGCGAGCGGAATGACCCGCCGCTGAGCGCCTTCGATCCCGAGCAGCGACGCCGCCACGCTCGGCGCCGCGACCGCGTCGCGCAACGTCATCCTGTCGAGCTCGAGCATGAAGGCATCGAGCGCACGGCGCAGCCCACGGGTAAGGTTGCAGGCCGGCGAGATCGCGCAGCAATCCTCCTTGCCGGCCTCGAAGCACTCGACCAGGGCAAAATCGCCTTCCGCGATCCGCACCACCATGCCGATCGAGATCGCGGCCGGATCGCGCGCCAGTCGCACGCCGCCATTACGCCCGCGCACCGTCTCGAGCAGGCCGGCCGCTCCCATCTGATGCACGATCTTCATCAGGTGGCTGCGCGAGATGTCGTACGCGGCCGCGATCTCGTCGATCGTGGTGAGCGCGCCGCTCTCATGGCGCAAGCTCAGGTACATCAGTACGCGCAGCGTGTAGTCGGTATAGACCGTGAGTTTCATCGATCTTGCGGGTCGGGGGAGGAGTCCAGGCTGAGCATAAGCGCCAGCCCCGTGGCTGGCAAATCGACTCGCCCAGGCCTGGCAAGCGGTTGCGGCGAGGGCGGTGGTGCCGATGGATGGCCGCCCCGTCCGTTTTGACGATGCCGCCCGGCGGCGACCCCCCTATAAATGACGGCGTATCCACCCTTCGAGGTTCACGCCGTGAAAGAAGCTCCCGCCTATGTCCCCGGTCACCAGTTGCTCGCTGGCAAGTCCGTCCTGATCACCGCAGCGGCCGGCGCCGGCATCGGCTTTGCCGCCGCGCACAAGTGCGCGGAGGAGGGCTGCCGCGCGCTGATGATTTCCGACATCCATCCGCGCCGCCTCGAAGAGGCGGTGGCGAAGCTGAAGGCCGACACCGGGCTGCAGAACGTCTGGGGTCAGCTCTGCAACGTGACCAATGAAGAAGAAGTGCAGGCGCTGGTCGCCGCGGCCGAGGACAAGCTCGGCGGCGTCGACGTGCTGATCAACAACGCCGGCCTCGGTGGCGAGAAGCGCGTCACCGAGATGACCGACGACGAGTGGAGCCGGGTGCTCGACATCACTCTCACCGGCACCTTCCGCATGACGCGCGCGATGCTGCCGCACATGGAGAAGCGCGGCCGCGGCGCCATCGTCAACAACGCCTCGGTGCTCGGCTGGCGCGCGCAGAAGGGTCAGGCCCACTACGCCGCGGCCAAGGCCGGGGTGATGGCGCTGACGCGCTGTTCGGCGGTGGAAGCGGCCGAGCATGGCGTGCGCATCAACGCGGTGTCGCCGTCGATTGCGCTGCACGAGTTCCTGAAGAAGGCCTCGAGCGAGGAGCTGCTCGCCCAGCTCGCCAGCCGCGAAGCCTTCGGCCGTGCCGCCGAAGTCTGGGAAGTGGCCAACGTGATGGTCTTCCTTGCCAGCGATTACGCCTCCTACATGACGGGCGAAGTGCTCTCCGTCAGCTCGCAGCACGCCTGAGAGGTTTCGCGATGACCATGGTTTTCTCCAGCGCCGAGCAGCTGGTCGCGGCCGAAGGCCAGGATCTGGGCGCGACCGACTGGGTCGCGCTCGACCAGGGCCGCATCGACAAGTTTGCCGATGCCACCGACGACCACCAGTGGATCCACGTCGACCCGGTGCGCGCCAAGGACGGCCCCTTCGGCGCCTGCATCGCGCACGGCTACCTGACGCTGGCGCTCGCCAACCTGTTCCTGCCGCAACTGATCCGCGCCGACAACCTGAAGATGGGCGTCAACGTCGGCTGTGACCGCGTGCGCTTTCCGGCGCCGGTCAAGGCCGGCTCGCGCATCCGCGGTCGCGGCGAGATCCTCAAGGTCGAACGCATCAAGGACGCGGTGCAATCCACCGTGCGCGTGACCATCGAGATCGAGGGCAGCGAGCGCCCGGGCTGCGTCGTCGACACCATCAGCCGCTACACCTTCAACGACTGAGGCCGCTGCCCTCAGCCACCCGAACCCAGACATCCGCACCCACATTCCCGAATTCCGAGAGAGAGCATCGCCATGACCGAAGCCGTCATCGTTTCCACCGCCCGTACCGCACTGACCAAGTCCTTCCGCGGTTCCTTCAACGACACCGAGGCGCCGGTGCTGGGCGGCCATGTGGTGCGCGCCGTCGTCGAGCGTGCCGGCATCGAGCCCGCCGCGGTCGAGGACGTGATCATGGGCGCCGCCGTGCAGCAGGGCACTCAGGCCTACAACATCGGCCGCCTGTGCGCCTACACCGGCGGCCTGCCGGACAGCGTGCCGGGCATGGCGCTCGACCGCATGTGCGCCTCCGGGCTGATGACGATCGGCGTTGCTGCCAAGAACATCCTGGCCGGCGAGATGAAGATCGCGGTGGCGGGCGGCGTCGAGTCGCTGTCGCTGACCCAGACCAAGCACAAGAACACCTACCGCGCGCAGTCCGAGGCAGTGAAGGCGATCGTGCCCGCGGCCTACATCCCGATGCTGGAGACGGCCGAGATCGTGTCGGCGCGCTACGGCATCTCGCGCGCCGCGCAGGACGAATTCTCGCTGCAGAGCCAGCAGCGCACCGCCGCCGCGCAGGCCGCCGGCCTGTTCGACGCCGAGATCGTGCCGCTGGCGGCGAGGAAGCTCGTGTTCGACAAGGAAGGCAAGCCGGTGGGCCACGAGGATGTGATCGCCACCCGCGACGAGTGCAACCGCGCCTCGACCACGCTGGCCGATCTCACCAAGCTGAATCCGGTGGTCAAGGACGGCCAGTGGGTGAAGCAGGGCGAATTCGTCACCGCCGGCAACGCCTCGCAGCTCTCCGACGGGGCCTCGGCCGCGCTGGTGATGAGCCGTGACGAGGCCGAGCGCCGCGGCATCGCGCCGCTGGGCGCCTACCGCGGCATCGCGGTCGCCGGCTGCGCGCCCGACGAGATGGGCATCGGCCCGGTGTTCGCCATCCCCAAGCTGCTCGAGCGCTTCAACCTCAAGGTGAGCGACATCGGCCTGTGGGAGATCAACGAGGCCTTCGCCTGCCAGGTGCTGTACAGCCGCGACAAGCTCGGCATCCCCAACGACCGCCTGAACGTCAACGGCGGCGCGATCGCCATCGGTCACCCCTTCGGCATGTCGGGCGCGCGCATGGTGGGCCACGCGCTGATCGAAGGCCGTCGCCGTGGCGTGCGCTACGTGGTGGTGTCGATGTGCATCGGCGGCGGCATGGGCGCGGCGGGCCTGTTCGAGGTGCTGTGATGAACCTGTCCGACGAACAGCGTGCGCTGCAGGAGACGGCGGCCGACTTCCTCGCCGCCCATACCAATGCGCGCAAGGAAGCGGATGCCGATGCCGGGCTGTGGTCGCGCATCGTCGAGCTGGGCTGGGCGGCGGTGCAGGTGCCGGAAGACCTCGACGGCCTCGGCCTGGGGCCGGTCGAGCTGGTGCTGCTGATGGAGGAAATGGGCCGGCGCCTGGCGCGCACGCCCTTCCTCGCCAACGTGGTGCTGGCGCAGACCGCGCTGCTGCAGGCCGCAAGCGCGGAGGCGCAACAGCGCGCGCTGGCGGCGCTGGCCTACGGCGAGCGCACCGCCACGCTGATCCTCGGCCCGGGCCTGGATGCGCAGCCGGCGTCGCTGACGGTGAAGGCGCGTCGCGATGGCGAAGGCTGGGTGCTGGCCGGCGAGGCCGCGCAGGTGCTCGACGACGGGCTGCTGACCCACGCCTACCTGGCGGCACGCATCGAGGAGGCGCCGGGCGTTGCGCTCTTCGAGCTGGCGGTGGACGCCGCCGGGCTGTCGCGCACGCCGCTCGAGGTGTGGGACCTGACTCGTCCGCAGGCGTGCTGGCGCTTCGATGAAGTCCGCCTGACGGCCGACGCGCGCGTCGATGATCCGACGCGGGTGCTGGCCGGCCTTGTGCGCACCCGCGTGCTGGCGGCGCTGCAGGTGGCGGCGGAGCAGGTCGGCGGTGCGGCGCAGTGCCTGCAGCTCGCGGTCGACTACACCAAGGAGCGCGTGCAGTTCGGCAAGACGGTGGCGAGCTTCCAGGCGATCAAGCACCGCGCGGCCGAGATGATGGTACGCATGGAAACCGCGCGTTCCACGGTGCTCGGCGTGGCGGCCCGGGTGGCGCAGGGCGCGCAGGGGAACGGACTCGACGACGCCGCGCTGGCCGCGGAAGTCGCCGCCGCGCGCGTGCAGGCCACCGAGGCCTATCGCTACTGCGCGCAGGAAGCCATCCAGCTCCACGGCGGGGTGGGCTTCACCTGGGAATACGACCCGCAGATGCATTTCAAGCGCGCGCAGTGGGCGAGCCAGTGGTTCGGCCCCAGCCGCGACTGGCGCGAGGCGCTCGCCGCCCATCTGCTCGACGCCGCCTGACAGGACCGACAAGGACCGATGAGCATGAACGAACAGGAATTTCGCCGGGAGGTCGCCGACTGGATGGCGACCCACCTGGTCGGCCGCTTCGCCTGCCTGAAGCACCGCGGTGGCCCGGGCGACGAGGAAGCCTTCCCGGCGCTGCGCAAGGAATGGGAGCAGGAACTGGCCGCCGGCGGCTGGGTCGGCCTGGGCTGGCCGAAGGCGCACGGCGGGCGTGACCTGCCGCTGGCGCTGCAGCTCGCCTTCCACGAGGAATACGTGCGTGCCGGCGGTCCGGGCCGCATCGGCCACATCGGCGAGACGCTGATGGCGCCGACGCTGATCGCGCTCGGCACGCCCGCGCAGCAGGCGCGCTTCCTTCCCGGCATCCGTGAAGGGCGTGAATACTGGGCGCAGGGCTACTCCGAGCCGGGCGCCGGCTCCGACCTCGCCGCCATCACCACGCGCTGCTGGCAGGACGAGGACGGCCGCTGGCGGCTGCAGGGGCAGAAGGTGTGGACCTCGCTCGCGCACGAATCCGAATGGATCTTCGTGGTCGCGCGCAGCACGCCGGGCTCGGTGGGACGCGAAGGCCTGTCCTTCCTGCTGGTGCCGCTCGACCAGCCGGGCATCGAGATCCACCCGATCCGCCAGATGACCGGCGAGGCCGAGTTCAACTCGGTGTTCTTCGACGGCGCGGTGACCGAGGCCGACTGCATCGTCGGCAAGCCGGGCGAGGGCTGGAAGGTGGCGATGGCGCTGCTCGGCTTCGAGCGTGGCGTGTCCACGCTCGGCCAGCAGATGCACTTCAGCCACGAGCTGCAACTGGTGATCGACGTCGCCCGCGCCAACGGCGCCGCGCGCGACCCGGCGATCCGCCAGCGCATCGCCGACGCCTGGGTGGGCCTGCAGGGCCTGCGCTACAACGGCCTGCGCATGCTGGAGGAGGACACGAGCTCGACCAAGGTCCGGCCCGAGGCGCTGATCTACAAGTACGCCTGGTCGAACTGGCACCGCGAGCTGGGCCAGCTGGCGATGGACGTGATCGGCGTGGCGGGCGACGTGCGCTCGGACGACGACGCGCTGCGCCGGCTGCAGCAGGTGTTCTTCTTCTCGCGCGCCGACACGATCTACGCCGGCACCAACGAGATCCAGCTCAACATCATCGCCGAGCGCGGGCTGGGCATGCCGCGCGGCTGAGCCGGCCGCGCCGGGCGGCCGCGCTCGCTGCCCGGCCTTTCCATGGAGGTGAGGGGATGCCCATTCCCGAGATGTTTCGCGGGCGGCTCGCGCTGCCGCTGATCGGCTCGCCGATGTTCCTCGCCAGCGGCCAGGAGCTGGTGCTGGCGCAGTGCAAGGCGGGCGTCGCGGGCAGCTTCCCGACGCTGAACGCGCGCACGCCCGAGCTGCTCGACCAGTGGCTGGCGCGCATCGCGGCCGAGCTGGCGCAGTGGGACCTCGACCACCCGGATCGGCCGTCGGCCCCGTTCGGCGCCAACCTGATCCTGCACAGGTCGAACCCGCGGCGCGAGGCCGATCTCGAATGCGTGGTCAGGCACCGCGTGCCCTTCGTGATCACCTCGGTCGGGCGTCCCGATGCGGTGGTCGAGCGTGTGCACGGCTACGGCGGCCTGGTCTTCCACGACGTCATCAACGTCGAGCATGCGCGCAAGGCCGCCGCCAGCGGTGTCGACGGACTGATCCTGGTGTGCGCAGGGGCGGGCGGCCACGGCGGCACGCTGTCGCCCTTCGCCCTGGTGGCCGAGGTGCGCGCGTTCTGGGACGGCCCGCTGGTGCTCGCCGGCGCCTTGTCCAGCGGACGCGCGCTGCGCGCGGCCGAGGTCATGGGCGCCGACCTGGGCTACATGGGCACGCGCTTCATCGCCACCCGCGAGGCGGCGGCCGACGCCGGACACAAGGACATGATCGTGCGCGACGGCGCGGCGGACGTCGTCTACACCCCGGTGTTCAGCGGCATCTGGGCCAACTACCTGAAGAACAGCGTGCGCGCGGCGGGGATCGACCCCGACGCGCTCGAGGGCCGCCAGGACGGCGGCAAGGACGACCTTTTTGCCAGTCTCGACAGCAAGCCCAAGGCGTGGAAGGACGTGTGGTCGGCCGGACAGGGGATCGGCAGCATCCATGACGTGCCCGCCGTGGCCGAACTGGTGGCGCGCATGAAGCATGAATACACGGAGGCAGCCGTGCAACCGGCCGCCTTTGCCGAAGCGGCCCGGATATCGACAGGGTCGTCGGCAGGAGCGTTGGCATGAGCGCGCAATGGAAGATGATCTACCTCGCCCGGCGCAACCCCACGCTGGCGCCCGAGGATTTCCCCCAGGCCTGGCGCGAGCACTCCGCGCTCGGCCGCGAGTGTCGCAACGTGCAGGACAAGGTCAAGGCGGTGCGCCAGTGCTCGCGGGTACTCGACCGCCCGGGCGTGCCGAACGGCGTCAGCGTCGACTACGACGGCGTCAACCTGCTGTCGCTGCGCGACCGCGAGGCCGCCGACGACATCTGGAACGACGAGGAGACGCTGCGCATCATGCGGCCCGACGAGCCGCGGGTGTTCTCGACCTACGTGCGCGACTTCACCCTCGTCGCAAGTGAGCAGGTGCTGGTCGATGGCGCGGAGACCGGCGTGTGTCTCGTGCTGTTCCTGCGCGCGCTGCCGGGGCAGCGCTTGCGTTCGCTTGATCTCGCCAGCGCCCCCGCCGCGCCGTGGTCGGCCGCGACGCGCCTGGTCTGGAACGAGGTGGCGGGCGAGCGACCGCTTGGCTACGAGTACGACGCGATCGTCGAGGCCTGGTACGAATCGGTCGATGCCGTGGCCGCCGCGTTCGCCGGCCCGCCGGTGTGGCACTGGCTGCCGCCGGCCCTGGCAGACGCTGTCGACACCGCCGGATCAGTGTGCATGTTCACCCGGATCACCCACCGGCGGCCCTGAACGGCAGCTCCGCCGGTGGGTGGCCGCGGACCGCGCGGCACGAGCATCACTGTTTCCCGGGCGGGTCCAGGTAGCGCAGGATGTGCGAGGCGACCGCTTCGGGCTGCTCCGGCAGCAGGGCGTGGCCGGCGTTGGCGATCACATGGCGGGTCGCCCGCGCGCCGAGCTGTGCCGCAAGCTTCTCCGAGTCTGCGGGCGCGGCGGCCGTGTCGTCAGCCGGCTGCAGGATCAGCATCGGGGCCGAGCCACCATGGCTCCAGCTCGAATAGGCCTGCGCGGTGGTCGCGCGCGTCTGGTGCAGTGCCGCGAGCGGATACCAGCCGGTGACCCAGGCCGCGGGCACGGTTTCGCCCGCGAAGAAGGCGAGCGCGATCGCCGCCTCCCGCGCCGCGCCGTCGAAACCGAACACGGCCTTGCGGATCGCCGCGTTGATCTCGGGCGGTGGCGGCTTGCCGC
Organism: Pseudomonadota bacterium; assembly: GCA_018240785.1. Taxonomy (GTDB): domain Bacteria; phylum Pseudomonadota; class Gammaproteobacteria; order Burkholderiales; family Rhodocyclaceae; genus Thauera. The sequence goes on along the minus strand of JAFEFC010000026.1, from coordinate 48,108 downwards.
CCCCCGCGGCCAGCAGGACGAGCTTGCGCACTCTTTCCGGATGCTTGACGGCGAACACCCGGGCCACCCGGTTTCCGTACGCGTGGCCGATCACCGCGTGCGCGGTGGCGACGCCCTCGGCGTCGAGCACGGCGGCGACGTCGGCGGCGTAGTCAGTCAGGCTCACGTCCAGGGTACCGAACGCCGAACCCTCGATGCCCCGCGGCTGAACCGCCAGGCTGCGATAGCCGGCATTCGCCAGGGCCTGGGCCAGGTGATTGAAGTCGGCGGCCGAGCGGGCGAAGCTGGGCAACAGCACCACCGCCTCGCCTTGACCAAGGCGCTGATAGGCCAGGGCGCCACCCGGGCCGGTGATCACGACCCGCTCGCCGGCGGCGGCCTCCGCCGGGCGGCCCTGGAGGATCACCCCCAGGCCTGCAAGCAGCAGCATCAGGATGACGAGGGCGAAGATCGCGCTACGTTTCAGGAGAAGCTTGGTATTCACCATGCGGACGCCTGGGATTCCATTTTCTAGGTTGGTGGATGGCAAAGGGCCCGGTCTTGCGCGGGCTGCCCGTGCCGTGGGTGGCGTCATCTGCGTGACGCCGGGTGGGGAAGCTTTGCGTCGCCCTGCATGCGGGGATTGAGCTCGGGGAGTGCGGCGTCCAGATCCTGCGTCTTCGGTAAGGCCGCACGCGCGCGCTGCACCGCGTGCCACAGCGCCGGTCCGTTCCAGTGCGCCGTGCGTTGTGGCGCCTGCGGGCCGTGCAGATGGCGCACCAGCGCCTCCATGGCCTCGGCGCAGGCAGTGTCGGCGCGAATGCGCCTTCGCAAGGCTGGATCCAGGGTCTGCAACCAGACGCGCAACGCGGCGGCGGCCTGCGCTGGCCGGCTTTGCAGGCAGGCACGACGCAGGCGCCAGCGTGCTGTCGTCTCGCTGGCGTGCAAACGCTGGAGCGGACGGCGGATCGCCGCGGCGAGCGCGCTGCGGTGTCGCCAGGCCAATGGGGCGAGCGCGAGCGCGAGTGCGCCCGTCGGTATCCTGCGCCAGGCCTGCGCGGTGACGGCCCGATGCGAGTCGTCCGGCACGTCGGCCTCCAGCCCGCTGCCGGGTTTGGCGAACGGGTCCGCGGGCATCGATGCCGCCGAGACCTTCACCGTCCGGCCGGGCAGCTGGCTGATGCGCACCTTGCGCTGGTCGAGATCCCACCAGGCCAGCTCGACGGCAGGCAGATGCAGCTCGCCGGGCGCCTTCAGCACGTACGTCGCGACGTGCTCCTGGACGGTCCGGGCGGAGTCCGCTTCCGCGGTGCGGGCGGGCGCGCTGTGGCGCTGCAACTCGGTGCCCTCGACACTCGCCAGCGCGGGCACGGTCGGCGGCAGCGGGGAAGGGGCGTCGGTGACGAGCGTGATCCGGCGCAGCAGCATGTCGCCGACCTGCCAGCCCTGGTCCGGGTCGGGCGCGGGCTCCCACTGCTGCTCCAGCGCGAGCGCGCGCGCGGCAACGAAGGGCTTCAGCCCCTCGGCGCCCTTCGGCACGCGCACGGCCAGGCGGAGCGGCGCCGGCGGCGATGCGCGCAAGGGTCGGCCATCGCCGCGTCCGGGCAGGATCTCGAGCGCTGCGGGCGGTGCGAGGACGAGCTCGCCGGGTTGCAGTGGATGGACGCGGTAACGGCGGATCAGCCCGGTCCACCGCCGGCCGTCGATGTCGTCGAAGGTCGCTTCGGGTGAACCGCCGATCTCCTCGACGATGGCAGACTCGGTCGCCAGCGTGGCGGGGAAGTCGACCGGGGCCTGGAACCAGGTGCTGACCCAGACCTCCAGCCGAATGATGACGGGCTCGCCGAGCTCGAATGCCGCGTCATCGTTCCGCCCCGCCGTATCGACGGCCCAGCGCAGGCGCGCCTCGGGGGTGGCGCGGTCGCTGGCGAAGCTGCGCCCCGGGACTGCGGCGGCCGCCGCGAGCAGTGCGGTCATGCGCAGCAACTGGCGGCGTCGGGCGTCGGGTCGGATCGGGCGCATATTCATCGGTTTGCAGATCCTGGGTGCTCGGCGGCAGACGGCTGCGCCTGCAGGGCGAACTTGCGTCGCAGGAAGGCGGCCGGGCTGGTGTCGAGGCGGCGCAGCCAGGCGTCGGCCGCCTCGGCCTCGGCGGGTGGCTGGATGTTGCGCTCGCCGTCCTCGCCCTGCTCGTCGCCCTCGCCGGGGGCGGTGGCGGGCTCGCCCTCGTCTGCGACCGTGCGCGCGGACAGCAGGTTGCGCACGCGCGCACGGTCGGCGAGCGCCTCGGGCCAGCCCGGCACACGGATCAGGGCCTGGTCATACGCGGCCAGCGCTTCGGCGTAGCGGCCGAGGCGGGCGAGCGCCTGCGCCTGGTTGAACCAGGCCGCCCCCGAGTCCGCCTGCGCGAAGGCCTCGGCCGCAGCCTGCCAGCGCCCGGCGCGGGCTGCGGCGATGCCGCGCCAGAGCGGGTCGTCGAAGAGGTCCGCGGCGCGCGCCGGGTCGCCGCGTTCCAGCCACAGGCGGCCCTGCTGGTCGCGGGTGAGCCAGAGGTCGACGAAGCGCTGTGACAGGCGATTCGTCCAGCCCGCATCGTCATCGCCGGCCTGGGCGGGCGAGGGCATCGAAAGCAGGGACAGCACGACCATGCTGGCGAGCACCGGGCCGCAGAAGGCGCGCCAGGGGACGACCCAGCCACGGCGGAAGGACATCAACAGCGCCAGCAGGGCGGGCCAGACCCAGTCCGCGCCGCGATCACGCCAGCGCGTGTCGGCCGCTGCGGCCGAGGCCTCGGCCTGCTGGCGGGTGATGAGCGCCTGGATACGTTCCAGGTCGCCTTCGTCCGCAGTCACGCTCACCAGGTTTGCGCCGCTGCGCGCGCGCAGGCTGCGCAATTCGGTGACTTCGAGGCGGGCGTGGCGCAGCGTTCCGCTCGCCTCGGGAGTGGCACGCGTCTCCGGGTTCCGGATCGGGCCGCCGCGCTCGGTGCCGATCGCCCACACGATCAGGCGGTGGCGGGAGGTGGCAGTCTCGCGCTCGGCGCCGGTCTGTTCCGCCTGCGGCCAGGCGGTGGTCAGGAACAGCACGGTGCCGGGCAACCCGGTCCGCGCCAGCCAGGCATGCGCGAGCGCCAGGGCAGCGGCGGGACGCGCGCCGTCGGCGGGCATCAGTGTGGTGGACAGGACGTCGACGTAGGACGCGAGGAGCTGGTGGTCGTCGGTGGGAGGCAACACCAGGTGGGCACTGCCGGCATACACGATCAGGCCGGTGGGTGCGTCGCCGCGGCGCGCCAGCAGGGCGTGCAGCTTCGAGCGCGCCCAGGCCAGCCGGCTGGGCGGCAGGTCGGTCGCATCCATTGCGCTCGACAGGTCGACCACCACCATGAGCGCGGCCTGTTCGCGCGCGAGTGGAGGAGGCTCGCGTTCCCAGGCCGGACCTGCGAGCGCGATGCTGAAGCAGGCCACCGCCACAGCGAGCGTGTCGGCGGGCTGCACCCCGCGTCGGGGACCGCCATGCACGAGCAGGTGCGGAAGCAGCTGCGGATCGATGACTTCGCGCAGCACACGCATCTCGTTGCGACGGCGTCCAAGGACGACCAGCAAGAGCGCCAGGATCAGCCCGCCGAGCGCCCACGGACGCAGCCAGTGCGCGGGCAGGAGGGCCTCGAACCATTCACTCATCGCGGCTGGACCCGTGTCGGACCACGACGCGCGCTGCCCGCCCGCCGCGCAGCGCGGCAGCGGCCTGGTGGACCATGATCAGCGCCAGCGCCGTTGCCACGAACCAGTGAAAGAGCGGGCGCCGTGGGCGCTCGGCTGCGAGCGCCTGGTCGCGCCCCTCGAGGGCGTCCAGTTCGCGGTAGATATCGGCCAGGCCGTCGCGGTCGTCGGCGCTGAATGTGCGCCCGCCGGTGATGGCGGCCCAGGCTCGCAGTGCCTCGAGATCCGGCTGCTCGCCGGCCGCTGCGCTGGCGGTGCCGATGGCGATGGTGTGGATGCGTACGCCGCGCCGGGCGGCGATCTCGGCTGCCTTGGCCGGCGGGATGCGGCTGCCGGTGTCGACCCCGTCGGTCAGCAGCACCAGGGTGCGCTGCGGGGCCGCCGACTGCTCGAAGACCTTTATCGCCATGCCAATCGCGTCGCCGATCATCGTGCGCGAGCCGGCCATGCCGATCCGCGCATCGGCCAGCAGCGCGCTCACCGCCCCGTGGTCCCGGGTGAAGGGCGCCTGCACATGGGCCTGCTCGGCGAAGACCAGCAGGCCGATACGGTCGTGCGCCCGCCGCGCAAGAAACTCGTCGAGCACGCCGCGCACGACGCTCAGGCGGTCCACCGGACGACCATCGGCATCCTTGAAGTCGGTGGCCTGCATGGAAGGCGACAGGTCGATGGCCAGCAGCCAGTCGCGTGCGGACTGCACGCGCAGAACCGGCGGCTCCAGCCAATGGGGTTGCATCACGGCGAGCACGCCGGCGCTCCACGCCAGGCCTAGCATCAGCCAGCCCCATGCGCCGTGCGCGCGGACGATGGCGCCGGCACGCGGGCGCTCCCCGCTGCCGGCGACCGCGAGCGCGAAGAAGGGCACGCGCAGCGCGGTACGCCGCTCGCGGTGCGGTGGCAGGGCGACCCACAACAGGGCGAGCGGCCACAGCAGGGCCGCCCAGGGATGTGCCCAGTCGACGTTGGCCAGCCAGTGCGCCCCCGGCCACGCGCTCATCCGCGCCTCCCCGGGCCGCCTGCGTCGTGCTCGACGCAATGCGTGCGGATCCAGCGCTCCACCAGGTCCAGGCTCGGCTCGAGCCGTTCCCAGGGCAGGGTTTCGGCGGGGCGATAGGCCCAATCGCCCAGTCCCTGGCCCGGGCCCTCGCCACTCGAGAACGGCTGGGCGGGGTCGCCCAGGCTGCGGTCCAGCCAGGCATGCCAGTCCGCGCCGTGCAGGGCGGCGACCTCGGCGCGCGGCGCATGGGCGAGGGCCAGCCGGCGCACCAGCGCAGGGATCGCCCGGGCTGCCGCGAGCCGAAGGGCGGGGTCCCGCATGGATGCGCGCAGACGCTGAAGCTCCGCAAGGGCCGCGCGTCGGTGCCGGCCGGCCCGCCAGCGCCGGAAGGTTCGCCATGCAAGCACGGCCAATGCCGTCAGCGCGACGGCGGCAAGCACCATCCAGCCCGGCGCCTGGGGCGACCAGGCCGGAGCGGGCGGGACCTGCAGCGGGTGAAGCTGGTCGAGCACCGCCTGGGCGTTGATCGTGGGCGGCATGTCCGCCGCCTCGTGGGGCAGCAGGCGCGGCGCGTCGAGGGGCTGCATCGATCGTTCAGCCGCCACGCGGACGCAGCGCACGTGCGGCCGGGCTGGCCATGCCGCGTGCCAACTGCAGCAGCGCCGGTTCGCTGGTGCTGAGCGGGAAGACGGCGCAGCCGATCTCCCTGCGCAGCGCGAGCAGGCCTTCCATGCGCGCATGCGCGATCTCGGCCAGGCGGCTGCGCACGACCTCGTCGGTGTGATCGATCGGAAGCTGGAGGCTGCCGTCGGTGACGACCAGGCGGGCCGGGCGCGTGGTGCCGGGATCGTCGCGGATCGGCAGCAGAACCAGGTCGTTGTGACGGGCGAGTGCGATGAGCTGCTCGCGGCTGTGCGCGCCCATGCCATCGAAGTCGGACAGCACGACGATGACGGCATCGCGCGGCGCCCGGGCGAGCAGTTGTGTCAGGGCGGCATCGAACTGCGCAGGGCGAGCCGGACAGGCGGTGTCGGCGCGCAGTCGGTGATTGCGGGCAACCAGGCGGTCGAGCAGGCGCAGCAGCGAACGCCGACCGCGACTCGGCGTGATGGCGTCGATGCCGTCGTCGCCGAACACGAGCCCGCCGACGCGGTCACCCGAAGCGAGCGCACGCCAGCCCCAGACGGCTGCGGCTTCGCCCGCCACCACCGAGCGCAGCGCGCCGCGCCGGGCGAAGAACATCGAGATGCGCTGGTCCACCACCAGCCAGGTGGGGTGTTCCCGCTCCTCGCCATACACCCTGAGCTGGGTCTTGCCGGTGCGGACGCTTGCTCGCCAGTCGATGCTGCGGGTGTCGTCGCCCGGCAGGTACTGGCGCAGCTCGATGAAGTCCAGGCCGCGGCCGCGCACGCGGGCGCGATGGCGGCCGGCCAGCTGGCTGTGGACCGGCGCGCCGCGCGCGGGCCAGCGCAGCCGGCGGACGGGATGTTCCAGCGCCAGCAGATCGCCCAGCCCGAGGTAGACGCCGGGCGTCGGCACTGCGCCGGGCGTCGGCACTGCGCGCGAGGCGGACGCGGTGGGGTGCGCGCGCGACCATGGCCACCGGCCGCCGGGCAGCAGGCGCTGGAGCGGCGTCATGGCGCGGCAACCAGCGCTGCAATGCGATCGATGATCGCGTCGGCCTCCACCCCCGCGGCCAGGGCTTCGTGGCTGAGTACCAGCCGGTGCCGGAGGCAGGGGTGGAGCACCGCGAGCACGTCGTCGGGGCCGACGAAGTCGCGCCCGCGCAGCCAGGCATGAGCGCGTGCGCAGCGGTCGAGCGCGATCGTGCCGCGCGGACTGGCGCCTGCCTCGATCCAGCGCGCCACCTCCGGGCTGAGGCGCTCGGGCGTACGCGTGGCCTGGATCAGATCGACCAGATAGGTGTCGATGGCGGTCGACACATGCACGGCATGAACCGCCCGCCGGGCGTCGGCCAGCCACGCCACAGGCGTGTGTTCGGGCTGCGCCCGCCCGCCTTCGGGCTCGCGAAGGAAGGCGGAGATGGGTTCTGCGGGCGGTTCAGCGAGGCCGCCGGAATCAGTGTCGCGGTGGCACTGCGCGACGGCGAGCCGCCGGCCTTCTTCCTCGCGTACCAGGTGCAGGATGTCGCGTTCGGCATCGAAATCCGGATAGCCGACCCGTGTCTTCATCAGGAAGCGGTCCGTCTGCGCCTCGGGCAGGGGATAGGTGCCCTCATGCTCGATCGGATTCTGCGTCGCCATCACGAGGAAGGGCCAGGGCAGGGGATGGGTCTTCCCGGCGACGGTCACCTGACGTTCCTCCATCGCCTCCAGCAGCGCGGACTGCACCTTCGCCGGCGCACGATTGATCTCATCGGCCAGCACCAGCGGGGCGAACACCGGGCCCGCCTCGAAGACGAAGCGCCCCTGGCCCGGCTCGGTCTGGTGATAGACCTCGGCACCGATGAGGTCCGATGGCAGCAGGTCGGGGGTGAACTGGATGCGCGACAGGCGCAGGCTGAGAGCCTGCCCGAGCGCCTTGATCGCGCGCGTCTTGGCCAGCCCGGGCAGGCCCTCGAGCAACAGGTGACCATCGGCGAGCAGGCCGATCAGGAGCGCGTCGACCACTGCCGGCTGGCCGATGATCGCCTTGCCGAGGCGCTCGCGCAGGTTCGCGAATGCCGCCTGCGCGCCGACGCTCATTGCCCGCCCATTCGCAACGAGCCGCCCTTCTGCCGCGGCGGACACTGCTGAAAGCTGGCGAGATGGGCGCCCACTGCATCGGCCACCTGCCCGCCGAAGCCAACTCCCATCTTCATGGCGAGATCGTTGTTCTTCTGGCCGTCGTGTCGCTCGAATGGGTCCATCCGAAGGTTGAACACCAGCGAACTAGGTTTGTGGGAATCGAAGAAGCCCTCGCGCGTCTGGAAGTGGCTCTTCCATGGGCCGATGCGGATCGCGGTGTATTTGCTTTCATCGTAGTAGTGGATCACGTTGCGTGCTGAGGGCGCGCTGCCCGTCCAGTGCGACAGGTTGTTGACGCCGTCGATGCAGACGCCCTTGCGTGTCTTGAGCTTTGCCGCAACGTCGCCGTAGCCGGCAGCGGTGGCCAGGGTCGTGAAGATGTCCTCGTGGCTCTGGATACCGTTGGAGACTTTGCCTGCGGGGATCTTCGCCGGCCAGCGCACGAGCATCGGGACGCGCACGCCGCCCTCCCAGGTCGTGGCCTTTTCGCCGCGGAAGGGTGTGGTGCCAGCGTCGGGCCACCAGGCGGCCATCGCGCCGTTGTCCGTGGTATAGACGACGATCGTGTTGTCGGCGATCTTCAGCTTGTCCAGGAGATCGAGCAACTGGCCAACGTGGCGGTCATGCTCCATGAGTCCGCTGCCGTAGACGTCAAATTCGCTCGAGATGTCGCTGGCGAGTTGGCGCGACGCCGGTTTGAGGTGGGTGTAGATGTGCATCCGCGTGGTGTTGAGCCAGGCAAAGAATGGCTGGCCAGCCTGAGAGGAGTTGGTGATGAAACGCTTGGTGCGTTCCAGGAACTCCTCATCCACGGTTTCCATGCGTTCGGTGGTGAGCGGGCCCGTATCCCGCACCTTCTGCTTGCCGATCTTGCCGAAGCGCGGGTCGACGGTTGCGTCGTCCTCCTTGGTTGCGACGCTGTCGATCACGCCGCGCGGGCGGTAGCGGGCGTTGAAGCCCGGATCCTTGCGCCACATCCGCAGTTCGGGCTCCTCTTCGGCGTTGAGGTGGTACAGGTTGCCGTAGAATTCGTCGAAACCGTGCACCGTAGGCAGGTGGTTGTTGCGGTCGCCCAGGTGGTTCTTGCCGAACTGCCCGGTGCGATAGCCCAGTTCCTTGAGCAGTTCCGCCAACGTCGGGTCGCGCTCGTCGATTCCGATCGGCGAGCCGGGCAGGCCGACCGTGGTCAGCCCGGTGCGGATCGGTAACTGGCCCGTGATGAAGGCCGCGCGTCCGGCCGTCGAGCTCGGTTGGCCGTAGTGATCCGTGAACAGGATGCCTTCGCGTCCGATGCGGTCGATGTTGGGCGTCGGCACCATCATGCCGTGACTATAGATCCCCAGATTCGCGTAGCCGATGTCGTCGCCCATGATGACGAGGATGTTCGGCTTCTTGGGGGTCTCGGCGCGCGCGAGCGTAGTACCGAGCGCGGCGATGGCTGCTGCCAGTGCCAGACGATTCCAGTGGCGGTTGTGCGCTTTCATGCTGCCTTCTCCTTCTAGCTCGAGGTAGTCGGTTGCCGCTATCGGCCAAGCCTGCGCCGGATGGCGGGCATGTCCTTGCGGACCTGTTCATAGAAGCGTGCGAGGCCTTCGCACAGGTAGTTGAGGCCGGTCTCGCCGTCGGGCGCACGCAGCAGCCGGTTCTTCGGGCATTCGCCCCAGCACAGCTGCAGGTGCGGGCAGCGCCGGCAGTAGTCGGGCAGGCTGTCGTGCTTGGCGAGGCCGAACCGGACCTGCCTGTCGGCGAAGGCGAGGTCGCCCTGGTGGATCTCGCGGATGTTGCCGAGGCGGTATTCCGGATAGACGAAGTGGTCGCAGGCATAGAGCTCGCCGTCGTGCTCGAGCGCCATGGCCTTGCCGCACACCGGCGCGCTGGTGCACATCTGCGCCGGCAGGCCGAGCGACTGCGCCACCGCGGTCTCGAACACGTTGATGTGCAGGCGGCCGAAGTCGTGCGCCAGCCATTCCGCCCACACGGCACGGAGGAAGTCGCCATAGTCGCGGGCATCGACCGACCATTCGGTGACGATGGACAGCGGGTGATCGGGCCGCGTGCGCGGGGTGCCGAGCAGCGGCATGTCGCTCGGTCTGGCGAGGCCGGGCGCGCGCAGCTTGAAGTCGCGCGTCTCGACGCAGGGCGTGAACTGGATGCGGAAGCTGCCCGGGACCGCGCGCAGGTTGCGATAGACCTCGAGCGGTGCCCGTGCCACGTCGCGATTGACCACGCACAGCAGGGAGAAGGGGACGCCGCCGGCCGCCAGCCGGTTGGCAGCGACGATGACTCGATCGTAGGTGGGCTCGCCGCCCTTGGTCGGGCGGTAGCGGTCGTGCAGCTCGCGCGTGCCGTCCATGCTGAGGCCGACGACGAAGCCGTGCGCCTTCAGGAAGGCGACCCATTCGTCGTCGAGCAGCAGGCCGTTGGTCTGCAGGTCGTTCTCGATGCGCTGGCCTGGCTTGCGATGGCGCGCCTGCAGTTCGACCACGCGGCGGAAGAAGTCCAGTCCCATCACCGTGGGCTCGCCGCCCTGCCAGGAGAACACCACCTCGTCGCCGGTCTGGGCCTCGATGTACTGGCGGATGTGGGTTTCCAGCAGCCCCTCGTCCATGCGCGCGTTGCGGCCGTGCTGCAGCAGGTCGGTCTTGTGCAGGTAGAAGCAGTACGGACAGTCGAGGTTGCACAGCGCGCCGGCCGGCTTGACCATGACGTGGTAGCGGTAGTGCCGCCCGGCAGGCAGGGCCGGCAGCGTGCAGCGCGGCGTGGCGGTCACGGGGTCGGCGTGGCTCACATCTCCCTCCATCCTTGTTACAGTGCCCCTGCCGTCCGACCCGCCGATACGGGACGCGGCGTCAGGTGGAACCGAGTATAGGTAGCGGGGGCAGCGGTCGGAATTCGCATTCCCCATCTTCGCTGGCCATCGTTAAATGGCTGTTTAAAAAGGGACTTCAGGCTTTCGAATGGCTGGGTCCGGAACCGTCTTCGTATTGCATATGGCGCAAGGAAAGCCCGTCTCCCCCGATCGGTCCCGCAAGGGGCGCGTCCCCGCACCGCGCAAGCTGCCCTCCCAGTCGCGCTCGCGCTCGCTCGTCTCGGCGCTGATCGAAGCCTGCATACGCGTGCTGGAGGAGGAGGGCAGCGAGGCGCTGACGGTCAACCGCCTGGCCGAGGTGTCGGGCGTCGCGGTCGGCTCCTTCTATCAGTACTTTCCCAACATCGAGGCGCTGCTCGGCCAGGCCTTCGAACACGTGCTGCGTGAGGAGGCCGCCGTGTCGGTGCCGGCGCTGCGTGCCTCGGTCGCCGGCCTGCCGCTGGAGGATGCGCTGCGCGAGATCCTGCGCGACATGGTGAGAACCGAGCTGCGCCTGCACCGGCTGCACGCCGAGTTCCACCTCAAGTACCACCCCGAACTGCAGATGGGCATGCGCATCGGGCCCTACGCGAGCTCGCGCGAGTTCGTCGACGACGCCTGGCTGCCCTTCGTCACGCTCTACGTCCCCGAGCTGGAGCCCGAGCGCGCCGACATGGCGGCCTACATGCTGTGCATGGCGATGCGCTCGGTGATCCGGGCGGCGCTCGAGGACGCGCCCGAGCGGGTGGGCCAGGGTGCCTTCCTCGACTGCCTGCTCGCCATGGCGCTCGGGATGCTCGACCCCCGCCTGCCCTGCCGAGTGCGCCAGGGTGGGCCTGGCGAAACGTGACGCGCACGCCCGCCGAATCGCGCCTACGTTTTTTTTCCTCGCTTATTCAGTTGCTTGCGATCGATGTTCGGATCCGTTCAATGCGAATCAGGATGACGGGTGGTGCTCCTTATACTTGAGGCGTCCCGGCGACAGCGTGTGCGCCGGATGCGATAGGAGCTGCATCCCGTGAGCAAGGTCTTGACCCGTATCGACGGCCATGTGCTGACCGTCACCATCAACCGGCCCGAGGCGATGAACGCGCTCGACCCGGAAACCCAGGCGCTGATGTCCGAGGCCTTCGATGCCTTCGCGGCCGATGACGAACTCTGGATCGCCGTCGTGCGTGGCGCCGGCGGCCGGGCGTTCTCGGCCGGCGGCGACATCCGCGCCATGCGCACCGCGCTCGAAGGCGGCGCCCCCTACACGATCCCTGCCACCGGCTACGGCGGCCTCACCAGCCGCTTCGACCTCGACAAGCCGGTGATCGCCGCAGTGGAGGGCATTGCGATGGGCGGCGGCTTCGAGGTGGCGATGGCCTGCGACCTGGTGCTGGCCACCCGCAGTTCCAGTTTCGCGCTGCCCGAGCCGCGCATCGGCGCCGTCGCCTACGCCGGCGGCATGCACCGCCTGCCGCGCCAGATCGGCATGAAGCGGGCGATGGAGCTGCTGCTGACGGCGCGCAGCATCGACGCCGCGCAGGCGGCGGAGTGGGGGCTGGTGAATGAGGTGGTGGGCGACGGCGCCATGGACGCCGCCATCGCGCGCTGGTGCGACCTGCTGTGCGCCAACGCGCCGCTGGCGCTGCGGGCGACCAAGGCCGCGGTGCGCGACGGCCTGGCGCTGCCGCTCGACGAGGCGATCCGCCGCCAGGATGCGGGCGGCTACCCGGCCATCGAGGCGATGCGCGGCAGCCGCGACGTGGTCGAGGGCATCATGGCCTTCAACCAGAAGCGCGCCCCGGTGTGGGAAGGGCGCTGACGCGGCAGGTCGCCGAGCGCGGCCCTGCGGTGGTGAATCAGGCCGATCCTTCGGCATCAATCCGGATGAATTTTTTCATGCAACAGAATCAGACCGATCTCGCTGCGGCCTTTGCCGACATCGTCGCGCGTCGAACTTCGACCCGCGCCTTTCTCGCCGAGCCGCTGCCGCGCGCCGACATCGAGCGCGCCCTCGCGCTCGCCTGCCAGGCGCCGTCGAACTGCAACACGCAGCCGTGGACGATCGCGGTGGCGTCGGGCGCCGCCCGCGACCGGCTGGCGGCTGCCATCTCCGCCGACATGATGCGCGGCCACATGGCGCCGGACCTGCCCTACGACGGCCGCTACGCCGGCGTCTACCGCGAGCGGCAGGTCGCCGCCGCCGAGGCTCTCTATGGCGCCGCCGGCATCGCGCGCGAGGACAAGGCCGGCCGGCAGGCGCAGTTCATGCGCAACTACGCCTTCTTCGGCGCGCCGCACGTCGCCTTCTTCTTCCTGTCCGCGGGCTTCGGCGTCCGCGAGGCCGCCGATCTCGGCATGTGCGCGCAGACCTTCATGCTGGCCCTCACGAGCATGGGGCATGCGAGCTGCCCGCAGACCGCGCTGAGCTTCCACCCCGAGCGCGTACGCGCCGAGTTCGACATCGCGCCCGGCGCCCAGCTCCTGTTCGGGGTGTCCTTCGGTCGCCCCGATCCGGCTGCGCCGGTCAATGCCGTGCGCGTGGCGCGCGACGTGGCCGCCTGCACCCTGATCCGGGAGGATTGAGATGGACAGCTTCGACTACGTCGTGGTGGGCGCAGGCAGTGCCGGCTGCGCGGTGGCGGCACGCCTTTCCGAGGACCCCGGCTGCAGCGTGCTGCTGCTCGAGGCCGGCGGGCGCGACGACAATCTGCTGATCGAGATGCCGGCCGGCTGGGGCAAGACGCAGGACCCGGCCAGCCCCTTCAACTGGGCCTTCGAAACCGAGGCCGAGCCCGGTCTCCGTGGCCGGCGCGTGCCCCTGCCGCGCGGCAAGGTGCTGGGTGGCAGCTCGGCCATCAACGGCCTCATCTACATCCGCGGCCAGCGCGAGGACTACGACGACTGGGTCGCCGCCGGGGCGCCCGGCTGGGGCTGGGCCGACCTCGCGCCCTACTTCCGCCGCATGGAGCGCAACCTCGGCATCGCCGATGAGCACCACGGCCAGGATGGCCCGATCGCGGTGTCCGACCTGGTCGACCCGACGCCGCTGGCCGAGGTCATGATCCAGGCCGCCGAGCAGGCGGGTGTTCCGCGGACTCGCGACTTCAACGGCGCGCGCCAGGAGGGCGTCGGCCCCTACCAGGCGACGATCGCCCGTGCGCGCCGCTGCTCGGCGGCGCATGGCTACCTGCGACCGGCACGCGCACGCCACAACCTTGTGGTGCACACGGGGGCACTGGTCGCCGGCGTGGTGATCGAGGGCGGGCGCGCAACCGGGGTGCGCTACAAGCTCGGCGGGCAGGAGCGGGTGGCATCGGCGCGCGCCGAGGTGATCCTCTGCGCCGGCGCCATCGGCTCGCCGCAGATCCTGATGCTGTCTGGCATCGGGCCGGGCGCGGAACTCGCGCGCCATGGCATTCCGGTGCGTGTCGATGCGCCCGCGGTGGGGGCGGACCTGCAGGATCATCTGGTGGTGCCGCTGATGTGGCGTCTGCGCGACGGCCAGCCGTCGATGAACCCCCGCCTGGGCGGGGCGCGCGTGCTGCTCGAGGTGCTGAACTACCTCGTGCGCAAGCGCGGGGCGATGACCATGCCGGCGGCGGAGGTCGGCATCTTCCTGCGCAGCCGCGCGGATGTCGTGCGCCCGGACCTTCAGTTCCACGTGCTGCCTCTGTCGGGCGACCTAGACGGCGACCAGAAGAAGCTGCATGCCTTTCCGGGCTACACGCTGGCGCCCAACGTCTGCCGGCCGACCTCGCGCGGCGTGCTCACCCTCGCCTCGGCCGATCCCGCCGCGCGGCCGCGCCTGCGCATGAACTACCTGAGCACCGACCATGACGTCGAGGTCACGCTGGCGGGCATGGAATGGGCCCGGCGCATCGCTGCTGCCCCCGCGCTTGCGGCGATCACCGCGGGCGAGGTGTATCCGGGCGCGGCGGCAGGCACGCGCGACGAGCTGATGGACTACGCCCGCCGTGCCGGCACGACCGGCCACCATCCGGTGGGCACCTGCCGGATGGGCAATGACGCCGCCACCGTGGTCGACACCACGCTGGCGGTCCGCGGCGTGAGCGGCCTGCGCGTGGCCGACGCCTCGGTGATGCCGCGGCTGATCTCGGGCAACACCAACGCCACCGCGATCGCGATCGGCGAGCGCGCGGCCGAGTTCGCGCGTGCAGCGCGGCGCTGACGTCGGCCATCCGGCTGAAGCGAGGAATGGGATGAGAATGAACAGCGATGAGATGACGCGGCTGCAAAGCGCGGACGAGGCGACGCTGCGCGCCTGCCTCGAGGCGATGAAGGCCTCGCAGACGCGTGACGGCCCGCCGGATGTGGCGCTGCGCAGGGATCGCCTGACGCGGCTGCTGGTTCTGCTCCGTGATCGGGCGGACGAATTCTGCGCCGCGCTCGACGCCGATTTTGGCGGGCGGCCGCGCGAGACCTCGCTGATGAGCGACGTCATGGCGACCTTCAACACGGTCAAGTACGCACGCGGGCGGATCCGAAGCTGGATGAAGCCCGACCGGCGCGACGGCGTCGTCCCGTTCAGCCTGTTCGGGGCCCGGGTCGAGGTGCAGCGCATGCCCAAGGGGGTGGTGGGCATCCTGGGGCCGTGGAACGTGCCGCTGTTCACCACCCTGGCGCCGCTGGCCTTCGCGCTCGCTGCCGGCAACCGCGCGATGCTGAAGCCGTCGGAGTTCGTGCCGCGGACGTCGGCCTTGTTGCAGGCGGCGGTGCAGGACCTGTTCGCTGCGGACGAGGTCGCCGTGTTCACCGGCGATGCGGCGGTGGCGGGGGCATTCAGTGCCTTGCCCTTCGATCACCTGGTGCTTACCGGCAGCACGACGACCGGCATCCGGGTGATGCGGGCAGCGGCCGAGAACCTGGTGCCCGTCACCCTGGAACTGGGCGGCAAGTCGCCGGTGATCGTCGGTCGAAGTGCGGATGTGGCGTTGGCCGCCGAGCGCACCGTGAGCGCAAAGGTGATGAACGGTGGGCAGGTCTGCGTCAGTCCGGACACGGTTTTCGTCGCGGACGAGCTTGTCGAGCCCTTCATCGCGGCGTGCGAGGCGGTTCATCGGCGCATGTTTCCACCGGTCGCCGGCGATGCCGGGCTGACCTCGATCATCGACGCGCGCCACTTCGCCCGCATCCGCGGCTACCTGGACGAGATCCGCGCAGCCGGAAGACGTGTGGTGGACTGCGGGGGCGGGCTGCTCGCCGCCGGCCGCAAGCTGCCGCTGCATCTGGTGGTCGACCCGCCTGCCGGCAGCCGGATAGCGCAGGAGGAGATCTTCGGCCCCGTGCTGCAGGTGGAGCGCTACACGGACATCGCCGCCGTCATCGACCGCATCAACGCCGCTCCGCGTCCGCTCGCGCTCTATTACTTCGGAGCCGACCGCAGGGAGGAGCGCCAGGTGCTGGAGGGCACCCTGTCCGGTGGCGTGGCGATCAACGACGTGATGCTGCAGGTCGCCGCGCACGACGCGCCCTTCGGTGGCGTCGGCGCTTCGGGCATGGGGGCGTATCACGGGCGCGAGGGCTTCAATGAGTTCTGCCATCCGCGCACGGTGTATCGCAGCGGCTGGTGGGACCCGCGCAAGGCCCTCGGTCTGCTGCCGCCCTATTCGACGAAGCTCTACGGGCGCCTGTCGAAGACGCTGAAGGTGTGACGTATCGCGGCCCCGTCCAGACGGGGCCGCGCCGTTTCAGACGAGGGCGCGGAGCGCGAAGGGGAGGCCGGCGACGCCGGCCCAGCCCAGCCGCCCCCAGAACGCGAGCTTCGGTGACTGATGGTTCCACAGTCCCAGCGCGCCGAAGGCGCCCATGGCGCCGGCGCCGTCGATCCAGATGCCGGCGAGCCCCGCCAGGCCGAGCAGGCCCAGCATGCGGATGGCCGCTCCGGAGCGCGCGCGAAGGACCGGGTGACGGATGCCGGCGAGCCCGGCGAGGCCGATGAGGCCGATCAGCCCGACCCAGGGTGCGAACGATGCAATGGCCATGTCTGGCGTCCTTTTCCGCAGTGGATGAAAAAACGGCCTGTCGGATGGACAGGCCGTGCGTGCTTCATAAGTGAGCCGTGTTCAGGCGGCGACCGGGGTCTCGGTGTAGGGCGGGATGCCCTTCGGGACGTAGTAGCCCTCGCACTGCTCGAGGTACTCGTTCTTCTTCGCGCGCGGGTTGTAGAACTGCTTGTACCAGATGCGCGCCTTCATGAACGGGCCGTCGCTGGGGATGAAGAGACCGTTCAGGCACGGAGCCTTGTTGGTCCACACCTCGAAGTCCTGCGCGAAGGCGAGGCGGCTGGATTCCTGGAACTGGCGCGCGGCGATCATGTCGGTGTGCGTCGCGACCGCGCTGTTGCTCGGCGACTTCACCAGCAGGGCGTGCCAGACCTTCAGCGAGCCATCCTCGACCGGGGTGTGGGTGATCATCAGCACGGCGTCGTAGAGACCGGTCAGGTGCGAGATGAGCACGCCGGGACCGTGGTAGATCGTGATGGTGTGCAGGATCGGGCTGACGCCGTTCTCGCCGACCAGGGTGCGGTGCGGGCCGCACTGGCGCTGGATGGCGTGGTGGGCCTTGAACTCGTTCTCGTAGCGCTGCACGGTCGAGCCGTGGATCGGGCTCAGGTGACCATAGTCGCAGATGTTGTCGATGACTTCCTGCGGATGCTGCTGGAGCATGCCGAGGTGGTCGAACTTCCAGTGCACCCAGGCCGGATCGTCCCATTCCTTCAGGGTCGGGTGGTCCCACTCGGGCTCGCCGCCCTCGGGGTCGTACCACACCCAGATTGCGCCCAGGCTCTCGACCACCGGCCACGACTTCACCTTCGCGGCCGCGGGAATCGGACCATCGTGATACGGAATGTCGTTGCACTTGCCGTCGGTGCCGAAGCGCCAGCCATGGTAGGGGCAGCGGATGCCGTCGCCCTCGACGTTGGAGCCGCCGCCGTCGATGACGACGTAGGAGGTGTTGTTCGGCGCGGCGAGGTGCGTCTTCATGTGCGGACAGTAGGCGTCGAGCAGCACGACCTTGCCGGTTTCGCGGCCGCGGTAGAGTGCGAAGTCCTGACCGAAGAAGCGCACCGACAAGGGTTTGTGGGTGTCGAGCTCAGAAGCGTCCGCGATCATGAACCAGCCGCGCGGGAAGGTGAATTCACCAAGGCGATAGTCTTTCGTAGTGGCCATGCGGGCCTCCTCTTCGTAGTGATCCAATGTGCAATCCATCGGGTTGGCGCCAAGTGCCGGCCTGAAAGCCCGAACGTGACCGATTCTGGTGGCCGGAAATGGCGCGCACATCCCCTGTTTGGACGATGGCTACATGATGGTCGGTTCGCGGCCGGGGCAGGCATCGTCCTTTTGGACGTGTCCGTGACCGATGGCCCCGCCTAATGTGAGGCTCGGACAACAACGACAAGGACGGAGACACCATGGTCGAAACCGCGCATCCCCCTGCAGACGCGGCGTCCGGCGCCCTGGACCGGATCGCATTCCCGTTCGCCCCGCCGCAGCCCGACGGCGAACTGGTCACGCTCGCGCCGGGCGTGTTCTGGGCGCGCATGCCGATGCCGATGCAGCTCGACCACATCAACGTCTATCTGCTGCGCGATCACGACGGCTGGTTCATCGTCGACACCGGCCTCAACCTGCCGGCCTCGCGTACGCTGTGGGAGACGATCGTCGAGCGTCATTTCGACGGCCTGCCGCTCAAGGGCCTGATCTGCACGCACTTCCATTACGACCACGCCGGCCTGTCCGCGTGGCTGACCGAGCGCTTCGATGCGCCGCTGTACATGACGCATGGCGAGTACTTCACCATGCGCACGCTCGCCGGCCCGCCGCCCGAGCCGCTGCCCGATTCCATGCTCACGTTCTACCTGCGCGCGGGCATGCCGCGCGAGCGCGTCGAGGAGATGTTCGCCAAGCTGCGGCGCGATCCCTTCATGCCGCCGCAGCCGCGCGCGTTCACCCGCCTGCGCGAGGGCCAGGTGCTGCACATCGGCGGTCGTGACTGGCGGGTGGTGATCGGCGAGGGCCACTCGCCCGAGCATGCCTGCCTGTATTGCGAGTCGGACCGCCTGCTGATCGCCGGCGACCAGCTGCTGCCGCGCATCACCTCCAACGTGCTGGTCTCCGACATCGAACCCGAGGCCAACCCGCTCAAGCTCTGGCTCGACTCGCTCGACCGCCTGGCCCAGCTTGCCCCCGACACCCTGGTGCTGCCCTCGCACGAGCGCGTGTTCCGCGGACTGCATCGGCGGGTCGAGGAACTGTATGCGCATCATGACCTGCAGTTCGAGATCATCCGGTCCTTCCTCTCGGAAGCCGGCGCCGCCACCGCTTTCGAGACGAAAGCGCGGCAGTTTCCAAAGACGCTCAGCGCCGTGGAGGACATGATGGCGCTGGGAGAAACCATCGCGCACCTCTCCTTCCTGCGCTACGCAGGCGAGGTGCGACGCGTGCTGGACGACGACGGCAAGTACCGGTTCAGCCTCGCCAACCGTAAGGAGTAATCGATGTCCCAGCTTTCCGAGCTTTATCAGAAGGTACGCACACAACTCACTGCGCCGTCGGCGCCGTTCGAGACGGTGGAGGAGGTGGTCCGCGGGCGGCCGATGCGCGTGTACCGCAACGCTTTCCGTCTGCTTCCCGAATTGCTGGCCAGTGCGCGCGCGCATGGAGACAAGCCCTTCATCGTCTATGACGGTGAAACCTGGACGTTCGACCGCTTCTTTGCCGAAGTCGATGCGCTTGCCGCGCAATTGCGGGACTGGGGGGTGGGCCCGGCGAGCCGCGTCGCGATCGCGATGCGTAACCGTCCGGAATGGGCAGTGGCCTTTGCCGCGGCCGCATCGCTCGGTGC
Source organism: Pseudomonadota bacterium (assembly GCA_018240785.1). Taxonomy (GTDB): domain Bacteria; phylum Pseudomonadota; class Gammaproteobacteria; order Burkholderiales; family Rhodocyclaceae; genus Thauera. The sequence continues at coordinate 28,962 of JAFEFC010000026.1, read as the reverse complement.
GGTGCCTGCGCCTTTGAACAGCTTCGGCGTGGGTGAGGAGTTGCATGACGCGCTCGCGATGATCGAGCCCTCAGCCCTCGTGTGCGACGTCGAACGGCTGGAGCGCATGGGCGGCGACACGCACGTTGCCGGATGCCGCGTCGTGCGCGTGGGCGCCGAGGGGCAGGCCGGTGCGGCGCCGGCGGAGCGCGCGGCCGATTACCAGCAGATCGTGCGCAACGCGGCTGCGCCTCAGCCACTCCCGTCGCTGGATCCGGATGATCCCGCGCTGATCCTCTTCACCTCGGGGGCGACGAGCCGGCCCAAGGCCGTGTTGTCATCGCAGCGTGCAGTGTGCCAGGCCCTGTTCAACATCGATTTCATCGGTGCCTATTCGGCGATGACCTCGCCCGACATCATCGAGCGCCTGATGGCACGCGGCATTGCGCCCGCGACGCTGACGGCGGTGCCGCTGTTCCATGTCAGCGGACTGCATGCCCAGCTGCTCAGCGCACTGCGCAACGGGCGGCGCCTGGTGTTCATGCCGCGCTGGGATGCCGCGAAGGCGATCGGCCTGATTCGCGAACAGCAGGTGACCCAGTTCAACGGTGCCCCTGCCATGGTCATGCAGTTGATTGCCGAGCCCGGCTTCGACGATCCGGCATGCGGTGGCAATCTCGCCGGGCTGGGTTTCGGCGGTGCCGGTCTGCCCCAGCGGCTGATCGACGAGGTGCAGCGGCGCAAGCCCGATTCGATGTCGGGGATCGGTTTCGGCCTCACCGAGACCAATGGCGTGGGTGCGGCATCCTCGGGCCGGTTGTTCGCCTACAAGCCGCGCAGTGCCGGCGTGATCTCGCCCATCGTCGAGGTGAAGGTGGTCGATCCGTCGGGTGAGGCGTTGCCGGCCGGTGAGGCCGGCGAAATCTGGCTGCGTGGCGTCACCATCATGGACGGATACCTGAACGACCCGTCCGCGACGGCTGCGGCGATGCACGAGGGATGGTTCCGCAGCGGCGACATCGGTTATGTCGACGAGGAGGGCTTCCTCTTCGTCGTGGACCGGATCAAGGACGTGATCAACCGTTTCGGCGAGAAGATTGCCGCGGCCGAAGTCGAGTCCTGCCTGCTGCAGATGCCCGACGTGCTGGAGGCCGCCGTGTTCGCCGTGCCGGACGAGACCACCGGCGAGGCGGTGGCTGCCGTGGTGTCTGTGCGCGAGGGGGCGGCACTCGACGGGGCTGCGCTGCGAGCGCACGTCGGTGCGCATCTGGCCGCCTACAAGGTGCCCGCGTCGGTGCAGGTGCTGTCCGTAGCGCTTCCCCGCAACGCTGCAGGCAAGCTGCTGAAGGGCGAAGTGCGCAGCGCCTTCCTGGCCAGCCGCCAGGGATGAGCGCGGGGCGCCCCGGGCGCCCTCATGCGGCTTAGTCCCATCGGACGATGTAGCGAAACCGTGATCGAAAAACAATGCGCAGCAGATGCAGTGGTGTCGAAACGAGATGGGCACCGTGGCATCCCCAACGCTTGAGTAATCGGGACAGAACGATCCCCACCAGGAAGGAGACGCAAATGACCAAGACCCAGATTTGGGTGCCCGTAGTGACGACGATCGCGCTGTCGCTCGCCGCGACAAGCGTGTCGGCCAAGGTGAGCGAGGCGGAAGCCGCCAAGCTCGGCAAGGAACTCACCTGTGTTGGTGCCGAGGCGGCCGGCAACAAGGAAGGCACGATCCCGCCGTTTTCCGGCAAGTGGCTGGGGACGCCCCCGGGCATCAAGTACTCGCTGCACACCGGCCAGCATCCGGTCGACGTCTATCCGGACGACAAGCCGCTGTTCCAGATCACTGCGGCGAACATGGACAAGTACGCCGACAAGCTGAGCGAGGGCCAGAAGGCCATGCTCAAGAAGTATCCGGACACTTTCCGCATTCCGGTGTATCAGAGCCGACGCGACTTCCGCTATCCCGACGCCATTTGCGAGATCGCCAAGAAGAACGCCCTCGAGGCCGAACTGACCGACGGCGGCCTGGGCTACACCGGCTACAAGGGCCCGGTCGGCTTCCCGATCCCCAAGAGCGCGATGGAAGTGCTCGCCAACATGAACTTCCCGTACCGCGCCTACACCGAGGAGATGGTGCGTGACATCGCCGACGTGGCTTCGGACGGCAGCGTCACCTGGGGCCGGCAGATCAACAGGAACCTGAACATCGTCACCCAGCCGACTGAACTGGGCAAGCCGATGGAAGGCCTGATGGCCTACTCGCTGTCCGGTACGCTGCTGCCCGAGCGCGACCGCGGCAGCTTCACCGCATCGCAGGAGCCGGTGAACTTCGCCAAGGCCAAGCGTCTGGCTTGGCAGTACGACCCGGGCACTCGCCGCGTGCGCCAGTTGCCGACCTACGGCTTCGACTCGCCGATGGGCGGCACCAGCGGCAAGCTCACCATCGACCAGGACCGCCTGATGAACGGCGACCCGAGCCGCTACGAGTGGAAGCTGCTTGGCAAGCGCGAGATGTACATTCCGGCCAACTCCTACCGCATTCACTCCAACAAGGTGAAGTACGCCGACCTGCTGCAGAAGGGGCACGGCAATCCGGATTACGAGCGCTATGAGCTGCGTCGCGTGTGGGTGCTCGAGGGCAACCTGAAGGATGGCTACCGCCACGCCTTCGGCAAGCGCGTGATGTTCATCGACGAGGACAACTGGCAGGCGTCGGTCGGCGACTACTACGACACCCGCGGCCAGCTCTGGCAGCACGCCTTCATCAACCACTACTACGCCTTCGACCTCAACGCCTGGCAGGCCGGCACCTCGTTCTACCACGACCTGAACTCGGGTTCCTACGTCGGCTTCAACCTCATCCAGGAGCGCGAGAAGGGTTACGTGCTCAACAAGGGTGACCTGACGCCGGAAATGTACACGCCCGCTTCGCTGCGCGCGCTTGGCCAGTAATCGGATCGACTCTCGGGGAGCAAGCAGAATGAAACTGCACAAGCAGATGAAGCCGATCGCGCTGGCCGTGATCGGGATGGGAACGATCGCGCCAGCAGTGGCCTTCGATGACATCAAGTTCGACAACGGAATGGTGTTCGAGTCGCGCCTGACGTCGACCTACACCCTGTCGTCGCGTCTCGAGGACCGCGATCGCGTGTTGAGCGGGAAGAACAACGCTTCGGGCAATGACGGCAACAACAACTTCGACAAGGGCGCGCTGACGTCGAACCGTGTAAGCCTGCTGCTCGACACCCGCCTGAGGAAGGGCGACTCCGGCCTGGTCGTGTCGGCCAGCACCTTCTACGACGACGTCTATCATCGCTCCAACGACAACGACGGCGCGTCGTTCCCGAACAAGATCGGCGGGGCCGCCGACGAGTTCACCCGGGACGCCAGGCACTATCACGGCGGCTACACGCGCCTGCTCGATGCCTATGGCTATACGGGCTTCGACGTCGGCAGCGAAGGTCACGCCACGGTCCGCCTCGGCAAGCACGTCGTGTCGTGGGGCGAATCGCTCTTCATCCCGGGCATCTCGGGCGCGCAAGGCCCTGCGGACGGCACCAAGGCGGGCATCCCGGGTACGGAGGTGAAGGACCAGTTGCTGCCCGAGGACCAGATCTCGGCCTTGTACGAGGTCAACGACAAGCTGTCGCTGATGGCGCAGTGGCAGTACAACTGGCACAAGACGCTGGTGAATGCGCCAGGATCGTTCATGAGCACGTCCGACGTCGTCGGCCCGGGGGCAGCCTGCCTCCAGCCGGGACCCGTTTGCACGGTTCCGCGGCGCGCTGGCGAATCGCCGAGCAAGACGGGTCAGTGGGGCGTCGGAGCGAAGTACCGTCTGACGAACGAGACCGAGGTCGGGCTGATCTATCTGAACTACAGCGATCGCGCGCCGATGGTTGATATCAACTACCTCGATCCGGCTGGCCCGAGTTTCCGTCATCACTACTTCGACGACATCAAGATGCTCGGTGCGACCTTCAGCACCAGCTTCGGCATCGCGACGCTGGGTGGCGAGATCTCGTATCGCAAGGATGCACCCGCCCTTGTGAATACCAAGGTGAATCTGGGCCGGTCCACCCCGCTCTGGGTTCAGTTGCCGACGGCGACCAAGGCAGATGTGCTGCAGACGAACATCAACACCTTCGTCAACCTCGGTCGGACCTTCCTGGCGCCGCAAGCCAACTTCCTGGCGGAAATCGCCTACACCAGCGTGAGCAATCCGGAAGCGCGGCGCGTTCCGGGTGCGACGGCCACGACCAATCGGTTCGGTATCACCCCGCTGTCGGACGATCTGAACTTCGGCAGCTACGGTCTTGCGTTCGCCTCGACGCTCAGCCTGACCTATCCGGGCATCATCGAGAACTGGGAACTGGGCGTGCCGATCAGCTATTCGCACCAGTTGGCGGGCCGCACGCTGCAGGGCAATCTGGGCATGGGCGAAGGGGATCACCGCCTGAGCATCGGCGCGACGATGACCTATCGCCGCAACTTCCAGATCGGCCTGACCTACCTGGGCTATTTCGGCAACGCGAGCCTCGGCCCGGTCAGGAACCGCCTGCTGACCGACCGCGACCAGGTCTCTCTCGTGGCGAAGTACACGTTCTGAGGATCTGATTCCTCGAGTGCAGGGCCCGCCAGTGTTCGAAACACTGGCGGGCCTTTTTTCGTCTTGCATCACCGATACGCCGCCGCCATCCGAAAGACTGTCGGCGGCACGAGCCGGAACCGGGCGCAAAAAAAGCGCCGGTCTCCCGGCGCTGCATCGATGGAGGCGGATGCGCTCAGCCCGCCGCGCCCGCCGGTGCCTGCTCGGCGATGCTCTTCGCCCACACGTAGTTCGCCTTGCCTGCCGCCGAGCGCAGCACCTCCGGTACGGTCACGATCTCCTTCGGCACCTTGTAGCCGGCCAGATGCGCATGGCAGAGCGTGCGCAGCGCCGCCTGGTCGAGGCTCATCCCCGGTCGCACCGACACCACCGCTGCCACCTTCTGTCCCCAGCGCGGATCGGGCAGGCCGACGACGACGGCGTCGAGGATCTGCGGGCTCATGCGCAGGACTTCCTCGACCTCTTCCGGGAACACCTTCTCGCCGCCGGTGTTGATGCAGTTGTTGCCGCGGCCGAAGATCACGATCGAGCCGTCCTCGTCGCGCCGTGCGGCGTCGCCGGTGATCGCGTAGCGGGTGCCATCGATGGTGACGAAGGTCTCGGCGGTCTTGACCGGGTCGCGGTAGTAGCCCAAGGGCAGGTAGCCGCTGCGGGCGAGGATGCCGGACTCGCCTGCCGAGGCGAGGCGCTTGCCATCCACAACGACCTTGAGGTCGGCGCGCGCGGCGATCTTGATCATGCCGCCCTCGGCCGGCTTGGCGCCCATGCCGAGCTGGCCGCCCTCGGAGGAGCCGATGCCGTCACTGAAATAGACGTTTGCAGGGAGGAAGGGCTTGAGAGCCTCCTTGACGTGGGCGGACATCACGGCGCCGCCGTTGCCGAACAGGAACAGCGCGGACAGGTCCCAGCGGCCGGGGTGGGCCTTGAGGGCATCGAGGATCGGCAACGCCATGGCGTCGCCGACGATGGTAATGCCATTGAGCTTCTGCGTGGCGGCGATGTCGAGCACGTGCTCGGCGTCGAAGCGGTGCTGGTCGTTGAGCACCACGGTGTGGCCGGCGAACAGCGACACCATGGTGGCCCAGTGCGCGGCGCCATGCATCAGCGGCGCGACCGGCATGAAGCGCAGCGGGTGCGCCTTGCGGATGCGGTCGGCGAGCTGTTGCGGCGTACTCACCGCGCCGTCGGCCGGGGCGTAGAAGCCGCCGCCTCCCAGGCAGCCGAAGAAGAGGTCCTTGTGCGGCCACATCACGCCCTTGGGCTTGCCGGTGGTGCCGCCGGTGTAGAGCAGCGAGAGGTCGTCGTCGCTGCAGCGGACGTCCTGCAGGGCGCGGGTGTCATCCATCCGCGCATCCTCATAGGCGGTCGCGCCGGCAAGTGCGGGCGTGCCGCCCCCGGTGCGCACCTTCACCTTCAGCTCGGGCGCGGCGTTGAGCACCTCGGCGACGGCGGGCTCGAGCTCCGCGCTGTAGAACAGCGCCTTGATGCCGGCGTTGTCGTAGATGTAGCGCAGCTCGTCGGCGACATAGCGGTAGTTGATGTTGGCGGGCACCGCGCGCACGCGGCAGGCGGCAAGGAAGGCTTCGAGGTATTCTGCCGAGTTGTACATCTGCAGGCCGACGACGTCGCCCTGGCCGATGCCCTGGGCGTGCAGCCAGGCGGCGAGGCTGTCGACGCGCTCGGCCATCTGGCGGTAGCTGCGGCGGGTGTCGCCGATGACCAGCGCGTCGCGCTCGGGGACGGTCTCGGCGGTGATCGCGAACAGGTCCGCGAGGCTGAAGGTGCGTGGGTTCATGATGTCTCCGTGAAGTTGTTGTCGTGTGATCGTCGTGACGGATGGTGTCGCGCCGCCTGCCGCGGATAGGCGCTCAGATCGCGCCGGCGGCCTTGAGTGCGGCGATGGCGTCCTCGCCGTAGCCGAGCTCGCGCAGCACCGATTCGTTGTGTTCGCCGGCGGCGGGCGGCGGCCGGTCGAGCGAGAAGGCGTAGTCGCTCATCTTCACCGGGAAGGCGAAGTAGGGCGCGCTGCCGCCATCGGGCAGCGGTGTGTCCACCGTCATGCCGCGTGCGCGGGTGAGGGGATGGGCGAGCACCTCGTCGATGCGCAGCACCGGGCTCACGCAGGCGTCGACGCCGGCGAGCGCCGTGGTCCATTCGGCCAGCGTGCGCGCCTTGATGATCTCGGCCACCTGCGCCTTCACCGCGGCGCCGGACTTGCCTGCGGCCCAGCCGCTCCTGCTCAGCTCGGGACAACCGGCGGCCGTGCAGAAGGCCTGCCAGAACTTGGGCTCGAGCGCGCCGACCGCCAGATGGCGGCCATCGGCCGTCTCGTAGGTGCCGTAGCAGGGCAGGCCGCCGGACAAGGTGTCGTGGCCGGCGGGAACCGGCTGCTTCCAGGTGTGCAGGCTGGCCAGCGGCTGCACGTTGAGCGCCATCGCGCAGTCGGTCATCGACACGTCGATGAAGCGGCCCTGGCCGCTGCGCTGCGCGTCGAACAGCGCGGCGAGGATCGCCATCGCCGCCGACAGGGCGCCGCCGGCCAGGTCGGCCACCGGGAAGTTGCCCGGGTGCGGCTTGCCGCCGGGCGCGGCGCTCTGTTCGAGGATGCCGGCGTAGCTCTGGTAATTGATGTCGTGGCCGCCGAGCTCGGAAAGCGGACCGTCCTGGCCGTAGCCGCTGATCGCGCAATAGACGAGCTTCGGGTTGACCGCCTTCAGCTCCGCGTAGCCGATGCCGAGCCGGCACATCACGCCGGGGCGGAAGCCCTCGACCACGATGTCGGCGTCCTTGGCCAGGGCATGGATGAGCTCGCGTGCGCCGGGCGCGCGCAGGTTGATCGCCAGCGAGCGCTTGTTGCGGTTCACCGCCAGGAAGAAGTGCGAGATCGGCGTGCCGGCCGGGCCGCGCCCGGCTTCGCCGCCTGGCGGCTCGATCTTGATCACGTCCGCGCCCATGTCGGCCAGGTGCAGGGTGCACATCGGCCCGGGCAGCAGCTGGGTGAAGTCGAGCACCTTCACGCCGGCGAGGGGTTTGCTTGCCATCTGTCGTGTCTCCTCCATGCGGCGCTTCAGTTGCGTTCGAGTTCGCGGAACGGGACCTTGCGGTCGGTGCGGATCTCGCCGGGCAGGCCGAGCACGCGTTCGGCGATCACGTTCTTCAGGATCTCGTCGGTGCCGCCGCCCATGCGCGCGCCGGGCGAACCCAGCCACAGCCGCTGCATGTAGCGCCAGTCGCCGCCCAGGGCCTCGAAGCCGATCATGCCCTCGGGGCCGGCGAGTTCCAGCGCGAAGGCGGCGATGTCCTGCATCGCCTTGGCGGCGACCAGCTTGGTGATCGACATCTCCGGCCCGGGCGCCTTGCCCTTGGAGATCGCGGTGAGGCCGCGGGCGATGACGAGCTCGACGCCCTTCTGCTGCAGGTAGGCGTCGGCGATGCGTGCGCGCACGCGATCGTCCTCGATCGCCGGGCGCTCGTCCCACGCGCACTTCTGCGCCAGCGCGACGAGGTGCTCGTGCAGGTCGGTGGGCAGGTTGCCGCCGACCGACAGGCGTTCCTGCATCAGCGTGCTCAGCATCACCTTCCAGCCACCGCATTCGGGGCCGAGGCGCCAGGTGTCGGGGATGCGCACGTCGGTGAAGAACACCTCGTTGAACTCCGAGTCGCCCGACATCTGGTGGATGGGGCGGACCTCGACGCCGGGGGCCTTCATGTCGACGATGAACATGGTCAGGCCTTCCTGCTTGGGCTTGTCCCAGTCGGTGCGGGTGAGCAGGATGCCGTAGTCGCAGAAGTGGGCGCCCGAGGTCCACACCTTCTGGCCGTTGACGACCCACTCGTCGCCGTCGCGCACCGCGCGCGTACGCACGCCACCGGTGTCGGAGCCGGCGCCGGGCTCGGAGAAGAGCTGGCACCAGATTTCCTCGCCGGCGAGGCCGGGGCGCAGGAAGCGGGCCTTGAGCTCGGGCGCCGCCCACATCATCACCGTGGGCAGGCCCATGCCGATGCTGATCTCGAAGATCATGCCCGGCACCACGAAGGCGGCTTCCTCCTGCTGGTAGATCACCTGCTGCATCGCGGTGCCGCCGCGGCCGCCGGCCTCCTTCGGCCAGGTGATCGCGGCATAGCCGGCGGCGGCCTTCTTGGCCTGCCAGGCCTTGGCGGCGGCCAGCTTGGCGGCGTCGTCCAGGCCTTCGCCGAAGACTTCGTCGGGGCGGATTCGCTGCTGGCCGTTGGCTTCCAGCCAGGCGCGCACTTCGGCGCGGAAGGCGGCTTCTTCTGGGGTGTCTCTGAAGTCCATGTGGGCGTGTTCCGCTTACGCGGCCTCCTTGATGAGTTCGTCCGCCAGGCGTGCGCGCCAGGCGTGTTCGCTGCCGATGAGCTGGCCGAGATGGCGCGCGCGGCGGTAGTGGAGGTGGCAGTCCATCTCCCAGGTGAAGCCGATGCCGCCGTGCAGTTCGATGCCTTCCTCGGCGGCGACCACGTAGGCGCGGGTGGCGGCCACGCGCGCGGCGGCGGCGGCCCTGGGCAGCTCGGGGGCGTCGGAGGACAGCGCCCAGGCGCCGTAGTAGGCGTGCACCCGGGCGAGCTCGATCGCGGTGTAGATCTCGGCCATCTTGTGCTTCATGGCCTGGAAGCTGCCGATCTGGCGGCCAAAGGCCTTGCGCTCGAGCGAGTAGTCGCGCGTTGCCTCGAGGATGCGCGCAGCGCCGCCGACCTGCTCGAAGGCGAGCAGCACCGCGGCGCCGTCGAGCACGCGGGTGGCGACGGCTGCGGCATCAGCGGCGGGCAGGCGTTCGGCCGGAGTGCGATCGAAATGGACTTCGGCGAGCGGGCGGGTGGGGTCGAGCGTCGGCACCGGCGTGCGGCTGACGCCAGCACCGGCGAGGTCGACCAGCACGAGTTCGTTACCCACCTTCAGCACGGCCAGCCCGGCGATGCCGCCGTCGACCAGCGCCGGGCTGGTGCCGGTGAGCGTTGCGCCGTCGAAGGCGAGCGGGGCGGGCGTGCGGTAGCGCTCGCGGCTGCCCAGCGCGGCAGTGGCGACCACTTCGCCGCTGGCGATCTTCGGCAGCCAGTGCTGCTTCTGCGCCTCGCTGCCGGCGCGCAGGAGGGCCTCGGCCGCCAGGTAGAAGCTGGACGACAGCGGCACCGCGGCGAGATGGCGGCCGGCTTCCTCCGCCACCAGGCAGAGCTCGAGATAGCCGAGCCCGGCGCCGCCGTACTGCTCGGGGATGGCGGCGGCGGCGGCGCCCATCTCGATCAGGTTGCGCCAGACGGCGTCGGAATGGCTCGCCCGGCCCTCGAGCACCTCGCGTACTGCCTGCGAGGTGCTGGTGTCGGCGAGCATGGTGCGCACTGCGTCCTGCAGCAGGCGCTGGTCGTCGGAAAAGTCGAAATTCACGCTTTACTCCTTGGCAAGCCGCCGCCGGCTCCCGGAAGAGGCGGCGGCGGAGGCGGGTTTCGTGGGGGTGAGCCGGTCAGCGCATGGCGGCCGGCGGGGTGACGCGGTTCGTGCCGTAGAAGCTCTGGCCGCGGGCCGCCATGTCGCGCAGCAGCTGCGGCGCGGCGTACTGCTCGCCGTAGCGCGCGGCGAGGCGGTCGCACTCGGCCACCACCCTGGCGAGCCCGATCGTGTCCATCATCGAGAACGGGCCGCCGAGGTAGGCCGGGAAGCCGACGCCCAGGATGGAGCCGACATCACCGTCGGCGGGGTCGATCACCACGCCCTCGCTCATCGCCTTGGCGGCATCGACGAGCTGGGCGTAGAGCATGCGCGCCTTCACTTCCTCGACGCCGGGTTGCTCGGCGAGCGGCGGGAACAGTTCGGCGAGACCGGACCACAGCTTCTTGCTGCTGTCCGCGGCGTACTCGAAGAAGCCCTTGCCGTTCTTGCGGCCGTGGCGGCCGAGCTCGCCGACGAGCTTTTCCACCAGGCGGAAGGTGGGCGTCGGCCTGAAGGCGTCGCCCTCGTCCTTCTTGCGCTGCTGGCTGGCGTGGTAGGCGGTGTCGAGGCCGATCTCGTCGGAGACGGTGAGCGGGCCGACCGGGATGCCGGCCATCTTCGCCGCGTTCTCGATCAGCGCCGGATTCACGCCCTCGGTGACCATCGCCAGGCTCTCGTTGATGTAGGCGCCGATGAAGCGGCTGGTGAAGAAGCCGGGGCCGTCGTTCACCACGATCGGCGTCTTCTTCATCGCCTGCACCAGGTCGAGCGCGCGCGCCAGCGTCGCGGGCGAAGTCTTGCGGCCACGGATGATCTCGACCAGCGGCATGCGCTCGACCGGCGAGAAGAAATGCATGCCGATGAAGTTCTCGGGGTGGGCGCCGGCTTCGGCCAGCTCGCTGATCGGCAGGCCGGAGGTGTTGGAGGCGATCACCGCGTGCGCCGGCAATACCGCGTCGAGCTTGCGCGTGATCTCGGCCTTGATGCCGCGGTCCTCGAACACGGCCTCCACCACGAGTTCGACGTCGGCCAGGCCGGCGTAGTCGGTGGTGGGGTGGATGCGGGCGAGGATGGCGTCGGCCTTGTCCTGGGTCATGCGGCCCTTGGCGATGTCCTTTTCCAGGCGCTTGGTGGAGTAGGCCTTGCCCTTGTCGGCGGCGGCCTGGTCGCGATCGATCAGCACCGTCTCGATGCCGAGCTTCGCGCAATGGTAGGCGATGCCCGCGCCCATCAGGCCGGCACCGACCACGCCGATCTTGCGGAAGGTCGTTTTCGGCACGCCCTCGGGGCGGTGCATCAGCTTGTCCGCCTTGCCCTTGTTGATGAAGAGCGTGCGGATCATGTTGCGCGACACCGGGTCGAGCTGGAGCAGGGTGAAGTACTTGGCCTCGACCTCGAGCGCCTTGTCCATCGGCAGCTGCGGGCCTTCGTACAGGCAGGACAGGATGGCCTTGGGCGCCGGCAGGTTGTGGAAGGTCTTCGCCTGCAGCATGGCGTTGCTGACCACCAGCATCTGCGCGACCGCGGGGGCGGAGGGGCCGGCGCCGCCGGGCACCTTGTAGCCCTTCTTGTCCCAGGGCTGGACCGCGTCGCCTTCGTCGAGCAGCCAGCGCTTCGCCTCGGCGAGCAGTTCGCCGGCGGGGACGATCTTGTGGATCAGGCCCATCTTCAGCGCCTTCTCGGCAGACAGCGCCTGGCCTTCCATCACCACCGGCATCGCCGCCTGGATGCCGATCAGGCGCGGCACGCGCTGGGTGCCGCCGCCGCCCGGCAGCAGGCCGACCTGGACTTCGGGCAGGCCGAGCTGGATGCCCTTCGCGTCGGACACCACGCGGTAATGGCAGGCGAGCGCGATCTCGGTGCCGCCGCCGAGCGCGGTGCCGTTGATCGCGCAGGCCACCGGCTTGCCGCAGGTCTCCATGCGGCGCAGCAGCTTCGAGAGCGACCCGTTCAGCTGCAGGCGCTCGGCCAGCGGCATGTCGTCGGCCTTGTCGAGGTTGGCTTCCATCTCCTTGAGGTCGGCGCCGGCGGCGAACACCGCCTTGCCCGAGGTGAAGATGGCGCCCTTGATGGCGTCGTCGCTGGCGAGGCGCTCGATCGCGGCCTCGATCTCGGCCATGAACTTCGTGTCCATGGTGTTCATCGCGCTGTCGGTGCGATCGAAGAGCAGGGTGGCGATGCCGTCGGCGTCCACCGTGATGTGGATGACTTCAGTCATGTCGGTCGATTCCTTGATGTGGTCCGGTGGCGCTCAGACGAGCTCGATGATGGTGGCGCTGCCCATGCCGGCGGCCTCGCACAGCGTGACCAGGCCGGTGCCGACCTGGCGGCGTTCCATCTCGTCGAGCAGGGTGCCGAGGATCATGGCGCCGGTGGCGCCCAGCGGATGGCCCATGGCGATCGCGCCGCCGTTGACGTTGATGCGGTCGTGGGGAACGTTCAGGCGCTCCATCAGGCACAGCACGACGGAGGAGAAGGCCTCGTTCAGCTCCCACAGGCCGATGTCGGAGGCGGTCATGCCCGCCTTCTTCAGTGCCTTCTGCGCGGCGTAGCTGGGCGCATCGAGCATCAGCGTGGGCTCGGAGCCGACGGTGGCCACCGAGCGGATGCGCGCACGCGGCTTGAGGCCGGCGCGGGCGCCGGCTTCGGCGTTGCCCACCAGCACCGCGGCGGCGCCGTCGACGATGCCCGAGCTGTTGCCCGCGTGGTGCATGTGGGCGATGGCTTCGAGCTGCGGGTACTTGAGCAGCGCAACGCCGTCGAAGCCGTACTGCGTGCCCATCTCGAGGAAGGAGGGCTTGAGCGCGGCGAGCGAAGCCAGCGTGGTGTCCGGGCGAATCGCCTCGTCCTTCGCCAGCACCGGCAGGCCGAGCACGTCCTTGACCGGCACCACCGAGCGATCAAACCAGCCGTTCGCCCACGCCTGGGCGGCGCGGCGCTGGCTTTCCACCGCATAGGCGTCGCACTGCTCTCGGGTGAAGCCATGCAGGGTGGAGAGCAGGTCGGCGCTGACGCCCTGCATGGTGAAGTACATCTTGAAGGCAACCTGCGGGTCGAGCGCCATGGCGCCGCCGTCGCTGCCCATCGGCACGCGCGACATGCTCTCCACACCACCGCCGATCGCCATGTCGACCTGGCCCGAGCCCACCTTGGCGGCGGCAAAGTTCACCGCTTCCAGGCCCGAGCCGCAGTAGCGGTTGAGCTGCATGCCGGGCACGCCGTGGTCGAAGCCGGCCACCAGCGCGGCGACGCGGGCGATGTTGCCGCCCTGTTCGCCGACCGGCACCACGCAGCCGAGGAGCACGTCCTCGATCAGCCGGCTGTCGAGCTGGTTGCGGTCGCGCACCGCCTGCAGCATCTGCGCGGCGAGTTGAACCGGGGTGATCTCGGCGAGGGCGCCGTCGGCCCTGCCCTTGCCGCGCGGGGTGCGCACGTGGTCGTAGATGAAGACGTCGGTCATGACTATCCCTTTGTTTCGGTTCATGTGTCGGGGACTCGGGCCGTCCCCGGACGCGCTGCCAGGTCCGTCCGGGTGGGTGGCAGGGGTGGGCGATGCGGACGAGTTGTCGATGCAATCGTATGGCACGGGGTGCTCCTGCATTAAAATCCGAGCGCGAACTCGAACAGCGCACCGCGATGGATCACAAGTGACTGTTTCAAAAGTGGATTGATGCAATGCAGAAAACCGAACAGAAGAAGGGGCAGCGGGGGCCTGTGCTCAGGCATGTGCCGGTGCAGGCGCGCGCCAGCTTCACGCTGGAGGCGATCATCGATGCCGCGAGCGAGATCCTGAGATCGCAAGGCGTCGATGCGGTAACGACGCGCAAGGTCGCGGCGCGGGCCGGAGTGTCGGTGGGTGCGGTGTATCAGTACTTCCCCGGCAAGGAGGCGATCCTGATGCAGATCAGCAAGCGGATCATGGACGAGGAGTCGATCGAGGCTTCGCCGGAGCTGTTCCGCCTCAACCGCCAGTCGCTTGACGAGCTGCTGCAGGCCTTGTTCCAGCGCACCGTGCGCACCGAGATGCGCCTGCTCGGGCTGGGCAAGGACTTTTACCGGCGTTATGCCCGCCAGATGCAGTTCGGTCGCGCCCAGGGGCTGGGGCGCGGTGAGGTCAGCTCGGAGCAGCTCGTGGCGAACATGGCGCAACTGCTGCGGGTGCATGCCGAAGAGGTTGGCGAGCCGGACCGCGAGCTGGCGGCGTTCATGCTGGTGCGCGGCATGCGCATGCTGCTCGCAACCCTGGTCGAGGAGCGCCCGGAACTGCTCGGGTCGCCTGCGCTGGTGCCGATGCTGGTGCGGATCGCGCGCGCAATGATCGATTCGGATGCGACGGAGGCAGACGCCCGCTGATGTCCGCTGACGCTGCGGCACAGGTGCCGCATGCAAAAAAGCGGGCCGGGAGAGCCGATGTCGCCATCGACCATCGCCGGCCCAAGAGAGGGAGCCTTGATCAGGAACGCAGCGGCTGGCTGGCGGTGGCGCGCATCGCCTTCAAGTCGGGCGATACGGCGGGCTCAGCCGGAACGGATCTGGCGCTGTCTTCTTCCACCGCGGTGGTGAGCTGTCCGCTTGCCGACTTCCGGCCAACATTGAGCCAGCACGCCAGCGCGGGCAGCAGGAAGATCGCGCCGATCACGTTCACCAGGAACATGAAGGCGAGCAGGATACCCATGTCGGCCTGGAACTTGAGGGCCGAGAAAGCCCATGTGCCCACGCCGATGGACATCGTCACCGCGGTGAACACGGCGGCGGTGCCGCGCTGGCGCATGGCTTCATAGAAGGATTCACGCAGCGTGTAGCCGAACTCGGCCATTTCATGCTGCATGCGCTCGTAGATGTAGATGCCGTAGTCCACACCCACGCCCACGCCGAGGGCGATCACCGGCAGCGTCGCCACCTTGAGGCCGATGCCGAGCAGGGCCATCAGCGCGTTGCACATGATGGTCACCAGGGTCAGCGGCACGATCACGCACAGCACCGCGCGCCACGAGCGGAAGGTGAGCCAGCACAGCAGCGAGATCGAGGCGAAGATCGAGGCGAGCATCTGCACCTCGGCGCGCTCGACCGCCTCATTGGTGGCAGCGGCGACACCTGCATTGCCGCCGCCGAGCCGGAAGCGCACGTTGGGCGTCTTGTCCGCAGCGATGAACTTCTGCACCTCGGTGACGACGTGCTTGAGCGTCGGCCCCTGGTGATCGTTCAGATACACCACCAGATGGATCGTCTTGCAGCCGTGCGAGTTGAGGCCGTTCTCGGGGTTGGCGGCACGCCCGCCGGTGCGCAGCGCGGATTCGGTGCGCTGCAGGGCAGCCCAGCGAGGATTTGCTTCGTTGTTGCCAGCGGCGTAGAGCTTGGCCATGCCGGCGACGGTGCTCACCGACTGCACGCCATCGACTCCGCGCATGTGCAGGTCGAAGCGTTCCACCGCGTTCATGACGTCCCAGTTCAGGCAGGCTTCGTCAAGGTTGGAGGTCTCGGCATAGACCGACAGCACGTCCATGCCGATCGAATAATTCTTGATGATCTTCGCGTTGTCCCTGTTGTAGCGCGAGTCGGCGCGCAACTCGGGTACGCCGCTGCCGATGTCGCCGGTCTGCAACTGGCGCGAGAAGTGGGTGGCAACGCCCAGGATGACCAGCATGACCACGAAGGTCACCAGCGCCGGACGCGGCTCCGACAGGGCCGATACCTTCCACCAGGTCGGATGCTTCTCCTTGGTGTCCACCGGCTGGTCGAGGGCCATGCGCTCCAGGTGCAGGTGCGACAGGATGATGGGCATGAACATCTTGTTGGTCATGATCATCAGCGCGACGCCGAGGCAGGCGGTGAGGCCCAGTTCATGCACGATGGGAATGTCGATGAGCATGATCACCATGAAGCCGAGCGCGTTCGCGAGCAAGGCCATGATGCCGGGGACGGCGAGCTTGCGGAAGGCACCTTCGGCCGCCTCCATCGCGGTGGCGCCGGCGAGCACGTCCTGCTTCCAGGCGTTGGTCATCTGGACCGCATGCGACACGCCGATGGAAAAGATCAGGAAGGGCACCAGCACCGACATCGGATCGACGCCGTAGCCGATCAGCGGCAGGATGCCCAGCAGCCAGATGACCGGCAGCAGCGCCACCGCCAGTGCGAGCACGGTGAGCTTGAGCGAGCGCGAATAAAGCCACAGCAGCAGGGCGGTGATGGCGAAGGCGATGACGAAGAACATCACCACGGTGGTGAGCCCTTCCATCACATCGCCCATCACCTTGGCGAAGCCGACGATCTGGATGTCGACCTTGTCGCTGGCGAACTGGCTCCGGATGGCCTCGAGCTTGTGGGCCACCTCGGCGTAGTCGAGCTTCTGCCCGGTCTCCGGGTTGATCTCGAGCAGGTCCGCCTGGACCAGTGCGGATTTCAGGTCGTTGGCCACCAGCCGGCCGACGACGCCCGCCTTTGCGACGTTGGCACGCACCTGGTTGAGGCCGGCTTCGTTGGCCTCGAAGCGGGCGGGAATGACGACGTCGCCGTTGAAGCCTTCCTCGGTGACTTCGATGTAGCGCACGTTGGGTGTGAAGATGGAGCGCACGCTCGCACGATTGACGCCCGGCGTGAAGAAGACCTCGTCGTTGACCTTGCGCAGGATGGGCAGGAACTCGGCGTTGTAGATGTCGCCGTCTCCTTTCCACTGCACGCTGATGAGGATGCGGTTGGCGCCCGAGAACGTCGATGAATGCTCGAGGAAGGCCGCCATGTACTCATGCTTGAGCGGAATCAGCTTGTTGAAGCCCGGGTCGAGCCGGGTGTTCAGTGCCGAATAGCCCAGGCCCAGGGTCAGCAGCAGGAAGAAGGCCCCGAGCGGCTTGCGCCATTGGATGAGCATGCGCGCGAGGACGGCAACCAGTGCGTCCGTCCGGCTGATGGTGTGGGCAGTGGTCATCAGGCTGCTCCCTTGTTCGTGGGTTGATTGGTACCGGCTTCATGGGCTTTCGGCGTGAAGGCACGCAGGCCGCCGTCGCTCGACATCAGCCATTCACCGTCACGCTTGACGAGAATCCCGGTGAGGCTGGCACGGCCTCCGCGGCGCTCGATGGTGAAGTGCTCGCCGCCATCCTTGCTGCTCAGCACGACGCCACCCTGGCCCACGAGAAGCAGTTCGCCGCTCGCCGTCAGGGTGTGGCCGTACAGCGAGACCGGTGCCGGAACCTGGGCCGCGCTCCAGGTCTCGCCGGCGTTGTCCGAGAAGAAGACCTTGCCGCGCATGCCGTAGGCGACCCAGCGGTTTCCGCCCAGGTGGACGGCGCCGTACAGGGAGCCGTGATAGAAGGGCTCCACCGCTTCCCACGAGCGCGCGCCGTCGGTGGAGCGCAGCACGGTGCCGTTCTCGCCGACGATCATCCACTGCTTGCCGTCGGCGGAACTGGCGATCTGGTTCAGGTGCCAGTCCGACAGGCCCGGCAGCGTGTCCGGCTGCCAGGTGTTGCGGTCGTCGATCGAACGCAGCACCTGCCCGAAAGCGCCGACGGCGAGCCAGTCGCCGTTGGGCAGTCGGGCTGCGGACATCAGCGGCTCACCGTTCTTTTCGGTGAATGCGGTTTCCGTCCAGCTTTGTCCGCCGTCATCGGTGCGCAGGATCCAGCCTTCCTGGCCGAGGGCGAGGCCGTGACTGTCGTCGGCGAAGGCCAGGCGGGTGATGAGGGCCTGTCGGTTAGCCGTGACGCTGGCGGGCTTCCAGGTCTTGCCCTCATCGGGCGAAACCAGGATCAGGCCGAGTTCGCCGGCGACGACGGTGCCGGCCTTGCTCTGCCTGATGTCCATGAGTTGCATTGCATCGACCGGGATACGCGTTTCGCGCATGGGCGGAACCGGTCTCGGTGAGAAGGAATAAATGCTGCCTGCCGCGACAATCGATGCCACGACCAAGCCGACCGCTACGCGCATGTGGCGCCTCCTGTTATTTCTGGTTGCCATCCGCCGGAAGGATCGCAGGGTGTGTGCATTATTCGCCCGTGGTCGGCGAGGGCATCGTCCAAAAGGGTTACCGCTGCGCGCTTGCCCGGAGTCGGGGCGCGACGCTGGCGACCGTTGCGCGCGGCCCCGCGTGCGCATGCGCGAAGATCGCGCCCCTGAAAGGCAAGAATCGTTTCACGTCAGCCATTTACGGTAGTCCGTTCAGACGATGAGTCGATGGTCGGGCTGTGGAAAATGGCGCTCATTCGGATGGCCGCACGGTCCGACATTCTGCAGGACGAGATCACGGAGGATATGGAGATGGGCGCAATTGGACACGATCAGGTAATCGGCATCGGTGCCGAGGACTACATGACGCCGGAGGCGGTCGAACTGGTCGCCAGGGCCAGGGAGATGGCTCCACGTCTCGCCGAGCGCGCCCGCGCCGCCGAGGCGGCCGGCATGGTGCCGGTGGAGACGGTGCAGGAAATGAAGGAAGCGGGCCTGTTCCGCGTGCTGCAGCCCAAGCGCTTCGGCGGCTACGAGCTCGATCCGCGCGTGTTCTATCGCGTGCAGATGGCGCTTGCCGAGGGCTGCATGTCCACCGCCTGGATCTATGGCGTGATTGGCGTGCACAACTGGCAGCTTCCGCTGTTCCCGGAACAGGCGCAGCAGGACGTGTGGGCAAAGGATACCGGCGTGCTGATCGCGTCGACCTACATGCCCACCGGCAAGGCCGAACCGGTCGACGGCGGCTATCGCTTCTCCGGGCGCTGGAGCTTCTCGAGCGGCGTCGAGCACTGCGAATGGATCTTCCTCGGCGGTCTGCTCCCCAAGAAGGACGGTTCGGGTCAGTTGGAGCACGCCACCTTCCTGCTGCCGAAGTCGGATTTCCGCGTCGAAAAGAACTGGGATGTGCTCGGCCTGCGCGCCACCGGCAGCCATGACATCGTGGTAGATGGCTGCTTCGTGCCCGAGCACCGCACGCACCGCACCAACGATCACAGCGACGCGGGCTGCCCCGGCCGCCAGACGAATCCGGGCTGGGTGTACAAGATTCCCTTCACCCAGGTCTTCCAGCGCGCCGTCTCGTCGGCTTGCATCGGCGCGCTCGACGGTGCCATCGCTCACTTCCGCGAACGC
Source organism: Pseudomonadota bacterium (assembly GCA_018240785.1). GTDB lineage: Bacteria > Pseudomonadota > Gammaproteobacteria > Burkholderiales > Rhodocyclaceae > Thauera. The sequence goes on along the minus strand of JAFEFC010000026.1, from coordinate 9,859 downwards.
GCTGCCGCGCACGTCGGCAAGCACGGCGCGAAGACGGCGGAGGACGTCAATGCCCAGCAGGCCGTCGCCGAAGCGATGATGACCACCGACCAGCTCAAGCTGGTGCTGTTCCGCAACTACGCCCGCATCGTCGAATGTGCCAAGACCGGCGAGCGCATGCCGGTGGAAGAGCGCCTGATGCAGCGCGCCCAGGCTTCGCAGGTGCCCAAGCAGTGCGCGAGCGCGGCGAGCGAGCTGATGCGTGCATGCGCGGCGTCCGGCACCTACAAGAGCAATCCGATCGAGCGCGTGTTCCGCGACATTCACCAGGCTCGCGGCCACATTGCCAACAACACGGATGCCTACGCGCGCGCTCACGGTGCGGTGATGCTCGGCCTGCCGAACGCGGATCCCTACATCTGAGCGGCTCGGCCGCCAACGGAGAACGACGCGAGATGACCGCCCAGCGCTATCACGCCCTCACGGTGAGGGCGGTGACCGAGGAGACGCACGACGCCAAGTCGGTCGTGTTCGAGGTGCCGCCCGAGCTGGCCGAGACCTTCAGGTACCGGCCCGGGCAGTTCCTGACCCTCCGGCTGCCGGTCCTGGGCCGGCATCTGCCGCGGTGCTACTCGATGTCGAGTGCGCCAACGCTCGATGCCACCCTGCGGGTCACGGTCAAGCGGGTGACCGGCGGGCGGGGCTCGAACTGGGTGTGCGATCACGTACGCCCGGGCGCTACGCTCGAAGTCATGGCGCCGGCGGGCGTGTTCACGCCGGCCTCGCTGCACGGCGATTTCCTGCTGTGCGCGGGCGGCAGCGGGATCACGCCGGTGTTCTCCATCCTGCGTTCGGTGCTGGCGCATGGCCAGGGGCGCATCTGCCTGCTGTATGCCAATCGCGACGAGCGCTCGGTGATCTTTCGCGACGAATTGAGGGCGCTCGCGGCGGCGCATCCCACCCGCCTGCAGGTCATCCACTGGCTGGATTCGGTGCAGGGCGTGCCTTCGGTGGCACAACTGGCCGAGCTCGCCCGGCCGTGGGTGCAGGCGCAGGCCTTCATCTGCGGCCCCGGCCTGTTCATGGACGCGATGGTATCGGCGCTGGGCAATGCCGGCATGGCGGCTGAGAGCGTGCATGTGGAGCGTTTCGTGTCGTTGCCCGACGAAGAGGATGTTGCGGCGATCAACGCTGCGGCCCCTCCTCCCGCGACGACGGTCGAACGCGCCACGGTAGAGATCGAACTCGACGGCGAGGTGCATACGCTGGAAGTGGCCGGCAGCGAGACGCTGCTCGAGGCCGCGCTGAAGGCCGGCATCAACGCCCCGCATTCGTGCCAGGCCGGCATGTGCGCGTCCTGCATGTGCCAGGTGGTGGAGGGTGAAGTGCACCTGCGCCACAACGAGGTGCTCGACGCCAAGGACCTGGCCAAGCGCTGGACGCTGAGCTGCCAGGCGCTCCCGACGAGCGAGCGGGTCAGGGTTCGCTTTCCTGGCTGAAAGGCTCTCTTCGCCGCCGCCCGCGCTCGCCCATGGGCGGGCGCGGGTTCCTTTTTTTTCAAAGGCTTGTAGCTGAATGGCGTCGCGCTGCCGATAGTCTTAATGGACGATGAAAGCGCTGGTCCGAACCCGTATCTTCATTCCTCATGCAAGACGTTTGCGGATTTTCCGCGCACCAGGACGAGGAGAACATTCATGACGGGTCGTTTGCAGGGCAAAGTGGCGTTCGTGACTGGAGGTGGCAGCGGGATCGGCGCAGCCACGGCGGAGCGTCTCGCGCAGGAAGGGGCGACGGTGATCGTGTGTGGCCGCCGGCAGGGGCCGCTCGACGAAGTGGTCGGGCAGATTGCCGCGGCAGGCGGCAAGGCCGAGGCGGTCGTCGCCGACGTCAGTGACGAGGCGGGCTTCACCGCTGCGCTGGAAGCGGTGGCGAAGCGCCACGGCAGCCTGGACATCCTGGTGAACAATGCGATGGCCTACACGTGGGGCAGCATCGAGGAGATGTCCACCGCCGACTGGCACGCCAATTTCAGCACGTCGGTCGACGGCACCTTCTGGGGCACGCGCACCGCGATGCGCCTGATGAAGGGCAAGGGCGGTGCGATCGTCAATATCTCCTCGATCTGCGGTTCGCTTGGCACACCCTGGATGTCGGGTTACTCGGCGGCGAAGGCTGCGATCGACAATTTCTCCCGTGCCGCCGCGGCCGAGGGCGCACCCCACGGCGTGCGCGTCAACGTGGTGGTGCCGGCCGTCGTCGAGACGCCGGCGACCGCGGGCATGCTCGCCGACGAAGCCTCGCGCAAGGCGACCGAGAAGCTGATTCCCATGGGTCGGGTCGGTCGGCCGGAAGAGCTGGCCAATGCCATCGTCTTTCTCGCCAGCGACGAAGCCTCCTACATCACGGGCGCCACGCTGCCTGTCGATGGTGGACGCTCGGCGGTGCTGGTCACCGCGCTCTGAGGAGGGGATGCCCGTGCTGCCTCATCTCTTCAGCCCCGTGCGGCTCGGGGAACTCGCGCTTTTAAACCGTATCGTGATGGCGCCGATGACGCGCAATCGGGCCGACGCCGATGGCGTGCCAGGCGAACTGATGACCCTGCATTACGCACAACGTGCCGATGCCGGACTGATCGTCGCCGAAGGCGCCTGGCCGAGCGCAGCCGGTCAGGCTTACTGCCGCCAGCCGGGCATCGCGACAGCAGCGCAGATCGCCGGCTGGCGGCGGGTGACCGATGCGGTGCATGCGCGCGGTGGCTGCATCGTGCTGCAGATCATGCACGCGGGCCGCATCGGCAGCCGCCACATCAAGGGCGACAAGGTCGAGACCGTGTCGGCGTCGGCCATCCAGGCCGCCGGCGAGATCTACACCGATGCGGCGGGAATGCAGCCGTTCGACATGCCGCGCGCGCTGAGCACCGAAGAAGTCCGTGCCGTGGTCGAGGAGCACCGCCAGGCGGCGCTCAATGCGCGCGAGGCCGGGTTCGACGGCGTCGAGCTGCATTGCACCAGCGGCTATCTGCCGATGCAGTTCATGTGTTCGGGAACCAACCACCGCAGCGACGAATACGGCGGGAGTGTCCAGAACCGGGTGCGATTCGCATTCGAGTGCCTGCAGGCGATGGCCGAGGCCATCGGACCGGGCCGGGTGGGGCTTCGTTTCAATCCGGGCAACACCTTCAACGACACGAGCGACGCCGACTCGGCGGCCACCCATGCCGAACTGGCGCGCCAGGCGGCAACGCTCGGCCTGGCCTACGCCCACGTGATGAAGGCGCCGGTGCCGGGCATCGACGCCTTCGCGCTGGCGCGCGAGGCCTTCGGTGAACGGCTGATCCTGAACGATGGCTTCGATGGTGCGTCGGCCGAGGCGGCCGTTGCCCGAGGGCAGGGGCTTGCGGTCTCGTTCGCCCGCCATTTCATCGCAAACCCCGATCTGGTGAGCCGGCTGCGCGACGGGCGCACCCTGGCCGGCTTCGACCGCCGGACGCTGTACACCGCGGGCGCGACAGGTTATACCGATTATCCGCGGGCCGAGGGAGCGATCGCATGATCTACTGGGAGGATGTCGTCCTGAATCAGCCGCGGGAGTCGGTGCAGAGCTACGTGCTGAGCGCGGAAAACATCAAGGCGTTCGCCGCGGAATGGGACCCGTTCCCGCCGCACGTCGATGAAGCGGCCGCCGCCAGATCGCCCATTGGCGAGCTGTTTGCCGCGGGCGTGCACCTGCTGTCGATCACGATCCGGCTCAGCCATACCGTGGCGCACGAGGACACCTCGTCGATCGCGGGGCGTGGCTGGGAGCGGTTGCGCTTCCACCGGCCGGGCGTGGCCGGAGACGAGCTTCGCGTGCGGGTGACACATGTCGAACGCCAGCCTGCCAGCCGGCCCGAGCGCGGCCTGCTCGTCTCCCGTTTCGAACTGTTCAACCAGAAAGGCCAGGTGCTGGTGAGCTTCGACAATCATGTGGTCATGTTGCGGCGCGAAGCAGCGGCCGCGTGACTTTTCCTCGATACACGATCAGTCAGGAAGGAGTGCAAATTGAAGATTCTGGTCCCGGTGAAACGGGTGGTCGATTACAACGTGAAGGTGAGGGTGAAGTCGGACCATAGCGGCGTCGAGCTCGCTGGGGTCAAGATGGCGATGAATCCCTTCGACGAGATCGCCGTCGAGGAGGCGGTGCGCCTGCGCGAAGCGGGACGGGCAACCGAAGTGGTCGCGGTGAGCTGCGGCACCTCGGCCAGCCAGGAGACCCTGCGCGCCGCGCTTGCCATGGGCGCGGACCGCGCGATCCTGGTCGAGACCGACGTCGAACTGCAGCCGCTGGGCGTGGCCCGCCTGCTCAAGGCGGTGGCCGAACGCGAACAGCCGCAGGTGGTCATATGTGGCAAGCAGGCGATCGACGACGATGCCAACCAGACGGGCCAGATGCTGGCTGCGCTGCTGGGCTGGCCGCAGGCGACGTTTGCCTCGCGCATGACGTTCGGCGAGGGTGTCGTCAATGTCACCCGTGAAATCGATGGCGGCCTCGAAACGCTCGAGCTGAAGCTGCCCGCCGTCGTTACCGCGGATCTGCGGCTGAACGAACCGCGCTATGCGACCCTTCCCAACATCATGAAGGCGAAGAAGAAGCCGCTCGATGTGGTGGCGGCCGGCGATCTGGGCGTGGACATTGCGCCGCGGCTGCGCCAGGTGCGCCACGCCGAACCGGCTGCACGCAAGGGCGGCGTCAAGGTGGCCGACGTGGCCGAACTGGTGAACAAGCTTCGCAACGAAGCAAAGGTGATCTGAGGCGGAAACATGAAGACACTGCTCATTGCGGAACATGAAAACGGCCGTCTGGCGACGGCGACCCTCAATACCGCGTCGGCCGCTGCGCGTTTCGGTGGCGAGATCGACGTGCTGGTCGCGGGGTACGGTTGCGACGCTGCCGTCGCGCAGGCGCAGGCGATCGCGGGCGCGAGCCGCGTGCTGAAGGTGGATGCGGCGCATTACGCCGAACCGCTGGCCGAAAACCTGGCGGCGCTGGTGACGGCGATCGTGGCCGACGGCGGCTACCGCGCGGTGCTTGTCGGTGCCACGAGTTTTGGCAAGAATCTGGCCCCGCGCGTGGCGGCCCTGCTCGACGTGGCGGCCGTCTCGGACGTCGTGGCGGTGGCGGCCCCCGGTCGCTACGAGCGCCCGATCTACGCCGGCAACGTCATGGTGGCGGTGGAGTCCGACCAGCCGCTCGACGTGCTCACGATCCGCTCGACCGCCTTCGATGCCGCGCCGCTCGGCGGCGAGGCGGCAGTGCAGGTGGTGGCGGCCGGGCCGGATCTGGGCCTGTCCCGCGTGGTCGGTCGCGAGCTCAGCAAGTCCGAGCGTCCCGAACTGGGGGCGGCCTCGATCGTCGTGTCCGGCGGGCGCGGCCTCGGCAGCGGTGAGAACTACCACCGGCTGCTGGATCCGCTGGCGGACAAGCTCGGTGCGGCCCTGGGTGCGTCGCGCGCGGCCGTCGATGCCGGGTTCGTGCCGAACGACTACCAGGTCGGCCAGACAGGCAAGATCGTCGCACCCGGGCTGTACGTCGCAGTCGGGATCTCGGGCGCGATCCAGCATCTGGCAGGCATGAAGGACTCCAAGGTGATCGTGGCGATCAACAAGGATCCGGACGCGCCGATCTTCCAGGTGGCAGACTACGGCCTGGTGGCGGATCTTTTCGAAGCGGTGCCGACCCTCGTGTCCAGCCTGGAAGCAGCCTGAGGGTCGATCCGTAGTAACTGGAGGGAAGGGCGTTGGCCAACATAGAGCTGGACCTCGAGGAATATGACCGTATCGTCTCGATGCTGTATGAGGCGGCGCTTGACAGCCGCCGGTGGGGAGAAGCGCTCGATCTGTTCAGGTCTCTCTTCCAGGCCAACTACGTCACCCTGATCCTGCGCGGCCCCGATGCGAGCAACCTCGGGATGATGATCGCCGTGGGGGTGGAGGGGGCCGACAAGGTGAGCTACCTCCCCTATGGCCACACCACGACGCCCTTCGTGAACCAGCCCGCCGACAAGGTCTTCACCGTCGAGGACCTGATGACCGAGGCGGAGTGGCGGCGCACGCCCTACTTCCAGCACTGGTGCGCACCCAACGATGTGTTCCACGTGCTGGGGGCGGACATCTCCACGCCTGATTCGGGCAAGCTGCGTTTTCGCATCACGCGTGGCGAGGCCGCGCCGAAATTCAGCGCGCTGGACCGTGCGCGATGCGAGGCCTTGCTGCCGCACCTGCGCCGGGCGCTGCACATCCACAACCTCATCGATCGCAGCGAATCGCTTGGCGCGCTGTACTCGCAGGCGATCGGCCGCCTGTCGGTTGGCACCATCCTGCTCGACGAGGCCGGCAAGGTGCTCGAGCAGAACCTGGTCGCACGCGAGGTTCTGGCCCAGAACGACGGGCTGAAGCTGGTCGGCGGCCGGCTCGAGGCCTCCTATCCGAGTGACAACCGCGAGCTGCAGCAGCTCGTGCGCAATGCCTTCGCACGCAACGCCGGAGATCCGGTGAGCATCGCCTCGGCGATGTCGGTGTCACGGCCGTCGGGTCAGGTGAGCCTCGGTGTGGTGGTGGAACCGGTTCCGTCCCAGGAATGGGCCGAAGGCAAGGGGCAACCGGCGGTGGTCGTGTACATCCGCGATGCGGCAGGCAAGTCGCTCGCCAGCACCGCGGCCGCAAAACAGCTCTTCAACCTGACGCCAGCAGAGACGGCATTGGCGATGGAGCTCGCCAACGGCCTGTCGCTGGAAGAGGCGGCGGAAGCGCTGAACATCCGGCGCAACACCGCGCGTGCGCACCTGCGGTCGATCTTTTCCAAGACCGGCGTGCGGCGTCAGACCGAACTGGTGCGGATCATGTTGAACAGTGTCGCGGCGCTGAGCCGGAACGGCTGAGCGGCGGGCTCCCGGCATGCGCAGCGTGCCCGGGAGCCTGCCTTTCGCTGGGCTCGCTCAGTGCAGCGGCCCGAGGTATGCGCCCGAACCGACGAGATAAGCGCCCACGCGCACGATGTAGGCGCGCTTCTTTTCCACTTTCTGGCTCGCCGGGTTGCGCCAGGCATATTCGACCTCGCCTTCGCCTTTCCTGCGCGCGATGTCGAGCATCTCGCGCACGAAATGCCTGCCGTTCGCATCGGTGAGATCACCCACCTTGCGGCCGATCATGCGCGGGTTGGCGCCGTTGGCATACATCAGCTCGTCGTCGAGCCCGATTGCGAACACGTAAAGGTCTTCCTGCACGAAACTGTCGCTGGGGCTGTTGAAACGGTCGAAGGCAGCGGTGCCGCGCTGTTTAAGCTCGTGCACCGCGCGCCACACCATGGATTTCGCAAGCTCCAGCGAAGCATTCGGCACGTAGTAGCCGACCACCAGGATGCGGTCGCCCACCGTGCGGTAGCTCGCGATCTTGTATTCGTTTCGGCCACGCACGGGGTTCAGCCAGCGGTACTGCACCTGTCCGCTTGCGCGGGTCTGTGCTCCGTCCAGGATTTCGCGGAAGAACGGACGGCCGTCGCTGTCCGTCATGTCCCGCACGTTGCGGCCGATCAGCGTGGACGACGCGCCGCCGCTGGCGAGGAAAGTGCCGTCCCTGCCCAGCACGTAAACATAGAGATCGCCGGCCTGGAAATCGCTGGAGCGGCTGAAGGCCGCCAGCGCCTGGTCGCCCTTGTCGCGCAGGAAGGCTTCGGCGCGGTCGAGCAGTGCCTGGGTACGGGCCGCCTCGGCGGTCTCCGCACCCATCGCAACGGATGCCTGGTCCGCTGCGCCGCCAGCGGATGCGGCGAGCAGGCAGGAGAATGCCAGGGCGAGCGAGACGACGACGGGGCGGTGCAGTTTCATGATTGGTGTTCCCGGATGGTTTCTGCGCATCGATCGTGTGTACGGAGATTGTACGGCTCGTCAACAGGACTCGTGTTAGTCCGGGCGGACGATGCCGGTGCGAGCGACAAGAAGTGATACTTGGCCAGATCGTGGGCTCAGCCGCCCCGAGTCAGCCAACGACGCCGCTGAGCCCATTTCCGGCGCGGTGTGCGGCGTAACCAGTCATCATCACGCCGGTGTGCGCCGGCCAAATATCGGGAGTCGTCAATGTCCGTCACCGTCGTCACCGGCTCGGCATCAGGGATCGGGGCCGCAATCAGCGAACAGTTGAAACGAGCCGGGCACCGCGTCATCGGCATCGATCGCCAGCAGGCCGACATCGTCGCCGACCTGTCCACCGCCGAAGGGCGCAAGGCGGCGGTCGCCGCGGCACTGGATGCCTGCGGCGGAGTGCTCGATGGCCTGGTGTGCTGTGCCGGGCTCGGCTCCACCGCACCATCGAGCAGCCTGATCGTGTCGGTCAACTATTTCGGCATGAGCGAGATCATGGATGGTCTGGCCGACGCCCTTGCCAGGGGCAGCCGCCCCGCCGTGCTGCTGATCGGTTCGGTTGCATCGGTGCAACCGGGCATGGACAAGCTGCCGATGGTGGCGGCGATGCTGGCCGGCGACGAGGCCGGCGCATGTGCCCAGGCCGATGCAAATGGCATGACGCACGCGGCTTATGCGTCGTCGAAATTCGCGATTGCTGTCCATGCGCGTCGCAGGGCGGTCGAATGGAGCGCGCGCGGCATCCGGGTGAACGTGATCGCGCCGGGCGCGGTGGAGACCCCCTTGCTCAAGGCCTCGCTGGACGACCCCCGCTTCGGCGAAGCGACGCGCAAGTTCGTCTCTCCGCTCGGCCGCAACGGCAGCCCGGACGAGATCGCGCGCGTGGCGACCTTCCTGCAGTCGGAACAGGCGAGCTTCGTCAATGGCACCGTCGTCTTCGTCGACGGCGGCATGGACGCGATGATCCGCCCCGACCGGTACTGACGGATTCTTCCGCCCGCCGGCGAGGCGGTGAGCGTCTTCTCGCCGGCGTGGCCGAGCGATGCAAATGATCGAGGGATGGCAATGAAGAAGGTGGCTTTCATTACCGGGGCGAGCCGCGGCATCGGCCGCGAAACTGCGCTGGCCTTGGCCCGTGCGGGCTACGACGTGGCGATCAGCGCGCGCACGATGGAAGAGGGCGAGACGCATGCGCATGCGCTCGCCCACGCGGACGGCTCGCCGCTCGCCGGCAGCCTCGCGTCGACGGCGAGCGCGATCCGTGCCCTCGGCCGAGAGGTGTTCGCGGTGCGCATGGACCTGCTCGACGAGCAGTCGGTGCGCAGTGCTGCCGCGCAGGTGCTGGAGCATTTCGGTCGGGTGGATGTGCTGGTGAACAATGCCATCTACCAGGGCAAGGACCTCAATCTCCCCTTCATGTCGCTGGGGCACGAGACGCTGCAGCGCGTGTTCCAGGGCTATGTGATGGCGCCGGTGGCGCTGACCCAGGCCTTGCTGCCGACGATGCTGGCGCAGGGTGGGGCTACGATCATCAACGTCACCTCCGGCGCGGGCGAGGGCGACCCGCCGGTTGCCGCCGGCAAGGGCGGATGGGGCTATGCCTATGGCGCCGGCAAGGCCGCGGTGTCGCGCCTGTCTGGCGTACTCGTGGCCGAGTTCGGCGACCAGGGAGTCCGTGCATTCACCATCAATCCAGGGGTGGTGACGACCGAGGCACTGCGCGCCACGATCGGGGACAAGGGCGTCATCGCGTTGCGCAATGGTTCAGCCCCGCCTGAAATTCCGGCTGCAGTGATCCGCTGGCTTGCGACGGCCCCGGAAGCGGCCCGTTTCCAGCGGCGGACCATCCAGGCGCAGAGCTTTGCGCTCGAACAGGGCATCGTTTCGGACTGGCGCGTCGCGGCAGCCGAACAAGGCTGATCCGCAGGCAAGGAAACGAGTGGGAGGGCGAACATGAGCGTCGAACGCGAATCGATGGAATTTGAC
>JAFEFC010000025.1 GCA_018240785.1 Pseudomonadota bacterium | reverse complement strand
GCACCGCGCCCGATTGCATCACCGCCAGCGGCAGCGCCCCATAGGCCACGAACTCGCCCTGCTGGATGCAGATCACCCCCGTCACCGCTAACACCAGCACCAGCGCCAGCGCCAGCAGCGCGTAGATCGCGCCGTTGGTCAGGCCGTCCTGCGCCAGCATCATTGCTATCGTTGAATCCATTTGTCTCCTCCGTCGAACGCGAGCCCGGCGTGACGACGCCTCGCAAACAATCGCCGGATCGAATCCTTTCGACCCGGCGATCAATCAAATGCGTGTCGAGCCGCCACCGTGGGCGCCGACCTGACCACCACGGCGGCCGGCTCTGCGGCCATCGCCGCCCTCACGGGAATCCGCCAGACCCGCTCGCTTAAAGGCTTACTTCAGCAGCGACCATTCGCCGTTGCGAATCTCGATCATGACGCGCGAACGCTGGTCCAGGCCGAGGTGATCGCTTGCACTCATGGAATAGATGCCGGTGGCGCCCGCGACTTCCTTCACCGCCTCGAGTCCGTCGCGCAACGCGGCGCGGAATTCCGGCGTACCGGGCTTGCCCTTCTTCAGCGCCGCCGGAACGGAGGCGTTGAGCAGCACGCCGGCGTCCCAGGCGTAGGCGCCGAAGCTCGACACGCTGCCCTTGCCGTTGGCGGCCTCGTACTTCTCGACGTAGGCCAGCGCGCTCTTCTTGACCGGATTGCTGTCCGGCAGTTGGCGCGCCATCTGCACCGGACCGACCGGCAGCAGGGTGCCCTCGCAGTCCTTGCCGCAGATGCGCAGGAAATCATTGTTGGCGACGCCATGCGTCTGATAGACGACGCCCTTGTAGCCGCGCTCGCGCAGCGCCTTCTGCGGCAGCGCCGCCGGCGTGCCCGAACCGGCGATGAAGACGGCATCGGGCTTCGCCGAGATCAGCTTCAGCGCCTGGCCGGTCACCGAGGTGTCCGCCGGATTGAAGCGCTCGTTGGCGACGATCTCGATGCCGCGCGCGTCGGCAAGCTTCTTGAACTGCTCGTACCAGCCATCGCCATACGCGTTGGCGAAACCGATGAAGGCCACCTTCTTCACGCTCTTGGCCAGCATGTGCTCGATGATCGCGGTGGCCATCTGCAGGTCGTTCTGCGGGGTCTTGAACACCCACTTCTTCTTGTCGTCCATCGGCTCGACGATGCGCGCCGAGGCCGCCATCGAGATCATCGGCGTCTTCGACTCGGCGGCGACGTCGATCATCGCCAGCGAAGCCGGGCTGGTGGTCGAGCCGACCAGTACGTCGACCTTGTTCTCGTCGATGAGCTTGCGTGCGTTCTTGACCGCCGTCGTGGTGTCGGACGCATCGTCGAGCACGATGTAGTTCACCTTTTCGCCGCCAATGCTCTGCGGCAGCAGGGCGACGGTGTTCTTCTCCGGGATCCCCAGCGAAGCAGCCGGACCGGTGGCAGACAGCACGACACCGACGTTGATGTCCGCCTGTGCAGCAGTGGTGGCGAAGGCCAGGCCGAGGGCGGCCATCACGGGGGTATGCAGCTTCATGGTTTCTCCTCCAGATTTCACAAGTGGCCCATGCATCCTGCCGGGAGTGCCGGACCGTTATTCTGTATCGCGTAATCAATTCTGCGCATTAGAAATGAGACAAATGCGCTCGTCAAGCAAAAACCTTGTATCGCAACGAGATCAGGCTGCGTCCAGCGATGCGCCCAGCCGCTGGGACAGTTCGCGTGTGGCGCCGCGCAACCCAGCCAGCGCCGTGCTCTCCGGACTCAGATCCATCGAACCCTCCACACCGACCAGCGCGATCGCCATGGTGATCTCGTTCTTGAAGTTGAACACCGGCGCCGCAGCGGCTTCGACACCGCGGGCGTAATAGCCGCTGGAGACGACCGCCATGCCCCGCGCCTTCACCTCGGCAAGCAGGGCGCGCGCCTGCTCGAGCGAGCTGATGCCTGGAGGAAGCCTGCCCGCCTCGATTTCCTTCAGCAGCAGCGCCTCGGTCTGGCGCTCCGGCAACCAGGCGGCAAACACGCGCCCCGCAGCGGAAGACAGGAGGGACAGGCTGGTGCCGGTGACGACGTTGACGGTGACGGGCCGGCGCGGGCGCTCCCAGCGCACGATGACCGGCCCGCCGTCACTCCATACCGCGAGCGCGGTGGTTTCGTTGGTGGCATCGCGCAGATCGGCGATGGCAGCCAGCCCGAGGCGGATACGGTCGACCCGGTCGAGCGCGACCAGGCCCAGGTTGAGCGCAAAGGGCCCGAGGTCGTAGCGCGACGTCAGCCGGTCCTGCTCGACGAGGCCGCTGCGGATCAGACTGACCAGATAGCGATGCACCTTGGACGGCGGCATGCCGGCGGCCGCAGCGATGTCCTTCAGCATCATCGAGCGCCGCCCGGTGGCCATCGCCTTGAGGATGGACATGCCCACCTCGAGCGACTGCACGCCGTGCTTGCCCTCCAGTTCTTCGCTCATACCCCCGCCCCTTCGCCCTTATTACGAGATAAACAATTAATTTCGTAATGTGTAACACAACTCGGCGAGGAGGAAAACAGCAGTGCAGCGCGAACGTATCAGAGCGGCTGCTGGAGCGGGTCGGCGTCGCGGAAACGTTCGAACAGCAGCGGCGCAGCTTCTGGCGTACCGCCATCGGCAAGCTGGAACGTGGCATCGAGGTGACGCTCCGACGGCGCCAGCAGCCGGCGGTAGAGTTCCCTGCACAGCAGGCGCGCCTTCTGCCCCGGCCAGTCGGCCGGCAACAGCACGTCAGGCAATTCCGGATCGCGCAGCAGCAGCCGCCGGTAGTCGTGGATCAGCAACGCACGGACGAGGAAGGCGCTCTCGTCATCGACTTCGGCAGCGCCGTCGCGCACCTGCTGCAGCACCGGCTGGTAGCGCTCGACGAACTCGGCGTACATGCCGGCCAGGCGCTCGAGGTTCCACGCGCGGTGCACCATGTCGGCGTCGCTCGCCGCCGTGCCTGGTGCAGGATCGGCTGCCAGCAGCGGCTTGAGCCGCGGCAGCATCTCGCCCAGGCCTTCAGCGGCCAGCGCATCGAAAGCTGCGCCGAGGTCGGCACTGGGGTGCACGAAGCAGTCGGCACCCAGCGCACCGAAGCCCTGCCAGAACAGTGACTGGCGAAGCCGCTCGCGATCCCGACCACCCACTTCGCCGACGACGACGACCAGCCGCCAGCGGCGGTCCCATTGTGGCGTGCTGGAGGCGTAGATGTGCCGCGAGGCTTCCTCGAAGCGCTGCTGGCCCGAGGCGGTCAACAGGTAGTCGGTGCGGCGCCCCACCGGCTCGCTGCGCAACCACTCGTCGCGTGCAAGACGAAACACCGAGGTGCGCACGAGCCGCTCGTTCAAGCCCAGCGGCTCGAGCAGACGGATGAGACTGCCGAGCCAGATGCGGCTGCCGCGCGGCACCACCGCGTCGCCGAACACCGAAATGATCACCGACCCGGCCTGTACGCGATCGAGCTTGCGGAAAGCATCAAGACGTTGCTGGATGGCGGTGGACACGGTCTGGTCGGCGAGGCCTGGACTTAGGGCAAACGAGTCTATCGATTCGACGCCACGACGGATAGCGTCACCTCGGCGTCGGGCGGCAGATTGAACAGGCAACATGGTGGTGGAAGGACTGCGCGCTCGGGCTTAAAAAGAGAGGGAGGCGGCATCCGCGGCGCGAACGGATCGCCAACGACCGCAACCAGCCCGCGCGCGGCGGCCGCAGAAGTGCGACGAAGGATCAATAAACGCGATACCGATTTTGAAATTATATACACGTTTCGGTATCACAACAAGAAATACAGGAGCTCTTAACGTCACCCATAAATATTCGTATAGCCTAATCAATAGGCTTTTTTGCAATTCAATAGTCTGTTTTATATGTGTTTTCTTTTTCTGAAATTGATTCCTCTTAGAGGAACAAGACGTGAAACTAGCGCAAATTTAGGATACTCGGCATTGACATCCATCAAATCCATTCGTATCGTTTGCGCCCACATAACCCCACCGGAGAGAGACGAATGACTCATCCCCTGTTCGAGAAGCACCGCGCGACCCTCGATAGCGCCCTCAACGCCATCTCCACACGTGGATACTGGACGCCGTTCCCCGAGATGCCGAGCCCCAAGCTGTATGGCGAGACGGCGCCGGATGAAGGCAAGCGTGCGTTCGAGGCCCATCTGGGCAAGCAATTCGAACTGGGGCAGCCGGGACAGACCGGCTGGCATGGTGGCGAGGCTTCGCCCTACGGTGTCGCGCTCGACGTCAGCTACCCGGTGTGCGAGCCGGACGCGCTGATCGCCGCCGGCCTCGAGGCGATGAAGGGCTGGCAGGCGGTGGGCGCCGATGGCCGCACCGGCATCTGCCTGGAAATCCTCGACCGCCTGAACAAGCAGAGCTTCGAACTCGGGCATGCGGTGATGATGACCACCGGCCAGGGCTGGATGATGGCCTTCCAGGCCGGCGCGCCGCACGCGCAGGATCGTGGCCTGGAGGCCGTCACCTACGCCTGGCGCGAGCAGGGCTTCGTGCCCGCCGAGGCCACCTGGGAAAAGCCGCAGGGCAAGAACCCGCCGCTGGTGATGAAGAAGCACTTCCAGATCGTCGGCCGCGGCGTCGGCCTGGTGATCGGCTGCGGCACCTTCCCGACCTGGAACACCTACCCCGGCCTGTTCGCCGCGCTGGCCACCGGCAACGCGGTGATCGTCAAGCCGCACAGCAACGCCATCCTGCCGGCGGCCATCACCGTGCGCACCATCCGCACCGTGCTCGCCGAGAACGGCATCGATCCCAACCTGGTGAGCCTGTGCGTGGCCACCCAGCGCAGCGTCACCCAGGCGCTCGCCACCCACCCGACGGTCAAGTCGGTCGACTTCACCGGCGGCAACGTGTTCGGCCAGTGGCTGATCGACAACTGCCGCCAGGCCCAGGTGTATGCCGAGCTCGCCGGCGTCAACAACATCGTCATCGACTCCACCGACGCCTACAAGGCGATGCTGGGCAACCTCGCCTTCACCCTGTCGCTCTACTCGGGCCAGATGTGCACCACCTCGCAGGCGATCTTCGTGCCGGCCGGCGGCATCGACACCGAGGACGGCCACAAGAGCTACGACGAGGTCTGCGCCGATCTCGCCAAGGCGGTCGAGCGCTTCCTGTCCAAGCCGGAAGTCGCCCATGCGGTGCTGGGCGCGATCCAGTCGGCCGACACCGCCGAGCGCATCGACATCGCCAATAGCGGCGCGCTGGGCAAGGTCGTGCTGGCCTCCACCACGCTGCAGAATCCGGAATTCCCCGGCGCCAAGGTGCGCACCCCGGTGCTGCTGGCCTGCGACGCGGGCGACGAGAAGGCCTACATGGAAGAGCGCTTCGGCCCGATCAGCTTCATCGTCAAGGTGGCCGACACCGCCGCGGCGATCGCGCTGTCCGAGCGCGTGGTCAAGACCCATGGCGCGCTCACCGTCGGCATCTACTCGACCAGACAGGACGTCATCGACGCGATGACCGAAGCCACCTGGCGCGGCAAGGTCGCACTGTCGATCAACCTCACCGGCGGCGTGTTCGTGAACCAGTCGGCGGCCTTCTCCGACTACCACGGCACCGGCGGCAACCCGTCGGCCAACGCCTCGTACGCGGACTCGGCCTTCGTCGCCAACCGCTTCCGTGTCGTCCAGCGTCGTTATCACGTCTGAGGAGCCGCTCGTGGAATACAAGAACATCCTGTTCGCCCTGGAGGCGGGCGTCGCCCGCCTGACGCTGAACCGCCCCGACAAGCTCAACAGCTTCACCGGCGAGATGCACGCCGAGCTGCGTGACGCGCTCGATCGCATCCAGGCCGACAAGGCCGTGCGCGTCCTCGTGCTGACCGGCGCCGGCCGCGCCTTCTGCGCCGGCCAGGACCTGGCCGACCCGGACATGGCGGCGGTGGGCGGCAAGATGCCCGACATCGGCAACGTCGTCGAGAAGAACTACAAGCCGCTGGTGCTGCGCCTGCAGAACCTGCGCGTGCCCACCATCGCCGCAGTCAACGGCATCGCCGCCGGCGCTGGCGCCAGCGTCGCGCTGGCCTGCGACCTGGTGGTGGCGACGAAGTCGGCGTCCTTCCTGCAGGCCTTCAGCAAGATCGGCCTGGTCCCGGACACCGGCGGCACCTGGTTCCTGCCGCAGCGCGTCGGCATGGCGCGTGCCATGGGCCTCGCCCTGCTCGCCGACAAGCTACCGGCCGAGAAGGCCGCCGACTGGGGCCTGATCTGGGCCGCGTACGACGACGCCGAGTTCGGCGCCAAGGTGGACGCGCTCGCGGCACAACTCGCCGCGATGCCGACCAAGGCGCTGGTGCGCACCCGCCAGGCGATGCACGCCGCGCCGGGCCACACGCTGGAGCAGCAGCTCTCCTTCGAGGGCGGCTTCATGCGCGAACTGGGCTGGAGCCCGGACTACGCCGAAGGCGTCGCCGCCTTCATGGAGAAGCGCGCACCGAAGTTCACCGGGGAATGAGCGTGACCGACACCCAAGCCTCCAAGCCCGCGGCACAGCCGCTGCCCCTGCCATTGCCCACCTCCGCCGTGATCGCGGTGGTCGGCACCGGCGCCATGGGCGCCGGCATTGCCCAGGTGGCGTCCGCCGCCGGCCATGTCGTCAAGCTGCTGGACAACCGGCCGGGCGCTGCCGCCAAGGCGATCGAAGGCATCCGCGCCCAGTTCGGCAAGCTCGCCGACAAGGGCAAGATGACCGCCGACGCCGCGCAGGCAGCCAGTGCGCGCCTCGTCGCCGTCGAGCAGCTCGCCGATCTGGCCGACGCCGCGCTGGTGGTCGAAGCCATCGTCGAGAACCTGGAAGCCAAGCAGAAGCTGTATCGTGACCTGGAAGACATCGTCGGCGCCGACTGCATCTTCGGCACCAACACCTCGTCGATCTCGGTGACCTCGATCGGCGCCGCCCTCCAGCGCCCCGAGCGCCTGGCCGGCCTGCACTTCTTCAACCCGGCGCCGCTGATGAAGCTGGTCGAGGTCGTGTCCGGCCTCGCCACCGACCGCGCCGTCGCCGACACCCTGTTCGCCTCCGCCGCGGCGTGGGGCAAGACGCCGGTGCATGCGCGCTCGACGCCGGGCTTCATCGTCAACCGCGTCGCCCGGCCCTACTACGCCGAGGCGCTGCGCATCCTCAACGAAGGCGGCGGCGACTGCGCCACGCTGGACGCGATCATGCGCGATGCCGGTGGCTTCCGCATGGGGCCATTCGAGCTGATGGACATGATCGGCCACGACGTGAACTTCGCCGTGACGCGCTCGGTGTGGAACGCCTTCTACAACGACCCGCGCTTCACGCCGTCGCTGATCCAGCAGGAGCTGGTCGACGCCGGTTTCATCGGCCGCAAGTCGGGCCGCGGCTTCTACGACTATCGCGAAGGCGCGGAGCGTCCCGCGCCGCAAGTCGCAGTGGCGCAGAACGCACCGACCGAGATCGTGCTGCACGGCCATTCGGCCGCAGTGCATGCGATCGCCGACCGCCTGTTCGAGCGCAACATCGCCCACACCTGGGGCGAGGCGAGCGACGGCCGCATCGCCGAAGTCGGTGGCGCGGTGGTCTTCGTCACCGACGGCCGCACCGCCACGCAGCGCGCCGCCGACACCGGCATCGCCAACGTGGTGCTGATCGACCTTGCGCTCGATTACGCCACTGCCAGCCGCATCGCCGTCGGCGCCGCAATCAACTGCTTCGCGCCCGCGGTGGGCGCCGCCATCGGCCTGCTGCAGGCCGCCGGTTTCGAAGTGTGCCGCCTGGGCGACACGCCGGGACTGGCGGTGATGCGCACCGTGGCGATGCTCGCCAACGAGGCCGCCGACGCCGTGTATCAGGGCGTGTGCGACGCGGCCGGCGCCGACTCCGCCATGAAGCTGGGCGTGAACTACCCGCGCGGGCCGCTGGAGTGGGCCGACAAGGTTGGCGTGCCGGCGATCTGCACCGTACTCGCCAACCTCGCCCGCTTCTACGGCGAGGACCGCTATCGCGTCTCGCCGCTGATCCAGCAGCGCGTCTTTGCCGGAAAGAAGATCCATGACTGACACGCAGACCATCCCCGCCGATCCGCAGGCGCTGGCCGCAGCCGTCGCTGCGGCGATGTGGTCGCGCGACCGCGCCGCCCAGGCGCTGGGCATGCGCATCGACAGCGTCGGCCCCGGCCACGCCACGTTGAGCATGCCGGTGCGCGGCGACATGGTGAATGGCCACCACATCTGCCACGGCGGCCTGATCTTCGCGCTCGCCGACACCGCCTTCGCCTACGCCTGCAACGCCTACAACCGCAACACCGTGGCCTCGGGCTGCAACATCGACTTCGTCGCCCCCGGCAAGGAAGGCGACACCCTGCAGGCGGAGGCGGTCGAGCGCTCGCTGTCGGGCCGCACCGGCGTCTATGACGTCACCGTGCGCGACAGCGCCGGCCGGACCGTCGCGCTTTTCCGCGGCAAGAGCTACCGCATCGCCGGCGAAGTGATCGCCGGCCTCGCTGCCGAACAGGCCTGATCGGCCACCCGAAAAACAGAGAGGAGAGGACAACACCATGCCCGTGAAGAGCCCGCAACCCGGCGATCTCGAGCCGATCGAGCAAGCCAGCCGCGACGAAATCTCCGCGCTGCAACTGCAGCGCCTGCAGTGGTCGGTGCGCCACACTTATGACAACGTCGAGCCCTACCGCAAGCGCTGCGAGGAAAAGGGCGTGCACCCGGACGACCTGAAGTCGCTGGAAGACCTCGCCAGGTTCCCCTTCATGACGAAGACGGACCTGCGCGACAACTACCCCTTCGGCCTGTTCGCGGTGCCACGCAGCAAGGTGGCCCGTCTGCACGCCTCGAGCGGCACCACCGGCAAGTCGGTGGTGGTCGGCTACACCAAGAACGACCTCGACAACTGGGCCAACGTCGTCGCCCGTTCGCTGCGCGCCGCCGGCGTGCGCGCCGGCGACATGGTGCACAACGCCTACGGCTACGGCATGTTCACCGGCGGCCTCGGCGCGCACTATGGCATCGAGCGTGCCGGCTGCACCGCGGTGCCGATGTCCGGCGGCCAGACCGAGAAGCAGGTGCAGCAGATCATGGACTTCCGTCCCGACGCGATCATGGTCACGCCGTCCTACTCGCTGGTGATCGCCGAGGAGTTCGAGCGCCTGAACATCAAGCCCGACGAAATCTCGCTTAAGATCGGGATCTTCGGCGCCGAGCCCTGGGGCGAAGGCATGCGCACCGAGATCGAGCGCAAGCTCGGCATCGACGCCATCGACATCTACGGCCTCACCGAAGTGATGGGCCCGGGCGTGGCGAGCGAGTGCATCGAGACCAAGGACGGCCCGGTGATCTGGGAAGACCACTTCTACCCCGAGATCATCGACCCCGACACCGGCGAAGTGCTGCCCGACGGCGAGGAAGGCGAGCTGGTGTTCACCTCGCTGACGAAGGAAGCCTTCCCCGTCATCCGCTACCGCACCCGCGACCTCACCCGCCTGCTGCCGCCGACCGCACGCTCGTTCCGCCGCATCGGCAAGATCACCGGCCGCTCGGACGACATGCTGATCGTGCGCGGCGTGAACGTGTTCCCGACCCAGATCGAGGAGCAGATCATGCGCGACAAGCGCCTGTCGGGTAACTACCAGATCGTGCTGACGCGCGACGGTCACCTCGACAACGTCGAGATCCGTGTCGAGGTCCAGCGCGAGCTGTCGGGCAAGCTCAGCCGCACCGAGACGGAGAACATCGCCCGCGAGCTGCAGCACCACATCAAGACCATCATCGGCATCAGCACCAAGGTGAACGTGATGGAGTTCGAAGCCATTCCGCGCACGCTGACCGGCAAGGCACGCCGCGTCATCGACCAGCGCCCGAAGCAACTGTAAGGAGCCGGCGATGACCCAGGCATTCATCTGCGACGCCATCCGCACCCCGATCGGCCGCTACGGCGGCACCCTCGCGGCGGTGCGTGCCGACGACCTCGGCGCCGTGCCGCTGAAGGCGCTGATGGCGCGCAACCCGCAGGTCGACTGGACCGCGGTGGAAGACATCATCTACGGCTGCGCCAACCAGGCCGGCGAAGACAACCGCAACGTCGCCCGCATGTCGGGCCTGCTCGCCGGGCTGCCGATCGAAGTCCCCGGCACCACGGTGAACCGCCTGTGCGGCTCCGGCATGGACGCCATCGGCCTGGCCGCGCGCTCGATCAAGGCGGGCGAGACCGAGCTGATGATCGCCGGCGGCGTCGAGAGCATGTCGCGCGCGCCCTTCGTCATGGGCAAGGCCGAGTCGGCCTTCTCGCGCAATGCCGCGATCTACGACACCACCATCGGCTGGCGCTTCATCAACCCGCTGATGAAGAAGCTGTACGAGACGCACTCGATGCCGCAGACAGCGGACAACGTCGCCGCCCAGTTCAACATCTCGCGCGCCGACCAGGACGCCTTCGCGCTGCGCTCGCAGCAGCGCTGGGCCGCCGCCCACGCCGCGGGCCGCTTCGCGGACGAGCTGGTGCCGGTGGAGATCCCGCGCAAGAAGGGCGACCCCATCCTGTTCGACACCGACGAGCATCCCCGCCCCGAGACCACGCTGGAGATGCTGGCCAAGCTCAAGGGCGTCAACGGCCCGGATCTGACCGTCACTGCCGGCAACGCCTCCGGCGTCAATGACGGCGCCTGCGCGCTGCTGCTGGCCTCCGAGGCCGCGGCCGAGCGCCACGGCCTGACGCCGCGCGCCCGCGTCGTCGCCATGGCCACCGCCGGCGTCGAGCCGCGCATCATGGGTTTCGGTCCGGCGCCGGCGGTGCGCAAGGTGTTGGCCAAGGCCTGCCTGACGCTGGACCAGATGGACGTCATCGAGCTCAACGAAGCCTTCGCCGCGCAGGCGCTCGCGGTGCTGCGCGACCTCGGCCTGGCCGACGACGAGGCGCGCGTGAACCCGAACGGCGGCGCCATCGCCATGGGCCACCCGCTCGGCATGAGTGGCGCGCGCCTGGTGACCACCGCCGCCTACGAGCTGCAGCGCCGCAATGGCCGCTACGCGCTGTGCACGATGTGCATCGGTGTCGGCCAGGGCATCGCGATGATCATCGAGCGCGTCTGAGGCAGCGCCAGGCCACAGAGAATAACGGAGGAGACCCGCAGCGCCCCGGGCAGGTCCGGCTTCACGCCGGGCCTCGCCCGCCGACCGCGGCGGCAGGAACAGCAGAATGACCTACGAAACACTGGAAATCGAACGCAGTGGCGCGGTGGCCACGATCTGGATGAACCGTCCGGACGTGTTCAACGCCTTCAACGAACAGCTCATCGCCGACCTCGGCGCCGCCTGTGCCGAGCTCGACGCCGACGCCTCGGTGCGCATCGTCGTGCTCGCCGGCCGCGGCCGTCACTTCTCGGCCGGTGCCGACCTCAACTGGATGCAGCGGGCTTCCGCGTACACCGAGACCGAGAACCTCGCCGACGCGCGCAAGTTCGCCGGCATGCTGCAGGCGCTGTCGGGCATGTCCAAGCCGACCATCGCCCGCGTGCAGGGCGCCGCGCTGGGCGGCGGCACCGGCCTGGCGGCGGCCTGCGACATGGTGGTGGCGTCCGAGGACGCACAGTTCTCCACCTCGGAAGTGAAGTTCGGGATCATCCCGGCGGTGATCAGCCCTTACGTGTTGCGCGCCATCGGCCCGCGCCACGCACTGCGCTACTTCCAGACCGCGGAGAAATTCCGCGCTGCGGAGGCCAAGGCCATCGGCCTGGTCAGCGAGGTGGTGGCGCTGGAGCAGCTCGACGCCGGCGTGGCGAAGCTGGTGGAGCCGCTGCTGGCTGGCGGCCCGCTGGCGCAACTGGCAGCCAAGCAGTTGATCGCGGCAATCACCGGTCGGCCGATCGATGCCGCCGTGGCCGAGGACACGGCCACCCGCATTTCCCGCCAGCGCGCCACCGACGAGGCGAAGGAAGGCATCGCCGCCTTCCTGCAGAAGCGATCGCCGGCCTGGATGAGCTGAGCGGCGGCGCACGGAAACGACGCAACAGAGAGCAAGTCGAAACACATGTTGAGTTCCGCCCCGGTATCCCCCGGGCCGGTATTTGCGAGGAGAGAGCAGATGTATACACAGGCGATGGACATCCCGGACGAGTCCGGGAAAAAGCTGGCCGTCGTGCCGGGCGCCGCGAGCGAGCAGGAAGCCGCGTTCGAGGCCCGCATTGCCGCTGACGGCCGCATCGAGCCGCAGGACTGGATGCCCGAGGCGTACCGCAAGACGCTGGTGCGCCAGATCAGCCAGCACGCCCACAGCGAGATTGTCGGCATGCTGCCGGAAGGCAACTGGATCTCGCGCGCGCCCAGCCTCAAGCGCAAGGCGATCCTGATCGCCAAGGTGCAGGACGAGGGCGGCCACGGCCTCTACCTGTATTCCGCCGCCGAGACGCTGGGCACCGGACGCGACGAGATGCTCGCCGGCCTGCACTCCGGCAAGGCCAAGTACAGCTCGATCTTCAACTACCCGACGCTAAACTGGGCCGACGTGGGCGTGATCGGCTGGCTGGTCGACGGCGCCGCGATCATGAACCAGATCCCGCTGTGCCGCTGCTCCTACGGCCCCTATGCGCGCGCCATGATCCGCGTGTGCAAGGAGGAATCCTTCCACCAGCGCCAGGGCTACGAGGCCCTGCTGGTGATGATGAAGGGCACCGACGAACAACGCGCGATGGTGCAGGACGCGGTCAACCGCTACTGGTGGAAGTGCCTGGCGATGTTCGGGCCGCCGGACGCCGACAGCCCGCACAGCGCGCAGGGCATGCGCTGGGGCATCAAGCGCATCAGCAACGACGAGCTGCGCCAGAAGTTCATCGACGCCACCGTGCCGCAGGCCAAGGTGCTGGGCGTGACCCTGCCCGACCCCGACCTGAAGTGGAACGAGGAGCGCGGCCACTACGACTACGGCCAGATCGACTGGGCCGAGTTCTGGAACACCGTCGAAGGCAACGGCCCCTGCAACAAGGAACGCCTGGCGACGCGAGTGAAGGCACACAACGACGGCCAGTGGGTGCGCGACGCAGCCCTGGCATACGCACGCAAGCAGAAAGAACGTCAAGTCAAGGAGGCAGCATGAGCACCGCACCCGCACTGAAGGATTGGCCCCTCTGGGAAGTCTTCGTCCGCAGCAAGCAAGGCCTGGAGCACAAGCACTGCGGCAGCCTGCACGCGGCCGACGCGGCGCAGGCGCTGCACATGGCGCGCGACGTCTACACCCGCCGCCAGGAAGGCGTGAGCATCTGGGTGGTGCCGTCCGCCTCGATCACCGCCAGCAACCCGGACGACAAGGGCGAGCTGTTCGACCCGGCGGCCGACAAGATCTACCGCCATCCGACCTTCTACGAGATCCCGGAAGAAGTGGGGCACATGTAATGAGCACGCCGATCGACTACCTGCTGCACCTGGCCGACAACGCCGTCGTGCTCGGCCAGCGCAACGCCGAGTGGTGCGGCCACGGCCCCATCCTCGAGGAAGACCTCGCGCTCGCCAACGTCAGCCTCGACCTCATCGGCCAGGCCCGCCTGCTGTACCAGCGCGCGGCCGAGCTGAAGGGCGGCGACGCCACCGAGGACAAGCTGGCCTACTTCCGCGATGCGCACGAGTTCCGCAACTACACGCTGCTGGAACTGCCGCACCACGGCCCGCTGGTCGGCTACGCCGCGGCGGACCGCGACTATGCGACCACCATCGTGCGCAACTTCCTCTATTCCACGCTGATGGTGCTGGTGTGGGACAAGCTGCTGCAATCGAAGGACGCCAGCCTGGCCGCGATCGCCGCCAAGTCGCTGAAGGAAACGAGCTACCACCTGCACCACTCGCGCGACTGGCTGGTGCGCCTGGGTGACGGCACCGAGGAATCGCACGCCCGCGCACAGGCTGCGGTGAACCACCTGATGCCCTACACCGAGGAATTCTGGACGACCAGCCCGGCCGAAGGTGCCGCGGTGGCGGCCGGGGTCGGCATCGACGTGTGGGCGCTGCGCCCGGAATGGGACGCGATGGTGAACGAGGCCCTGGAAGAAGCGACGCTGACGCGGCCCAACTTCCACGGCTACGTCACCGAAGGCAAGGTCGGCCTGCACTCCGAGCACCTGAGCTATCTGCTCGGCGAGATGCAGGGGCTGGCCCGCGCGCACCCCAACGCAACCTGGTAAGGCGAGTCGCCATGAGCAGCAACGTCGACAAGGTCTGGGCGACCCTGGAGCACCTGACCGATCCCGAGATCCCGGTGGTGACCCTGCGCGAGCTGGGGATCCTGCGGGATGTGCGCGAGACCGCGGACGGTGTCGAGGTCGTCATCACGCCGACCTACAGCGGCTGCCCGGCAATGGGCCAGATCGAGGACGACGTGCGCGCCAGCCTGGAACAGGCCGGCATCGCGGCGCGGGTGATCACCCAGCTCGCGCCGGCCTGGACCACCGACTGGATGAGCGACGAGGCGAAGGAGAAGCTGCGCAAGTACGGCATCGCCCCGCCGCACCACACGCCCTCGGACGTCAGCGTGGTGAAGTTCGTGCGCCGCGCCGACACCGCGCCGGTGGCGTGCCCGCTGTGCGGCTCGAGCAACACCGTCGTCACCTCCCAGTTCGGTTCCACGGCCTGCAAGGCGCTGTACCGCTGCCTCTCCTGCCAGGAACCCTTCGATTACTTCAAGCCCTATTGAGGGCCGGAGCCAAAACGACATGTCAGCACCCCGTTTTCAAGAACTCTCCGTCAAGCGCGTGAGCCCGGAAGCGGCCGGCGCGGTGGCGATCACCTTCGACATCCCCGCGTCGGAGAAGGAGCGCTTCGCCTTCGAGCCGGGCCAGTTCCTCACCCTGCGCGCGACCATCGACGGCCAGGACGTGCGCCGCAACTACTCGATCAGCAGCCCGCGCAGCCGCCTGGCGAAGGATGGCGAGCTCGAGATCGGCATCCGCCCGGTGGAAGGCGGCCTGTTCTCCAACTGGGCCGCGCGCTCGATCAAGGCCGGCGACACCATCCAGGTGATGCCACCCGACGGCCGCTTCGTGGTCAAGAAGAAGCGCGCCATCCACCGCGTGGGCTTCGCCGCCGGTTCGGGTATCACGCCCATCCTGTCGATCGCCGCAAGCACGCTGGAAGAGCAGCCCGAGTCGAAGTTCACGCTGATCTACGGCAACCGCCGCATGTCCACGGTGATGTTCAACGAGGACCTGCAGGATCTGAAGGACCGCTACCGCGACCGCCTGACGATGATCCACGTGCTGTCGCGCCAGGCGCAGGAAGTGGACCTGCTGCAAGGCCGCATCGACGGCGGCAAGGTGCGCGAGATCATCGCTGCCCTGCTGCCGGTGGGCAGCATGGACGAAGTCTTCATCTGCGGCCCGGATGAGATGATCACCGCCACCGAAACCGCCCTGGTGGAAGCCGGCGTGCCCGCCGACCGCATCCGCACCGAGCGCTTCACCGCCACCCTGGCGCCTGGCGCCAAGCCGGTCGGTGCCTCCAGCACCGCCGAGGCGGTGGCCACCGCGGCCAAGGACATCACGATGACGCTGGTGCTCGACGGCAAGGAGCACGAGATCGCCATCGGCGCCGACGAGCACGTGCTCGACGCCGCGCTCAACGCCGGCCTCGACCTGCCCTTCTCGTGCAAGGCCGGCGTGTGCTGCACCTGCCGCGCCAAGGTGCTGGACGGCGAAGTGGTGATGGACAAGAACTTCACCCTCGAAGCGGCCGAAGTGGCGCAGGGCTTCGTGCTGAGCTGCCAGGCGCGGTGCACCACCAAGCACCTGAAGGTGAGCTTCGACGAGCGCTGAGGCGCGCTCGCCGCAAGGCGGGTACATCCTCGCAATACGGGACGCGGTCGACTTGTCGGCCGCGTTTTTTCGTCTATGAGTCGCGGTCGAGCCCGCTCCTGCCCCCAACGCCGTGTAGGAGCGGGCTTGACCGCGACCCGTGCCGTGCCGATCTGCGCGTGCCCCGCTGATGCAGGTCAATGACCGCCCCCGCGCCGGTGCATAGACTTGCACGATCCCAGCGACCGCCCCTGCCCGCCATGCGCAACGAACACTACCTGAACGCCCTGTTCCAGCCCGCCTCCGTCGCGGTGATCGGCGCATCCGAGGAAGCGCGCTCGGTCGGCCATCTCATCTTCAAGAACCTGATCGACGCGGGCTACCGCGGCCAGCTCCACGCGGTGAACCCGAAGCGGGAAACGGTGCTCGGCCATCCCTGCGTGCGCTCGGTGGAAGACATCGGCCGGCGCATCGACCTCGCCATCATCGCCACGCCGGCGCGCACGCTGCACGCGGTGGTCGAGCAGTGCGGCCGCGCCGGCGTGCGCAACGCGGTGATCGTCACCGCGCTGGGGCCGACCGACAGCGCGCTGGAACGGCGCATGCTGGAGACGGCGCGCGCCGCCGGCCTGCGCCTGCTGGGGCCGGGCAGCCTCGGCATCCTGCGGCCGGCCGACGGGCTCAACGCGGCGCTCACCCGCATCGCGGTGGCCAGCGGCGACCTCGCGCTGGTGTCGCAGTCGGGCGCGATGTGCTCGGTGGTGCTGGACTGGGCAGCGACGCACCACATCGGCTTCTCGTCGGTGATCGCGCTCAGCACCGCGCTGGACGTCGACTTCGGCGAGACGCTGGATTTCCTGGTGCATGATCCGCGCACGCGCTACATCCTGCTGTATGTCGACCGCATCCGGAACGCGCGCCACTTCATGAGCGCGCTGCGCTCGGCGGCGCGCGTCAAGCCCATCATCCTGCTCAAGACCGGCCGCCATGAGCCGTCCGGCGCGCCCGGCGGCGTCGCCGACGCATCGCTGGCCGACGCGGTGTTCGATGCCGCAATGCGCCGCGCCGGCGTGGTGCGGGTGCAGAACGTCGGCCAGTTGTTCTTCGCCGCGCGCGCGCTGGCCACCGGCTTCCGGCCGCGGGTGGAGCAGCTCGCCATCGTCACCAACGGCGCCGGCCCGGGCGCGATCGCCGCCGACCGCGCCGGCGATCTCGGCACGCCGCTGGTGGCGCTGTCACCGCAGGCTCAGGCGGCGCTGGCGCGCCTCAAGGTCGGCGGCGGCCGCGTCGGCAATCCGCTCGACCTCGGCGGCGACGCGCCGCCCGAGCGCTACCGCGACGCCATCCTCGCCCTGGCCGAGGATGCGTCGATCCGCAACGTGCTGGTGATCCTGTCGCCGCACGCGCTGACCGACCCGGTGGACATCGCCCAGGCCATCATCGACGTCGCCCGGCAGGTGAGCCTGAGCATCTGCTGCTGCTGGATGGGCGGCGGCCAGGTGGCGCAGGCACGCACGCTGCTCGACCAGGCCGGCATCCCGGTGTTCCACGCGCCGGAGGCCGCCGTCGAGCTTTTCCACAACATCTCCCGCTTCCACCGCAACCAGGCGCTGCTGCTGCAGACCGCCGGCCGCTCCGACGAAGCCGGGCGCGGCGGCGCCGGCGGCGCACGCATGCTGGTGGAGGCGCTGCTCAACCAGCGCCGCACGGTGCTGTCGACGATGGAGGCGAAGGCGCTGCTGCGCAGCTTCGGCGCGCCGGTCACGCAGACCATGGTGGCGCACGACGTCACCGAGGCGCTGTTCGTCGCCGAACAGATCGGCTTTCCGGTCGTCATGAAGATCGACTCGCCCGACCTGCACGACAAGTCCGAGGCCGGCGGCGTGCGCCTCAACCTCAGCGCCACCGAATCGGTGTGGAGTGCCTTCCACGACATCGTCGGCACGGTGCGCACCCGCCACCCCGACGCACGCATCACCGGCGTGTCGCTCGAGCCCTACCTGCACCGCCCGCACGGCCGCGAGCTGCGCCTGGGCGTGTTCCGCGACGCCGTGTTCGGCCCCGTCATCAGCCTGGGCGCGGGCGGCGCGGCCGCCGGCCACACCGCCGACCGCGCCTACGCGCTGCCGCCGCTCAACCCGGTGCTGGCGCGAGACCTGATCGATTCGCCGCAGGTGGAAGCGCTGGTCGCTGGCACCGACGGCGTGCCGGGGATCGACCGCGAAGCGCTGGAGCAGGTGCTGGTGGCGGTGTCCGACCTGGTATGCGAGCTACCCTGGGTGCGCGAGCTGGTGATCGACCCGCTGATCGCCGACGAGGACGGCGCCATCGTCGCCGACGCCCACCTCGTCATCGACCAGGGCTTGCCCGCCGGCAGCGACCGCTACGCGCACATGGCCATCCACCCCTACCCCGGCCACCTGATCCAGGAATGGAAGATGGCCGACGGCCGCATTGTGCGCGTGCGCCCGGTGCGGCCCGAGGACGGCGCGCTGGTGCAGGCGTTCTTCGACAAGCTCAGCCCGGAGACGCGCTACTTCCGCTTCATGGAACAGCTCGAGGAGCTGCCGCCCAGCCTGATCGACCGCTTCACCCAGATCGACTACGACCGCGAGATGGCCCTGCTCGCCACCACCCGCACCGACGGCGTCGAAACGATGATCGGCAGCGCGCGCTATTCGCTGGCCCCCGACGGCGAGTCGGTCGAATTCGCCCTGGTCGTGTCCGACGACTGGCAACGCTTCGGCCTCGGCCGCCGCCTGATGGGCGCCCTCATCGACTGCGCCCGCAGCAAGGGCTACCGCAACATCGTCGGCGACGTGCTCGGCAACAACCCCAAGATGCTGCGCCTGATGCACGGCCTGGGCTTCGAGGTGCAGCCGCATCCGGAGGAAAACACGCTCAGGCGGGTGGTGAAGGCGCTGCACGGGTGAGGGGCCCGTGCGGCGGAGCGCCCGCAATCGGGCCCCTCGATGGCTTAGTCGGGAATTTCGCTCGCGTCCCGCACGACGACCGCAAAGAGGTCGCCCAGCGCCGCGAGCGCGGCAGCCTGCAATGCCTCCGCGCCCACCACGCCGCCATCGGGCGCGGGCAGCGCGCGGGTGGCCGTGGCGGCTGCAGGCACCGTCACCGCATAGCCAAGGTTGAAGGCGCCGCGCGCGGTGGAGTTGATGCACATGTGGGTCATGAAGCCCACGACCACCAGGTTTTTGACGCCCTGGGCCTTCAGCCGCGCATCCAGGTCGGTGCCGATGAAGGAATTGGGATAGTTCTTGATCACCACCGGCTCGCCGGCCTGCGGTGCAAGCTTGTCAGCGATGGCGCCGATCTCGGCGCGCACGTCGTAAGGCGAACCGGGACCCGAGTCATGCTGGATGTGGATCACCGGGGTCTTCAGCGCCCGCGCCCGTGCCAGCAGGCGGGCGCACTCGTCCAGCGCAGGCTCGACGCCGACGAGCTGCATCACGCCGCCCCGGTAGGTGTTCTGGGCATCGACGATGACGAGAGCCGATTCGGACAGGCGCGCGGGCGCGGTCGGCAGGCCGGCGATCTGGCGCAGGGTGGTGGAGGCAGTGCTCATCGGGGGTCTCCTGTGGGTGTGGGGAAGCGAGCTTGGCAGGATAGGAGCGATGGGTTGCGGCGTATATGTCATCCGGCGGGAAGCCGGGAAAGACGGCAAACCGGCGTCAGACCACGGCCTGTCCCGCAGGCGGCCGTCACGCCTCGGGCGTGAAGCTCATCACCAGCACTTCGTGGCCTTCCGACGTTTCGTCCGGGCGCGAAAGCCGTTCAGCGAGTTCCTTTGCCTCCTCGTACGAGTCGCAGACCCAACTGTTCATCGCACCGCAGGCGGCGAAGGTGTGATCCGGCAGCGCGACGATCACGCCGAAGCGATCGTCCTGGCCGCCGATGATGAACTGGTACGTCCCCTGCTCCCGGATCCGCTGCTCCACTTCGGCGAAGTCCTGATCCTGCTGGAACTTCTCGCGGAATTCGGCAAGATCGTTGGCCTTCGCGATGACCATGGCGGCGTAGTACCTGTTCGTTCTGGGTGTCTGATTCATGACCTGAGTTCGCTCGATGACGGACAGCCCGCGGGCTGATGCCCGGGGCCGGGTGGGGCCGCCACATTAACACCCTTGGCAGCCCTCCCGAACCCGCTGAAGAGCCTGGGCGTGGGGTGCAAGCCGCGCATAGAGCCTGCCAGTCTTGGCGACGATGATCTCCTGCCCGGCATGCGCCTGCTCCAGCAGGCGAGAAAACAGGCTGCTGTGCCGAATCGATCGGGCTGATGCATCCTCAGAAATCGATCCCGGGCAGCCGGATTCCATCGTCCCCAGCCAATGTGCGGCGAGCCTGCTGCAACATCTCGGCGCTGAAGTAGCGCAACTGCGCGGGGTCGAACTCGAACGTCGGCAGATGGGCCAGAACGATCTGAGCAACGAGCACTGCCTGTGCCCGGTCGCGCCCCTTCTTTACCGGCTCCCGATCCTGCCGTGTGGAGAGCCAGGCCTTGTGCAGGGCAAATGCGCGCGGATCGGGTACCCGCATCATGACTGGACGACCGTCGGATGCGATCGCGACGACATCGTGCTTGGGCGCATTCACCAGCCAATGCAGGTTGGGCAGCTCGACCGCGACAAGATCGTCCTGGCCAAAGGTCACGTCGATTGCGTCACGCATGTCGCGCGCCGGGATCACGAGATCGACCATGAAGCCCTTGTCATTGACCGCCCGGAAAGGCGCGTCGCTCGAAGGCACAAAGCTTGGATCCGCTTTTCGAAGCAGCCCGAGCAGCCCTTCATGGTCGAGCTTCTGCGTCACGATCGACAGATGGCGACGCGGATCGTAAAGGAGATCCACGTCGCCCGAGGCCAGCAGTTCCATCCGGCAATGCACGCCTGCCATCGCCTCGTAGGCGTGGATCGCGTGTGTCCCGATCACGCAGAAATCATGCTCCATGCGTGCCGCAGCCAGACCGAGCAGGATGTCGCCGACGATGTTGGGTAGCCGCCCCATGCGCAGCGCACGGTTGAGGCGAGTCTGGCTCTTCACGCGCTCGGCCAGGGCTTGCAGGCGAGCCTTCGCACGCGCCTTGCCCTCGGTGAACGCGGAAAAGATCGCTTCGGTTTCCGCATTGCGCGGGCCGAGCGACTTGCCGTTTCCGCGCGCATCCTGCAGTCGCACGAGATACTGGCGCCCCTTCGATGACATCCAGCGCATTCCATAGCGATAACTGCGGGCGTGATGAAGCGCGTCGATCCATGCACGATAAAGCTGGTCCGACTCGACCATGAACAACTGCTGCTGGTGATCGAGAGGCTGCATGAAGTTTTCCTGTTTCTGTACGATTTACAGAGTAACAGGAAAACAAGCTGTAGGTCGCGCCGTTCCAGAGGGCGGGGCAGCCTGCAAGACCTGTCGGTGAGGACGGTGAGGCTGGGGTGGAGCCATGATGGCCACGATGGCGATGTCTGCATGGCAAAATCGAGGTCGATCGCCGCCATGTCTGGCGCGCCCCCGCCCAAGGACCCTCCCCATGCCCTGCTATGAAATCGACGGCCTGAAGCCCGTCATCCATCCCACTGCCTTCGTCCACCCCGACGCCGTGCTGATCGGCGACGTGATCGTCGGGCCGCGCTGCTATGTGGCGCCGCTGGCCTCGCTGCGCGGCGACTTCGGCCGCATCGTGATGGAGGAAGGCAGCAACATCCAGGACACCTGCGTGATGCACGGCTTTCCCGGCACCGACACGGTGATCGGCGTCGATGGCCACGTCGGCCACGGCGCGGTGCTGCACGGCTGCCGCATCGGTCGCAATGCGCTGGTGGGCATGAACGCGGTGATCATGGACAACGCGGTGGTGGGCGATGAATCC
Source organism: Pseudomonadota bacterium (assembly GCA_018240785.1). GTDB lineage: Bacteria > Pseudomonadota > Gammaproteobacteria > Burkholderiales > Rhodocyclaceae > Thauera. Next base: position 25,112 of record JAFEFC010000025.1, on the reverse strand, counting down.
ATCGTCGCCGCCTGCGCCTTCGTCAAGGCCGGCATGGAGATTCCGCCGCGCAAGCTGGTCGCCGGCATGCCGGCGAAGGTGGTGCGCGACCTCTCCGAGCAGGAAGTGGCGTGGAAGGGCGACGGCACCCGCACCTACCAGGAACTGACCGAGCGCTGCCTGGCCACGCTGAAGCCGTGCGAGCCGCTCACCGAGATGGAGCCGGGCCGCAAGCGCTTCGAGTTCCCCGGCGTGGTGCCGCTGGTGGAGGCGAAGAAGGAAGCCAAGGCTTGAGCGAGCGCGGCAGGCTCACGATTGCCCTGCCCTGCTGCATCGCTCCAGCGACGATCGTATCAACAATGTTGAAACAGCCGTGCGGTGCTGATACTGTATCGCCAATGTAGATACACCGGAGTGAGCAGCATGCAACTGACCGTGAAGAAGTGGGGCAACAGCGCCTCCATTCGCATTCCCGCCGCCATCATGGAGGCCGCGCACCTGAAGCTTGACGACCCGGTGGATGTGCGTGAGGAAGACGGCCGCATCATCATCGAGCCCCTGGCGCACAAGGCCTACGACCTCGATGCCTTGCTGGCGGAGATCACGCCCGACAACCTGCATGCCGAAGTCGGCACCGGACCGGCGGTCGGCAACGAGGCCTGGTGATGCCGCCCGGCGCCGTCCCCAATGCCGGCGACATCGTCTGGTTGCAGTTCGATCCCCAAGCCGGTCACGAACAGGCGGGCCACCGCCCGGCACTGGTATTGAGCCCTGCCAGCTACAACGGCAAGACGGGGCTGATGCTCTGTTGCCCGATGACCACGCAGATCAAGGGCTACCCCTTCGAGGTGCGGATTGCGGGCAGGACGGAAAGCGCCGTGCTGGCCGATCAGGTCAAGAGCCTGGACTGGCGGGCGCGCCAGGCCCGGCGCAAGGGTGCGGTGAGCGCTGCGGAACTGGCGGAAGTGCGCGCCAAGATCATCGCCCTCGTCGGGAAGCCCTGAAAGTGGCGGACAACGCAGAAGGACGCCAAGGCCTGAGCGAGCGCGGCAATCTCTTCACCGGCCTGCCGCCGGCCGGGCCGCAGGAGCATTTCGAGACCCTGCTCGATCACCCGGCGGCGCGCATCGAGCGCATCGCGTCGTTCGCCGAGGCCAGCCCGCCGGGTTTCTGGTACGACCAGGCGGGCGACGAATGGGTGATGCTGGCGGCGGGGCGCGCCGAGCTCACCCTCGAGCACGCGGACGGCGATCTCGAGTCGCTGGCGCTGGAGGCGGGCGACTGGGTCTTCATCCCGGCGCACCAGCGGCACCGGGTGGAGTCGACGAGCGCGGATGCGGTCTGGCTGGCGGTGCATCTCGGGGAAACGCAAGACTGAAACTGCGGCACACAGTCAAGAGTTCGCAATGCCGCAGGTCTGGCGGCGGGAGATGCGCGGAGCGGACGAGCACTGCCCGAGTCCCGAGCGAAGCGAGGTCGAGTTGCGCAGGACGACGGAGCGCATCTCCCGCCGCCAGACCGGATTCGAAGCATCCTACCGACCCTCACCCCACCTGGCAGGCCAGCCCCTTGAGGTACTCGCCTTCCGGCACCGCCAGCCCGATCGGGTGGTCCGGCGCGGCCGACAGGCGGTAGATGATGCGCGCGTCGACACCGGCATCGATGGCGGCGCCGGCGACGATCTTCTGGAACAGCTCCTGGCCGATACCGCCCGAGCACGAGTAGGTCATCAGGATGCCGCCCGGATTGAGCAGGCGGAAGCCGAACAGGTTGATGTCCTTGTAGGCGCGTGCAGCACGCTCGGCATGCGCCGCGGAAGGCGCGAACTTGGGTGGATCGAGCACGATGAGGTCGAAACGCCGGCCTTCGTCCTTCAACGCGCGCAGCGCCTTGAACACGTCGGCCTCGTGCCATTCGGCGCGGCCGGCGTCGAGCTGCGGATTGAGCGCGAGGTTGCGCCGCGCGGATTCCAGCGCCGGGCCGGACGAGTCGACCGACAGCACCGATTGCGCGCCGCCCGCCAGCGCCTGCAGCGAAAAGCCGCCGGTGTAGCAGAAGCAATTCAGCACCGCGCGGCCGGCGGCGAGCTGGCCGGTGAGCAGTCGGTTGTCGCGCTGGTCGAGGTAGAAGCCGGTCTTGTGGCCGCCCTCCACATCCACTTCCATGCGCACGCCGTTCTCGACGATGCTGAGCCCGCCCTCCGGCAGTTCGCCATGCACGACGCCGGTGCGCGGCTGCAAGCCTTCCAGGCCACGCACTTCCGAATCCGAACGCTCGTAGACGGCGGCGCAGCCGGTAGCCTGCACCAGGCCGGCGACGATGGCCTCGCGCCACTTGTCGGCGCCGGCGCTGGTGAGCTGCAGCACCACCACCTCGCCGTAGCGGTCGGCGATGACGCCTGGCAGGCCGTCGGATTCGCCGTGGATCAGGCGCACACCCTGCTGCCCGCGCAGCGCCGGGATCGCCGCACGGCGCGCCACGGAGGCTGCCACCGCGCGCTTGAAGAAGGCATGGTCGATCGCCGCGTCGACATCGAAGCTCCACACCCGCGCGCGGATCTGCGACTCCGGCGACCACGCGGCGCGCGCCAGCGGCTTGCCGTCGGCGCCGACGACGGTGATCGTGTCGCCCGGCCGCGCGCGCCCGTCCAGGCGCTCGACCGAGCCGGCGAAGATCCAGGGATGGCGACGGAACAGCGAGCGTTCCTTGCCGGGCTTGAGGATGAGCTGAGCCATGGGAATGAGGCCGGAAAGGAGTGGGCAGGAAAGCAGGGGAGCGGAGCTGCGCCGGTCAGTCCACGAGCCGGCGGTAGGCGCCGGCGTGGTAGATCAGCGGCGGCCGCTCCTCGCGGTCGAAGCTCACCACTTCGCCGATGAACACGATGTGGTCGCCGCCCGGGTGGCGCGTGGCGTTGCGGCACACGAAGCGCGCGCAGCAGCCGCTCAGCAGCGGCACGCCGCCCTCGCCTTCTTCCAGGACCAGGCCGGCGAAGCGGTCGTCGACGCGGCTGGCGAAGCGGTTCGACAGCGCCTCCTGATCGGCGGCGAGCACATTGATCGCGTAGTATTCGCAGCCTTCGAACTGCTCGCGCATGGACACGTCGTTCGCGAGGCTCCACACGATGAGCGGCGGTTCGAGCGACACCGAGTTGAAGGAATTCACCGTCAGGCCGAGCGGCACGCCATCGGGCGTGCGCGTGGTGACGACGGTGATGCCGGTGGCGAACATGCCGAGCGCATTGCGGAAGCGCCGCGCCGCATCGTCGCTGCTGAAGGTCTGCTGGGACATCGGACGGAATGCTGCCGCGCCGGCTGACGCAGCAGGAAGAGTGAACAGGCACGGATTATGGCGGCAGGCGCCAACAGCGTCGAGTGTCGGGCGCCTGCCGGGGAAAGCACACAACGCATGAGCGAATTCGCACGCAAACTCGTCACCTGGCAGCGCGAGCACGGCCGCCACGACCTGCCCTGGCAGGGCGGGCGCGACCCCTACCGCATCTGGCTGTCGGAGATCATGCTGCAGCAGACGCAGGTGGAGACGGTGATCCCCTACTACCTACGCTTCCTCGAGCGCTTTCCCGACGTCGGCTCCTTGGCTGCCGCGCCGGTGGAGGACGTGATGGCGCTATGGAGCGGCCTGGGCTACTACGCCCGCGCGCGCAACCTGCACCGCGCGGCGCAGCAGGTCGTCGAGCGCCACGGCGGGCAGTTCCCCGGCAGCGCGGTGGAGATCGAGACGCTGCCCGGCATCGGCCGCTCCACTGCGGCGGCGATCGCCGCCTTTGCCCACGACGAGCGTGCCGCCATCCTCGACGGCAACGTCAAGCGCGTGCTGTGCCGGGTGTTCGGCATCGAGGGTTTCCCGGGCGAAAAGGCGGTGGAGAACCGCCTGTGGGCGCTAGCCGAGTCGCTGCTGCCGGCGCGCGGCATCGGCACCTACATCCAGGCGCAGATGGACCTCGGCGCCACCGTATGCACCCGCGGCAAGCCCGCCTGCGCACGCTGCCCACTGCACGACGACTGCGTCGCACGGCGCGACGGCCGCATCGGGGAACTGCCGGCGGCACGCCCGAGGAAGGCGGTGCCACGCCGCAGCGTGCGCGTGGCGGTGATCCTGCACGAAGGCCGCGTGCTGCTGGAACGCCGCCCACCCGTCGGCATCTGGGGCGGGCTGCTGGCGCTGCCGGAGATCCCCGACGCCGCGGCCGACGTGGCCGCCTGGGCGGATGCCGCGCTGGGAGTGGAGTGCGCCGACGCGCAGCCGCTCGCGCCGCTGACCCACACTTTCACCCACTTCGTGCTCGACATGCAGCCGCTGCGGCTGGAAGCCCGGCGCACCCAAGCCGCCGCGATGGAGCCGGGCCACGCCTGGCAGCCGCTGGCCACCCTCGCCGATGCCGCCCTGCCGACGCCGGTGCGGCGCATCCTCGGCGCCCTGGCGGCACCGGACCTGTTCAGCGCGTAAGCGGCGCGTCCGGGTCGTCGGGCAGCATGCCCAGTTCGTACAAGGTGTCGCGCACGAATTCGAGGCGCTCCAGCGGGTCGTCCATCTCCAGCAGGCGCTGCTTGGCCTCCGGCTTCAGCGGCAGCCACTCGGCGTAGCGCGTGCCCACCCAGACGGCGTCATCGAGGCGAAGCGGCTCGACGACATGACCGCCGCCAAACTTCTCGATAAGGCGCTCGAGCAGCGGCACCACCTCGGCAAGATGCCGCGGAATCGGCTGCGCCACCGGCTCGGGGAGCCAGCGCACGGTGCCGATGAGCAGGCCATCTGCCTCCAGCTCGTGGTCCAGCACCTGGAACCGCCGCCGCCCGCGCACGACGATGTCCACCACCCCGTTGCGCAGGTGGTCGGCGCTGACGATCTGCGCCTCGGTGCCCAGCAGGTAGGGCACGGCCGGCTCGCCCACCTCGCGCCCGGCGGCGATCAGGCACACGCCGAACGTGTCATGCGCCTTCAGGCACTGGGCGATCATGCGCCGGTAGCGCGGTTCGAAGATGCGCAGCGGCAGGCTGCCTTCGGGGAACAGTGCAGTGCCGAGCGGAAACAGCGGAATCCGTGCGCTATCGGTCATGATGTCCCTCTTTCCTCGCCCCAGCGCGCCATCAACCGGTGTGGCACGCCGAGCTGGTCGAGCACGCGCGCGACGACGAAATCGACCAGATCCTGCACCGTCTGCGGATGGTGGTAGAAGCCCGGGTTGGGCGGCAGGATGCAGACGCCGAGGCGCGCGAGCTTGAGCATGTTTTCCAGGTGAATGGCCGAATACGGCGTCTCGCGCGGCACCAGCACGAGCTTGCGCGCCTCCTTGATGACGACGTCGGCGGCGCGCTCGATCAGATTCTGGCTGAGTCCGCCGGCAATCGCCGCCAGCGTCGCCATGGTGCAGGGGCAGACGACCATCGCGTCCGGCGGGTTGGAGCCGGAGGCCGGCGGCGCGAACCATTCCTCGCGGCCGAACACGCGCAACTGTCCGGGCGCGGCGCTGAAGCGCGCCGACAGCTCGGCCTCGACGTCGGCCGGGCGCGCCGGCAGGTTCCAGTCCATCTCCTGCCGCGCGACGATCTGCGCCACCTGCGAATACAGCAGCCACACCCGGCAGCCGGCCTGCAGCAGGCATTCGACCAGGCGCACGCCATAAGGCAGGCCGGAGGCGCCGGTGAAGGCGACGGTGATGGTGCGCGTTTGATCGTTGCTCATGGTCCGGTCCGGAGATCACATCCCTGGCAGCAGGTTAACCGATCAGGCCCTTCATGGAAGAGCCACTACGGACGAGAAGAGTCACTTCAGGTAATCCGAAATCAATTCCCACTTTCCGTTCCGGATCTGAGCCAGCCGACCATAGCGGTTGCCGAGATGGTCGGTGGGCGAGAAGCGGTATTCGGGGCTGCCGAAATAGTCGCGGGTGAAGTCAAACTTCTCCAGGGTGCGGGCAAAGCCGTCGATCGTAAGCTGCGGCCCGGCGGCTTCCGCCGTATGCACGAACATGTCGGCCAGCGTATAGCCCATCACGCTCCACACGTTCGGATCCACGCCGTAGCGCTTGCGGTAGCGCTGGATCCAGTCGGCGAGCTGCTTGTTGGCGCCCTCCGCATACGGGTGCGGCAGCACGCTGACGCCGTACAGCCCCTCCACCGCCGCGCCACCCAGTTCGTGCGTCTGCGCCGAATAGCCGGACGCGGTGACCAGCATGTCGACCTTCCAGCCGATCCTGCGCGCCTCGCTCATCGCGGCCACCGTCTCACGCACCACTGTGGCGAGCACCACGAAGTCGCAGCCGGCGCCGCGCAGGCGGGCGACCTGGCTCGACAGGTCGGTGGCGCCGCGCTTGTAGCTGGTCTTGTCGACGAGCGGACGTCCGAGCTTGCCGAGCGCCGCCTCGACGCCCTTCATCACCTCCAGGCCGTAGTCGTCGTCCTGGTACAGCAGGCAGGAACGCTGGTAGCCGTGGGCCTGCACCATGTGCCGCGTGGCCGCTTCCATGTAGGTCTGGTAGGGCGCGAAGTTCTGGAACTTCAGCGGATGCAGCGGCAGGTAAGTGGATTCGTGCGGCGAGAACGGGAACAGGTGCAGGCGGCCGGCATCCACGATGACCGGCATCGAGGCCATCACCACCGGCGTACCCATGTCGGCAATGAAGGCGAAGGCCTGGTCGCGCTGCACCAGCTTGCGCGCGGCGAGCACCGCGCGCTTGGGGTCGTAGCCGGAATCCTCGACCACCAGACGGATCTTGCGACCATGCACGCCACCGGCCGCGTTAGCCTCGTCGAAGCGCATCAGCAGGCCGTCGCGCACCGGCACGCCGAGCAGGGCGATCGGGCCCGAAAGATCGGAGATGGTGCCGACCACGATCTCGCGGTCGGTCACGCCGGGCGTGGCTGGGGCGGCCTGCACAGTGGCAAGGAAGACGCTCGCGCCTGCGGCCAGCGCCAGCTTGAGAAGCAGACTCATGGGCACGGATCTCCGGTCTGATGGACGTCGATCCGCTTTATACCCTCAACCGCGCCGAGACATGGCTCCCACAAGACGAAGCGCCATGCAGGAGCGTACCTTCGATCAGCAGTTGCCTTTCTTGGCCTGGCCCGGCGGGCAGAAATAGCCGCGCTCGTGGCGGTGACGGTGGTGGTGGTCGTAGTAGCGGCGATCTTCGTAGCGCACGACTTCGCGCTCGCGCACACGTTCGCGCCCGGCGTTGCTGCCGACCGCGGCACCCACGCCGCCGCCGAGGGCACCGCCGATCACCGCACCATCGCGGCCGCCCACCGCTTCACCGACGGCCGCGCCCACGCCGCCGCCGATGGCGCCGCCGAGCACGGTCGATGCGCCGGCGTGAGCAGCACCCGCGAGCGAGAGACAAAGGAGGGCGGGAAGCAGTTTGCGCGTCATTGCGTGTATTCCTGTTGTTGTTCGATTGGGCTGGATCGTAAAAGGCAGCAGCACACGCTGTCCACGCCCAAGTCGTCAGAAAATGTTGCCCCGGTCCGCTGCGGCAACACGTGACGACGCGGCGGCACGGTTCAACGCCCGCCTGCGAGGCCGCGGGGCCGCAGCAGCACGACGGCCACGATCACCGCGCCGAACACCACCGTCTCCAGCCCCGCAGAGCGTGCCAGCTCACCGGGCAGCGCGTCGCGCAGCACCGAGATCGCCTGCGGAATGGCGACGATGACGAGCGCGCCCCAGGCCGCACCCGCCAGGCGCTGCGCGCCGCCGATGAAGGCGAGCATCAGCAGCTCGAAGGAGAACATCAGCCCGAACTGCTCCGGGCTGATGAAGCCGATCCAGTGCGCATACAACGCGCCGGCCACGCCGGACAGCGCCCCGCCGACGACGAAGGCAAGCAGCTTGGCACGCACCGGATCAATGCCACAGGCATCGGCGGCGACCTCGTCCTCGCGCACCGCGCGCCAGGCGCGGCCGAGGCGCGAATCGAACAACCGTGCGCACAGCAGCATGGCGCCGATCAGCGCGGCGACGCTCACCAGGGCCTGGCTTGCGGGCGCGTCCACCGCCTGGCCGGCAAGCTGCAGCGCGGGCACCGCGAGCCCGGCTGCGCCGCGCGTGACCGGCTCCCAGCGCACCAGCGCCTCCTCGACGATGAGGGCGAAGGCCAGCGTGCTCATGCCGAAGTAGAGCCCGCCCAGCCGGCGCGCCGGCAGGCTGGCGAGCGCGCCGCCTGCCGCCGCGGTCGCCGCAGCGACCGGGATCGCAAGCAGCGACGGCACGCTTGCGCTCACCAGCAAGGCCTCGGTGTAGGCGCCCAGCCCCACCAGCGCCGCCTGGCCAAGGGCGATCTGCCCGGCCTGGCCGACCACCACGACGACACCAAGCCCGGCCAGCGCGTAGGTGGCGACCAGCGTCGCCTGGCTCAAGGCATGGTCGGCGCCGAAGGCGAGGATCGCCAGCCCGAGCAGCGCGGCCGACGACAGGACCGAACGCCAGCGCACGGTCCGCGTCATCGCCCCGCCCGGCCGGCGCCAAAACCCGCCGGAAACAGCAGCAGCCCCAGCATCAGCAGCGCGTAAGGCACGACGTCCTTGACGCCCTCGGGCAGCATCAGCCCCGCCAGCGCCTCCACCACGCCGAGGAAAAGGCCGGCGACGAGCGCGCCCGGCAAGCTGGTGAGCCCGCCCAGCACCGCCGCGGGAAAGGCCTTCAGCGCCACCAGACCCATGTTCAGGTGGATGAAGGTGAGCGGCGCCAGCAGCAGGCCGGCGAGCGCAGCGAGGCCGGCACCGAGCGCCCACGCCAGCGTGTGCATGCGCGCCACCGGCACGCCCATCAGCGCGGCGATGCGCGCGTCCTCGGACAGCGCGCGCAGGGCCAGGCCGGTACGGGTGGCGCGGAAGAACAGCGTCAGCAGCGCGGCGATCAACAAGGTGGCGGCGATCACCAGCAACTGTCCGCCAGCCAGCGTCACGGCACCGATCTGCACGACATCCGCGGCGAGAGGCAGGCGGTAGGTTTCCTGCACGGCCGCCGGCACCGAGGCCACCGCACCGCGCAGCATCAGGCCGAGGCCGAAAGTCAGCAGCACCGCAACCAGATGCGGGCGGCCGACGGCGTGGCGCAGCGCGATGCGCTCGAACGCCGCGCCCAGCAGGGCGGTGCCCGCCACCGCGGCGAGCGCCCCTGCCGCGAGCGGCCAGCCCGCGCCCAGGTGCAGGCCAAGCGCAGCGAAGGCGCCGAGCATCAGCAACTCGCCTTGCATGAAGCTGACGGTCTCGGTCGCCTTGTAGATCAGCACGAAGGACAGCGCGACCAGGCCATATACGCAGCCGAGCGCGACGCCGCTGATCAGGACCTGGACGACGGCGAGCATGCAGGAATCCGGACGAGATGCCGCACGCGCAAGTCCGTTCAGCGCGCCACCGCGGCGCTGGGCGGCAGGGCGCAGGCGACGCGATATTCATTGGCGAGCCGATCGACGAGCTGCGCGACCGCAGGAATGTCGTGGATCGTCGCCACGCCGTGGCCGGCGCTCCACACGTCGCGCCAGGCGCGGGCTTCTTCGGACATGTCGTGCAGCTTGCCCTTGCCGGCGCTGACGGCGAGCGCGTCGCGGTCGTAGCCGGCCTGCTGCAGGCTGGGCCACAGGAAGTTGGCGTTGGCGCCGGAAATCGCGTCGGTATAGACGATGTCGGCCGCGCCGCAATCGACGATCATCTGCTTGTAGGCCTCCGGCGCCATCGATTCCCGGGTGGCGATGAAGCGGGTGCCCATGTAGGCGAAATCGGCACCGAGGACTTCCACCGCACGCACTGACGCGCCATCGGAGATGCTGCCGGCGGCGACCAGCACACCGTCCCAGAACTCGCGGATCTCCCGCACCAGGCTGATCACGCCCTGGCCCCCGGCGTGCCCGCCTGCGCCCGCCGCGACGGCGATGATGCCGTCCACGCCGGCGGCGATCGCCTTCCTGGCGTGGTAGGCATGGATCACGTCCGAGAACACCAGCCCGCCGTAGGCGTGAACAGCCTTCACCACCTCGCCCGGATGGCCCAGGCTGGTGATGACGATGGGCACGCGGTGACGCACGATGGTGGCGAGGTCCTCCTGCAGGCGGTCGTTGGACGCGTGCAGGATCAGATTGACGCCATGCGGGGCGCAGGGTGCCGCGGGCTGATCGTGCCTGCAGCGGGCGAGGGCTGCATCGATCTCGCCCAGCCAGGCATCGAGTTGCGCCACCGGTCGCGCGTTGAGCGCCGGAAAGGTGCCCGCCACGCCCGCCCGGCAGGCGGCGATGACCAGTTCGGGACCGGAGACGAGGAACATCGGCGCGGCGATGGCAGGCACACGAAAGCGGCCGAGCAGGGACGTAGGAAGCGGCATGTCTTCTCCGGATGGCGATTCACGCAGGCCGCGAGATGCGGCGGCGAGGCGATGACGCGAATTCTGGCACACGCACTGCGGTCCGGCCGCAGGCCGGCACGCCGCTGGATGGGCAATCGCGCTGAGTTTCCCCCCCTCGTCCCCCTGTGATTGAGCTGCGCGCGGCGTTAAGATGAATCTCGTATCAGATACGCAACGGGATATGACGCAACTGCGCGCCATGCCCCCAAACAACAACGTTCGCAAAAGGAGTTGCCCATGAGCTTCGTTCAGGAATTCAAGGAATTCGCAATGCGCGGCAACGTCATCGATCTCGCGGTCGGCGTGATCATTGGCGGCGCCTTCGGCAAGATCGTGGATTCTCTCGTCAAGGACGTGGTGATGCCGGCCGTCGGCATGCTGGTGGGCGGCGTCGATTTCAGCAACCTGTACATCAATCTCGGCAAGACCGCCTACGACACCCTGGAAGCGGCAGAGAAAGCCGGCGCGCCGCTCATCAAGTACGGCGTCTTCATCAACAGCATCATCAACTTCCTGATCATCGCCTTCGCGATCTTCATCGCCATCAAGGCCATCAACAAGCTCAAGCGCGCCGAACCGCCGGCGCCGGAACCGGAGCCCGCACCCGAGCCCGAGGACGTGAAGCTGCTGCGCGAGATCCGTGACGCGCTGAAAGCGCGCGGCTGATCACGGCGCGGTGACGGCGGTCGCTGTCACCGAAGTCGGTCGGCAAACGAAAAACCCGTCACGCTCGCCCCGAAGGGCGTGCGTGACGGGTTCTCTTCGCGTTCTGAATCGTCGCGGACGGACGCGTTTCAGGCGTGATCGCCGACGTATGGGTTGCTTTCGCGCTCGTCGCCAAAAGTCGAGGTCGGACCATGGCCGGGGATGAAGACGATATCGTCGCCGAGCCGGAAGAGCTTGGTGCGGATCGAGCGAATCAGCGTCTGGTGGTCGCCGCGCGGGAAGTCGGTGCGGCCGATGGAGCCGGCAAACAGCACGTCGCCGACGATCGCGAGCCGCGCGTCCGCATGCAGGAACACGACATGGCCCGGCGTGTGGCCCGGCGTGTGGATCACGCTCAGCGTTTCCTCGCCCACCGTCACCGTGTCGCCCTCCTCAAGCCAGCGGTCCGGCTCGAAGGTCTCCACTTCATGGAAACCGAACATCCGGCTCTGCTGCGGCATGCCTTCGATCCAGAAGCGGTCTTCCTGCTGCGGCCCCTCGATCGGCACGCCGAGTTCGCGCGCCAGCTTGGCCGCGCCTCCGGCATGGTCGATGTGACCGTGGGTGATCAGGATCTTCTCGATCGTGACGCCGAGACGCTGCGCCTCGGCAAGGATGCGGTCGAGGTCTCCGCCCGGATCGACGACCGCAGCCTTCTTCGTCCGGTCGCACCACAGGATGCTGCAGTTCTGCTCGAAAGGCGTCACCGGGACGATGTTGGCCTGGATCATGTGTTACTGCTCCTGAAAACGTGAATCGGACCGGAGTTTAACCGATCATGTTCCAGCCTCTTCCGCGCGCAAAAAAACCCACCCGGCGGCGCCAGGCCGCAAGGGTGGGCTCGTGCGCGGGCAGCGCGCGTCAGCGCCGCGCCGCAGGCGTTGCGATGATCAGACCACGCCCTGAGCCAGCATCGCCTCGGCAACCTTGACGAAGCCGGCGACGTTGGCGCCGTCGGCATAGCTCACCGTGCCGCCCTCGCGCTTGCCATACTTCAGGCAGGCGGCGTGGATGCCCAGCATGATCTCCTGCAGGCGGGCGTCGACTTCCTCGCGCGTCCACGACAGGCGCATCGCGTTCTGGCTCATCTCCAGTCCGGAGGTGGCCACGCCGCCGGCGTTGCTCGCCTTGCCCGGCGCATAGAGCACGCCGTTGTGCTCGAAGATCTTCACCGCCTCGGCGGTGCTGGGCATGTTGGCGCCCTCCGCGACGGCAACCACGCCGTTCCTGACCAGCGTCGCGGCATCGTTGCCGTCAAGTTCGTTCTGCGTCGCGCACGGCAGCGCGACCTGCACCGGCACATGCCACGGACGCACGCCCGGCTCGAAGCGGGCACCGACGCGCTCGGCATACTCGGAGACGCGGCCGTAATAGTGGTTCTTGATCTCCATCAGCACGGCCAGCTTCTCGGGAGTGAAGCCTTCCTCGTCGATCACCGTGCCGCTCGAGTCGGAGCAGGTCACCGGCCTGGCGCCGAACTGCATGAGCTTCTCGATCGCGTACTGGGCGACGTTGCCCGAACCCGAGACCGCCACGCGCATGCCCTTGAGGTCGCGGCCGGCGTGCTCGAGCATCGCCTTGGCGAAATACACCGTGCCGTAGCCGGTCGACTCCGGACGGATCAGCGAACCGCCGAAGGACAGCCCCTTGCCGGTGAACACGCAGGCGGCGTTGTTCGACAGCTTCTTCATCATGCCGGCCATGAAGCCGACTTCGCGGCCACCGACGCCGATGTCACCGGCCGGCACGTCGGTGTCGGGGCCGACGTGGCGATACAGCTCGCTGATGAAGGCCTGGCAGAAGCGCATCACCTCGCCGGGGCTGCGGCCCTTCGGGTCGAAATCGGAGCCGCCCTTGCCACCGCCCATCGGCAGCGTCGTGAGCGCGTTCTTGAAGGTCTGCTCGAAGGCGAGGAACTTGAGGATGGAGAGGTTCACCGACGGGTGGAAGCGCAGGCCGCCCTTGTAGGGGCCGATCGCCGAGCTGTGCTGGATGCGGTAGCCGCGGTTGACATGGACTTCGCCCTTGTCGTCCACCCACGATACGCGGAACATGATCACGCGCTCGGGTTCGATCAGGCGGTCGAGCAGGGAGTGCTCGGCATAGCGGGGGTTGGCGGAGATGAAAGGCCAAAGGCTCTCCATCACTTCGCCGACCGCCTGCAGGAATTCCGGCTGGCCAGGGTTGCGCTGCTCGACATAGGCCAGGAATTCGGCCAGGGAGTGATATTTCATGGTGCTCGAACCTGTGTGGACATGAAAACGGCGTGCGGAACCCAACTTTCTCAGGGTTCGATGCGCAAAACCGCATTATTCTGCACCAGATTCACCAAAGCGGTGCATTTCACGCACCAAATCGGGATTCAAAATCCCTCGTGCATCAAAATGCACCTTCGTGGTGCGCACCCTGCCCGCTCGACAGGCGAAAAAAAGCCGGGCAAGCCCGGCTTTGCGATCACGACCGGGGCGGCGCGGCAATCACTGCACGCGAATCTCCACGCGCCGTGCCTCTGCAGCGTCGGCGCCACCCAGGGTCACCGCGGGGCGGCGCATCAGCACGCGCTCCGCCGGGATGCCGGCGTCGACCAGCGCCTTGCGTACCGACAGCGCGCGGTTCTTGGCCACTTCGGCATTGACCGCGGCGCCACCCGTTTCGTCGTGGTAGCCGGACAGCAGCGCATGCTTGGCGGGTTCCGCCTGCAGCGCGGCAACCACCGTGGCGATGCTGGCGGAAGCGTCAGCCGGCAGTTCGGTCTGACCGAGGTTGAAGTAGATCTTGGCGAGTGCCTCGCCGACCTCGTCAACCTCCGCGAATTCCTGGACGGCCGGTGCAGCGACCACCTCGACCGGCGCATGGTGCGAAGCCGAGCGCATCTTGAACACACCGAGACCGATGACAAAGGCAATCACCAGTGCGATGATGCCGAACAGTACGCCCATGACGACATTGAGTTCGCCGTCTTCCTGATCGAACATGTTTTTGCTCCAGATTCCTAGGGTTATCCCGCAGGCGCAGGGTCGGCGCGCAGTTTAGCGGAAACACGCGTCGCCGTTGAGGCTTTCGTGCCCGAGTCGAATGCCGACGTCTGCACACACCCGCTGCATCCGATTTGTGCAAATGGACCTCAACGACATATCCGTCTATCCTGCACACGCTCCCGGTTCGCGCTCCCCTGCGCGCCGCTCATTTGCGTCACACATCCGAATCACTTCAGCCAGGAGGCAAACATGGGACTTTTCTCGTTCATCAAGGAAGCCGGTGAAAAGCTCTTCGGCAACGGCGAAGCACACGCTGCCGGAACCGACCCCGTCGCCAACGCCAAGGCCGCCGAGGCGATCCGCAACTACGTCGTCGCGCTCAAGCTGGCCCCCGCCGATCTGGCGGTGAGTTTCGACGGCGCCAGCTCCACCGTGACGGTATCCGGCACTGCGCCCGACCAGGCCACCAAGGAGAAGATCCTGCTTGCCGCGGGGAACGTCGCGGGCGTCGGCGAGGTCAGCGACCAGATGGCGGTCGCCGCCCCGGCCGCGGAAGCACGCTTCCACACCGTGGTACGCGGCGACACGCTGTCGGCGATCGCCAAGCAGTATTACGGCAACGCCAACAAGTACCCGGCGATCTTCGAGGCCAACAAGCCGATGCTGAGCCACCCCGACAAGATCTATCCGGGCCAGGTGCTGCGCATCCCGGCCGAGGCCTGAGCGGCACGTACGCGATGGACCGGCAGCCCGGTCCATCGCGTTTGCTTTCCCGTCAAGACACCCCAGGCTCCGCACCGGCACATGGCCCGCATCAAGATCGAACTACCCGAATCGCTGCCGTTCTCGACCGAAATCCCGCTCTACGTCGAGCACATGAACCACGGCAATCACCTCGACAACGCCCGCCTGCTGTCGCTGGTGTCGGAGGCGCGCGTGCGCTGGCTGAAGTCCATGGGCTACGGCGAACTGAACATCGAGGGCCTGGGCATCATCGTCGCCGACGCGGCACTGCAATACCTGTCGGAAGCCTTCCACGGCGAAACCATGGTCGTGGAGATCGGCGCCGACGACTTCAACAAGTACGGCTGCGACGTCGTCTGGCGCATGCGCGACAAGGCCAGTGGCCGTGACGTCGCGCGCGGCAAGCACGGCATCGTGTTCTTCGACTACGGCGTGCGCAAGATCGCGCCCGCGCCCGAGGGTTTCCGCCGCCGCTTCCCCGGCGCATGAGCGAGGTGCGCGCAGGCAGCGCCCGCCGCCCGAGGGTCGCCGTCATCGGCGGCGGTCCGGCGGGCCTGATGGCGGCCGAAGTGCTCGCCGGCACGGCCGAGGTCACCGTCTACGACGCAATGCCTTCGGTCGGACGCAAGTTCCTGCTCGCCGGTCGCGGCGGGCTCAATCTGACCCACGCCGAGCGGCCCGAAGCCTTCCTGTCGCGCTACGCCGAACGCCGCGCGGTGCTGGAGCCGATGATCGCCGCCTTCGATGCCGACGCGCTGCGCGCCTGGGCGCACGGGCTGGGCGTCGCCACTTTCGTCGGCAGCTCGGGGCGCGTGTTTCCGCAGGAAATGAAGGCCGCGCCGCTGCTGCGCGCCTGGCTCGCCCGGCTGCGCGTCGCCGGCGTGCATTTCGCGGTGCGCCATCGCTGGCTGGGCTGGCGGGACCCGGATGACGCCGTCGCACGCGCGCCGGCCACCTTGCGCTTCGCCACGCCGGATGGCGAGCGCCTCGCCAGCGCGGATGCGGTGGTGCTGGCGCTGGGCGGCGGCAGTTGGGCAAAGCTCGGCTCCGACGGCGCCTGGGTGCCGACGCTGCGCCAGCGCGGCATCCGGGTCGCGGAACTGGTGCCGGCCAACTGCGGCTTCGACGTCGCCGCGGGGGGAGCGGACGGCATTGGCTGGAGCGAGCATCTGCTGGCGCGCCACCTCGGCGAGCCGCTGAAGTCGGTCATTGGCCGCTTCACCGACGCCAACGGCCAGACCGTCGAGCGCGCCGGCGAGTGCCTGATCTCCGCCACCGGCATCGAGGGCGGCCTGATCTACGCGCTGTCGGCGCCGCTGCGCGACACCATCGCCGCGCATGGCGAGGCGGTACTGCAGCTCGACCTCGCGCCCGGCCGCAGCCTGGAGCGCCTATCAGCCGATCTCGCGCGCCCGCGCGGCAGCCGCTCGATGGCCAGCCACCTGCAGGGCCAGGCCGGCATCAAGGGCTTGAAGGCGGCGCTGCTGCGCGAATGCCTGCCGGCCGCGGATTTCGCCGATCCGGCACGGCTCGCCGCCGGCATCAAGGCGCTGCCCTTGCGCCTGGTCGCGCCGCGGCCGCTGGACGAGGCGATCAGCAGCGCGGGCGGCGTGGTCTTCGATGAGCTCGACAACCACCTGATGCTGCGCGCGCTGCCCGGCGTGTTCGTCGCCGGCGAGATGCTGGACTGGGAAGCCCCCACCGGCGGCTACCTGCTCACCGCCTGCTTCGCCACCGGCCGCGCCGCCGGGCAGGGGGTGCTGGAATGGCTGCGGGCACAGGGCGTGCAGCGCTGACTGGGCACGCTGCGCTCGCGTGGCCACACTGGATCGCGGTCAGCGAGCTTGCAGCGCAGTCCCCTGCCGCTGCATGCAGGTAGGTCTTTGCCGTCGCGCCCGATAGAATCACCGCAGAAACCACCTGAAACCCCCGCGGGAGAACGGCATGCCGCAGCCCCGTCGCCTGCAGTTCCCTTCCGGCCGTCCGCTGCCCGTCGGGCGCCCGCTCGTCGTCGGCCATCGCGGTGCGCGCGCCTTCGCGCCGGAGAACACGCTGGCCGCCTTCGACAAGGCGGCCGCGCTCGGCTGCGACATGGTGGAACTCGACGTACACCTGTCACGCGACGGCATCGTGGTCGTGCATCACGACGACCGCCTCGCACGCTGCACCGACGTCGCCTCCGAGTTCCCGCTTTTCGCCGGGGAATTCATCTCGGACTTCGGCGCGGAGGAGCTGCGCGAGCTCGACGCCGGGAGCTGGTACGTGCGCGAACTGGACTTGCCCGCGGCGCAGCGCCAACCCTTCCTGCGCGAGCTGACCGACACCGAACTCGCCGCGCACGTGCCGCTTGCCGAGCGCGAGCGTTTTTGCAGCGGTGCCATCCGCATCCCCACGCTGCGCGAGCTGCTGGCCTGGGCGGCGGAGCGCGACATGCTGCTGAACATCGAGATCAAGTCCATCCCGCGTCTGTATGAAGGCATCGCCGCGCGCGTGGTGGCGGACGTGCGCGCCGCCGGCCTGCAGCGCAGCGTGCTGGTGTCGTCCTTCGACCACGCCCAGCTCGTCGAAGTGCGCCGGCTGGATGTCGGGATCGCCACCGGCGTGCTGAGCGGCGGGCGCCTCGCACGCATCAATGATTACCTCGCCCTGCTCGATGCCGACGCATATCACCCCGGCTGTCATGGCGAGGTGGATTCGCTCGGCTTCGGCTCATTGCGCGGCACGCTGGACTCCGCCAGCCGCGCCGACATCGCCGGACTCGCCGCCGCCGGCCGCATGGTCTTCGCCTGGACCTGCAACGACGCGCACCGCATGACGGCGCTGGCAGCCGCCGGCATCACCGGCATCATCACCGACTATCCGAACCGGGCCATTGCCGCGCTCCACGTGCAGCACGAGCCCGTCCCCATGCGCTGGAACTGAGGAGACGATCATGACCGCTGCCCCGCTCGCCGGAAGACGTGTGCTGATCACCCAGGCCGACGCCTTCATGGGCCCGGTGCTGTGCGACGTGTTTGCCGAACAGGGCGCCGAAGTCATCGCCAGCACGGAGTCGCTGCGCGAACCCGACGCACCGGCGGCGATGGTGGCGCGCTGCGGCGTGGTCGATGTCCTCGTGGCCAATCTCGCGCTGCCAGCGCCCAGCACGCCGGCGGTGGACGTCACCGACGATGAATGGGCCGCGGTGTTCGGCTGCCTCGTCGAGCCGCTGCCACGGTTGTGCCGCGCGGTGCTGCCGCAGATGGTGGCGCGCCGTGCCGGCAAGATCGTGTTGATGGGCAGCGCGTCGGCACTGCGCGGCATGAAGCGCGCCTCCACCTACAGCGCCGCGCGCGGCGCGCAACTCGCCTATGTGCAGGCACTCGGGGTGGAGATGGCGCCGAACAATGTCCAGGTCAATGCGATCGCGCAGAACTTCGTCGACAACCCCACCTACTTCCCGCCCGAGGTGCAGGCCAACCCGCGCTTCCAGGAGCGCCTGCAGCGCGAGGTGCCGCTCGGCCGCCTGGTCAGCGCGCGCGAGGACGCCGCTTTCGCCGCCTACCTGAGCAGCGCGGCGGCGGACTGCTTCGTCGGCCAGGTGTTCCCGATGTGCGGCGGCTGGGTCACGCGCTGACGTAGCGCTCCAATGACCCTATTTGTCCAGGACAAATAGGGTCGGACAGGCTATCATCCGATCGAAGGGGATCTCCTTGTGCCCCGCCACGCCGCCTCCCTCGTCGATCGGACATGAGCTACCAAGTCGTCTGGTTCAAGCGCGACCTGCGCCTGCACGACCACGCCGCGCTCGCGCAGGCCGCCGCGCGCGGGCCGGTGCTGTGCCTGTACATCGTCGAGCCCGGCCTGTGGGCGCAGCCGGACGCGGCCAGCCAGCACTACCGCTTCGTGATCGAGAGCCTGCGCGAGGTCTACGTCGCGCTGCGCCAGCAAGGCGGGCGGCTGCACGTCGTCACCGGCGAGGCGGTCGCGGTGCTCGATCGCCTGCACGCCCTGGCGCCTTTCGATGCGCTGCATTCGCACGAGGAAACCGGCAACGGCGCCAGTTTCGCGCGCGACCGTGCGGTGGGCGCGTGGTGCCGCGCCCATGGCGTCGCCTGGCATGAATACCCGCAGTTCGGCGTCGTGCGCCGCCTGCGCGACCGCGACACCTGGCAGGGGCGCTGGGAAGCGTATGTCGCTGCCGCGCCCCATGCGCTGCCTGCGCACATCGATTTCGCCGCGCTGCCCTGGACCGAACCGCCGCCGCCCGACGCGGCCGGACTGGGCCTGCTCGACGACGATCCGCCGCGTCGGCAGCGCGGCGGGCGCAGCACAGCGCTCGACGTGCTGCACAGCTTCCTGTCCGAACGCAGCGGCCAGTACCGCGGCGGCATCTCGTCGCCGCTGTCGGCGCCCAGCGCCTGCTCACGGCTGTCGCCCTACCTGGCCTGGGGTTGCCTGAGCCTGCGCGAGGTGGTGCAGGCCACGCGCGCCGAGCTCGCCACCCTGCCGCCGGCGAGCGAGCGCCGCCGCAACGGGCTCAACGCCTTCCTCAGCCGCCTGTACTGGCATTGCCATTTCATCCAGAAGCTGGAGAGCGAGCCGGAGCTGGAGTTCCGCAACCTGCACCGTGGCTACGACGGCCTGCGCGAGCCGGACTGGAACCCGGCGCATTTCGACGCGCTGGTGGCCGGACGCAGCGGTTGGCCGCTGGTCGACGCCTGCGTGGCGATGCTGCGCGACACCGGCTGGCTGAACTTCCGCATGCGCGCGATGCTCGTGTCGGTGGCGACCTATCCGCTGTGGCTGCACTGGCGCCCGGTCGGCGAATGGCTGGCGCGCCAGTTCCTCGACTACGAGCCGGGCATCCACTGGAGCCAGATGCAGATGCAGTCCGGCACCACCGGCATCAACACCACCCGCGTCTATAACCCGGTGAAGCAGGCGCGCGACCACGACCCGCAAGGCCGCTTCGTGCGCCAATGGTTGCCGGCGATGCGCCGCGTGCCCGATGCCTGGCTGTTCGAGCCCTGGCGCATGCCGGCCGACCTCCAGCAGCGCTGCGGCGTGCGCGTGGGCGAGGACATCGCCGCGCCGCTCGTCGACCTGGAAGCCGCCACCCGCGCCGCCAAGGCCCGCGTGCATGCGCTGCGTGCCCAGCCCGAAGTGCGCGCAGCGAAGGCGGCGATCGTCAAGAAACACGGCTCGCGCAAGCGCCCGGAGCCGCGGCGCCCGCGCCGCGCGGGCGCCGACCGTCAGCTCAGCCTGGAGTGGTGAATGGGCATGCGCCGCAAAGCCGACCTGCCGACCAGGACCTGCGCCCACTGCGGGCGCCCCTTCGCCTGGCGCAAGAAATGGGCGCGCGACTGGGAGCAGGTGAAGTGGTGCTCGGAGCGCTGCCGCCGCACATCGAGAAGCCCCGCATGAGCACTTGCCTGCGGCTGATCCTCGGCGACCAGCTCGATCCGCGCCATTCCTGGTTCGACAGCCGGCGCGATGACGTCGTCTACCTGATGATGGAAGTGCGCCAGGAAACCGACTACGTGCTGCACCACGCGCAGAAGATCCTCGCCATCTTCGCCGCCATGCGCGACTTCGCGCGGCAGTTGCGCGAAGCCGGCCATCGCGTGCATTACCTCGCCATCGACGACGCGGAAAACCGCCAGTCGCTGCCCGCCAACCTCGACGCGGCGATCGCTGCCTGCCGCGCCACCGCCTTCGAATGGCAGTCGCCCGACGAGTGGCGGCTGGACGCGCAACTCGTCGACTACGCGCGCCAGCTCGCGATCCCGGCGCAGGCGGTCGACAGCGAACACTTCTACACCGCGCGCGACGAGGCTGCGGCGCTGTTCGAAGACCGCAAGCAGTGGCTGATGGAGCACTTCTACCGTCACATGCGCCGGCGCCACGGCGTGCTGATGGATGCAGCCGGCAAGCCGGCCGGCGGGCAGTGGAACTTCGACCACGACAACCGCAAACCCTGGCCGGGCATCCCCTGCGTGCCCGCCGACCCGCGGGTCCGCCACGACCATTCGGCGCTGTGGCAGACCATCGTCGCCGCCGGCGTGCAGAGCTTCGGAGAACCCGATGCCGACCGCCTGGCCTGGCCGCTGAACCGCAACGAGGCGCTGGCCCAGCTCGACGCCTTCATCGACGAAGTCTTGCCGCACTTCGGCGACTTCCAGGACGCGATGAGCCTGCGCAGCACGCGGTTGTTCCATTCGCTGCTGTCCTTCGCGCTCAACGTCAAGATGCTGAACCCGCGCGAGGTGGTGGCGAAGGCGGAAGCCGCCTGGCGCGACGGCCGCGTGCCGCTGGCCGCAGCCGAAGGCTTCATCCGCCAGATCCTGGGCTGGCGCGAATACGTGCGCGGCGTGTATTGGGCGCACATGCCCGGCTATGTCGAACACAACGCCCTGGGCCACGACGCGCCGCTGCCGGCCTGGTTCTGGACCGGGCAGACGCGCATGCGCTGCCTCGCCCACGCGATCGGCCAGTCGCTGCAGCACGCCTACGCGCACCACATCCAGCGTCTGATGGTGATCGGCAACTTCGCGCTGCTCGCCGGCCTGTCGCCGCAGGCGGTGCACCGCTGGTACCTGGGCGTCTACATCGACGCCTTCGAGTGGCTGGAGCTGCCCAACACGCTGGGCATGAGCCAGCACGCCGACGGCGGCCTGCTCGCCACCAAGCCTTATGTGTCGAGCGCCGCCTACATCGACCGCATGAGCGACTACTGCAAGGGCTGTCACTACGACCGCAAGGCACGCACCGGCGCGCGCGCCTGCCCGTTCAACGCGCTGTACTGGGACTTCTTCGCCCGCCACGGCGCTCGGCTGCAAGGCAACCAGCGCCTGGGCATGGTTTACCGCCAGCTGGCGAAGATGGACGCGGCGACGCAAGAAGCGACGCGCGCGCAGGCGGCAAGCCTGCGCGCGCGTCTGGACGAACTCTAGCCTGGCAGCCGCCGCGACGCGGGACGCGCCCGGAGCCTTGCTGTAGGAGCGGGCTTGACCGCGATCGATGCCCTCGGGGTCGCGGTCAGGCCCGCTCCTACAGGGGACGGCGACAGCCGCCCCTCTAGCCGGCTCAGGCCGGCGCCGACGTGCGGATCAGGTGGTCGAAGGCCGACAGCGCCGCCTTCGAGCCCTCGCCCATGGCGATGATGATCTGCTTGTACGGCACCGTGGTGCAGTCGCCCGCGGCGAACACGCCTGCCACCGAAGTCTGGCCCTTCGCATCGACGATGATCTCGCCAAAGCGGGTCAGCTCCAGCGTGCCCTTGAGGAAGTCGGTGTTGGGCAGCAGGCCGATCTGCACGAAGATGCCTTCGAGCTCGAGGCGGTGCACCTCGTCCGTCTTGCGGTCCTTGTACGCCAGGCCGTTGACCTTGTCCGTGCCGGTCACCTCGGTGGTCTGCGCGCTCTTGATCACGGTGACGTTGGGCAGGCTGTAGAGCTTGCGCTGCAGCACCGCGTCGGCGCGCAGCTCGTCGGCGAATTCGAGCAGCGTGACGTGGGCGACGAGGCCGGCGAGGTCGATCGCCGCTTCCACCCCCGAGTTGCCGCCGCCGATCACCGCCACGCGCTTGCCCTTGAACAGCGGGCCGTCGCAGTGCGGGCAGTAGGCCACGCCCTTGCCGCGGAATTCCTGCTCGCCGGGCACGTTCATCTCGCGCCAACGTGCGCCGGTGGCGACGATCACCGTCTTCGCCTTGAGCGCGGCGCCGTTCTCGAGCTGCACTTCGGCAAACTGGCTGCCGTCTTCGCTGCCGGGCACGACCTTGGCGGCGCGCTGCAGGTTCATCACGTCGACTTCGTACTGCTTGACGTGATCTTCCAGCGCCATCACCAGCTTCGGGCCTTCGGTCGCCTTCACCGAGATGAAGTTCTCGATGCCCAGCGTGTCCATCACCTGGCCGCCAAAGCGCTCGGCGACGATGCCGGTGCGGATGCCCTTGCGCGCGGCGTAGATCGCCGCCGCCGCGCCGGCCGGGCCGCCACCGACGATGAGCACGTCGAACGGGTCCTTGGCCGAGAGCTTCTTCGCGTCGCGCGCCGCGGCGCCGGTGTCGATCTTCGCCAGGATCTCGCCCAGCTCCATGCGGCCCTGGCCGAAAGGCTCGCCGTTCAGGAAGAGGGTGGGCACGGCCATGATCTTGCGGGCGTCGACTTCTTCCTGGAACAGCGCGCCGTCGATCATCGTGTGGCGCACGTTGGGGTTGATCACCGCCATCAGGTTGAGCGCCTGCACCACTTCCGGGCAGTTGTGGCAGGACAGCGAGATGTAGGTCTCGAAGCGGAATTCGCCTTCGAGGTTGCGGATCTGCTCGATCACGTCCGCCTCGGCCTTGGGCGGATGGCCGCCGGCCTGCAGCAGCGCGAGGATCAGCGAGGTGAATTCGTGGCCCATCGGCAGGCCGGCGAAGCGGATGCCCATGTCGGCGCCCTTGCGGCTGACCGAGAACGAGGGCTTGCGCTCGCCGTCGTCGCGGCGCTCGACGAGCGTGATCTTGTCGGTGAGGCCGACGATGTCGGTGAGCAGGGCCTGCATTTCACGCGACTTCTCGCCCTCGTCCAGCGACGCGACGATCTCGATCGGCTGCGTGACCTTCTCCAGGTAGGCTTTCAGTTGGGTCTTGATGTTGGCGTCGAGCATGGCGTTCTCCTCAAGTGGATGCCGGGAAATTCATCGCCAAGCGCGCCCGGAGCGGGTGCGCTTGACGCTGGATTCCACCCGCGCGGGTGGAGGTGCAGCGTTACCTGCCGGTGATCAGATCTTGCCGACCAGATCCAGCGACGGCTTCAGCGTCTCGGCGCCTTCGGTCCATTTCGCCGGGCACACTTCGCCAGGATGCGCCGCGATGTACTGCGCGGCCTTGACCTTGCGCAGCAGTTCGGCGGCGTCGCGGCCGATGCCCAGGTCGTGGATCTCGGCAACCTTGATCCTGCCTTCAGGATCGACGACGAAGGTGCCACGCAGCGCCACGCCTTCCTCCTCGATCAGCACGTCGAAGTTGCGGCTGATGGCATGGGTCGGGTCGCCGATCATCGGGTAGCGGATCTTCTTGATCGTGTCCGAGGCATCGTGCCAGGCCTTGTGGGTGAAGTGGGTATCGGTGGACACCGAATACACCTCGACGCCCAGCGCCTTGTAGTCGGCGTACAGATCGGCCATGTCGCCCAGTTCGGTCGGGCACACGAAGGTGAAGTCGGCCGGGTAGAAGAAGAACACCGACCACTTGCCCTTGATGGTCTCGTCGGACACGGGGATGAACTTGCCTTCGTGGAAGGCGGTGGCCTGGAAGGGCTTGACGGTGCTGTTGATGATCGCCATTCGATGCGCTCCTGTGTTTGCGTGTGGTGAGAAGACGAGATCCATCTTAGGCCGCCGCAATCAATAGCTCCAATTGATTAATAACATGTCCGTAATTCGATAAACCTATTCATCGGCAGCCGTCCGCACGAACCCACCCAGCCGCACCTCCACCGTCACGTCCAGCGAGCTCAGCGCCGCGGCCCGCGCACGGCCTTCGGCGGTGGCACGATGCAGGTGTGGCGTCATCGCCAGCAGGTCGGCGATCTGCCCCTGATCGGCGAGGTGCAGCGGAAAACGCAGGGTTTCGCACGGAAGGCGCTCGAACCCCGCCGGCGGCGGCCCATCCACGGCAGGGCGCTCCGGCTTCAGTGCCGGGTAGATGATCTCGCGCAGCTCGCGCAGATGGTCCGCCGCGGCATCGACCTGCAGCAGCAGCCCGCCCGGCTTCAGCACGCGGGCGAATTCGGCATGGACGGGAAAGCCGAACATGCACAGCACACAGTCCAGCGTCGCCGGCAACACCGGCAGGTTGGCATTGCTGCCCACCACCCAGCCGATGTCGCGGAACTGCTTCGCCGCCGACAGCACCGCCCACTTCGAGATGTCGAGCCCGAGCAGCGCCAGCGTGCCCTCGCCGGCGGACGCCGCCGCGCCGGCGAGCTGGCGCAGGTAAAAGCCCTCGCCGCAGCCGGCATCCAGGCAGGCCGCCTCGGTGCCAGCGGGCAGGTGCTGCAGCACGGTGCGCGCCACCGCCGCGGCGATCGGCTGGTAGCAACCCGCATTGAGGAAGCGCCGCCGCGCCGCGACCATCTCCTTGCTGTCGCCCGGATCGCGCGAGCGCTTGTTCTGCACCGGCAGCAGATGAGTGTGGCCTTCGCGCGCGATGTCGAAGCTGTGCCCGGACGGGCAGCGCCACGCCCCAGCGCTGCGCTGCAGGGGCGCGCCGTCGAGCGGACAGGCGAGGGACAGGAAGGGAACGATGTGCATGCTGGCGGCTGACCTGGGCATCGACTGGGTCGAAAGGCTGCTGGATATTAACTCGGCAATCAAATAGCT
>JAFEFC010000024.1 GCA_018240785.1 Pseudomonadota bacterium | reverse complement strand
CAGCCACTCCGTCGCCGTCACAGCTCCCGATTGCATCATCGCCAGCCTCAGCGCCCCATAGGCCACGAACTCGCCCTGCTGGATGCAGATCACCCGCGTCTCCGCGAACACCAGCACCAGCGCCAGCGCCAAGAGCGCGTAGATCGCGCCGTTGGTCAGGCCGTCCTGCGCCAGCATCATTGCTATCGTTGAATCCATTTGTCTCCTCCGTCGAACGCGAGCCCGGCGTGACGACGCCTCGCGAGGGAGCGTGCTCCCTCGCGAGGCCAGCGTCAGGCGGGCCGGCAAGCGGCCACGCCCTGGGTCACGCGGTCGTCTGCGTCACTGGGCCGGTTGCCTTACTTGACCAGTTGCCACTTGCCGTTGGCGACTTCGATGAGCACGACCGCCTTCGGGTCATAGCCGCCGTGGTCGGTGGCGCTCATCGTGTAGGTACCGTTGGCGCCGACGAGGCCGGAGGTCTTTTCCAGCGCGGCACGCACGCCATCGCGGAAGGCCGGGGTGCCGGGCTTGGCAGATTTCAGCGCGGTGGTCATCGCGTTCTCGAGCAGCAGCCAGGCGTCCCACGACGCACCGGCGAAGGTCGAGCGCGAATCCGGGCCGAGCTTGCCTTCGAGCTTCTGCAGGAAGGCGACGCCCGCCTTCTTGTTCGGGTGGCTGTCAGCCAGTTGCTCGGCCACCAGCACCGGGGCCACCGGCAGGCGGGCGCCGTCAACGGCCTTGCCGCCGACGCGCAGGAACTCCCTGTTGGCCACCGCGTGCGACTGGTAGATCGGGCCCTTGAAGCCCCGCTCGCGCAGTGTGGTCTGCGGCAACGCCGCCGGCGTGCCGGAGCCGCCGACGAAGACCGCGTCGGGCTTGGCTGCCAGCACCTTCAGTGCCTGGCCGGTGACGGAGGTGTCGGTACGGGCGTAGCGCTCGGTAGCGACGATCTTGATGCCGGCGGCCTCGGTGGTCCTGGTCAGCGCCTTCAGCAACAGTTCGCCCCAGGAGTCGGAGAAGCCGATGAAGCCGACGGACTTCACGCCCTTGGCCTTCATGTCCTCGACCACGCGGCCGACCATCACCTCCGCCGAGGGCTCGACGCGGAACACCCACTGACGCTTCTCGGGCGCAACGTCGACCGGCGCGATCGACAGCATCGGCACCTTTTCCTCGTTGACCACGTCGGCCATCGCCAGCCCGTTGGTGATCAGGTTGGGGCCGATGATGGCGTCGACCTTGCTCTCGCCGATCAGCTTGCGTGCGTTCTTCACCGCGTTGGTCGGATCCGTGGCGTCATCGAGCACGATGTAGTTGATCTTCTCATTGCCCAGCGTGGTGGGCAGCAGATCGATGGCCTTCTTCGTCTCGGCGCCGAGCGAGGCGGCGGGACCGGTGAGCGAGAACACCACGCCGACGTTGATGTCGGCGGCGGCCTGGCCGGCGGCCAGGGCAAAGGTGAGTGCGGCGAGGGTCTTGATGCGTGTGGTCATGGTCATCTCCTGTCTCTCGGACTGCGTCTTATGGGTATGTGGCGTGCTGCTGGGGCTTGCTTTTCATGCGGACCGGCCGGTGAGCGCACCAAAGCCGGCAATCCATTCGGGAATTTCCCGGTAGTAGCGTTCTTCGGCCTGCCAGGCGCCGGCGCAGGCGGCATCCATCGCCGCCGCTGCCGCCACCCAGGTCTTGGCCTCATGCGCGGAACCGCCGGCATCGGCGGTGATGTCCGCGTTGCGGTAGGCGTCGATCGCCGCCCAGTCGCGTGCGGCCAGTTGCGCCATCAGGCGACGATCCCACTCGGCGTTGAGCGGATGCAGCGTGCTGGTGCCGGCGGTGAAGGCCTCGGCCGCTGCGATGGTGCGCGCCTGGCGAGCATCGCGCGCGTCCTTCGACGGGTTGCGGTTGCTGATCAGGCGTTCGATCACGTCCGGATCGGTGGCGGTGGCCATCTGCGGCACCGGCGGGTTGTGCGACAGTCCACCCGAGCCGATGAACAGCGCACGTTCGCCGCGCGCGCGGGCGAAGCGGCCGACCGCCTCGCCCAGGAGACGGGCGCGACGCATCTTCACCACCGGTGGCGCCACCGAATTGATGAAGATCGGCACCACCGGATAGCGCGCCAGCGCGCCGGTCAGCTCCTCCAGCGGCTGGGCGCAGCCGTGATCCACCTGCATGCGGTAGGAAAAGCCGAGGTCGACGTCGGCTTCCACCACCGCGTTGGCGCAGGCCTCGGCCAGTTCGCGCGGCACGTTCAGCGGGCCGGCGCTCGTCTGGTAATCACCCACCGACTCCGCCGCCATGCCGATGCAGAACTGCGGCATGGTGTCGAGGAAGAAGCCGTTCAGGTGATCCGGCCAGAAGACGTAGATGACCTGCGGATCGAAGGCCTCGACCTCGCCGCGCAGCTTTGCCACCATGCCGGCCACTTCCCGCACCACGGCGGCGTCGGGGTCGTAGTAGCCCTTCAGCGGCGTATGCGACAGGCACTGCAGCAGGGCCTGCATCACGCGGCTCCCTTGGTCACGTTGAGGCCCATCTTGTCGGCCACCTGGGCCAGCAGTTCGTTGATCTTGGACGGGTAGGCCAGGCCGGCGACGAAGCGGTCGGGGCGGATCACCGCCACTGCGCCGTCGTAGCTGCCGAACCACTCCTTGAGGCGCATCTGCTCGTCGCCGACGACGATGGCGTCGGGCCCGATGTCCTTGTCGCGGTTCATCTGCACCACCGGCTTGACGGTGATGATCGGCGCGCCGAGCGCGGCGAGGATTTCGCGGCTCTTCGGATTGAGCCAGAAGCTCGGATCCACGCCCCAGCACACCAGCGCGAAGCCGCTGCCCAGCACGTCGTCGAGCAGCTTCACCTCGCCGGCGCGGGTGCGCACCCTGGGCTGGATGAAGAGCTTGCCGACGGGCGACTTGTCCTTCTTGCGAGGCGCCGGAACGAAGCGCGCAAGCGGCGTCTTCTTCAGGATCTGGCATACGAGCTGGCCGACCGAGGCTTCCACATTGACTTCGGACTCGCGCACGACGAGACCGGTCTCGTATTTGGGCATCGGCTTGAAGCGCATCTCGGTGAAGTAGCGCTTGGCCGGCGGGATCAGGTTCAGCGCCCAGGTGGCGAAGTCGCGCGCCGATGCCACCCAGGGGCTGCGCGGCGAGAAGATGCGGCCGGCGGTCACCGACAGATCGATCATCGCCTTGGCGTGAGGCGGACGCTCGAGCTGGTAGGTGTCGAGCAGCTTCTCGGAGGCGATGCCCTTCACCACATAGGCCAGCTTCCAGCCCAGGTTGGCGGCGTCGCGCATGCCGGTGTTGTAACCCTGGCCCTGCCACACCGGCATGATGTGCGCGGCGTCGCCCGCCAGCATCACCCGGCCCACCTTCCAGCGATCGGCGATGCGGGCGTTGTGCGTATACACGCGCTTGCGGATGTAGTCGATGCTGTTCGCATCGACGCCCGGGGGCAGCACCTTGGCCATCAGCATCGCCATGTTGTGCGGCTGGGTCATTTCCTCTTCGGATTCGTTCTCGAAGATCATGAACTCGAAGCGGCGGATCGAATCCGGCAGCGCGACCGACACGTAGGGGCGCGACGGATCGCAGTGCATGTAGATGTTGGGGACGCCGAGCGGGTCGTTGCGCACGTCCACCACCAGCCACTTCGAGGTGTCGGTGAAGCCTCCGAAACCGACGTTCAGCGCGGTGCGGATCGGGCTGCGGCCGCCGTCGCTGCCCACCAGCCAGCGCGTGCGCAGCGTGCAGACCGAACCGTCGGTGCGCTTGATGTCGAGCGTCACGCCGTCGGCATCCTGCTCGAAGCGCATGACGTCGCTGCCCATGCGCACTTCCACGTTGGGGAAGCGCTTCAGGCCGTCCAGCAGCACGCGGTCCACCAGCGGCTGGTTGAAGGCGTTGCGGCGCGACCAGCCGAATTCGTCGGTGCGCGGCTCGATGGAGGCGAAGCAGCGCCCGGTCCTGGTGACGAAGCGCATCCAGTGGTAGGGCGTCAGGTGCTCCTGCACCGCGTCGGCCATGCCGAAGCCCTGCAGCGCGCGCAGGCACTCGTCGTCCATGCCGACGGCGCGCGGGTAGTCGATCAGCTCTTCACCGCGCTCGAGCAGCAGCGCCTTGACGCCATGCATGCCGAGCATGTTGGCCAGGCTGAGGCCAACGGGGCCGGCTCCGACAACGATCACGTCGGCATCGAATTGACGGGCTTCACTCATGGGGGTCTCCTCATCGACCTGCGCGTCGGTCTCGGGCGTCGATCCGCCTGCGCAGACTGGTTTATTGAATTGGTTGATGAATGTATTTTTGATCTGGAGCAAATTCTAGGAATACCCACCATCTCGCTCAACAAGACTTGCGTCTGCGTCCACAGCATGCACAATGCTGTTTTAAAAGGCTTTTCATAAACCATGCGCCCACGCACCGACGCCGACTACAGTACCGTTCGCAGCCTGGTCCGCGGCCTGGACTTGCTGCGCGCGTTGAACAGGCACGACAAGGGCCGCGCCTCGCTGACCCAGCTTGCGGCAGAAACCGGCCTGCACCGCACCACGGTGCGGCGGCTGCTGGAGACGCTGATCGAGGAAGGCTATGTGCGGCGCAGCGAATCGGACGACCGCTACGTGCTGGCACTGAAGGTGCGCTCGCTGTCAGAAGGCTTCACCGACGACGAGCGCGTGTCGTCGGTCGCCGGGCCGGTGCTGGGCGATCTGCTGCAGCAGGTGCGCTGGCCGTCGGACCTGTGCACGCCCGACGGCGGCGCGATGCTGATCCGCGAATCGACGCACCGCTTCAGCGCGCTGTCGTTCAATCCGGCGATGGTCGGCGAGCACCTGCCGATGCTGATCACCGCCGCCGGTCGCGCCTATTTCAGCTACTGCGCCGACGAGGAGCGCGAGGCCCTGCTCGCGCTGCTGCGCGAAGACCCGGTGCAGGGCAAGCTCGCCGCCGACCGGCGCTTCATCGACAACCTCGTGGAGCAGACGCGCGCCCGCGGCTACAGCTCCAACGAGGGCGACTGGGCAGCCGAGCGCAAGATCGGCGCGATCGCGGTGCCGGTATTCGAGGACAACAAGGTGCTTGCCACCCTCAACGTGATCTACCTCAGCCGCGCGATCTCCCACGCCGCAGCCGCCGAGCGCTACCTGCCGGCGCTGCATCGCGCCTCGCGGCAGATCGAGGCGGCGCTGGCCCTGCTGCCGCGCGCCTGAGGCGCGGCGCACATCCCCGGCCCGGCGCACGCCGGCTTCAAGCCTTCGCCCGCGCCAGCAGCGCCTGCTCGATGTCGTCGGCCCAGCCCACCACCTCGCCGTTGGCCGCCCTCGCCTCGCGGATCAGGCCGAGGTTGCGCGCGGTGGTCTCCGCCTCCCAATTCTCGCGCACCGCGGCCAGCGCGTTGGCCGTGGCCTCGCTGGCGGCGGCCTCGTCCTTGGCCAGCACGCCCAGCTCGAGCAGCGTGGCATGGTCCCAGTAGTCGGGCGTGCCCTTCGCCAGCCGGCGCCTCACCGCATAGGTCACCACCGGCAGCAGTTCGAGCCGGCGCGGGTCGGGCGGACTGGCAAGCTCCATCAGCGTCACCGCGTTGATACCCGGAAAGGCATCGCGCCAGTCGGCCTCGAAGCCCTGCAGATAGGTGTCGATGGACTTCCTCAGCCATCCCCTGGCGGCGAAGGCGTTGCCGCCCTTGCGCTCGGCATCCCAGCGGTCCTTGTAGACCCGGCCGAGCAGACCGTTGGTCTCGCTGCTCGGCCCGCGCGTGGCGATCAGCTCCAGCAGCACCGCTTCGGCCTCGTCGCGCCGGCCGAGGCGGTTCAGCGCGAAGCCGTACTGCTCCTGCACCAGCGTGCTGCGCGCGAGCGGCTTGCTCATGCCCGCCACCAGATCGACCATGCCCTGCCAGTCGCTCACCGCGCGATAGGACAGCAGCAGGTCGATCATAACGCCCGACTCGGCCGCGGACAGGTCTCCCAGCTCGGCTGCCGCCGCCTTCACCGCGTCCTTGCCGCCACGACGCGCGGCCGCCAGCCGGCTGCGCGCATCGGCGGCGTACTGCGCCTGTTCGCGGAAGACGTCGGTCTTCAACCGCGCGATGTCGGGCGCCACATAGCCTTCGACGAGCTGGAACACCGGGCTGTCCTTGGGCGGCTCGTCCTGGGTGCGCCGCGCTTCATCGAGGAAACGGGTCACGCTGGCGACACCGGCTGCGGCGTCAGCCGGCTTGCCATCGGCACCCAACGTGTAGCGCACCGTGCGCAGCGGCGCCACGTCGAAGGGCAGCGGCCCCTTCTCGCCGAACAGCATCACCGTGGTCGCCGGCCGCACGCCGTGGCGCAGGCCGAGCTCGTAGAAGACGTTGGCATTGGCCCCGGTCAGATCCGCCACTGCGTAGTCGCACAGGATCAGCCGTTCGTACATCGGCTTGTGGATCATGCCGCCCACCGCCTCCTCGTCCGCCCGCAGCGGCTCCATGCCGGCGGCGGCGATGGCGGGCTGGATCAGGTTCGCATAGACGGCATCGAAATCCACCGTCTGGCCGGCGGGAATGGTCTTCCTGCCGAAGGGCATCAGGACGAAGCAGAGGGGTTTCATGAGATGACAGTCCTCGCAGTCAGGGTGGATCGATGGGCAGCGCATGTTGTTCACCGCAATGCGTCATGTCCGTACATGTGCTGAACTCGCTCGCAGTGGCCCTTGAACAATAGCCCATGAGACTGCAGAGGGTCTCCCCGCCGCCAGCGGACACGGGCCGCCGGCACCACTGCATTGGACATGGGCGGCGGCCGTATCTATGGTGAATTCATGATCCCTTCGAAGGCGCGGGACGCGGGTGGATGCCCGGTCATGACACGCATGCTCGCTGCCACGCGCGCATGCGTGCTGTGCGCGTGCGCGACGGCCGCTGGCGGATGCACGACGGTGGTCATCCATTCGGCGGGCTCGGTGCGCACCGAGCACCAGTTCGGCATCCTGAAGCTGAGTGTGGACGAGTCGCACGCCAGTTCGATCGCCGTATCCAGCCTGGGGGTCTCGTCCGTCCCGGGAACCGTCGCCCTGGGATGGTTGCAGTGGAAGGGGGTATTCATCCCGCCGGACGACGCCCGATCCTGTCTTTTCGTCGATTTCGGCTCCGACCAGCCAAGCAAGGAGTAGACGATGCATGCACGTTCCGCAACACGCAGCCGCAGCGCAACCCGCCGCCTGCCGGGGCCGCTGTCGGCAGTGCTGGCCGCATTGACGCTGCAGGCCTGCTACACGGTGCCGATGGCGCCACTGGTCTACGGCTCGAAGACCACCGGCGGCCTGGACATTTCCACCGGCGGCTCGGCCAACCCTTCGGTCAGCGTGTCGATCGGCTACAAGCGGGACGACATCGCGCTCGTGCCGGTGGCGGTGCGCGAGGACAACCGCGCTGGCGACGAGAAACTCACCGTCGTCCTCGGCGACGGCGGCGCCGGAGCGCCGGCGAAGACCCGGGATTCGATGTCGGTGTTCGGCATCTTCGAAGGTCGCGGCATGGGCGACACCGCGCAGAGCACGAAGGTCGAAAGCCGGGCGGCCAACTACTTCTCCACCGGCATCGCTGCGCAACAACTCGCGCACGGCTTCGGCGCCGCCCAGGCGGCACGGCAGATGACAGCCTGCCTCGAGCAGGTGAAGGCGATTGCCGACTCCCTGGCGACAGGCAAGGATGAATACCACAAGCGGGGCCTTGCGGCGTGCGCCGCCGGGCAGAACCTCCCGACCCAGTAAGCCTGCAACCCAGGACGCCGCGCTCGCGCTCCTTCACTGAGCCCGCCCCGCACCGCCCGCTGCCCGCGGATCGAACGCCATGGACCGCGGCGATCATTCACGTGCATGAGATTCCATCAGACCTCGCACTGAGGCATGATGCCGGTATGCTGCATCGCACATTGAATCAGCCGAATCTGTCTGCTGCATTGATGTGCGTTGCGACAAACCCGCCAGCCGTCCAGCTCGCGCCAGAGGCCGCAGCGGTACGCCTTTGGCATTGCAGGCTGGTTAACCGGCATCCTGGAGAATCCGATGCGTGCTTCTGCCTTCCCCCTTTCGCGCCGCCTGCTGGCGCTCGGCCTCGTCGCTGGCACGCTGTCGCTGCCGGCGACGGCGGCCCCGCCACTGCCGGCCCTGAACATCGACGTCAGCCAGACCTCGGTGTCGGGAATCTCGTCCGGTGGCTTCATGACAGTACAGTTCCAGGTGGCGCATTCGTCCATCATCAAGGGGGCCGGCGTGATCGCCGGCGGGCCTTACGACTGCTCGCAGGGCGACGTGATGCGGGCAGTCGCACAGTGTTCATGCACCGGCGAACCGACGGTGCAGTGCAAGGTCACGCCGACCAGCGCGAATGCGCCAGGCCTGGCCGCAATCGCGAGGGCCATGGCGGAAAAGGGACTGATCGACCCGGTCAGCGATGTCGCCAGCGACCGCATCCTGACCGTGTCGGGGGCGAAGGACACACTGGTTCCACCGGTCATCGCCGACCAGTTGTCCGCCTTCTACGCCGCGCTCGGTGTGCCGGCGTCCAACCTGTCGGCGATCCGGCTGGCCGATGCCGCGCACACCATGCCCACCGCCGACTTCGGCATCGCCTGCAACAAGGAGACGGAGCCCTACATCGGCAAATGCGGCTACGACACGGCAGGCCAGGTGCTGAGCTGGATCTATGGCCCGCTGAAGCCGCCGGGCAGCAAGCCTGCCGGCCGCTTCATCGAATTCGACCAGCGCGCCTACATCCCGGCCGACCGCGGCGGCTGGTTCAGCTGGCTCACGGGACTGGACAACACCGCCTGGGCCTACGTGCCGGAAAGCTGTGCCAAGGGCGAGACATGCCGTGTGCACATCGCGCTGCATGGCTGCAAGCAGGGGCAGAGCTACCTGCCGCTGCGCCCGCCCCCCGGCGGCGGCCTCTACAACGGCACGCTGTTCGTCAAGAACACCGGCTATGACCGCTGGGCCGACAACAACCACATCGTCGTGCTGTATCCGCAGGCAGTGTCGATCCCCTTCCGCAACCCGAACGGCTGCTGGGACTGGTGGGGCTACACCGGCGAGGACTACGCGACCAGGAACGGCGTGCAGATCCGCACGCTGCGGGCGATGATCGACGCGCTGTCCGCCGGGGCGACGAAGTAGATCGTCCGCCGCTCCTCTCGGTGAACGACAAACGGCGCCGCGGCGCCGTTTGTCGTTCACCGAATGCGGGATTCCCCGCCGCCCTTACATGCTGCGCCGATACTGCCCGCCGACCTTGTACAGCGCGCCGGTGATCTGCCCCAGCGAGCAGTAGCGCACCGCATCGACCAGCACCTCGAACACGTTGGCGTTGTCGATGACGGCCTGCTGCAGCTTGCCCAGCCACTTCGGCGCCTCGTCCTTGTTACGGGCGTGGAAGTCGGCCAGGCGCTTCAACTGCGACTGCTTCTCTTCCTCGGTCGAGCGCGCCAGCTCGATCTCCTGATCGACGTGGCCCTTCGGGTTGAGGAAGGTATTGACGCCGATGATCGGGTAGGAGCCGTCGTGCTTCTTGTGCTCGTAGTAGAGCGACTCCTCCTGGATCTTGCCGCGCTGGTAGCCGGTCTCCATCGCGCCGAGCACGCCGCCGCGGCTGGCGATGGCCTCGAACTCCTTCAGCACCGCCTCTTCGACGAGGTCGGTGAGCTCCTCGATGATGAAGGCGCCCTGGTTCGGGTTCTCGTTCTTCGCCAGGCCCCACTCGCGGTTGATGATGAGCTGGATCGCCATCGCGCGCCGCACGCTTTCTTCCGTCGGCGTGGTGATCGCCTCGTCGTAGGCGTTGGTGTGCAGCGAGTTGCAGTTGTCGTAGATCGCGATGAGCGCCTGCAGCGTGGTGCGGATGTCGTTGAAGTCCATCTCCTGTGCGTGCAGCGAGCGGCCCGAGGTCTGCACGTGGTACTTCAGCTTCTGGCTGCGCTCGTTGGCGCCGTACTTGTTCTTCATCGCCACCGCCCAGATGCGGCGGGCAACACGGCCGATCACCGAATATTCCGGGTCCATGCCGTTGCTGAAGAAGAAGCTCAGGTTGGGCGCGAAGTCGTCGATGTGCATGCCGCGTGCCAGGTACGACTCGACGTAGGTGAAGCCGTTCGACAGCGTGAAGGC
Organism: Pseudomonadota bacterium; assembly: GCA_018240785.1. Lineage (GTDB taxonomy): Bacteria > Pseudomonadota > Gammaproteobacteria > Burkholderiales > Rhodocyclaceae > Thauera. The sequence goes on along the minus strand of JAFEFC010000024.1, from coordinate 149,662 downwards.
GAGCTGGCTGATCGGGTTCGCTCCGGCCTCGGCAATGTGGTAGCCGGAGATCGACACCGAGTAGAAGTTCTGCACCTTGTGGTGCACGAAGTATTCCTGGATGTCGCCCATCATCTTCAGCGCGAACTCGGTGCTGAAGATGCAGGTGTTCTGGCCCTGGTCTTCCTTCAGGATGTCGGCCTGCACCGTGCCGCGCACGGTCGACAGCGTCCATTCCTTGATCTTCTGCACCTCGTCCTCGGTCGGATCGCGGCCGTTGTCGGCCATGAACCTGGCGATCTGCTGGTCGAGCGCAGTGTTGAAGAAGAAGGCCAGGATGATCGGCGCCGGGCCGTTGATCGTCATCGACACCGAGGTGCTGGGCGCGCACAGGTCGAAGCCGTCGTACAGCACCTTCATGTCGTCGAGCGTTGCGATGGACACGCCCGAGTTGCCGATCTTGCCGTAGATGTCCGGACGCAGGTCGGGGTCGCAGCCGTACAGCGTGACCGAGTCGAAGGCGGTCGACAGGCGGTGCGCCGGCATGCCTTCGGACACCTTCTTGAAGCGGCGGTTGGTGCGGAAGGCGTCGCCCTCGCCCGCGAACATGCGGGTCGGGTCCTCGCCCTCGCGCTTGAACGCGAACACGCCGGCGGTGTAGGGGAAGGAGCCGGGGACGTTCTCCTTCATCAGGAACTTGAGCGTCTCGCCCGCGTCCTCGAAGTTGGGCAGCGCCACCTTGCGGATCTTGCTGCCCGACAGCGAGGTGCTGGTGAGCTGGGTGCGGATCTCCTTGTCGCGGATCTTCACCACGTACTCGTCGGCGGCGTAGAGCTCCTTGGTCTTCGGCCACATGTCGAGCAGCTTCTTCGCCGCCGGCGTCAGCTCGCCGTCCTTCCAGTCGATCATTTCCGCGAACGAGCCGGCGTCCTTGCCGCACTGCTCGAACAGGCTCTTGGCGATCTTCAGCGACTGGCGCTCGCGCGCGACGCGCGCCTGCTGCTCGATGTGCTTGTGGTAGCCGCGCACGGTGTCGGCGATCTCGGCCAGGTAGCGGGTGCGATCGGCGGGAACGATGGCGCGGCCTTCGGACGACGCCCTGACCTTGACCACCGGCAGCTTGTTCTTGGCCGCCTTCAACCCCTTGCCGACGAGCGCCGGCAGCATCGCCTGGTACAGCGCGGTGACGCCGTCGTCGTTGAAGCGGGCCGCCATGGTGCCGAACACCGGCATCTCTTCCGTCGCCTGGTTGAACAGCTCGCGGTTGCGCTGGTACTGCTTGCGCACGTCGCGCAGCGCGTCCTGCGCGCCCTTGCGGTCGAACTTGTTGATCGCGACGAAGTCCGCGAAGTCGAGCATGTCGATCTTCTCGAGCTGGCTCGCCGCGCCGAACTCGGGCGTCATCACGTACAGCGACAGATCGACGAAGGGCACGATGGCGGCGTTGCCCTGGCCGATGCCCGAGGTCTCGACGATGACCAGGTCGAAGCCCGCCAGCTTGCAGGCGGCGATGACTTCCGGCAACGCCACCGAGATCTCCGAGCCAGTGTCGCGGGTGGCGAGCGAGCGCATGTAGATGTTGTCGTGCTCGATCGCGTTCATGCGGATGCGGTCGCCGAGCAGCGCGCCGCCGGTGCGCTTGCGCGAGGGGTCGATCGACACGATGGCGAGCTTGAGCTTGTCGTCCTGGTCGAGACGGAAGCGGCGCACCAGCTCGTCGGTGAGTGAGGACTTGCCTGCGCCGCCGGTGCCGGTGATGCCGAGCGTCGGCACCTTGGTCTTGGCGGCGGCGTCGATCAGCGCCTTCTTGACGTCATCGCCGTAGCCGCCGTTCTCGAGCGCGGTGATGATCCGGGAGAGGTCACGCAACTGAGCGCGACGGTCGCCGGCGGCCAGCGCCTTCAGCACCTCGTCGGCCTTCTGCGGCGCGGCCTTGGTGATGTCGAGGTCGCAGCGCTCGACCACGCTGTTGATCATGCCCTGCAGGCCCATCTTGGCGCCGTCCTCGGGCGAGAAGATGTGGGTCACGCCGTAGTCGTGCAGTTCGCGGATCTCGGCCGGCACGATCACGCCGCCACCGCCGCCGAACACCTTGATCTTGTCGCCGCCGTTGGCCTTCAGCAGGTCGATCATGTACTTGAAGAACTCGACGTGGCCGCCCTGGTAGGACGTGATGGCGATGCCCTGCACGTCTTCCTGGAGCGCGGCGTTGACGATCTCGCCAACCGAGCGGTTGTGACCGAGATGAATGACCTCTGCACCGGTGGATTGCAGGATGCGGCGCATGATGTTGATCGAAGCGTCATGGCCGTCGAACAGGGCCGCTGCGGTGACGAAACGCACCTTGTTCTTCGGCTTGTACGGCGACAGCTTGTGCGCCACGCTCAGGTCGGTCATGTTGGACTCCTCCACCGGTTGATGTGTATCCGTGAATGTTAGAAGCCGACCGCCGGCATTGCCATTGTTGCAACGGACGATGATCGTGCAAAATCCGCCAGAATATTGAAGCAGATTGGCGACTCGCTCGCCGCAACCGCCAGGCCCCGCGCCATGCCCCGCTCCCCGACCCCGAACGTCCAGGCTTCACCGCGAGCCTACCGCAGCCGCGCCACGGTCGCGATGGGTTTCGTCACCGGCATGCTGTCCGGCATGCGCCGCGCCGGGCGCGACCCTGCCCTCCTCCTCGCCGCAAGCGGCATCGATCTTGCAGACGCTGCCAGCCGCGTGCCTGTCGATCGCTACGCAGCGCTGTACAACCGGGTGGTGGCCGAGCTGCAGGACGAGGGTTTCGGCCTTTTCAGCCGCAGCATGCCGCCGGGCTGCTTCGAATTCCTGTGCCGCGGCATGCTCGGCGCACCCACGCTGGCCGAAGCGCTGGCGCGCGCGGCGCGCTTCATGCGCATCGTGCTGCCGGATCTCGAGGTCGAGATCCGGCGGGACACTCTCCGTGCCGAATTGAGGATCGCCGAGGCGCGCGCACTGACCGCCGACGCCGACGACCCGGCGCGGGTGTTCGCCTTGGAGTGGCTGCTGCGCCTGCTGCATGGCGTGGCGTGCTGGTTCGTCGGCCGCGGCCTGGCGCTGGACGCGGTGAGCTTCCCCTATGCCCGGCCGCCCCACGCCGACGACTACGCGCTGGTCTACACCGAGCATTCCAGCTTCGGCGCCGCGCTGCTGAGCGCCAGTTTCCAGGCCAACCTGCTCGATCTGCCGATCCGTCGCGACGAGGCCGCGCTGGCCGACTTCCTCGATGGCGCGCCGGGCAAGATCTCCATGCTGTACCGCCGCGACCGCGAGATGGTGTTCCGCGTGCGCGACCTGCTGCGCGACGCCCTGCCTGCCAGCCTGTCGCTGGACGAAGTTGCCGGCCGGCTGCACGTTTCGCCGCGCACGCTGCACCGCCGGCTGGAGGAAGAAGGCGCCAGCTTCCGCAGCATCAAGGACGCCATCCGCCGCGACATCGCGCTCGCCCGGCTGACCAAGACGCGCCAGCCGGTGGCGCGCATCGCCGCCGAGCTGGGCTATGCCGACACCTCGGCCTTCTATCGCGCCTTCGTCGCCTGGAGCGGCGTGTCGCCGGAACAGTTCCGGCGTCGCCTGGCGACACGCACTGACGGGCCCCGCACTGGCGGCCCCCGTACCGGCGGCCCCAGCACTGGCGGCCCCAATTCGCCGGCCTGAGCCGTCACCGCGCCGACGATCGCTGCGGATGGCAGTGAAGACCGCTCGCGGCCGGCAGCGGATGGTGGCGCGGACTCAGAACGCCGCGCGATAGACCATGCCGGCCTGGACATCGCGCTCGCCGGCCACATGGTCGGCGTTGTCGCGCAGCGCGGCGACCCAGGACAGGCTGGTGGTGGCCGACAACGGCATCGCATAGTCGAGCGCGAGCTTCAGTTCGCGACTGGTGCTGGCGAGCGGCACGCGGCGCGATTCGAATACCGGATCGCCAGACTCGGTGATGTCGACCGGCATGTCCACCCGCGCGGTCCCGCGCGAGATGCGCATCGGACTCGACAGCGTGAGGGACATCCGGTCACCGACGAGGAAGGCGCCGTGCCCGACCAGCCCGAGCGCGAACGCTTCGGATCGCACGCCGCGAGCGGCCACAAGCAGGGCATCGCCCCGGGCATCGGAGGTGCGCGCGACAGAGTACTGCGCAGCCAGCGTGACCCCGTCGCTCAGGCGGTAGCTGCCATGGGCGGTCAGCGTGCGGGTGCGGGCGCTGCTCAGGCCCAGGCCCCCGCTGCCGGCCGCGCCAAGCCAGCCGTCCGCCTCGGCGACGTCCGCAAGCTGCGCGCCCAGCATCACCGCGTCGTCGACCGCATAGTTCAGTTCGCCGACCAGCGCCCGCCCGCCCGACGCACGCTCGGCCGGCCCATGCTGCCCGGCCATCGCCGCATTGAGCCCACCGTCGAGTACGCCCGCCTTCATGCGCCATGCGCCGTGGGTGAAGCCGAAGGCCAGTTGAGCCGCCGACCGCGTGAGCCCCAGGTAAGGATTGGCCAGCGTCGCGTCGAGCTCGGCCAGGCCGAAATAGCGCCCCGCCAGGCTGCCACCGGCAAGCGCCAGTTCCCTGCCGCCGCCAAGCATGAACAGTGCGCTGGTCGCGACCAGGGTGCGCTGCTCGCCCTCCCCGACGAACGGCCCATGCGGGCGCTCGACCTCGACGGCGCTCAGGAAGCGGGACCCGTCGCGCGCCACCTGCTCGGCCACCCACAGCGGACGCCCTGCCGTGGCCAGCAGCTCGGCCATACCATCACGCGCGGGAGCGCGGATGCCGGCGCCGAAATCGACGGCAAAATCGCGATTGAAGGCATCGACGCTGACGCCGCGGAACTGCCCGGCCGCCGCCGCGACGCGCAGTCCACTCCATGAGGCAACGGAAGTGCGCAGGACCGTAGTCGCAGCGCTGACCGTCTTCGTGCCCGAGGTCGGCACGGTCAACGTACCGACCGGCTGCATCGCGCGATCGACGTTGAGCAGGCCCCGTCCGTAAATGGCATCGACGCCCGGGGCGCCCAGATCCGTCGCCGTCTGGAACAGGATGGCCGCAACCTGCCCGGCCTTGAGCTGGGGCCACGCAGCTTCGAGGAGCGCGGCCGCACCGGCGACCACCGGCGTCGCCATGGAGGTGCCGCTCATGTACGCATAGCTGCCACCGAGGTAGGACGACAGCACGCTGGTGCCTGGCGCCACCAGGTACCAGTTCGCAGTGTCGCCCGCACGGTTGGAGAAGCTGGCGATCTGGTTGTTCGCATCCACTGCGCCCACCGCGATGATCTGCCCCTTGGCCCAGCTCTCCCTGGCGTACCGGGCTGGCCACTGTGGATCGGTGCCAGCGCTGTTGCCTGCCGCGACCACGACCAGCTTGTCGGCATTGACGGTGTTGCGTAGCGCGGTCTCGAAAGTCCCCCCGAGTGGGCCGCTGCCGCCGAGGCTCATGCTGATGACCGACACGCTCTTGTTCGCCGTCGCGCTCTGCAGTCCGGCGGCCAGCGCGGTGCTGCTTGCCGTCCAGGTCGAACTGGTGAACACCTTGATGGGCAGCACCTTCGCGTCGGGCGCGATGCCATAGCTGTAACCGGTTCCGGTGGAGCCGGCGACGATGCCGGCGACGTGGGTGCCGTGACCATTGCCGTCGGTGATGGCCACATACTTCCCGGTGCTGGCGTCGAACATCTGCGTGCTGGCGAACTGGATCTTCAGCTCGGGATGGCTGCCCTCGAAGCCGGTGTCGAGTATCGCAACCACCGCGCCCTTGCCGGTGTAGCCGCGTGCCTGCGCGAGATCGGCGCCAACCTGCTTCTGAACGCGGTTGTAGCCCTGCTCGTAGCTGTTGAGGGGAGCTGCCAGCAACTCGGCCACCTGGCCGTGCGACAACGCGGGAAGGGCCACGGCGATGGCCGTGGCGATGAGGCGGAACTCCATTTGCGCGTCTCCTGTTCCTGGTCGGACAACGCCAAGAGCACGAAACGAATGCTGCTGCGGCAGCCCCGCTGACATGCCCCTGTTCGGGGTTTAGTCCGGAAGCTTTGCGGCCCCGCCTTTCGACGGGTGTGCCCTTGACGCGCAAGGCCGGGCCGTAACATCGGCTCGGCCGAAAAATGACATTCCGAGTATGTCGAGGCGGACCTGGCCGGACAATGAAGTACGTCACGAATGGCGCGGCCCGCAGCCACCGCACGCGAGCAGAGGTCGAATGACGCAGCCGCCGCGGTGCAAGTTGTGCAAACATCGCCCCGACAACGACAATCATCTTGGATCCGGAGACACGTCGCACATGGTGAAGCCAGCCAATGCCGCGCCCGACGCCCAGGCCTTCACGCCGGAACAGTTGCGGCGGCACGACCTGCTGCTGGCCGGGTTCGACCTGCTCGACCAGGCCATCGCGGTGTTCGACACCACGCCCAAGCTCGTCACCTGGAACAAGGCGCTGGTCCGCCTGCTCGACTTCCCGGAGGAACTGGTGCGGGTCGGCACGCCCTTCGAGGCCTTCGTGCGCTTCAATGCCGCGCGCGGCGAATACGGCGAAGGCGACATCGAGACGCTGGTGGCGCAGCGCATGGCGGCGGCCCGCGCCTTCCAGCCGCACTACATCGAGCGGGCGCGGCCCAACGGCACGGTCCTGGCGGTGCGCGGCGTCCCCATCCCCAACCTCGGCTTCGTGTCCTTGTGGACCGACGTCACCGAGCAGCGCCGCTACGAGGCGGTGATCCAGCAACAGAACGCGCAGCTCGAGGCGCGGGTGCGCGAGCGTACCGCGGAGCTTGAGCAGGCCAACAGCGACATCGACCAGATCGCCGGCGCGCTGCGCCGCAGCGAGCACCGCCTGCAACTGATCATCGACTCCATCCCGGCGATGATCGCCTACGTGGACAGCCAGGAGATCTACCACTTCGCCAACCGCGGCTATGCCGACTGGTTCGGTTACCCGAAGGACGAGATCGTCGGCCGGAACATCCGCGAAGTGGTCGGCGACGAGGCCTACGCCCAGATTCAAGCTCAGATCGAGCGCGCGCGCGGCGGTGAGCGCATGTGCTACGAATACAGCCGCACCGGCCCGGGCGGCCGTCCCCTGCATGCGCGTAGCGTGCTGGTGCCCGAGGTCGGCGCCGACGGCAAGGCGGTGGTCGGCCTCTTCGTGATGAGCACCGACATCACCGAACAGCGGGCCAACCAGGCGGCGCTGGTGCAGGCGCAGAAGATGGAGGCGGTCGGGCAGCTCACCGGCGGCCTCGCGCACGACTTCAACAACCTGCTCACCATCATCATCGGCAACCTGTCTGCGCTGCAGGAGCGACCCCAAGGCGTGCAGGTCGCCGAGTACGTCGGCCCTGCGCTGCAAGCTGCGCGGCGCGGCGCGGAGCTGATCCGCCGGCTGCTGACCTTCTCGCGGCGGCAGACGCTGGAACCGACCGCGGTCGAGGTCGGCTCGCTGGTGCACAACATGACCCACCTGCTGGTACGCAGCCTGGGCGAGACCATCAAGGTGAGGTTGCGCCTGCCGGGGGAGCCGCTGCATGCGCTGGTCGACCCGCACCAGCTCGAGAACGCGATCCTGAACCTCGCCCTGAACGCGCGCGACGCGATGCCCGACGGCGGCGAGCTGACGATCGCGGTGACGCTGCGCGCGCTCGACACTGCCCTCGCCCGTGCAGCGGAAGTGCCCCCGGGGGACTATGTGCAGATCGACGTCTCGGACACCGGCTGCGGCATCGACGCGGCCGTGCTGCCGCGCGTGCTGGAGCCCTTCTTCACCACCAAGCCCTTCGGCGGCGGCAGCGGACTCGGCCTGTCGATGGTCTATGGCTTCGTGCGCCAGTCCGGCGGCAACCTGCGCATCCTCAGCACGCGCGGCAAGGGCACGAACGTGCGCTTCGTGCTGCCGATGACTGCGGCGCCGCAAACCGTCGCCCCGGACATCGAGCGCCCTGCGGGCAGCCTGCCGCTGCGCGACGGGCCGGTGCTGCTGGTGGAGGACGAGCCGGAGGTGCGCAAGGTGATCCGCATGCAGCTCACCGCGCTCGGCCATCCGGTGATCGAGGCGGGCGACGGCATCGAGGCGCTGGGCCTGCTGGAGAACGTCGCCGACATCGCCATCCTGGTCAGCGACACGGTGATGCCCGGCGGCATCGGCGGCCCGGAGCTGGCGGCGCGCGCCCGCGCGCTGCGTCCCGGGCTGCCGGTACTGCTGATCACCGGCTACGCCAGCGAAAGCCTCACCGGCGATGCCGCAGCGGACATCCCGGTGCTGCGCAAGCCTTTCGACCAGCCCGCCCTCGCGAGGGCCCTCGCCGAGCTTCTGGAAACCCGCCCATCATGACCCTGCCTCGCCCCGACATGCCCGCCACGCTCTACGTGCTCGAGGACGAGCCCGACATCGCGCGCCTGATCTGCAGCAGCCTGGCCGACTATGGCTTCCGCTGCGAGCACATGAGCACCGGGCGCCAGTTGCTGTCACGCGCGCGGCAGGCGACGCCCGACCTGTGCATCATCGATCTCGGCCTGCCCGACATGGACGGCATGCAGGTGGTCCGTGAGTTGCAGGAGGGCAGCCCCTGCGCCGTGCTGATCCTGACCGGGCGCAACGACGTCACCGATCGCGTGCTCGGCCTGGAACTGGGGGCCGACGACTACATCGTGAAACCGTTCGAGCCGCGCGAGCTGGTCGCCCGCGTACGCTCCATCCTGCGCCGTTACCAGCGCGCCGCGGCGCCCGACCCCGCCGAACGCACCATCGCCCGCTTCGCCGGCTGGACGTTCGACGCCGCGCGGCATGCGCTGACGGCGGCGGACGGCCGCGAGATCGGCCTGTCCTCCTCCGAGGCGAGCCTGCTGGCGAGCCTGCTGCGGCGGCCGAACAAGATCCTGTCGCGCGAGCAATTGCTGGGCGAGCGCGATCTCGATCCCTTCGACCGCAGCATCGACGTGCGCATCTCGCGCCTGCGCCGCAAGCTGGACGACGATCCGCAGAACCCCAAGCTGATCAAGACTGTGTATGGAGCGGGGTATCTGTTCTCCGCGCAGGTCGCGTGGGAGTGACTGGCTGCCGGGGGTTTCCTGTCGGGAGCACGCGGCATTTGCTCCGCCGGCTGCCGCTACGCGGCTGAGGCGCTGCGGAGTTTACGCAAATGCGCGCCGTCGCTACGCTCGGCTCAAACAGTCCTCGCCGGCTCCGCAAACGCCGCGCGCTCCCGACAGCGCCGTGCTCGCTCAACGATTGCTTGGCCCGCCAGGTCACGCTTGCCGGGAGTACGCGACTCGGCAGTCGACGGATGGGGGTGGTGTTCGTGGCGCCGGCGAGGACTGTCCGAGCCCGCAGGGCGAGTTCCGCAGCCGGCAGAACGAATGCCGCCCCCGGACGCCGACGGGTTACAGGCACTCTCCCCAAAAGCACAATAAGCCTCGCTATAATTATGAATTCTTAATCCACTTCGCACCCGGAGACCTCACCATGGCCCAGCGCCCGTTCAAGATCCTCGGCATCCAGCAAATCGCCATCGGCGGACCGAGCAAGGAAAAGCTCAAGACCCTGTGGGTCGACATGCTCGGGCTGGAAGTCACCGGCAACTTCGTGTCCGAACGCGAGAACGTCGACGAGGACATCTGCGCCATGGGCAGCGGCCCGTTCAAGGTGGAAGTGGACCTCATGCAGCCGCTGGATGCGGACAAGAAGCCGGCCGTGCACACCACCCCGCTGAACCACGTCGGCTTGTGGGTGGACGACCTGCCCAAAGCGGTCGAATGGCTGTCGGCCAACGGCGTGCGCTTTGCGCCGGGCGGCATCCGCCGCGGCGCCGCCGGCTTCGACATCACCTTCCTGCACCCGAAGGGCAACGAGGAATTCCCGATCGGCGGCGAAGGCGTGCTGATCGAACTGGTGCAGGCGCCGAAGGAAGTGGTCGACGCCTTCGCCCGCCTCGCGGCCGGCTGAGGCTGCCCTACAGCGCGCCGACGCTGAACGTGTCGCAGGCGCGCAGCGTGCCCTGCTGCAGGCCCGCGCGGAACCAGCGCGCCCGCTGCGCCGAGGTGCCGTGGGTGAAGCTGTCGGGCACCGCATAGCCACGCGCCTGCTTCTGCAGGCGATCGTCGCCGGTCGCGGACGCGGCCGCCAGCCCTTCCTCGATGTCGCCGGCCTCCAGCACCTTGCGCGAACGGTCGGCATGATTCGCCCACACGCCGGCGAGGCAGTCAGCCTGCAGTTCCAGCCGGACCGACAGGCCGTTGGACTCGCGCTCGGACACACGCTGACGCGCCTGCTGCACTTTCTCCGAGATGCCCAACAGGTTCTGCACGTGATGGCCGACCTCGTGCGCGATGACGTAGGCCTGGGCGAAGTCCCCGGGCGCGCCGAAGCGGGTGCCCAGCTCGTTGAAGAAGGACAGGTCGAGATAGACCTTGGCATCCGCCGGACAGTAGAACGGCCCCATCGCCGCCTGCCCGACGCCGCAGCCGCTCTGCGTGGCGCCGGTGTAGAGGACCAGGCGCGGCTGCTGATACTGGCGGCCCGCGCTGCGGAAGATCTCACCCCAGGTGTCCTCGGTGTCGGCCAGCACCATCGAGGTGAAGTGCGCCATCTCGTCCTCGGCACGTGAGCGCGGCTGGGCTTGCTGTACCGGCGGCGCCTGCACGACGCTCGCGGTGTTGAGCACCACGCTGGGATCGAGACCGAAATACCAGGCGACCAGCGCCAGCACCACCGTGCCGATGCCGATCTTGCCGCCCCCGCCGAAACGCATGCCACCACCGTCACCGCGGCGATCCTCGATGTTGTCGCTTTCCCTGCCGTTGTCGAAGCGCATGACAGCCTTCCTCTCTTGACGCTGCATTTCTGGCGCCATTATGGCCCGTCACAAACGCGAAAGCCCACCTGACGGCGGGCTTTCGCAGTGTGCGGGCGCGTCGTGGAGACGGCCCCCACGACGTCAGGACGCAAGGCTCACTCGAACTCGATGATGACCTCATCCACCGCCAGGCTGGCGCCCGGGCTGGCGACGATCTTCTTCACCGTGCCGTCCTGCTCGGCCTTCAAGACGTTTTCCATCTTCATCGCCTCGATCACGGCGAGCTTCTCGCCTGCCTTTACTTCCTGGCCAACGGCGACCGATACCTCGCGCAGCAGGCCCGGCATCGGCGACAGCAGGAACTTCGACAGGTCGGGCGGCAGCTTCGCCGGCATCAGCGACAGCAGGTGCGCAGCGTGCTTCGTCATGACCATCGGCTCGACCTGGAGGCCGAAGTGCGAGATGCGATAGCGCAGGCCACGGCGCTCGAGCTGCATGCAGACCGGCTCGCCATTGACCGTGCCATTGAACAGCAGGTCGCCGAAGCGCCAGTCTGAAAGGATGCAGTAGGCCTTGTCGTCGCTGCGCATCATCATGCCGCCGTCGATCTGCTCCACCGACACCGGGTACTGCCTGCCGCCCATGACGACGACCCAGTCCTTGGCCACGTTGCGGCCGTGGCCGGGCATCTGGCCTTCGATCTGCACTGCGCGCTGGATGTAGCGCATGCGGGCGAAGGTGGCGATGGCGGCGAGCAGGGTCGGATCTGCGTGCGGCACCATCGAGGCGTCGAAGCCCTGCGGGTACTCCTCGGCGATGAAGCCGGTGTTGAAGTGGCCCGAGCAGAAGCGCGGATGCTGCAGCAGCGCGGCCTGGAACGGGATGTTGGAGCTGATGCCGCGGATCACGAAGGCGTTGAGCGCGTCACGCATGCGCTCGATCGCGTTCTGGCGGTCGTGGCCGTGCACGATGAGCTTGGCGATCATCGAGTCGTAGAACATCGAGATCTCGCCGCCCTCGTACACACCGGTGTCCACGCGCACGCCGTGGCCCTCGGTCGGCGGCTGGAACTTCACCAGGCGGCCGGTGGAAGGCAGGAAGCCGCGGAACGGGTCTTCGGCGTTGATGCGGCACTCCATCGACCAGCCATCGATCTTGACGTCGGCCTGGGTGAAGGACAGCTTCTCGCCGGCGGCGACGCGGATCATCTGCTCGACCAGATCGAGCCCGGTGATGTTCTCGGTGACCGGGTGCTCCACCTGCAGGCGGGTGTTCATCTCGAGGAAGTAGAAGCTCTTGTCGGCGCCGACGACGAACTCCACCGTGCCGGCGGACTCGTAGTTCACCGCGCGCGCCAGCGCCACCGCCTGCTCACCCATGGCCTTGCGGGTGGCCGGGTCGATGAAGGGCGACGGCGCCTCCTCGATGACCTTCTGGTGACGGCGCTGGATCGAGCACTCGCGCTCGTTCAGGTACACGTAGTTGCCGTGGGCGTCGCCCAGCACCTGGATCTCGATGTGGCGCGGCTCGACGACGAACTTCTCGATGAACACGCGATCGTCGCCGAACGCGTTCTTCGCCTCATTGACGCAGGAGGTGAAGCCTTCGTGCGTTTCCTTGTCGTTGAAGGCGACGCGCAGGCCCTTGCCGCCGCCACCGGCGGAGGCCTTGATCATGACCGGGTAGCCGATCTTCTTCGCGATCTCGACCGCCTCATCGGGACCGGCGATGGCGTCGTTGTGGCCAGGAATGGTGTTGACACCGGCGGCCAGTGCCAGCTTCTTGGACTCGATCTTGTCGCCCATCTTGCCGACGGAATAGGCCTTCGGACCGATGAACTTGATGCCTTCCTCTTCGAGCCGGCGCGAGAACTCCTCGTTCTCCGACAGGAAGCCGTAGCCCGGGTGCACCGCCTCGGCGCCGGTCTGCTTGCAGGCGGCGATGATCTTGTCCATCACCAGGTAGGATTCCTTGGACGGCGCCGGGCCGATGCACACGGCCTCGTCGGCGAGGTCGACATGCAGCGCGTCCTTGTCCGCCACCGAGTACACGGCGACGGTCTTGATGCCCATCTTGCGGGCGGTCTTGATGACCCGGCAAGCGATCTCGCCGCGGTTTGCAATCAGGATCTTCTTGAACATGTATGTATCCTCGTGCGGCGATCAGAGCGGAATGTTGCCGTGCTTGCGCCAGGGATTCTCGAGTTCCTTGTCGCGCAGCATGGCCAGCGAGCGGCAGACGCGCTGGCGGGTGTTGTGCGGCATGATCACGTCGTCGATGAAGCCGCGACGCGCCGCCACGAACGGGTTGGCGAAGCGCTCCTTGTATTCGGCTTCGCGCTGGGCGAGCTTGGCGGGGTCGTTCTTCTCCTCGCGGAAGATGATCTCCACCGCGCCCTTCGGCCCCATCACCGCGATCTCGGCGCTCGGCCAGGCGAGGTTCACGTCGCCGCGCAGGTGCTTGGACGACATCACGTCGTAGGCCCCGCCGTAGGCCTTGCGGGTGATGATGGTGACCTTGGGCACGGTGCATTCGGCGTAGGCGTAGAGCAGCTTGGCGCCGTGCTTGATGATGCCGCCGTATTCCTGCGCGGTGCCGGGCATGAAGCCGGGCACGTCGACCAGGGTGACCACCGGGATGTTGAAGGCGTCGCAGAAGCGCACGAAGCGCGCCGCCTTGATCGAGCTCTTGATGTCGAGGCAGCCGGCCAGCACCAGCGGCTGGTTGGCAACGATGCCCACCGGCGAGCCTTCCATGCGCGCGAAGCCGATGATGATGTTCTTGGCGTAGTCGGGCTGGAGCTCGAAGAAGTCGCCGTCGTCGACCATCTTCACGATCAGCTCCTTCATGTCGTAGGGCTGATTCGGGTTGTCCGGCACCAGGGTGTCGAGCGACATCTCGATACGGTCGGCGGGATCGTAGGACGGCATGACCGGCGGCTTCTCGCGATTGCTCGACGGAATGAAGCCGATGAAGCGGCGCGTCATCATCAGCGCCTCGACGTCGTTCTCGAACGACAGGTCGGCAACGCCAGACTTGGTGTTGTGGGTGACGGCACCGCCCAGCTCTTCCGCGGTGACTTCCTCGTGCGTCACCGTCTTCACGACTTCGGGGCCGGTCACGAACATGTAGGACGAGTCCTTCACCATGAAGATGAAGTCGGTCATCGCCGGGCTATACACCGCACCGCCGGCGCAGGGGCCCATGATCAGCGAGATCTGCGGCACCACGCCCGACGCGATCACGTTGCGCTGGAACACGTCGGCGTAGCCGCCGAGCGAATCCACGCCTTCCTGGATGCGGGCGCCACCCGAATCGTTGAGGCCGATGACCGGCGCGCCGACCTTCAGCGCGTGGTCCATGACCTTGCAGATCTTCTGCGCGTGGGTCTCGGACAGCGCACCACCGAACACCGTGAAGTCCTGCGAGAACACGAACACCAGGCGGCCGTTGACCGTACCGTAGCCGGTGACGACGCCGTCGCCCGGCACGTGCTCGGCATCCATGCCGAACTCGGTGCAACGGTGCTCCTTGAACATGTCCCATTCCTCGAAGCTGCCTTCGTCGAGGAAGAGTTCGATGCGTTCGCGCGCGGTCAGCTTGCCCTTGGCGTGCTGCGTGTCGATGCGCTTCTGGCCGCCGCCGAGGCGGGCCTGGGCGCGCTTTTCGTCCAACTGACGAATGATGTCGTGCATTGTTTGACCTCCTATCGGGTTTTGCTGCCCGCCCCGCCCTGCGGCCGGGGACGTTGTTTCGCTTCGATTCGTTCGACGCCCGGCATCAGCCCAGGTAGCCGAGCAGGCGCTGCGCCGCGGCTGACGGCGTGGTCGCGCCGCCCTCCACCGCGCGCGCCAGCTCCGGCAGCGCCTCCTTCACCCGCGGATGGGCGCGGAAACGGCTGCGCAGGCCGGCGTCGATCAGGTCCCACATCCAGGCGAGCGCCTGGTGGCGACGCTTCGCCTCGAACTCGCCGGACCGGGTCAGCGCGGCACGGTAGTTCGTGACTTCCTTCCAGAAGTCGGCGATGCCCTGCTTCTGCAACGCCGACAGCGTCAGCACCGGCACCGTCCAGTTGGGGCTGGCCGGACGCAGCATGTGCAACGCGGTCTTCATCTGCGCCTGTGCGCGGGTGGCCGCCATCGGGTCGATGTCGGCCTTGTTGATGACGATCAGATCGGCCAGCTCCATGATGCCTTTCTTGATCGCCTGCAGGTCGTCACCCGCATTGGGCAACTGCAGCAGGCAGAAGATGTCGGTCATGCCCGCCACCGCCGTCTCGCTCTGCCCCACGCCGACGGTCTCGACGATGATCACGTCGAAGCCGGCAGCCTCGCACGCCAGCATCGTCTCACGCGTCTTCTCGGCCACGCCCCCCAGGCTGCCAGCCGAGGGGCTGGGGCGGATGAAGGCGGCCGGATTCTGGCTCAACAATTCCATGCGCGTCTTGTCGCCGAGGATGGACCCTCCGGTGAGCGACGAGGAGGGGTCCACCGCCAGCACCGCCACCCGCAAGCCCTGCTCGATCAGGTACAGGCCGAGCGCCTCGATGAAGGTCGACTTGCCCACCCCCGGCACGCCGGAGATGCCGACCCGCATCGCGCCACCGGTGTGCGGCAGCAGAGCCTCGAGCACCTGATGCGCGCGCGCCTTGTGGTCCTCGCGCTGCGACTCGATCAGCGTGATCGTCTTGGCGAGCGGGCGCAGTTGCCGCGCCAGCACGCCATCGACCAGCGCACGGTCTGCCGGATGGACCACGGTCATCAGGCCTTGCGTGCCGCGCGGATCTGCTTGAGCACTTCGCGCGCCGACTTCTGGATCGGCGTGCCAGGGCCGAAGATGCCCTTGGCGCCGGCCGCGTACAGCGCGTCGTAGTCCTGCGCCGGGATGACGCCGCCGACGAAGACGATGATGTCGTCCGCGCCCTGATCCTTCAGGCCCTTGATGATGGCCGGCACCAGCGTCTTGTGGCCGGCGGCGAGGCTGGAACAGCCCACCGCGTGCACGTCGTTCTCCACCGCATGCCGCGCGGCCTCTTCCGGGGTCTGGAAGAGCGGGCCGATGTCGATGTCGAAGCCGAGGTCGGCGAAGGCGGAAGCCACCACCTTGGCGCCGCGGTCGTGGCCGTCCTGGCCGAGCTTGGCGATCATGATGCGCGGCCGGCGGCCTTCCTCGGCGACGAAGGCGTCGATCTCGGCCTTCAGTTCCTTCCAGTCGGAATCGTTCTCCACCACACCTCCATAGACACCGGACACCGCCTGCGGATTGGCGCGGTAGCGGCCGAACACATTCTCGAGCGCGTCGGAGATCTCGCCCACGGTGGCGCGCAGGCGCACCGCCTTCACCGCGAGGTCGAGCAGATTGCCCTCGCCCGTCTTCGCCGATTGAGTCAGCGCGGCAAGCGCGGCATCCACCGCCGCCTGGTCGCGGGTGGCGCGGATGCGCGCCAGGCGCTCGATCTGGGCCTCGCGCACGACATGGTTGTCGATGTCGAGGATGTCGATCGGATCTTCCTTGGCGAGCTTGTACTTGTTGACGCCGACGATGACGTCCTTGCCCGAGTCGATGCGCGCCTGCTTCTCGGCGGCGCACTCCTCGACCTTCATCTTGGCCCAGCCGGACTCGACCGCCTTGGTCATGCCGCCCATGGCCTCGATCTCCTCGATCAGCGCCCAGGCCTTGTCGGCCATGTCCTGGGTGAGCTTCTCCATCATGTAGGAGCCGGCCCACGGGTCGACGACGTTACAGATGTGGGTCTCTTCCTGGATGATGATCTGGGTGTTGCGCGCGATGCGGGCGGAGAACTCGGTGGGCAGCGCGATCGCCTCGTCGAGCGCATTGGTGTGCAGCGACTGGGTGCCGCCGAACACCGCCGCCATCGCCTCGATGGTGGTGCGCACCACGTTGTTGTACGGATCCTGCTCGGTGAGCGACCAGCCGGAAGTCTGCGAGTGGGTGCGCAGCATCATCGACTTGGCGCTCTTGGGCTCGAACTGCTTCATGATCCGCCACCAAAGCAGGCGTGCAGCGCGCATCTTGGCGATCTCGAGGTAGAAGTTCATGCCCACCGCCCAGAAGAAGGACAGGCGGCCGGCGAAGGTGTCGACGTCCATGCCCGACTTGATGCCGGTGCGCACATACTCCAGGCCGTCGGCGAGCGTGAAGGCGAGCTCGATCGCCTGGTTCGCCCCCGCTTCCTGGATGTGATAGCCCGAGATCGAGATGCTGTTGAACTTGGGCATGTGCGACGACGTGTACTGGAAGATGTCGGCGATGATCTTCATCGACGGCGTCGGCGGGTAGATGTAGGTGTTGCGGACCATGAACTCCTTGAGGATGTCGTTCTGGATGGTCCCGGAGAGCTTGTCCTGGCTGACACCCTGCTCCTCCGCGGCGACGATGTAGCCGGCGAGGATGGGCAGCACCGCGCCGTTCATCGTCATCGACACCGAGATCTTGTCGAGCGGGATGCCGTCGAACAGGATCTTCATGTCCTCCACCGAGTCGATCGCCACGCCGGCCTTGCCGACGTCGCCCACGACGCGCGGGTTGTCCGAGTCGTAGCCGCGGTGGGTGGCGAGATCGAAGGCCACCGACACGCCCTGGCCGCCGGCGGCGAGCGCCTTGCGGTAGAAGGCGTTGGATTCTTCGGCGGTGGAGAACCCGGCGTACTGGCGGATGGTCCACGGCTTGACCGCGTACATCGTGGGTTGCGGACCGCGCAGGAAGGGCTCGAAGCCGGGCAGCGTGTCGGCGTGCTCGAGGCCTGCCGTGTCGGCCTTTGTATACAGCGACTTGACGGTCAGGCCCTCGGGCGTGACCCAGTTCAGCTTGTCCAGGTCTCCGCCCGGCGCCTGCTTGGCAGCGGCCTTCTTCCAGGCGTCCAGATCCGGCTGCGGATAGACGGGCTCGTTCGCGTTCGACATGAGGATCCTCTCTGACCGTCGGGCCGCGGTTGCGGCACCTTGTTTAGGGCGTTGCAATTGTCCGGCAGCACAAGTCAGCGCACGCGGCGACGGGCCGGCCCGTGGCCAATGCCACGGGCGGCCGCCGACGCCCTTCGCGCGACGCGGTCCCTCTCATCCATGCCGGGGTCGAGCCCGACACCTCCCTCTCCACGTCGCACGAAGGAAGTTGACTTGTGTCACGGACGAAATAATACTTTATCCATAATTATGAATGCAACGACTCGCGGGAGGGTTTCATGACCCACATCCTCCCCTCGCGCGCACGCCCCCTGCCACGCCACCACTCAAGCCCATGAGCGCCTCACGCATCGCCCCGCTTGCGCTTTACCAGGAAGTCGCCGAACGCCTGCGCGAACGCATCTTCTCGCACGAACTGCAGCCCGGCACCTGGGTGGACGAACAGGCGCTGGCCGAGCAGTACGGCATCTCGCGCACGCCGCTGCGCGAAGCCCTGAAGGTGCTTGCATCCGAAGGCCTGGTCACCCTCAAGCCACGCCGTGGCTGCTATGTGACCGAGATTTCCGATCGCGACCTGGACGAGATCTTCACCGTGATGGCGATGCTCGAAGGAGAATGCGCGCGCGCCTCCGCCGGCCGCGCCAGCGAATCCGACCTCGCGCGCCTGAAGGCCATCCATGCCGACCTGGAGCAGGCCGCCGGCAGGCAGGACATCGACCGCTTCTTCGAGGCCAACCAGGCTTTCCACCAGGCCATCCAGCAGATCGCCGACAACCGCTGGCTGCTGCATGTGATCGAGGACCTGCGCAAGGTCATCAAGCTGTCGCGCCACCACTCGCTGTTTTCCGAAGGCCGCCTGGAGCAGGCGCTGGCCGAGCACCGCGGCGTCCTCGACGCGCTGCTCGAGCGCGACGCCGATGCCGCCGAGGCCCGCATGCGCGACCACATCCGCAGCGGCCGCGCCGCGCTGGAGCGCATCGCCCAGGCCAGGAGCCGGGTCGCCTGAGGCCGGCGAACCGCCACCACGGCAGCAGCCGGGTCTCCTTCCCGTTCAGGGTGGCGGTGTTTCGTCGCGCGTGACCAGCACCTGGTCGATGCGGTAGTTGTCGATGTCGACCACCTCGAAGGTATAGCCGCCGTAGCTCACCGAGTCGGTGCGGCGCGGCACCTTGCGCAGCGTGTACATCAGGAAGCCGGCGATGGTCTCGTAGTTCTCGAAGCCCTCGAAGCTGCCGATGTCGAGTGCCGCCATGACGTCCTCGATCGGCGTGGCGCCGTCGATCAGCCATGAGCGATCGTCGCGACGCACGATCATGTCCTCCTGCTGCGGGCTGACGAGTTCGCCCATCACCGTGCTCATGACGTCCTGCAGGGTCAGCAGACCGACCACCAGCGCGTACTCGTTGACCACCAGGGCGAAGTCTTCCTTTGCGTCGCGGAAGCGCTCCAGGGCCTCGAACAGGGTCAGCGAGTCGGGCAGCACCAGCAGGTTGCGCACGATGGGCGTGGTGCGCAGCGACAGCGGCTGGCCGTCGAGGATGCGCGGCAGGATGTCCTTCCAGTCCACATAGCCGATCACGTTGTCGATGGCGTCCTTGCACACCGGAAACTTGCCATGCGGGCTGGTGGCGATCTTGTTGCGGATGCTCTCCTCGGATTCGCCCAGCGTCAGGAAGACGATGCTGTCGCGCGCCGTCATCGCCGACGGCACGATGCGCGCGTCGAGCTCGAACACATTGGCGATCAGGTGCTGCTCCTGGCGCAGCAGGCCGCCCGCCTGCGCGCCGGCGTCGGCCATGGCGACGATGTCGTCGGCGGTGATGTCCTCCGCGCGCGCGCTGGGCAGCTTCAGCAATCGGAACAGGCGATCGGCCAGGCCGTCGAAGATCCACACCAGCGGCGCGAACAGCCACATGCAGAGCTGGATCGGCCGCACCACCGCCATCGCCACCGCCTCGGGGCGCACCATCGCGACGCGCTTGGGCGTGACGTCGGCGAACAGCACGAACAGCGAGGTGACGAAGGCGAAGGCGATGAGGAAGGCAATCGTGTCGAGTCGCGGGCCGTCGTAGAGCGGCCGCAGCAGCTCGGCGACATGGGGCGACATCGCCTGCTCGCCGACGATTCCGCCAAGGATGGCGATCGCGTTGAGGGCGATCTGCACCACGGTGAAGAAATGGCCGGGGCACTCCTGCAGCGCGAGCACGCGCGCCGCACGCTCGTTGCCGTCGTCGGCCAGCACGCGCAGCTTGATCTTGCGCGCCGCGGCGAGCGAGATCTCGGCCATGGAAAAGAAGGCGCTGACCGCGATCAGCAGGCCGATGATGAACAACTGGTTGAGCAGCACGGCGACTCCTGCGACGAACAGCCCTGCCGCGCAAATGCCGTCAGAGCACGGGCGGGAGTCTAGCATCGCCCCCCGGCGCGCCGCCTGCAGCTCAGTCGCCGGGATGCGTCATGCGGGCCGGATCCACCCATTTTCCATATTCTTCTTCGCTCACGTAGCCGCTCGCCAGCGCCGCCGCGCGCAGGCCCAGGCCTTCGTCGAGCGCCTTCTTCGCGATCTGCGCGGCGCGGTCGTAGCCGATATGGCGATTGAGCGCGGTGACCAGCATCAGGTTGGCGTCCAGGTGGGCGCCGATGCGTTCGAGATCGGGCTCGATGCCGCGCGCGCAATGGGCGTCGAACGCAGCGCAGGCATCGGCCAGCAGGTCCACGCTCTCGAGCACGTTGTGCGCCATGACGGGCTTATACACGTTGAGCTGGAAATTGCCCTGACTGCCGGCGAAAGCCACCGTGGCGTCATTGCCGAAGACTTGCGCGCAGACCATCGTCAGCGCCTCGCACTGGGTGGGATTGACCTTGCCCGGCATGATCGACGAACCCGGCTCGTTCTCGGGAATGCGCAGCTCGCCGATGCCGCAGCGCGGACCACTGGCGAGCCAGCGCACATCGTTGGCCATCTTCAGCAGGCCACCGGCAAGCAGGCGCAACGCGGCCGAAACCTGCACCAGCGCGTCGTGCGCGGCCAGCGCGAAGAACTTGTCCGGCGCGCTGCGCAGCGGCAGTCCGGTGAGCAGACCGAGGATCTCCGCCGTACGCGCACCGAAGCGCGGATGTGCATTGAGTCCGGTCCCGACCGCGGTGCCACCGATGGCCAGGTCGTGCAGCCCGGGCAGCGCTGCCCGCACCGCATCGAGGCCGAAGTCGACCTGCGCCACCCAGGCGCCGATCTCCTGCCCCAGCGTGATCGGGGTGGCATCCTGAAGGTGGGTACGCCCGGTCTTCACCACGTCGGCAAAGGCACTCGCCTTGCCCGCCAGCGTGTCGCGCAGGCGGCCCACCGCCGGAAACAGGCGCAGCTCGAGCTCGCCGAGGATCGCCACGTGCATCGCGGTCGGGAAAGTGTCGTTGGACGACTGGCCGCGATTGACATGGTCGTTGGGATGCACCGGCGCCTTGCTGCCGCGCGCCGCGCCGGCCAGTTCATTGGCGCGATTGGCGATGACCTCGTTGGCATTCATGTTGGACTGCGTGCCCGAGCCGGTCTGGAAGACGACCAGCGGAAAATGCTCGTCCAGCCTGCCGTCGATGACCTCATCGGCGGCACTCACGATCAACTGCGCAATCGCCGGCTGCAGTTCGCCGAGTTCGGCGTTGGCCTGCGCCGCCGCTTTCTTCAGCAGCCCCAGGGCGCGGATCATCGGCCGCCCCCAGCAAAAGCGGGCGCGACCGATGGGGAAATGCTGCAGCGAACGCTGCGTCTGGGCGCCCCAGTAGCGGTCGGCCGCCACCTCGATCTCGCCCATGGAATCGTGTTCGATGCGGCTGATGGCTTTCATGGCGGCCTCCCGGCGAGAACATCATGGCCGTTGGACGCGGAACCACCGCAAGTGATTCCCGCAAAAGATTCCCGCAAAAGAAAACCCCCACGACGGCGCGACGCCGGTGGGGGTTGCGACAGGACGGTGCGGAGCGCCGGACGGCGCCCCGCAAGCCGCCATCAGTGCGATGAGGCGGTGGCGGCGCCGACGCCGGTCTGCGCGCGCACGTACTGGTCGTCGAAGGCCTCGCGCTCGTCGGCCGCCGCCTTGCTGCTGTCGGTCACCGAGAACAGCCAGGTGGCAAAGAAGGCGATCGGCATCGAGAACAGCGCCGGCTGGGTGTAGGGGAAGATCGCCGAGGCATTGCCCAGCACGTCGACCCACACCGACTTCGACAGCAGGACGAAGGTCACCGCGCTGAACAGGCCGAGGTAGCCGCCCACCAGCGCGCCACGCGTGGTGAGGCCCTTCCAGTACATCGACAGGATCAGCACCGGGAAGTTGGCCGAGGCGGCCACGCCGAAGGCCAGCGCGACCATGAACGCGATGTTCATCTTCTCGAAGGCCATGCCGAGCAGCACCGCGACGATGCCCAGGCCGATGGTGGCGAACTTCGACACCCTGAGCTCGGTGGCTTCGTTGGCCTTGCCCTTCATGATCACGCGGGCATAGATGTCGTGCGAGATCGCCGACGCGCCGGCCAGCGCCAGGCCCGCCACCACCGCGAGGATGGTCGCGAAGGCGACCGCCGACAGGAAGCCCAGCAGCAGGTTGCCGCCCACGGCTTGCGCCAGGTGCATGGCGACCATGTTGCCGCCGCCGATGATCTTGCCGCCCAGCACGCCGCCCTCGAAGTACTGCGGGTTCTGGCCCACGATCAGGATCGCGCACAGGCCCATGATGGCGATGACGTTGAAGAAGTAGGCGACGATGCCCGAGGCGTACAGCACCGACTTGCGCGCTTCCTTGGCGTCGGTCACGGTGAAGAAGCGCATCAGGATGTGCGGCAGGCCGGCAGTGCCGAACATCAGGCCGAGGCCGAGCGAGATCGCGGTGACCGGATCGGCCAGCAGGCTGCCGGGGTTCAGCAGCTTCTCGCCGAGCTTGTGCACATCCATCGCGCGATTGGTGAGCTCGTCGAACGAGAAGCCGAACTGGCTGAACGCGAGCAGGCCCACCGCAGTGCCGCCGAGCAGCAGCATGCAGGCCTTGATGATCTGCACCCAGGTGGTGGCGACCATGCCGCCGAAAGTGACGTAGATCATCATCAGCGCGCCGACGACGACGAGCGCGACGTTGTAGTCGAGGCCGAACAGCAGCTTGATGAGCTGGCCGGCGCCGACCATCTGCGCGACGAGGTAGAAGCACACCACCGTCAGCGAGCTCACCGCGGCCATCGTGCGCACCTTGCCCTGGTCGAGACGGTAGGCGGTGATGTCGGCGAAGGTGAACTTGCCCAGGTTGCGCAGGCGTTCGGCCATCAGGAACAGGATGACCGGCCAGCCCACGAAGAAGGACAGCATGTAGATGTAGGCGTCGACGCCCTGCGCGTACATCATCGCGGTGAGACCGAGCAGCGTGGCCGCGGACATGTAGTCACCGGCGATCGCCAGGCCGTTCTGGAAGCCGGTAATGCCGCCGCCGGCGGTGTAGAAGTCGGCGGTCGACTTGGTGCGACTGGCCGCCCAGTAGGTGATGCCCAGCGTCATCAGCACGAACACGAAGAACATGCCGATGGCGTGAAGATTGAGGGGCTGCTTCTGCGCAGCCTCCATGGCGGGGCCGGCGGCGAACAGCGAGGCCGAGACGGACAGTCCGGCGATGCCGGCAGCGCAGCGGGAAAGCAATTTGGTGCGCATCATTTTTCCTCCCTCCAGGCGGCGTGCACGATTTCCTTGTTGATGTCGTCGAACTCGCCATTGGCGCGACGCACATAGACCAGCGTAAGCAGCCAGAAGAACACGAACTGGAGCAGCCCGGCGAGCACGCCAAAGGTCAGGTTGCTGCCTTCGAACAGCCGGCGACCGATCAGCTCGGGCGCGAAGGCGACGAGCAGCACGAAGCCGTAGAAGATCACCAGCACGGTGATCGCGAGCAGCGTGGCGAAGCGGGTCCGCTTCGCCACCAGTTCCCCGAAACGCGGATTGCGCCTGATGTGCGCATACATCGAACTGGACATTTCTTCCCTCTCCTCAAGAACACAACAAAGAACCCCTCTGTCGCCTCAACCTCGTCCCGCCGCACGGCTGTCTGTCGCAGCGTGTCGACGGGCGGATGATATATCATCCATAAGACTCCATACTAGTGCGTATGGAAAATTAAATCCTTGTTGTATTGGAAGAATTTTTCAACTTCCTGGACCCGTCACGCGTCACACCACCCGAGAACCGAACAAGGCATGGACACGAAGATCGAACTCGCCATCACCGACGGCGTCGCCACCGTCACCCTCGACAACCCGGCCAAGCTCAATGCGATCAACGCGCAGATGTGGCGCGAACTGCGCGCCGCCATGGCGCGCATCGCCGCCGACGACGACGTGCGCTGCGTGATGCTGCGCGGCGCAGGCGAAGAAGCCTTTGCCGCGGGCGGCGACATCGAGGAATTTCTCACCGTGCGCGCCACCGTCGACGATGCGCTGCACTACCACGACGAGCTCGTCGCCGATGCGCTCGAGGCCATCCGCGCCTGCCCGGTGCCGACGATCGCCGCCATCCGCGGCGCCTGCATCGGCGGCGGACTGGAGATCGCCGGCTGCTGCGACATCCGCATCGCCGGCGAATCCGCGCGCTTCGGCGCGCCAATCAACCGCCTCGGCTTCTCGATGTACCCCGGCGAGATGGCCGGCCTGCTCGCCCTGGTGGGACCGGCAGTGGTACTGGAGATCCTGCTCGAGGGCCGCATCCTGGGCGCGCGCGAGGCGCTGCAGAAGGGGCTCCTGACACGCGTGGTGGACGACGAGAAGGTCTTCGACGAAGTGGCCGCCTGCGCCGCCCGCATCTGCGCCGGCGCGCCGCTGGTGGCGCGCTGGCACAAGCAGTGGGTGCACCGGCTGATGGATGGCACGCCACTCACCGCGCAGGAAAAGCGTGCCGCCTTCGACTTCCTGGCAACGGACGACTACCGCGAGGGCCTGGAGGCGTTCCTCGCGAAGCGCAAGCCGGTGTTCCGCGGGCGCTGATCACACCGCCCCGAGCGCCACGTTCCGGTCACGTTGCACGCTTCACACCACGCCACCCGGAGCGGCCCACGCCTAATGCTACAATGTTGCAACAAGACCTCTGGAGAGCCGCTTGGCCAGCCCGCAGCCCCCTTACCCGGCGTCCGCCCGGTCGGCGGACGATGACGTCCTGCGCCACTTCAGCGCCCGCGAACGCATCGCCGCGCGCGGTGGCCGCGTCACCCGCACGCGCCTGGCGGTGCTGGAAATGCTGCAGCACGGCTCGCATCCGCTGTCGCACGACGAGATCGGCGACGCGCTGGCCAGCGCCGGCGTCGCCCACGACCGCGTGACGCTCTATCGCGCGCTCGACTGGCTGGTGGAGCAAGGTCTGGCGCGGCGCATCGCGGGCGGCGAGCGCGCCTGGCGCTTCGAAGGCGTGCGCGATGCTGCGCATCGCCACGCCCATTTCCATTGCGACCGCTGCGGCCAGGTCGTCTGCCTTGAGGGGCTGGAACCGGCACCTGCGACCGCGCTGCCGAACGGCTTCCAGGTGGAGCGGGCCGAACTGGTGCTGCACGGCCAGTGCGCCACCTGCGGCCATGGCGACGAAGAGGCTCGCCCCCGATGAGCCGGCACCCCGCACCGTCCTTCAGCCTGCTCACCGCCAGCCTGGGCAGGCGAGTCGCCCTCGCTGCGCTCGCCGCGGTGCTGCTGTGGGTCGCCATCTGGTGGGCCCTGCACTGACATGAAGCCCGCCTCCCGACTGCCTTCCCTCCCGCAAGCGGACGCGGCCACAGCCCCCTGCCCGCCCACGGACCAGGTGGAGACGTGATGCATCCCGCGCCGCCTCCCATCATCCGTTTCGACAACCTCACCCTGGGCTACGAGCGCCACCCAGCGGTGCACCACTTGAGCGGCGAGATCGCCGCCGGCGCGCTGGTGGCGGTGATCGGCCCCAACGGCGCCGGCAAGTCCACGCTGCTCAAGGGCGTGGCCGGCGAACTGCGCCCGATCGGCGGGCATGTCGAGCTGGCGGCGCTGCCGCGCGGCGGGCTGGCCTACATGCCGCAACGCAGCGAGATCGACCCGAGCTTCCCGGTGTCGGTGTTCGATGTCGTGGCGATGGGCCTGTGGCGCGAGCTGGGCGCCTTCGGCGGGCTCAACCGCCGCCAGCGCCAGCGGGTGCGTGAGGCGCTGGCGGCGGTGGGCATGGAAGGCTTCGAATCGCGGCCGATCGGCTCGCTGTCGGGCGGCCAGTTGCAGCGTGCGCGCTTTGCCCGCCTGATCCTGCAGGATGCTCCGCTGATCCTGCTCGACGAGCCGTTCGCCGCCATCGACAGCCGAACGGTCGAGGACCTCATCCGCCTGATCCTGGGCTGGCATGCGGAAGGCCGCACCATCCTGACGGTGGTGCACGATTTCGACCAGGTGCGGCGCCACTTCCCCACCTGCCTGCTGCTGGCGCGCGAACCGGTGGCCTTCGGTCCCACGCCGCAGGTGCTCACCGACACCTTGCTGGCACGCGCGCGGCGGCTGTCCGAAGCCTTCGACGACCATGCGCCGGAGTGCCACCGCGAGGAACGGGCCAGCCCGGACGAGCCGGACGGTCGCCCCCCCGCGCGCGCCGATGTCGTGCCGCTGCACCGTCATCGCCATGCCCATGGTCATGGCGATGATCACGGCCACGCCGGGCACCGGCACTGAGGCCGGCGGCGCAGGCCTCCACTTCGCGACCTTCAAGCCCGTCCAGACCGCCGTGTACGACCTCCTCGTTTCGCCTTTCACCGACTTTGCCTTCATGCGCCGCGCGCTGGCAGGCTGCCTCGCGCTGGCGCTGGGCGCCACACCTGTCGGCGCGTTCCTGATGCTGCGGCGCATGAGCCTGATGGGCGACGCGATGAGCCACGCCATCCTGCCGGGCGCCGCGCTGGGTTACCTCGCTTTCGGCCTGTCACTGGGCGCGATGACGGTCGGCGGCATCGTCGCCGGCCTCGTCGTGGTGCTGGCGGCGGGGGTGGTCACGCGCGCCTCCATCCTCAAGGAGGACGCCAGCCTCGCTGCGTTTTACCTTTTGTCGCTCGCCGCAGGCGTCATGATCGTATCGCTGCGCGGCCGCAACCTGGACCTGCTGCACGTGCTGTTCGGTTCGGTGCTGGCACTGGACGACGGCTCACTGCTGCTGATCGGCGGCATCGCCACGCTCACCCTGTTCGCGCTTGCGCTGCTGTTCCGCCCGCTCGCCCTCGAATGCTTCGACCCCGCCTTCCTGCGCGGTGTCAGCCGCTGGTCGCCGGTGGCGCACTATGGCTTCCTGATGCTGGTGGTGTTGAACCTGGTGAGCGGCTTCCACGCGCTGGGCACGCTGATGGCGGTCGGCATCATGATCCTGCCATCGGCGGCGGCACGCCTGTGGGCGCATGAACTGCCCGCACTGCTCGGGCTCGCGGTGGCCTTCGCCGCCGCGAGCGGCGCCACCGGCCTGCTGCTGTCGTTTCACGCCGACGTGCCGGCCGGCCCGGCCATCGTGCTGATGTGCGGGCTCCTCTACTTCGCGTCCCTGCTCGCCGCCCCTGGCGGTCTCCTCGCCGGCCGCCTGCCGGTGCGCCACCACCTCGAGTCCTGATCACCGGGAGCCCCATGCGCCACACGATCCGCCGCGCCGCCGTCACCGGCCTCGCGCTGCTTGCCCTGCTGTCGGCCCCCCTGGCGCACGCCGCCGCGCTGGAAGTGACCACCAGCTTCAGCATCCTCGGCGATTTCGTGCGCCAGGTCGGCGGCGAGCGCGTCGCCGTCAAGGTGCTGGTCGGCCCCAACGAGGACACGCACGGCTACCAGGCGCGCCCGTCGGACGCACGCGCCATCGGCAAATCCGGCCTGGTGGTGGCCAACGGCCTGGGCTTCGACGACTGGATCGTGCGCCTGGCGAAATCGGCCGGCTTTCGCGGCAAGGTCGTCATCGCCAGCGCCAACGTACGCCCGCTGGCGATGACGCATGGCGAGGGCCCCTCCTCCGACGAGAGGGACGACGGCGGCACCGACCCGCACGCCTGGCAGGACGTGGCCAACGCGCAGCGCTACGTGCTCAATATCGCCGATGCGCTGGTGGCGGCCGATCCGGCGGGCGCCGCCAGCTATCGGGCAAACGCGGAGCGCTACACCGGGCAATTGAAGGCCCTGGACGCGGAGATCCGCGCCGCGCTGGGGTCCCTGCCGGCGAACCAGCGCAAGGTCGTCAGCTCGCACGACGCCTTCGGCTATTTCGCCCGCGCCTACGGCATCCGCTTTCTGGCGCCCGTCGGCGTGTCGAACAACGCCGAGCCGACGGCGCAGGGCGTCGCGCAACTGATCCGCCAGGTGCGGGCAGAAAAGGTGCCGGCCGTCTTCCTGGAGAACATCGCCGATCCGCGCCTGATCGAGCGCATCCGCAGCGAGAGCGGCGCGCGCGTCGGTGGCACGCTGTACTCCGACGCGCTGTCGGCGGCGGACGGCGCGGCCCCGGACTACCTCGCCATGATGCGGCACAACCTGAAGCAGTTGCTGGAAGCACTGGCGCCACGCTGACGCGGAAGCGATCGGCCTGAATTTTTGTGCACTGCAGCAAAAAGATATTGACGGCCGCTTCAAACACCTTATACTTGCGTCCAATGCTGCAGCGCACAAAACGCAGCAGCGAAGTCTTCCAACCCCTATTTGCGCTTCAACCTCCAGGAGATTCACCATGAACTACTTCGCCCCCGAAGCTTTCGCCGCCGCCAACAAGGCCAACATGGAAGCCGTGCAGAAGATGATCGCCGGCGTGCAGAGCCGTGCCGAGCGCCTTGCTGCCCTGAACATGAACATCGTGCGCGCCGTGCTGGAAGACAGCGCCGCCAGCGCCAAGACCCTGCTCGAGGTCAAGCAGCCGCAGGATCTGGCCAAGCTGCAGCAGGATCTGGCCCAGCCGGTGGTCGACAAGTTCGTCGATTACAGCCGCAGCGTGTATGAGATCGCCACCGAAGGCCAGCAGGAGCTGACCAAGCTGGTCGAGGCGAACATCGCCGATGTGAACAAGGCTGTCACCCAGGCCATCGAGCAGGCCGAGAAGTCGGCGCCCAAGGGTTCGGAGCCGCTGTTCGCCGGCATGAAGCAGGCGATCGCTGCCGCCAACGACGCCTACGCCGAATTCACCAAGCTGGTGAAGCAGGCCACCGAGACCCTCGAAGCCAACCTGAACGCGGCGCAGAAGGCTGCCGTGCCGGCGCCGGCCGCGAAGAAGGCCGCTGCCAAGAAGGACGCCGCCGCCTGATGAGGGCCTGCCCGGGGTGATGCCAGCATCGCCCCGGGCCCGGCAGCACGCACATTCGCCGCCCGGCATGCGCCGGGCGGCGAATGTCGTTTACGCCGTCCACACGCTTGCAAACGGGGTATTTCCTGCTAGGAATTAAGTACTAGAAACAAGCTGTGGTCGCGTGGCGAGAGTTGCGCGCCCGTCAAGCCGACAGAGAGCCCTGCCGCCTGGTATCCGCCCTGGCGAGAGACGTGTCGCGTGGCGCAATACCGCATCCGCGAGGATGGGTGGGCGTCGCATCGTCGATGTCGGCCCGCCCCCTTGGAGGTGGCATCATGAAGCGCGTGCTGGCCGTCGTCGCCCTGCTCGTCGCGGTCTTCGTCGCGGCGATTCCCATCGCCGCCACCACGCTGCCTGGCGCAGGGACGACTGGCGCGGCAGATACCGCTGCCGGCGCACCGGTGGCGACGCCAGCCGCCACGCCGCCCACGGCGAAAGTCGTCCACCAGCAGGACGCCCCCTACTACGAAGCCTGCGCCCGCGAAGGGCTCAACGAGTCCGAATGCGCCGGTCGCCTGATCTGGTTCAAGGCCACCGCAGGCAACGAACGCTTCCATACCTACGTCTTCCAGCAGCGCGTCGGCGTACTGATCGACTGGTTCCGTGTGTTGCGCGCCGACCAGCGCGGCGACCGCTTCCGCGCCTGGGGGATCATCAACGACCCGGCGTGCTGCGTGCCCGGCTCGAAGAACTGCCCGGCCAAGAGCCTGGACGAGACGTATGGCCTCGACTGGTGCCCGGGCGACGAGGAACTGCTGGGCTACGTCGGCCGCAGCGGCTATCCCGACCCGGCATGCGACTTCCGCGACGCGCCGCTGAAGGAAGGTGACCCGCACGCCAGCAGCGACCAGCGCCAGTCCGCCTGCGACCTGCGCTTCGGCACCTCGACCGGCGCGCTGGGCATCCGCAAGTTCCCCAACCCGCGCTTCGACAAGGCGGCCTGGGTCAAGCTCAACGGCAAGGCCGGCTCGTGGGAAGGCTACAACCGGCCCATCGCCGCGGCCGGCGGCGGCAGCGAGGCGGCGCGCTCGCACCTGCAGGACGGCGGCATCGAGCCGCCTTTCCTGATCGGCACGTCCTGCGGCTCCTGCCACATCGCCTTCGACCCGCTGAATCCGCCGGCCGACCCGGCGAACCCGAAGTGGGAAAACATCAAGGGCCTGGTCGGCAACCAGTACACCCGCATCTCCGAGATCATGGTGTCGGGCATGGCCAGCAACACGCTGGAATGGCAGATGTTCGCGCACGCGCGTCCGGGCGCGAGCGACACCTCGGCCATTCCCACCGACCAGGTGAACAACCCCGGCACGATCAACGCGCTGATTAACATCGCCAAGCGGCCCACCTTCGCCGACGAGGACGTCATCAAGTGGCGCAAGGTCGCCAGTTGCGGCGACGACAAGGACGAGACGAGCTGCTGGTGCGAACCGGGGCGTAACGGCAAGTGCTGGAAGAAGTCGCTGCAGAAGGAGACCGTGCATCACATCCTGAAGGGCGGAGAGGATTCGATCGGTGCCCTCGAGGCGATCCAGCGGGTGTATTTCAACATCGGTTCCTGCTCGGAACAGTGCTGGGTGAACCATCTCACCGATTTGCGCCAGCTCGACCCGCAGCAGCGCAACTTTGGCCAGACGCCGTTCGACATCGGACAGTGCCGGCGCGACTGCCCCCACTTCCGGGCGATCGAGGACCGGCTCGTCAATATCCTGGACTTCTTCATGTCGGCCGAGGCTCACGTCACCGACCTGCGCGTCGCGCGCGAGAACGTCCGCCGCGCGGCCATGCCGGCGGCGGCCTACACCGAACAGGATCTGATCGCCGATCTCGAGAAGGAGTTCGGCGCCGGTGCAGTTGCGCGCGGCAGCGAGGTCTTTGCCAGCACCTGCGCCCGCTGCCACTCGAGTCAGCCGGAGGCGCTCGCCGGCCAGACCGCCGGGCTCGACTTCCACAAGCTCGACCTCCGCACCGGCCTGCGCGAGGACTGGCTGGGCAACGACCGCGCCACACCGGTCTCCGAAGTCGGCACCTTCCGCTGCCGTGCGCTGCACTCGAATCACATGGCCGGCCATGTGTGGCAGGAATACGGCTCCGAGACCCTGCGCGCACGCCCGCCCGACCCCAACGTGAAGGAACCCGGCGACGGCGGGCGCGGCTACTACCGCAACGTTTCGCTGCTCAACCTGTGGGCGCACGCCCCCTTCCTGCACAACAACGCGATGGGGCCCGAGCTGTGCGGCAAGCCGAAGAACGCCGAGAACGACTTCTACGCGAAGCGGCCGCGCTACGTCGATGGCAGCAACGTGAAGCTGCTGCCGGCCGACCAGCAGCCGGCCTGCTTTGAGTACGACCCCAGCGTGGAAGGCCGCTTCCGGCTTTACAAGGCTTCGATGGAGGAGCTGCTGAACCCGGCGCAGCGCATTCCCAAGGTGACGCTGCTCAACGAGGACGTCACGCTGCGCATCGGCCCGCGGCTGTGGGACGGCACCGACAAGGAGAAGCTGCTCGGCTTCGAACTCACGATTCCGAGCGAGATCGACGGCCGCGGCGTGACCGCCGGCACCATCGGCAATTTCCAGCACAAGCAGTTCATCGTCGACCTGGTGCGGGCGAAGACGGACGCCAAGGCCCTGGAAGGCAGCCTCGCCGAACGCTTCGGCGCCGAGACCGGTACCAGGGTGCTGCAGGATCTGCAGGCGATTGCAGGCGAGCTGGTGGGCAAGCCCAATGCGCTGGTCGAGGCGCTGAAGGCGCGGCCCTACCTGATCAAGCAGATCTACAGCAGTTGTACGGCTGAGGTGGAGAATGAAGGCCACCGCTTCGGCGAAGATTTGCCCGAGAGCGACAAGAAGGCGTTGATCGCCTTCCTCGCCACGCTGTGATTGCAGGGGGACATGCCATGAAACCGACACCGACCCTCGCGCGCGCAGGCTGTGTGCTCGCCGCGTTCGCGCTCGCCGGCTGCGGCTTCTTCGAAAGTGCCGAGGACAAGGCGGCGCCGGTGATCTCGTTCGCGCCCTATACGGAGAACTACGCCGGCAAGCCCGACTTCGCCTACGTGGAGCACCGCTTCCCGCTGTCCACCGCAGACCTCTACAGGATCACGCCGAAGAACCTTTCCTTCCTCGATCAGGAACAGGTCGACCAGATTTACGCGCGACTCACCGCGGGCCCGATCCCGGACGGGCCATTCGAGGGCGACCTGTTCTTCCCGCGCGGCGGCAGCGGCAAGCTGCGCCTTTCCGAGATCGCCGGCGGCGGCCTGAAGAGCCTGCTGGTGAACGTAGCCGGCGCGAAGCTCGACCTCATCGGCGAAACGCTGTGGAAGGGCAAGGTCTTCTACCGCGACCAGCGCCTGCTGCGCAATCGCATCGAGGACCTCGATGCCTTGAAGAAGCTCGGCCTGGTCGAGGACAGCGCGGCCAATCCCTTGCAGAAGACCCGCGTCGACGGCAAGGACCAATGGCTGCTTTTCCCCGCCAAGCTGTATTGCGGGCAAAGCCTGCTCGACGGCCGGCGCGAGTCCATCATCATCGACTACGCCTTCACCGACGAGTTGCCAGGCTACCGGCGCATGCCCGACATCATGGCCGGCCGCGACGGTTTCGCGATTCGTGACGAGATCCGCATGGTGTATCCCGGCTTCTATCTGGGACGCGCCTACCTGGATCGCGCCTTCGTCGTGAATTTCGTTCTGTACAACAAGGACATCGCCGAGCGTGCGAAGGACGAGTTCCTGAAGACGGGCAAGGTGCAGCAGGACTGCTGGACTGGGACGCAGCAGCGCCTGGTGGTGATGGCGCCGGCCAGAACCGGGTAGTGCGCCCAGCCGCGCCTCGGCGCACGCGCGGCTGGGCCGATCTGTGCGGGGGCGGACATGTTGCGATGGTCGTCGCTGTGCCAAAGCCTGGCGCTGACAGCCGCGCTGGCGCCCGCCGGCACGATGGCCTCACCGGCGGCGGCACCCGCCAGCGTCATCGAGGCAGCCGGCCCCGACCTGCCAGTCGCAGGGCGCTCGTTGTTCGACGAACTCTTCGAGGTGGGCGCAAGCGGCGTTCCGTCGCTGCCCTTCCCTTTCCCGGCGTTGTTGCAGCGCGTCTCGCTTCAGCTCGACCCTGGCCAGCCGTCCGGAGGACTTTCCGTGGTACTGATTCCGCTCGGCCGCTCGCTGCAACGCCATGCCGCAGGAGACACCGACGCCTTCCGCTACCCCCGTGTGGTGGCGGCCGTGACCGGCGAACCGACGGCGACCTCGGCCCCCGGCCACCCCTACCTGCGCGACCGCCTGTACGTGGCCTACCACGAGAAGGCCGCCGCGCTCGAAGTGATCAGCTACAACGAGGCCGCCGGACGCTTCGAATTCCAGTTGGTGCGCAACTACCGCGCGGGCGCCACGCCCGACGTCGGCTACGCCAGCCGCACGCTGTGCCTCGCCTGCCATCACAACGCCGCCCCCATTTTCTCGCGCCAGTCCTGGGACGAGACCAGCGCCAGCGCACCGGTGGCCGCGCGGCTCGCGGCGACCGGGCTGCCCTACTACGGCCTGGACTGGCGCCATGGGGTGGACGTGCCCGACGCGATCAATAGCGCCACCGCACGTGCCAACCTGCTCGGCACGGCCCAACGCCTGTGGCGCGAGGGCTGCGCCGCGCCGCGCCGCGAGGCGGCGGTGAACTGCCGCGCCGAGGCGCTGCGCCAGGCGCTGCGCCATCGGCTCACCGACGGCCGCAGCACGACGGTCGATGCGCTCGCCCACCGGCCGGCCCTGCTCGAACCGCTGCTGGCAAACTGGCAGCAGCGCTGGCCGTCCGGGCTGGCGATTGCCGACCCGTCATTGCCCAACCGCCAGCCCTTCGCCGGCATCGAGGGTGGCCGCCCGCCGCCCGCCGACGCGGAGTTGCGCCGTTACGCCGACATTGCGGCCGCCTTCGATCCGCTGGCGCTGCGCGCGCCGCTGGAAACATGGCCGGGCCGCAGCGCAGCGGATGCGGTCCGCTTCGTCGGTGCGCTGTCGATGTTCTTTTCACGCGCGGACATCGCCCTCATCGACCGGCGGCTGCGCGCCCTGGCGGCGCAGCACGGCGTGGCGACGGATGTCCGCCAGTTGGCCTTGAGCTGCATCGGGCGCGCAGCCGCCGGAGCCCGGCTCGATCTCGACTGCGAGGGGGCGGAGGGCGCCCGCCTGCAGGCGCGCCTCGCGCTGCGTGACGGGACGGCGGCAGGCGGCAGCGGCGATCGGCTGGTCCTTCCCGGCAACGATGGGATCGGCGCGGTCGTACTCGATTCGACTTCCACGCGCCGCGGCGCGGCGCAGATGACGATGCATCTCGTGCCGAGCCGCGGCGATCGCAGCGTGCGCGCCGCCAGCGGCGAGACCATCCGACGGATAGACGTCACCTGGCCTGGCGCGTCCACGGGCGCCGAACCGCCCCCGGTGCGCGCGAGCGTGACGCTCGTCGCCGACCTGGCGCCGCTGGACGCGGCGATCGACCGGCTCGCCGAAGCGACGCTCGCCGGTAGCAGCGACGCCCTCGATGCGGCGCCGCTGCGCCGATCGGCCGTGCTGCCGCCACTGCTTGCGAGTCTTGGCGTCTCGCCCGCAGCGATGACGTCGCCAGCGGTTCGGCCTTCGCGCACTGCGCCGCGGCTGGCCGATCCGGTGCCGGTGCGTGACACGGCCTGGCCGCCCGACCTGCAGCCTTTCGCACGCCAGTGCAGCCAGTGCCACGCCGCAGCGACCCTTTTCCCGCCGGGTTTCCTGCGCGGCAGCGACGACCAGGTACGGGCGCAGATCACCGGCTGTGCCGAACGCATGCTGTTCCGGCTGGCGATGAACGCGCGCCAGCCGG
Organism: Pseudomonadota bacterium; assembly: GCA_018240785.1. Taxonomy (GTDB): domain Bacteria; phylum Pseudomonadota; class Gammaproteobacteria; order Burkholderiales; family Rhodocyclaceae; genus Thauera. Next base: position 114,813 of record JAFEFC010000024.1, on the reverse strand, counting down.
CCACGCGGCCGAAGACGCCGATGCCGCCGCCGGCCGCTGCCCATGCGGCCGCCTTCCTGCAGTCGTCCGACCGGCCGGCGATGACCGCCCGGCTCGAGGGGCTGCTGGCGCAGCGTTCCCTCACACCCGCTGCGGTGCTCGCCCGCCCCTATGCGACGCTCGCCCCCTGCGTGGCGGGCACCGACTGATCTGCACCGAGGAGCAAGACCATGACCGAGCCCGCCCGCCCCGCGCCCACGCCGGTCGCACACCGCAGGCCGGGCCTGCTGTGGCGCTTCATCGTCTGGCTGCCATGGATCGTCATCCTGCTGGTGGCGCTGTATGCGATGGCGCGCTTCCTGCCCGACGAAGCGGTGACCTACACCGACCCGCTGCAGCACTTCAAGTACGGCTCCACCGGCGGCGAACGCGAATCCGGCTTTCCCTACTGGATCTGGCAGGCGCTGCCGCAGGTGTGCGCCGAACATCTGCCGGCCAGTGCTCGCCCTGCTGCCGCGTCGGCGATCAGGACCGCGACAGGCCCCGCGGCGGGCACTCCCGCGGTGAGCGGCTACGCCGCGCTCGGCCTGATCTACGAGGACGGCCGCGACCTGCCGATCGGCGTGTCGAAGCGGCGCAACCTCGGGCTGGACCGCGTATTCCTGAACTGCGCCGCCTGCCACACCAGCACTGTGCGCGACGCGCCGGATGCCGCCCCGCGCATCATCGTGGGCATGCCGGCGCACCGCTTCGACATCCGCGCCTTCGAGACCTTCTTCTTCAACTGCGCCGCCGGGCCAAAGTTCTCACGCGAGTTCATCGTGCCCGAGATCGACCGCCTCGCCGGCAAGCTGAACCCGATCGACCGCTACCTCGTGTATCCGGTGGCGATCGCGCTGATGCGCGAGCGCCTGCTGATGCTGCGCGGCCGCTTCGACTTCGTCGCCGACCAGCCGGAATGGGGGCCGGGCCGGGTGGACACATTCAACTCGGCGAAGGTGCTGTTCAACTTTCCAATGAAGATGCTGCCCGCGCAGGAGCTGCTCGGCGCGTCCGATTTCCCGTCGATCTGGAACCAGCGCAAGCGCATGACGCGCGACGACGGCGAGCGCATGCAACTGCACTGGGACGGCAACAACAACCACACCGAAGAGCGCAACAAGAGCGCCGCCTTCGGCACCGGCACCACGCCGCCCACCATCGACCTCGCAGCGATCGGCCGCGTCGAGGAGTGGCTGCTGGACGCGACCCCGCCGCAATACCCCTACCCGATCGACCGCGACCGCGCGGCGCGCGGCGCGCCCTTGTATGCCGAATACTGCGCCGGCTGTCACGGCGCCAGCGGCAGCGATTTCCGCGGCGCAAAGGTCGGGCATGTGACGCCGATCGCCGAGATCGGCACCGACCGCGCACGGCTCGACTCCTACACGCGCGACCTCGCTGTGAACCAGGCGACGCTGTACGCCGGCTACCCGCACCGCTTCCAGCATTTCCGCAAGACGTGGGGCTACGCCAACATGCCGCTCGACGGTATCTGGCTGCGCGCGCCCTACCTGCACAACGGCTCGGTGCCCACGCTGCGCGACCTGCTCGAACCGTCGTCGATGCGCCCGGCGAAGTTCGCGCGTGGCAGCGACCTCTACGATCGTGAGCGGATCGGCTTCGCATCCACCCTGCCTGCCGATGCGAAGGACGGCACCACCGCGGGCCTGTTCGTGTTCGATACCACCAAGCCCGGCAACGGCAATGCCGGACACGAAGGCCACGCCTACGGCACCGATCTGCCGGACGCCGACAAGGAGGCGCTGGTCGAATTCCTCAAGACCTTCTGACCGCGCCCCTCGCCGCACGGGTGCACGCGGGTTGCGAACAGCAGCCCCGCATCCCGATCGACGCCGCCGGCCCAATCCCGGGAGCAAACAAGCCATGAAACGCAACCCTCTCACCGTCGGCACACACCAGCGCGGCCGGAGTCTGTTGCTTGTCCTCGCGCTGCTGCTCGCGCTGGGCGCGGCCGGCGGCGCCTTCGCCTGGTACAAGTTCTTCCGCGAGGAACCGCAGCCAGAATGGATCACGAACGATCCCGACATGCGCTTCAAGTACGGCTCGATCGGCGCCGAGCGCGACGCCGGCATCCCGTACTGGATCTTCTACGTGCTGCCGCGCGTGTTTCCCGACCTGCTGCCCGGTCCGGGCGGCTACGCGTCGTTCGGCGTGGTGTGGGAGGAAGGCCAGGAACTGCCGGCCGGCTTTTCGAAGAAGGTGGTGGGCTTTCCGCGCGTCGCCAACAACTGTGCCTCCTGCCACGTCGCCAGCTACCGCACCGCGCCCGACGCGGCACCGGTGTTCGTGCCCACCGGGCCCAACCACACGCTGAACCTGTGGGCCTTCTTCCGCTTCCTGGTCGATTGCGCGAAGGACCCGCGCTTCAACGCCGACAACCTGATGGCCGAAATCCGCCTGGTCACCGACCTGTCCTTCATCGACCGGGTGATCTACCGCTTCCTGATCATCCCCATCACGAAGAAGCGCCTGCTCGAGCGCGAGCAGCAGTTCGCCTGGCTGTACCGCACCGACTTCCCGCCCTGGGGGCGCGGCCGCGACGACGCGATGAACCTGACCAAGTACTTCATGATCCGCTGGCCGATGGATGACAGCCTGGGCCCCACCGACATGCCGTCGATCTGGAACCTGGGCAAGTACAAGCCCGAGCAGGGCATGCGCATGAACTTCGCCGGCGACAGCCACGATCCCTACTCGGTGATCATCGACTCCGCACTCGGCCTGCTGGGCGCGCCGCCGAAGAACAACGACGAATTCCTCGGCCAGGTGCGCTGGATCCAGGACTACGTCAGCGCCAAGCGCGCGCCGAAGTATCCGTTTCCGATCGACGCGGAAAAGGCCGCGCGCGGCAAGGCGGTGTTCGACGCCACCTGCGCCGCCTGCCACGCCTCGGCACGCACCGGCACCGTCGTGCCGCTGGCCGAGGTCGGCACCAGCCGCGATCGCATCGACACCTGGAACGAGAAAGCCGCGCGCGAGGCGAACAAGGTCGTGCGCGACATGGGCATCGAGCGCCCGGGCCTGGTCGAGGCGCCGCTCACCGGCTACGTCGCCGCCTTCCTCGACGGCATCTGGCTGCGCGCGCCCTACCTGCACAACGGCTCGGTGCCCACCCTGCAGGATCTGCTCGAACCGCCATCACGGCGCCCGACCGTCTTCTGGCGCGGCTACGACGTGTACGACCCGGTCAAGGTCGGCTTCATCACCAGCGGCGCGGAAGCGGAGCGCATCGGCACCCGTCACGATACGAGCGCGAAGGGTGGCGGCAACGAGGGACACGCGTTCGGCACCGATCTGCCGCCGGCCGACAAGGAAGCGTTGCTCGAGTACCTGAAGACGCTGTGACGCGGCAGGCGAACAGTGGCCGCGGGCTCAGGACCACATGTTCCGCATCTTCGCCGCGAGATCGACCGCGGCCTGGCGGGAGGCGGGCGAGCCGCGCAGTTCGGGCGGGGGCGGTGGCCAGCTCGCCTGTTCGAAATGCCCGAGCAGCCGGTTGGGAATGAAGCGGCTGCGTCCGGCGTACACATGGCGGTCGCCCAGGCCCTGCTGCTGCGTCACGTAGAAGCGCTGCGGCACGATGAGGTCGAGCTGGTCCTTCGCCCGCGTCATCGCCACGTACAGCAGACGGCGCTCCTCCTCGATCTCGGCGGCATTGCGGGTGGCGATGTCGGACGGGATGCAGCCATCCACCACGTTCAGCACGCTCACCGCGCTCCATTCCTGGCCCTTGGCCGAATGCATCGTGGACAGGATCAGGTAGTCCTCGTCGAGCAGCGGGGTGCCGGCTTCATCGCTGGTGGCACTGGGCGGATCCAGCGTGAGTTCGGTGAGGAAGCGCTGACGGCTCGGATAGCTGGCGGCAATGCGGGCGAGTTGCTGGATATCGAGCAGGCGCACCGCGGCGTCCTCATACAGGCGCGGCATCTGCGCCTCATACCAGCGGCAGGCAAGCTCGAACTCCGCCGGCCACGGCGCAGCGCCGCCAGCGCCGCGACCGGCTAGGCGGTCCACGAGCGCGGCGAACCCTTCCCAGCCTTCGCGCGCCACCTCCGGCACCGGCTGCTCGGCGAGCAGCGCACAGCCCTCGGGCACGGCACAGACGTTGTCGAGCACGCGGCCGGCGGTCTTCGGGCCGATGCCGGCCAGCAACTGGATGGCGCGGAAGCCCGAGATGCGATCGCGCGGATTTTCCGCCCAGCGCAGCAGCGCGAGCACATCCTTGACGTGCGCCGCTTCGAGGAACTTGAGCCCGCCGAACTTCACGAAGGGGATGTTGCGCCGCGTCAGCTCCATCTCCAGCCGCGCGCTGTGGCTGGAAGCGCGGAACAGCACCGCCTGCTGCCTGAGCTTGAGCCCGTCCTCGCGCCGCGCCAGCGCCTGGTCGACGACGAAGGCGGCCTGGTCGGCATCATCCTTCACCGACACCAGGCGCGGGAGCCGGGAGGATTCGCGATCCGACCACAGGTCCTTTGCGTAGCGCTCGGCGGCAAGCCCGATCACCGCATTGGCCGCGGCGAGGATGGGCTGCGTCGAGCGGTAGTTGCGCTCCAGCGTCACCACCCGCACCGGCGGCTCGAACGCGGCAGGAAAATCCAGGATGTTGCGCACCGTGGCGCCGCGGAAGGCGTAGATCGCCTGCGCATCGTCACCGACCACGGTCAGGCCGCGGCCATCGGGTTTCATCGCCAGCAGGATGGCCGCCTGCAGGTGGTTGGTGTCCTGGTACTCGTCGACCAGCACGTGCTCGAACAGCGCGCCTACCTCCTGCGCCAGCGCCGGCTCGGCCATCATCTGCGACCAGTACAGCAGCAGGTCGTCGTAATCGAGCACCTGCTGCGCCTGCTTGGCCTCGACATAGGCGCGGAACAACTGCTTCAGCTCGCTTTCCCACTCGGCGCACCATGGAAAGGAGGCCTGCAGCACTTCGGCCAGCGGCGCGCGTGTGTTCACCGCGGCGGAGTAGATTGCCAGGCAGGTGCCCTTGAGCGGGAAGCGCCGGCTCTTCGCCGACAAGCCCTGGTCGTGCCGGACCAGGTTCAGCAGGTCGGCGGAATCCTCGCGGTCGTGGATGGTGAACGCCGGATCGAGCCCGATGCGGCCGGCGTACTCGCGCAACAGCCGTGCGCCCACGCCGTGAAAGGTGCCCGACCAGGCAAGCGTCGCGCCGCCGAGCCAGGGTTGCGCCGCCGCGAGCTCGCCGAGGATGCGCTGCACGCGGCGCCCCATTTCCTCGGCTGCACGGCGCGAGAAGGTCAGCAGCAGGATGCGGGCAGGATCGGCGCCGCCAGCGATCAGCCAGGCGACACGGTGCGCGAGTGTGCTGGTCTTGCCCGAGCCCGCGCCGGCGATCACCAGCAGCGGCCCGCCCGCATGCTCGCCCCGTCCCTCGTCCGCACCATATTCCACCGCCTCGCGCTGCGCCGCATTGAGCCGCGCCAGCCAGGGCACCGGGTCGGCGCCATCACAGGCGGGGAGGCGATCGGCAGACGGCGGATCGGGCAGGAGGTTGGAGGCGCTCATGACTGGAATTATATCCAGTCATGAGCTCGCTTGCAGACTGCCGACGAGGACTCAGCCGAGCAGGCTGTGCAGCATCTTGAGCGACAGCGAGATCAGGACACCGGCGAAGATCTTCTTCAGCACCGGAACCGGAAGCTTGTGCGCCAGCCGGGCGCCGACCGGTGCCATCGCCATGCTCACCGCGCTCACCAGCACCAGCGCGGGCAGATAGATGTAACCCAGCGTGTAGGGCGGCATCCCCGGCGCGCTCCAGCCGTTGATCATGTAGCCGACGGTGCCCGCCACCGCGATCGGCAGGCCGATGGCCGAGGAGGTGCCGATGGCGTGCTGCATCTTGACGTTGCACCAGGTCATGAACGGCACCGACAGCGAACCGCCGCCGATCGCCACCAGCGCCGACACGCCGCCGATCCCTGCGCCGGCGGCGCTCAGCCCGACGAGGCCGGGAACTTCACGCGAAGGCTTGGGCTTGACGTTGATCAGCATCTGCAGCGACACGTAGCCCATGAACGCGACGAAGAATATCGCCAGCGGCAGAGTGTCGATGCGCGAAGCGATGAACGTGCCGCAAAAGGTGCCCAGCAGGATGCCGGGCGTGATGCCCATGACGATGTCCCAGCGCACCGCGCCATGCTGATGATGAGCGCGCAGGCTGGACATCGACGTGAGCACGATGCCGGCCATGGACGTGCCCAGCGCCATATGCACGACCTGGTCGAACGGGAAGCCCTGGGCGACGAACAGGGTGGTCAGCAACGGCACCATGATGCCTCCGCCCCCCACGCCGAGCAGCCCGGCAAAAAAGCCCACCACGGCACCGAGCACCGGGTAGGCCAGCCACCACACGTTCAAATCCATGCCCTGCAGACACTCCACGAAGCGGTGCACCCTGCCGGGCGCACCAAAGAAAAAACGCGGCTTTCGCCGCGCTTCATGAATGGCCCCCCGCCTGTGCCGTTTCCACCGGGCATCCTGAACCTGGGGTTCAGGGAGGTCGCTTTCCTTCCGCTTAAGGCTCACCCGCGAGGGGCATGCACACCGCGGCATCCATGGTAGGCAACCAAGTCTTTCGACTATTGGTTCAAGGAATCTACGGCTTCAACGAACACTGCAGGGGATTGACCTTTGTCGCCTCGGGCTGGCCCTCAGAAGAGTTTTTCCTGCTGGGCCAGCACCCCGTCGAGGCGCGCTTTCATGAGTCCGATTCTACGCTTCGCGCCTGCCATGTCAAACCCGCCGCTGCGCTGGTACATGAGGAATTCATGGGCGATGTTGAGCGCCGTCATGACCGCGAGACGCTCGCCCGATGCATGCGTCTTGTCCGCCAGTTCGACGAGCTTTCCATCCACATAAGACACCGCGGACCGCAGCGCCTCCTTGTTCTCCGGCGTGCAGGACACGCGGTATTCCTTGCCCAGCAAAACGATGTCGAGGTAATCGGTCGCCACGTGCTCAGGCCTCCGGCAGTTTGTTCAGCACCGCCTCCAGGCGCTCGGCGGCACGCCGCACCTTTTCGGACAGTTGGTGGTTTTCGGCTTCGAGCTTCACGAGGCGGGCGCGCAGCGACAGGTTTTCCGCCCTGAGCGCGCCGTGAAGGCTGATGAGTTGCTCGAGCTGGGCTTCAAGCTGGTTGAGTTCGGCATCCATGCGTTGATGGTAGAAGGGGGTAAGAGAAGCGGTCAATATGCCGCCGGAAGTGCCTTGCCCACCGGCGCGGGCCTGCCGCACCGGTGGGTCGCCGTGCCTCAGCGCTGGACCTGGGTGACGTCGCGCACCGCGCCGGTGTCGGCCGAGGTGGTGAGCGCAGCGTAGGCCTGCAGCGCGGCCGAGACGAGGCGCTCGCGCTTGACCGGCTTCCACGCTGCAGCCCCCTTCGCCTCCATCGCGGCACGGCGGCGGGCCAGTTCGGCGTCGTCGATGGCGAGGTGGATGCGACGGTTCGGGATGTCGATCTCGATGGTGTCGCCGTCCTCGACCAGCGCGATCGCACCGCCGCAGGCCGCCTCCGGTGAAGCGTGGCCGATCGACAGCCCCGAGGTGCCGCCGGAGAAGCGGCCGTCGGTGAGCAGCGCGCACTGGGCGCCGAGGCCGCGGCTCTTGAGGTAGGAGGTCGGGTACAGCATCTCCTGCATGCCGGGGCCGCCCTTGGGACCTTCGTAGCGGATCACCACCACGTCGCCCGCCTGCACCTGCTCGCCGAGGATGCCCTCGACCGCGTCCTCCTGGCTCTCGTAGACCCGCGCCTTGCCGGTGAACTTCCAGATGGACTCGTCCACGCCGGCGGTCTTCACGATGCAGCCCTTCTCGGCGATGTTGCCGTAGAGCACGGCGAGGCCGCCGTCGGCGGTGAAGGCGTGCGCCTTGTCGCGGATGATGCCGTGCACGCGGTCGGTGTCGAGCTCCTTCCAGCGCCGGTCCTGGCTGAAGGCGACCTGGGTGGGCACGCCACCGGGCGCGGCGCGGTAGAAGGTGTGCACCGCCTCGTCGGCCGTGCGCTTGATGTCCCACTTGTCGAGCGCCTCGCCCATGCTGGCGCTATGCACGGTGGGGACGTCGGTGTGCAGCAGGCCGGCGCGGTCGAGCTCGCCGAGGATGGACATGATGCCGCCGGCACGATGCACGTCCTCGATGTGCACGTCGGCGATGGCCGGCGCCACCTTGCACAGGCAGGGCACGTGGCGGCTGATGCGGTCGATGTCCTTCATCGTGAAGTCGACCCCGGCCTCGCGCGCGGCGGCGAGCAGGTGCAGCACGGTGTTGGTCGAGCCGCCCATCGCCACGTCGAGACTGATCGCGTTCTCGAAGGCGCGGAAGCTGGCGATCGAGCGCGGCAGCACGGACGCGTCGTCCTGCTCGTAATAGCGCTTGGCGAGGCCGACGATGCGGCGGCCGGCCTCGCGAAACAGGCGTTCGCGGTCGGCGTGGGTGGCGAGCGTGGTGCCGTTGCCGGGCAGCGACAGGCCGAGCGCCTCGGTGAGGCAGTTCATCGAGTTGGCGGTGAACATGCCCGAGCACGAACCGCAGGTCGGGCAGGCGGAGCGCTCGATGGCCTCGACCTCCTCGTCCGAGCAGTGCTTGTCGGCGGCCTTGACCATCGCATCGACCAGGTCGAGCGAGATGACCTTGGCCTCCCACTTCACCTTGCCCGCTTCCATCGGCCCGCCTGAGACGAAGATCGCCGGGATGTTGAGGCGCATCGCGGCCATCAGCATGCCCGGGGTGATCTTGTCGCAGTTCGAGATGCACACCAGCGCGTCGGCGGTGTGGGCATTCACCATGTACTCGACGCTGTCGGCGATGAGTTCGCGCGAGGGCAGCGAGTACAGCATGCCGCCGTGGCCCATGGCGATGCCGTCATCGACCGCGATGGTGTTGAATTCCTTGGCGACGCCGCCGGCGGCCTCGATCTCGCGCGCGACGAGCTGGCCGAGGTCCTTCAGGTGCACATGACCGGGCACGAACTGGGTGAAGCTGTTGGCGATCGCGATGATCGGCTTTTCGAAGTCGCCATCCTTCATGCCGGTGGCGCGCCACAGGGCGCGGGCGCCCGCCATGTTGCGGCCGGCGGTGGAGGTGCGGGAACGGTACTGGGGCATGGGGCGCTCCGGGAAATCTGCGGGAAGGCTCTGGATTCTAACCCCGGGCGTCCGACCGGTCACGCGCTCGCGGTGGCAGGGACAGCCCCGCCCTGCGTATCATCCCTGCCCTGTCAGCCATCCCCTCCGGAGCCACCATGGAAGCCCACGACGCCGCACCCGCCACGACCCCGGACACCCCTGCCGAAGGCTTCGACCTCGACCCGATCGAGCTTCGCGTTCTCGGCGTGCTGATCGAGAAGGCCTTCGTCACGCCCGACGCCTATCCGCTGTCGATCAACGCCATCGTCACCGGCAGCAACCAGCTCACCGCGCGCGAGCCGGTGATGGCCATCAGCGAAAGTGAGGCGCAGGCTGCCATCGACAGCCTCATGGCGCGCAAGCTGGTGTCGCGCCGCGACCAGGCCGGTGCGCGCGTGGCCAAGTACGAACACCTGGTGCGCGTGCGCCATTCACTGCCGCCGCCGGAGCAGGCCGTGCTGGCCACATTGATGCTGCGCGGCGCGCAGACGGCGGGCGAGATACGCCAGCGCTGCGAGCGCCTGCACCGCTTCGACGACATCGCCGCGGTCGAGTCGGTGCTCGAGCACCTCGCCGAGAAATTCCCGCCCATGGTGGCGACGCTGCCGCGCGCGCCCGGTACCAAGGAGATCCGCCACATGCACCTGCTCGGCGGCACCGCGCTGCTCGAGGAAATGGCCGAGGCGCAGGCGAGTGGAACCACCGCCGGCGCTTCCGGTCGCAACCGCATCGCCGAACTCGAGGAGGAAGTCGCCCGCCTGCGCGGCGACCTGGACGCCCTGCGCAGCGAATTCGACGCCTTCCGCCAGCAGTTCAACTGACGCCAGCCCACCCGGCCCGATGCTGATCCATCCCCAGTTCGACCCCATCGCCCTTTCCATCGGCCCCGTCTCGGTACGCTGGTACGGGCTCATGTACCTCGTCGCCTTCGTGCTGTTCATCGTACTCGGCCGCGTGCATGCCCGCCGCCGTCCCGAGCTCGGCTGGAACGCGACGATGATCGACGATCTGCTGTTCTACGGTGTGATCGGCGTGATCGTCGGTGGCCGCCTCGGCGAAGTGCTGTTCTTCCAGCCGGGCTATTACTTCCGCCATCCGGCGGAAATCGCCGCAGTCTGGAAGGGCGGCATGAGCTTCCATGGCGGATTCCTCGGCGTGCTGGTGGCGATGTGGCTGTATGGCCGGCGCCACGGCAAGGGATTCTGGGAGATCACCGACTTCATCGCGCCGCTGGTGCCCACCGGGCTGGCGGCGGGACGGATCGGCAACTTCATCAACGGGGAGTTGTGGGGCCGTCCGGTGGCGGGCGATCTGCCGTGGGCGATGATTTTCCCGTGGGTGGACGCGGTGCCGCGGCATCCTTCGCAGCTCTACCAGGCTGCAGGGGAGGGCCTGCTGCTGTTCGTGATCCTGTGGCTTTACGCCGCGAAACCGCGTCCGCTGCGCGCCGTTTCGGCAGCCTTCCTGGCCGGCTACGGCGGCCTGCGCTTCATCGCAGAATTTTTCCGCACGCCGGACGCAGGCATTTTCGGCACCTTGTGGCTGGGCTTGTCCACCGCGCAGTGGTTGTGTGTGCCCATGATTCTGGTTGGTGTTTTCATGCTCGCCGCCGCGACACGACGACCAGCGACACGCTGAACTGCCCCCGGGACGCGGCAGCCCGGTGGCCTCTGCCGCAGTGGGCGGCAGTGCGGGCATTGTGCACAGGAGAGTCCCCGCCTTTGCGGCTAACATGTGTGCGTAAATTGATGCAACTGAAAGCACGAGGGGAGACACAAAATGACCGCGGGGGATCTGTTTTCGCGCAGCCTTTCCAAGGTGCGGGCCCTGATGTCGGGGTCGCCGGCGCGCGTGCGGGCGCCCTCGGAGCGTGACGTCGAACGCATCCGCCAGCAGTTGCAGGAATGTGCGGAGAGCCGCGGCGGCGAAGTGTCCACCCGGCAGCGCGCAGCACGCCTGGCAGAAACCTACCTGCGGCTCAACGACGAGGGCCGGCACACCTTCCTGCGCATGATCGCGCTCGAGTTCGGTCCCGATCCGGCGCGGGTGGCGGACGCGCACCGCGCCTACCAGAAGGCCGTCGGCAGCGACCGCCAGTGGGATGCAGAAGCCGACCTGCGCGCGGCTATGCGCTCGCGGCGGCTGCGCATCCTGACCCAGTTCAACGCCATCCCGCAGGGCGTCAAATTCCTCGTTGACCTGCGCGCCGACCTGTTGCGCTACCTCAGCGACGACCCGCTGCTGAAGCCGCTCGACCGCGAGCTCGAAGGGCGCCTCAGCGCCTGGTTCGACGTGGGTTTTCTCGAACTGCAGCGCATCACCTGGCAGTCGCCGGCGGCGCTGCTGGAGAAGCTCGTCAAATACGAGGCGGTGCACGAGATCCGCTCGTGGGACGACCTCAAGAACCGCCTCGATTCCGACCGCCGCTGCTACGCCTTCTTCCATCCGCGCATGCCGCTCGAGCCGCTGATCTTCGTGCAGGTCGCGCTGGTAGACGAGCTCGCCGACAACGTGCAGCAGCTGCTCGACATCGAGGCGCCGCTGGCCGATTCGAGCCGCGCCAGCACGGCGATCTTCTACTCGATCACGTCCACGCAGGAAGGCCTGCGCGGAGTGTCCTTCGGCAACTTTCTGCTCAAGCGGGTGGTCGAGGACCTGCAACGCGACTTCCCGCGCCTGAAGACCTTCTCGACCCTGTCGCCGATTCCGGGCCTCGTGCGCTGGGCGAGTCGCAATCCGGCCGAATGCGCTCAGGTCCTGGCCGGCGCGGACTGGAAGAGACTGGCCGCCGCCGGCGTCGACGGCCCCGACTCGCCGCACCTGCGGGCGCTGCTCGGCGGGGCCCGCGACTGGGTGCAGGACCACGCCCTCGTGCGCGCCTTGCGCGAACCGCTGACGCGCCTGGCGGCGCATTACCTTCTGAACGCGAAGCGGGACGACAAGCCGGCCGACGCCGTGGCCCGCTTCCATCTCGGCAACGGCGCACGCATCGAGCGGCTGAACTGGCTCGCCGACACCTCGCAGAAGGGGCTGAGTCAGTCGTGGGGCATGATGGTCAATTATCTTTACGCTCCTGACCGCATCGAGGCCAACGTCGAGGCTTTCGCCGCCGAGGGGCGCATCGACGCGGCAGCGGCAGTACGCAGACAGGGGCGTTCGTGACGGCGCGACGCGACACCTCGCCCGGCAGACATTCCGGCGCATACGCCGGCGGTATGGACTATTCTGCAAGCGCCTGGCGGGACCGGTCCGCTGCGGCGACCCCCGGAGAAAAGCGCGTGCGCCTGCCTTTCAGGCATTCATCCATCCGCTTCCGCCTGTTGCTCGCCAGCACCGCAGTGCAGGTCGTGCTGCTGACGCTGCTGCTTGCCAACAGCGTGCGGCTGATGAACAACGCCGCCTCGGCGAGCCTGGAGACGCTCGTCAGCCAGAACGCCAGCATGCTGCACGCGATGGCGGTGTCTTATGGCGACCAGCAGCGCTACGGCGAACTCGAGGACATCCTCGGCGAACTGCTCAGCGATTCGAATGAAGGGCTGGTTTACGTGCGCATCGTTGCGCCGAACAGCCACACCCTGCTGAGCGCCGGGATGCCCGAGCTGCGCCACCTGCCTGCCCCCTCCATCGCCGACGAAGGGACGCTGGAAGACATCTCGACGCACAAGATCATCCACGTGCGCCGACCCTTGCTGCTGCCACGCAACGAGATCGGCTTCCTGCAATTCGGCGTCTCGGTCTCGATCCTCGCGGCCGCACGCAAGGCCATCATCGAGCAGGGCGCGATCATCTCGCTGGTGGAGATCGCGCTCACCTTCGTGCTGCTGTCGGCCATCGGCTACCTGCTCACGCACAACCTGGGCCGCCTGCTGGCCGGCAGCAAGGCGATCGCCGACGGGAACTTCAACCATCACCTCCCCGCCAACGGCAACGACGAGCTCGCGGTCCTCGCCCGCCATTTCAACATCATGGCGACGACGCTGAAGCAGCGCATCGGCGAGATCGAGGAAACCTCCAGGCAGCTCAAGTCGAGCGAGGAGCGCTATGCATTGGCGATGCGCGGCGCCAACGACGGCTTGTGGGACTGGGACATCCCGGGGCGCACCATCTATTTTTCCGACCGCTCGTGCGAGATCCTCGGCCTTCCGCCGGGCTCCCTGCCCAGCGAGCCGGAAGGCATCCTGCCCTTCCTGCATCCGGACGAAATCGAAACCTATAAGGAGAAGGTGCTGGCACACCTGAGCGGGGTGACGAGCCAGTTCATGCTGGAACACCGCGTACGGCAGCCGGACGGCAGTTTTCGCTGGGTGCTGACGCGCGGCGTCGCACAACGCGACGAGAAGGGGCGCGCGGTGCGCATGGCGGGCTCCATCGGCGACATTCACCTGCGCAAGCGCGCCGAGCAGCGACTGATCCACGACGCCCTCCACGACGGGCTCACCGGCCTGCCCAACCGCGCACTGTTCATCGAGCATGTGACGCGCGCGATCGGCCAGCAGCGCCGCGACGAGCGCTACCGGTTCGCGGTGCTGGCGATCAACATCGAGCGCTTCAGCCTCGTCAATGACAGCTACGGCCATGCGGTGGGCGACGAATTGCTGCGCCGCGCCGCCGAGCACATCGTCGCCACCGCGCGCGAAGGCGATGTCGCCGCGCGCGTTGGCGGCGACCAGTTCGCCGTGCTGTTGAACGGAGTCTCGCATTCGACCGAGGCGCTGCGCATCGCCGAAGCCCTGGTCGAACTGCCCGCCTTCGCCACCCCATCGGGCGAAGGCGAACTGCACCCCTATTGCCGCATCGGCATCGCCATGAGCGGCATGGAGCCCGACGATGCCGAGGCCCTGCTGCGCGACGCCGACAACGCCCTGCACAAGGCCAGGCGCAGCGAGAGCTCGCCGGTCGAGTTCTTCCACACGTCAATGCATGCGCAGGCGGTCCGCTCCCTGAAGCTGGAGGTCGACCTGCGTGCCGCTTTACGCGAAGGCGGCCTGACGGTCCACTACCAGCCCATCGTATCGCTCTCCGACCGACGCATCGTCAGCTTCGAGGCCCTGGTGCGCTGGCCGCATCCGACACAGGGCCTGCTGCCTCCGAACGAATTCATCGCGCTGGCCGAAACCCTCGATCTCATCCACGATCTCGGCATGCAGGTCCTGGCGATGACCTGTCGCGACATCCGCGCCTGGATGCAAGGCGATCCGCAGGCCGTCCCGGTGCGCGTGGCCGTCAATCTCTCGGCCCGCCAGTTGTCCCGGCCGCAGCTCGCCGAGGAACTGCTGGCGGTGATCGACGCCAGCGAACTGCCGCGCAGCACCGTCCGCTTCGAGATCACCGAGAGCGTGCTCGCCCATCCCGGCGGCCCGGCTGCACGAACGCTGCACCGGCTGCGCGACGCCGGCGTCGAGATCCTCATCGACGACTTCGGCACGGGCTACTCCACCTTGAGCTACCTGCACACCATTCCCTGCGACCAGGTCAAGCTCGATGGCTCGTTCGTGCGCTCGATCACGGTCGACGAGCGCCTGCGTGCGATCGTTGCGCGCAGCATTGAACTCGCCCATGATCTCGGCATGACTGTCGTTGCCGAATGCATCGAAACCGAAGACCAGGCCCTGCTGTTGCGCGACATGGGCTGCAACTTCGGGCAAGGCTATCTGTTCGCACGGCCGATGGACGCAGAAAGCACACTGAACCTGCTGAAGAACAAGATGCCACTGGGGGCATGATCGAATGAAATGGGCAACCATCCCGGCGCTGGTGCTCTGGGCGCTGTCAGCAAGCGCGAGCGATGACCTCCAGGCCCTCACCCTGTCCGGATTTGCCACCCTCGGCGTCGTCGCCACCGACAAGGCCGACATGCGCTTCACCCGCGTCGGCATCGACCGGCCGGGCACCGAGAGGCCGGACACCGGCCCCGACTCGGTGCTCGGCGTACAGGGCAACCTCCGCCTGGGCGAGTCGAGCTCGGCCGTCGTGCAGGTCGTCAGTCGCGAGAACACCAAGGGCAACTACGCGCCGCGGCCGACCCTGGCCTTCCTGAGCCACCAGGTCACACCCGAGCTCTCCGCCCGTGCCGGCAGGCTGCGCATTCCCTTCTTCATGCAGTCCGACTCGCTCAACATCAACTACGCTCATCCCTGGGTGCGCCCCCCCGAAGAGGTCTATGGCCTGAGCCCGTTCGCCGACCTCGACGGGATCGACCTGCTGTACCGCGTGCGAGCGGGTGAAACCGACATCGAGCTTCATCCCTTCTTCGGCACCAGCCGCCTCTCCCTGTATCCCGACACCAAGGCCCGCCTCAAACGCGTTGCGGGGGCGAACCTGACGCTTTCGCATGGGGATCTGTCGGTTCATCTGGGACACGCCGAGGCCAGGCTCGAAATCAACTGGCAGGATCCTTTCTACACCGCACTTGCACCCGTGCTCCGCGACCTGGGCCGGGACGACATCGTCGCTCGCATGGCGGGGAATGACGGCACCACCCGCTTCAGCTCGGCCGGCTTTCAATGGGACGACGGGCGCTGGCTGGTGATCGGCGAATATGCGCGCCGACAGGCCGACCGCTATGCGAACAGCGCCCACGGCTGGCAGCTCACTGCAGGCCACCGTTTCGGCACCGTGATGCCTTACATGGTCGTCGCACGCCACATCCAGGACGCGGCGGTGGTGGATATGGAGGACGTACGCAGCCTCCCTCCGCTGCCTGGCCTTGCCGAATTGATTTCCGGTTTCAACGCTTCGCGCAACCTTGCCCAACACAGCGTCACCGCGGGTGTCCGCTGGGACGTTCACAGCAACGCTGCGGTGAAGGCGGAATTCACTCGTGCCCGCACCGACGCCAACGCCTGGGGAACCTTCGACCCCTCGAACGAGACCGCCGCCAGCCACATGGGTGGACGATCGATCAACATCCTGAGCCTGTCCGTCGATGTCACATTCTAGGATCCGTTGCCGCCTGCGACGGACCACCCTGTCCCTCGCGGGCGCTCTAGCCTTCGCAGCGACGACCGCTCACGCGGCCGAGATCGTGCTCGTCACCTCGGCCGCGAGCGGCATTCCCGCCTTGACGGAGGAAGAGGCAAGCCAGCTCTATCTGGGCCGCCGCACGACGCTGAGCGACGGCACCGCGGTCACCCTCTACGATCTGCCTGGCGGCCCGACGCGCGACCGCTTCTACGAGCTCCTGACCGGGAAGAACTCCAACCAGATCCGTGCCTACTGGTCGCGCCAGGTGTTCACCGGGCGGGCGCTCCCGCCGCGCGAAGCGAAGAGCGCAGACGATCTGCCCACCCTGCTGTCCAATGATGGCGCGGCAATCGGCTACCTCCCCGACGGACAGATCAACCCCCGCCTGCGCGTGCTGCTCAGACTGCCCTGAGGCAGCGCGGCCTCAACAAGCCGCCCCCGCAATGGCCGCTAACCTGCGGGAATGGAACGCCCACCTTCACGCCCTCGCAACTTCCGTTTGACCGCCCCGCGCTCACATGGTTAAATGCGAATCATTGTTGTTTGCAAGATCAAAACAGTGACCCAACCGTCCCATCCCGATTCGACCGAGCCCGCTCGCAAGTTTCACGCGTCGCCAGGCACGCCGCCCGACTCGGTGCGGACGCTGTCCAGCTCCGATCTGCTGGACGGCCGTCACGCGGTGGAAATCGAGCATCTGGGCATGCGCTACGTGCTGCGCGCGACGCGCAGCGGCAAGCTGATCCTGACCAAATGAATCCAGTTGAGGCATGGACCTCTGGCGAGGCTAGACTATGTATGTCTGCGTCTGCAATGCAGTGACCGAAAGTCATATTCTCGAGGCTGCCCGCAACGGCATGACCCGGCTGCGGCAACTGCGGGAGACACTGGGCGTGACCGCGGAATGCGGGCGGTGCGCCAAGTGCGCCCACCAGTGCCTGCGCGATGCCTTGGGGTCGTCCGCAATCCCGGACACGACAGTTTTGCGGACGCAGGCGGACACCCGGTTTTCCCTCGCTACGGAGGCCCCATGAAAGGCGACAAGAAGGTCATCCAGTTTCTGAACAAGCAGCTCACCACCGAGCTCACCGCCATCAACCAGTATTTCCTGCATGCGCGCATGTACAAGAACTGGGGTCTGGTGAAGCTGGGCAAGCACGAGTACGACGAATCCATCGAGGAGATGAAGCACGCCGACAAGCTGATCGAACGCGTGCTGTTCCTCGAAGGCCTGCCCAACCTGCAGAACCTCAACAAGCTGCTGATCGGTGAGAACGTGCCCGAGTGCATGCAGGGCGATCTCAAGCTCGAGCAAGCTGGCCGCGCCGACCTGATCGAGGCGATCGCGCATTGCGAGTCCTGCCGCGACTACGTCTCTCGCGAGATCTTCGAGGAGATTCTCGAGGACACGGAAGAGCACATCGATTACCTCGAGACCCAGCTCGGCCTGATCGAAGCCGTCGGCCTGCAGAACTACCTGCAATCACAGATGGACGCTGACGCTTCCTGACTGCGCCCCGGACCGCCGGCCGCCCGATCCGCACCGGCGGTCCTCCCTTCGCCTTGCCGCCAATGAACGCTGCCTCCGCTGCCCTGCCGCTGCCCCCGGTCTCCATGTCCACGCCTGCCATACACGGACCCGTCGGTTTCGGCCAGCAAGGCTTGCGCAGACGTGGCGGCGACGACAAGCCCGCGCCGCTTCAGCGAGCCTCGCTGGCAATGCTGGTCGCGGCAGCGCATGCGGCCGGGCTGCTGGCGATCGGCTGGATCGCGCAACACAAGAGGGTCGAGCCCGTCGAGCGGCCGATCGAGGTCGCCCTGATCCAGGCCGAAGCCCTCAGACCGCCCACTCCGCCGCCGCCCGCTCCGCCGCCACCCATGCCCGAAGTCCGGCAGCCGGCGCCACCCGCACCGCCCAAGGTCCAGGCCCGTCCGCAACCCCGGCCGCAGCCGGTGGTGAAGCAGGCCAGCGTGGCGCCCGCGCCGGCAAGCACCTCGCCCAGCGCGATCCGTGCCGAGGCGCCCACCGCGCCGCCGGCGCCGGCCGTGGCCGCCCCGGCACCCGCCCCCGCCGCACCGCCGGCGCCGGCGCCCGTCACCGCGGCGCGCTTTGATGCCGAATACCTCAACAACCCGGCGCCACCCTACCCGCCACTGTCGCGCCGCCTGCGTGAGGAAGGCAAGGTCATGCTGAAGGTGCTGGTCTCCGCCGCCGGCCTGCCGGAACGCATCGAGCTCGCGCGCAGCTCGGGCTCCGAGCGGCTCGATCGGGCCGCGGAAGATGCGGTGCGGCGCTGGAAGTTCGTCGCCGCCCGGCAGGGCGAACAGTCCATCGAATCCTGGGTGCTCGTGCCCATCATCTTCAAACTGCAGGAAAGCTGAACATGGAAACCTCTCAGGCCTTCGGTCTGGCCCATCTCTGGGCGCAAGCCGATCTAGTCATCCGTGGCGTGGCGCTCATGCTGCTGGTGATGTCGATCACCAGCTGGTACCTCATCCTGTTGCGCATTGCGCGCCAGGTCCGCGCACGCCGCTTCGACGGCGCTGTGGAAGCCTTCTGGTCCGCTCCCGACCTCGGGCAAGGCCTCAAGCGCCTTGCCCAGCAGGCAGCGGGTTCGCCCTTCGAGGCGCTCGCCCAGCAGGGCGCCGCTGCCGCCGACCACGTCCGCCGCCACACGCATCAAGGCAGCCTGGGCAGCACCCTGGACGCCGACGAGGTGATCACCCGCGCACTGCGCAAGTCGATCGCGCTGTCCACCGCCAGCCTGGAATCGGGCATGACGCTGCTGGCGTCCATCGGCTCCACGGCGCCCTTCGTCGGCCTCTTCGGCACGGTGTGGGGCATCTATCACGCGCTGGTAAACATCAGCGTGTCCGGCGCGGCGACGCTCGACAAGGTGGCGGGCCCGGTGGGCGAAGCGCTGATCATGACCGCCTTCGGCCTCTTCGTCGCGATCCCCGCGGTGCTGGCCTACAACTGGATGACGCGCTCGAACCGGCTCGAGCTGTCCGAGCTTGATGCCTTCGCCCATGACCTGCACGCCTGGTTCTCGACCGGCTCGCGCATCGTGCCGCTGAACGAGCTGCAGGGCGGCGGCGCCCCGACAAGCATCCGCCCGGCCACCAGCGGAGCGGCATGATGGCGTTCGGCGGATTCAGCCAGGGCGACACGCGCGCCCCGCAGAGCGACATCAACATGGTGCCGCTCATCGACGTGATGTTGGTGCTGCTGATCGTCTTCATGATCACCGCGCCGCTGCTGACCCACTCGGTGAAGATCGACTTGCCGCAGGCGGCAAGCCAGCCCACGGTGGAAAGGCCCGAAACCGTCACCCTCGCGCTCGACGCCGAAGGGCGCATGTTCTGGAACGACCAGCCGCTGGACGCCGCCGCGCTGCCTGGCCGCCTGGCCGAGGCGGCCGCGAAGTCGCCGCAGCCGGAACTGCACCTGCGTGCAGACCAGAACACGCGCTACCAGAAGCTCGCCGAAGTGATGTCCCAGGCGCGCACCGCCGGCATCGAGAAGATGGGCTTCATCACGGTGCCGCAGCAGCCGTAGTCATCGAACCGTCGGCCGTCACACCGGCGGCAGCGCCTCCGGTGGCGTGGCCGAACGGCCGCGCAGCGGCCTGGCCCGCACCCGGTCCTGACGGGGCACCGCTCATCGCGCGTGCCCCGTCTGCATTGGTGGTAGCCAACGGCGCATGTACAGCGCGATACACATCGGCCGGGCGCGAACCTCTATGCTTCGTCCATGGTCTCGTACCGTAGACACCAGACAATCGCCCCACGACAGCCCTCCCCTGCCCGATGAGTTCCGACGCCACCCCTCGCCCGCCACGCTTGAAACGTCCCGCCCTGTACCTCGTCGTCGTTGCCGCAGTCGCCGGCGCCACCTGGTTCGCATGGCCCCGGATTTTCGGCAAGACCGACGAACAGACGAAGTACCAGTTCACCACCGTGCAGCGCGGCGACATCGAGGACGTGGTGACCGCCACCGGCACGCTGCAGCCGCGCGACTACGTGGATGTGGGCGCGCAGGTCTCCGGCCAGTTGAAGAAGATCCATGTGGACGTGGGTTCCGAGGTCAAGGAGGGCGAACTGCTGGCCGAGATCGACCCCACCGTGTATCTCGCCAAGGTCGACGCCTCGCGCGCGCAACTGCGCAACCTCCGCGCCCAGCTCAAGGACCGGGAGGCACAGCTCGCGCTGGCGGGCATCCAGTTGCGCCGCCAGACGGCGCTGATGGCCGAGGACGCCACCACCAAGGAGACGCTGCAGACCGCCGAGGCAACGCAGAAGTCGGCCCAGGCCCAGCTCGAGGCGCTGCGCGCGCAGATCGAGCAGATCGAATCCACCCTGCGCGCCGACGAGGCCAACCTGCAGTACTCGCGCATCCTGTCACCGATGACCGGCACCGTCGTTTCCATCACCGCGCGCCAGGGCCAGACGCTGAACACCAACCAGCAGGCGCCGGTGATCCTGCGGGTGGCCGACCTCAATACGATGACGGTGCAGACCCAGGTGTCGGAAGCGGACGTGAGCCGGCTCAAGCTCGGCATGGACGCCTACTTCACCACCCTGGGCGGCCAGAGCAAGCGCTGGTACGGCAAGCTGGAAAAAGTCGAACCCACGCCCACGGTGACCAACAACGTCGTGCTGTACAACGCGCTGTTCGACGTCCCCAACCCCGACGGCCATTTGATGACGCAGATGACCGCTCAGGTGTTCTTCGTCGTCGCACAGGCGAAGGATGTGCTGGTGGTCCCGATGGCGGCGCTGAGCCAGGGCGGGCGCGGGCCGCGTGCGCAGGGCGGCGGGAGCCCCGCCGCAGCACAGGCAAGTGCGCCGGCAGGGGCGCCGGCAGGCGCATCGCGCTCCGGCGGCGATGGCACACGGAGCGCAGCAGGCCAGGCTGACCAGGCCGCTGCCCCGCGTCCGCGCCAGCGCAGCGTCCGCGTCGCGACCGATGGCGGCAGCCTGGAGGAGCGCAAGGTCGAGATCGGCGTGTCCAACCGCGTGCAGGCGCAGGTGCTGTCCGGCCTCGCCGAAGGCGAGCGCGTGGTCGCCGGCCTCACCACGCCGGGCAGCAACGGCAGCGGCGCCACGCCGCGCATGCCGCCGCGGCTATGAAGCGCGACACGTTCGGCAGCCCGACGACGGCTGCGGCGCACAGTGCCGAGGCGCCCGCCCGCGTCCCGCTCATCGAGCTGTCGGGCGTCACCCGCAGCTTCATCAATGGCGAGGTCGAGACCCGTGTGCTGCACGGCATCGACCTGAGCATCTACCCGGGCGAGTTCGTCGCCATCGTCGGCGCCTCGGGTTCGGGCAAATCCACGCTGATGAACATCCTCGGCTGCCTCGACCGCCCGAGCAGCGGCACCTACCGCTTCATGGGCAGGGACGTGGCCGGCTTCGACCGCGACGAGCTGGCGCGCATGCGGCGCGAGGCCTTCGGCTTCGTGTTCCAGAGCTACAACCTGATCGGCGGCGCCAGCGCGCGCGAGAACGTCGAGGTGCCGGCGGTGTATTCCGGCATGCCGCCGGCCGAGCGCCATGCGCGCGCCGAGCAGTTGCTCGCCGCGCTCGGCCTGGGCGAGCGCACGCGTCACCGCCCCAACCAGTTGTCCGGCGGCCAGCAGCAGCGGGTGTCGATCGCGCGCGCGCTGATGAACGGCGGCCGCATCATCCTCGCCGACGAACCCACCGGTGCGCTCGACAGCCGCAGCGGCGAAGAAGTCATGAAGCTGCTGCACCAGCTCTCGGCCGAGGGCCACACTGTCATCCTGATCACTCATGAACGCGAAGTCGCCGAGCAGGCGCAGCGCATCATCGAGATCCGCGACGGCCGCATCCTCAGCGATCCGGGGCCGCAGCCGCCGCAGGGGCCGGAGCCGGATTTCACACCGCACGTCGATCGCACCTCCTCGCTGTCCGATGTGCTGGAGGCGACCCGCACGGCGCTGCGCGCGCTGCGGGCCAACGTCTTCCGCGCCATCCTGACGCTGCTCGGCATCGTCATCGGCGTCGCCTCGGTGATCGCGATGCTGGCGATCGGCGACGGCGCCAAGCAGAAGGTCGTCGACCAGATCAGCGCCATGGGCACCAACCTGCTCACCGTGCGCCCCGGCTCGCCCAACCAGCGCGGGCGCGACACCACTGCCACGCTGGTGATCGAGGATGTGCGCGCCATCGCCGAGCTGCCCAACGTGCTCGCCTCGGTGCCGGAACAGGGCGCGGGCGTCACCGTGCGCTACGGCAACACCGACCAGCGCACCACGGTCAACGCCACCTCGTCCGAATACAGCCTGGCGCGCAACTGGGACGTCGCCAGCGGCACCTTCTTCAGCGCCGGCGACGAGGCGCGCTACGCCACCGTCGCGGTGCTCGGCCAGACCAGCGCACGGGCGCTGTTCGGCGACGCCGACCCGATCGGCCAGTACGTGCTGGTCAATAACATCCCCTTCCAGGTCATCGGCACGATGACGCCCAAGGGCGCAACGCCCTGGGGACAGGATCAGGACGACATCGTCTTCGTGCCCTTCACCACCGGCAGTCTGCGCCTCACCGGCCAGCGCTTCCTGCGCAACGTCACGGTGGCGGTGGAAGACGTGTCGCGCATCGACGAGACCCAGGCCGAGGTGAGCCAGTTGCTGCTGGCGCGCCACGGCGTGGAAGACTTCCAGATCCGCAACATGGCCTCGGTGATCGCCACCGTGAGCGAGACGCAGAACACGCTGACCGTGCTGCTCGGCACCGTGGCGGCGATTTCGCTGCTGGTGGGCGGCATCGGCGTCATGAACATCATGCTGGTGTCGGTCACCGAGCGCACGCGCGAGATCGGCATCCGCATGGCCACCGGCGCGCGCATGCGCAACATCCTGCAGCAGTTCCTGATCGAGGCGCTGGTGGTGTCCGCGGTCGGCGGCCTCGTCGGCGTGGCCGTGGGGCTGGGCAGCGCAGCGATCATCGCCAGCTTCGGCACGCCAATCCGCTATTCGGTGATGCCGGTGGTGCTGGCCTTCGGCTGTGCCTTCGCCACCGGTCTGGTGTTCGGCTGGCTGCCGGCGCGCAAGGCCGCAAGGCTGGACCCGGTCGTCGCGCTGGCGTCGGAATGAAGCGGTCTTCATTCGAGGGAGCGGACATGAAACTCTCTGCCCGGTCAGGCCCGCGCCTGCGGCGCTCTCCCCGACACGTGCGAATCGCTTCGTCCACGCAGATCCATCCCGCAATGAAACACCTGCTCCCGCTAGGCCGCCTCTTCATGCCTCGCCTCTTCATGCCCGGCCTCGCCGCCCTGTTGGCTGCGGGCTGCGCGATCACCGAACCGGTGGCGCGGCCCGATGTGCCGCTGCCAGCGAGCTGGATGGAAGCAGTCACGACCAACGGCGAGGCCGCAACGCCGTCCGACACCTGGTGGCAGAGCTTCGGCTCCACTCGCCTCGAGGCACTGATCCAGGAGGCCCTCGCCGCCAGTCCCGACCTCAGGATCCAGGCCGAACGCGTCACCCAGGCCGAGCTCGCGCTGCGCATCGCCGGAGCATCGCTGTTTCCCACGCTCGACCTCGGTGCCAACAGCGGCTGGCGGCGCAATGACAGCGGTAATCGCGCGGGCAACGTGGTGAGCGAGACGAAGAGCTCCGGCCTCAGCCTGTCGGCAAGCTATGAACTCGACCTGTGGGGACGACTCGCCGCCGGCACCGACAGCGCCGCCGCGACGCTCACCGCCACCCGCTACGATCGCGACGCCGCGCGCCTGAGCCTGGCCGCCGCCGTCGCCACCACCTGGTTCGACAGCCTCGCCGCGAAGGAGCGCCTCACCATCGCGCAGGAAAACCTCGCCATCGCCGAACGCGTGCTGAAGATCGTCGAAGCCCGTTTTCGTAACGGCGCCGCCTCCGCCCTGGACGTCAGCCGCCAGCGCACCACCGTGCTGACGCAGCGCGCCGCGGTCGAACCACTGGCGGTGCGCGAACGCCAGACGCGCAGCGCGCTGGCCATCCTGCTGGGCCGCGTGCCGCAGCAGCCGCCGGCTGCCGACATGCGTCTCGCCGACGTCGTCGTGCCGGCCGTCGCCGCCGGGCTGCCGGTCGAGCTGCTGCTGCGCCGCCCCGACCTCGCCAGCACCGAAGCCCGGCTCGCCGCAGCGTCGGCCGACATCGCCGCAGCGCGCGCCGCCCTGCTGCCACGCATCAGCCTGTCGCTGACCGGCGGCGTGGCGAGCGACCTGCTGCTGTCGCTCGCCAGCCCGTCGAACAGCCTGTCGATCTCGGCCGGCCTGCTGCAGACGATCTTCGACGCCGGCGTGAGACAGGCGCAGGTCGAAGTGGCGCGCTCGCGCCAGCGCGAACTGATCGAGAGCTACCGGTCCGCCATCCTCACCGCCCTGAAGGAAGTCGAGGACGCGCTGGGCAACACTGCCCGCGACACACGCCAGGAAGCCGCCCAGCGCGAGATCCTTGCCGAAGCGCAGCGCTCGCTGCGCCTGGCGGAGCTGCGCTACCGTGAAGGCGCCGACGAGCTGCTGACGGTGCTCGACGCACAGCGCACGCTATTCACCGCACAGGACCAGCTCGCACAACTGCGCCAGGCTCGCCTGGCGGACGCGGTAGCGCTTTACAAGGTACTGGGCGGCGGCTGGCAGGCGGAGACGGCGGCCGGTTCAGGCGAGCATCCAGGCAAACCAGGCAATGGATGAGGCTGAAGTCCCGCCGCAAAGACAAGCCCTTTCATCGAAAAACGTATTGCGAATTGTTATCATTCCCATGATAATCTCGCCTCCAGATCAGCCAGCCACCTGATGCGGGGTTCCCAGGTCCCGGTCGTCAGGAAGCCAGCCCCAACGACTTCCCGACAATCAGGAGACTTGCCCCGATGGAACACCATGCGCAGCAGGCCGCTGCACGCCCGCAATCCGATTCCCGCAACACGCCCCTGCTGCCCCTCGGCGCACTGATGCTGGCCGGCATCTCGCTCGGCGCGCAGGCGCAGAGCAGCGGCGCGGGCGCGACCGCAGCCCAGCAACTGCCGGCCGTGACGGTGCAGGCCGCCGGCGAAGCGGTGCAGGACGGCTATCGCGCCACTGCCACCCGCGTCGGCAAGACGCTGCAGGACCCGCACGACATCCCGCAGGCGGTCACCACCGTCACCAACACGCTGATGGAAGAGCAGCAGGTCGGCTCGCTGCGCGAGGCGTTGCGCAACGTCTCGGGCCTGACCTTCAACGCCGGCGAAGGCGGCCGCTCCGGCGACAACATGAACCTGCGCGGCTTCTATACTTTCGGCGACATGTACCTGGACGGCATCCGCGACACCGCCCAGTACAACCGCGAGACCTTCAACCTCGAGCAGATCGACGTGCTGCGCGGCTCGGCGGCGATGCTGTTCGGCCGCGGCCAGGCCGGCGGCGTGATCAACCAGGTGAGCAAGACGCCGCTGCTCGGTGACCGCGGCAAGATCACCGGCAGCATCGGCACCGACGGCTACCGCGAGATCACCGGCGACTTCAACAAGCAGTTGGGCGACAACACCGCGCTGCGCCTGAACCTGATGAAGCGCGACGAGGGCAGCATCCGCGAGAACCCGGTGACCGGCACCGAAGCCGGGGTGCGCCGCGAGGGCGTGGGCGTGAGCCTGGTGACCGGCCTGTACACCGACAACGAGATCACGCTGAACCACTACTACCTGAAGACCGCCGACAACCCCGACTACGGCGTGCCCTTCGACAGCAGGACCAAGCGCCCGTCGCGGCTGTACGCCCCGGAGGACTTCTGGGGCACGAACGACACCTTCGACGATTCCGAGACCAACATCACCTCCCTGGTGCACCAGCTCAGGCTGTCGCCCAAGGCCGAACTGCGCACGCAGTTGCGCTACGCGACCTACAACCGCGCCTACTGGGCCGCGGCGCCGTCGACCAGCCGCGCACCGACGGTCGACCTGACTGCCGCTCAGAGCAAGACGCGCCGCAGCGAAACGGAAGACCTCACGCTGCAGTCGGACCTCACCCTGCGCACCGAGCTGCTGGGCATGAAGCACGAGCTGCTGGCGGGCGTCGAGTACCTGAAGGAAAACGCCGCACGCTGGACGTTGCTGAACCAGGGCAGCGCCGCTTCCGCCCGTTACACCGGCGGTGTCCTCAACCGCCCGGCGGCGGGCAGATACAACGGCGACACCATCGCGGTGTATGCACAGGACACGGTCGAATTCGTCCCCGACTGGAAATTCACCCTCGGCCTGAGGCGCGACGAGCTCGACGCGGATTACGACTTCTACAACGCGAACACGCGCACTGCCAGCAGTGCCGCGCTGCGCTATGGCGAAACCAGCGTGCGCACCGGCCTGTCGTGGCAGCCGCGCGCCGACACGCATTACTACATCAGTTTCAGCGACTCCTTCAGCCCGACTGCCGATCTCTATCAATTGTCCGGCAACGCCTACCCGGCCGAGCGCAGCAACGTCACCGAGCTGGGCGCGAAATGGCTGCTGCTGGACGGCGATCTTGCGCTGCGTGCCGCCCTCTACCGCGCCGACAAGGAATGGGAGCGCAACACCGACCTCGAATCCAGCGCCGCGATCCTGACCAGGAAGCGCCGCACCGACGGCCTCGAGCTCGAAGTGGCCGGCCGCATCACGCCCGACTGGGAGGTCTTCGCGGGACTGGCGCTGATGGATGCCGAGATCCTGCAGGTGGCCGAGAACCGCGACGCATCCGGCGTGGTGACCTCGGCCGACCCGCGCCTGAAGGGCCAGAGGCCGCGCAACACGCCGGCGGCGACCTTCAATTTGTGGACCACCTACGCGCTGGGCTACGGCTGGAAGGTGGGCGGCGGGGTGGAGGCGAAGACCGAGCGCTACGCCTATTCACCGTCGACGACCAACGCCGGCAGCCTCTTCGTCAATGGCGATTTCAAGCCCAATACCGCACCGGCCTACGCGCGCTGGGACGCGATGCTGGCCTACGAGCAGCCGAAGTGGGTGGCTCGCCTGAACGTGAAGAACCTGTTCGACAAGGTGTATTACGACCAGGTGTATGACAACGGCGGCTTCACCGTGCCGGGTACCCGGCGCACGGTGATCCTGACGGGGGAGTACAAGTTCTGACGTGAACAACCGGCGAGCTTCGTTCGGCGGTGCGCGGGGTGCTTGCTCCGCCCTGCTGCGGAACTCGCCCTTCGGGCTCAGACAGTCCTCGCAGGGCTCCGCAAGCACCCCGCACATCGGCTTGTGCTCCATCGACCGCCCAAAGGCAAGAACCGGACATTTCCCATGCTGATCACCATCCCCGACGTCCTCACCGCCGACGAACTCGCCCTGGCGCGCGACCTGCTCGCCCGCTCGGCATGGGCGCATGGCGGCAACACCGCCGGCATGCAGGCGGCGCAGGTGAAGAACAACCGGCAACTGGGCGAGGAAGCCGAGCACCTGCCGGCGCTGCGCCAGCTGGTGCTGGGTGCGCTGTCGCGCAGCGCAACCTTCTTCACCGCCGCGCTGCCGCTGCACATCTATCCGCCGCTGTTCAACCGCTACGGCGACGAGGCCAACAGCTTCGGCAACCACGTGGACGGATCGGTACGCCGCCTGCCCGACGGCCGCGGCTATGTGCGCACCGACGTGTCGGCAACCCTGTTCCTGTCGGACCCGGACAGCTACGACGGTGGCGAGCTGATGATCGAGGACACCTTCGGCGACCATGGCGTGAAGCTCGCCGCCGGCAGCATGGTGGTGTATCCGTCGTCATCCATCCACCGCGTGCTGCCGGTCACGCGTGGCGAGCGCGTCGCCTGCTTCATGTGGATGCAGAGCATGGTGCGCGATCCCGGCCGGCGCCGCCTGCTGTACGAGATGGACATGGCGTTGCTGAAGCTGCGCCAGGACATCGGCGACACCGACCCGGTGGTGCGCCTCACCGGCACCTATCACAACCTGCTGCGGCAGTGGGCGGACATCTGAAGCAGGCGACGCGGCGAGGCCATGAGGGGCTGCCGCGCGTCGCGCCATCAATGCTCGTCGTCATCGAAATCCCACAGCTCGTGGGCATCGAGCCGCCAGCGATGGAACGCGGCCAGCGCGTCGATGCGGGCCAGCCGCTCGGCCAGATGCAGCTCGTCGGCGGTGCGCCGCGCCTGCAGCAGGTCGGCGATCGACGATTCACCGAGCTTCCAGGCCTTTTCCTGCATGTCGGTCGCCGTCTGCTGCGCAGTGGCGGCCGCCTGCAATCGCTGCCAGGTCTGGTAACTGCTGCGCACCGCGGCAAGCTCGCGCGCGGCCTCGGTACGCACCCGCGCCTCGATGGCCGCCTCCTGTGCGGCCGCAGCGCGCGCCATCGCCAGGCTGGAATCAGAAGCCGCAGCACGCGCCGCACCGCCGATGGGGATCGCGACGGTGAGGCCGAGCACGCGCTCGTCGCCGCCCTTGTCGCTGGCGAAGCGCACGCCGAGCACCGGATCGGGCGTGCGGTTCGCGTCGGCACGCTGTGCCGTCAGCATGGCCTGCCGCGACAGCGCGCGTGCCTTGGCCAGCTCGTGGTTGCGCGACATCATGGCTTCGGTGTCGAAGTGCGTGCCTGACGGGTCGCCGGGCTCGGACAGCGTCACCGCCGCGCGCGGACGCAAGCCGGGAAAGCGGATGTCGAGCGCGGCGCCGACCTCGGTCCGCTTCGCCTCCGCGCTGGCGAGCTGTGCCGCCGCCTGCGCAACAGCGCCTTGCGCCAGGTTGAGGTCGAGCCGCGCCGCATCGCCCTGCCGCAGGCGGACCTCGGCGATGCGCGCCAGCTCCGCGGCGAGCGCCTGCTGGCGGGTCCGGGCAGCGACCTCGTCCTCCGCGCGCAACCAGTCGAACCATACCGCCAGCACCGCACGCGCCGTCTCGTGCTGCGCGTCGCCCAGCGCCCAGCGCGACACTTCCTGCCCTGCCGCGCCGAGGCGCTCGTCGATGTCGGCCTTGCCGCCGATGCGCACGCCGCGCTCCAGGGCCGCCGCATATTCGCCATAGCGCCGGTCGTTCTCCGGCCGCACGGTACGCTGCTGCAGGTCGCCGCGCACCGTCCATTCGTGGGGGCCGGCGCGCAGTTGCCGCGCCTGCGCCTCGCTCGCGTCCAGCTCGTGGCGCGCAGCCCCCACCGCAGGCGCTTTCTCCAGCAGCGGGCGGACGATGGCGGACGGTGGCAGTTCCGGCGGCTCGGCGGGCGCTGCCCAGGCCTGCTGGCAGGCGAACACGAGCAGCGCGAGGGAAGCCAGGCGGCGCGGCACGGTGCGCAATGCGCTCCGGCGGCGCGACGGCATGAGAAGGCTATTCTTCATCCCAGCCTCCCGGAAGACAGAATGGGCATGGACCAATAGAAGACCTTGGGGTTGGGCAACTGCGCCTTGAGGTGGCCGAGCACCGTGTCGGCGTCCTCGCGGCGCAGGAGCAACTGGATCTGGATGCGGCTGGCCTGGCCGCTGACGTGCTCGCTCGGATCGACCAGGGCAACGTCGGCGCCGTGGGCGCTCACCGGAAAACTGGCAAAGCTGATCTGCAGCTCGGCGTGGTCCAGCAGCAGGTCCACCACGTCGCCGGCCAGCGCGCTCGGCATCACCAGGTTCAGGCAGGTATCGGGAGCAGGCATCGTTCACGCCTCCAGCGTGGCCTGCTTCGGCGGGAAGCCGAAGCGCAGGTAGATGAGGGGCAGCAGGATCAGCGTCAGCGCGGTGGAGCTCAGCAGGCCGCCGATGACCACGATCGCCAGCGGGCGCTGGATCTCCGAACCCGGCCCGGTCGCCAGCAACAGCGGGATCAGGCCGTAGGCGGTGATGTTGGCCGTCATCAGCACCGGACGCAGGCGTCGCAGCGCGCCCTCGCGCACCACCTGGATCCGGCTCATGCCGGCGGTGCGCAACTGGTTGAAGGTCGACACCATGACGATGCCGTTGAGCACCGCGATGCCGAGCAGCGCGATGAAACCCACCGATGCCGGCACCGACAGGTATTCGCCCGTCACCGCCAGGGCGAGGATGCCGCCGATGAGCGCAAACGGGATGTTGGACAGGATCAGCGCCGCCTGGCGCACCGAGCCGAAGGTGGAGAACAGCAGGAAGAAGATCAGCGCCAGCGCCACCGGCACCACCAGGCCGAGGCGGGCCGCGGCACGCTGCTGGTTCTCGAACTGGCCGCCCCAGGCGATGCGATAGCCGGCGGGGAGCTTCACCTGCTCGCCCACCGCCCGCTGCGCCTCGGCGACGAAGCCGACCAGGTCGCGGCCGCTGACGTTGGACTGCACGACGACGAAGCGCTGCGCCGACTCGCGGTCGATCTTCACCGGCCCCTCGATGCGCTCCAGGTGCGCCACCTGCGCCAGCGGCATGCGGCTGCCGTCGGGTGCGGTGAGCTGCAGCGCGGCGAAGGCCTGCGGCGTGGTGACCGCGCCGCCGCCGCGAATGACGAGCGGCGTGCGCCGGCCGCTCTCGATCACGGTGCCCACGCTGCGGCCCTCGAGCATGCGCCGCAGGTCGTCCTGCACCGCCTCCACCGTCAGCCCGGCACGGCCGGCAGCCAGCCGGTCGATGACGACGCGGAAGTACTGCACGCCGTCATTCTGCAGGGTGAAGGTGTCCTGCGCGCCCGGCACCTGCCGCACCACCGCCTCGACCTGCTTTGCCAGGCCGTTTAGCGCGGCGAGGTCGGTGCCGTAGATCTTGATCGCCAGCGCGCCACGCACGCCGGTCAGCATCTCCGACACGCGCATGTCGATCGGCTGGGTGAAGCTGTACGACACGCCAGGGAACTCCTTCATGACCTCGCGCAGTTGATCCCTCAGCCATTCCGGGTCGGGCACCGGCCAGGTCTCGCGCGGCTTGAGCACGAGGAAGGTATCGGTCTGGTTCAGCCCCATCGGATCGAGGCCGAGCTCGTCGGAGCCGGAGCGCGCGACGATGGCCGCCACCTGCGGTACCCGCGCCAGCACCGCCTGCTGCACCCGGGTGTCGAGCACGATCGTCTGGTTGAGGGAGATCGACGGCAGCTTCTCCAGTTGCATGATGAGGTCGCCCTCGTCCATCGTCGGCATGAAGCTCTTGCCGATGAAGGGGAAAGCCAGCACCGCCGCCACCAGCCCCACGCCGGCGGCGACGAAGACCGTCTTCTGCCGCGCGAAGGCCAGGTCGAGCAGCCTGCGGTAGTGACGCACCAGGAAACGCACCAGCCAGGGCTCACCGGCATGCGCGGCACTGAGCAGGTAGGAGCACAGCACCGGGATCACCGTCAGCGACAGCAGCAGCGAGGCCGACAGGGCGAACACGATGGTCAGCGCCACCGGCCGGAACAGCTTGCCTTCCAGACCTTCCAGCGTCAGCAGCGGCACGAACACGATGATGATCACCAGGACGCCGGAGGCCACCGGCACCGCCACTTCGCGCGTGGCGCGGAAGATGCGGTGCAGGATCGGCAGCCTGCTGCTCGCCCCGCCCTTGGCGAGTTCGGTCTCGACGTTCTCCACCACCACCACCGCGGCGTCGACCAGCATGCCGATGGCGATGGCCAGGCCGCCCAGGCTCATCAGGTTGGCGCTGAGGCCGAACTGGCGCATCAGCAGGAAGGTCGCCAGCGCCGCCAGCGGCAGCATCATCGACACCACCAGCGCCGCCCGCAGGTTGCCCAGGAACAGGAAGAGCAGCACCAGCACCAGCACCACCGCCTCGACCAGCGCCTTCGACACCGTGTGCACGGCGCGGTCGACCAGGTTGCTGCGATCGTAGAACGGCACGATCTCCACGCCCGGCGGCAGGCTGGGTGCGATTTCGGCCAGCCGCAGCTTGACCCCGGCCACCACCTCGCGCGCGTTGGCGCCGCGCAGGCCCAGCACCAGGCCCTCGACCGCCTCGCCCTGGCCACTGCGGGTCACCGCGCCATAGCGGGTGAGGCTGCCGATACGCACCTGGGCAATGTCGCCGACGCGCAGCACCGCGTCGCCGAGGCGCTTCACCACGATCGCCGCCACGTCCTGCGGCGTGCGCACCGCCCCTTCGGCGCGCACCACCAGCGCCTCCTCGCCCTCGGTCAGGCGGCCGGCGCCGTCGTTGCGGTTGTTCGCAGCCAGCGCCGCTTCCAGCTCGGTGAGCGACACGCCCTGCGCCAGCATCGCCGTGGCGTCGGGCACCACTTCGATGGTGCGCGCATGTCCGCCCAGGCTGTTGACGTCCGCCACGCCGGGGATCGTCCGCAGCGCCGGGCGTATCGTCCAGTCGAGCAGCGTGCGCTTCTCCTCCAGCGACAGCGGCCCTTCCACGGTGAACATGAACATCTCGCCCAGCGGCGTGGTGATCGGCGCCAGCCCGCCGGAAACACCGGCCGGCAGATCCTTCAACACGTTGTTGAGCCGCTCCGACACCTGCTGGCGCGCCCAGTAGATGTCGGTGCTGTCCTCGAAATCGATGGTGATGTCGGCCAGCGCGTACTTGGAGGTCGAGCGCAGCATGCGCTGGCTGGGAATGCCCAGCAGCTCCTGCTCGATCGGAGTGGTGATGCGCGTCTCCACTTCTTCCGGCGTCATGCCCGGCGCCTTCATGATGATCTTCACCTGCGTGGTGGAGACATCGGGGAAGGCGTCGATGGGAAGGCCGCGCAAGGCAAGCACGCCCATGCCGACCAGGCCCAGGGTGAGCACGAGCACGAACAGACGCTGCGTCAGCGAGAATGAAACCAGGCGGGTGAGCATCGTCAGTCCCCGGCGTTCATCATCGACTTCAACGCAGCCGTACCCTCGACCACCACGCGCGCGTCGGCCGCCAGCCCGGAAACCACCGCCTCACGCGCATCCTCGGACAGCACCTGCACCGGCTGGGCGACGAAGCTGCCGGGCGTGCCGGTCGCCACGAAACACACGGTGCGCCCCTGGCTGCGCACCAGCGCGCGCGCAGGCAGGCGCACGCCCCGCAGCGTGGTGTCGATCTCGGCCTCGACCGCCTGGCCGGGCAGCAACCCGGGCGCCGCAGCCAGCGTGCCGCGCACCATGGCCATCTGCGTGCCGTCGATCATCTGCGGATCGACGCCGACCACCTTGCCGTCGGCCGCGCCGACGCGCAGCCGCGCGCCCGGCGCGATGCTGCCGACGCTCGCACGCGGCACCAGCACCTCCACCGCGAGCGGCCCCTCGCGCGTCACCCGCGCCAGCGTTGCGCCAGCCTCGACGCGCTGCCCCGGGCTCACGCTCACCTCGCCGACGCGCCCGGCGAAAGGTGCCGACAGTTCGGCGAACATGCCGCCCCTGCTCACGCCGGCAATCTTCGCCTGGCGCAGCTTCTCGTCGCGCGCGGCGCGCGCCACCGACTCGGCGGCCCGGCTCTGCTCGATGCGCGACTGCGGCACGATGCCTTCGCGGAACAGGTTCTCGTCGCGCACCCGCTGGGTCTGCGCCTGCGCAAGCTGCGCATTGGCCTGCTCGGTATCGCGCTGCAACTCGGCCAGCCACGGGCTGGCGAACCGCAGCAGCGGCTGGCCCGCGTTCACCCGTTCGCCGGAGACGACATGCACGCCCTGCACCACGCCCGCCGCCGGCGCCGACACCAGCCACACGTCGGCAGCGCGCGACATGACGCGCGCCTGCAGGCCACGCAGGCTAGCCACTTCCGTCGGCTGCGCCTGCTCCAGCCGCAGGGCCAACTGCTTCATCTGCACTTCATCGACGCGGATTTCCGCGGTCGCCGCGGCCGCAATCCCCGGGGCGACGACGCCGAGGGTGGCGAACAACGCCAGCAGGCAGCCAGCACGTCTCGTCAACGGCCAACTCCGGCGCGCGGAGGGGGAGCCGTGGTGGCGCCGTGGCAGGACTTGCGATGTGATGAAGCGCGGCATACGACCCCCTGAAAGACGATAGACCAAGATTCTATTGCCCCAGCCTTAAACGAAGATGAAAAGCACCGGCACCGATGGCTTTGGCATGTCTGCCACGTTGGCCGGGACGCTCGCGACCGCGACAGCCAAGAATTTGACCTGGATCAGAAAAACAACGAATAGGATCGATTATCATTTTCAGACTCGAGAAATTACGCACGCCCGCATCCGGATCGTTCATGAATCACGCTGCGTCACTCGCCGGCGATCGCGCCCTGCGCACCCTCGCCCTCGTCGGCCACCCCAACGTGGGCAAATCGGTGCTGTTCCATCGCCTGACCGGCACCTATGTCAACGTCTCCAACTATCCCGGCACCACGGTGGAAGTGGCGCGCGCCACGCCGCGCTTCGACCGCGAGGCCTCGCTGCTCGACACTCCGGGCGTGCTGGCGCTGCCTTCGCGCAGCGACGACGAGCGCGCCACCATGCGCGCGCTGCTCCACGAGGACATGCGCGTCATCATCCAGGTCGGTGACGCCAAGAACCTGCGCCGCACGCTGAACCTGACCGCGCTGCTCGCCGAGCTGGGCGTGCCCATGGTGCTGGCGCTCAACATGGCGGACGAAGCCAGGGCGCGCGGCGTCACCGTCGATGCCGCGGCGCTGGCGGAGGCGCTCGGCGTGCCGGTGGTGGCCACCGTCGCCACCGGCGGCGAAGGCGTCACCCCGCTCACCGAGGCACTGACGCGGGCGAAGGCACCGGCGCCGCTGCTGCAGTACGACGCCGACCTGGAGGCGAACATCACCCGCCTCGCCGCCCTGCTCGAGCGCCATGCGCCGCATCCGCGGCTGGCCGCGCGCGGCCTGGCGATCCTGTTGCTGGGCCGCGACCCCGAGGTGGAGCGCTGGCTCGCCGAGCAGGCCGATGCGGCGCCGGTGCAGGCCGCGCTGGCGGCAGGCAATACCCTCATCGGTCGTGAATCGCCACCGGCGCGCCTTGCGCGCGAACGCGGCGGCGCCGCCGAGGCGCTGGCGCGCACCGTCACCCGCCAGGCTGCGGGCAAGGACCGGACGCTGTCGCTGCTGGTCGGCCAGCTCGCGGTGCATCGCTTCTGGGGCTGGCCGATGCTGCTGGCGGTGCTGTACGTGGTGTATCTGTTCGTCGGCGACTTCGGCGCCGGCACCCTGGTCGGGCTGCTGGAAAAGAACTTCTTCGGCGAAGTGCTCAACCCCGCCGTCACCGGCTTCGTGCAGCAGCATGTCGGCATTCCGTGGCTCGCCGACCTCTTCGTCGGCCAGTACGGCCTGTGGACGATGGGCATGACCTACGCGCTGGCGCTGATCCTGCCCATCGTCACCACCTTCTTCCTCGCCTTCGGCGTGCTGGAGGATTCCGGCTACTTCACCCGCCTGTCGGTGATCGCCAACCGCATGTTCGCGGCGATCGGCCTCAACGGCCGCGCGGTGCTGCCGATGGTGCTGGGCCTGGGCTGCGTGACCATGGCCACGCTCACCACCCGCATCCTGCACAGCAAGCGCGAACGGCTGATCACCACCTTCCTGATGGCGCTGGCGATTCCCTGCTCGGCCCAGCTCGGCGTGGTGCTGGGCATGCTCGGCGGGCAGTCGTTCGCGGTGACGCTGATCTGGGCCGCCAGCATGGCCGGCGTGCTGCTGCTCACCGGCTGGCTCGCCGGCAAGGTGGTGAAGGGTCGACGCATCCCGCTCGTCACCGAGCTGCCGCCGATGCGCATGCCGGTGCTGGGCAACGTGCTGAAGAAGACCGGCGGCCGGCTGAAGTGGTACCTGATCGAGGTGATCCCGCTGTTCCTGCTCGGCACGCTGATCATGTTCCTGCTCGACCGGAGCGGCGCGCTGCCGTGGATCATCAAGGCCGGCGAACCGCTCGTCACCGGCTGGCTGGGCCTGCCGCCGGAAGCCAGTGCCGCCTTCGTGATGGGCTTCCTGCGCCGCGACTTCGGCGCCACCGGCCTGTTCGCGCTGCAAAGCCAGCTCGATACCATCCAGGTGGTGGTCGGCATGGTGACGATCACGCTGTTCATCCCCTGCGTCGCCAGCCTGATGATGATCATCAAGGAACAGGGCCTGCGCACCGCCATGACGATGGTGGCGATGATCGTGCCCACCGCCTTCCTGGTCGGCGGCGTGCTCAACCACCTGCTGCGCTTCTTCGCCTGAGGCCGCCGGCCATGACGCCCACCCCAGCCCGCCCCGCGCACGAGCGCATCCGCCTCACCGGCACGCCGGTCGGCCGCCTGGTGCACATCGCCGAATTCGGCGACGACATCGACCCGCTGCAGCGCGAGCAACTGCACGCCTACGGCCTGTCGACCACCCACCCGGTGCGCGTGCTGCAGCAGCAGCCGATGACGGTGATCCTGTGCGACCACGTCGAGATCGCGCTGGAGCACGTGGTCGCGCGCAACATCTGGGTGGAGGCAGGCTGACGCGGCGCGCTGGCGTCACACCGAAACGAGCACGTCGGCCTGCGACTGCGACAGCACATGGCGCGTGACGCTGCCCAGCATCAGGTCTTCGAGCAGGCTCTCGCCGTGCTTGCCCATGACGATGAGGTCGCAATCCTCTTCCTGTTCCTGCTCGAGGATGTGCTGCATGGCGTCACCATGAAGCACCTTGAACTGCACCTCGTGCAGCGGCAGCCCGGCGGCTTCGC
Source organism: Pseudomonadota bacterium (assembly GCA_018240785.1). Classification (GTDB taxonomy): domain Bacteria; phylum Pseudomonadota; class Gammaproteobacteria; order Burkholderiales; family Rhodocyclaceae; genus Thauera. The sequence continues at coordinate 78,166 of JAFEFC010000024.1, read as the reverse complement.
GTAGCGCATGCATCTGCCGCACCGCCTCCTGGCGCGCGGCGATGCGGTAGTGGTGGATCGTGCTCTCGTCGACGCCGGCGAACTGCAGCCTGCCTTCGAACGGCACCTCGAAGGCGTGCAGCAGGACGAGCCGCGCGCGCGGGGCGACCGATCGCGCCAGCGCCAGGGCGCGCAAGGACGACACCGAAAAATCGACCGGCACCAGCAGCGAGCGATAGCTTTCATGCGCTGGCTGCTTCACCACCAGCATCGGCCGCGACGCCCTGCTCACCAGGCGCTCGGCGGTCGAGCCCAGCAGGGCGTGGCGCATGAAGCTCGCGCCGCGCGCGCCGAGCACGATGAGGCCGGCATCATGCGCCTCGGCCTGCGCGGCGATCTCGCCCAGCAGCGGCCCGGACACCACTTTCACGCCCGCAGACAGCCCATGGTGCAGGCGCAGGGTTTCGGCCAGTTCCTCCACCTCCGTCGTCGCCAGCTCCACCACACGCTGCTCCACCTCGGCGGACTGCGGCGTCACCAATTGACGCAGCTTGTCGAGCGGCGTGCGGCCGATCACGTGGATCAGGTCAAGCTGCGCGCCGATCTCGGCGGCGAGCCGTGCGGCCCGCTCGGCGGCGTGCCGCGCCGGCGCCGACAGGTCGGTCGTCGCCAGCACGCGATTGATTGCAGTCATCACCGTTCTCCTTGGTCCGCCCTCTTCATCGCATAAAGGCGGCAAAACGAGCGAGCGTTCCGCCCGCGCTTTCCGCGCTGGATTCCTTCCGCGCGGCGCTTCCCTCTCCGCGCTGCCTTCCCTCGCGCCGTTCCATCCAGCGCCGCATGGCGGTCGCGGCCGGGTCATTTGCCCTGATTATATAATTGTTCCAATATATTGGCTTCAAGCTATCACGATCTGGAGCCCCACCGCCATGCACGCCCCCCTCTCCGCCGCCAGCGTGCCGCCGTCATCGGACACGCGCTGGCATGCGCTCCCCAGCGAAGAGGTGCAGCACGCGCTGCAAACCGGCGACCACGGTCTGACTGCGGACGAGGCGCGGCAGCGCCTGCTGCGCCATGGCCCCAACCGGCTGGCACGACCGCGCAGGCGCGGCGCGCTGCTGCGCCTGCTGCTGCAGTTCCACAACGTGCTGCTGTACGTGATGCTGGGCGCGGCGGCGATCACCGCCCTGCTCGGCCACTGGGTGGACACCGGCGTGCTGGTCGCCGCAGTGGTCGTCAATGCGATCATCGGCTTCATCCAGGAAGGCCGGGCGGAAGCGGCGCTGGACGCGATTCGCGCCATGTTGTCGCCGCATGCCAAAGTGATCCGCGATGGCAGCCGGCGCGAGATCGACGCTGCCGAACTGGTGCCGGGCGATGTCGTCGTGCTCGCCTCCGGCGACCGCGTGCCGGCCGACCTGCGGCTGTTCGCGGTGAAGGACCTGCGCATCGAAGAGGCCGCGCTCACCGGCGAGTCGCTGCCGGCGGAGAAAGGACTCGCACCGGTCCAGCCCGATGCGCCGCTTGGCGATCGCACGGGCATGGCCTATTCCGGCACGGTGGTCGTGTACGGCCAGGCCAGCGGTTACGTCGTCGCCACCGGCGACGCCACCGAACTGGGCCGCATCAACGACATGCTCACCGGCGTGGGCCACCAGGCCACGCCGCTGCTGCGCCAGATCGACCATTTCGGCCGCGTGCTGGCAATCGCGATCCTTGGCGCCTCGGCGCTGACCTTCCTGATCGGCGTCCTGTGGCGGGGCCATCCGCCGGCCGAGATGTTCATGATGGTCGTGGCGCTGGCGGCGTCGGCCATTCCCGAAGGCCTGCCCGCCATCCTCACCGTGACGCTGGCGCTGGGCGTGCAGCGCATGGCGCGGCGCCACGCCATCGTCCGCCACCTGCCGGCGGTGGAAACCCTGGGCTCGGTGACGGTGATCTGCTCGGACAAGACCGGCACCCTCACGCGCAACGAGATGACGGTGCAGCGCGTGGTCTGCGCCCATCATGCGATCGACGTCGGCGGCATCGGCTATGCACCGGTGGGCGGCTTCAGCATCGATGGCCGCCTGATCGACGTCGACCGCTATCCCGCGCTGGCGCAGGCCATCCTCGGCGGCGTGCTGTGCAATGACGCCCGCCTGCGCGAGGAGGACGGCCTGTGGCGGGTGGAAGGCGACCCGACCGAAGGCGCGCTGCTGGTCCTTGGCGCCAAGGCCGGCATGCACCAGCACGCGGCCGGCAAACGGCTGCCGCGCGTCGATTCGATCCCGTTCGAATCCGAGCACCGCTTCATGGCCACCCGGCACCGCGACGGCGACGGCCGCTCGTGGATCTACGTCAAAGGCGCGCCCGAGCGCATCCTCGAGCTGTGCACGCAGCAGCTCGGCCACGATGGAGAACGCCCGCTCGATGCCGACTACTGGCGCCGCATGGCCACCGACACCGCGGCGCAGGGGCTGCGCCTGCTCGCCATCGCCTGTCGCGAGGCCGGTCCCGCCGGCGATCGCCTCGACCTCGGCGACGTGCAGTCCGGCTACACCCTGATCGCGCTAGTCGGCATCATCGATCCGCCCCGCGCCGAGGCCATCGACGCGGTCGGCGAGTGCCACCGCGCCGGCATCCGGGTCAAGATGATCACCGGCGACCACGCCGAGACGGCGCGCGCGATCGGCGCCCAGCTCGCCATCGGTGTCGGCAAACCGGCCATCACCGGCGCCGAAGTGGCGCTGATGGACGATGCCGAGCTGCGCCGGGTGGCGATGGAGGTGGACGTGTTCGCCCGCGCCAGCCCGGAGCACAAGCTGCGCCTGGTGCGCGCGCTGCAGGACGACGGCCAGGTGGTGGCGATGACGGGCGACGGCGTCAACGACGCGCCGGCCCTCAAGCGTGCCGACGTCGGCGTGGCGATGGGCATGAAGGGGACCGAGGCGGCCAAGGAAGCGGCCGACATGGTGCTGGCCGACGACAACTTCGCCACCATCGCCACCGCGGTGCGCGAAGGCCGCGCCGTCTACGACAACCTGAAGAAGTTCATCCTGTTCATGCTGCCCACCAACGGCGGCGAGGCGCTGGTGGTGATCGCGGCGATCCTGTTCGAGCTCACCTTGCCGCTCACCCCTGCGCAGGTGCTGTGGATCAACATGGTCACCTCCAGCACGCTCGGCTTGGCGCTGGCCTTCGAGCCCGCCGAGGACGGCATCATGGGACGCCGCCCGCGGCCGCCCGGCGCGCCGCTGCTGTCGGGCTTCTTCGTGTGGCGGGTGGCGCTGGTCTCGGTGCTGATGATGACCGGGGCGCTCGGCCTCTTCCTGTGGGAGCTGCAGCTCGGCAACGACATCGACACGGCGCGCACGATGGCGGTCAATGCGGTGGTCGCAGCCGAGATGTTCTATCTGCTCAACAGTCGCTACATTTTCGCGCCGGTGACGACGCGCGACGGGCTGTTCGGCAATCGCGTCGCGCTCGCGGCGATCGCGGCCTGCGTTCCGTTGCAGCTCGCCTTCACCCACTTGCCGGTGATGCAGGACATCTTCGGCTCCAGCGGCCTGACGGGCATCGAATGGGCGAAAGTCCTCGCCGCCGGCCTGATGGTGTTCGCGCTTGCCGAATTCGAGAAGCTGGTCATCCGCCGCAGCGGGCTTGCCGCGCGCCTGGCCTACGGCTGAGGCCCGAGCACGCGCGTCACCAACCCAGCCCTTTGCGCAGGGCGATCAGCACGCCCATGCCGAGGATGAAGGGCAGCCAGGGGTTGCGCGTGCGCAGCGCGATGGCGACGATCACCGCCCCCGCCACCAGCTTCGGGTTGAAGGCGTGGAAATGCCCGTGGTCCAGCAGCAGGTCGGGCACGATCAGCGCCGCCAGCGCCGAAGCCGGCGCGTAGCGCAGCGCACGCTGCACCGTCGGCGGCAGGCGGCCCTTCTCGCCGATCAGGATGAAGCTGCCGCGGGTGATCACCGTCGTCAGCGCCAGCGCGGCGAAGGTGATCCACAGCCATACGCCCTCGATCATCGCGCCGCCCTCCGTTCCTGCCAGTGCTCGGCGGCAAAGCCCGCCGCGATGCCGAGCGCGATCGCCACGAACAGCCCCAGCCGCAGCGGCAGGCCGCGCAGCAACACGGTGCCCAGCCCGCCCACCACGGCAGCGAGCAGCATCGGCCGCGTCCTCACCATCGGCACCAGCATGATCATCAGCGCGATGGTGGCCATGAACTCCAGCGACCAGTCGCGCGGCACCACGCCGGCGCCGAGCACGCCCACCAGCGAGCACACCTGCCACAGCGTCCAGCCGTACAGCGACGGCACCAGGTAGCAGCCCCAGCGCCATTGCGGATCGTCGGATGTGTGCAGCTTTTCCGACACCGCCACGAACACGCCGTCGACCAGGAGGTAGCTGCTCGCCAGCCGGCGCGCCAGCGAATGGCCGTGGAAGGCCGGCGCGACCGCCGCGCTGAAGATCACGAAGCGCAGGTTCAGCACCAGCCCGGTGAGGAAGATCAGCCACAGCGGCGCGCCGGAGGCGATCAGCGGCAGCGTGCCGAGTTGCGCGGTGGCGGCGAACACCAGCAGGCTCATGCCCATGGCCTCGACTTCGGACAGCCCGATCGAGCGCATCGCGATGCCGGTCACGATCGCCCACGGAACGAGGCCGACCGAGATCGGCAGGAAGGCGCGCATGCCCTCGCGGGCACCGCGGCGGAAAGCGGATTCCATCGACAGAAAGTTCAGTCCTTGTTCGCCAGCGCAACGAAGTCGGCCTTCTCCATCAGCCATGACACGATGAAGCCGGCCACGAGGCCCCAGAACGCGGCGCCGATGTTGAAGATGCCGATGTCGGTGACGGTGACGAGCAGGCTCACCAGCGCGCCCAGCGTGAATTTGCCGCTGCCGAACGAGCCGATGAACGAGCCCTGCAGCACGCGCAGCATGGCCAGGCCACCGAGCACCATGATGAATTCCTTGGGCGTGGCGAGCATCAGGCCGGTGAAGGTCGGTGCCATCAGGCCGAACAGCACGCCGAAGGCGCCGAAGGTGAGCGCCGCGGTGTACTGGCGCTCGAGCTTGCCCGACGAGGTCAGCAGCGCGTTGCTGGGGCCGGTCAGGCAGGTGCTGACCGCGCCAACGGCGGCACTGAAGAAGGCACCGATGCCGCAGGCCACCGCGATCGCATTGACCGGCGGCTCGTGCTTCGCGCCCTTCAGCACGGCGACACCCTGGCCGTTCTGCACCACCAGCACGGTGATGGCGAGCGGCACCACGAGTTCGACGAGCGCCCCCACCGACCACACCGGCGCCTGCACCACCGGCTGGGCGAAGGCGAAACTGCCCAGCGCGCCGGTGTCGAGCTGGCCGAGCAGTCCGATCGCCAGTGCGCCGACCAGCAGCGAGCCGATCAGCGGCGGCATGCGCTTGCCCAGCGCCGGGCTCGCCGACAGCGCGAGGAAGGCGATCACCATGGGCGCGGCGATCGCCAGGTTGCTGTGCATCGCACGCACGAGGTCGAGGCCAAAGCGCAGGAACACGCCGGCGACCATGCCCATGACGATCGGCATCGGCAGCGCGGACATCAGCCGCTTCACCCAGCCGCTGGCGCCCATCACCAGCACCAGCAGGCTGGTGGCGTAGAACGCGCCGATCACCTCGGCGAAGCTCAGGTGCTGCAGCGCCGGCCCCACCAGCACGGTGCCGGGAATGGTCCACGCGAAGCCGAGCGGCGACTTGTAGCGCCAGCTCATGGCGATGGTGACGAGGCCATTGACAAAGAACACGCCGAACACCCAGGAGGCCAGTTCGGCCTGCGACAGGCCGCCGCGCGTGCCCACCGACAGGATGATGGCGAGCGGGCCGGTGGCAGAGAAGATGAAGGCAATCAGGCCGTTGGCGAAATAGGTCAGGCCGTAGTCGGAAAAGATCTGGCGCAGGCGTGGCGCCTGCAGGCTGGGGCGTTCGAGTTGGGCAAGCATGGTATGGGTCTCGGTTCCTGGCGCATGATGCATTGCCGCAAATTATCGTTATTTGTCCGCGGGGGATAAACAACTGGATCGACGCATCACTGTTTTGATCGTCAAAACAATCCTGATGCTGCGCTGGCGCCTCTGCAGGAGCTGGCTACAGTGGCCCGCTCCTACCCAACACAGCAGGCATTCACCGCTCTCGACGGTCCATCTCAAGCCCCTTCCCGAAAGCGGCTCACTGGCGCGGCGCCTTGCGCAGCATGTGCGGAGGCAGCACGCCGCGCGCGCCGCTGTCCAGTGTCACGCCGTAGGCGATCTCGGGCCCGCGCGGGCCAGCGAGCTGGCTGACGTGGGTCACCCGGCCGCGCACCCAGGCCGGGCCGGAGCGCGCATACACGACTTCGCCCACCGAAAAGTTGCGCGCCATCGCCACCGCCGGCTGCGGTGCGCGCTGCGCCGGTGCCTGCACCATGGGCGCCTGCCCCATGGCCGCGCTGCGCGCCGTGCCGCGCCCTTCAGGGCACAGCACCTCCCACTGCTGGGCGATGCCGAGCCCGCCGCTGGCGTTGTCACGGCCGACGATGCGGCCGCTGCCGTCGCGCCAGCGCGTGCGGCCACCGCCGATGTCGCTGTTGTCCCAGCGCCCGGCCAGCGTGTAGGTCTGGCCGTCTACGGCGGTAATGCGGCCGCGGGTGCAGTCGGCCGACGCACGATAGGTGGCCTTCGCTTCCGGCGAGTCCAGCTCGCGCTGCACGCAGCCGCGGTCGCCCGGCGACCAGTTCTCGCACCAGCCCTGGATCTCCTCTCGCGTCACGCGCGCTTCGGCGCGCGCGTTCGACGTGCCGATGCCCGACTTGGAGAACACGCTCGGCGACCAATGCTTGCTGCCCAGCGACAGCCATTCGCCGCTCGCCGCCAGCGTCGCTCCGCACAGGCAGGCAAGCGTGGCTCCCACAATCGCCCCGATGTGCATCTCCGCCTCCTTCTGTTCAGTCGGGCGCCCCTGCGCCCCCGCCCTCACCCTCGCCGCCGACTGCCGCGGGCCGAAGCCCGGCTTTCAGACTAGTCGATGGACGACGCCTGCGCTGCACCGGCGGCGCGGCGCGCGCGAAACTGCCGCGTGTCGCGGTAGTAATCGGCGCGTTCGCTGTCCGGCGTCACGCCCGGGATGCCGAGCAGCGGCAGCGGCGACAGGTCGCGCGGCGCGGTAATGCCTGCCGGCGCGCGCAGGTGCCCGGCGAGCCAGCGATCGGTCTCCGCCTGGCGCTCGACCGCGTCGAGCGCGAGCCAGCCCGGTTCGACCACCCGATAAAGCACCTTCGCGCACAGGCCGAAGAAGGGCGCGCGCAGTTGATCCCAGGTGGCATGGCCGAAGACGAGGAAGCGGGTGCTGTGCCGCAAAGCCTCGCGTCGGCGCCAGAACACTTCTTCCCACTCGTGCGCCGCGAGCAGCGCGGGGATGTCGGCGTCGGCGGACACGACCACCACGCCGCACTCGTCGAACTGCGTCAGCGCATCGCGCCGACGCCCGCGCCCCGGCAGGCCGGCCGCGTCGCGTGCGCGCAATTCCTCGATGTGCAGCGTGTTGCACGTCGCCTTGGTGCGCGGCCACACGCACCAGGCGAGCGCGTTGAAGAAGTCGTGCCAGTCGCCCGGCCGGGTCGGCACTTCGCCGGTGGCGTGGATGTGCGCCTCATAGCCTTCGACCTCGCCCTCGGGCGCGACGAAGCGGATCGGCTGCGCAGCGTCGCTCGCCGCGTCGGGCGCGACGCTGCGCAGCAATGCGGTGAGCCGCTCGGCGTCCGGCAGCCCCGGGCCGGCGCAGGCCGTCAGCAGATGCGAGATCGGCTCGAACAGCGGGCGCCCGGCATAGGCTGCCGGCCCAGGCGAGGCTTCCATCCCGCTCGTCACCGTCCGCAGGGATGGCGGTCGGCGCCGCAGCGGTCGAACTCGCCCAGCGGACGGTTGAAGGTGTATTCGAATGGCGCGGCAATCCATTCCCGCGCGGTGTCTTCCGTGCTGCCGCTGGGCAGGGTGAAGGGCAGCGCCAGCACGAAGCCGGCGGTGCCGATCACGGTGGCGACGATGCCCAGCGGCCGCACCACCACCAGGTCGACCGCCATGTCACCGCCGCGGTCGCCGGTCACCGTGTCACGCTGCTGGGCGACGGCCGGCGCGGTGACGCACAGCATCAATGCGGCGCTGAGGGCAGCCGCCGTTCGGTGGTGCGGTCCATGACCTTGCATGCTGCCTCCTCCTGCCGAGCCCGATTCAGTGCTGCGAAAACACCGCGGTGCGGCCTTCGCGGTCGAAGCTGACGACGTCGTAGCGTTCGGCAGGGAACGGGCCTTCCATGCCGGGCGAGCCCTGTGGCATGCCCGGCGCCGACAGCCCCGCCACCGCCGGCTTCTCGGCCAGCAGGCGCTTCACGTCGGCGGCCGGCACATGGCCCTCGATCACGTAGCCGCCGACCTTGGCGGTGTGGCAGGAACCCAGCGCCTGCGGCACACCGGCCGCATGCTTTACCGCGCCCATCTGCGGCGTGGCCACTTCCTTCACCCGGAAGCCGCTGGCGCGCATGTGCTCGGCCCATTTGCCGCAGCAGCCGCAGTTCGGGTCCTTGTACATGGTCACGTCCTCGCCGGCGGCGAAAGCCGGCGGCATGCCCAGGGCGGCGGCGAGGAACAGCCCGGCGAGCAGGCATCGCGCCGTGCGCTCGAGCGCGGGGCGACGGGGGGATCGAGGTTTCATTCGCTTATCTCCACAAAATGGTCAATGCCGGTCGGTCACTTCTTGTCGTCGGCCGCCTGCGCCTGGCGCGGGCCATGCAGCGGCAGGCGCAGGGTGAAACGGGTCGCGGCGGCATCCGAGCTTGCCGTCACCCGCCCGCCATGCGCCTCGACGATGGAGCGGGTGATCGCCAGGCCCAGCCCGGCCCCTTCGCCGCGATCGCGACGGCCGGCGCCCGCGCGATGGAAGCGCTCGAAGATGCGCGTCAGCTCCTCGGGCGGAATCGGCTCGCCGGCGTTGGACACCGCGATCAGCGCTTCGGCTCCCTCGCGCGCGATGTCGATGGCGACGGTGCCGCCCGCCGGCGTGTGGCGCAGCGCGTTCGACAGCAGGTTGGACAGCGCGCGGCGCAGCATCAGGCGGTCGCCGCCCGCCGCGATGCCGTCTTCCGCCGCATGCACCACGATGCGCACCCCGCCCTCCTCGGCCAGCGCCTCGTAGAACTCGGCCAGCGCCCGGGCCTCGTCGGCCAGCGTGACGGTCTCGATCGGCAGCGGCAGACGGCCGTTCTCGGCCTGGGCGAGGAACAGCATGTCGCCCACCATGCGCGCGATGCGTTCGTACTCTTCCAGGTTGGAGCCCAGCACCTCGCGGTATTCCTCGGCGCTGCGCGCCTGCGACAGCGCCACCGAAGTCTGCGTCATCAGGTTGGAGATCGGCGTGCGCAGCTCGTGGGCGATGTCGGCGGAGAAATCCGCCAGCCGCCGGAAGGACGACTGCAGGCGGTCGAGCATGCCGTTGAAGGCCTCGACCAGCTCGCGCACTTCGGCTGGCGCGTCACGCTCGCCCAGGCGCTGGTCGAGGTGGTCGGCCGACAGGCCGCGCGCAGTGGCGGTGACGCGGCGCAGCGGCGCGAGGCCGCGCGCAGCCGCCACCCAGCCGAGCAGCGCGGCCGCGACCGCCGCCAGCGAGATGCCCAGCCACAGGCGATTGCGCACCGTTTCCAGGAAGTGCAGGTGGTGCGACACGTCCAGCGCGACCGCCACCCGAAGCGCAGCGGGCGCCGCGCCCTGCGCCCCCGGCAAGCGAAAGCCGGTTTCGCGACCGATGTAGCGCCGCCCGTCGCGCATCCATGCCGCACCGGCAAGCGGCAACACGGAGCCGCCAAGCTGCGCGGCCTCGAAGCTCGCCGGCCGATAGGCGTAGATCGTCTCGCCGGCCTCGTCACGGATCAGCACCGCGACGGTATCGACGCCGGCCAGCACGTCCTCCAGCCGCTGCGGCAGGGCCTCCAGCGCATCCGGCCCGGCGCTGCGCTGCAGCAGGTTGCCGATCAGCGTCATGCGGCCCGCGAGCTCGTGCGCATCCAGTTCGTCGAAATGCGTCTCCACCGCCCGCCCCAGCACCACCGCGACGACCACCAGCAGGCTCGCGGTGGCGGCGGCGAAGAGCAACGCCAGGCGGGCGGTGAGCGACAGCCTCACGCCGACGGCTCCGCCGCATCCAGCACATAGCCCATGCCACGCACGGTGCGGATCAGCTTCGGCTCGAACGGCTCGTCCACCTTGGCGCGCAGCCGCCGCACCGCGACTTCGATGACGTTGGTGTCGCTGTCGAAATTCATGTCCCACACCTGCGAGGCGATCAGCGAGCGCGGCAGCACTTCGCCCTGGCGGCGCAGCAGCAGTTCCAGCAGCGCGAACTCCTTGGCGGTGAGGTCGATGCGGACGCCGCTGCGCGTCACCCGCCGGCGCAGCAGGTCGAGCTCCAGGTCGGCAGCGCGCAGCACTTCGGCTTCGCGCGCCTTGCCGCGGCGCAGCAGCGTGCGCACCCGCGCCAGCAGTTCGGAAAAGGCGAAAGGCTTCACCAGGTAGTCGTCGGCGCCCAGTTCCAGCCCGCGCACGCGATCCTCCACCTGGTCGCGCGCGGTCAGGAACAACACCGGCATGTCATGCCCGCCACGGCGCACCGTCTGTAGCACGCCCCAGCCGTCGAGCGAAGGCAGCATCACGTCCAGCACGACGAGGTCGTAATCGCCGGTCAGCGCCAGATGCAGGCCGTCCAGCCCGTCGCGCGCCAGGTCCGCGACGAAGCCGGCCTCGCTCAGGCCCTGGCGCAGGTAGTCGCCAGTTTTGGGCTCGTCTTCGACGATCAGGATCTTCACCGCAGTCTCGTGTCGGTTCGTGCAGGCAGCTTGCGGGGCGAATTGTGCCGTGCACCGCAAGGCCTGGCCGCAGGATTACAAAGATGTAATCGCAACGTCAGTTTGTGGACCGGGCTGGCGCACGAATTTCATCTTCCGACCCGGTCGTCGTAGGATCGACACAACGAGACGAAGAACGCCGCGCTGGTGCGTTGAGCGGATCGTCGTGATGGCGGTCTCGCGTTGAAATCCTGAGCGTCAGGCCGCAACAAGGAGTCGCATTCGTGGGAAAAGTACGATCGTTTGGAATCGAGGACGGTGAACGCATAGGGCCCTACCGTGTGCTCGAGAATGTGGGGCGCGGGTGGGAAGGCGAGGTGTACAAGGTCGTTGAAGTCCCGACCGATGCCGTGCGCGCGCTGAAACTGTTCCGCACGGATGAGCTCGACTCGATTCGTCACCTGATCCACACCGCGTGGTACTACGAGCAACTGCGATGGACCCAGCACGTTCCGATCTACCACCACTACGGTCAGTGGTTTCTCGACGACGACAATGGCTGCTGGTTCCTGGTCTTCGAGTTCATCGACGGTGCGCCGCTGTCCGCGCTCAAGCAGCCGACAGCCAAGGACTTCCTGAAGCTTGCGCGTGCGGTGGCGACCGTCCACGCGGCGGGATACGGAGTGGGTGATTTCTCGTCGCTGACCAACGCCTTCGTGCGCAAGTCGAATGGCGCAATCGTCTTCGTCGATTGCGATCCGGGCGAGCCCGATGCGCCTAACGCGGACTTTCGGGAAGACTGCCTTGTCGAGCTGCCGGATGCCGCAGAAGCGATGTTCGGAAAGACGCTGCCGAAGAGGGTCGCTCGCCTGCTTGCGGGGCTCAAGTCGCACAAGCGCTTCGGCAAGAACACCCTTGCGGAGGAACTGGCGCGCCTGGCCGGCTAGTGGGTCCTGACTCGACAAGCCTTTCAGCATCCGCAAGCCAGGCCCCGAGGCTTCCGGCATGAACTCCGGCCCTGCGCCGCCGGGACGGGCTGCGGGTCACGAGTGGCGGTGGCGGTGGCGGTGGTGCATGTCGGGCACGTGCGCATGGGTGTGGTGCAGCGCCTCGTGGGTGTGCGGATGGCGGTGCGGCTCACGGCCATCCCAGGGGAAATCGTGCGTGTGCTGGTGATGCACGTCGTGCCAGTGCAGGTGATCGTGGGTGATCGCCTCGTGCGCGTGCTCGTGCGCATGGCGCTCGCCGAGGTGCATCCACACCCCGAGCGCCATCAGCAGGCTGGCAATGACCAGCGATGGCGTCAGCGGGTCGCCGAGCGCCACCGCGAGGATCGCGCCGAAGAAGGGCGCGACGCCGAAATAGGCGCCGGTGCGTGCCGTGCCCAGTTCGCGCAGCCCGACCACGAACAGTGCCAGGCTAATGCCATAGGCGAAGAGGCCGAGGCCCATCGCCGCGAGCGCCTGCGGCGGCCCGGGGAGGCTCGCGCCCAGCGCAAGTGCCAGCGCCAGATTGACCGCCCCGGCGACCAGCCCCTTTACACAGGCGATCCAGGTCGCGTCGGCCAGCGACACCTTGCGCGTGAGGTTGTTGTCGATCGCCCAGGCCAGGCAGGCGCCGAGGATCAGCAACATCGGCGCGGCCCCGCCGAAGCGCGCCTCGCCCTGTGAGCTCAGCACCAGCGCGCCGCCGACGATGGCGAACATGCCGAGCGCGATGCGGCGATCGACGTTCTCGCCAAACGCGATCCAGGCCAGCAGCGCGGTGAACACGCCTTCCGCATTGAGCAGCAGCGAGGCCCCCGAGGCCGGCATTGCAGCGAGGCCGAACATCAGCAGCACCGGACCGGCAACGCCGCCAGCCGCAATCGCTCCCGCCAGCCAGGCCGCATCCGCCGGCGCAAGGCGCACCGCAGGCCGTCGCGCAAGGATGCGATAGAGGCCCAGCCCGAGGCCGGAGCCGAGATAGAGCAGCCCCGCCAGCAGCCACGGATCGAGCGCCCGCAACAACTGCTTGGCCAAGGGCGTACCGGTACCGAAAAGCACGGCAGCCCCCAGCGCGGCGAGGATGCCGCGCGCACCGGGAAGGGCTTCGGATTGCATGGTCGATGAGCGCGAGTTCGCTGCAGGACGGGAATGCGTCGCATTGTCCGCTCCTTCGCCGGGCGACGGCAGTCGGCCCGGCCTCAGGCCAGCGATCCAGTCTGACAAAAATGTAATTTCCGCGTCAGGCCGGCGTTCGCGAGGCCTCGGCACACTGGTCTGCATCTACACGCTTTCGATGGAGCCCCGCATGAAAAGCGCCCTTTCGCTCACGGCGATCTGCCTGTCCCTGTTCATTGCCACACCGGCCTTCGCCGCCTCGGGGCACGACGCCCATAACGCCACCGCCGCACCCGCGGCGAGCGCCGCGGCAACGTCCGAAGGCACGGTGAAGAAGGTCGACAAGGCGGCCGGCAGGCTCACCATCGCCCACGGCCCGCTGAAGAACCTCGACATGCCGCCGATGACCATGGCCTTCCGCGTGAGCGACGCGAGCCTGATGGACAAGGTCAAGGTGGGCGACCGCATCCGCTTCGTGGCCGAGAATGCGGACGGGACGCTGACGGTGAAGGCGCTGGAACCGGATCGCGGCCGCTGAGGGCGCGGACTGCCTGCACCAACCCACCCTCGATCGGAGCCTGGCAGGTCGCGGTCAAGCCCGCACCTACAGGACCGGGGCAGTTTTGGGGGACTCACCCGGCCACAACCGCAGAGGCCACCGGATCGCGGTCAAGCCCGCTCCTGCGGAAGCGCTGCCGGGCCGGACGTGTAGGAGCGGGCTTGACCGCGACAAGATGAACCAATCTGGCAACAAGCATCCGCACCGACCGCCGGCAAACGGACATCCTGCAATGAATTCCCTCCCCTCCCCGCCTCGCCTGCGCGCCGGCCTGCTGATTGCCATGCTTTCCGCTGCTGCGCTGGCCGGCCCGGCACTCGCCCGGACCGACGCCGATGCAGACTCGGCCGCAGGCACCAACACGCTCGGCGCTGGCGTCGGCGGGCTCATCGAATATGCGCGCGACAACAACCCCGCCTTCGCCGCCGAGCGCGCCGACGCGCTGGCCGCGCGCGAGCGCGCGGGCGCGGCCGGTGCCCTGCCCGACCCGCGCGTCCAGGTCGAGCTGATGGATTTCACCAACGCCATGCGCGGCGGCTCCACCACGCTGCTGCCGGGCCAGGTGGGCGAGACGCGTTATCGGATCACGCAGCCGCTGCCAGGCTGGGGCAAGCGCGAGCTCGAGGCGCAGGCTGCAGGGGCGCTGGCCCGCAAGGCGGAGGCGACGCGCGAGGCGGCGTGGCTGGGCCTGGTGGCGGAGATCAGGTCGGCGTGGCTGCGCTACTACATGGCCGACCGCGAGGCGGTGCTGGGGCGCAATGCGCTGGCGTTGCTGCAGGGGCTGGAGGAGACGACGCTGGCGCGCTACCGCACCGGCTTGCTGCCGCAGGCGGGGGTGCTGCGGGCACAGCGCGAGATGACGGCGCAGCGGGTGGCGCTGGTGGCGGTGGAGCAGCGCCGGCAAGGCGCGGCGGCAGCGCTGAATGCTTTGCTGGCGCGCGCGGCGCATGCCCCGCTGGCGGCGCCGGGAGAGTTGCCGCCGCTGCCGGCGGTGCCGCCGCTCGCCGAGTTGATCGCGCGCGCGCGCGGCTTCAGCCCGACGCTGGTGGCCGAGGATCGTGGCGTGGAAGCGGCGCGCCTGGCGCGCGAGCGCACCTGGCGCGAGCGTTACCCCGACTTTGCCGTCGGGCTGACGAACAACCGCCCGCGCGGCGCCGAGCAGTCGTGGGACCTGATGTTCGAGGTGATGATCCCGCTGCAGCAGTCGGCGCGCCGGTCGCGCGAGCGCGAGGCGCTGCACATGGAGGAAGCGGCCGGGGCGCGGCGCGCAGCGGCCGAGGCGACGCTGCTGGGCGAGCTCGGCCGTGCGCATTCCGCGTTGGCCGGCGGACGTGACACCGCGCGTCTGCTGCGCGGCACCTTGCTGCCGCAGGCCGAGGCGACGCGCGACGCGACGCGAGCGGCGTTCGCCAACGCGCGCGTGGATTTCGACTCGGTGCTCGACGCCGAGCGCCAGTTGATCGACACCCGCATGGCGCTGCTGCAGGCCGAGGTCGATGCGCACATGGCGCTCGCCGACCTGGAAAAACTGACCGGAGAGATCAAGTGAAGCCCGCCGTGCAACTCACACTGTCCGCCACGGCGGTCGCGCTGGCGCTGGGCGCCGGCTATTGGGCGGGCAGCCGCGGCGCGGACGACGCCCATCGTGCTACATCGGCGACCCCGCCCGCAGCCAGCAAGGCTGCCGGCTCGCCCGGCGTTTCGTCAGAGGCAGCGAGCGCCCCCGGCGAACGCAAACCGCTCTACTACCGCAACCCGATGGGCCTGCCCGACACCTCGCCGGTTCCCAAGAAGGATTCGATGGGCATGGACTACATCCCCGTCTACGCGGACGACAAGCCCGACGATGCCGGCGCGGTGGTGGTGAGCCCGGCGCGGGCGCAGACCCTGGGCGTGAAGACCGCGCTCGCCGAGGAAGGCGTGGTGGATGCTGCAGTGCGCGCGGTGGGCCGGGTGGAGATCGACGAGCGCGCGGTGGTGCAGGTGGCGCCGCGTTTCGAGGGCTGGATCGAGCGCCTGCACGTGAATGCGGTCGGCGATCCTGTGCGCCGCGGCCAACCGCTGTTCACGGTGTACAGCCCGGAACTGCAGTCGGCCGGAGAGGAGCTGCGCATCGCCGAGCGCCTGCAGCGCGACGCGGCGGCGACCGATCCGGCAGCGGCGGAATCCGCGCGCCGGCTGGCCGAGGCGACGCGCGCCCGGTTGCGCAACATGGAGGTCGCCGGCCAGGCGGGCCAGCGCCAGACCTTCGCCTCGCCGGCCAACGGCGTGGTGCTGGAAAAGAACGCGGTGCAGGGCGCGCGCTTCATGCCCGGCGAGGCGATCTACCGTATCGCCGACCTGTCGTCGGTGTGGGTGATCGCCGACATCTTCGAGCAGGATCTGGCGCGCGTGCGCGTCGGTCAGACCGCCACCGTGACGATCCCCGCCTTCCCCGGCCGGACCTTCGAGGCGAAGGTCGGTTACCTCTACCCCACGCTCGACGCCGCAACGCGCACGACCCGGGTGCGGCTCGAGCTGGCCAATCGCGACGGGCAACTGCGCCCGGGCATGTTCGCGCAGGTGGAGCTCGCCACCGGCAGCAGCGCACCGCGCGTGACGGTGCCGGTCTCGGCCGTCATCGACGACGGCGTGCGCCAGGTCGTGCTGCTGGCGCTGGACGAAGGCCGTTTCAAGCCGCAGCCGGTGAAGCTCGGCGCACGCGGCCGCGATCTGGTCGAAGTGCGCGAAGGCCTGCGCGCCGGCGAGCGGGTGGTGGTGTCGGCGAACTTCCTGATCGACTCCGAAAGCCAGTTGAAGGCGGCGCTGGCCAACCTGACCGACGCGGACGGCACCACCGGGTCGGCCGCGGCGGCAACCGTGTACCGCGCGCAAGGCACGCTGGACGCGATCGACCTCGGCACGAACAGCGTGACGCTGACGCATGGCGAGATCCCCGCACTGAAGTGGCCGCAGATGACGATGGATTTCGGCCTCGCCGCGCCCGCGCTCGTCGCCGGTCTTGCGCCGGGCACCGCGGTGCGCTTCGAGTTCGAGCAGCGCGCAGCGGGCGAATTCGTCATCACCCGCATCGAGCGGACCACGCCAGCGCCCGCCGGCCATCCAGCAACGGTACGCTCCGCGCACGAGGGCCACTGACATGCACGCATCCGAGGAGCAGCGTGGTGGCGGCATGCTCGGCCGCGTCATCGACTGGTCGGCGCGCAACGTCTTCCTCGTGCTGCTGGCCACGCTGTTCCTGATCGGCGGCGGGCTGTACGCGGTGAAGCACACGCCGCTCGACGCCCTGCCCGATCTGTCCGACGTGCAGGTCATCGTCTACACGGACTTCCTCGGCCAGGCGCCGCAGGTGGTCGAGGACCAGGTGACCTACCCGCTCACCACCTCGATGCTGGCGGTGCCACGGGCGAAAGTGGTGCGCGGCTTCTCGATGTTCGGCGCGTCCTGGGTGTATGTGATCTTCGAGGACGGCACCGACATCTACTGGGCGCGCTCTCGGGTGCTCGAATACCTGAGCTCGGCCGCCGGCCGCCTGCCGCAGGGCGTGGCGCCGCAGCTCGGGCCGGATGCGACCGGCGTGGGCTGGGTGTACCAGTACGCACTGACCGGCCGCGACATGAGCCTCGCCGACACCCGCAGCCTGCAGGACTGGTACCTGCGCTACCAGCTCACCAAGGCGCAGGGCGTGGCGGAGGTGGCCAGCCTCGGCGGCTTCGTGCGCGAGTACCAGGTCACCGTCGATCCGCAGCGCCTCGCCGGCTACGGCATCGCGCTCGACGAGGTGGCGAAGGCGATCCGCGCCTCCAACCGCGACGTCGGCGGCCGTGTCGTCGAACTGGCGGAGAAGGAATACATGGTGCGCGGCCGCGGCTACCTGCGCAGCGTGGAGGACATCGCCGCCATCGTGCTGAAGAGCGAGCGCGGCACGCCGGTGCGGGTGGCCGACGTCGGCCGCGTCGAGCTGGTGCCGACCGAGCGGCGCGGCATCGCCGAGCTGAACGGCGAAGGCGAAGTGGCCTCGGGCATCGTCATGGCGCGCTTCGGCCAGAACGCGCTGGACGTGATCGCCAACGTCAAGGCGAAGATCGCCGGGATCGCCCCCGGCCTGCCGGCCGGCGCCGAGATCCTGCCGGTGTACGACCGCTCGACGCTGATCGAGCGCGCCATCGCCAACCTGAAAGCCACGCTGCTCGAGGAAAGCCTGATCGTCGCCGCAGTGTGCGTGGTGTTCCTGCTGCATGTGCGCAGCGCGCTGGTGGCGATCATCACGCTGCCGCTGGGCATCCTGATCGCCTTCGTCGCCATGCGTGCGCTCGGCCTGGGCGCCGACATCATGAGCCTGGGCGGCATCGCGATCGCCATCGGCGCGATGGTGGACGCGGCCATCGTCATGATCGAGAACGCGCACAAGCATCTGGAGAGGATCGAGTCCTCCTCAACCGGACCCCATCCCCACCCCAACCCTCCCCTTGAAGGGGAGGGAGCCAACCCCGCAGAGTCTGCGGAATTCTCCTCCCCCTTCAAGGGGGGCGAAGCAGGGGTTTCGGCGAGCACTGCTCGACGCCTGCGTAGCGACGAAGCGGTGCCGAGGCTATCGGTCGGTAGGGGGATGGGGCTCAAGGCAGTCCGCGCCGCCGCCATCCTCGCCGCGTGCAAGGAAGTCGGCCCGGCGCTGTTCTTCTCGCTGCTGATCATCACCGTGTCCTTCCTGCCGGTGTTCACGCTGGAAGGCCAGGAGGGCCGGCTGTTCTCGCCGCTCGCCTTCACCAAGACCTTCGCCATGGCCGGCGCGGCGCTGCTGTCGGTGACGCTGGTGCCGGTGCTGATGCTGTTCTTCGTGCGCGGGCGCATCCTGCCCGAGGCGCGCAACCCGGTGAACCGGGCGCTGATCTGGCTGTACCGGCCGGTGATCCGTGGCGTTCTGCGCTTCAAGGGCATCACGCTGCTGCTGGCGCTGCTGGCCACCGCCGCGACCATCGTGCCGGCGCGCCAGCTGGGTGCCGAGTTCATGCCCACGCTCAACGAAGGCACGCTGTTCTACATGCCCGCGGCGCTGCCCGGCATGTCGGTGACCGAGGCGGGACGGCTGCTGGCCACCACCAACCGCATCATCAAGACCTTCCCCGAAGTCGAGTCGGTGTATGGCAAGGCCGGCCGCGCCAGCACCGCCACCGATCCTGCGCCGCTGGAGATGTTCGAGACGGTCATCAACCTCAAGCCGCAGGACCAGTGGCGGCCGGGCATGAGCACCGACAGACTCGTCGCCGAGATGGACGCGGCGCTGAAATTCCCCGGCCTGGCCAACTCGTGGACGATGCCGATCAAGGCGCGCATCGACATGCTCAGCACCGGCATCCGCACGCCGATCGGCGTGAAGGTATTCGGCAAGGATCTGGCGACGATCGAACAGGTGGCGAAGCAGGTGGAGGCCGCGGTGCGCAGCGTGCCGGGCACGGCCAGCGCCTATGCCGAGCGCGTCGCCGGCGGCTATTACCTGGACATCGAGCCGCGCCGCGAACAGCTTGCACGCTACGGCCTCACCATCGACATGGTGCAGGACGTGGTCGCCAGCGCACTCGGCGGCGAGACGCTGACGACCACCGTCGAGGGCCTGGAGCGCTACGGCGTCAGCGTGCGCTACCCGCGCGGCCTGCGCGACGACCCGCAGCGCATTGCGCGCGAGGTGCTGGTGCCGACCGCCAGCGGCGCCATCCCGCTGGGCCAGTTGGCCGACGTGCGCCTGAAGCTGGGGCCGTCGGCCATCCGCACCGAGAACGCGCTGCTCGCCGCCTATGTCTACGTGGACACGCGCGACGCCGACCTCGGCGCCTTCGTGAGGAAAGCGCAGCAGGCAGTCGCCGCGCAGGTGCAAATGCCGCCCGGCTACTACGCTACCTGGAGCGGCCAGTTCGAGAACATGGAGCGCGCCAAGGAGAAGATGAAGCTGGTGCTGCCGCTGACGCTGGCCCTGATCTTCGTGCTGCTGTACCTGAACTTCCGCCGCCTCACCGAGACCCTGATCGTGATGCTGTCGGTGCCTTTCGCCCTGGTGGGCGGCGTGTGGCTGATGTGGTGGCTGGGCTACCAGATGAGCGTGGCGGTGGCGGTGGGCTTCATCGCGCTGGCCGGCGTCGCCGCCGAGACCGGCGTGATCATGCTGATCTACCTCGATCATGCGTGGACGGCGATCCAGGCCCGCCGCCGCGCCGAAGGCCGCTCACCGACCGTCGGCGACCTGTACGAGGCGATCATGGAAGGCGCAGTCGAGCGCGTGCGGCCGAAGATGATGACGGTGGTCGCCATCATGGCGGGCCTGTTGCCCATCATGTGGGGCAACGGCACCGGCAGTGAGGTGATGAGCCGCATCGCCGCGCCGATGGTGGGCGGCATGATCTCCTCCACCGTGCTGACGCTGGCGGTGATCCCGGCGATCTATGCGTGGGTCAAGCAGTGGAAGCTGCGCGCAGACGCGCGCGCATCGCGCACCTGACACGAGGCGGATGCTGCACACCGCCCGGGCGCTCGTGCAGAATCCGGCAGTGGCCTGGACTGGATGAGCAGCGATGGACGATGCGCGCGTTCCCACCTACAAGCTGTTCGGCGAAAAGGAGATCTGGCCGTCATCGGATCTGGTCCATTACGAGACCATCGCGGCACGCAGCTCGATGTATGAATGGAAGATCGCGCCCCATCGCCACGACAATCTGCTGCAGATCCTGATGCTCGAAGCGGGCGACGCCTGGATCACGCTCGAAACGGTGACCGAGCCGCTGGCCACGCCCTGCATCGCGCTGATCCCGCCGCGGGCGATCCACGGCTTTTCGTTCTCGCCCAACCTGGTGGGCCACATCGTCACGCTGCCACAGTTCCTGATCGCCGAGCTGCTGCATCTCGCCCCCGAGCTGCGCGAATCGCTGAAGCTGACCCGGCGCCACGCACTCGCTGGCGACGCAGCCGGCCTGGCGCTGATCAAGAGCCTCTTTGCGCGCTTCAGCGCCGAATACGCCGAGGCGAAGCCGGGCCGGGCCTGCATCCTGATGGCGCTGCTGATGGAAGTCTTGGTATGGCTGGCGCGCGCGGGCGAGCCGCAGGCGCGGGAAGTCGGCCGCGATCGCTTCCGCCAGCGCATCGACCGCTTCCTGGAAATGATCGAAAAGCACTTCCGCGAATGGCGGCCGGTCAGCTTCTATGCCGGCCAACTGGGCGTTTCCTCGGCCCAGTTGAACGCGACCTGTCGACGCAAGACCGGCCGCAGCGCGCAGGCGCTGATCCACGATCGCCTGCTGCTGGAAGCGCGCCGCCTGATCGCCTACTCTGACCTCGACATCACGCGCATCGGCTACGAGCTGGGCTTCAAGGACCAGGCCTATTTCTCACGCTTCTTCACCCGCACCCAGGGCATGACGCCGTCGGCCTTCCGTGCGTTTCACGGCCAGGCGGCCGCCGAAACACCCTCCGCATCCGACTGAACCCGGGCACACCGAGCCCGCGGCGGGCATTCGCCGAACATTCGAAAAGTACATTCGATATCGACGTTTCCTCCATTCTCGATATTTTTCCCGGCTTCTACCATGGCAGCCGTACTTCGCTTCGGGCATCGGCCAGCGACGTACGACCCAACAGATCCACACCCGAGGAGAACGAAGAATGATGGAAACAACGCAAGTCTGCATCATCGGCGCGGGGCCTGCCGGCCTGCTGCTCTCGCATCTGCTGCATCGCCAGGGCATCGCTTCCATCATCGTCGAAGCCCAGACGCGCGAAGCGATCGAAGGCACGATCAAGGCAGGCGTGCTCGAGCACCCGACCGTCGAGCTGCTCAAGCAGGTCGGCGTGGGCGAGCGCATGATGCGGGACGGCTTCGAGCATCACGGCATCGAGCTCGCCTTCGGCGGCAAGCGCCACCGCATCGACCTGCACGAGCTGACGGGCGGCAAGTCCATCATGGTGTATCCGCAGCACGAGGTCATCAAGGACCTGGTCGCCGCGGTGCTGGCCAACGGCACCACCATCGAGTTCGGCGTGTCCGACGTCAGCCTGCACGACATCGAATCCACCCGGCCGTCGATCCGCTACGCGAAGGGCGGCGAACCGCATGAGATCCAGTGCGACTTCATCGCCGGCTGCGACGGTTTCCATGGCCCCTCGCGCCAGGCGATCCCCGCCGCCATCCGCCAGGAGCACCTGAAAGTCTATCCCTGCGGCTGGTTCGGCATCCTGTGCGAGGCCCCGCCGTCGAGCGACGAGCTGATCTACGCCCAGAGCGACCGCGGCTTCGTGCTGGTGAGCACGCGCACGCCCAAGATCCAGCGCATGTACTTCCAGTGCGACCCCACCGACAACGTCAACAACTGGTCCGAGGATCGCATCTGGGCGGAGTTCCGCGCCCGCATGGCCAACGACGAGGGCTGGGCGCTGAAGGAAGGCCGCATCTTCCAGAAAGGCATCATCGCGATGCGCAGTTTCATCTGCGAGACGATGCAGCACGGCCGCCTGTTCCTCGCCGGCGACTCGGCCCACATCGTGCCGCCCACCGGCGCCAAGGGGCTCAACCTCGCCGCGGGCGACGTGGTGGTGCTCACCAGGGCGATCTGTGACTTCTACCGCAACGGCAGCCAGGCGGGCCTCGACGGCTACAGCGCCACCGCGCTCAAGCGCATCTGGCGCGGCGAGCATTTCTCGTGGTTCATGACCACCATGCTGCATGACTTCGAGGGCGAGGACACGATCACCCGCCGCTTCCGCCGTGCGCAGCTCGACTACGTGGTGAGCTCTCGCGCCGCCGCCACCTCGCTGGCGGAAAACTACGTCGGCCTGCCGTTCGAATGCCTCGACTGACGAGGAAGCCGGCCTCGCCCGGACGTCAAGGACTGGCGTCAGGGCCGGCTAGCCTCTGCCGCCGCCTCGCCGAGCAGTTCGCGGATCAGGCCGCGCAACCAGCGATTGCCCGGGTCATGGTGGAAGCGCTCGTGCCAGAACTGCTTCACCGAGTAGCCGGGCTGGGCGAAGGGCGTGGGGTAGATGCGGAAACGGCCGTGCCGGCTCAGCATATCCCCCAGCCGGGCGGGAATCGTGACCACCAGATCGGTATGCTCGACCACGAAGGCCACGCCGAGGAAGTTCGGTACGCGCAACACCACCTTGCGCGTGACGCCCTGGCGCGCGAGCTCGCGCTCCAGATAGCCATGGCCCGTACCCGAGCTGATCACCATGGCATGCTCTTCAGCCTGGAAGCGCTCCAGAGTCAATTCGCCTTGTATGCGAGGGTGATCCACGCTGGCGAGACAGACGTAGCGCTGCGCGAAGAGCGTATGCTGGTAGAAGCCCGCATCCAGTTGCGGCATGAAGCCGAGCGCCAGATCGACCTCTCCGGACTCCAGCATGTGCGCCGTCTCGAGCGACAGGTTGGCCACGTCCACCGTCACGCCGGGAGCGAGCTGGTGCAGGCGGGTCCACAACCCGGGCAGCAGCACGATCTGGGAGATGTCCGTCATCGCGATGCGGAACATGCGCTGCACGGTGCGGGGATCGAAGGCGGTGCGGTAGCCGAGCGCCGCCTGCAGCGCGTCGATCGCGTTGCGAATCGGCCGCACAAGCTCCTCGCCCAGCGGCGTCGGATCCATCCCGGACGAAGTGCGCACGAACAGCGGATCGCCGAAGTGCTGGCGCAGCTTGCCCAGGGCGATGCTGACCACCGGCTGCCCCAGCCCGAGCTGTTCCGCGGCGCGGCTCACGCTACGCGTCTTGTAGATCTCGTCAAAGATCTGCAGCAGTCGGGTGTCGAGGCTATGCATGTACGGAATGAAAATTCGAATTTCGAATTGAATCTATTCTACTCATCACATTGAGAGATGTGAGCCGCCTGCATACAGTACGCCCCACAGGAAACCGCGCGGCCGGGGCGCCGCCAGAGGAGGAAACAACATGCAGTTCTACAAGAATGGATTCAGAGGTGGCAACCCCGACATCAAGCCGGCGGCACCGAACCGTCGCAACCGCGGGATCAACGAACCCTTGCCCGAAAAGGTGGATGTGCTGATTGCCGGCACCGGTCCTGCCGGCTTGTGTCTGGCTGCCCAGTTGTCGCAGTTCCCCGAGATCGAGACGATGATCATCGAGCGCATGCCCAGCAACATCATCAAGGGCAAGGCCGACGGCATCAACACGCGCACCATGGAAATGTTCCAGGCCTTCGGATTTGCCGACAAGGTCAAGCGCGAAACCTACTGGGTCAACCAGACCGCGTTCTGGATGCCCGATCCCAAGAATCCCGAGCACATCAAGCGCGTCGGTCGCGTGCAGGACGTGGCCGATGACAGCTCGGAAATGCCGCATATCCTGATCAACCAGGCGCGCATGCATCAACTGTTCCTGGAAGTCATGCAGAACTCGCCCTCGCGGCTTGAACCGGATTACGGCTGGGAAGTCGTGAATGTGACGGTCGATCCCACCACCGACGATCATCCGGTCACCGTGACGCTGAAGGACGCCACCGGCATCAATTGGTGGGCAACCCGCACCGTGCGCGCCAACTACGTGGTCGGTTGCGATGGTGCGCATTCCGCAGTGCGCAAGTCGATCGGCGGCCAACTGCATGGCGATGCCGCGCATCAGGGCTGGGGTGTGATGGACATCCTCGCCAACACGGATTTCCCGGATATTCGCCAGAAGTGCCTGATTTCCTCCGCCAAGGAGGGCAATGTGCTGATCCTGCCGCGCGAGGGCGGCTACATCTTCCGCATGTACGTCGAGCTCGACAAGCTCGCGCCGGACGAGAAGATCGCGCAGCGCAAGCTGAACCAGGATGACATCATTGCCGCGGCCAACCGCATCATCAAGCCGTACTCGATCGACGTGAAGGAGGTGGTCTGGTGGTCGATCTATGAGATTGGTCACAGCATCACCGACCGATTCGATGATGTTCCCGAAGGCGAGGTTCGCAATCCTCGCGTCTTCACCGCCGGCGACGCCTGCCACACGCACTCGCCCAAGGCCGGCCAGGGGATGAACGTGTCGATGCAGGACACCTTCAACCTGGGCTGGAAACTGGTGCACGTCCTCCAGGGACGGGCTGACGCCAGCCTGCTGCGAACCTACTCCAGGGAGCGTCTGACCGAGGCCAAGCGTCTGGTCGAGACGGATCACAAGTGGGCTCGCGTCATGTCGGCACCGACCACCGAGGCTGAGCGCAATGGCACCGAGGAGCCGCGCATCATCCGCCAGTTCAAGGAGAACCTGGAATTCACCGGCGGCAATGCGGTGAAATACGACCAGTCCCAAGTGATTGGCGCAGGGACTCACCAGGCGCTGGCGAGCAAGCTGGAGATTGGCCGTCGCTTCCACTCGGCCCCGGTGGTACGTGTGGCGGATGCCAAGCAGATGCAACTGGGCCATGCCGCCGAGGCAGACGCACGCTGGCGCATCTACGCGTTCGCCGGCAAGGCGGACAGCTCCGACGCCGGCTCCGCGATCCACAAGCTCGCGGACTGGCTGGAAACCAACCCCAGCTCGCCTGTCGTCAAGCATACCCGCGAGGGCGAAGACATCGACGCAGTGATCGACTTCCGCGCGGTATTCCAGCAGACCTTCGATCAGCTCGCCTACGAGAACATGCCGTCCCTGCTGAAGCCGAAGACCGGAAAGCTCGGCCTGCAGGACCACGAGAAGGTCTTCTGCGTCGATCACAAGGGCCTCGGCGACATCTTCGACATGCGTGGCATCGACCGCGACAAGGGG
This sequence comes from Pseudomonadota bacterium, assembly GCA_018240785.1. Lineage (GTDB taxonomy): Bacteria > Pseudomonadota > Gammaproteobacteria > Burkholderiales > Rhodocyclaceae > Thauera. The sequence continues at coordinate 52,964 of JAFEFC010000024.1, read as the reverse complement.
GCCATGGTCGTGGTTCGTCCCGACCAGTACGTTGCGCACGTCTTGCCGCTGGATGGCTTCGCCGAGTTGTCTTCGTTCTTTGCTGGAATTCTCCGGTAATTCGATGTCAGCGCAAAAGGGTTGAACCGCTTCATGCGTTCGATCGCGACGCGCTGCAATGGAACATCGCGCCGGGGCCGGCATGTGGCCCGACCCCGGCGGCGATCCCAAGCTCGACAATAACCGTATCGCCTGGTGGCACGCCGGCCACTGGCCTGATTTCCAAGGAGACTCCCATGATTCCCCCTCGCGTCAATATCGACCTCGTCCGCGAACGCATCGGCGCCTACGCCGAGCAGGACTACACGCAGGAAGAGCGCTTCGCCATCTACAAGGAGCTGATCGGCTTCGTGCCGCCGCGCATCGAGGCGCGCATCAACGTGACGGGCGCGCTCGACCCCAAGCTGCTCGAGCTGCAGGAGCAGATGCGCGCGCACGCCATGTACCCGAAGTGCTTCGACGTGAAGACCTCGCAGTTGATGCTGTTCGGCATGCTGATGATGGATCTGAACGACGCTGCCCCGCTGCACGCCATCGCCGCGCGCCGCGCCGGCGCCACCTGGGAAGAACTGCAGGCCACCATCGGCCTCGCCTTCCTGTTCCGCGGCCTGTCGGCGGCCAACCGTGGCGCCGAGATCCTGGCCAACATCGCCAAGCGCGAGGCCGATGAAGAAGCGGCCGCGAAAGCGGGCGCGAATACTGTCAACTGAGCCGTTAACTGAGGGGAAACGACGATGAGTGGAGTGATTGCCGCGACGATCGCGGCGCATGTGCCCACGCTGGGGCTGGCAAAGAACACCCCCGACTACCAGCAGACGCTGGTGGCGGCCGAGCGCGCGCTGGGCGAAGCGATTCGCCGCCAGTTGAAGCCCGACCTGTGGGTGATCGTCTCCAGCCACTGGGTGGCCACCTTCGACTGGCCGGTGACCTGCCAGCCGCGCCACGTTGGCCATTGCGTCGCCGACGAGGCGCCGCAACTGATCCCGGGCCGGCCCTACGACTACCCGGGCGACCCGGAATTCGCCGGCGCGCTGGTCGAAGCGTTCAAGGCCGGTGGCGTGCCGTCGAACCGCAACGACTCCGAGTACTTCGAGTGGGACTACGGCACTTTCGTACCGATGCAGTATCTCGACCCGACAGGCGACGTGCCGGTGGTGGCGCTGCCCTCGGTGCTGATGTCGACGCACGAGGAATGCCTGAGCGCGGGTGAGCTGGTGCATGCGACGGCGAAGAAACTCGGCCGGCGCGTGGTGTTCGTCACCAGCTCGGCGCTCTCGCACGTGCTGGTGCGCGGCCGCGAGAACTGGCCGCTGCCCGAGCGCATCGAGGCCGACCAGCGCTTCATCGCACAGTTGAAGGCGGGGAAGATCGACGAGGCCGTGGAGGGCATCACCGAGTACAGCAAGTTCGTCGGCGCCGAGATGGGCGGCCGCCCGCTGGCGACGATGCTGGGCGTGGCACGCGCGATGGCAGCCGACGCCGGCCCGCTCGCCGGTCGCCAGTACGGCGAGTACGCGCAGTCCTCCGGCAGCGGCAACGTGGTGATGGCGCTGGCAGACGCCGGCACCCTCGCCCGCCTGGGCTGATCGGTGTCGCGGGCCCCGGCGGCGCAGCGAGCGCCGTCGGGCCCGCGCTCGTTCACCGCGCGTATCTCGCCGTCGGCGCGGGGAAGTCATTTGCTGCAGTACAACATTCCCGACCCACGACTCGATTAACATTGCTGCACCGCCGCAAAAACCTGCGGCACCTGCAATGGAGATCGACAGTGAATCTGAGCCTCGCCTTCGCCCGCCTCCGCGAGGCCATCACGGCCCGACTGCGTGGCCGACGTGCCCATGGCGACGAGGCCGACGCTTCCGTTCGTGCGAGCGCGGACATCGGCCCTGCGGTGGCAGACAGGGCACCCGTGACGCCTGAGGCAGCAACGCCGGACACCGACGCCCCCGGAGCGGTCATGCGCGGCCCTGCACCGCAGCAGGCGGTGGCAGCCGAGCCCTTGCCCATCGATCCGCCCAACCCTGAAGAACCGCCGATGACACCGGCGCCGCTACCGGATGCCGACCACGACCGCCTGCTCGCCCGTTCAACACGGCTGCAGGAACAGAAGCTGGAAGTCGGCGCGAAGCTGGCGGAAATGCAGAGGCTCGTACGCGAGTTCGAGCGGCGCCAGTATGAGGCGCTGCACGAGGTCCTGTCCGAATGCCTGCGGCTGCGGGGCGAGCACGCCCGGCTGCAGGCGGAACGCTCGGGCGCGGACGCCGACATCGACGCCGCGCGTGCGGCCGCGGACGACTTCGAGTCCTACCAGCGTAGCGCGCAGGCGCAGCCGCCTGCATTGCCCGAGCTGGACGAGGACGAGCGTGACGAACTGCGCCGGCTGTACCGGACGGCAGCGAGCCGCTGCCATCCCGACCGTGCCGGCGAAGCGGACAAGGCGCAGGCCCATGCGCGCTTCCTGCGCGTGCAGGAGGCTTATCGCAACAACGACGTGGAGGCGCTGCGGCGCATCATCGACGAACTGCAGGTCCCTGCCGGCACGGCAGGCGGGCATGGCGCATCGATCACGCCGGCCGTCGGCGACGGTCTGCGCCGGATGGTCGGAGAACTGCAGAACGAGGTCGCGGACCTGATCCTCGCGGTGCAGACCTTGCAGCTCGACCCTGCCTATCGCGAGGCGCGGGGGATCGAGGACTGGGACACGCACTTCGCGGGTGCGCGACGCGCGTTCGAGCAGGAGTGCGCAGCGCTGCGCCGGCACATCCGCAGCTTCGACTGGAAGCTGGCCTGAGCCGGTGGCCCGGCCCAGGTCAGCGCGACCGCCGGCCCGGGTCAGCGCGACTGCCGGCCCTCGTCCGGAGTCGCCGCGCGCAGGCTGCGCACGCGCCGCCGAGCCCACGGCACCAGGCTGCGACTGAGCGGGCCATCGCCGTAAAGCCAGCGCAGGAAGGCGCGGGTGTTGCCGCTGGCGGCCTGTGCCTGCAACAGCCAGCGGTAGCCTCGATTGCCGAGGCGGGCGTACAGCGCCCGGTTGACCAGCGACGCGCGCAACGGCTGCGCCATGTGCTGGCGCCACAGGCTGTCGTAGTCGCGTCCGTCGAGCAGCGCACGGGCGGCGAGCACGCCGGATCGCATGGCGTAGCGCATGCCGAAGCCGGCCAGGGCGTCCTGGAAGCCGGCGCGCTCGCCGACGACCGCACACCCGCCGTGCATCGCCGTCTGCGGCATCAGCATGTTCCCCGCGCCCGCATGGAAGCGCGGCGCCTGCATGTCGAGGCCGACCAGGCGCCGGAAACGCTCCACCGTGCGCGCGACGTACGACTGCTGGCGGCCGAAGTCCGCGAACATGCAGCTCTTCACCGTGCCATGGCCGTTCATCACCAGCAGATAGGCATAGCCGCCCGGCGCCAGCGCGTCGTCCAGCACCAGCCAGAAGCCATTCGCCATGCCGGTCTCGAACTGGTAGCCGGCGGCGACCGCATCGGCATGCGTGGGGCCTGTGGCGAGGATGTGGACGGCGCCGGCCTCGCGCACACGGCTGCCGAAGCGCAGCTCCACACCCAGGTCGAGCGCCTGCTGCAACAACGCATGATCGAGGCTGCCCGGCCGCGGACCGCGCTCGACGACGTACACCATCGGCGACGGGCTGCGCAAGGCATAGGCACGGCCCCAGGCATCGAAGGCGACACCCTCGCTGCAGCCATGACGCAAGAAACCGTCAGTCAGGCCCTCTGCGCGCAGTTCGTCGAGCACATCTTCACGGCCCGACCAGTTCTCGAGCCCCTGCAGGTCGGCACCAAAGCGGCATCCCACCTCGCGGCGCGCCTCGTGCACCACCACCCGACGCCCCGCACGTGCCAGCGTGATCGCGGCAGCCAGGCCCGCGGGCCCCGCGCCCGCGATGGCGACGGGATCATTCGCGGATGTTTGCTCGCCTTCAGCGTCATCGTGCGGCATCGGCCCTTCCCCACGCCGTTGCGGCCCGCGCCGTCCTGCGCCGGCCGGTCTCGGCAGGCAAGTGCAGGCTGACGGCCTTCAGGCGTCGTTGAGCACGCGGAAGCCCACTGTGGGCGCGGTGAAATCGTCGGCCGTGGCGCCGAGGCCGATCTCGCCTTCGCCATTGAGCGTGCAACTGTCGCGCCTCAGCGTCACCGCCACCGGCGAACCGGCGAAGCGCACCCAGGTGCCGTTGCTGCTCGAGTCGGTGAGCACGCACTGGCCACCATTCCACTCGATGCGGGCATGGCGCCGCGACACGCGCTGGTCGTTCACCTGGAAGCCTGCATCCTGGCCGCGACCGATGATGAGCGGGCCGTCGTGCGGCTCGAGCCGCAGGTGCTGGTCCATGCAGTTGAGATCGATGCGGTGCTGGGCCGGCCTTTCGCCCTGCATCTCGAAGAACTCCATCGGCGCCGTGAGCGTCGTTTCGGCGGTTCGCGCCCAGTCGATGCGCCACACGCGCATCGGCTCGGCCTTGCCGCGGATGATGATGCGGTCGAGGTTGTGGCAGGCGACGCGGTGAAAATCCGGCAGGCAGGCGTAGACCGACTCGCCGACGAGGATCTCGCCCGACTGGGCCAGGTCGCTCAGGCGGGCGGCCACGTTGACCGCGTCACCATAGCAATCGCCGTCGTGCTCGACGATCAGCCCGCGCTCGACGCCGGTCTTGGCCTCCAGCCGCACCCTGCGCAGTTCGGCGATGTCGAGCTCGGCGAGCAGCTCCTTGACCCGCGCACAGGCCTCGACCGCGGCCACGGTGTCGTCGAACAGCACCAGCACGCCGTCGCCCAGGTACTTGACGATATGCCCGCCGGCGCGCGCGAAATGCTGGCCGATGGCCTGCGTACACCGCGTGACGACCTGTGTCGCCAGGACATTGCCGATCGATTCGAACAGACCGGTACTGCCCGTCAGGTCGACAAATACGACGGTCCTCACCGACTGTTCCACATCATTCCTCATGAAAAACGGGCGCCTGCTGCAAGGCCGCAGGCCACGGCACCACACGGCAAATCTGGCCAAACCCGACCTGGCCACATCGATACAGGCCTGAATCGTAACACTGCGGCCCGTCCAGCGTCATCGCCCGGGCATAGGACCGGCGACGCGAGCAGGCCTGGGTGGGCTCAGGCCCGATCCCCAGCCAGGACCTGCAAGGCCGCGGCCAGCAGCGGCGCGATGGCAACGGAATTGGTCGGATGGGCGATGCAGTCGGTGCTCCACACCTGCCCGACCCCCGCGTCCAGGATGGTCGGCAGCGCATCGTCGGCAAACAGGGCGTGGGTGACCGCGACGTCCACCCGGGCGGCCCCGGCCTGCAGCAGCAGGCGTGCAGCCTGCGCCAGAGTGCGACCGGAACTGGCGACGTCGTCGATCAGCACCGCGGCGCGGCCCCGCAGGTCCAGCGGCGGCAGCTCGACATCGACCTCGTGGTCGCCATGACGGCGCTTGCTGCACACCGCGTGATCGAAGCCGTGCCGCGCCGCGGCGGCGCCGACCCACTGCGCCGACTCGGCGTCGGGACCGATCAGCACCGGGGCAGCACCGCCACATCGGGCCGCGATCAGGTCGGCCAGCAACGGCGCGGCAGACAACGCCACCGCGTGGCGCGTCGGCACCGCTTCGGCCAGGCTCGCCACGCGGTGCAGGTGCGGATCGACGGTGATGACGGCATCGAACAGGCCGGCAAGGAACTCGCCCAGCACCCGCTGGCTGACCACCTCGCCGGGGTGAAAGGCGATGTCCTGCCGCATGTAGGCGAGGTAAGGTGCGACCAGGGTCAGGTGGCCGACGCCGAGCACGCGCGCAGTACGCGCAGCGAAGAGCAATTCCACCAGCTTCTCGTTGGGGCGGACCAGGCTGCGGAACAGCACCGCCCGCAGCGGCAGACCGCCACCGCCATCGACCGGCAGGCGCAGGCGCAACTCGTCGTCGGGGAAACGATGGCGCTCGATGCACGCCGGGGCCAGCCCGGCTTCGCGCGCCAGGCGCTGCGCGGCATCGCGCTCGTCGTCGAAATGCAGCAGCAGGTCCATCACAGCTCCACGTACATGTGCGGCACCTCGTCCACCCGACCGATGCTGTAGGCGCTCGCGCGCGCGGCAGCCTGGCGGGCGAACTCGAGATCTGCGGGGAAATCGGCGTGCACCCGGTACAGCGCCTCGCCCGCCACCACCGGATCACCCAGCTTGCGCTGCAGGTCGACGCCTGCGCCGGGCACCTTGGGCGCGCCGGCCAGGCGCGCGATGCGGGCAAGCTGATGATTGTCGATCGCCGTCACCACACCATCGGCCGGCGCCGCGACGACGAAGTCCAGGCGCGCGAGGGCCGGCGCGTTGTGGTCGAAGGGTTTGCCGCCCTGGGCCTGGATGATCGCGTTCATCTTCGCCAGCGCACGGCCGGAGTCGAGAATGTCGCGCGCAATGGCGAAACCGTCGCCGCCGCGCACGTCAGGGTCGAACTCCAGCATGCGTCCGGCCAGGCGCAGCGCCTTCTGGCGCAGGTCGTTGGGCGCGCGCGGGTCGTTCTCCAGCACCCGCATCACGTCGCGCGCCTCCAGCACCGGGCCGATGCCGCCGCCGATGGGCTGGCGACCGTCGGTGATCACCACATCCAGCGCGAGGTTCAGGCGTGCGGCGACGAACTCGAACAGCTTGCGCAGGCGCTGCGCCTCGGGCATCGAGCGTACCTTGGCGCTCGGCCCCACCGGAATGTCCAGCACCAGGTGGGTGGAACCGGCGGCGATCTTCTTCGACAGGATGGAGGCCACCATCTGGCCCGGCGAATCGACCGACAGCGGTCGCTCCACCGAGATCAGCACGTCATCCGCCGGCGACAGTTGCGCCGTGCCGCCCCAGGCGAGGCAGCCGCGGTGCTCGCGCACGATCTCGGACAGGCGCTCCATCGGCAGCTCGACGTTGGCCAGCACTTCCATGGTGTCGGCCGTGCCGGCCGGCGACGTGATCGCGCGCGACGAGGTCTTGGGGCACAGCATGCCGTGCGCCGCAACGATGGGCACCACCAGCATGGACGTGCGGTTGCCGGGAATGCCGCCGATGCAGTGCTTGTCCACCACCGGCCGCTCGCGCCAGTCGAGCCGGCTGCCGACCGCGGACATCGCCTCGGTGAGGAAGTAGACCTCCTCGCGGTCGAGCTCGCCCTGGTTGGACGCGACCACGAAGGCGGTGAGCTCGATCTTGGAATAGCGGTGCTCGGCGATGTCGCGCACGATGGCCTGGAAATCGTCGCGTGTCAGGCGCTCGCCGGCGATCTTGCGGTGCAGGGCCGGGATCGAGGTCGGTGGCTCGGCCTGCGACACCACCACCGACGCGCCCGGACTGGCGCCAAGCTGCGCGAAAGCGTCCTCCGACAACCCGAGCTCGTTGCAGCGCACGATACGCGGGTCGGTGGTGACGTTGAGCGTGGCGAGGATGCGCCGCCCATTGGCGCGCACCTCGACCTTGGCCAGGGCCTGGAAGCCTTCGGCGCGATAAACCTCGCAGTCGCGATGCAGGTAGGCGACGTTCTCGCGATACGTGTCGATCGCCACCCGCCGCAGCGCGAGCGGGAAAGCCGTGCTGCCATTGCCGGTGGCCGGCGTCGGTTCGGTCGTATTCATGATTTCAGCCTACACCCGCAAGCGGCCGCATTGAAGCACCCCCAACGCGCAAGGCGGGAGAAATTCCGCACGGATTCAGCACCGCGCGGCGGTCGACCATTGCATCACGCTCGCGTAGCATCGCCGGCCGTCACGCCACCGACTCCTGCCACCGACTCCGACCATGCAAGCACCTGCCCGCGCCTGCGGCATCGACTTCGGCACCTCGAACTCCACCGTGGGCTGGCTGCGCCCGGATGCGCCGGCCCTGCTCGCACTCGAGGATGGCCGGCCGACGCTACCGTCGGCGGTGTTCTTCAATGCCGACGAGGACAGCACCTGCTACGGCCGCGCCGCGCTCGCCGAGTACCTCGAAGGCTACGAAGGCCGGCTCATGCGCGCCCTGAAGAGCCTGCTCGGCAGCAGCCTGATCGACGGCCACACCGAGGTGCATGGCCGCGCGCTGCGTTTTCGCGACCTGCTGGCGAGCTTCATCGGCGAGCTCAAGCGGCGCGCCGAGGCGCAGGCCGGGCGTTCCTTCGAGCAGGCGGTGTTCGGCCGCCCGGTGCATTTCGTCGACGACGACGAAGCCGCCGACCGCAAGGCGCAGGACACGCTGGAGGCGATCGCGCATCAGGTGGGTTTTCGCGAGGTCAGCTTCCAGTTCGAGCCGATCGGCGCGGCGCTGCACTACGAACTTTCGCTGGCGCGCGAGGAGCTGGTGCTGATCGCCGACATCGGCGGCGGCACCGCGGATTTCTCGCTGGTGCGCCTGTCGCCGGAGCGCGCGCGCGGCCTTGGCAAACACGCCGAGCGCCATGAAGACCTGCTGGGCAATGCCGGCGTGCACATCGGCGGCACCGATTTCGACCGCGTGCTGAGCCTGGAATGCGTGATGCCGCTGCTGGGCTATCGCGGCCGCATGAAGAACGGCGCCGAGATCCCGTCCAGCATCTTCTTCCAGCTCGCCACCTGGCACACCATCAACTTCGCCTACAGCCGCCAGGCGTGGGCCGACCTGCAGCACATCTACCGCGATGCGCTGGCGCGCACCGAACTCGACCGCCTGTCGCGGCTGGTGAGCCGGCGCGAAGGCCACTGGCTGGCGCTGCAGGTGGAAGAGGCCAAGATCGACCTGTCGGCCGCGCCGATCGCGACGCTGAACCTCGACCGCCTCGAAGCCGGCCTGACGCACGCCATCACCCGCGAGGATTTCAGCCGCGCCACCCGCACGCTGGTCGAGCGCGTCGGCGAATGCGTGGGCGCCCTGCTGGCGCAGGCCGGCGTGCGCCGCGAGCGCGTGGACACGATCTACTTCACCGGTGGCGCCAGCGGGGTGGCGCAACTGCGCGCTCGCATCGCCGCCGAGCTGCCGGCGGCGCGCAGCGTGGAAGGCGATCTGTATGGCAGTATCGGAGCCGGACTCGCAGTGGAGGCGGCAAGACGTTATGGATGAACCGGGAATGGGGCAGGATGCCGCCGCCGGCGCACTGGCGCAGCCGCTGCACTGGCTGGCGTTTCGCGGCGCCGAACTGCTGCTCACCGACGCCGGCACGCTGCCGGCGGGCGACGCGCTCAGCGCGCTCGGTCGGCTGCCGCTGCGCACCCAGTCGCTGGGCGTGCCGGCCGACGCCGGGGCGGGCGCCGGCCTGCCCTGCCAGGCGGCGGAACTGCCGGCCGACGCCGAACCGCCGCCGGGCACCCGCTTCACCCACCTCAAGCGCCTCAACGACGTCCTGCCCGACAACCTCCGCCGCCTCGCCGCGCGCGCGCTGGAACTGCTCGAATGGGACCGCGCGCACCAGTTCTGCGGCGCCTGCGGTTCGCCGACGGTGCAGCCGGGCGACGCCAAGGTGCGGCGCTGCACCAATCCCGCCTGCGGCCGCGAGCACTATCCGCGCGTGTCGCCGGTGGTGATCGTCGCGGTGGAGCGCGGCGACGAGATCCTGCTCGGCCGTTCCTACCACTTCGCGCCCGGCTTCTACAGCACGCTGGCGGGCTTCGTGGACGCCGGCGAATCGGCCGAGGAGGCGATCCACCGCGAGATCGCCGAGGAAGTGGCGCTGCGCGTGCGCAACGTGCGCTACTTCACGAGCCAGCCCTGGCCTTTTCCACATTCGCTGATGCTGGGCTTCCAGGCCGAATACGAGGCCGGCGACATCGTCTGCGCGCCGGACGAGATCGAGCACGCCGGCTTCTTCCATGTGGACGCGCTGCCCGCCTCTCTGCCCAGCCAGTCGACCATCGCCCACTGGCTGTTGCGCGATTTCTGCCGCCGCCGCGGGCGGCCGTGGCCGCCGCAGCAGGCCGGCTGAGCGTCGCCCTCAGCCGGCAGGCAACAGCGCGGACTCCAACGCGACGCGTCCTGAGGCATTGCCCATCAGGATCAGCGTCTGGCCGGGCTCGATGCGGAACTCGTCCGGCGGGTTGAAGTGCATCTCGCTGCCCACGCGCACGCCCAGCAGCACGTAGTGGGGGCTGCGCCGCCCCAGCTCGCCCAGCGTGCAGGGCTCGAAGCCGCCCGGCACGCTCACTTCGTCGATGCGGGTCTTGACCTCGGAGCGCAGCATCTCGTCAAGGAAGGACACCACCTGCGGCCGGATCATCGACGAGGCGATGCGCATGCCGCCGGTAAAGTCCGGCGACACCACCACGTCCGCACCGGCCTTGCGCAGCTTGTCCGCGTTGCGCAGCTCGTGGCAGCGCGCCACCACGCGCACCGTCGGATTGAGCTGCTTGGCGGTCAGGCAGATCATCAGGTTGCGGCTGTCGTCGCCGGTGACGGCGAACACGCCTTTCGCGTCCGCGATGTCGGCGCGCACCAGCACGTCGTCATCCGAGGCGTCGCCCTGGATGTAGAGCAGCCCGGGGTAGCGCTCGAGGAAGCGCTCGATCTCGCCGACCTCGGTGTCCACCGCGACGAAGCGGTGGTTGGTCACCTGCAGCTCGATCGCCACGTTGCGGCCGACGCGGCCGAAACCGCAGACGATGTAGTGGCTGTGCAGCTTGCGTATGGCCTTTTCCATGCGGCGCCTCCGCAGCGCTTCGTTGAGATCGGTTTCGAGGAAGAAGACGGTCAGGCTGGAGAAGATGAAGGTCACCGTTCCAAAGCCGGCGAACGACACGAAGGCGGCGAACAGGCGGCCGCCATGGCTGTGGCTCAGGTCGACGACTTCGCCATAGCCGACGGTGGTGATGGTGATGGCCGTCATGTAGAAGGCATCGGACAGCGGCGTGCCCGCGGGACCGTAATGCAGGAAGCCGGCCGTGCCCACCAGCAGCAGCAGGACCAGGGCCGCACTTGCCCAGTAGATGCGGCGCAGCACACGCGAGGTCGGCGCGGCCACGCCAACCAGTTGCTGCCGCACATCGGTGATGCGCTCCACCCCGCCCCCTTTCTGCCCCATTCTGCCCCGCCGGCCGCTCGACGCACCTGCGCCGAACCTTTGTCCACCGCCCGCGGCACCTCCCCGCCGCTGATTCTCGCACCGCGCGAACGCGCTGTCAGCGGCCATGGCGCCGCAGCACCACGTGGCCCTTGCCAGCCGCCCAGAAGACGACTCAGCATATTGATTATTATGAATTTTTCATGAATCCTCAGGTTGACGGGGATGGCTTTCGGCTGCTAGGTTTGAACTGTTTATTTCACAGGAGCTGTGCGACTTCCAGCAGTCTCATCGGCGGATGCACGACTGGGGTAAGGCACGGCGGGATCCATCATGCGACCCAACGTCAAGCTCGATCACCCGCGCGGCGAAACACACCGCACCATCCGGCTGGGTGCGCGCCACGGCACGCGCAAGAGCCCGCGGACGGGCTTCGTGCGCCTGCTGTATGTGGCGGCCGTGCTGTTTTCCGTCCTTCCTGCCAAGCCGGCCCGCGCCGCGGTGGAGCACAAGCTCTCGCACGGCGCCACGCCCTCGCTGCGCATTTCGCCCGACGGCTGGGGCAACACCTCGCTGGACGAACTCAGGATCGTGCTCGACGCGGTCGCGGCGGAGCTTGCGCCGCGCTTTCCCGGGCGCGAGCTCGGCACGCTGCGCATCGTCTACGGCGAAGGCGGCCCGCTGGCCTTCTATGAGAAGAGCGCCGACGGCGACTACGTGATCCGCCTCAGCGCACGTCACTCGCGCTGGCACCAGTTCGTGTATCAGTTCTCGCACGAGCTCTGCCACCTGTATTCCAATTTCGACAACAAGCTCGCCCATCATGGCGAGATCGGCCACAGCAACCAGTGGTTCGAGGAGAGCGTGTGCGAGGCGGCGGCGCTGTACACGGTGCGACGGCTCGCCATCCGCTGGGAAACCGATCCACCGGCGCCGCAGTTCGCCGGCTACGGTCAGACGCTGCAGGCCCTCGCCGACTACCTCGTCAGCGAACCCCACCGGCGCCTGTCGGCCTCCACCACACTGGCCGACTGGTTCCGCTCGAATCGTGCGGATCTCGAGGGCAGCCCCTATCTGCGCGACAAGAACGAGGTGGTGGCTAATCGCATGCTGCCGCTGTTCGAGCAAGACAGCGACGCGCTCGGCGCCATCGGCTACCTGAACCATCGCCCGGAGGACGCCGAGCGCCCGTTCGACGACTATCTGCGCGCCTGGGAAGACGCCTGTCCGCCTGCGCAGCGCCCGCTGGTGGCGCAGATCATCGGCCTGTTCGAAGGCAGGGAGGCTGCGCCGCAGGAGACGCCCAAGCCGGCGAGCCCCGCAGGGCTGATGATCGCGCAATCGGCGCGCTGATCAAGCTGACGGCATGAACGTCAAGGGCGGCTCCGCAGAGCCGCCCCTGTCAGTTGGGCCTTGAGCGCACCTTCGGCCTGACGGCTGCCGGCAATCCTGCTCAGCAGTCGATCTTGCTCACCACGCGATCTTGCTCACCACTCGCTGCGTCCCTTGGTGTCATAGATGCTGAAACGCGTGTCACGCGTATCGAGCAGTTCGACGCGCCCGGTGGGCAAGGTCTCGGGACCGGCGCGGCCGGCCTGTCCGCTCATCATCCCAGCCTTCTTCTCGGCATCGCGCTCGGCGGCGATGTGATAGACGCTGTACCGGGTGTCCGACGGCCATGCGGTGATGTCCGAATCGGTCTTGCCCATCGGCAGCGATTCGGGGCCGGCACGTCCGGCCTGGCCGGAGTCCATGGCGCCCTGCTTGAGCGCCGCGTCGTTTTCCGCGGCGATGTGATAGACGCTGTAGCGGAGATCTCCGCTCCACCGGTCGGCGTCGTTCATGCCACCGCCCAGCGCGCTGGTGGATAGGCCGCACAGCGCAACGGCAGCCAGCGCGGGCAGCACGGAGTGACTCAGGTGTTTCATCATGTCTCTCCCGGAAGGGAATCCCCTGCTGTGGCGAGCACGGTGCCCGCCCTACGGTCCCCGATGCGGACATGCCGCGCCCGGCCGGCACATGCACCCGGCCTGATCGAGCCTCCCTGGAATGTTCTGTACACCTCGACCCGGCCTCGACTACGCCGGAAACGCACCCCCCGGCGCCTTTTCGTGGGCGCCGGCCGGTATGCGTGCGAGGATGCCTTAACTATAGTCCGCCCGCTTCGCAAAGCAAAAAATAATACGAATCGCAAGCATTTGCGGCATCCGCAACCGTGATCAACGCCGCGACGTCACCGGGCGCCCCGCTCGGCCGCGCTGCGGCGCACCACGCGTCACTGTCGGACCGCGCCCGGCACGTCGTCGGCGGTGACCCTGAAGCGCAGCGTCCCTATCATCTGGCCGGCGTCGGTGAGGACCTTGACCTGCCATCGCCCGACAGGCTGGGCCGGGAAGTTCTGCTTGTGGGTCCACGCCCGGTAGCCTTCCTTGCGCCCGCCGCGGATGTCGATGGCGATGCGGTCCACTTCGGCGCCGTCATGCATCCACACATGCCAGATCCGCTCCTGCAGGCCGAGCGGCGCATTGACCGCGGTGTAGGCGTAGAGCCCCTGGGCCTTGAGCTCGGCGGCACCGAGCGCGCGCAGGCTTTCACCGGGCGCCTTGCTCGCATCGTCGACCCGCACGGTCACGGCCACCTCGTTCAGCCACAGCGTGGCCGGCGGCACCCACAGCCGCAACCACCACCCGGCGCCGGCGAGCGCCGCCATCAGCAGCACCAGCAGTACGCCGCGCCACCAGCGCGGCATGGGCAGCGAGCCGGCGATGGAGGGGAAGGACAGCAACACCGCGACGCCCAGCGCCAGCTCGTAGCTCAGCGGCGTCGGCGTTTGCAGGATCACCGGCAGGGCGGCCAGCAGCACGGCGAACAGCGTCAGCGTGTGATAGCTCAGGTACAGCCAGCGGCGCTCGGCCAGACGCCCGTAATAGAGGGGATCGGTGATGGACACCAGCGCCGCGACACCCAGCAGGCCGGTGAACGCCGCCTGGCCGCTGTTCCACGAAGTGGTCGTGGCGAAGAAGGGCAAGGCGAAGAAAAGGCTTTCCTGGTGGATCAGTTGCGTGGCGTAACGCAGCAGCGGCGGCGGCAGCGTGAAGCCGAACCAGCGCTCCACCTTGCTGCGCAGCGCGTTCTCCAGCATCAGCCACACCCAGCTCACCAGCATCAGCACCGCCACGCTGCGCGCGAAACCTTCGTGGCGGTCGACGAGGAAGAAGCTGGCGAGCCCCGACACGAAGCCGAAGGCGGCGATCGTGCCGGGATAGCGGCGCGCGAGGGCGAACAGGCGTTCTGACAGACCGAGCAGACGGGCTTTCCAGGGGGGCATCGAGCGAAGGCGCACAACCGGAACCGGCGCAGCTTGCGGAAAACCCGTTACTTCAATCGAAGATGCCGCGGATGTCCACCGACGAGCGCCGGCCGATTTCCCAGAAGTGCGCCGACAGCCACTCGAGCGCATGCGCGCGGCCACGGTCGCGCAGCATCTGCAGGAAGGCCAGGCTGGTGGTGAGCTTCGTCTCGGCGGCAAGCTGGCTCATCAGCTCGTCGTCGGCGACGAGGTGGAAATTCAGCCGCTTCAGGCGCCGCTCCAGTCGCCCCAGCGGCAACACCGAGCGGCTGGCGTACTCGCGCGCATGGGCAAGCGAGCGCATCTCGCGCAGGAAGGTGGCGTTGAACGCCAGGTCCATCTGCCTGCCGCGGATCTCCTCCGCGCTACGGGGTGTCTCTCCGTGCAACAGGGGGCTCAGCAGCACCAGCAGGATGTCGCTCGCGTCGCAGTCGTACACCAGCGGGAAGACCGCGGGATTGGCCGAATAGCCGCCGTCCCAGTACGGCTCGCCGTCGATTTCGATGGTGTGATGGATGGATGGCAGGCAGGCGGACGCAAGCAGCGCCGCGGCGCTCAGCTCGCGGGTTCGGAACAGCCGCAGGCGGCCGGTGTTGGCGTGGGTGGCGGCAATGAAGAGCTTGAGCGGACTGCGTGCCCGCAAGCGGTCGAAGTCGATCTGGGCGCTGACGATGTCGCGCAGCGGATTGATGTCGAACGGATTGAGCTGCGAGGGGGAGAACTGCCGCGCCCAGTAAAGCAGCATCTTGACGCTGGGCGCCACAGCGCCGTTCTCGGCATCCGCGCCAACGCTCAGGTCGAACGGCGCGCTGCTCGCAACCGCCTCCCAGAAGCGCGCGAGCGCCTCGCGCGCGCCATCCCGGCCGCCCTTCGCCAGGCCGTCGGCCAGCACCACCGCGTTCATCGCCCCGGCGCTGGTGCCGCTGATGCCTTCGAAATCAAGCCGGCCGTCCTCGAGCAGCGCATCGAGCACACCCCAGGTGAACGCACCATGGGCGCCCCCACCTTGCAGGGCCAGGCTGACACGGTTCGTGCAGCGGGAACCGAAGAACATGAACAACTCCGAAGTTCGGGAAACGTCTTAATGTTGCATTGCAGCATCCAAACTGCAAGCCCTTCCCGTTACCGGAGATGTCAGCCGCACCTGCCTCAGACGTCCCCTGCCCGTCCCCAGCCGCGGGGCGCCGCGAACGCGTCGACCAGGAAGTCCACCAGCGCCCGCACCTTGACCGAAAGATGCTTGCGCGACGGATAGACGGCAAAGATGCCGATCTCCGGGCCGCGGCAATCGGGCAGGACTTCAACCAGTCGGCCGGCAGCAATGTCGTCGCTGACCAGGAAGTCGGGCTGCAGCACGATGCCCTGGTGCGCCAGCGCCACCGCACGGCAGGTGTCGCCGTTGTTGGTGCGCATGCGCGGACGCGTGAGCACTTCGCGCTCGCCGTCGGGCGTGCTGAAGCGCCACTGGTCGCCCTGCGCCGCATACGTGTAGGCGATGACCGGGTGGCGGGCAAGGTCCTCGACGCTGGCAGGGCTGCCGTTGCGCGCCAGGTATTCCGGGCTGGCGCAGGCAAGGATCCGGGTCGACGCCAGCCGCCGGTAGACCAGGCTGGAGTCCTCCAGCCGGCTGATGCGCACGATGACGTCGAAGCCCTCCTCCACCACATCGACCATGCGGTCGGCCAGCGTCACCTCCAGTTCGACGTCCGGATAGCGCTCCATGAACGGCCCCCACAACGGCGCCAGATGCAGGATGCCGAAGGAAAAGGGCGCGTTGATGCGCAACCGCCCCACCGGGTGGCCGGTGACCACCCCCACGGCGCTGTCGGCCTCCTCCACTTCGGCGAGGATCTGCTTGCAGCGGCCGTAGTAGGCACGACCGGCCTCGGTCAGCGACAGGCGGCGGGTCGTGCGCTGCAACAGGCGGGCACCCAGGCGGGCCTCCAGTTCCATCACGCCGCGCGACACCGCGGCCTTGGTGACACGCAGCAGGTCAGCGGCGCCGACGAAGCTGCCGGCCTCCACCACGGCGATGAAACTCTCCATTGCGCGAAAGCGGTCCATGGCCAATTGTCAAACAATCCTTGACAGTCAATCAAGCGCGGGATCATTTATCGATCCACTAGTGAGCAATAGACTGCAAGCATCGGCACGGCACCGCCTCCCTGGTGCGCCACTTCACGGGACGATCCGACCATGAAACTTCCCACCCTGTTCATTTCGCACGGCGCCCCCACGTTCGCCGTGGAACCCGGCCGCCTTGGCCCGCTGCTCGGCAAGCTGGGGCGCGCCCTGCCGCGGCCGCGCGCCATCGTCGTGCTGTCGCCGCACTGGATGAGCCGCCGGCTGGAAGTGACCGCCAGCCCGCGGCCCGACACCGTGCATGACTTCGGCGGCTTTCCGCGCGCGCTGTACACCCTGCAGTATCCCGCGCCCGGCGCTCTCGACGTGGCCTCGGAGGTGATCGCACAGCTC
This sequence comes from Pseudomonadota bacterium, assembly GCA_018240785.1. Lineage (GTDB taxonomy): Bacteria > Pseudomonadota > Gammaproteobacteria > Burkholderiales > Rhodocyclaceae > Thauera. Next base: position 36,121 of record JAFEFC010000024.1, on the reverse strand, counting down.
GCCCACAGTGGCCTGAGCGCAACGCCGAACGAGCACCAGGGTCTCGATCATGGCGCCTGGGTGCCGCTGATGCACCTCTATCCCGAGGCGGACATCCCGGTGATCCAGTTGTCGCAGCCCGCGAGCCCGTCGCCGCTGGCGCTGCTCGAACTCGGCCAGGCGCTGGCACCGCTGCGCGAGCGCGGCATCCTGATCGTCGCCTCCGGCAGCATGACGCACAACCTTTACGAATTCCGCATGGCGGGCGCAGACGAACCCTATGCCCAGGCCTTTGCCGACTGGGTTTGGCAACGCATCGAGGACGGCGAGCTCGGCGAACTGCTGGACTACCGCAGCAAGGCCCCGGCAGCAGCGCGGGCGCATCCCACCGACGAGCACTTCCTGCCGCTGTACTTCGCCATCGGCGCCGCCGGCGAGGACTGGACCCACGCGACCCGGCTCGAAGGCGGCGTGACCTACGGCGTGCTGAGCATGGACAGCTTCGTGCTCGGTGCCCGCCTCGACGTCGATGTGGCGGCCCCGCAGGCCGCGCTGGCCTGAGCCCGCCGCCACGCGGCCACGACACCCCCGTTCCTCAAAGGAAAAGACATGAAAGCCCGCTACACCCGCACCGCGATCTCGCTGCACTGGCTGATGGCGCTGGGCATCATCGGCACCTTCGCCCTCGGCACGTACATGCACGAGCTGCCGCTGTCGCCCACCAAGCTGCAGCTTTATTCCTGGCACAAATGGGCCGGCGTGACGCTGTTCATGCTGCTGATCCTGCGCCTGGCGTGGCGCATCGCCCATCCCGCGCCGCCCCTGCCGGCGACGATGCCCGCCGCAATGCGGCTTGCCGCCAACGCGGCGCACTGGGTGCTGTACGCGCTGATGATCATGATCCCGCTCAGCGGCTGGCTGATGAGTTCCGCCAAGGGTTTCCAGACGGTGTGGTTCGGCGTGCTGCCGCTGCCCGACCTGGTCGCCAAGGACAAAGCGCTCGGCGACCTGCTGCAGGAAGTCCATGAAGCGCTCAACTTCACGCTGCTGGCCATCCTCGTGGCCCACGTCGGCGCCGCGCTGAAGCATCACTTCATCGATCGCGACGACGTGCTGACCCGCATGCTGCCTGCGGCCGACAAGACCTGACCCCGGAGACCCCGCAATGGACGACCGCCTCAAGCTTCCCCCACTCGTCACCGACCTGAGCCTGCCCTACCGCCTGCGGCCCGCACGCGGCAACGCCTCCGGACTCGTGCTGCTGATGCACGGCGTGGGCAGCAACGAAACCTCGCTCGCCGGCTTCCTCGGCCTGATCCCCGACGACATCGCCGTCGCGCTGGTGCGATTCCCGATCGAAATGGCGCCGGGTGCCTACAGCGCCTTCAGTGTCAATTTCACCGCCAGTGGCCCGGTGATCGACGCCGACGCCGCCGAAAACAGCCGCCGGTTGCTGGCAAGCTTCGTCGGCGAACTGCAGGCACGCACCGGCCTCGCGCCCTCACGCACGCTGGTGGCGGGCTTCAGCCAGGGCGGCATCATGTCGGCAGGCCTCGGCCTGACGCGCCCCGACATCGTTGCCGGGTTCGCCATCCTGTCCGGCCGCATCCTGCCCGAGATCGCCCCGCTGATCGCCGCGCCAGCGCAACTCGGCACGCTCGATGCGCTGATCCTGCATGGCGATCAGGACGATCGCCTGCCGGTGATGTGGGCCGAGCGCAGCGCGTCCCTGCTGCAGGAACTGGGCGTGCGTTTCGAGCAGAGGCGCTACACGGCACGGCACGAGATCACGCCGGCGATGGCGCAGGACTTCGTCGCCTGGGTGACACGCCGGCTCCTCCCGGCACAGCGCTGAAGCGCAGCGCGCCGTTCAGCGCCCGTCGAGCGCGTCGATGATGCCGGCGCCGATCTCGCGCTGGCGGCCAATCGCGCGCGTGATCTGGCCGACGACCTCGACGCGGCGCCGTGCGCCGGCCTGGATCTCGCCCATCGCGTCACGCGCGCCGTGGGCGAGCTCGCGGCCGCTGTCGACGATGCGGCTGGTCTCCCGCACCGCGTCGGAAGCGTCGCGAGAAGTCAGGCTGAGGTCGGCGGCGATGCGGCCGATGCGCTCGCTCGCGTTTCTCGCCTGTTCGGCGAGCTTTCGCACCTCGTCGGCAACGACCGCGAACCCACGCCCAGCCTCACCCGCACGCGCCGCCTCGATCGCCGCGTTGAGCGCCAGCAGGTTGGTCTGTTCCGAAATCTGCGTGATCGAGGCGACGATGCCGCCGATCTCGCCGGATTGCGCCGCCAGCGCCACGAGATCGTCCTGCGCACGCTGCAGGCCGGCGCCGAGCTGCTCGATGGCGTCGCCGGCACGCGAGATCAGGTCGCCGCCAAGGGCCACTTTTTCGCCGCTCGCCTTCGCCAGCGTGTTGGCCTCGGCCATGTCCGCCACCGCCTGGTCGACCATCGCGAGCAGTTCCTGCGCCAGGCTGCCGGCGCGCCCGGATGCGCGCTGCAGCCCCTGCAGTTGCTCGATCTCGGCTGCGGCCGCCGACTGCGCACCCTGCGCAGCCGTCTCGGCGTCGCTCAATCGCGCCTGCAGTGCCGCGCTCTGCGCACGCTCGCGCTCGAGCTCGTCCTCCAGCGCAACCAGCGCCTGGCCCTGTTGCGAACTCGCCCCGCCGCTCCAGGCGAGCCATGCCGCAGCGAAGCCCAGGACTGCGGCGGCTGACGCGCAGTAGCGTGCGACGTCGCTGCCCAGGACGGCAGCCACTGCGGACAGCAAGGCGGCAAGGAAGGCGGCGATCAGGGCACCGACATTGGGTTCGCTTTTTTTCATGACGGGGAAATCGGCTCGAAGGAAACGGGGTATATCGGTTAAATCGGCATGTGGCGGCAAAACTGAAGCACGACGGCAGCCCTTTCCCACCCGGGCTTCGCACTCTATCCTGTATCAGGACGCCAGCAGCGATGCGGGCGCCGGTTCGATCAGCCCCGGGAGACGCAGACATGGAAAAGGCAACTCACGACCTCGGCGACCTGTTCCGGCAGCTCGGCCTGCCCGACACGCCTGCCGACATCGAGCACTTCGTCGCGACCCACCGCCCGCTGCCGCGCGGTACCCGGCTCGCCGACGCCGCGTTCTGGTCGCCTAGCCAGGCGCAGTTCCTGCGCGAGGAAATCCAGGACGACGCCGACTGGGCTGAACTGGTCGACACGCTGGCGGCGATGCTCGGCGACTGATGCCGGGGCGGCGGCGCGCCGTCACAGCATGCTGTCGAGGAAGGCGCGCGTGCGTGGATGCTGCGGGTTGGCGAAGAACTCGGCCGCCGGGCGCGATTCGATCAGCTCGCCGCCGTCCATGAACACCACGCGGCTGGCGACTTCACGCGCGAAACCCATCTCGTGCGTCACCACCAGCATGGTCATGTGCTCGTCGGCCAACTGGCGCATGGTGCGCAGCACCTCGCCCGTCAGTTCGGGATCGAGTGCCGAGGTGGGCTCGTCGAACAGCATGATGTCGGGCTCCATCGCCAGCGCACGCGCGATCGCCACGCGCTGCTTCTGGCCGCCGGACAAGCGCGCCGGATAGGCGTCGCGCTTGTCGAAGAGGCCGACCTTCTTCAGCAGCGCCTCGGCCCTGGGCAGGATCGCTTCGCGCTTCAGGCCCTTCACCGTGATCGGCGCCTCGATCACGTTCTGCAGCACGGTGAGGTGCGGAAACAGGTTGAAGTGCTGGAACACCATGCCCATGCGCCGGCAGATGCGGCGCAACTCCGCCTCGGGCGCGTAACGCGCCTCGCTGCGCTCGTCGTTTTCCGCGAGCACCTCGCCCTCGATGACGATGCGGCCGGCGTCGATGGTCTCGAGGTGGTTCAGGCAGCGCAGGAAAGTGCTCTTGCCCGAGCCGGACGGGCCAATCACCGCCACCACCTCGCCCTTGGCCAGCGTCAGCGACACGCCCTTCAGCACTTCGTTAGCACCGAAGCGCTTGCGGATGCCGTCGGCGAGAATCATCGGCGCTGCCATCGGGTTGGCCTCAGTCATAGACGGCATGACGTTTCTCCAGGCGCTGGAAGAGCCAGGTCAGCACCAGCGTCATCAGCAGGTAGAAGCCGGCGGCCACGACGAAGGGCGTGATCGTGAAATCACGCTGCACGATGCCGCGCGCCGCACGCAGCAGGTCGTTGAGCGCGAGCACGTAGATCAGCGACGTGTCCTTCACCAGGGTGATGGTCTCGTTGCTCATCGGCGGCAGGATGCGCTTGACCACCTGCGGCAGCACGATGCGGCGCATGGTCTGGCCATAGGTGAAGCCCAGCACCTTGGCGCCCTCGTACTGGCCACGGTCGATGGACTGGATGCCGGCGCGGAAGATCTCCGCGAAATAGGCCGCGTAGTTGAGCGCGAAGGCGACGATCGCCGCTGGAAAATCGGGCAGGCGGACGCCCACCACTGGCACGAAGGGCAGCGCGTAGTAGATGAACAGCAACTGCAGCATCAATGGCGTGCCCCGCATCAGCCAGATGTAACCGTTGACCGCCTGGCTGGCGGCGCTGAAGCGCGAGATGCGGATCAGCGCCAGCGCGAGGCCGAGCGGCACCGCCAGCACCAGCGTGATGACGAAGAGCCTGAGGGTGACGACCGAGCCTTCGGCAAGCGGCGCGATGATGCTGAGGATGTAGTCCATTGCGGTGAGCGGCAGGCCGGGCCGCGCACGGCGTCGCGGCCCGGCCGGGCGACTGCCTTACTTGATGATGTTCTTGCCGAACCACTCGCTGGAGATGCGCGCGGCGCTGCCGTCCGTCTTCATTTCGTCCATCGCCTTCTGCAGCTTGCCGAGCAGCGCGGTATCGTCCTTGCGCGTGCCGACGCCGTATTCCTCGGTGCCGAAGTGGTCGTCGAGCACGGTGTACGCGCCCGGCTTCTTGGACGTGTAGTAGCGGCCGACGACCTCATCGAGCACCACCGCGTCGAGGCGACCGGTGGTGAGGTCCATCAGCGCGGTGACGTTGTCGCCGAACTTCTTCAGCTCCTTGAACGAACCCGCGACCGCGTCCTTCTGCACCGCATCGACTGCGCTGCTGCCGTCCTGGATGCCGACGACCTTGCCGGCAAGGTCGGCCTTGGCCTTGATCGTGGAGTTGGCCGGCACGACGATGATCTGGTGGTTTTCCATGTAGGGCGCAGTGAAGCCGATGTTCTGCTTGCGCTCCTCGGTGATCGTGAGGCCGTTCCACAGCGCATCGACACGCTTGCCATTGAGCTCGGCTTCCTTCGCGCTCCAGTCGATGGGCTTGAACTCGACCTCCAGTCCCAGGCGCTTGGCCGCTTCCTTCGCCAGGTCGATGTCGAAGCCGACGAGCTCATTCTTCTCGTTGCGGAAGCCCATCGGCGGGAAGTTGTCGTCGAGGCCGATCACGATCTTGCTCGCGACGGGCGCAGGCGCGGGCGCCGCGCCCGACTGCGCCGCCGGCGCCGGTTCGTTCTTGCCACAGCCCGACAGCAGCGCGCCGGCGGTGAGGGACATCATCAGCAGGGAGGTCAGCTTCTTCATGGTCTTCTGGGCAGGGATGGGGGAATTCGGAGTCTTGCAGGCACGTGCCGCATTTTCGCAGCATCGGCTGCAACGCGGGCGAGATTGTCCGCCCGAAGCGGCGGGTGATCAACCCGGGTGCCGCTGACACCATGCCGCGACCGGACGCGTAGTGCTACATTCGCGCCCCATGCGTATCGAAGACCTCCGCCAGCGCCTGCGCGCCCTCGGCGCCAAACCCGGCCATGAACAGCGTGTGCTGCGCGCGTGGATACAGGCGCGCCCGCTCGACACGCGGCGCGGCCGCGCCGCGGACTTCCTGCCGCTGGCGCTGCGCGAAGGCATGGCCGGCCTGCTCGCCGAGCTCGACCGCCTGGCGCATGTACGGTCCGAGCACCCGGGCGAGGACGGCGCCCGCCTGCTGGTGGAACTGGCCGACGGCCAGACGGTGGAATCGGTGCTGCTGCCGCGCGGCGGCGTGTGCGTCTCCACCCAGGTCGGCTGCGCGGTAGGCTGCGTGTTCTGCATGACCGGCCGCGACGGCCTCGTGCGCCAGCTCGACAGCGCCGAGATCGTCGCCCAGGTGGCGCTGGCGCGCGGTCGCCAGCCGGTGAAGAAGGTCGTCTTCATGGGCATGGGCGAACCGGCGCACAACCTCGACAGCGTGCTGGAAGCGATCGACGCGCTCGGCACGCTGGGCGACATCGGCCACAAGAACCTCGTCTTCTCCACCGTCGGCGACCGCCGCGTGTTCGAGCGCCTGCCGCAGCAGACGGTGAAGCCGGCGCTGGCGCTGTCGCTGCACACCACCCGCGCCGAGCTGCGCGCCGCGCTGCTGCCGCGCGCCCCGCAGATCACGCCGGAGGAACTCGTCCAACTGGGCGAGACCTACGCGCGCGCCACCACCTACCCCATCCAGTACCAATGGACGCTGCTCGAAGGCATCAACGACAGCGACGAGGAAGTGGAAGGCATCGCCCGCCTGCTTGCCGGCAAGTACGCGGTGATGAACCTGATCCCCTACAACGCGGTGCCGGAGCTGACCTACCGCCGCCCGTCCTGGGAGCGCGCCGCCGCGATGGCGCGCGCGCTGCATCAGCGCGGCGTGCTGACCAAGCTGCGCCATTCTGCGGGCCAGGATGTGGACGGTGGCTGCGGCCAGTTGCGCGCCCGCGCCGCGGCTGCCGGTCTGGTGCCGCAGCCGCGGCACATCCGGCTGCACGTGCGCAGCGAGCCCGCTGCGCCACGCTCCTCCACCTGACCGGGATCGCGGCACGCGGCTACGGTAGCCGACCGCTCAGGTAAAGACCTGGAAATCGGCGTAGCCCAGGTCGGCGGTCGCCCCCTTGACGGCGACGATCTGCACCGCAGCGCCGGCGCCGTTGCCATCGGCGTCGTAGTAGAGCTTGCCGCCGGCGGGATCGAAGATCAGGTAGTCGTTGGCGTCCATCGCCACCTTGCCGCGCACGAAGTTGTCGGGCCCGATGCCGCCTGCCAAGCTGGTGAACACGGTCGCGTCGAAGGCGATGCGGTCGCCGGCTTCGAAGTCCATGATGGTGTCGGCGCCCCCGGTCGCGAGGTTGTCGAAGACGAAAGTGTCGCTGCCCGCACCGCCGACCAGATGATCCTTTCCCGCCCCGCCGGCGAGCACGTCATCGCCCGCGCCGCCGAACACCCAGTCGTTGCCGGCACCCCCCGCCAGGCGATCGGCGCCGACGGTGCCGCAGATGAAATCATTGGCCCCGTTCAGGCCGGCAGCCAGCGCATCGAAACCTTCCGTCTGCATCGCCGCGAACAGCGCCCCGGCATCCGCCTTCAGGCCATCGACACTGCCTGCGACCGCATAGTGCAGATCCGCGTCGTGCGCGGCGGCACTCGTCGCCGTCCCCCATTCGACGCTGCGCACCTTTCCCGTGAGCTCGCCCGCGGAGCTCAACGCGGCATTGCCGACCAGCGTGAGGTAATTCCACTCGTGCGCCGGCGTGGCCGGATCGTCTGCACTCCACGCCAGGGTCATCGTCTGGATCCTGCCGCTCAGTGCGCCGGTCGCCATGTCCAGCGTCAGCTTGCCGGTCCACACCTCGGCCGTCTGGTCATTGCCGAAACCCAGCCGATTCGCGCTCAGCGCCGAACTGCTGCCGCTCGCCAGGTCGATCTGGAGCTTGCCGTAAGCCTCCAGCCAGGCATCCGCGGATTCGAGCAGGATATGGTCAAGGACAAGCGACGCGCCGCGCTGGCGCGCCACATCGCCATGCAGCAGGACGCCGTCCGCCCAGCTTGCGTCGAGCGCAGACGCCGACCGGGAAAGGCTCGTCGGCAGCGTGCCCGACACCGTCCGCGCCATCCGCGGCAATCCGGCGAAGATCACCTCGTTCATCTGCACGGCGTAGTCGGCGTACGTAAATCCGGGATCGATGCGGGCGCTATCGTTGATGTTCCTGAACCGGGTCATGTGGCCCCTCCATCCAGCGTTCTACGGCATCCGGAACTGGAAGTTTAGCCGCCGGAAGAAGACACCGTGCGCTGGCCTCACCCTGCGCCGCTCTCCCTCGCGCCCCCCTCCCCCACGCCTCGCTCCCCCACGCCTCGCTCCCCCACGCCTCGCTCCCCCACGCCTCGCTCCCAATACCCGGTGGTGTTGTAGATCGCCTTCAGGTAATCGATGAAGCGCCGCACCTTGGCCGGCAGGAAGCGCTGATGCGGATACACCGCCTGGATGTCGTAGCTCGGCACGGCGAACTCGTCGAGTACGGTGACCAGCTCGCCACGCTTGAGCTCGGACTGGATCTCCCAGGTCGAGCGCCAGCCGATGCCCAGGCCCTGCTTGACCCAGCCGTAGAGCAACTCGCCGTCGTTGCAGTCGAGGTCGCCATCGACGCGCACCGCGAACAGCCGGCCATCGCGCACGAAGCTCCAGCCGCGCTGCTGGCCGCCCTGCAGGTTGAAGGCGAGGCAGTTGTGGCGCACGAGGTCTTCGGGCACGCGCGGCACGCCGTGGCGTTCGAAGTAGTCCGGCGTGCCGCATACCACGCGCCGGTTCGGATACAGCCGCACCGCGACGTAGTTGGGGTCGGTCACCTCGCCGATGCGGATCGCCATGTCGTAGCCCTCGCGCACCAGGTCGACGACGCTGTCGGTGAAATTGAAGGACATCTTCAGCTCGGGATGCATCGCCTTGAACGCCGGCGCGTGCGGCGCGACGTGGCGGCGGCCGAAGGCGGCCGGCGCCGACACCACCAGATGCCCGCGCACGACCTTGCGGCCGGCGCTCACCGCGCTCTCCACCGCGTCGAACTCGCGCAGCAAGGCGCGGCACTGGTCGAGGAACTGTTCGCCAAGCTCGGTCAGCGTCAGCCCGCGCGTGGAGCGGTGCATCAGCTTGACGCCGAGCCGCTGCTCGAGCCCGTCGAGACGACGCCCCATCACCACCGGCGTGACACCTTCGGTCAGCGCCGCCGCCGCAAAACTACCCTTTTCGGCCACCAGCACGAAGCTGCGAATCTCGGTGTATCGATCCATCTCCCCGCTCCGGCACGACCGGAAGCCAGCGTCCCAGCCAGCGCGAATCGCCATCTGCACCGGGTCGAGCATTGGCAGGCCGAAAATATCACAAAGCCGTCACCCGCTGCCGGTAGCGCTCAAAAGGCCAAACCCGGACGGCGCCCGAAGACGCCGCCCGGGTTCGGGCGCAACGACTGACGCCTGCTCAAGCCTAGGTGTTCATGCGCCGCGGGATGACCGCGAGGATGATCAGCAGCGTGAGCGCTTCGATCGCTGCGACGGCCAGCAAACCGCTGGTGAAGGACCCGGTGTTGGTCTTCACCACGCCGAGCATCCATGGCGCGCCGAAGCCGGCGAGGTTGGCGATCGAGTTGATCAACGCGATGCCGGCCGCTGCGGCGGACCCCGACAGGAAGTAGCTGGGCAACTGCCAGAACACCGGGATGGCGCTCATCGTGCCGACCACTGCGACCGCCAGGGCGGCCAGGGCAACGGCCGTATTGTCGCTGACCAGCGCCACCACGGTCAGGCCGGCCGCGCCGACGACGGCCGCGATGCCGCAATGCAGCCTGGCCTCCTTCGAGCGGTCCGAATGGCGGCCGTTGAGGATCATGCCCGCGGCGCCGAGCAGGTAGATCGCCGACATGATCCAGCCGATCTGCATGGTACTGGTGAAGCCCAGTTGCCTGACCAGCGTCGGCGCGAAGAACGTCAGTGACGAGTTGGCCCCGATCACGCAGAAGAAGATCAGCACCAGCAACCAGATTTTCGGGTTGCGCAGCGCCGCCAGGAAGCTGTGCTCGCGCTCGCCGAGCTGACCATGATCACGCTCGATGTCGGCCAGCACCAGGCGCTTTTCCTCCTCGGTCAGCCACTTCGCCTGCTGCGGCTTGTTGGTCAGGTAGACCATCGTCACAAGGCCGGCGAGCACCGACGGGATGCCCTCGATCAGGAACAGCCATTGCCAGCCCGACCAGCCGTTCACCCCATGCAGGCCGGTCATGATCGAGCCCGCCAGCGGACCGCCGATCACGCCGGCCAGCGCCGAGGCCGACATGAACAGGCCGAAGGCCCGGGCGCGGCGTGTCGTCGGATACCAGTAGGTCAGGTACAGGATGATTCCGGGGTAGAAGCCGGCCTCGAACACGCCCAGCAGGAAGCGCAGGAAGTAGAACATCCCCGGCGTCTTGACGAACATCTGGGCGATGCACACCAGCCCCCAGCCGATGGTGATGCGCATGATGGTCTTCTTGGCGCCGATCTTCTCCAGCAACAGGTTGCTGGGCACCTCGAAGAAGAAGTAGCCGAGGAAGAAGATGCCCGCGCCAAGCCCGTACACCGCTTCGCTGAAGGCGAGATCGTCGAGCATCTGCAGCTTGGCGTAACCAATGTTGACGCGGTCGATCCAGGCCAGGACCCACAGCGCGGCAAGAAAGGGAATCAGGCGCCAGGTGATCTTCGAATAGGCGCGCTCGAGCAGCGACTGTTCGTCGTTGCCGACCGCCATCGGCAGGGAGGCAGCGTGCGTCATTGCGGCGCCCCCCTCGAGTCGATGCGCAGGTTATGGTGGTTCATCTCGGTCTCCTCGATCTGTCTTGAGGAAGGGTCTCGCCCTTCCCTGTGTTCATGCCTGGGGCGTCGCCCGTCCCGCCGCCTCAACTGCCGCGATACGTCGCGCAGCTCCAGGGCGTGGCGAGCATGGGCACGTGGTAGTGCTGCTTCGGGTCGAACACGGCGAAACGCACCGGCACCTGGCCGATGAAGGGCGGCTCGGGCAGCGTCATGCCCAGCTTGCGGAAGTAGTCGTCGACATGGAACAGCAGCTCGTATTCACCGACGACGGTGTCCTCGGGCTTGAGGATCATCTGGTCGGTGCGGCCATCGACGTTGGTGTAGACGGTCTCGACCAGCTTGTAGCTGCCATCGACCAGCATCGAGAAGTCGATCCGCATGCCTGCGCCGGGTCGGCCGCTGGTGGTGTCGAGCACGTGGGTGGTAATGCCTGCCATGGAGGTTCTCCTGGAAATCGATTCGGGATCTGCGGGGCGGGACGAAGCCGCGCTGCCGGGCGCGACGTGAGGCCCCGCTCAACTGCCACGGTAGTAGGAGTAGCTCCAGGGATTGAACAGCACGGCGAGGTGGTAGCGCTGCGAGGCGTCATGCACGCCGAAGCGCAGCGGCACCTTGGACAGGAAGGTCGGCGACGGCAGCTTCGTGCCCAGGGAAGCGAAGTAGTCGTCCACATGCATCACCGCTTCGTAGAGACCGGGCTTCAACGCTTCGCCCTCGATGACCGCACCGTCCGAGCGGCCATTCTTCACCGTGTCGAAGGTCTTCACCGGTTGATAGCGTCCGCCCTCCAGGCGGCGCAGCTCCACCCGCAGGCTGCCGATCGTGGCACCGTGATGGGTGTCGATGGCGTGGAAGGTGAGGCGGCCGCCCGTCGCGCCGGTGGCCGCGGGGGCCGGCGTCGCCGCGGGGGCCGGTGCGGCATCGGCGGCGATCGCACGCGCCGGCAGCAGCGAGGCGGTGCCGAGGGCGAGGCTGCCGGCGAGGAACTGGCGCCGGCCTGGATCCTGTTTGTCCATCTCTGTCTCCTTTGTTCTTTGATTGAAGCGGGTTCCCGCTCAGGCGACGGCCATCTCGCCGGTGAGCGCCATCAGGCGCAGGCGGGTGATCGTCAAGATCTGCGCGAGGCACGCCTCGAGCTCGGCGTCGGTATCGCTCGCCAGGCGCCGCTCGAACTCGCTGAAGATCTGATCCCTGGTATGGCGGCGGACGGCGATGATGAAAGGAAAGCCGTGGCGGGCGCGATAGCGCTGGTTCAGCTCGCGCATGCGCGCCATCTCCGCCTTGCTCAGGGCGTCGAGGCCGGCGCTGGCCTGCTCCGACACCGAATGGTCGGTCATCGTGCCGTCCTCCGCCTCCTTGCCCGCCAGGTCGGGGTGCACGCACAGCAGCGCGACCTGCTCCTCTCGCGGCAGGGCGCGCACCACCGCCGCCATCGCGTCATGCACGGCGCCGGCATCGGCAAACGGACGCGCGGCCCAGGCGCGCTCCGCCACCCACGGCGAATGCTCGAAGATGCCGCCGAAGGCCTTCACGAAGGCGTCCCGGTCCATGGCGTTGATCTGGTCGATCGAGATCTGCATGAGTCCTGTCTCCTGGCCGGCGTACCCCGGCGTGTCCTTGTTTTCCGCAAGGATCGTCCTTGCTTGATGGGCAGTATATTTTTCGCAAAAGGGAGAGGACGGCGGCGCGGCTATACTCCGAATAACCCGACTTGATAGCACCCGCGCCGACTCGGCGACCCCTCATGCCGAAAGCCTCCGATTCGCTCGACACGCACCTGCTGCGCGTGCTGTGCACGCTGATCGTCGAGCGCAGCGTGTCGCGCACCGCGATCAGGCTGAACCAGTCGCAGCCGGCCATCAGCAATGCGCTCAAGCGACTGCGGGAGATCTTCAAGGATCCGCTGTTCGCGCTCGACAAGGGGCGCCTGATCCCGACCGAGCGTGCGCTGGAACTGCACGCCACCGCACGCACCATCCTCGGCGACATCGACAAGTTGTTCGCCGAGCGCAAGAGCTTCGATCCGGCCCAGAGCGAGGTCACCTTCCGGATCGGCACGCCGGATTTCCTGTCGGTGGTGTTCCTGTCGGGCGTGGTCGAGCGCATGCGGCGCGAGGCCCCGCATGCGCGGCTGATCATCCATCCGCTGGGGCCGGGGTTCGACTACCAGCGAGCGCTCGCCGACGGCGAGCTGGACGTGGTGATCGGCAACTGGCCTACGCCGCCCGACAGCCTGCACCTGACCACGCTGATCGAGGACGAAGTGGTCTGCGTCGTCGGCCAGAACCATCCGCTGGCGCGCAAGGGCATGAGCGTCGAACAGTACCTGCGCGCCGCCCACATCGTGCCGATGGCCTATTCCGTCGTGCATCGCGGCGTGGTCGACACCCACCTCGCCAGCCTCAACCTGTCGCGCAACGCGGTGGTGGTGCTGCCCTACTTCAGCATGGCGCTCTACCTGCTGCCGGGCACCGACCTGGTGTTCACCACCAGCCGCCACTTCGCGCGCCACTTCGCGAAGTTCCTGCCACTCGCCATCCTGCCGCCGCCCTTCGACTTTCCGCGCATGCGCTTCTACCAGTTGTGGCACGAGCGCACCCACCAGGTCGAAGGCCATCGCTGGCTGCGCAACCTGCTGTGCGACGTCGGCCGCCGGGTGCTGAGCGAGGAGAGCTGACGCCGGGCGCTCGAAGTTTCGGCAAAGCCGAAAGCGCAGCGCCTTCCGCCGAACGGCAAACGCCCCCACACGCATCCGGCGGATCACGCCTGGGGCTCATCCACCCTGTGCCCTAACCGTCACCGAACACCCGCGCGGCCTCGTCCTCGAGCGCCGGGCCGACCACCTCGACGGTGCGCCCGCCACGACCGATCACCTCGCGGCAGCCCATGCGCAGCTCGTCGCCCGGCGGCAGCAGGGCGTAGTTGCGCGCGCTGCCGAGCGCATAGACGAGGCGCTTCACCCCGCTCCAGAACACCGCCCCCGCGCACATCGCGCAGGGCTCCGCGCTCGCGTAAAGCGTCGCGCCGGCCAGCGTCTGCGCATCGAAGCGCCGCCCGGCGAGGCGCACCAGGTTCATCTCGGCATGCCCGGTCGGGTCGCGATCGGTCACCTGGTTGTTCTCCGCCTCGGCGAGCACCTGGCCGTCAGCGCCCACGAGGACCGCCCCGTAGGGGCCGTTGCCCTTGGTCTTCGCGACCCGCGACAGTTCGATAGCCTTGCGTAGATATCGAATATCGGCTTCGTCGAGCTTGTTCATTCTGTCATCCTCCATTTCAGCCTGCCTGCATCGATTGAATTGACATGCCTCCGCGTGCTCCAGCACTCACGGCAAGATCCCTTCGGATTCTAGGATCGGCCCACGCAAGGACTATTGCGCAACGTGATCCGGCGTATAAGCGCCGCGATATGGATGCTCGCCGTCATCAGAGCGCCCCGGCTCTTAATCGATACCCTGAGTATCGACAGAAGCGACAACGACAGGGATTCAACAGCCCGGGCCATGTCTCTAACCTTGCGCCATCCCCCAACCGACAATGGCAATGGAGACAAAGATGGCCCGTATGAGAGCAGTGGATGCCGCCGCGGCGGTGATGCGCAAGGAAGGCGTGAGCACCGTGTTCGGCGTGCCCGGCGCCGCGATCAACCCGCTGTATTCGGCGATGAAGAAGAACGGTGGCTTCCACCACGTCCTGGGTCGCCACGTCGAGGGCGCCTCGCACATGGCCGAGGGCTACACCCGCGCCAACCCCGGCAACATCGGCGTGTGCATCGGCACCTCCGGCCCGGCCGGCACCGACATGATCACCGGCCTGTACTCGGCCTCCGCCGATTCGATCCCCATCCTGTGCATCACCGGCCAGGCGCCGCGCGCCCGCCTGTACAAGGAAGACTTCCAGGCGGTCGACATCGAGTCGATCGCCAAGCCCGTCACCAAGTGGGCGGTGACGGTGCGCGAGCCGGCGCTGGTGCCGCGCGTGTTCCAGCAGGCTTTCCACCTGATGCGCTCCGGCCGTCCCGGCCCGGTGCTGATCGACCTGCCGTTCGACGTGCAGATGGCCGAGATCGAGTTCGACATCGATACCTACGAATCGCTCGGCGCCTACAAGCCCGCCGCCACCCGCGCTCAGGCCGAGAAGGCGATGGAGATGCTCAACACCGCCGAGCGCCCGCTGATCGTCTCCGGCGGTGGCGTGATCAATGCCAACGCTGAAGCCAGGCTGCAGGAATTCGCCGAGCTCACCGGCGTGCCGGTGATCCCGACCCTGATGGGCTGGGGCACGATCCCTGACGACCATCCGCTGATGGCCGGCATGGTGGGCCTGCAGACCTCGCACCGCTATGGCAACGCCACCATGCTGGCGTCGGACTTCGTGTTCGGCATCGGCAACCGCTGGGCCAACCGCCACACCGGCTCGATCGAGGTGTTCACCGAAGGCCGCAAGTTCGTCCATGTGGACATCGAGCCGACCCAGATCGGCCGCGTGTTCGGCCCCGACTACGGCATCGTGTCCGACGCCGGTGCGGCGCTCGAGCGCCTGCTCGAGGTGGCGCGCGAGATGAAGGCCGCCGGCACCCTGCGCGACCGCAGCGCCTGGGTCGCGCAGTGCCAGCAGCGCAAGCGCACGATGCAGCGCAAGACGCACTTCGACAACGTGCCGATGAAGCCGCAGCGCGTGTATGAAGAGATGAACCGCGCCTTCGGCAAGGACACCTGCTACGTCAGCACGATCGGCCTGTCGCAGATCGCCGCCGCGCAGTTCCTGCATGTGTACAAGGCGCGCCACTGGATCAACTGCGGCCAGGCCGGCCCGCTGGGCTGGACCATCCCCGCTGCGCTGGGTGTGTGTGCGGCCGATCCGCAGCGCAAGGTGGTGGCGATCTCCGGCGACTACGACTTCCAGTTCATGATCGAGGAGCTGGCGGTGGGCGCGCAGTTCAAGCTGCCCTACATCCACGTGCTCGTGAACAACGCCTACCTCGGCCTGATCCGCCAGTCGCAGCGCGGCTTCGACATGGATTACTGTGTGCAGCTCGCGTTCGAGAACATCAACGCGCCGGAAACCGAAGGCTACGGCGTGGATCACGTGAGTGTGGTGGAAGGCCTGGGCTGCAAGGCGATCCGTGTGCGCAAGGCGGAGGACATCCAGCCCGCGTTCGCCCAGGCACGTGCCTGGATGGAGGAATTCCGCGTGCCGGTGGTGGTCGAGATCATTCTCGAGCGCGTCACCAACATCTCGATGGGCACCGAGATCAACGCCATCAACGAGTTCGAGGAGCTTGCCGAGAAAGGCGCCGACGCGCCGACCGCGGTCTCGATGCTCGATTGATGCAGGTGTTCGCAGCCAGGCCCGCCCCGGCGGTCACGCTCCCTCCTCCCTTCACGTACGCCGGAGCGGGCCTGGCTGCGACATTGACCGCACACAAGACGTTTGCCCGCTCCTACAGGCGACCGTAACAACGAACTGAACACGGAGAGTAGAACGATGCCGAAATTTGCCGCCAACCTGACCATGCTGTTCAACGAAGTTCCCTTCCTCGACCGCTTCCAGGCCGCCGCCGAGGCGGGCTTCAAGGGCGTGGAATACCTCTTCCCGTATGCCTTCGACAAGAACGAACTTGCCGAGCGCCTGCAACGCCATGGTCTGACCCAGGTCCTGCACAACCTGCCCGCAGGTAACTGGGAAGGCGGCGAGCGCGGCATCGCCTGCCACCCCGATCGCGTCGGCGAGTTCCGCGACGGCGTCGGCCGCGCCATCGACTACGCGACGACACTGGGCTGCAAGCAGGTGAACTGCCTGACCGGCATCGTCCCGGCCGGCGTGGATGCAGACAAGGTGCATGCCACCGTCGTCGACAACCTGCGCTTCGCCGCCGGGCAGCTCAAGGCGGCCGGCATCCGCCTGCTGGTCGAACCGATCAACACCTTCGACATCCCCGGCTTCTACCTGCACGGCACGGCGCAGGCGATCGCGCTGCTCGACGAAGTCGGCTCCGACAACCTGTTCGTGCAGCACGACATCTATCACATGCAGCGGATGGAGGGCGAACTGGCGAACACCATCGCCAAGCACCTGCCGCGCATCGCCCACATGCAGATCGCCGACAACCCGGGCCGCAACGAGCCGGGCACCGGCGAGATCAACTACGCCTGGCTGTTCCGCTTCATCGACAGGCTCGGCTACGACGGCTGGATCGGCTGCGAGTACAAGCCCGCCGCCGGCACCGTCGCCGGCCTGGGCTGGATGAAGGCCCTGGCGGGCTGACCCCACTGCCCCGTAGGAGCGGGCTTGACCGCGATGCGAACGTCCAGGGCCTGCGATTTCGCGGTCGAGCCCGCTCCTACAAAACCACGACCACACCACTGAATTTCAGGAGACACAACATGGCAAACATCGGCTTCATCGGACTTGGCATTATGGGCGCCCCCATGGCGGGCCACCTGCTCAAGGGCGGCCACACCGTCCACACCTACACCCACGGCGACACGCCGAAGGCGCTGCTCGAAGCCGGCGCCAGGCCCTGCGCGAACGGCGCCGAAGTGGCACGCAACGCCGACATCGTCATCACCATGGTGCCGGACACGCCGCACGTCGAGGATGCGCTGTTCAACGCCAACGGCGTCGCCGCCGGCCTGTCCAGGGGCAAGATCGTCGTCGACATGAGCTCGATCTCGCCCGTCGCCACCAAGGACTTCGCCAAGCGCATCAACGCGCTGGGCTGCGAATACCTCGACGCCCCGGTGTCGGGCGGTGAAGTCGGCGCCAAGGCTGCGAGCCTCACCATCATGGTCGGCGGCAGCCAGGCCACCTTCGACAAGGTGAAGCCGATGTTCGATCTGATGGGCAAGAACATCACCCTGGTGGGCGGCAACGGCGACGGCCAGATCACCAAGGTCGCCAACCAGATCATCGTCGCACTCAATATCGAGGCGGTGGGCGAGGCCCTGCTGCTGGCGGCCAAGGCCGGCGCCGATCCGGCACGCGTCCGCCAGGCGCTGATGGGCGGCTTCGCCAACTCGCGCATCCTCGAGGTGCATGGCGAACGCATGGTCAAGCGCACCTTCGATCCGGGCTTCCGCATCGAGCTGCACCAGAAGGACCTCAACCTGGCACTGACGACCGCGCGCCAGTTGGGCGTGTCGCTGCCCAACACCGCCAGCGCACAGGAGCTGTTCAATTCCTGCGCCGCGCACGGCGGTGCCGGCCAGGACCACTCGGCGATGGTGCGCGCACTCGAGCGCATGGCCAACTTCGAGATCGGCGGCAAGTAACGCGCCCGCCGGCCGGTACCCGCTGCCCGGCCGGCACATCTCGCTGCAAGCATCGCGCCGCCCGCACTGCGCCGGGCGGCAAGCACAACAAAGGTCCGGCAACGACCGGCCCGGCCCGTCATGGCTGCGCGCCTGCGGGATCACCAGAGGAGCATGTCATGCGTCATCTCGCCATCGACGTCGGATCCTTCCGCTTCATCGCCCGTCTCGAGGAAGAAGCCGCGCCCCGCACCTGCGCCGCCTTCCTGAAGCTGCTGCCCTTCGCCAACCAGGTCATCCATTCGCGCTGGAGCGGCGAGGCGGTGTGGGTGCCGCTGGGCGATTTCGACACCGGCCTCGGCTTCGAGAACCACACCAGCCAC
Source organism: Pseudomonadota bacterium (assembly GCA_018240785.1). GTDB lineage: Bacteria > Pseudomonadota > Gammaproteobacteria > Burkholderiales > Rhodocyclaceae > Thauera. The sequence continues at coordinate 17,912 of JAFEFC010000024.1, read as the reverse complement.
CCGTCGCGCGGCGACATCCTGCTCTACCCTGGCGGCTTCTCCGAGACCGAAATCCTCTTTGCCTATGGCAGCAGTTGTTTCGCGAGCAAGATGGGACAGCTCGCCGGCAACCACTTCCTGACCGTGGTCGAGGGCGGCGAGACGCTGATGGAGATGGGCCGCCACGTGCTGTGGCAGGGCGCCCAGGACATCCGCTTCAGCGATCTCGGCCTGCGCTGACGCAACAACGGAGCCAAACCCAATGAACATCACCCCGCGCGAGTTGCTCGCCAACATGTTCACCGCCGCGGTGAACGCGGCGCTGCCCGAACACTGCATTCCCCGCTTCCTGCCCGAGCCGCCGAAGGGCCGCACCCTGGTCATCGGCGCCGGCAAGGCGTCGGCGGCCATGGCCCAGGCGCTCGAGCGCCACTGGCCGGGCGAACTGACGGGCCTGGTCGTCACCCGTTACGGCTACGCGGTGCCGTGCGAGCGCATCGAGATCGTCGAGGCGGCGCATCCGGTGCCCGATGCGGCAGGCCGCGAAGCTGCCGGCCGCATGCTGGAGTTCGTGCGCGGCCTCTCCGAGGACGACCTGGTGATCTGCCTGATCTCCGGCGGCGGCTCGGCGTTGCTGCCGCTGCCCGGCGCCGGCATCACTCTGGAAGACAAGCAAGCCATCAACCGCGCGCTGCTGAAATCCGGCGCGACGATCTCGGAGATGAACTGCGTGCGCCGCCACCTGTCCGGCATCAAGGGCGGGCGCCTGGCGGCAGCCTGCCATCCGGCGCGGGTGGTGAACCTGTTGATCTCCGACGTGCCCGGCGACAACCCGATCGACATCGCCTCCGGCCCCACGGTGGCCGACCCCACCACCTGCGCCGACGCACTGGAGATCGTGCGCCGCTACGGCATCGAATTGCCGGCAGGCGCGCGTGCCCTGCTCGAGAGCGGCGCGGGCGAGACCGTGAAGCCGGGTGACGACCGCCTCGCCCGCGTCAGCACCCACCTGATCGCCACACCGCAACTGGCGCTGAAGGCGGCCGCCAAGGTGGCGGCGCTGGAAGGCGTGACGCCGGTGCTGCTCGGCGACAGCATCGAAGGCGAAGCGCGCGACGTCGGCAAGGTGATGGCCGGCATCGCGCTGCAGACCCGCAACCACCGCCAGCCGGTGCCGCCGCCCTGCGTGCTGCTGTCCGGCGGCGAGACCACCGTCACCGTGCGCGGCACCGGCCGCGGCGGGCGCAACGTCGAGTTCCTGCTGGCGCTGGCACTGGCGCTCAACGGCGCGCCGGGCGTGCATGCAGTGGCGGGCGACACCGACGGCGTCGACGGCCTGGAAGAGATCGCCGGCGCCTTCGTCACCCCCGACACGCTGGCGCGCGCCTGGGCGCAAGGCATCCGGCCACGCGACAGCCTGGACGACAACGACGGCCACGGCTTCTTCGAGGCGCTGGGCGATTCGCTCGTCACCGGGCCGACACTCACCAACGTGAACGACTTCCGCGCCATCCTGATCACCTGATCGGGCTGGGGACACAAGAACAGGCAAGGAGAAAGCCCATGAAGGACATCAAGGCACTGACGCTGGACGACGTAAAACGCATCGCCGCGGCAGCCGAAAACGAAGCGCTCGCCAATGGCTGGGCCGTCAGCATCGCGGTCTGCGATGCCGGCGGCCACGCCCTGTGGCTACAGCGCCTGGACGGCGCAGCTCCGATGAGCGCCATCGTGGCACCGGAGAAGGCGCGCACCTGCGTGCTGAGCGGCAAGCCCAGCCGCGTCTATGAAGAGATGGTCAACAACGGCCGCTTCGCCGCGCTGAAGATGCCGGTCGTGCCGCTCGAAGGCGGCGAACCCATCATCGTCGACGGCACGGTGATCGGCGCGGTCGGCGTGTCGGGCGTGAAGTCGGGCGAGGACGCCCAGGTGGCGCGCGCCGGTGTCGCCGCCGTCATTGCGGTCAAGGAGGCAGCATGAAACGCGAACGCAGTGCCCGCATTCTCGCCACCCTGGGGCCGGCGAGCTCCACCATCGAACGCATCCGCGCGCTGGCCGACGCCGGCGCCGACGTGTTCCGCCTGAACTTCAGCCATGGCAGCCATGCCGACCACGCCGAGCGCCTGAAGCAGATCCGCCAGGTCGAGGAAGAGCTCGGCCGCCCGATCGGCGTGCTGATGGACCTGCAAGGGCCGAAACTGCGCGTCGGCCGCTTTGCCGAAGGCAAGGTCACGCTGGTACCCGGTGCCCGCTTCCGCCTCGACCTGTCGCCGGAGGAAGGTGACGTGCGTCGCGCCAACCTGCCGCATGCGGAAATCTTTGCCGCGCTCGAGGCCGGCACCGAGCTGCTGCTCGACGACGGCAAGCTGCGCCTGCGGGTGGATGCCTACGGCCCCGACTTCGCCGACACCACCGTGCTGGTGGGCGGCGTGCTGTCCGACCGCAAGGGCGTCAATGTGCCCGGCGTGGTGCTGCCGATCTCGCCGCTCACCGCCAAGGACCGCGCCGACCTCGACTTCGGGCTGTCGCTGGGCGTGGACTGGGTGGCGCTGTCCTTCGTGCAGCGCGCCGAGGACATCCGCGAGGCGCGCGAGATCATCGGCGACCGCGCATGGATCATGGCCAAGCTGGAGAAGCCTTCGGCGATCGAGCAGCTCGAGCCCATCGTCGCGCTGGCCGACGGCATCATGGTGGCGCGCGGCGACCTCGGCGTGGAACTGCCGCCGCAGCAGGTGCCGGTGCTGCAGCGGCGCATCGTGCGCGCGGCGCGCGCCGCCGGTCGCCCGGTGGTGGTGGCGACGCAGATGCTGGAATCGATGATCACCGCGCCGGTGCCCACCCGCGCCGAAGCCTCGGACGTCGCCACCGCGATCTACGACGGCGCCGATGCGGTGATGCTGTCGGCCGAATCCGCATCGGGCCAGTATCCGGTGGAAGCGGTCAGCATCATGCATCGCATCATCTGCGAGGTGGAGCAGGACCCGGCCTGGCGCGAGGGCCTGGACGCGAGCCACACGCCAGCCGGCACCGACACGCCGGACGCGATCTGCTGCGCGCTGCGCCGCGTCGCCGCGCTGCTCGAGCCGGCCGCCACGGTGGCCTACACATCCTCGGGTTTCAGCGCGCTGCGAGCCAGCCGCGAGCGCCCGGTGGCGCCCATCCTGGCGCTGACGCCGCAGCTCGGCACCGCACGCCGGCTGGCGCTCGCCTGGGGCGTGCATCCGATCCCGTTCGAGCAGGTCGCCGACGTCACCGAGATGGTGGCGCATGCGGCCAGCGCCTCGGTCACCCACGGCTTCGCCGCCCCCGGCGACAACATCGTCGTCATCGCCGGCCTGCCCTTCGGCCGCAGCGGCAGCACCAACCTGCTGCATGTGGAGCGGATTCCCGGCTGATCTTGCGCCGGGGTGAAGGCCGACCTGGCCGCGACCGGAACGTGGCGGGTCGCGGTCAAGCCCGCTCCTACGGAGACCGCACCCGTAGGAGCGGGCTTGACCGCGATCATGACGCGTGATCGAGACTTCTACCGCTGTTAACCGGGCAGGTCGCGCAGGTCCATCGTCGGCTGCGCACCGAAATCGTCACCGAGCAAGTAGGCCACCAGCCGGGCCGCCGCCGCGGCCGGCGCGATGAGGCCGCCGGCCTGCTGCATGGCGGCGAACTGGTCGCGCAGCGGAAACTGCTCCAGCGTGCACGCACGCACCGTCGCCTGCATGTCGGTATCGACGACGCCCGGCGCCGTGCTGCAGATGCGCAGGCCGGCGCCACCATCCACCTGCACCGCGCGCGCATGGTGGTCGAGCGCCGCCTTGGTTGCGCAATACACGCTCCAGCCGGCGTAGGGCTTGCGCGCCGCACCGCTGGACACATGCAGCACGCGCCGCTCGCCGACGTCCGGCAGCGCGGCCACCGCCGCAGCCAACATCAGCGGCGCGGCGACGTTGAGCGCGACTGCACCGGCGATGGCGGCCGCGTCCTGCAGGCGCAGCGGCCCGACCGGGTGCAGCGTGCCGGCGTCGTTGACCAGCAGCACGGTCTCGCTGCCTGCGGCGAAACGGGCAAGCTCGCCGCCCGCGATCCAGGCTGCCAGCGCCGCTGAATCAGCCAGGTCGATGGCGTGCTGCGCCAGGCTGCCGCCAAACTGCGCGGCCAGCGCATCATTGGGCCGGCGTGCCAGCCCGAGCACGGCAACACCCCGCTGCAGCAGGTTCTCCGTGATGGCGGCGCCCAGGCCGCGACTGTGTCCGGTGACGATCGCCCTGATCATGGTGACAGCCTCCTTGCGATGCCTCAGTTCGATTCCGGTGCCGGCGAAAAGATCCGCTCGCAGCAGTCCAGCCAGGCGCGCGCCGCGCGCGACACATAGTCTTCGCGCCAGATCAGGCCGAGATCCCACACCACTTCGGGTTCGCGCACCGGCCGCCGCACGATGCGCGCGGGATCGAGGCGGGCGAAGGCTTCGTCGGGCAGGATGCTGATGCCGACGTCGGCCGCCACCAGCTCGCCGATGAAGTCCCAGTAGCGGCTGCGCGCGACCACGTTGGGGATGAAGCCGGCGCTGGCGCAGGCATCGGACACCATGCGCGCCAGCGCGAAGTCGTCCTCGTACAGCACGAAGGGGTAGTCGGCCAGTTCGCGGAACGACACCGGCCCCGCGCTGGCCGACGTGCGCGAGGCGGGGAAAAGGGCCGACGCCGCCTGCCTCGCCACCGGATAGCTGGCCAGTCCGGGTCGCGACACCGGCAGGAAGGTCACCCCGATGTCCAGTTCGCCGCTGACCACCGCATCTTCCAGCGCGCGCGTGCCCTGCTCGCGCAGGCGCAGCGTCACGTCGGGATACTGCTGGCGATAGGCACCGATCGCCCGCGCAAAGTACGAGCCGGTCGCCGGCGGGATGCCGATCGTCAGCTCGCCGCGGGAGAGGCCATCGACCTCGGCCACTTCCTGGCGCAGGCGGGCGACCTCACCCAGCACCGCCTGGCCACGCGCATGCACCACCTTGCCGGCCTCGGTCAGCCGGGTATGGCGGCCGTCGCGGATCAGCAGCGGGCCGCCGAGCTCCTCCTCCAGGCTGCGCACCATCTTGCTGATGGTCGGCTGGGTGACATGCAGGACTTCCGCCGCCCGGGTGAAACCCTGCTGATTCACGACCTCGACGAAATAGCGCAAAGCACGTACATCCATAATGATTCTCTTGAAGAATTGAAATTATGATTTCTATTCATTTTACGAATTAAAAACCGCCGCGTACACTGCATTCGTCCTCCCGATGAACCGGTGCCGCAACGACGGCACGTGGAGCGAAACGGCGACCGGCAGCAGGCCGGCGCCGGCGCGGAGGGACTGAAAAGGAGAGCAATATCATGAAAGCCATCGAACGCACCCATGCCCATGACCGTCACCCGACCGCCAGCCTCGCCGGCGAGGTCGAGCGGCTTCGCGCGCAGAACGCGATGCTGCTTGCGGCCATCGCCTCGGCCAACGCGGCGATGTCGGCAGCGCCGAGCTGGCATGAAATGCACCGCACCGCGCAAAAGATGCTGCGCACTGCCCTCAACGAGGCCGGCACCGGCTCGCGTCCGCACCTGCCGCAACGCCGCCTGGCCTGAGCGGCCCTCGCCCGCCGGTCGAGGCCGGGCGCCGCTTCATGTGCGCGCCGACAACCCGGCCACGATCAGTCCGCCGCACACGGCTGCCGGCACCGGGCGGCTGAACAGGTAGCCCTGCACCTCATCACAGCCGGAACCACCGAGGAAGGCCAGTTGCGCCTCGGTCTCGACGCCCTCGGCGATGACCTTCAGTTGGAGCGTGTGCCCGAGCTGGATGATCGCCTTCACGATGGAGGCGCCATCGGCATCGGTCAGCATGTCGCGCACGAAGGACTGGTCGATCTTCAGCTTGTCCACCGCAAGCTGCTTCAGGTAGGCGAGGCTGGAATAGCCGGTGCCGAAATCGTCGATCGACAGCTTCACGCCCAGCGCCTTCAGCGCACGCAGCGTGCGCATCGTCAGCTCCACGTCCTGCAGCAGGATGGATTCGGTCAGTTCCAGCTCCAGGCAGTGCGGCGGCAAGCCCGACTCGCGCAGCGCCGCGGTCACCGTCTCGAGCACGTTGCCGCGCTTGAACTGCAGCGCCGACAGGTTGACCGCCGTCACCAGCCGGACGCCGGTGTCCGCCAGCCACGCCTGCGCCTGGCGGCAGGCTTCGGAGATCACCCATTCGCCGATGGCGACGATGTGCCCGCTCTGCTCGGCGATCGGGATGAAGCGGCCGGGCGGGATCAGCCCCTCGAGCGGATGCTGCCAGCGCAGCAGCGCCTCGACACCGATGATGCGGCCAGTGGCGACATCGATCTGCGGCTGGTAGTGCAGCACGAACTCGCCCCTGCGCAGTGCCCCCGGGAACATGCCGGTGAGGCGCATGCGCTCGACGACGTCGGCGTTCATCTCGCGCGTGTAGAAGCGGAAGGTGTTGCGCCCATTCTCCTTCGCGTTGTGCACGGCGGTGTCGGCGCGCTTGAGCAGCGTCTCGAAATCCCGCCCGTCGTGCGGAAACACGCTGATGCCAACCGAAAACGAGGTCGTCAGCAGATGCTCGCCCACTGCCAGCGGCTCGGCGAAGGCCCCCTGGACAGCTTCGGCCGCAGCGGCGATGGCTGCCAGGTCACCGACATTCGTCAGCAGCACCACGAACTCGTCGCCGCTCAGGCGGGCGATGGTATCGACCTCGGGCAGGCACTGCTTGAGCCGCTCGACCGCCTGCACCAGCAGCCGGTCGCCGGCTTCGTGGCCAAGACCGTCGTTCACATGCTGGAAGTTGTCCATGTCGAGATACAGCACCCCCAGCAGGCCTGAAGCGCCCTCCCGGTCGGCGATCAGCGCCGCGTGCTCGAAGCGATCCCTCAACAGCAGGCGATTGGGCAGGCCGGTGAGGCTGTCGTAGCTCGCCAGGTAGGCAACCCGTTCCTTGGCGGCGACATGCTCGGCGCGCGTGCGCAGCGTGATGATGCCGAAGGCAAGGTCGTTCGCCATCTCCTCCAGCAGCCTGATCTCGTCCGCATTGAAGGCGTTGGCCTCGCGCGCATACAGGGACAGCGCACCCAGCGTGGTGCCCTCGCAGACCAGGGGGAGTGCGAGCGACGCCTGGTAGCCGCGCTCCAGCGCGGCCTCGCGCCAGGGCGCCATCTTCGGATCGGTCAGCACGTTCTGGATGATGGCGCTGCTGCCGGTGCGGATCGCCGTGCCGGTCGGGCCGCGGCCGTACTCGGACTCGTCCCAGGTCACCCTTATGGTGTCGAGATATCCCGCCTCGTAGCCGGACTGGGCGATCGGCCGCACCGTCGTGTCGCCGCCCTCGCCCACATAGCCGACCCAGGCCATCAGGTAGCCGCCGCGATCGACGATAAGCCGGCAGATCTCCACCAGCAGGCGGTATTCATCGTCGGCATGGACGAGCGCGGTGTTGCAGTCGCTCAGCAGGCGCAGCGCGCGGTTGAGCCGTTGCTGGGCAAGCTCGGCCTCCTTGCGCGCGGTGATGTCGTTGAACGTGACCGCGATATCGCCATCCGGCAGCTTGTACACGAAACGCTCGCGCCAGCCCGAGACATGCTCGTCGGCGTAGAAGCACGCCGGGCAGTCCTCCGGGTTGCCGCTTTGCCAGACGCGGCGCATCGCGTCCAGCAGGCCGATGTCCGCCACACCCGGGAACACGTCCTGCACGCGCCGGCCCAGCACCTCGCCGCGCGACACGCGGTCGATGCGCTCGGCCGCTCGATTGAACGCTGAAAAATAGAAGTCGCGGCCGTCGCCGGAGGCCCGGAACAGGGCGACCGCATTGCTCATGTTCTCGAACACGGCGGTGTGCCTGGCTTCGGACAGACGCAGCTCCACGGTCATGCGCTCGGCCATCGCCAGCGCGCGCGTGCGCGCGGTCAGCATCAGCCAGGCGATGCCGCCCAGCAGGCCGCTGCCCAGCACCCCGGTGATCAGCACCAGCGCGGCTTCGTCGACATTGAGCCGCGCATCGAAGGCCGGCAGCGAGTGCGCCACCACCGTCCAGCGGCGGCCATCGACCTCGATCGCGCGCTCGACCCGATGCAGCGCGCGGGAAGCATCGAACGACGCCGCCGAATCGAACATCAGCGCATCCTCGTCGCGGCCGTCGCCGTCGTAGATCTTCAGCCCGAGGGCCGCGCCGAGTTCGCCCGGCTGGCTGCCGAGCAGACCGCTCATCAGGTCGTTCATGCGAAAGGGCGCGTACACCCATCCCTGCAGCGCCATGCGCCGCTGCGCGCGCGTGTCCAGGGCCACCCCGGTCCGATACACCGGCAGATACATCAGGAAGCCGGCCTGTCCGTCGCGCTCGGTCTCCTGCACCAGCCGGACGCGGCCGGAAATGCTCGTCACGTCCTCGTCGGCGGCCCGCTCCATGGCGGCACGGCGCACCGGCTCGCTGTACATGTCATAGCCGAAGGCGCGCTGGTTGCGCCAGTCGAACGGTTCCAGGTACAGGATCGCCGCATACCAGTCGCGCTGGCCGGGCGGACGGATGTCATAGCCGGGGAAGCCTTCCGCACGCACCGCGTGCACATGGCGCTCGCGTTCCGCCGCCGGAATCCACGACGCGAAGCCCACACCCTGTACGCCCGGGTAGCGGCTCTCGAGCTTGAGCGCACGCACGTAGGCGCGAAAGTCGCCCCGCTCCACCGAGCGCGACGCTGTGAACAGGCCGCCCACGCCCGCCAGGATCTCCTCGTAGGCGGCCAGCCGGCCACGGATATTGCCGACCAGGTCGTCGACGCGATAGGTGAACTCTTCGCGCAACGCCGCTTCCGAGCGCAGGTGCAGCGTGCGCTGCACGACGTGCGTCAGGGCGAGCCCGGCCGCGAAGATCAGCAACGGAATCAGGAGGCCATGAAGTCGGGACGGGCGGCTCGGCATGTCGTTGGGTGGAGGCGGAGTCATGCGCAGGGCACTTTGGCGGGAAACTACGTACCACTTTGGGTATGGATGCATGTTACCGATTAACGCGCCGGCGGACCCGGCAAAAGTGGCTGTGCCGCGTTCCTGGCCGCTGCGCGGAGGCGCGGATAGAATCCCGGCTTCGGCGACCCGCGTCGCCTCCTTGCGGCACGTCATGAAGCCCAGCCCACTCCGCATCCGCCCGACGCTTCCCGGTGCCCTGCTCGCCGCGCTTCTGGCCGCGGCTTGTGCCACGCCCCCGGCGCCGCCGGTGCAGCCGCCCGCGCCGGTCGAAAGCCGGCAGCCCACCCCGAGGGCACCGCTCGGCGCAGTGCCGCCCGCATCGACCCAGCCGCTGCCGCCCCTCTATCCTGTCGCGCCGGGCAGCCCGATGCCGCCGCTGCCCGCGCCCGGCCTGCCGCCGCTGTCGCCACCACCGGCGATCGGCCCGCAGGGCCAGGCCCTCGTTGTGCGCCTGCTGCCGCCGACGGCAACGCGGGATCGCGCCGGCTGGGCCGCCGACATCGACAGCGCCTTCAACGCGCTGGGCCTCGTACCGAGCGCCGAGAACTACTGCGCGGCGATCGCGGTGATCGAGCAGGAATCCACCTTCCAGGCCGATCCGGCAGTACCCGGCCTGCCGAAGATCGTGTGGCGCGAGATCGAGACGCGCCGTGCGAAGTACATGATCCCCAAGCTCGCGCTCGACGCGGCCCTGTCCAAGCCCTCGCCCAACGGCCGCAGCTACAGGCAGCGCATCGACGCGCTGGGTACCGAGCGCGAGATGAGCGAGCTGTTCGGCGACATGATCGACGAGCTGCCCGGCGGCAAGCTGCTGCTGTCCGGCTACAACCCGGTACGCACCGGCGGCCCGATGCAGGTCAGCGTCGCCTACGCCGAACAGCACGCCCGCGCGCGACCTTACCCGCTGGCGGGCAAGGGCACGCTGCGCGACGCAGTGTTCTCGCGGCGTGGCGGCCTTTACTTCGGCATCGCCCACCTGCTCGACTATCCCGTGCCCTACCGCGACCCGCTCTACCGCTTCGCCGACTTCAACGCCGGCCACTACAGCAGCCGCAACGCCGCCTTCCAGCAGGCGGTGGCGCAACTGAGCGGGCAGCGGCTGGTGCTGGACGGCGACCTCCTGAGCTATGTGAACGGCGTACCCAGCGCAGCCACCAGCAGCACGCAGCGCGCGGTGTTCGGCCTGGCGTCACGCCTCGGCCTCAGCCGGGATGAGATCCAGGCCGGCCTGCGACTGGAGAAGGAGGAGTCCTTCTACCGCAGCAAGGTCTATCAGCGCGTGTTCCAGCTCGCCGACGCCACCGCGGGGCGTCCCGTGCCGCGCGAGCTGGTACCGCGCATCGACCTCAAGAGCCCGAAGATCCGCAGCAAGATCACCACCGCCTGGTTCGCCGACCGCGTCAAGATGCGCTACGGCCACTGCATGGACCGCGCCGCCCTCGCCCGCAGCCTTTGAGCCTGCCGGAACGATCGCGGCGTGTGTTGCCGCCGCAGGTCGGTGTTCGCGTTCGTGTTTGATCCAGGTCAAACACGAACGCCCGTCGCAGGCTATAGTTGCAATCACCAACTATTTTACGCACTCCGGCCGCGCAGCCCACCCGGCTGCCCGCGCCACCGATGCGAAGGATGACACCTTGACCCGCCTCATCGACATCACCGAGCTCGCGCTGCGCGACGCCCACCAGAGCCTGCTCGCCACCCGCATGGCGCTGGAGGACATGATCCCCGCCTGCGAAGACATCGACCGCGCCGGCTACTGGTCGGTGGAATGCTGGGGTGGCGCCACTTTCGACGCCTGCATCCGCTTCCTCAACGAAGACCCGTGGGAGCGCCTGCGCACGTTCCGCCACCTGCTGCCGAACTCGCGCCTGCAGATGCTGCTGCGCGGCCAGAACCTGCTCGGCTACCGCCACTACGAGGACACGGTGGTCGACCGCTTCGTCGACAAGGCGGCCGAAAACGGCATGGACGTGTTCCGCGTGTTCGACGCCCTCAACGACGTGCGCAACCTGCAGCGCGCCATCGCCGCGGTGCGCCGCACCGGCAGGCACGCCCAGGGCACGATCTGCTACACGGTGAGCCCGCTGCACACCGTGCAGGGCTTCGTCGACATGGCGCAGCGCCTGGTGGAGATGGGTTGCGACTCGATCTGCCTGAAGGACATGGCCGCGTTGCTCAAGCCCCAGCCCGCCTGGGACATCGTCACCGGCATCAAGCAGCGCTGCGGCGCCGGCGTGCGCGTGCATGTGCATACCCACGCCACCACCGGGGTGACGCTGGTGAGCCTGATGAAGGCGATCGAGGCCGGCGCTGACTGCGTGGACACCGCGATCAGCTCGCTCAGCCTGGGCCCCGGCCACAACCCGACCGAGAGCCTGGTGGAAATGCTGGAGGGCACCGGTTTCGAAGCGCGACTGGACAAGGACCGCCTGCGCCGCATCCGCGACCACTTCGCCAGCGTGCGGCCGCGCTACGCGGAGTTCATGTCCAACATCCACGGCGTGGACACCGACATCTTCGACAGCCAGATCCCGGGCGGCATGATCTCCAACATGGAAAGCCAGTTGAAGCAGCAGAACGCTGCCCACCGCCTGAAGGAAGTGCTGATCGAGGTGCCGCGCGTGCGCGAGGACGCCGGCTTCCCGCCGCTGGTCACGCCGTCGAGCCAGATCGTCGGCACGCAGGCAGTGTTCAACGTGATGATGGGCCGCTACAAGGCGATGTCGGGCGAGTTCGCCGACCTCATGCTGGGCTACTACGGCGCAGCGCCCGGCGAACGCGACCCCGAGGTGGTGAAGCTCGCCGAACAGCAGGGGAAGAAGCCGCCGATCGACTGCCGCCCCGCCGACCTGCTCAAGCCCGAATGGCACACGCTGCGCGAGGCGGCGATCGCGCTGCCAGGCAGTGACGGCAGCGACGAGGACGTGCTGACACACGCGATGTTCCCGCAGGTGGCGCCGAAGTTCTTCGCCAGCCGCAGCCAGGGACCGAAGAACCTGGGCAAAGACCCGGCCGCCAGCGCACCCGCCGCCAGCGGCAGCGCCGCCGCACCCGCCAGCGCCGGCAGCGCCGCGCCGGTGCGCGTGCCGGTGGCCTACGACGTCACCGTCAATGGCCGTTCGCACCGCATCACGGTCGCGCCGGTCGGCTGATCGCGCCGCCCCCGCCCTCTCCCCCCTCCCCCCTCCCCCTTCCCCCTCTCCCCACGGATTCCGGAGAACATCGCATGAACACCATGCAGGACAAGATCGCCGACCTGCAGCGCCGCCGCGCCGCGGCCGAAGCCGGCGGCGGCGCCGATCGGCTGCAGAAGCAGCGCGACGCCGGCAAGCTCACCGCGCGCGAACGCATCGGCGCGCTGGTCGATGCCGACAGTTTTGACGAGGCCGGCCTGTTCGCCACCCACCGCTCCACCCTGTTCGGCATGGACGGCAAGGCGCTGGCGGCCGACGGCGTGGTCACCGGCGCCGCCGCGATCGGCGGCCGCCTCGTGCATCTGGCCAGCCAGGACTTCACCGTGGCCGGCGGCTCGGCGGGCGAAGTGCACTCCACCAAGGTCGCAGACATCATGCAGATGGCGCTGAAGATCGGCTCGCCCTTCGTCTTCATCAACGACTCCGGCGGCGCGCGCGTGCAGGAGGGCATCGATTCGCTGTCCGGCTACGGCAAGGTGTTCCACGCCAACGTGCTGCTGTCGGGCGTGGTGCCGCAGATCTCGCTGATCTGCGGGCCCTGCGCCGGCGGCGCGGCCTACAGCCCGGCGCTCACCGACTTCATCATCCAGACGCGCCAGGCGCAGCTCTTCATCACCGGGCCGCAGGTCATCAAGCAGGTCACCGGCGAGACGGTCTCCGCCGAGCAGCTCGGCGGACCGGACGCGCACATGCTGCATTCGGGCGTGATCCACTTCATCGCCGACGACGACCGCCACGCGGTGCTGCTGTGCCAGAAGCTGCTGAGCTTCCTGCCCGCCAACAACCTGGAAGATCCTCCGCAGATCGAGGGCGACCGCCGCGTGGAACCGAATCCGGCTCTCGAGGCGCTGGTGCCGGTGGAAGGCCGCCAGGGTTACGACGTGCGCAACGTGATCGCCGGCATCGTCGACGCCGCCGACTTCCTCGAAGTGCAGGCGGGCCATGCAGCCAACGTGGTCGTCGGCTTCGCCCGCATCAGCGGCGGCACGGTGGGCATCGTCGCCAACCAGCCGCTGGTGCAGGCCGGCGCGCTCGACATCGACGCCTCCGACAAGGCGGCGCGCTTCATCCGCTTCTGCAACGCCTTCAACATCCCGCTCGTCACCTTCGTCGACGTGCCGGGCTTCCTGCCCGGGGTGAAGCAGGAATACGGCGGCATCATCCGCCACGGCGCCAAGCTGCTGTTCGCCTACTCCTCGGCCACGGTGCCCAAGATCACCGTGATCCTGCGCAAGGCCTACGGCGGCGCCTATGTGGCGATGTGCAGCAAGGATCTGGGGGCCGACCGCGTGTTCGCGTGGCCGACCGCCGAGATCGCGGTGATGGGCGCCGAAGGCGCGGCCGAGATCGTGTTCCGCAAGGAGATCGACCAGGCCGACCAGCCCGACGAGAAGCGCCAGGAACTGATCCGCGAGTACCGCGACACCTTCTCCACGCCCTATGTGGCCGCCGAGCGCCGGCTGGTGGATGCGGTCATCGAGCCCGCGCTCACCCGCCGCCACATCGCGCAGAGCCTCGAATACCTGCGCACCAAGCGCGAACCCCGGCCGCACAAGAAGCACGGCCTGATGCCGCTGTGAGGAGCCGGACATGAGCGATCAGGACACCCTGCTGGCCGTCATCGACGAGCTGCGCGCCGAAGTGCGCAGCCTGGCAGCACGCGTCGGCGAACTCGAAACGCAACTTCAGGCCCTCGCGCCGCACGTGACACCACCGGTCGCGCCAGCGCCCGTTACTGCCGACGCATCCATCACCGAGGAAGAACTGCTCGCCATCTCCGCCGCCATCGCCGCCTTCCTCGGCGTGCGCGCGAAGATCCGCCAGGTCCGCCTGGTGCATTCGGCCACCTGGGCGCAGGTCGGCCGGGTGCACATCCAGGCCTCGCATCGCGTGCATTGAAAGGAATTCCGCCGTGAAACTCAGGATCACCATCAACGACAAGACCTTCGACGTGGACGTGGAAGTCGCCGAAGCCGACGTCACCACTCTGCCGCCGGCCTACCCGGTCGGCTCCGCCGTGCTCGCCGGCAGCGTCGCCACCCCGCCGCCCGCTCCCGCCACCAGCGCGGCAGCCTCCACCGTCAGCGAGGACAAGGTGTGCCGCAGCCCGGTGTCGGGCATCGTCGTCCGCCTCATCGCCCAGCCCGGCCAGCAGTTGCAGGTCGGCGACCCGCTGATGGTGCTCGAGGCGATGAAGATGGAAACCAACATCAGCGCCCCCATCGCCGGCCGCATCGCCGCGTTGAAGGTCGCCCAGGGCGACAACGTCCAGGCGGGGCAGGTGGTGGTCGAATTCGAATGAGGTAGGCGGCGGCGCCCCCTTTTTCCGCCCGATCGCCGCCTGCACGTCGATGACCGACCTCAACGACTTCGCCATCGCGCGCGCCCTGCACCTGCTCGCCATCGTGCTGTGGATCGGCGGCGTGGCCTTCGTCACCCTGGTGCTGCTGCCGGCCTGCCGCGGCCTGCCCGACAACCGCCAGCAACTCGAGCTGTTCGAAGCCCTCGAGCACCGCTTCGCCGCCATCGCACGCTGGAGCGTGCTGCTGGCGGGCCTCTCCGGCCTGTGGCTGACCTCGCGCCTCGACGCCTGGAGCCGCTTCACCGATCCGCTTCAGTGGTGGTGGATGCACGGCACGGTGGCAGTGTGGACGATCCTCGCGGTGATGCTCTACATCCTCGAGCCCCTCGTCCTCCACCGCGTGTTCCGTGCGCGCGCTCAGCGCGACCCGGTCGGCACGATGGCGCTCATCCTGCGCGTGCACCGCATCCTGCTCGCCGCAAGCCTCGCCGTGGTCATCGGCGCCGCCGCGGGCAGCCACGGTGGCTGGCGCTTCGGGTGAACATCGAGGACTGCGACGAGAGAGACGCGGCACGCGAGACTGCTTGGACGACGTCGTCTATCCGCTGCCTGAGCCTGTCGCCGACTCAAGATTTGGGTACAAGAGGTGGGGAAAGCGAGTGCCGTGGGCGGCAACACTCGACCCGGAGCCGCCGTTGAGCTTTGACGAAAGCTGTCGTTCAACACCTGAGTTAGGCGGCAAGCTCAAGAGCCCAGCAACCTTCGGAGACTTTTCTTTGCATTCTTGACTCGATACCGCGTGCCTTCAACATCTTCGATGCGTAAGTCAGTGAACAGCCATTGACCTGACCCAGGGCCGGTGCGAAGGTCGGTTTTGTACCAAACAATCTCGTGGTGGTTCGCCTCGGGCAAGATCAGTGCGCCGGCCTTACTGAGTTGCCAGCCAACCCAATCACCCGTCTCGGTGAGACCGATGAGCGCTTGCAGACCGAGTGGGCGACGACCAACATTAACGATCCTGATTACGACCTTTGCTTGCGCCGTCGGGGATGCGTAGCTGTAGTAGGTGGCTGTTGCTCTTATGGCTGCCTTGTCTCGACGCGCAGTGTAAACGGCGATACCCACACTGACGAATGAAACTAGGAAGCTCGCGGCAGATACGACCAATGCGTAGCGCGCGATCTGTTCGGAAGTGCCGAGATCAACTGGCATGGCTGCCCTCCTGTGGTCTAGCGTCGCAGCTCAGCCGACGGGCAAAAGTGCAGCGTTTGACCGGGCGACTGGAGCGCGGCGTTGGGCGCCATGGCTTTTGACGCACTACTTATCGGAAAGGAAGCCAAGCTGGCGCTCGGTGATGCCCGTCGCCATGAATTTGACAAAATGAACTGGGATGGAGACCTGCATGGGGCACTGAATCGTTCCATCGCATTGCTCAGGACGAAAGCGCATCTCAATGAAGTTGCCGTTCTGAATGGCCGATTCGCAATAGATGAACTTCCCGATGCGGCCCTCTCGCACATAGGGAGAAATAGCCTCCCCGAGCAAAGTGTAGGCCTGATCTTCAAGCAAGACGCCGCAGACCGTCTCGTTACTCAAGATGCTCTCCTTACGGGATTTTCCAACCGCACTTTCACTTTTATCTACGGGCTACGCGATGCTGCTGCACTACTGCGCTCAATATCGATTTTTGGCGACAGCTTTGCGCATCGGAATGCCGGACAACTTGCCTTGCAAGTTACTGTTCAGAACCAGAACTACGCCCAAGGCAAAATTACAGGACAGCGAGCGTAGGGGAGAAAAGCGAAGCACCTTCCGCAGAATGGTCGACGCCCTCACACGCATCCGGCGGAATCCGTATGCGGCTCATCCGCCCTCGCCAAATGCAAAAACAACCCTCCAGAGAGTTTGCATCGACCACGCAAACTCAGTACAGGGAACCATCGCGCCAATCCAGCCCTTCGCCGATGGAATCAGCCGTCTTGGCGACGGCGTCATCATGTGTTGCGCCTGCGCCATAGATACCGCATTCCTGGCACTCACAAAGGTAGAACGTCTCGCTGATCCTGTAGGAATTCAGTTTGTGCTCCCCGCACTGAGGGCAAACAGCCGTATCAAATAATGCCTTGGCCTTTCTGTCGCGCTTGGCGTTCATAATCAGTTGCCTGACCTCGAGGTTAGCAACTGCCTGCTGCGCAGCCTCTCGATTGAGCTGTTCACGTAGTTGAGGGTCGAACTTACCGTTCACCCAGTTCGCTGGGTTTTCCTCCGGGAAGTCCTCGAAATAGTCAGACCATTCACCCATGCCAAGCTCCCATTCGTTACCGAGGCCACAGCATACCGCAGTTACGCAATATGGGTTTCAAGGGCAGTAGGGAGACTGCGGACGACTTGCCGCCTGTGTCGCCTTGGCCAATGGCCAATGGCCGAAACTCGTTGACCGCTGCGAACCGCCCCCCTGCAACTCAAACGACCCGAACAGTGCTTCCGTAACGCCCGAGCTTGTCGTCCACCGTAAGGAGAATGAGTGGCTCGCTCATCGACTGGGCAACCAGCAGGCGGTCGAAAGGGTCACGATGGTCGTCGTAAGTCGGCACGGCCGAAAACTTGAGGATGTGGGCGTTCCGGATCGGGAGCCAGGAAAAGCCCATGGATTCGACCTGCTCCGCAAAAGTGGATAGATCGATGCGGGCCTTGCCCAAGCCCGCCTTGATCGTCAGTTCCCACAGCGACACGCTGCTGACGAATGCTTCGTCGGCAGCTTCCAACATGGCACGGACCTCCTCGGTGACGCGGGGGTCGCCGGTCTGCCACCAGAACGCGAAATGCGTGTCGAGCAGCAGCCTCACCGGCTGGCTCCCGGCATGCCGGTTTCGCCTTGCGGGTCTTGCAGACAGGAAAACAGCTCATCGACCGGCGCGTCGAAGTCGTCGGCCATCAGCCAGTCGCGGCCTTTCATGCTCCCCGGTGGAGCGATCCTGTGCCGTGGCGGACGATAGGCCGTGAGCGTGGCGACGGGCTGGCCGGCACGGGCAATGACGACTTCCTCCCCACGCTCGACCATTTCGAGCAGGCGCGACAGATGGGTCTTGGCCTCATGAACGTTGACGATCCGCATGCGGGGCTCCCGCCGCAGTGAACTAAGCCTTGGTCTTGCTCGGCAGGAGCCAGCTTGCTGGACTGCATGACGCAGCGAGCGCAGGGCGGCAAAGCGAAGTCCCTTCCGCCGAAAGGTCGGTGCCCTCACATGCATCCGGCGGATAGCGCCTGCGGCTCATCCGCCCTACTCGCCTGGATGGGAGATTCATGTATGCAAACGGTCGTGCAATTGGACAGAACGGCACGGTGTGTCAGGCGACACCGTAAATTGACCCCCTAGCGACACGAGAAACTGACCCCCTCGTACGCAAGGAGGCCATTGTTGGAAACGAAGCACAACGAGGTGAATCCTGTACG
>JAFEFC010000023.1:1253-4226 GCA_018240785.1 Pseudomonadota bacterium | reverse complement strand
ACGCCGGGCTCGCGTTCGACGGAGGAGACAAATGGATTCAACGATAGCAATGATGCTGGCGCAGGACGGCCTGACCAACGGCGCGATCTACGCGCTCTTGGCGCTGGCGCTGGTGCTGGTGTTCGCGGTGACGCGGGTGATCTGCATCCAGCAGGGCGAGTTCGTGGCCTATGGGGCGCTGACGCTGGCGATGATGCAATCGGGCGCGGTGCCGGCGACGGTGTGGCTGCTGGTGGCGATGGGCGTGGCGGTGGCGGTGATCGACGGTGCCGCGGCGCTCAAGTCGGGCCACACCGGCAAGCTCCTCGGCGTGGCCGGCTGGAACCTCGCCTACCCGCTGATCCTCGCCGCGGTGCTGGCGCTGCTGCCGGTCAAGGAGCTGCCGCTGGCGGTGCAGGTGCTGCTCGCGCTGGCGGTGGTGGTGCCGATGGGCCCGGCCATGTACCGGCTCATCTACCAGCCGATCGCCTCGGCGCCGGTGCTGATCCTGTTGATCGTGTCGGTCGCGGTGCACGTGGCCATGGTCGGCCTGGGGCTCTTGTTCTTCGGCGCTGAAGGCCAGAGAACGCCGGCGTTCAGCGAAGCGAGCTTCGAAGCGGGCCCGCTGACGATCTCCGGGCAGACGATCTGGGTCATCGTCGCCTCGCTGGTGCTCATCGTCGGGCTCTACCAGTTCTTCGAGCGCACCCTCTACGGCAAGGCGCTGCGCGCCACCGCGATCAACCGCGTCGGCGCACGGCTGATGGGCATCTCGCCCTCCTTGGCGGGCAAGCTCACCTTCTTCCTCGCCGCGCTGATCGGTGCGCTCTCCGGCGTGCTGATCGCCCCGATCACCACCATCTACTACGACACCGGCTTTCTGATCGGCCTGAAGGGCTTCGTCGCCGCCATCATCGGCGGGCTGGCGAGCTACCCCATCGCCGCGCTCGGCGCGGTCGCGGTGGGGCTGCTCGAAGCCTTCTCCTCCTTCTGGGCCAGCGCCTACAAGGAAGTCATCGTCTTTACCCTGATCATCCCCGTGCTGCTGTGGCGCTCGCTCACCAGCCGCCACGTGGAGGAGGAAGAATGAGAACCGACCGTCTCGTGCTGGGCGCCTTCCTCGCCCTGTTGCTCGTGGTGCCGGCGGTGCTGTCGCCGTTCTACGTCACGCTGCTGAACTACATCGGCCTCTACGCCATGGTCGCGCTCGGCCTGGTGCTGCTGACCGGCGTCGGCGGCCTCACCAGCTTCGGCCAGGCTGCCTTCGTGGGCCTGGGCGCCTACACCACCGCCGCGCTCACCACCGCGCAGGACCTGCCCGGCTGGCTCGCCTGGGCGGGCAGCTCGCCCTGGCTCACGCTCGTCATCGGCCTCGTGCTCACCGCCACGGTGGCGGTGGTGCTGGGCTCGCTCACCCTGAAGCTCTCGGGCCACTTCCTGCCGCTGGGCACGATCGCCTGGGGCATCAGCCTGTACTTCCTCTTCGGCACCATGGAAAGCCTGGGCGGCCACACCGGCATCACCGGCGTGCCCCCGATCAGCCTCTTCGGCTGGGTGCTCGACGAAGGTGGCGAGATCTACTACCTGATCTGGGCCTTCCTGCTGCTGGCGGTGTTCACCACCCAGAACCTGCTGGACTCGCGCGAAGGTCGCGCCATCCGCGCCTTGAAGGGCGGCATGGTGATGGCCGAAGCGATGGGCGTGAACACCGCCCGCTCGCGGATGATCATCTTCGTCATCGCCGCGCTGCACGCCTGCGCCTCGGGCTGGCTGTACGCGCACATGCAGCGCTTCGTGAACCCGACCCCGTTCGGCCTTCACATCGGCATCGAGTACCTCTTCATGGCGGTGGTCGGCGGCGCGGGCCACGTCTGGGGCGCGCTGGTCGGTGCGGGTCTCATCACCGTCTTGAAGCAGTGGCTGCAGGACCTGCTGCCCAAGCTCTTCGGCGCCAGCGGCAACTTCGAAGTGATCGTGTTCGGCCTCATGATGGTGCTCGTGCTGCAGCGCGCGCGCGACGGCCTGTGGCCCATCCTCAAGCGCCTGGTCCCGGTCAGGGGCGTGCAGAAGACGATCGACCCGAATGCCGAGACCCTGCCGAGGAGAACACTGCCGAAGGCGGGCGAACTCATCCTCGAAGCCAAGGACGTCACGCGCAAGTTCGGGGGGCTCGTGGCCAACAACAACATGAGCCTCACCGTGCGCGCGGGCGAGATCCTCGCCTTGATCGGCCCCAACGGCGCGGGCAAGAGCACCATGTTCAACCAGATCTCGGGCGTCGACACCCCGACCTCGGGCGAAGTGCGCTTCCTGGGCAAGCCGGTGGCGGGCCACGACTCGCGCGAGATCGCCCGCATGGGCATGAGCCGCACCTTCCAGCATGTGAAGCTGCTGCCCACCATGACCGTGCTCGAGAACGTCGCCATCGGCGCGCACCTCAGAAGCCACAAGGGGGTGCTCAGCTCGGCCTGGCGCCTGGACCGCGACGAGGAAGCGCGCCTCCTGAAGGAAGCCGCCTGGCAGATCGAGCGCGTCGGGCTGAAGGAGCACATGTATGAGGAAGCGGGCAGCCTCGCGCTGGGCCAGCAGCGCATCCTCGAGATCGCCCGCGCGCTGTGCTCGGACCCCTGCCTGCTGCTGCTCGACGAGCCGGCCGCCGGCCTGCGCTTCAAGGAGAAGGAAGCGCTCGGCGAGCTCCTGAGAAAGCTCCGCTCTGAGGGCATGGCCACCCTCATCGTCGAGCACGACATGGACTTCGTCATGGGCCTGGTGGATCGCATCGTGGTGATGGAATTCGGGCAGAAGATCGCCGAGGGCCTGCCCGACGAGATCCAGCGCAACCCGGCGGTGCTCGAAGCCTACCTGGGCGGCGTGGACTGAGGGAGACCGGCATGAAACTGATGAACAACACGAACGCCGCGTCGAACAACGACGCCAGGAACCCGGTGCTGCAGGTCAAGGACCTCAGCGTGTCCTACGGCAAGGTCGAAGCGC
>JAFEFC010000023.1:758-1153 GCA_018240785.1 Pseudomonadota bacterium | reverse complement strand
GGCACGATCGAATCGGTGCCCGAAGTCGAGCGCATGGTGGCGCGCGGCATGAACCTCGTGCCGGAAAAGCGCGAGCTCTTCGGCGAGATGAGCGTCGAGGACAACCTGGTGCTGGGCGCCTTCCAGCGCTACCGCATGGGAAAACGGGATCACGCGCAGACGATGGAAGAAGTCTATACGCTGTTCCCGCGCCTGAAGGAGCGGCGCACGCAGTTCGCCGGCACGCTCTCCGGAGGCGAGCGCCAGATGCTGGCGGTGGGCCGCGCGCTGATGGCCAAGCCCAAGCTCTTGATGCTCGACGAACCGAGCCTGGGGCTGGCGCCGCTGATCGTGCGCGAGATCTTCCGCATCATCGCGGAACTCAGGCGGCGCGGCGTGTCCATCCTGCTGGTGGA
>JAFEFC010000023.1:0-576 GCA_018240785.1 Pseudomonadota bacterium | reverse complement strand
GCGACCCGGGGCCCTGAAGGACAAGGAGAGAGAAAGATGGAAGCGATGCGCATCCTGATGGACGAACACCAGTCGCTGGCGGCGATCATCCACGCCATCCGGCACCTGATCGGGGAGATCGGCGCCGGGCGGCTGCAGCCGGACTACAAGCTGTTGCAGGCGATGGTGCATTACCTGGACGCCTACCCGGAGAAGCGCCACCACCCGAAGGAGGACGCGTACCTGTTCGGGCCGCTCAAGCTCAAGACGAGCGAAGGCGCGCAGGCGCTCGAGCGCCTGGCGCGCGAACACCAGGAAGCCGACGCGCGCATCAAGGCGCTGGAGGCGGCGCTCGGGCAGTACGTGCACGGCGAGGCGGGCGGCTTCGACGCCTTCAAGGCGGCCTTCGACGCGTACGCGACCTTCTACCGCGAGCACATGCTGCTCGAGGAGCGCGAAGTGCTGCCGCTGATCCTGGCGCACTTCACCGACGAGGACTGGGCGCGGGCCGACGCGGGCTTTCTCGCCGACGACCCGATGCGCGGCACCCGTGCCAAGGCGGGCGAGGAGGACTTCACGCGGATCTTCTCGAAGCTG
>JAFEFC010000022.1 GCA_018240785.1 Pseudomonadota bacterium | reverse complement strand
GAAGATCGCCTATCCCAAGCCCGACGGCGTGCTGACTTTCGACCGCCTGTCCTCGGTGTTCCTGTCCAACACCAACCACGAGGAAGACCAGCCCTGCAATCTGCAGCTCAAGGATGCCTAGGTGCCGATCAGCGTGAACCTCGCCAAGTACGACGCGCCCGAGCAGCGCTACTGTCCGGCCGGGGTGTACGAGATCGTGCAGGAAGACGCCGGCCCGCGGCTGCAGATCAACGCGCAGAACTGCGTGCACTGCAAGACCTGCGACATCAAGGACCCGACCCAGAACATCAACTGGGTGGTGCCGCAGGGCGGCGAGGGGCCGATCTATCAGGGGATGTGACCGGGAGATGAGCGCCGGAGCACGCGCAGGCGTGCTCCGGGCAGCAGCCCGGCCGACGGCAGGCATTGCCTTACCGCAGCCGGAAAAGCGCGCATGCGGCCTGGGGCTGTATCAACATCCCACGACCTGGCCGGCGTGCCTATCCACCGTCGGCACCGCGATCGATGAATCCTCCACCGGGTCGGGCACCGGGCCGTAAGTGGTCGTGCGCCGACGCAAGGGGCGGCCGGCCCGGGCGGCGATCGCGCGCATGTCGTCGTCGCTCATCAGCTCGCCGTTGATGCCGCCGGCCGAGCGCGTGATCGATTCGTACATCAGCGTGCCGCCCAGGTCGTTGGCGCCAGCGCGCAGACACAGGGCTGCGCCTTCCCGTCCCATCTTCACCCATGATGTCTGGATGTTGGGCAGCAGGTTGCCGAACACCAGGCGCGGCACCGCATGCATGAGGATCGCTTCGCGCAGTGAAGGCCCCGAGCGCGCGCGGCCCTTGTGCCACAGCGGCGATTCCATGTGCACGAAGGGTAGCGGAACGAATTCGGTGAAGCCGCCCGTCTCCGCCTGCAGCCCGCGAATGTGCAGCAGGTGGCGGGCCCAATGCACGGCTCCGTCGACGTGGCCGAACATGATCGTCGCCGTGCTCCGTATCCCGAGCTGATGCGCAGCCCTCATGACATCGAGCCACTCGGCGGTGTCGAGCTTGTCGGCGCAGATGATCGCCCGTACCTCGTCGTCCAGGATCTCGGCAGCGGTGCCGGGCAGCGAGCCCAGTCCGGCGTCGCGCAGGCGACCGAGATAGTCGGCAACCGGCAGGCCGAGCGAGCGGGCGCCGTGCAGGACTTCCAGCGGCGAAAAGGCATGGATGTGCATGGCGGGCAGCGCCGCCCTCACCGCGCGCGTCAGGGCGAGGTAGGTGTCGCCGTCGTAATGCGGATGGATCCCGCCCTGCATGCAGACTTCGCGCGCGCCCCTGTCCCACGCCTCGCGAGCCCGCTGCGCCACTTCATCGGCATCCAGGGTGTAGGCCGGTCCGCGCATGGTGCTGGCGGCGTGGCTCTTGGCGAACGCGCAGAAACCGCAGCGATGCTGGCAGATGTTCGTGTAGTTGATGTTGCAGTTATTCACATAGGACACCGCATCGCCGACCACCGTGGCACGGAGCGTGTCGGCAGCGCCCACGATGGCAGCGAAATCGCCGCCGCGCGCGGTGAAGAGATGCGCGAGTTCGTCTTCGTCGGGTGTGATCCCGGCCGCGATGCGTGCGAGCGTCCTTGCGATGGCGGGACTCGCCTGCTGCCGCGACGCGGTGGTGACGAGCTGGGCGAGGTGCTCGGCGGGCTTCATTCCCGCCCCGGCCAGCCACTCGTCTTCGCGGACCCAGCCTGCCGCGTCGGCACTGCGGAGCACGATCCGGCGGATGTCGCCTTCGGTCCAGCGGCTGGCCTCGCGGGCGAAGGCGGGAACGATCGCCAGTCTTTCGGCGAGCTGGCGGCCGCATCGACGCGTTTCCTGCGCAAGCTGCTCGAGTTCCGGCCATGCCGCCTCGGGATTGACGTGATCGATCGTGACCGGCGAAATCCCGCCCCAGTCGTTCACACCGGCGGCAATCAGCGCGTCGAGTGCGCCGGGGCGCAGGTTGGGCGGCGCTTGGATGGACATCTGCGCACCGAAGACGATGCGCGCCATCGCGATCGCGCGCGCGTGCTCCGCCACGCCCGGCTCGGCAGCGTGAGCCATGCGCGTGCGCGGCTTGGCGCGGAAATTCTGCACGATGACTTCCTGCAGGTTGCCGTGGCGCTCATGCACGGCGCGCAGGGCAAGCAGCGCCTCGACTCGTTCGGCAGGCGTTTCGCCGATGCCGACGAGGATGCCGCTGGTCATCGCAACGCGCTGCCTGCCAGCAGCCTCGAGGGTGGCAAGGCGCGCAGCGGGCGCCTTGTCGGGGCAGTTCCAGTGTGCCTGCCCGCGTTCGCCCAGACGTTCCGCAGCACTCTCCAGCATGATCCCCATGGACGCGGCATGCGGGCGCAGCAACGCGAATTCGTCGGCGTCGAGGTTGCCGGCATTGATGTGCGGCAGCAAGCCGGTTTCGCGGAAGACACGCTCGGCGAGGGCTGCCACGTAGGCGATGGTGCTCGCATGGCCCATCGCATCCAGCGCATCGCGTGCGGCGCGATGGCGCAGCTCGGGCTTCTCGCCGAGGGTGAACAGGGCTTCGCGACAACCGGCGGAGGCACCGGCGCGAGCGATCTGCAGCACTTCCTCTTCGTGCATGAACACAGCCGCGCCGGAGCGCGGCGGGGCGACGAAGGTGCAATAACCGCAGGCGTTGCGGCACATGCGCGTCACCGGGATGAAGACCTTGCGCGAGTGGCCGACCAGGTGGCCGTGTCCCTTCAAGGTCAGCCTTTCGGCACAGGCCAGCAATGCGTCGGTGGCTGCGCCGGCGGCGATGACGTGGATCTGCGCGTCGCTCAGCCGCGCTCCGTCGAGTGCAAGGGCAAGAAGATCTTCGGGCTTGCTGTCCATCTCGGTGTACTCCGGGGTGCTGGAAGGGGCGCGCGGCGGCAGCCGCTGCTACTACGGGGAAGGTGTTGCAGGTCCGCCGGCTCGTCGATGTCATGGGCAAAGCCGGGGAGAACGCTGAGCGTCGCATCGAGCCCGCAGCGCCGCGCCTCTCCGAGGTGCAGCGCAAGACTGGCAGTGCCGAAGCGGAAGCCGAATGCGCTCGGCAGCGAGAGCACGAGGCCGTTGGTGCCCTGGCGGTGGTGGTCGGGTGCAAGGGCGAGTCCGGTGCGGCGGCCCTGGCGCACGAAGACGTCCACCTCGCGGCTGGTGAGGGTGGGCAGGTCGGCATGCAGCACCAGCAGCTCGCGCGCACCCCGCGCGGTGATCTCGCGGCGGCCGGCGTCGAGTGCGTGGTTGAGACCGGCGCCGGGGTCGGCCACCGCGACCACGCCGCGCGGCAGCAGGCCGGGTTCGGGCGTGACGACGGCGATGTGGTCGATCTCCCGCGCGGACTGCAGGGCGTTGATCACGCGGTCGAACATCTCCAGGACAAGATGTTCGCGCTCGGCTCCGGGCAGCAGCCCGGATAGCCGCGTCTTGCCCAGAGGTGGCGGTTTCAATGCGAGCAAGGCCCAGCAGCTCATCTTCCTGCTCCTCCAGTCGGAAACTGCCGCGCGCCTGCGGCGCCCGAGATCCTGCCGGCCAGGTGTGCCCGGACAGCGGGCGAATCCCGGGGGGACATGATCAGTCGGCCGACGCGCTGAAATCGAGCTGGCCGGTGATGCGGATGCCCGCGCCATCGATGCGGTAGGTCTTGTTCATGAAGATCAGGATCGAGGTCAGCGCTTCGGCGGCGGCGGAGTTCGCCAGCGCGCCGGCGTGCAGTCCGCGCAGTCCGGCACAGTCCGCCAGCTCGACGGCGACGCTGCGGGCGGCCTTGTCGTCGCCAAACACGAGCACGTCGCAGTCCACCGGCTGGTCGGTCGCGAGCTTGTGCGCAGCCACGTTGTGAAAGGCGGATACCAGGCGCACGTCGCTGCCGAGCAAATGTTGTGCGCGCTGCGCGGCGCTGCCTTCCGGCGGAAGCTGCACGCGTGCAACCTTGGGCGGCACCAGCGGAACGGTGGTGTCGATCACGAGCTTGCCCTGGACCACCGGACCGATTTCCTCCAACACGCCGGCCTGGGAGGCAAAGGGCACCGTCACCACGACGATGTCGGCTGCGCGCGCGGCGTCGACGTTGCTGGCCGAACGCACGGTCACGCCCAGTTCGGCGCCGAGACGGGCGGCCGCTTCGTGCGCCTTTTCGGCCTGGCGCGAGCCGATGATCACGGACTTTCCGGCCTTGGCCCAGCGGCGGGCGAGTGCGGCCCCCAGATTTCCCGTGCCGCCGACGACGGCGATTGCTTGATCCATTTCATGACCCCTTCGATGAATTCGGATGCGGCCTGGCGGGCAGCGCCGGGATCCCCGTCCTGCGCGCTTGTCCGTGGCCATGGCTGCACGTTATGCCGGTGCGGGAGACGCGGCATCGCATGATTTGGTGATGGGCGGAAGTCATTTGTGGACAGCGGGCCGGCGGCGACGAAGGCATCTGCGGCGGCAGGACCCTTCGTGCGCATCCCGTCGGCACTGCGCGTTGAGAAAGGTCAAGGAGGCGCGCTGCATCGGCGCCTATGCTCCTTCGTCCGGTTGCGCGTTCCGGCGCGAGTGCCGATGCCTCCCCTGCTTGTACCCGACTGCTGGCGGAGTGTCGCGAAAGTGAAGCATTGCGAGGAAACCTGCTCATGAGTGGAACGGATTTCGACGCGCTGTTCCGGAAATCCGGACTGAGCCTTGTCGAGTACGACGGCCTGGTGCACCAGATCTATGACGGCACGCGCGAACCGACACCCTGGACCGGCTTCCTGGAGGCCCTGCGCCAGCGCCTCGACGCCAATTACGTGTCGATGATCCTGCGTTCGCCGTCGCCGGACCGGTCCTGGCAGGTGGTATTCGCCGGCCAGGCGCGCCCGGAGATCGCCGAGGCCTACAACACCTTCTTCTATGCCGTCGATCCGTTCGTGAATCTGCCGGTGGACCGTGTGGTGACGGTGGACGAGGTCGTCCGCGAGGAGGACTGGCTGCGCAGCGCGATCTTCCAGGAATTTCTCGCGCCGCTCGGAATCCGCTACTACCTCGGCGCGGACATCGGCGATGGCGACGAACCGAGCTGCCGCTTCCGGGCGAGCCGCTCGTCCACGGGTGCGCCGTTCGACGACGCCGACCGTGCGCTCTGCCAGTTGCTGGTGCCGCACATCAAGAGTGCGGTGAAGCTGCGCAGCCTGCTGGATGTGACCGAAGCCGAACGCACGCTTTACGCCGGCACGCTCGAACGACTGTCCGTGGGGGCAGTGATCCTCGACAAGAAGGGCAAGATCCTGCGCATGAACGACGCCGCATCCGCGATCCTGGCCGAACGCGACGGGCTGTCCACGATCAACGGAACGCTGCATGCCGCATTCGGCAGCGAGAACAAGGAAATGCATGCGCTGATCGACCGGGCGATCAGGAGCGAGTGCTCGCCCAGTCCGCATCTCGTGTCGGGCATGTCCCTGAGCCGCAAGTCGGGCCGGCCAAACCTGGGCATCGTGGTCCGCACGGCACCGGTGACGGAGTGGTCGGAATCGTCCGACCGGCCTGCAGTGATCGTCATCATCCGCGACGTCGAGCAGAAGTCGCAGGCATCGCTGAGCATCCTCAAGCGCCTCTACGGCCTCACGCCGGCCGAGTCCACCCTGGTGCTCAAGCTGCTGGAAGGACTCACCGTGGAAGACGCATCCGAGGAACTCGGCATCAGCCGCAACACCGCGCGCTGCCAGTTGCGCGGCGTATTCGCCAAGACCGGCGTCACGCGCCAGACCGAGTTGATGCGCCTGCTGCTGAGCGGCGTGGCGCCGCTGGCCTGAAGGGCGGGCTGCCGCGGGCAGGGTCGCCGGCGCGCAAACGCACGACAGGCGGGAATGCCACGGCATTCCCGCCCGGATGGAGGGTGCAGGGCGGTTTCAGGCGGCGCGGATGCGCGCCATCAGCTCGCGTGCGATGTCGGCCGGCGAGCCGCTGATGAACTCGCAATTGCCCTGGATCTTCGGCACGAACTGGCGCTGCAGCCGGATGCTCGCGGTGAGCGCGGCCGGGTCGAGTTCCAGGCTGTCGAGGGGGATGACCTCCGCGCTCATCTTGCGCGCAGCCATCTTGGCCTTGGCGGTCGGAAAGCGCGGTGCTCCCAGCTCGTTGCTGACGGTCACCAGCGCCGGCAGTTGCCCGCGCACGACTTCGTCGCCTTCCGGGGTCGCGCGCGTCACGGTCAGGCCGTCGGCGCCATGGCGGACGTCGCGGGCAAGCGTGGTGACGGCATGGCCGAGGCGCTCGGCGAGCAGCAGCGGCACCACGCCCTGGTCGTCGTCCGAAGCCTGGCGGCCGCAGAGGATGAGGTCGGCGCCGCCACTGCGGCCGATCCACGCGGCGAGGACTGCCGCGATGCCGGCGCTGTCCAGTTCGCGGCCGCCCGCGTCGATGGCGACGATCTCGTCGGCGCCCAGTGCGGCGCACTGCTTGAGCATCGCGCCGGCATCGGCACCGATCGTGAGCGCCACGATGCGGCATTCCACGCCGGCGTCACGCAGGCGCAGGGCCGCTTCCAGTGCCTGCTCGTCGTAGCCGTTGATCAGCCGCGGGATCGCGGCGACGTCGGGATGACGGCCGTCCGCTCCCATCTTCAGTCCGCCGGCGAGCGCGTAGTTATTGACGGCGGCCGGATCCAGCACTTCCTTGACGCAGACGACGATTCGCATTGCTTACTCCGTGGGCAGAACTTCTTCGATCGTCCGACCAGGATCGGACACCAGATACAGGCTTGCGGCGTCGCACCAGACCGCATCCTGGGCAAAACCTTCGGGCTTGCGCGTGAGCGAGGCCAGCAGGTACCAGCGCCAGGGATAGGGGCCGTAGTCGCGGTAGTGCCCGGTCAGGCGGCCAGTGAAGGACTGGCGCCCGGCGAAATGCGTGCCTTCGATCGGGCGGCCGCCGTCACATTCGGCCTCGACGGTGCACAGCGCGGGCGCGAAGCCTTCGCGGAAGGGGGGCTCACCCGGCGAAACGGTCGAAGACATCGAGTGCCTCCTCGACGAGATCGGACAGGATCTGGGGCGCAGGCTTCATCTCCTTCACGTAGTGGATGCCCTGGCCGGCGGCCTCGGTCATGAGGTCCTTGCGCTGGTAGTCGAGCGAACCCTGGATGTAGTTCGACGACAGGATCATCTGCAGCGGCGGCTTGAGCACCGCCGGGGCGGCGTCGCTCATCCACTCGTCGTGCCAGGGGCAGCGGGTGGTGCGCATGGTGTAGCCGGAGATGCAGTTCGAATAGATCGTGTCCTCGGTCTCGGCTTCCAGCAGGCGCTCCTTGAGCGGCATGTTCACGTCGGATTCGCGCGAGGTCAGCCACAGCGAGCCGGTCCACACCCCGTCCGCGCCGAGGGCGAGGGCGGCGGCGAGGTGGCGGCCGGTGGTCACGCCGCCGGCTGCGATCACCGGTACACCGGTGCCGCGCGCGGCATCGACCACCTGCGGCACGATGGAGAAGGTGCCGATGTTGCCGGTATGGCCGGCGGCATCGAAGCCCTGCGCGATGATCACGTCGGTGCCGGCTTCGATCTGCCGCCTTGCCTGGCGCGGCTTGCCCACCAGGCCCCACACCTGCATGCCGAGCTCATGCGCGCGCTTGAGCAGGAAGGCCGGGGAACCCAGGCCGGAAGCAAACACCGGCACGCGCTCGTCGAAGATCACTTCGAGCTGGTCGAGCGCGCGCTTCTGGTCGAGCCCGCCCCAGTGGTGGATGTCGGGCGCGATCTTGGGGGCGGGCACGTCGTACTTGCGCTTGATCTGCTGCTCGAACTCGCGCTGCTGCGGCGGAATCATCGCCAGCAGTTCGTCGACCGTCTTTTCCTCTGGCACCGACGACGGCAGCACGAGGTCGATCCCGAAAGGCTTGCCGCCGATGCGTTCGCGGATCCAGCGGATGTCCGAGGCGATCTGGTCCGGCGTGTGCAGCGCTTCACCCAGCACGGCAAAGCCGCCGGCATTGATCACTGCCACCGCGACATCCTTGCAGTGGGTGAAGGCGACGACCGGATACTCGATGCCGAGCTTGTCGCACAGCGGGGTGTGAAGGGGATTGTTCATGTGTCGATGTCTCCGGCATATGGATTTCAGGATCGGGCAGGGCGTTTGTTCCTGCCCTGGACGATCCGATTCTAGGTGGCAGTGCGCGGCCCGCCCGGGCCGTGCGGTATCCGATCCGGCCGCTCGTGTGTCATTGCCTGACGGCTCAGCCGAGGGCGCCGGCCTGGCGCAGTGCGGCGACCTGCGCCGCGTCGTAGCCAAGCACCTGGCGCAGCACCGCCTCGCTGTGCTCGCCCACGGTGGGCGCGCGGTCGGGCATGGTCTCTGCCTCGTCCACGAACCTGACCGGGAAGGGAAGCATGTCGGCACCGTGCGTGGCGTGCGGCAGGAGGTGGAAGCGCTCCTTGAACTGGGGGTCGTCCACAATGTTGGCCGGCGTGTTGACCGGCGCGATGGGGGTGTTGAACTCGACGCCGAAGTCGAGCCATTCACGGGTGGTGCGCGTGCGGAAGATGTCGCGCAGGATCGCCTGCAGCTCGCGGTTGCCGCGCGCATGGTCGGCGTACTTCGACCCCGGCCACCTGTCGAACAGGTCCATGCGGCCGACGCCGGCGCAGAAGTTCTTCCAGAACGCCTGCTCGGACGCCATGAACAGGACATGACCGTCGGCGCTCGCGTAGAGCTGGTAGCGCACGCCTTCCTTCATGCCCGCGGTCGCCACCGGGCGGCGGACGTAATTGTCGGCCTTGTTGCCGGTCACCACGTCCTCGGGGCGTGCGTAGGCCATGTGGCTCTCGCTGCGATACCAGTCGAAGGCGGCGGAGGCATCGCTCTGGGCCAGCTCCATGAAGCAGCCCTGGCCGGTCGCGCGTGCGCGGATCACGCCGGCGAGCACCGCCAGGCCACCGAACAGCGGCGCGGCATTGATGCCGATGCCGACGTGCTCCGGGATGTAGCAGAAGCCTTCCTCGTCGTACGCCGGTTTCACCACGCCGCTCCAGGTGTCGTAGGCGATGCCGTGGGAGGGCATGTCCTTGTAGGGGCCGGTCATGCCATAACCCGACACGGTGCAGAACACGATCCGCGGGTTGATGCTGCGCAGATCTTCGTATCCCAGCCCGTAGCGTGCGAGCGCGCCCGGCCTGGACGCCTCGATGACGATGTCGGCTCCCCGCACCAGCTCGCGGTAGATCTCGCGCGCCGCTTCGGTCTTGAGGTCGAGGGTGATGCTCTTCTTGCCGCGGTTGAGGTGGTAATGCATCAGCGAAACGCCTTCGATGATCGGCCAGGTCATCTCGCGGATGTAGTCGCCGGACGGCGTCTCCACCTTGATCACCTCCGCACCCAGGTCGGCCAGGGAAGTGGTGATTGCAGCGGGGCCGAGGATGGAGCTCTCGATCACACGCAGGCTGGCCAGCGGAGGAAGTGTCTGATTGGTCATGTCTTGTCTCGTCTCCAGGAGTCCCGATGTCGTGCCCGGATGAGCCCGGATCGGCCATCCCGATCGGCGCCGGAGTGCACGCAGAGTGGAAGATAGAAAGATTCGGCAGCCCCCGGCCCGGCGCAAAAGTTCTGATCCGGCCTATTCGGGCGCAATTCAGGTCAGGGCCCCGGACAGGCGTTGAATCGGCCATCCGGCATCGCACAGAATCGGCTCCACGGATGCCCCGGGCGAGGCGTCATCGCTTCGCCGCAGGTGGCACGGCAGCTCCCGACAACCCCTTGATCATTCGAGGATGCAGAAAATGAACACATTGAAGGCAGGGTCGCGGCTCAAGAGCGCGGTGTGCGACACCGAAGTGATGGTCGTTCGGGCGGCGGCAGTGGAGGTGAGCCTGGAATGCGGCGGCGCCGGCATGCTTGCGTTGACCGTCGACAAACCCGCCGGCGCGGCTCCCAGCCAGGCATTCGTGCAGGGCACGCTGGTCGGCAAGCGCTACGTCGATGCCGCCGATCGCTTCGAGCTGCTGTGCACCAAGGGCGGCCGCGGCAGCCTGTCGATCGACGGCGTGCCGCTCGATGTCAAGCAGGCGAAGGCGCTGCCTTCATCGGACTGAGCGCATGAACATCCTGATGACGCTGGAGATGGCGGCGGAATGCCATCCCGATCGCATCGCCGTGACCTGCGGCGAGCGCTCGATGAGCCACGCGGAGTTGCTGCAGGCGGCACGCCGCGCAGGCGCGCGGATCCGCGCAAGCGGCTGCCGCCATGTCGGCCTGCTCGACGTCAACAGCCTCGCCGCACCGGTGGCGCTGTATGCGGCGGCCTGCGCCGGCATTCCCTACGTGCCGATGAACTACCGCCTCACCAAGCCGGAAATCGAGGCCCTGCTGGTGCGCATCGAGCCGGCCTGGCTCGTTGCCGATCCCGCGCTGCTGGAGGGCGTCAACATCCCTGCCGGCTTCACCGTGACAGACCGCGAGCAGATTCTGCGCGATGCCTGCGACGGGCAGTCCGTCAGCGACGAGCCGGCCCTGGCCGACGCGTCCGCGGTGGCGGTGCAACTGTTCACCAGCGGCACCACCGGCGCGCCGAAGGCTGCCGTGCTGCGCCACGAGAACCTGATGAGCTACATCCTCGGCACGGTGGAGTTCGGCGCGGCCGACGAGCGCGACGCCACGCTGGTGGCCGTGCCGCCCTATCACATCGCCGGCATCTCGGCGATCCTGAGCTCCATCTATGCCTGCCGTCACATGGTCCAGTTGCCCAGCTTCGACGGGCAGGCCTGGCTCGAGACCTGCCGGCGCGAAGGCGTGACCAACGCGTTCGTCGTGCCCACCATGCTCGCCCGTGTCATCGAGCATGTGGATGCCTCGGGCGCCGATCCGGCGCTGCCGGCCCTGCGTGCCCTCGCCTACGGGGGGGGCAAGATGCCGGCGCCGGTCATCGAGCGGGCGATGCAGTTGTGGCCGACGGTGGATTTCACCAACGCCTACGGTCTGACCGAGACCAGTTCCACCATCGCGCTGCTGGACCCCGAAGGCCATCGTGAAGGCTTTAACAGCGCCGACCCGGCGGTACGCAAGCGCCTGCATTCGGTCGGCCGGCCGATCGATGCGGTGCAGATCGAGATCCGCGGCGAGGACGGCGCGCCGTTGCCGGCGGGCGAAGTGGGCGACGTGTTCGTGCGTGGCGGGCAGGTGGCAGGCGAATACCTCGGCGTCGGCAGCCTGCTGGACGCGGATGGCTGGTTCCCGACCCGCGACCGCGGCTACATGGACACGTACGGGTTTCTGTATCTTGACGGCCGGGCGGACGACGTCATCGTGCGCGGCGGCGAGAACATCTCGCCGGGCGAGATCGAGGACGTGCTGCGCCGGCACCCGGCCATCGCCGATGTCGCGGTGGTGGCGGTTCCGGACACCGAATGGGGCGAGACGGTCGGCGCCGCTGTGGTGCTCGCTCCGGGCGCGCAGGTGGCCGAGGCCGAGTTGCGCGACTGGGTGCGCGAGCGCCTGCGCTCGTCCCGCGTGCCGGCCGTGATCAGCTTCCGCGAGCATCTGCCCTACAACGAAATGGGCAAGATGCTGCGGCGCGTGCTGCGCGACCAGCTTTCGGCCTGAGCTGCCATGCAGCCGTCCCGCGCGGCCATCGCGGAGACCGCGCCGGCGCTTCTTGATGGGCGCGGCTTCACGCTCGTGGGTGCGGGCTGCGCCAGCCGCTATGCGGCCAGTCTGCTGTCCTCGCTGGGCGGGATGGTCCGCGTGCGGGAGGGGCCGCCCGACATTTCCCCAGGCATGGCCTGGGCGCGCAGTGGATTGATGTGGCTGACAGGCACCGCCGGCCTGCCCGGGTGCATGTCACCCGCGCCGGTCGCGGCCTGTGCCGACGGCGTGCTGCAGGCGCTTGATGCCGCCGGCGGGGTGCTTCCGGCAGCATGGCGCCAGGGCGGTGCGATGCTCGCGCATCGCGCCGCCCTTCTTGGCCTGGGCCGCCGCGGGCGAACTTCGGCCGGCGGCGCCTGCCGGCTGCTGCAGACGGCCGACGGAATGCTCGCGCTCAGCCTTGCGCGTGCCGAGGACCGGGCCTTGCTGCCGGCCTGGCTGGAGCAGGACGGACTCGACGACTGGGAGGCGCTGGCTGCGGTGCTGCGTACCCGGCAGGCGCACGCCGTGGTCGAGCGCGGGCGCATGATGGGTCTGCCCGTTGCCGATGCGGTGCTGCCGGCAGTCGCGGTGCCCTGGTGCCGCGTCCGCCGCCATGGCGAGCGCGCGCCGGAGGCACGGGGCGGGCGGGCGCCGCGCGTGCTCGACCTGTCCTCGCTGTGGGCGGGACCGCTGTGTGGCCAGCTCCTGCACCAGCTCGGCGCGCAGGTGGTCAAGGTCGAAAGCACCCGGCGACCGGATGGCGCGCGGGCGGGCAACGCGGCTTTCTTCGATCTGGTCAATGCCGGCAAGCAGTGCGTCGCGCTCGACTTCGGCAGCGCAGCGGACATCGCCTGCCTGCGCCGACTGGTGGAATGGGCCGACATCGTCATCGAGGCGTCGCGCCCGCGCGCGCTCGCCCACCTCGGGCTGGAGGCCGAGGCGCTGATTGCAGCCCGGCCCGGGCTGAGCTGGATCAGCATCACCGGTTATGGACGCGACGAGCCGGCGGCGAACTGGGTGGCGTTCGGCGACGATGCCGGCGTGGCGGGTGGGCTGTCCGCGCTGCTGGCGCACGCCGGCGAGGGCTGGGCTTTCTGCGGCGACGCCATCGCCGATCCGCTCACCGGCCTGCACGCCGCGCTCGCGGCGTGGTGTGCGCACGCCGCCGGCGGTGGCGTCATGATCTCGCTGGCGATGCGTGACGTCGTCGCGCATTGCGCCGACTGGGAACGTCCGTCAGACGGCGACGCGCTGCGCGAGCAGGCGGCGCGCTGGCGGCGACAGGCGCGGCATGCCGGCGTGGAAGATTGCCGGCCGGTGCCGCCGGCCATCGTGCGACGCGCTCGCGCCCACGGGGCGGACAATGCGGCGCTGGCCAAGCTGCTGGGATGCTGATCACCGACGCCTGCCTGCGTGGCGCGACACGCACCGCCATCCGCATCGACGGCGAACGGATCGCCGCGGTGTCGCCGGATCTGCATCCGCAGCGCGGCGAAGAGGTTTTCGATGCCGCCGGCGCCGCGGTGCTGCCGGGTCTGCACGACCATCATCTCCACCTCCTGGCCTATGCCGCCGCGATCGACTCGGTGTGTTGCGGTCCGCCGCGGGTGCGCGATGCCGGCGAACTCGCCGATGCGCTCGTCGCGCACGCCGCGCAGGCGGGCGAGGGCTGGATACGCGGCGTGGGCTACCATGAGTCGGTGGCAGGCGACATCGACCGCGCCTGGCTGGATCGTCTGGTGCCCGGGCGTCCGGTGCGCATCCAGCACCGTAGCGGGCAACTGTGGATCTTCAATTCGGCGGGCTTGCGCCGCCTCGGCGTGGCGGAAGCAGCGCACGCGGACGATCCGTTCGAGCGTCGCGATGGCGGCCCCACCGGCCGGCTCTATGGTGCCGACGGCTGGCTGCGGGCGCGGCTGGGCGGTGCCATGCCGGGCCTGCGCGAGGCCAGCCTGCGGCTGGCGCGGCTGGGCATCACCGGCATCACCGATGCCGGCCCGGACAACGCGCTGGCCGAATTCCGCCATTTCGCGCGCGAGCGCGACCGCGGGCATCTGCTGCAGGACGTGCTGATGATGGGCAGTTCCGCGCTCGATCCGTCGTGGAATCGAGCGGGGCTGACCGTCGGCGCAACCAAGATCCACCTGCGCGAATCGGCGTTGCCGGACTTCGACGCGATGTGCACGCGCATCGCACGCAGCCACGAGGCCGGCAGGCCTGTCGCCGTGCATTGCGTGACGCTGGCCGAACTCATGTTCGCCCTCGGCGCCCTGCAGGCTGCCGGCCTGCGCAGCGGGGATCGCCTGGAGCATGTCTCGCTGGCATCGCCCGAGGCGGTGGCGATGGTGCGCGACGCGGGCGTCCACGTGGTCACCCAGCCGCACTTCCTGTACGAGCGGGGAGATGCCTATCTTGCCGCGCTTTCACCGCGCGAGATTGCCGATCTCTACCGTGCGCGCAGCTTCGTTGCTGCTGGCGTTCCGCTCGGCGCAGGTTCGGACGCTCCCTACGGCGATCCCGACCCCTGGCGTGCGCTCGACGCCGCCCTCCGCCGCACGAGCCGGGCCGGCCACGTTCTCGGGGCGGGCGAAGCGCTCGACCCTGCCGCCGCGCTGCGCCTGTTCGGGTCGCATCCGTTGCGCCCGGGAGGTGCTTGCCGACCGTTGGCGGCCGGTGCAGTGGCCGACCTGTGCGTGCTCGACCGCGCATGGGACAGTGTGTTCGAAGATCCCGCTTCGGTCCGCGTGCGCCTGACCATGGGAGGTGGCCGCGTGCTCCATGCCGCCTAGCCGGCGGGCGTCTCGATGGCGTCGATCAGGCCCCATTCGAGGGCAGTGGCGGCGTTGATGCGGCGCGCCGACAGCGCGAGCCAGGCGGTGCGCTGGCGTCCGACGCGGCGCGGGATGGAGATGCAGCCGCCGGCCCCGGGGATGAGCCCGAAGCGGATCTCGGGCAACTGGAAGAATGCGCCGGGGCTGGCGGTCAGCCGGCGCGCGAAGGCCGGGAGTTCGATGCCGGATCCGATGCAGGCGCCATGGACGTGGAAATGCGTGGCCGCCCTGCAGCGCAGCAACGCGGCCGCCGGGAGCCGGATGCTGCGGATCACGTGGGAACTGGCCGGATCTCCTGCGGTGCCGAACTCCTCCAGCGCGCCGCCGGTGCTGAAGCAGGCGCCCGCGCCGGACATCGCGATGAAGCCGATGTCGTCGTCGGTTGCCGCAAGTTCGAAGGCTTCGACCAGCGCATCGCGCATCTCCACCGTCATCGCGTTACGGCTCGATGGTCGATTGAGCTGCAGCAGCAGGCTGGCGCCCCTGCGTTCGATCTTCACCGCCGGGCCGTCGTCCGACGGGATCGTCCCGGGCGCCGGCGGATGCTCTGCCGACCAGCGGCGGAATTCCGGGCCGGCCTGCAGCACCGAGTAGGCCAGCGACTCGATTGCCAGCGCATGGGCCGCCGACATCTGCGCGGTGGCGCGCAGGACCTGCACCAGGGTCATCGCGGCGATCGGTGCGCGCTCGATGTTGGCGACCAGCGCGCCGACAGCGCTTGCATCGGCGACGACGGCGTCGCAAGCGTCGGCGATTTCGCTCGGCCCGGAGCCGATGCCGATCACCGGGCAGGTCTGTGTCACGAGCCAGCGGGCAAGGCGTGGCCAGTCGGCGGGATCGCCGGACGGGCCGTCATCGAGCGCGATCAACAGGCAGGAGGGATGGTCGAAAGGCGAGCGCGCGCTGCCGAACGACGATGCCAGCGCGAGCTCGGACAGGGCCTGCAGGCCCAGGGTAGTCGATCTGCCGGACACCGAGGGTTCTCCCCGTCGCCGACTCAGGCCCGCCCGAGGATGCGGCGGAAGAAGCCGGCGATGCGATCGATGAAGACCTTGAAGACGACCGCCAGCACGTTGATCGAGTCTTCCCTTGCGGGCGGCGGAGCGCTGCTCGTGGCGGGGGCTGCATTCATGCCCGGATCGCCCTGAGCGGCGACGGCAGGGCCGCCATCGGCCGGCGCGGCGGTCGCCTCGGCGCGTGACGTCTCGAGCAGGCTGCGCACGTTGCCGACGTATTTCTTGATGATCTGGGCCGAAACCCCCTCGATCATGCCGCGGCCGACCTGCACGATCTTGCCCGTGAGGTCGACGCTGGATTGGCAGGCGATGCGGGTCGAGCCGGGCGTCAGCGCCTCGAGGCGGGTGAGGATGGTCCCGCTGACGGTTCCGCCTCCGCGCTCGTTGCCGGCGGCCAGCATGCGGACGGTGTAGGTGGCCTGGTCGCGCTCGACGTAGGTGATCGTGCCCTGGTACTGGGCACTCACTGCGCCGATCTTGAGCTTGACCGAACCTACGAACTGCGAGTCGTCGACGATCCGGTTGAGGCTGGCACCCGGCATGCAGGCGACGACGTTCTGCGGATCGTTCAGGAACGCCCACACGGCGTCGATAGGTGCGCCTACATCGAAGTTTTCTGCTATTTCCAGGGCCATCTGCTGTTCCTCTCACGCCGTTGCAGTGTCGGGCTCAAGTTAACAGCGCAGTCAGGCAGGCGCATCACCAACTTGGATGAAGGCTGGATTCGAGCGAGGCGCTAGCATCGAGACTCCCCTTCCAGAGGCGACGCCCCTGTCTTCGCGGCGGCCGATGCTGCCCATCGGGCTGGGGGCCATGCCGCACCGATTCCATCCCCGCAACCGGGAGCGTACTCATGAAGTTCGTACTGCAACTTGGCTTCACCCATTACCGCAATTACATGGATCTGGCGCGCGCGGCCGAGAACGCCGGCTGGGACAGCCTGTCGATGCCCGACAGCCTGTTTTTTCCACGTGCGACGGCGTCCGATTACCCGTACGCCGAAACCGATGCGATCCGGGATTACCTCGAGCATTCCGAATTCATCGAACCCTTCGTCGCCATGGCGTCGATGGCGGCGGTCACCACCCGGCTGCGCTTCTACCCCGGAGTGCTCAAGGTGCCGGTGCGACAGCCCCTCATCCTCGCCAAGTCGCTGACTTCCCTGGCGGCGCTGTCGGGCGGCAGGATCAGCCTCGGCGCCGGCCTCAGCCCGTGGAAGGAGGATTTCGTCTACAACGGCGTGGACTTCGACAAGCGCGGCGAGATCATGGATGAGTGCATCGAGATCCTGCGCGCGGCGATGAGCGGCGAATTCTTCGAGCATCACGGCAAGCATTTCGATTTCGGCCCGCTGCGCATGCGGCCGGTGCCTGCGCAACCCGTCCCCATCCTGGTGGGCGGCCACAGCAAGCCGGCGTTGCGGCGGGCAGCGCGCCTGGGTGACGGCTGGGCGTCGGCGAACACCGATGCCGCCACCCTGAAGGCGCTTGTCGACCAGCTCAACGCCTTCCGTGCGGAATTCGGCACGCTGGGGCGCGAGGATTACCAGATCCACGGCATCGATTTCAGCGCCCGCACGCTGGACGACTTCCGCCGCCTGCGCGACCTCGGCCTGACGCATGCGGGGCTGGTGCCATGGGGCAGGGAGGTGGGGGCCGAGGACCTCGCAGGGCAGCTCGATGCCCTTCGCCGCTTCGGCGACGAAGTCATCTCGCGCATGGACTGAACGCGCGGACGGCCGCCCCTCGCCGCATACCGGCGAGAGGGCGGTTTCAGGCGGTGGTCAGGCCGCAGACGGTGTCTGCGCCGACGCCGCCGGTGGCGCGCAGATCGCCGAGCGGGGTGCTGCCCTTGTGCAGGGCGGCCGTGCGCAGGCGTGCCGATGTGCCATTGCGGTCGTGAAGGGTCGCGGTGATTTCGGCGACGATCGCCAGCGCTACCTCGGCGGGTGTTTCCGCCCCGATGTCGAGCCCTACCGGGCCGAA
Organism: Pseudomonadota bacterium; assembly: GCA_018240785.1. Taxonomy (GTDB): domain Bacteria; phylum Pseudomonadota; class Gammaproteobacteria; order Burkholderiales; family Rhodocyclaceae; genus Thauera. Next base: position 148,271 of record JAFEFC010000022.1, on the reverse strand, counting down.
AACGGATGCACGCAAGGCTTCATCCACCACGGTTCCCTGAGCCTGCGCTTCTTCCAGCAGGCGATGTGCGCGATGTCGCGGCCCCAGGAGGCCGATGTAGCGCGGCCGGACCGGGGCGAGGGCGCGAAACGCCGTGACGTCGAGCGGAAAGTTGTGGCTCATCAGCAGGGCGACGGTGTCACCGTCCGGCTTGAGCGCATCGACGGCATCACCCGGGGAACCGAAGTACAGCGTCTCGGCAGCGCGGAAGCGCTGACGCAGCTCGAAGCCGCCGGCGTTGGCGACAACCTGCATGCACCAGCCCAGTTGGCGGCCGAATTCGACCAGCGGATGGACGTCCTGCCCTGCGCCGAACACCATGACCCGCAGGGGCGGCGCGAGCACTTCGATGAAGGCCGACACGGTGCCGTGGCCGGTCGCGAACGACCAGTCGCCGCCACGCCCATGGCGCAGCGCGTCGGTGACGGCGGCTTCGAGCGCCTCGCGCAGGGGGCCGGCGCCAATGCCCGAGCAGGAAGTCTCGCCGCCCTCGACCTGCGACAGCCGCCCGCCCGGCTCGGCGACGCACGCGTCGTGCGAGGCATAGACGGTGGCGATCGCTCCGCGTCGACGCCGCTGCAGGCATTCGCCCTGGAAGCGGATCTGGTGGCGGACGTTGGCGTTGGGCGGTTCGATCAGCACCAGCACGGCGCCGTTGCAGCCGAGGGCGAGACCGTCGGCGAGATCCTCGTCGAGCGAGTCGTACAGGCGCAGGGCCGTCTCGCCGTTCTTGATGGCGAGGGTTGCGTGGCGGACGACGTCGCGCTCGAGGCAGCCGCCGCTGACCGAACCGACCCGATGGCCGTCGTCCGACACGAGCATGCGCGCTCCCGGACGGCGATAGGCCGAACCGCTCACCGCCACGACGGTCGCCAGCGCGGCGGCTTCGCCGCGGGCGAGCGCCTCGTTGAATGCCTTCGTGATCTGCTGGATTTCGTTCATGGTCGCTCTCCGCGTGTCGGGCGCGCATCGACCGCGCCATCGCCCGGCTCCATACCCGGTGTCCGGACTCACGACAGCCGGACTATTCCATGCCGCCTGCGCCTGCGCATCACCTCAACGCATTACGCCGGCCTGCGCCGGTTTCGGCGGGGCGGGCGCCAGGGTACCGCGGCCCCGGTCTTGAGGCCCTTAATTCGATCTGATGATGCGACGGCGACGCCCGCCTGATCAAATGTGGCCACGTCGCCGGATCGGCCGGAAGAGGGCTTCCTGCCAGCGAGGAGGAGAGGGTAATGCGCGATCTCAAACCCAAGAGCAAGATCGATTTCTACCTCGAACGCATGCAACATCGTGGCTTCACCGTCGAGCAGGTGCTCGAGGGCACGGGCCTGCGCTCCGACCACCTGGATGATCCGCACGGACGGCCGCGGCCGCCTCAGTATCGCCAGATCATCCTGAACATGCTGCGGCTTACCGGGGATCCCTACCTGGGCATTTCGCTCGGCCAGGAATTCAAGATCAGCGATCTCGGCATCCTCGGCTATGCCGCGCTCAGCGCGCCGACGCTCAGGGCCTCGCGTGAGCTCTATGACCGCTTTCGCGACCTGAACGAGCAACACCTGTTCGTGTCGCGGAACCACATCGCCAACGGCCGCTGGTTCTCCGAGATCCAGGACGTGCACCGGCTCGGCGACGTGCTTCGCTTCGGCATCGAGGAATTCGTCAGCCAGACGATAGAGCTGGCCTCCTCGCTCACCAACCGGGCCTTTCCGGTGCTGGAGCTGCACCTCACCTATCCGCAGCCGCCCGACATCTCGCGCTACATCCGGCGCTTCAACTGCCCGGTGTACTTCAATCAGCCGCGGAACATCGTCGTCTTCGACATCAACCTGCTGCAAGACCCGATCAGCCTCGCCAACGACGAGGTCTTCAAGTTGTGCACACGCAACTGCGAACTGCTGGCGGCCAACAGCCGCGACCGGAGCGTGCTGGCCGAATCCATCCGCAACCATCTGATGAACAATCCAGGCAGCTTCCCCACCCTTGAGGAAATGGCGCGCCACCTGAGGATGGGCGCGCGCACGCTGCGCCGTCGGCTTGTCGAGGAGGACATCAGCTACCAGCGCATCCTCGACCAGACCCGCGAGGATCTCGCCATCCAGTACCTCAGGCACACCGCGCTCACGCCCAAGGAGATCGGCTTCCTGCTCGGCTACAGCAGCGTCAGCAACTTCCGGCGCGCCTTCAAGGGCTGGACGGGAAAGACGCTCTCCGACGTGCGCGGCCAGGAAGCCTGAAGCTCGCGCCCGCGCACGCCGCGAGGGGGAGCCGGAGGGGCCGCCCAGCGATGCCGCCCGTGGCCCGAATTGGAATGCCAAAGGCCGCATCGGAAATGGTTGATGGCCGAGCGCGATGGAGCCCGACACTAGACTGTATGCGGGGCATCTCTTCAACAACCTGGCTGGAGCACGGGTAAACATGACGACACACGATCGCGACAAGATGGTGAAGCCGGACTACATGTCCGATCAGGACTGGGAGGGGCTCAAGGCCGCGACGGCCTCCCTGGAGCGTATCCGCGGCGACGCGAAGGCCGACGTCGAGCGCTACCTGGCGAACCCGGACGGATGGTCCACCGGGGCGGGTTCGCCTTCCGGCCTGCCGACGCTGCTGCTGACGATGATCGGGCGCAAGTCGGGAGACAAGCGCACCACGCCGCTGGTGTTCCTGCAGGACGGCGACAACATGGTCGTGGTCGCGTCGCTGGCCGGCTACGACCAGCCTCCGGCCTGGTTCCTGAACGTGACGGCGACTCCGCAGTGCTGGGTGCAGTGCGACCGCCGGCGCATGAGCGCAGTCGCGCGCGAGGCCACGGATGAAGAGCGCAAGGTGCTGTGGCCGCGCCTGGTCGCGCTGTTCCCCACCTGGGGCTACTTTCAGGCGCAGACCGACCGACCTTTCGGCATCGTGATCCTGTCCCCGACCGGGCCGGCCTGACGCGGCGCAGCGTGGTGCGGGCGGCGGTGCGCGGCGCCGCCGCCCGTTCAAGGGATACTGGAGGAGAGGTCCATGAGCAACGTGAAGTTCGAACATCTTTTCTCGCCGCTGCAGATCGGCCCCATGCGGGTGCCGAACCGCATCTGCGAGACCACGAATACCATCAATTCGTCGCGTGCGCCCGGTCTGATCGACGAGCACTTCATCGCCCACCACGGCGCCAAGGCGCGCGGTGGCACGGGGTGGATCGGCAGCGAGACCTGGCTGCTGAACCTGCCCTTTCCCGAGGGGGCGCCGGACGAAGTGTCGTTGCGCGGCGGCTTCGGTTCCCGTTTCGCCGCTCATCAGAACCCGGCTTTCATGGAGGGCTGGACGCGCTTCGTCGACGAGATCCATGCAAGCGGGGCGGTGGTCGTGGTGCAACTGACCCACCTCAACGCGCTGTGGGCGCCCTCGGCGGTGCCGGTGGTGGGGGCGCAGGACTACACGCCGCACGTGCTGGGCGAGAAGGAGATCCAGTTCCTGCTCGACGGCTATGCGGACGCCGCCGAGGCGGCGTTGAACAGCGGCGCCGACGGCGTCGAGATCCATTGCGCGCATGAGACAGTCGGCTACAGCTTCCTGTCCCCGGTGACCAACCGCCGTACCGACCACTGGGGTGGCGGTCCGAAGGAGCGCGTGCGCTTCGTCGTCGAGGCGCTCCGGCGCGTGCGGGCGCGGGTCGGCGACAAGCTCGCGCTCGGCATCCGCGTGAACGGGCAGGAGTCCCGCGACGGCGGTTACGGCAACCTCGAACTGCGCGAAATGCTCTACTACATCGCCGAAACGGGGCTGCTCGATTTCGTCGATCTGGACGTGGGGCACTGCTGGGGTGCGCCGTCCTATGTGCCGTCGTCCTACCATCCGCATGCGGAATACCGCGAGTTCGGCAAGGCGGCGCGTTCCGACCTGGCCGAACTCGAGCGCAAGGTCGCCGTGCTGTTCACCGGGCGCATCAACGATCCGGTGCTCGCCGAGGAACTGCTCAGGGGGGGATTCTGCGATCTGGTGGGCATGGTGCGGGCAGGCATTGCCGATCCCGAGTTCGCCAACAAGGCGCGCGAGGGCAGGCTCGGCGAGATCCGCCGCTGCATCGCCTGCACGAGATGCATCGACGAAGCTTCCGAACCGGTGACGCTGCCGTATGCGCCGACCTGTTCGATCAACCCGCAGATCGGCAACGAGCTGCACTGGCAGGCGAATTTCCGCGTGGCTGAAACGCCCGGCCATGTGGTGGTGGTCGGCGGTGGCGCGGCCGGATGCGAGGCGGCCCGGGTGGCGGCCATGCGCGGCCACCGGGTGACGCTGCTGGAGCAGGGCCGCCGGCTCGGCGGCCAGTTGCTGATCGCCGCCCGAGCCCCGGGGCGCGATTCCTTCGAGGACCAGGTGTACTTCGAGGAGAACGCGCTCGCACGCCTCGGCGTCGACGTCCGCCTGCAGACGCGCGCCGAGGTGGCGGCGATCAAGGCACTGCAGCCGGACGCGGTGGTCGTCGCCACCGGCGCGCTGCCGCGCCTTCCCGACGATGTGCCCGGCATCGACGCGCCGAACGTGGTGCAGGGCTGGGAGGTGATGCGCGGCAAGGCGCTCACCGGTAAGCGCGTGGCGCTGGTGTCGCAGGAGGACTACTACCAGACGCCGTGCGTGGCCGAGTACCTTGCCGAGCAGGGCGCGCAGGTGGAGGTCTTCCACAAGTCGGTGCACCTGGCGACGGAAGTCGCCCGCTATTCGATCGGGATGGTCCTCAAGCGCATGGAGAAATGCGGCGTGAAGGTGCACCCGAACCGGATCCTGAAGGCGGTGCGGCCGGACGCGCTCGAGTTCGTGTCGTCGTGGGGCGACCAGTCCTATCGCGAGGGAGGCTTCGACAGCGTGGTGCTGGTATATGGCTCGGTGCAGCAGCCCGACCTCTACTACCGCCTGCAGGAGGACGGCGGCATCGCCAGGGTCTTCCTCGCCGGTTCGGCGTGGGTGCCGCGCCGGCTGGCGGAGGCGACGCGCCACGGCGCAGCCATCGGCATGCTGGTGTAGCGCGCACCGTCTGCCGGCGGCGCGGGAAGGGGCCCGAAACGGCTGCCGGATATCGGCAGCCGTTCCTTTTTGCCGCACGGCTGCGCGGGCTGCGCCAGCTTCCGGCATGCGCCGCGCGTGAGCAAGAAAAATGCGCCCCGGGGGACGCAGGTGATGGTGGTGACGCGCCGGCAACCGGGGGCGCATGGCTCCCGGTTGCCGGCCGGGCTTACTGCCCGACGCGACGTGCCGCTTCCGGCCCGAAGTCGCGATCGCCGAACTTCATCTCGTTGAGCCGATAGGCGCTCGGCTGTTCGTTGATCAGGTTGAAGCCCAGATAGGTGCCGGCATTGAGGTCGTGGTAGAAACCGGCGCCCGCCTGCCAGGTGTGCATTTCGTAGGCGTAGAAGTGGTTCAGCATCGAGGTCCGCCACAGTGCGCCGCGTGCATCATAGTTGTCGGCCATGATCGGGAACATGGTGTCGGCATCGATGTACATCACCCGCTTGCCGTAAAGGTGGCGGAAGCCTTCCTTCAGCTTGCCCTCCAGCACCCATACGCGGCGCAGTTCATAGCGCATGTACTTGGGGTTGGCGTGCCCCTTCATCAGCAGGTCGGCGTACTTGATGTCCGGGGCGTGCACGCGGTAGGTGTCCCACGGAATGAACAGTTCGCGCTTGCCGAGGATGTTCCAGTCGTAGCGTTCGGGCGAGCCGTTCCAGATGCGCACCTCGTCGACCGTGATCGAGCCGCCGGTGCCGGGAAAGGACATGTCGAAGCCGTAGCCGGGCGACTGGCGCACGCGGCGTGTGCCCGGATCGTAGCGCCAGCTCTGGCGCGGCTGGTCCTTGTAGTTATAGAACTCGACCCCGGTGTTGACTTCGCCGCGGTCCCGTTCGGGAAGCAGTGTCTCGTTCAGGTAGTAGGATGCGGCACGGTCACCGACCGGCTCGATCATGCCGGGCTTGTGGCTGGGTCCCATGTTGCGCGACTTGACGCGGCCCCAGTTGATGCTGCCGTCGGCGATCACGTAGGCGTTGTCGGAAATCAGCTCCTCGGTGTAGGCACGGTACGGCACGGTGATGTTCCACAGCAGCTCCAGGCCGCTTCTCGGGAACGGGAACATGACGCCGTTGGTGTAGGCATGGACGCCCATGCCGCCGTCCCGGAGCTCGGCCTCCTGGGCGTTGCGCTTCGTGGACTCGCATACCGCGTCCGGGTAGCGGAAGTCGCGATGGGTCTGGTAGACCGGGATGCGGAAGGTGTCGGGGTACTTGGCGAACAGGGCTTTCTCGCCGTCGGAGAGCTTGTCGGCGTACTTGGCGGCGTTCGCGGCGGTGATCTCGAACAGCGGCTTCTCGTTGGGATAGGGGTCGACCGGATGGCGGCCGGTGCCCTTGAAGGCGAGCTGCGGCGGGGCGCCGAGCCATTTCCCGCTCCACTCCGGAATGCTGCCGTCGGCGTTGCCGGCCTTCTCGGCACCGATGCAGGTGAGATCCTTGCCCAGACGGGCGATTTCCTCCGGGCTCGCTTTCGCATGGGCGCTGCCGGCGGTGAGCGGCAGCGTGAACGCTGCGGCGAGCGCCATGGCGATGAGTCGTGGCTTCATGTGCAATTCCTTGTGCATTTTTCTGTCGTTCAGAACGTGTACTTGGCGCTCAGCGACACATAGTCGCGATCGGACAGCGTGCGGCCGCTGGCGATGTCCGGCGAGCCGATGTAGGCGACGTAGGTCAGGCCGATACTGAAGTTGCCGAGGTACTTGAAGTCGGCGCCCAGGGTGAGCCGGCGTTCGTCGCGGCCCATGCCGTTGTAGGCGCTGCCGTCGACGTTCTGCGTCCAGATGACCTTGGTCGACAGGTCCCAGCCCGGAAACACGGCCGGATAGTCGAACAGCGCACCTACGCCCATCAGCGTGGAGCCGCGCGTCTGCCCCTTGTACGTGTAGTCGTTGAAGCGACCGAGGTCGGCGCCGCCGGAAGTGATGCCGAGGTCGTCCACGCCGTTGATGCGCTGGTGCACGATCTCGCCCATCAGCGTGGTCTGGTGCGCCAGCTTCGACGGCCCGAGGATGTAGAGCGCGTTCAGGTTGCCCTGGAGATAGCTGCCGCGTGCCGGTGCGGGGCCGAGCGGTGTCATCACGTAGACCGGGGCGTTGTCGCGGTAGCTCACTTCCGCAGCCCACTGCACGGCGTCGCCGACCTTGGAACTGAGGCTGACGCCGGTCAGCCGGATGTCGTCGAAGTAGGCGAGCTTGTAGTACGGCACGCTGCCCGGCGAAGCCGTGCGGCCGAAGCGGCCGAAGGACGAATAGGTGGTGTCGCCGGTGAAGTCGAAGAACATCGCGCCCACGCGATCGTGGTAGCGATAGTGGTAAAGGCCGAGTTCGGTCGCGTCGCTGACCTGCAGGCGTGCGCCCAGACCCCACTGGCCGGAATCCTTCGGCTTGATCTCGCCGGCGAAGTTGGCGACGGCATAGCTGTGGTCCGGCAGCGAGCCGATCACGCCGGGAGCCAGGCGATAGAACTCCGCTCCCGGGCCGAAGAAGTCCGAACCGAAGTAGTCGCCCACCGGGTTGAGGCGGGTCTTCTCCCATTTGTACTGCCAGAAGCCGGTCAGGGTCAGGTGGTCGTTCACCGTGAACGAGCCCGACAACTGGCCCACCGGCATGTAGCCTTCCTTCGCCTCGGTGCCCGGCACGTTGAACACGGTGGCGTCGAGCGGCGCCTGTCCCTGGCTGATGTTGGGCCAGAACAGGCTTTCGCCCCAGGCGAGCACGTGGCGGCCGGCCTTCAGCGAAAGGTACTGCGCGTCGCCCATCGCCCAGTCGCCGTAGACGTAGGCATCGAGGATGCGCGACGTGCGGCCGCTGTTACGCCGGGTGATGTCGGTGAATTCGTCGTTGGCGCCGATCTTGTTGACGGTCGTCGGCGAATCGTTGTCGTTCGTGCCGTGGTAGGCCGCATCGTAGAAGGTGCTCGCACGCAGCATTGCGCCGAGGTTGTCGTGCCGCAGGCGCAACTCGCCGAGCACGTTGGTGCGGTTGGTGATGAGACTGCCACGCTTGAAGTTGCGCGTGCCGTCGTCGTAGTTGAGGTTGTCCAGGTATGCCTGCGCCGGCTTGTCGAGGCGGGTCGACAGCGTCTGCGACAGGGTCACCGAGTAAGCCAGGCTGGTGTCCTCGCCAAGCTGCACCGACGGTGCCGCCGATGCCGCGGTGGCGGTGGCCAGGCCGATGGCGAGCGCCAGAGGCGACAGCGCGAATTTCGCCTGCACCCTGTCCCTTTTTCCCCTTTCGTTGGTGGGCACTTCATTCTCCTTTGGTTTTTTGTTCGGGTGCCGACAGGGCACCGGGGCGTGAGCGTGTCAGCCTCGGCGAAGCGGTGCATCACCAATATGGGTGATGTATTGGGGCGGCCGCATTTGATGTCCCGACGGCCGCAATTGCGCCAATCGCGAGCCGGCCACGGAGGGACGGATCGGTAGACTCGGTTGCGGTTCAGTCGCTGGCCGCCGGTCCCGTGGCGACGGCAGCCGGCGCTGGCGCCGCAGCGCGCCCGCCGCGCGACGAGCCGCATGTTCCGAACCGAACAAGGAAACCGTGATGAGTCGTCCCCTCGATGATGTGGTCGTGCTCGACCTGACGAGATTGTTCTGCACGTCGCTGAGTGCCGCCTTCCTGGCCGATTTCGGGGCACGGGTCGTGCGCCTCGAGCTCCTTCCGCTGACCACGCGCGCAGCCGAGGGGTGGAACTGCGAAGCCGATCTCATCCACCGCAACAAGGAGAGTCTTGCCCTCGACCCGCACAGCGCGCAGGGCAGGGCGGTGCTGCACGCACTGGTCGGCGGGGCCGACGTGCTGATCACCGACTGGAGCGTGCCCGAGCTGCAGGCGCTGGGCATCGATTACGCGGGCGCCGCGGCGTTGCGCCCGGACATCGTCTTCGGGCGGCTGTCCGGATTCGGGCCGCAGGGCCCGGACAGCGGCCTGCCGCCGGTCGACGAGCTGGCGGCCGCGCGCACCGGCATGATGCCCATCCTGCCGCAGCCCGGGCAGCCGCCTGTCTATACCGGGGCCGGCGCCATGCACTCGACCGCCATGCTCGCCTTCGGCGTGGTCACTGCGTTGCTGCATCGCGCCGACTCGGGCGAAGGACAGGCGGTGGACGTGTCGCTGTTCGGCGCCAACATGTACGGCGCCGCACTGGACATCCAGGCCTTTCTCGCCATCGGCAAGGGTGACCGGCTGCTCAATCCGATCTCGCGGCTGGATGTCTCGAACCCGATGTCGGGAGCGCTCTACCCGAGCGCGGACGGACGCTGGGTGACCCTGACCATGCCCGACACCGACCGCTGGTGGCCGGCGTTTTCGGCAATTGTCGGCATCGCCTCGGATGACCCGCGTTTCGACACGCACGACAAGCGTACCGAAACCCACCGTCTCGATCTGATCCATGCGCTGGAGGCGGCTTTCGCCACCCGCCCGGGCAGCCACTGGCGCCAGGTGTTCGAGGACAAGCAGTTGTCGGCCGACGTCATCGAGCGCTTCGACTATCCGGCATCCGATCCGCAGGCGCGGGTCAACCGCTACATCGTCGAGCTCGAGCATCCGAGCTTCGGCGCGGTCCGGAGCCTGGGGTTCCCGATCTACCTGAGCGAGGGCACGGCGCGTCTCGACGCGCTCGCACCGTGCATGGGCCAGCACACCGCGCAGGTCATGCGCGACCTGCTCGGCTATTCGGAAGACGCCATCCACGCCTGCCGCAAAGCCGGCGTGGTGGCTTGACGGCAGCGCAAGGAGACTGACGTGGCAGCAGCATTGGCAGGCATCCGTGTCCTCGACCTGACGGTCTGGTTCCAGGGGCCGGTTTCGGCACAGTACCTGGCTGACTTCGGCGCCGAGGTGATCAAGATCGAACGGCCCCAGGGCGGGGACCAGGCGCGCGGCGTGCGCTCGATCAAGTCGCTCGAGATCGGCGACTGGAACCAGTATTTCCTCGTCATCAACCGCAACAAGAAGAGCGTGGCCCTCGATCTCAAGACCGAGGGCGGGCGCGAGATCATGTACCGCCTGGTGGCCGAGTCGGACGTGTTCCTGTCCAATCTCGCGCCGCAGTTGCTGGAGAGCTGGGGCTTGTCATACGACAAGCTGAAGTCGATCCGGCCCGACATCATTTACGCCACCAACACCGGCTACGGCCGCCTGGGCGACGTCTCCAAGCCCTCCTTCGACATGACCGTGCAGGCGCTGACCGGCATCATGGCGCGGCTCGGCGAGCCGGGCGAGCCGCCGATCTACCTCGGCATGGGATCGGGTGATGCCTATGGCGGCATCATGTCGGCGCTCGGCATCGTGCTCGCGCTCCACCAGCGCAAGCGCACCGGCCGCGGCCAGTGCCTGGATGCGTCCTTGTACGGCGCCCAGCTCTTCCTTGCGGCGCCCTTGCTGCAGTCCTACCTGTCGGGCAACGAATCCGCATCCCTGCAGCGCTCGCGCAAGCAGGTCGACAACCCGCTGTGGAACCTGTACCCGACGGCGGGCAAATGGGTCTTCCTGTGCGAGCCGAACGAGGATGCGCGCTGGGCCGCGCTGTGCCGTGCGTTCGGCGATGCGAATGTGGCTGCCGATGCGCGCTTTGCCGATGCGGCCGGGCGGCGCCAGCACAACGAGGTCCTCATCGAAGTGATCGAGGCGCATACGCTGCGTCACGGCCACGCCGAGCTGATGGCCGCCTTCTGCCGCGAAGGGCTGGTGGCGAGCCCGGTAAACAACCTGGCCGACGTCATCCGTGACGAACAGGCCTGGCGCAACAACTACTTCATGAAGACCTGGTGCGAGGAAGTGCAGCGCGAAGTCGAGGTGCGCGGCCTGCCCGTCACCCTGTCGAAGACGCCCGGGGAAATCCGCAGCCTCGGGCCGCAGCTCGGGCAGGACACCGAACTCGTGATGATGGAGCTGCTCGGCTACGAGTGGGACGAGATCGAGGCGATGAAGGCGAGCGGCGCGATTCCGTGAGCGCGCCCGCGGGCGCGGAAAGCGATCGGACCGAAGGATCAACATCATGGAAACGAGTGCAATGAACGACACCGACAGTGCCGCCGTGGCCGAATGGAGCCCGTGGGAGGTGGTCGCCGGCGAAGGGCTCGACGATTTTGCCGAGATCATCTACGAGAAGAAGCGCCACCTGCAGACCGGCGGCAGTGTCGCCCGCGTCTCGCTGAACAAGCCCGACAGGATGAACACGCTCACCCTGGCGACAGTGGACGAGATGTTCCGCGCCTTCTACGACGCGAACCACGATCCCATGGTGGGCGTCATCATCGTCGCCGGCAAGGGCAAGCATTTCGGCGCCGGCGGCGACGTGGAATGGGAACGCTGGGGGCTGCGCGAGGCCTTCTACAACCGCTATCCGCACAACCGGCTGATCCGCCTGTCGCGCAAACCGGTGATCGCCCAGGTGCAGGGCTACTGCATCGCCGGCCACAACCACATGGCCTACTGCTGCGACTTCACCATCGCCGCCGACAACGCGGTGTTCGGCCAGGCCGGGCCGAAGGTGTCGTCGCCGGCGGACGGCTTTTTCGTGCCCTATCTCACCAAGGTGATCGGCGCCAAGAAGGCGCGCGAGATGTGGATGCTGTGCCGCAAGTACAAGGCCGAGCAGGCGCTGGAGATGGGGCTGGTGAATACGGTGGTGCCGCTCGACGAGCTCGATGCCGAGGTGGACCGCTGGTGCGCCGAGCTGCTGGAGAAGAGCCCCGGCTGTCTGGAAGTGCTCAAGGCGGCGTTCGACCAGGAAATGGAAGGCTACCGGGAGTCGTGCGTGACTTCGGCCGCGATGTATCCGGACTGGTTCGACATGCCCGAAGGCAAGGAGGGCGGCGCTGCCTTCCTCGCCAAGCGCAAGCCCGGATTCTGGCCGTTGCGCGAGCGCGAGGCGGGCATGCGGCAGTCGCTGCTCGACGCCTACCTGGACGAGATGACCGACAGCGGTCCGGACAGGCCCGAGGAGTGAACATGCTGCGCGACAAGGCCTGCATCGTCGGCGTGGGGGAGACGGATTTCTGTCGCAAGCCGGGCTCCGGCCTGTCGGAAATGGGTATCCAGCTCAAGGCAGCATTGGCGGCGATCGAGGACGCCGGCCTGAAGCCGGCCGATATCGACGGCATCATGCCCTTTCCCAACGTGGGCAAGGCAGAAGCCTTCGCCGCCGAGCTCGGCTGCACCAACCTGCGCTTTGCCGCCACGCTGCACATGGGCGGGGCGGCGCCGGTCGGCTCGCTGCGTGCGGCGGCGATGGCGGTCGCCACTGGGGTGGCCGACCATGTGCTGGTGCCCGGCGGCTGGAACGGGTTTTCCGGCGCGCGCGTGCGCGAGACTGCCGCGAACGACGTCGCTTCGATTCCTGGAGGCGAGATCGCGCGCGACTTCTATCTGCCCTTCGGCCTCACCGCTCCGCCGCAATGGTATGCGCTGATGGCACGCCGGCACATGCACGAATTCGGCACGACCGAGGAGCAGCTCGGGGCGGTGGCGATCGCGATGCGTCGCCACGCCCAGCTCAATCCGGCTGCGCTCATGCATGGCAAGCCGCTGACCATGGAGCAGTACCTGGCGTCGCCGATGATTTCCTCGCCCTACCGCCTGTTCGACTGCAGTCTCGAGACCGATGGCGCGGCCGCCTTCGTCGTGACCAGTGCCGCGCGTGCGAAGGATCTGCGCCAGGATCCGGTATTCGTCATGGGTGCGGCGGCCAGCCAGCCATACCCGGCCGACGAGATCTGCGGCCGCCCCGATTTCCACCGCATCGGCCTCACCACCGCGGCGCCGGAGGCCTTCCGCATGGCCGGCGTGCAGCCCGCCGATGTCGATTTCGCGCAGATCTACGACTGCTTCACTTTCGAAGTGATCCAGCAACTGGAAGAAGCGGGTTTCTGCCGCCGCGGCGAGGGTGGGGCCTTCGTCGAGGACGGCGGCATCGAGCTGGGCGGGCGCCTGCCGGTCAATACCCACGGCGGCCTGCTGTCGCAGGCCCATGTGCTGGGCATCAGCCATGTCGTGGAAGCCGTCCGGCAACTGCGCGGACAGGCCGGTGCGCGCCAGGTGAAGGACGCCAGGATCGGCGTGGTGACTGGCTGGGGTGATTTCGGCGATGGCAGCATCGCCATCCTGCGACGCTGAAGGACGGGGAGTCAGCCGACATGAATGCAGCAAGCGCCGACTACGGCAAACCACTGCCCGCCGGCAGCGGCCTGGCGGGCGAGTTCTACCGCTGGTGCGCGCAGGGCGAACTGCGCTTCCAGCGCTGCAGCGATTGCGGGCACTACCGCCATGTGCCGCGCGAGCTGTGCGCGCGCTGCGGTTCACCAAAATGGGTGTGGGCGCCCTCGAGCGGGCGTGGCAAGGTGTTCTCGTGGACCGACGTGGTGCGTCCCCTGCACCCGGCCTTCGCGACCGATGCCCCCTATGCCCCGGTGATCGTCGAGATGGAGGAGGGCGTGCGCATGTTGAGCCGGGTGCTCGATTGCGCGCCGGGCGAACTGGCGATCGGCATGCCGGTCGCGCTCGCGCTGACCCGCGTCGGCGACGCGGCGTGCCTGCCGTACTTCAGGCGCGCCGACTGAATGCACCTGGCCGCGCTGCGGGCGCGGCCGTGCCGGAGCGGCCTGGAAGGAAGGGCCGCAAGGAAATGACCACAGGAGCAAGGATGGAACCGAAGCTGCCCGAGAGCGTGATCTACGAGAAGCGGGGCCCGATCGCGATCATCACCATGAACCGCCCCGACGCGATGAATTCACTCACCAAGGAGATGCTCATCGGCCTGGAGGCGGCCTTCGACCATTTCGAGGCCGATCCCGCACTGCGTGTGGCGATCTTCACCGGCGCGGGCGAGCGCGCCTTCTGCACCGGACTGGATCTCAAGGTGGCGTTGCCTGCGCTCAACGAGGGTGACGCGCTCGGCTACGAGGATCCGGCGAAAAGGCCGTTCCAGCGCAACTACAAGCCGATCATCACCGCAGTCAATGGCATGTGCGTCGCCGGCGGGCTGGAGTTCATGCTCGGCACCGACATCCGCATCGCCGCCGAGCACGCGAAGTTCCGCCTCGCCGAGGTGCGCTGGGGCGTGGTGCCGGCGGGCGGTTCCCACATCCGGCTGCCGCAGCAGGTGCCGTGGGCGATCGCGATGGAACTGCTGCTCACCGGCAACACCATCGACGCGCGCCGCGCTTACGAGGTGGGCCTGATCAACAAGGTCGTGCCTGCGGCACAGTTGATGGACGAGGCGCTCGCCTATGCGCATCGCATCTGCGAGAACGGCCCGCTGGCGGTGCGCACCGCGAAGGAGATCGCCGTGCGCGCGCTCAACAACGAACCCGCCTTCGTGCTCGAGAAGACGATGTCCGCGCGCGTGTTCGCGTCCGACGACGCGCAGGAGGGGCCGCGTGCCTTCGCCGCGAAGCGCAAGCCCGCATTCACCGGCCGCTGACCAGGCCGACCGCAACACGATCCAAGGAGGAGCGAAGATGGCACAACAGGACTATTTCGTCGCGATGACCGAATTCCACTTCATGAACCTGCAGACCATGAGTGAAATCGGCTACTACCCGGGGATGAAGCACTTCCACGACAGCGTGAACGGCGTGCTGCGCGCCTGGGCCGGGCGCGATCTGGACAGCGAGTGGCCGTCGCCGGTCGCCAGCGAGCTGATCAAGTACATGGACCGGGCCAACGTCGACGTCGCCTTCTGCCTGCGCGAACCGATGATGGACATCACCGGCGGCACGGTGTCGATGTCGACCAACGGCTTCATGCTGCAACAGATCGAACCCTATCCGGGGCGCATGTACCTGGAAGCCAACGTCGGTCCGGTGATCAGGCGCGGCCTCAAGCACGCCAACTGGGAGCTCGAGTACCTGGTCAAGGAGCGCGACGCGCGCCTGTGCAAGCTCTATACGCCGGAGGACGACGGCCCGCTCAACGACCGGCGCCTGTGGCCGTTCTACGAGAAGGCCCAGGAGCTCGGCGTGCCGCTCACCATCCACACCGGCATGAGCTACGTCTGCCCGCAGCCCAACAACCATTGTGCGGTCGGCCAGCTCGACGAGGTGCTGCTCGACTTTCCCGACCTGAAGATCATCGCCTATCACGCCGGCTGGCCCGATACCGAGTTGCTGATCGGCTTGTGCGGCAAGCACAAGAACCTGTACATGAGCATTTCCGGCATCATCGGCTGGTACCAGCGTGCGCCGTATCGCGGCTACCACGCCATCGGCACCGCGCTGCAGTGGATGACGTCGGAGAAGATCGTGCTCGGCTTCGACCTGCCCTTCGACGACCTCGGTCGTGTGACCGACTACATCCGCAATTTCGACATGCCTGCGGAACTGCAGGAACAATGGGGCTACGCCCAGCTCACCGAGCAGGACAAGGCCAACATCCTCGGCCTCAATCTGGCCCGTCTCACCGGCATCGAACCGACCAAGCGGGCGCCGAAGGGATGAGCGACGCAGAGCCGGTGCGCCCGGTATTCCGGCGCCGTGCGGCCGCCGGCCCGGCAGGCGCCTGCCAGCCGGCGCGCGTTGCGCTCCGGTTCGACGTGATGCCTGCCGGCCCGCATGTCGCCGAACCTGTCGGGCAGTGATGCCGATCGGCTGACCACGGTCCTCAGATGGGTGCACATGACCCATCTGGTGGATTTCATGTTGATCATGCCGCTTGGCCCCCAGTTGTTGCGAGCCCTCGGCATGCCGCCGACCGCGCTCGGACAACTGGTATTCGCCTACACGCTGAGCGCCGGACTGGCCGGGCTCGCGCTCGGCGCCACGATCCACCGCATTTCGCGGCGCAAGCTGCTGCTTGCCGTCTATGCGGGATTCGCCGTTGCGCTCGTGGCGACCCTCACCGCCGGCGGCTTTGCCGGCCTGCTGCTGGCGCGTGTCGTGGCGGGCGCATGCGGCGGTGTGCTGTCTTCATTGGTACACGCCACGGTCGCCGACTACATCGTGCCCGAAGGCCGCGCCGCGGCGCTGGGAAAGGTGATGACCGGCCATGCGCTGGCGTCGGTGATCGGCGTGCCGCTCGGTCTGGGCATCGCCTCCGCGCTCGGCTGGCGCGCGCCGTTCGCGCTGCTGCTGATCCTGGTACTGCCGTTGTGGCATGTCGCCGGCCGGTGCGTTCCCGCCGCCGCGGCAGCGCCCCACGCGCCTGGCGGAGCCGCGGCGGCGGGGCCGGTGTCCGCACGGCGCAGCCTGGCGACGTGGTCGCCGGCGTTCGCGCTGACTTTTGCGGTCTGCGCGTCGGCCTACGCACTGGTGGCCTATTTCGCGCCCTACTGGCTGGGTACCGTCGGCGTGGGCGAAGCCGGCCTGCCCTTCGTCTATCTCGCCGCGGGCGGGCTGAGTCTGTACACCTCGCCACGGCTGGGGCGTCTTGCCGATCGCCACGGCCGGCTGAAGGTCTTCATCTGCGCCACGCTCGTGTCGGTGCTGGCGATCGCGCTGGCCAGCCGCAGCGGGCCGCTCCCGCCATGGCTGGCGGCGGCGCTTGGCGCGGCCTTCCTCGTCAGCCTCTACGGCCGCTGGATTCCGGCGCTCGCGCTGCTGTCGGAGTGGCCGCCGCACTCGCTGCGCGGCGCTTTCATGATGGTCAATGGTGTCGTCACCCAGTTGAGCATGGGCGTGGGCGCGATGCTCGCCGGGCGGATGATCTCCATCGATGGCGCCGGGCGGCTCGATGGATTCGCGCGGGTGGGGGATGCGGCGATCGCCATGTCGCTGTGCGCGATCCTGATCGCCTGGCTGCTTGGCCGGCACATCGCCCGGCGCTGAACCGAAGAAGCGGCTGCGGCGGTTCGGCGCCGCGCCCCGAAACAGCAAGGCCCTGGTCCGCAGCCGCCCCGCCCGTCAGGTGCTGCCGCTTCGGCGTGCGCGACGCGCTTCGCGTTGCCGCCGCAGGCTCGGGTGATCGGCCGCCAGCCCTTCGGAGATCAGCCCGTCGATCTCGCTTGCGCCGTAGCCCAGCTCGGCAAGCAGGTCGCGCGTGTGTTCGCCCTGCATCGGCGGATGCTTGCGCACTTCGACGGGCGTCCCGTAGAAGCGGATGGGAATGCCCGTGACATCGATGCGGCCGAGCTCGGGATGTTCGACCGGGACGATCATGCGGTTATGCAGGACCTGCGGGTCCTTCACCACATCCTCGACTTCGTTGATCGGGGCGGTGAGCACGTCGGCCGCGACCAGCCTGGCGACCAGTTCGTCGCGGTCATGGCGCCGGGTGCGTTCGGCCATCACCCGATCCAGCTCGTCCTCGTTGGCGAGCCTGGCGTGGATGTCGTGGAAGCGGGGGTCGGTATCCCAGTCGGCATCCAGCGCACGGCACACCTTGGCGAAGAACTTTTCGCCCGGGGTGGTGATCACGACGTGCTTGCCGTCGCGCGTCGGGTAGACCCCGGAAGGCGCGAAGTAGAGGCTGCGGTTGCCGGTGCGCCTGGGACGGTCGCCGGTGGCGAGGTAGGTGCCGATCGAGCTCGCCTGTGCATGCATCAGGGCATCGAGCAGCGACACTTCGATGCGCTGGCCCTCGCCTGAAATCTGGCGTGCACGCAGCGCCGCCAGTGCCGCGTTGCTGACGAGCAGCGAAGTGATCACGTCGACTGCGGGAAATCCGGTCCGCACCGGGTCGCCGTCGGGCGCGCCGTTGAGCGTCAGCACGCCGGTGTAGCCCTGGGCGAGGAAGTCGATGCCTGGCCTGCCGGCGTAGGGGCCATCGGCGCCGAAGGCAGTGACGCGGATCCAGATGATGTCGGGCCGGTGCGCGCGCACCTGCTCATAGTCGAGGCCGAGCTTGCTCAGCGCCGGCTCGCGGATGTTGGTGATCAGGATGTCGCTCGTTGCCGCCAGGCGTGCGAAGACGGCCTGCGCATCGGGCTGCTGCAGATCCAGCACGAGCGCGCGCTTGCTGCGGTTGAGGCTGAGATAGGGGCCGCGTTCGTCGCCGCGCTTCGGTCCGAGATGGCGGCTCTCGTCGCCGTAGGGGGATTCGACCTTGATCACGTCTGCGCCCATGTCGCCGAGCAGGGTCGCACCGTAAGGGCCGGCAAGCATGGTTGAAAGGTCGAGCACGCGAAGGCCGGCAAGTGGGCCGGCGGACAGATCGGTCGGGTTCAAGTTCGTGTTCCTGTTGGTCCATTGGCGATTGCACTGCCCGCCTCCTGCAGCAGCTTCCACACGCGATGGGGCGAGGCGGGTGTCTCCAGCAGTTCCTTGCCCAGCGGGGCGAGCGCATCGTTGATCGCGCACAGGATGGCTGCCGGCGTGGTGTGCATGGCGCCTTCGCCGCAGCCCTTCGCACCCAGCGGGGCGACGGGCGACGGCGTGACGAAATGATCCTTGCGCGTCATCGGCACTTCGTGGATGGTGGGCATCAGATAGTCCACGAAGGTGCTGACCAGCGGCTGGCATTGCGCGTCGTAGACGTATTCCTCATACAGCGCGGCGCCGACGCCCTGGGCGACGCCTCCCTGCAACTGCCCCTCGACGTTGGCCGGATTCAGGCGGGTGCCGCAGTCATCCACGATGCTGTAGTCGAGGATGTCGACACGGCCGGTATCGCGGTCGATCTCGACGAGCGCAACATGCGTCGCGTAGGCGGCGGTCAGGTAGCTGCGGCAACGCCCCTGGTCGTCGGGTGCGTTGCGATTGGGTGCGGTCCACACATAGGTGGCTTCCGGGCAGGGCTCGACGCCGGCTGGCAGCAGATCGCTGCGGGTCAGCATGAGCCCGGCGATCTCCGCCAGCGACATGCCGTGGGCGGGCGCGTCGCGGCGCTGGATGCGCCCGTTGCGCAGGACGAGATCGTCAGCCGGGAGCTGCAGCACATGCGCGGCGACGGTGGTGAAGATGGCCTTGAGCTTTTCACAGGCGCCCAGGATGGCGCCGGTGACCGCCACGCCGAGCCGGCTGCCGCCCTGGCCGAAGTGGGGCATGGCGACGTCGGACGCAGCCGTGCTGATCCTGACCTGTGCCATGTCGACGCCGAGGTAATCGGCGACTACCTGCGCGGCAACGGTGAATTGCCCCTGACCCTGAAGGTTGAAGCCCACCGCGACGGTGACGTTGCCGAAGACGTCGAGGGCGACCTTCACGCCCTCGGGAACGCCGATGCCGGGCACGCCGACCGTGGCGTAGGCATTCCAGTCGAACACGCCCGGCTCCACCGTATTGACGACGCTGATGCCGAGCAGCCGCCCCTCGGCTCGCGCCGCGGCCTGACGCGCCCGCAGCGCCGGATAATCCGCCAGCGCGAGGACGCGCTCGAGCACCTGGCCGTAGTTGCCGCTGTCGTATTCGTTGCCGCTCGGGACGGTGTAGGGGAACTGTTCCGGGCGGATGTAGTTGCGCCGGCGCAATTCCGCCGGGTCGATCTGCAGTTCGCGCGCGGTGCAGTCCATCAGCGACTCGAGCACCAGGTTGTGGGGCGGAGGGCCGTAGCCGCGGTAGGGATAGCTTGGCGCGCGGTTGGTGGCGACCAGGGTGAGGTCGTAGGCGGCGGCCTCGATGCGATAGTTGCCGGTGAAGGCGGCGAGCGGCTTGGCCGCCGAGATGGTGCCGTAGCCTTCGGCACCTGCGCCCTGGTTGTCGACCAGGCGCACGCGGAAGCCGGTCACCGTGCCATCGGCCTTCACCGCAAGGGCGGCATCGTAGTAGCGGTCCCACGACTGCCCGCCCCCGGCGAGGAGATACTCCATGCGGTCCTCGATGTACTTCACCGGCCGGCCACCGGCCTTGCGCGACAGCAGCGCCGCGATGTCGGTACCGCGCGGGCCGCCCTTGCCGCCGAAACCACCGCCCATCGGCTGGGCGATGATGCGCACCCGGTTCGCCGGCAGCCGCAGCGAACCCGCGCGGCCGATGCCCATGAAGCGCGGAGTCTGGTAGGAGCCGCGGCAGGTGAGCGTGCCGTCGGCGAGATCCCACTGGCAGATGCAGCCGAAGGTCTCGGTCGGGTTGGCGCCCACTCGGTTCCAGCGGAAGCGGCGGCTGACGACGTGGTCGGCTTCGGCGAACACGCGATCGACCTCGCCCCATTCGTACTTGCGCGCGAGCATCACATTGGTGCCGCGCTCCTCGAACACCAGCGGCGCACCGGACGCCATCGCCTGTTCGGGTGTGGCGACCGGCGTCAGCAGCTCGTACTCGACCTCGATGAGCTCGAGCGCGTCCTCGGCAAGGTAGCGGCTGGAGGCGGCGACGGCGGCAACCGGCTCGCCGACGAAGCGCACCTTGTCTACCGCCATGCAGTAGTTGCCCCAACCCTCGGGGGCAGTGAAGACGGGATCGCACCAGCGCCTGACGTCTTCTCCCGTGAGCACCGCGACGACGCCGTCGGCGGCCAGTGCAGCGCTGGTGTCGACCGACACGATGCGGGCGTGGGGATGCGGGCTGCGCAGGATCGCGCAGTGCAGCATGCCGGGCAGGACGCAGTTGTCGATGAATTCGACGGTGCCGGACACGAGCGCCGGGTCTTCGACGCGGTTCACCGCCTTGCCGACATGGCGCGGCGCATCGTTGGGCAGTTGCTCGGGCAGGGTGGGAATCTCGATTGCCATGGTGTGGTCGCCTTGCAGGTTGCGGTGAGGCCCGAGCGCGGATCAGGCCGGAGCGCCCGGCTTCATCCGCTGCGCGGCGAGCTTCACCGACTCGAGGATCGACTGGTAACCGGTGCAGCGGCACAGGTTGCCGCCCAGCGCTTCCTTGATCTGTTCTTCGGTCGGGTCGGGGTTTCCGCGCAGCAGCTCGAGCGTCGTCATCATGAAGCCGGGCGTGCAGAAACCGCACTGCAGGCCATGCGCATCGACGAAAGCCTGCTGGATGGGATGAAGCGCGCCGCTCTCGGGCGCGCGCAGGCTCTCGACGGTGGCCACCTCGTGTCCGTCGGCCTGGACCGCCAGGGTGAGGCAGGCGCGCGCGCTGCGATCGTCGATCAGCACCGTGCACGCACCACAGATGCCGTGCTCGCAGCCGACGTGGGTGCCACCCAGGCCAAGGTCGTGGCGCAGGAAATCGGCCAAGGTGAGGCGAGGCTCCACCTCGCGGACGTGCCGGATGCCGTTCACCCGGACTTCGATGCGCTGCTTGCTCGACATGGGTCTTTCCTCGGGCAAAAGGGTCATTGCGGGCGCGCCGCGGCTTCGGTGAGCGCGCGGGCGGCAAGGACGCCGACCAGGTGGCGGCGGTAGTCGGGCGAGGCGTGGATGCAGCCCATCGGGTCGTCCAGCGCCGTTGCCGCGACCCGGCCGGCTTCCTCGAAATGCTGCGGCTGGGCGGGGCGGCCCTCGAGCATGCGCTCGGCGGCGGTCAGGCGCACGGCCGTGGCCTGGACGCCGAAGGCGGCGATGCGGACATCGCGGCACAGGCCCGCCTCGATGTCCAGGGTGACCGCAACCCCCGCCAGCGCCAGATCGCCGTTGCGCCGCGCGAATTCCTGGATCGCCCAGCGCCGCCGCGGCGCGAAAGGCGCGAACTTCACCGCGGTGAGCACCTCGTTCGCCTCAAGGCTCGTCGTCATGTAGGTGACGAAGAAATCGGCAGCGGGAATCGTCCGCATCCCGTCCGGGCCGACCGCCTCGAACTCGGTGTCGAGCACGAGCGCCACTGCGGGATATTCGGATGCCGGGTCGGCGTGGGCGAAGGAGCCGCCGACGGTGCCACGGTTGCGGATCTGGCGGTGCCCGACCAGTTCGGTCGCCGCCTGGAACAGGGGCTGGGCGCGCCTGACGAGGTCGGAATCGGCTGCAGCCTGCTTGCTGGCCATGGCGCCGATGACGAGCGTGCCACCTTCGTCGCGGATGTAATCCAGCGCCTCCAGCCGGCCGAGGTCGACGAGGACCTCGGGCCGCGCGACGCGCAGTGCGAGCATGGGCATCAGGCTCTGGCCGCCGGCGATGATCTTGACGTCGCAGCCTTCGTCGCCCAGGCGCGTCAGCAGGGCGACGGCCTCGTCGAGGGTGGCGGGAGCGTGGTAGTCGAAAGGGGCCGGTTTCATGGGGTCATCCTTGGCGGCGGGCCGGCTGTCGGGCGGTGACGAGATGCTGCCGATCATAGGCAGCGCATGCTGCAGGCGCATCACTCATACAAGTGAACCGGCACGGCAGCGATCGAGGCGTGCGTGCTAGTCGGCGTCGCGGCAGAGCGCGTCGGTATGGCAGTCGCGGTCGACGACGCGACCGTGCCTGCCCAGGTAATGCACGGCGATGTCGGGAAGCTTCTCGAGCGGGGTGTCGATCTCGTAGTGACGCTCGTAGCGGGTGCTGGCAATGCGCCACTGGCCGTCCACCTTGCGGTAGCGGTCGTGGTAGAACGCGCTTCCGGTCGTGAACAGCCGGGTGCGCAGGTTGTAGAAGTTGTCGTGGAGGTACCAGACGCCTTCCGCCTCGGTGTCGCTCAGCACGGTGATCTCGGGGTGGTGGCCGTTGTGCTCGGCGATGACCTGCGAGTTGAAATTGCGCCCCACGGCCTCGACGTACTCGGCGCGCCCCTTGAGCTTCCAGTCGTAGTCTCCACCGATGAAGCGCACCTCCACGTCGGGCGTGAGCAGGCTGGCCAGCAGGCCCAGGTCGGCACTGTCGATGGCGCGGAAATAGGCATGCTTGACGCGCTTGATGGATTCGATGTCCCGCAGTTCACGAACCTGGCGCTGCAGTTCCGCCAGGGAGGGTGCCGCGGTGTCCGCGAGTGCAGAAGAGGGAGCCAGCAGCAGGGTGCAGCAACTGGCCAGGATTGCGCAGACGCGCAGTGGGATCGCCTTCATCGGAATGCTTCCTGAAACGGTTCTCCGTCGGCCGGCCGGAACCGGATGCGGCCGGCCCGGAGGGGGATCTAGATGCCGCGGTAAACCGGTTTGCGGCTCTCGAGGAAGGACTGCGTCCCTTCCCTGGCGTCGAAGGTGGAGGCGACGATGACGCCGGCGATGCCCTCGTAGTCGAGGACCTGCTCGAGCGTTGCGGTCTGCCCCATCAGGATCATCCGGCGGGCCATCGACACCGCCACCGTCGCGCGGCACGCCAGGTTGCGGGCGTAGTCGAGGGCGGCCTCGAAACTCTTGCCTTCGGGCACCAGCTCGTCGATCAGGCCGAGCGCCTTGCATTCTTCGGCGCGGATCATGCGCCCGGTCTCGACCATCATCAGCGCCGTGGGCAGGCCGACCACCCGCGGCAGGAACCAGGACAGGCCGCAATCGGGCGCCACGCCGACGTTGGTGAAGATCGCCGACATCTTCGTCGTGCTGTCACCGAAGCGGCGGTCGCAGGCGATCGCATAGGCCAGGCCGGCGCCCACCGCGTGACCGTGGATGGCCGCGATGATCGGCTTGTCGGCCGCCATCATCTGGCGCGTCACGTCCATGAACGGGCCGCCTGGCGTCATGCGCTGGGAGCGCGGGATGGGCCGCGAAGGGTCGGAGGTGCCGGGCATCGGGCGGTCGCTCTCGCCCGAAATCCAGTCGACGTCGCCGCCGGCGCAGAAGGAGCGGCCCGCGCCGTGCAGCAGGATGCAGCGCACCTCGTCGTCGTAGCGCAGGCGCCGCAGCAGGGCGGCAAGTTCCTCGACCAGTTCCCAGCTCAGTGCGTTGAGTTTTTCTGGGCGGTCGAGGGTGATGATTCCGACGTTGTCCTCGATGCGGAATTGCAGGTAGCGCAGTTCTTCGGTCATGCGTCCTTCCTCGGGCAGCGGAGTGCGGCGCCGCGAAGCTGCGGCGCGGGCTCTTCAACGGAATTGGGGGATGATTTCCTGGTCGTACCATTCGATCCACTCGAGGCTCTGGTCGAGCGTCTCGAAACGCGGCGGCATGACCTGTACCGAGGTCGCGCCGGCCTTGCTCAGGGCCTCGATCTCGCGCAGCACGCCGTCGCGGTCGCTCGCGATCTGCGTACTGCCGACCTCGGCGTGGGAGTAGTCCTCCACCTTGTAGGCAGTCGTCGTGACCAGGATCTCGAAGCGGTCGGCCTTGGCCTCGTAGGCCGGCAGGCTCTTCATGTAGGCGATGCAGCCGGGCAGATCCTCGCTGGTGACGAGCCAGGGAATCCAGCCGTCGCCGTGCTCGGCGGCACGGCGCATCGCCGGTTGCGAGTTGCCACCGATGAAGATCGGCGGATGCGGCTTCTGCACCGGCTTGGGCTCGATGGTGACGTCCTTGAAGCTGACGAAGTCGCCTTCGAAGCGCGGGTTGTCGGACGTCCACGCTTCCTTCAGGGCTGCGAGGTATTCGTCCGTCATCGCACCGCGCTTGTGGAAGGGGATGCCGAGCGCCTCGAACTCCTTTTCCAGATGTCCGACCGCGGTACCGAGCGTGAAGCGGCCGCCGGCCAGGAATTCCATGGTGCCGATCTGCTTGGCCAGCAGCAGCGGGTGCCGGTAGGGCAGGGGAAGGATGTAGGTGAGCATGTGGATGCGCTGCGTCGCCCCCATCAGCGTGGCCGCCGCGACGATGCTTTCGGCCCAGCGCGGCCCCATCATCTCCTTCATCTCGGTGGGCATCACGATGTGCTCGGGAAGGGTCAGCCAGTCCCAGCTCAGCGCATCCGCCTTGCGCGCGTAGCGCAGGATCTCGGCGCCGCCGGCTTTCGGCTCCCAGGGTGCCATCGCGGCCGGATAGGTGTTGAGGGCGGGCGTTGCCAGTGCGAATTTCATGATCTTGAGTCTCCGTGTCGATCTCGGTCCGGCATTGGGGGTCGCGCCTGCCGGCGCGGGAGGGTGCTCAGTAGATCACCCGGTCTTCCTTCAGGCGTTGATATTCCTCAGGGGGCAACTTCAGGATCTCGAGGAAGGCGCGGTCGTTGTCCTGGCCCATCACCGGGCCCGGCCTCACCTCGGCGGGCGTGCGGCTCAGCTTCACGTAGGCGCCGTAGATGGTTTCGCGAAAACCGAGCGGGTGGCGGACCTCGATGAAGGTTCCGCGCGCGCGGTAGTGCGGATCGTCGAGCAGGTCGGCCACCTTGAGCACCGGCGTCGCCGCGACGCCGGCTTCCTGCAGACGGGCGGCCAGGGCGCGGTCGTCGTGGTCTTGCGTCCAGCGCCCCAGTTCGGCATGGATGCGGTCGATCGCCTGCAGCCGTCCGGCCACCGTGGAGAAGGCCGGATCAGTCGCCCACTGCGGCGTGCCCATGGCGTGCACCAGGGCCTTCCATTCCGCATCGCTGCCGGTGGCGATCGCGATCCAGCGGTCGTCTCCCCGGCACGGAAACACCCCGTGGGGCGCAAGCGCCGCAGTGGGATGCTCGTTGCCCCTGGGCCCGCCGACGCGACCGTTCAGCGCATGGTCCATGTAGGCCGGGCCGACCATCTGCATCACCGCTTCCTGCTGCGAGAAGTCGATGTGCTGGCCTTCGCCGGTGCGGCGCCTGTGGTGGAGGGCGGTGAGGATGGCGAAGCCGCCGAAGATGCCGGCAAACGGATCCGAATAGGCGTTTTCGACCGGGATGGGCGGCCCGTCCTTGTAGCCCACCAGGCTGTCCAGCCCGGTGAGCGAAGTCAGGCTGAGGCCGTAGGTGCGGACGTGGTCGAGAGGGCCGTACAGGCCGGCCGCCGGCATGGAGAACAGGATGATGTCGGGTCTGACCGCGCGCAGCGCCGCGTAGCCAAAGCCCATGCGCTCCATGACGCCCGGGCCGAAGTTCTCGATCACGACATCGGCTTCGGCGATCAGCTTCATCACCAGGTCACGGCCTGCGGCGCGCTTCAGGTCGACCGTCACCGAGCCGTTGCCGGCCCAGCATGCGTGGTTCGACAGGCTGCGGTCGGGGCCGGGCACGCCTTCGGCGAAGGGCGGCAGGTTGCGCGTCATGTCGATGCGCGCGCGCGACTCGATCTTGAGCACCTCCGCACCGAGAAAACCGAGCGTCTGGCCCACCACCGGGCCGGCCCACACCCAGCCGAAGTTGATGACGCGAATGCCTTGCAGGGGAAGCTTGCTGGTCATGGTCCTGGCCCCGCTTGCGTTGTCAGAGGATGCCGAGCGCATGCAGGCGCTCGATCTCGGCCGCCGGCAGGCCGAGCAGCCCGCCGTAGACGTCGTGGTTGTGCTGGCCCAGCAGCGGAGCCGGCGCGCGCGGCCCGCCGGGACAGGCCGGCAGCTTGAAAGGTGCGCCAAGGCAGGACAGACGGCCCAGGGCTGGGTGCTCGATGTCGACGAAGTAGTCGCGCGCCTGCAGATGCGGGTGGTGCACCGCCTCATCGATCGTGAACACGGCCGTGACCGGGCAGCCGGCGGCCTGGCAGATCTCCATGATCTCCATCTTGCCGTGGGACATCAGCCAGTCGCGCATCAGTTCGTAGATGAGATCGGCGTTCTGTGCCCGGCTGTACATGTCGTCGAACATGTCGAGCGCGGCCCATTCCGGATCGCCCATCGCCTTGCGCAGCCCTCTCCACTGGCCAACCTCCAGCGCGAGCATCCAGACGTGGCCGTCCTTGCACGGCAGGATGGTGGCCGGGGCGCCGAGCGGCATGCCGACCCCGGTGCGCGAATCCCAGCGCCCGTCCTGGGCGAGGCCGCCGATGTTCTGTCCGCCCACGAAAGCCGCGGCGATCGCCTCCGCGCAGGAGACGTCGACCTGCTGGCCGCCGCCGGCCATATCGCGGCCGAACACGGCAGCAAGCCCCCAGGCGGCTGCGGTGACCGAGCCGAAATAGTCGGCCGAGAAGGTGCCGTGCTCGAGCGGCATCTCGCCGGGGCGGCCGCAATAGCGCGCGCTCGCCCCGGTGAGGTGGTAGGCGTTGAGGTCGTAGCCGTTCCACTCGCTGTAGGGGCCGGTCTGGCCGAAGGGCGTGATCGAGATCATCACCAGTTGCGGGTTGAGTTCGGCGAGCGTGGCGTAATCGAGTTTCCAGTGCCGCATCTGGCGTGGGAGGTTGTTCTCGATCAGCACGTCGGCCTGCTTCACCAGGTCGAGGAACAGGCGGCGGCCTTCAGGATGCTCGACCTTGCAGGTGACGCCGCGCTTGTTGGTGTTGTGAAAGAAGTACAGGCCGCTGCGCTCGCCGTCGGCGATGTCGCCGGGGTAGGGGCCGC
Organism: Pseudomonadota bacterium; assembly: GCA_018240785.1. Taxonomy (GTDB): domain Bacteria; phylum Pseudomonadota; class Gammaproteobacteria; order Burkholderiales; family Rhodocyclaceae; genus Thauera. Next base: position 121,177 of record JAFEFC010000022.1, on the reverse strand, counting down.
TCCTGCGTGCGGCATCGCCTTCCGGCGGCTCGACCTTGATCACGTCGGCGCCGTAGTCCGCGAACAGGCGCGCACAGTGCGGCGCCGAAACGCCCTGGCCGAAGTCGATCACCCGCAGGCCGGCGAGCGCACCCGACTGCGCTGGATTCATGTCCTTGTTCATGACGGAGCTCCCCGCTCAGGGTTCGAAGCGAAGCAGTTTTTCGGGGCTGCGCGTGAAGTCGCGCATCGTGACGGTGTGGCGGACGGCGCGTTCCACCACGCCGGTGTTGTACGAGTAGCAACTGCCCTGGGGCATGCCATCGGCAAGCGCCGGGTTGGCCTCGGGCGGATCGAAGCTGAAGCGGCGGCTCTGTGCCACGAAGTACGCGCGCTGCAGCGCGATGGCGGCTTCGAGTTCGGCGCCGTCGAACGCCTGCGATGCCCAGGCGTGAAAGCCCCGCATCATCGGCTTGCCGGCCAGCGGCTGCGGCGCCACGATGCGATGCTCGCTGACCCGCCACGCGTGCATCACGCGTCCGTTGCCGGTGATTTCGACCAGCGATGGCCGATCGCCCGCGTCCTCGACCGCCATGTCGTATTCGAGCACCGCGCCGTTGCGCGCCGCATGGCACACGGCCAGCGCCGCCATGTCGAGCATGTGGGTGCAGTTGTCGCCCGGCACCAGGCGATTGCGCAGTTCCTGCAGCGGGCTGGCGAGCCGGTGGCCGACGATGCGCTGCAGGACGGAGACCGCTTCGGGGCAGGTGTCGAAGGGATGCCGGAGCGCATCGACGGCGATGGCCGTCACCTGCTCGCCGTCATGGCGCAGTTCGAGGCGAAAGCCGTGATTGCCGTCCTCCAGCTCGACGCCGACGGACGCCTCGCCGGCACGCAGGTGGATGCGCCTGCGGAAGATTCCCGTGCCGTAGTCGGGATTGGGTCTGGACATGATGGCTGTCGCCTCGGTTCGCGCCGCTGTCGGCGGCTAGACGGTGAAGGGGTCGTCGATGCAGCGGCCGCTGCCGTCGAGCACCTCGGCTGCGACGAGCTGCTCGAGATGGCGCGAATCCCACCAGTTCATCTGCAACTGCTTGGCGCGGCGGTAGTAGAGCTGGATGTCGTAGTCGAGGGTGAAGCCGATGCCGCCATGGACCTGCTGCGCCATCGCTGTGACGTCGCGGAAGGTCTTGCAGGCGAAAAGCTTGGCCATCGGCGCCAGGCGGTCGATCGGCTTTCCGGCTGCGTGCGCCCACGCCGCCTCCAGGACGAGCGCCTTCGCTCCCTCGACGACGGTGCTGGCGTCGGCCATGTCGTGCGCCAGCGCCTGGAAGGCGCCGATCGGCTTGCCGAACTGCTCGCGATCCTTGCTGTACTGGACGGTGATCTCGAGCGCGCGCTCGGCGCCGCCGGCGGCCCAGGCGGCCAGCAGCACGATGCCTTCGTGCAGGGCGGCGTTCCACGCCGTCCAGCCTGCGTGTTCGGCGCCGATGCGGGCCGACTGCGGCACGCGCAGCCCGTCGAACACCAGCTTGTACTGGGTGTCCGAGGCCATCGAGCGCTGCTGTTCGTAATGCAGTCCAGGGCTGTCGGCGTCGACCACGAAGAGCGAGATCGACTCCGGCTCATCACCCGTGCGCGCCAGCACCAGCAGCTTGTGCGCGGCGCGCGCATGGAACACGTGGCGCTTCACGCCTTGCAACACGTAGTGATCACCGTCGCGGGTGGCGCGCAATTGCACGCCTGCGGGGCCGAAGCCGCCGTCCGGCTCGAGCCAGGCCGGGACGACGATGCACTCGCCGGCGGCGATGCCCGGGAGCAGGTCGGCCTGCCACGCCCTGTCGCCCGAATGCACGAGCGCGCCGGCACTCATGATGGTGCTGTCGAAGTAGGGTCCCGGCGTCAGCGCCCGGCCGAACTGTTCATAGATCACCGCGCAGTCGAGCAGGCTCAGGCCCATGCCGCCGTGCGCTTCGGGGATGCGCATGCCGAGCAGTCCGGTCTGCTGCATCTGCGCCCACAGTTGGGCGGGGACGCCGATCGGGTCGTTCTCCATCCTGCGCACGACGTCGATGCCGCTGTAATCGCTGCACAGGTTGCGGGTCATGTCGCGCAGCATGTTCTGCTCGTCGGTGAACTTCAGATCCATGTGAGGCCTCTATCGTTTTCGTGAATGGTCCGGGCAGCCGTCGCGGGAGCGGCATCAGGGCTGCCAGCGCGCACCCTTGCGCTGCCAGGGGTTGTCGGCGATGTCGCCGGGGAGTGCGACGCGGGCCTTGCCCACGGTACGCGGCTCGCCGCCGACCTCGATGCTCAGGTCGAGATCGACCCAGTGACATCCGCTGTCGTCGGTCGCGAGGGATTTCACCTCGCCACCGAAGTGGATCTCGTCACCCGGAAACACGGGTGTCTTCATCTGGAAGCTGAGTCGCCCGAGGCGCCCGAACGGACCGCTCCAGTCGGTGATGTAGCGTTCGAACCAGGCAGCGTTGTTGGGCGTGTTGATGAAGATGTCGCGCGTACCGTTACGCGTGGTGGCGAAGTCCTTGTCGTGGTGCATCGGCCGCCAGTCGCGGCTGGCGAGCGCGCCGAGCACCACGGTGGTTGGCGTGACCGCATGGACCAGTTCGGGCAGGCGGTCGCCGACCCTGACATCGCCGAACAGCAGCTTGGGCGTGTAGCTTGTGCTCATCTCTCAGGCTTCCTGTAGGCGAGGAAGGTGTAGCTTTCGGTGCCGACCCAGTCGCCATGCTGGTTGGTCGTGCGCACATCGACGGTCCAGAAGCGGCCGGTGCCAAGCCGGGTGTGCTTGATGGGGCCCACCGAGCGCACGATCTGGCAGGTGGTGAGCACGTCCCCCATGCGGACGGGCTCACCGAAAACGGCTTCGTTGGTTGCGACCACCGCTTCGGGAAGCTCGAGCAGTTCCTTCAGGTCGAAATGCGCCTGCATGGCCTTGCGCTCGCCGCTCGCGCCCGGCGCCCAGTAGTGCGGCCTGAACCACACCGACAGCATGGTGGGCGGCGCGATGCGCCCGCCGGTGATCGCCTGCGCGGCATCGTCGTCCCAGAAGACCGGGTTGCCGTTCTGCACCGCTGCGCAGGTGTTGCAGACGTAGCCGATCTCGATCGGGAACTCGCTGCGCTCCTCGTACTGCGGCACGTCGATCAGTTTCCGGACGACGTCCGGCAGGGTGTCCGCTTCGCTCATGGGGTGGCCTTGCTCCGGTGGGTCTCGCGTAAGGCTCCGGTCCTTGCGCCGATGCTCATTCGATGCATCCTTCTGCGCGCAGGCTGGCAATCTCGGCCGCGCTCAGCGCAGCCGCGCGCAGGATCTCGTCGGTGTCCGTGTGCGCGGGTGGCTGCACCACGTGAGGCCTTGCGTCACGGGGGCTGCCGGCCAGCAGGGGGGCGAGCTGCTCGAACTCGCCGCGCTCGGGATGAACCGCGGTGGTGAAATCGCCCCGCGCGCGCAGGTGCGCGTCGGCGCATACCTCCGGCACGGACAGCACCGGTGCCACACAGGTGTCGGCTGCCGCGAGCAGCGTCACCCATTCGTCGCGGGTGCGGGTGAGAAAGCGGGCGCGGAAGGCGTCGCGCATCTGTTCCTGCGCCGCCGCGTCGTACTGGCGGTCGGCGAAATGCTCGAGCTCCAGCAGCCTGCAGAGATTGCGGAAGAAGTGGTTCTCGATCGCGCCAACCGACACGAACCTGCCGTCGCTTGTCGCATAGATGTCGTACCAGGCGTACTTGCCGGTGAGCACGCCCGAACCGGGGCCGGTGTCCTCGCCGGTGGCGAGGAACTGGTCCACGTAGAGCGACATGAGGTTGAGCATGCCGTCGGTGACCGAGACGTCGAGGTATTTGCCCTGCCCGGTGTGCGTGCGCTCGAGGAGGGCGGCGAGGATGGACAAGGCGGCATGCATGCCGCCGCCGGCGCCGTCGGCGATGGTTGCGCCGGGAAGCGCCGGGATGTCCCGTGCGTCCCGCGCACTGCAGGCGAGATAGCCGCTGAGCGCCTGGTAGTTGATGTCATGCCCGACCCAGCCGGAGTAGGGCCCGTCCTGACCGTAGCCACTGGTGGAGCAGTACACCAGGCGCGGGTTCTGCGCGCGCAGGTCCTCGTGCCCGATTCCAAGTCTCGCGGCGACGCCGGGGCGGAAGCTCTCGATGACGACATCGACGCAGGAGGCGAGGTGGCGGATCAGCGTGCGCCCCTTGGGCGCCTTGAGGTCGACGCGCATGCGGCGCATGCCGCGGCCGGCCCCGTAGGCGTGGAAAACCGGGTCCACCTGCTTGCCGCCCTTGGCGCTCACCGGCGCCACCTTGATGACCTGCATGCCGAAATCGGCGAGCACACGCGAGGCGCGGGCGGCCGGGCCGACACTGGCGAGGTCGAGGACGATGAGATCCTTCATCGAGGCCATGTCCTTCGCCCGGCTCAGAAGTTCTTCGGCAGGCCGAGCTTGCGCTTGGCGATGATGTTCTTCTGCACTTCGGACGAGCCGCCGCCGATCGTGTCGATCACCGTGTACGTGTAGCAGCTCTCGGCACGCCCCCGCAGCGGCGCGTCGTCCGTACCGAGGGCGAGCTGGGCGCCCGGGCCGACGATGTCCATGGTGGCATCGGCAATGCGGCGCGACAGTTCAGTGGCGAAGAGCTTGTACTGGGACGCTTCGTTGGTCGGCGTCTTGTCGCTGTTCAGCGCCGCGTCGACGAACCTGATGCTCAGCACCCGCGCCACCTCGCACTCGGTGGCGAGCTGGGCGATGCGCTGACGGATCACTGCATCGTCGCGCAGCGGCTTGCCGTCGCGGCTCGCCGTGCGCACGTGGTCGCACAGCAGTTCCATGCGGCCGCGGATCGGCGACAGGGTGAACATCGTGAAGCGCTCGATGTCCAGCGCTTCGGCGATGTACTGGAAACCCTTGTTGAGTTCGCCCACGCGGTAATCGTCATGAACGAAGACGTTGTCGAAGAAGACCGCGTTGGTACGCTCGTTGCCCATCGTGTACATCGGATGGATGGTGAGTCCCGGGTCATTCATCGGCACCAGGAACAGCGAGATGCCGTGATGTTTGGGCGCGTCCGGATCGGTGCGCGCGCCGACCCAGTACCAGTCGGCGAAATGCGCGGAAGTGGTGAAGACCTTCTGTCCGTTGAGCACCCAGCCGTCGCCCTTGCGTTCGGCCTTCAGACGCATCGCGGCGGAATCGGATCCGGCGCTCGGCTCCGAATAGCCGACGGCGAATTCGATCGATGCATCGAGGATTTTCGGCAGGAATTCGCGCTTGAGCTTTTCCGAACCTACCCGGATCAGCGTCTTTCCGATGATGCCCACGCCTTTGCCGATTTGCGGCGCACCGACGGAAGACAGCTTTTCATTCAGGAGATATTCGTAGAATCCTCCGCCGTCCTGGCCTCCGCATTCCTTGGGCCAGGTGATGCCCAGCCAGCCGCGTGCCGCGAGTTTCTTCATGAAGGCGCGGCGCTCGGGCGTGTCGCACACCTGGGCCATGTTCTCGCGCGTCACGTCCATCACTCGGGGGTCGTGATTGTCGGCGAGGAAGCGATCGACCTCGCGGAGAAATTCGCACTCCTGTTCCGAAAACTCGAAATCCATGGTTTTCCTCTGGGTAATTCCTGAAAAAGACGGTTCGCGTTTTTCGAATCGCGCCCCCTGATTGGTGAATCCATTCTAGCGAGCGGCTAATTCGCGAATCTTGCGGCCGGGTTTCGGAAGTGGCCGGAGTAATGGCAGATGCGGACAGCTTTCGCATCCGCGCGCGCAATCAGCGAAATGGGGAAATGCGGGCCGGATTGCCGGATTCCGGGCGTCTTCGACGAAGCCGGATTGCTGGCCGCAAATGAATTGGCAAAGGCCCCATCCGATTCGACGGTATTCATTTCAGCGGAAATCGCTGCACTAGACTTCGATCCGGGTGTTGTGGAATCGCGCCAGCGACACGGCGATCGGTTCCGGATCGAATGAAATTGATGCAAGGAGCGGATGAGATGACTGTCGTTCTGTTTTCCTGGGGTGAAAAGATCGAGGGTGGCACGGCAGAGGCGCTGACCCTGGCGGCCGGGATCGCCGCCGGCCGTGGCACGCAAGTGCGCTGGGTGGTGACGTCCGCGCTGGAACAGGAGGCCCGCGCGCTCGCCGCGCTGCATGACGTGAGCCGGCTCGACGTGATCGACGCCTCGCCGCGCGGCGTGGATGCCTGTGTCACGGTGTTTGCGGCGTATTGCCGGGCGAGGGCGCCCGGCGTGCTGTTGTTCAATCAGACGGTCGAAGGCCGTGTCGTCGCCGCGCGGGTGGCCGGGCGCATCGGCCTGCCGGTGCTGGCCAACGTGGTGGCGGTGTCGATCGCGGCCGAGGGGCTCCGGGTTGAGGCCACCGCATACGGCGGTGACACCCGCGCCGAGTACCTGCTGACCGCGCCCAGGAACGTCCTGTCGGTGGTGACGACCTCGATCGTCGCCCGCAGGGCGGCCGAAGCATGCCAGGTGGAGGTCGAGCACGTCGCGGTGGACGCCGGCGCGACCACCGCCGGCTTCGACGTCGTGTCGTCGCCGAGCGTGCAGGCGCAACGCCTGGAGGATGCGGAGATCATCGTTTCCGGCGGGCGCGGCCTGGGCCGGCGCGAGAACTTCGAGCTGGTCAAGCAGATGGCCGACGCCCTGGGCGGGATGTGGGGCGGATCGCGCGCCATCGTCGACGACGGCTGGATCGACTCGTCGCATCAGGTCGGCCTCACCGGCAAGATCACGCGCCCGGGGCTCTACATCGCCGTCGGGATTTCGGGGGCGAGCCAGCACATGGCCGGCTGCTCGGCGGCGAAGACCATCATCGCCATCAACAAGGACCCGGACGCCTCGATCTTCCGCTATGCCCGCTACGGCGTGGTGGGTGACTGCGTCGAGCTGCTGCCGGAGCTGATCCGCGCAGCCCGGAACTGAGGGGATGGCGATGAGCGAATTGCGCGAACCCTGCGTCCCCGGCCTGTTCACCGAGGAGGAGGGCGGTCGCCTGCTGGGCGCCCGCTGCCGCAGTTGCGGCACGCCGTATTTCCCGGCGCCGTCGCATTGCCGCAACCCGGCGTGCGCCGGATCGGAACTCGTGGCGGAGGCCTTTGGCGGTGCGGGCACCCTGTGGAGCTATTCGGTGGCGAACTTCGCGCCGCCGGCGCCGCACAAGTTCGATGCGCCGTTCCGGCCCTACGTGATCGGCGTCGTCGATCTGGACGCGGGTTTGCGCGTCGTGGGGCAGATGCTGGGTGCGGCGTCGGAGATGCGCGTGGGCGCGCGCGTCGAGCTGGTCATCGATCCGATCTCTCACGAGGACGGGAAGGCTTTCACGTCCTGGAAGTTCAGGCTTGCCTGAAGGAGCGAAGAAGATGCAGGAAGTCGTGGTGCTGGGTGTGGGCATGCACCGGTTCGGCAAGACCGGTGATGCGATCGTCGGCAACAAGTCGGTCACCGAGTTGTGCCGTGCCGCGGTCGACATGGCATTGAAGGACGCGGGTGTCTCGTGGCGCCAGATCGAGGCGGTATCGGCCGCCAGCTCGCGTTTCTCGGGCGGCAAGGGCTGGGGCCTGAACGGCAACGACATCGTCGAGGATCTGGGCTGCACCGGGATTCCGGTCTTCAACCTGTCGGCCGGCTGCGCGGCGGGCGGCAACGCCTTCAACGTCGGTTACTCGATGGTTGCCGGGGGCATGTACGACATGGTTCTGGTGGTCGGCGGCGAGGTGATGCCCAAGGGCATGATCCAGACCTCCGGCGTGGAAGACATCAACGATCCGGAGTTCCTGCGCCAGCGCTGCGTGGGCATGCCCGGGCCGGCGTTCTGGGCCACGCTCGCACGCCGGCGCATGCACGACCACGGTACCACCGAGGCGCAGTTGGCCAGGGTCACCGTCAAGGCGCGCAAGTGCGCCGTCGGCAACCCGTATGCCCGCTTCCAGAAGGAAGTGAGCATCGACGAGGTGCTCGCCTCGCCCTATGTCAGCGACCCGCTGCGCCTGTTCGAGATCTGTCCGGTCTCCAACGGGGCGGCCGCGGCGGTGATCTGTTCGGCGGCGATGGCGCGGCGCTTCACCCGCAAGCCCGTCACGGTGGCGACGAGCACCGTGGCCACGATCGGCTTCGACGATGCGCTGCCGCGCAGCCTGGCCGGGCCGGTGCCTTCAGGGGCGAGCTTTCACACCGAGGCCAAGGCAGCGGTGATGCGAGCCTTCGAGCGTGCCGGCATCGGCCCGCGCGAAGTCAGTTTCACCGAGCTGCAGGACAACACCTGCTATTACGAGCTCGCCTTCCCCGAGGAGTGGGGCCTGTGCGAGCCGGGCGAGGCGGAACATCTCGTCGAGGCCGGCGAGACCGCGCCTAGCGGCCGCATGCCGATCAATCCCTCCGGCGGCTTCGTGTCCTTCGGCGAGGCGACCACCGCCATGGGCGTGTTCCAGATTGCGGAACTCACCTGGCAGTTGCGCGGCGAGGCCGGCGCGCGCCAGGTGCCTGGCGCACGCGTCGGTCTGGCCCAGACGAACGGCCTTGGCGGCAACGCCACGGCGGCCATCCTCAAGCGCTGATCCCGCAGCAACGACTGCAGCGCCCGAACGCAAACTGAGCAGGGAGACCCGTCCATGTCTTCTCCGTCGGTGATCGAATACACCATCCTCGCGGTCCTGTTGAGCGCCGCCTTGGCCGCGCTGTTCGTCGGCATGCGCCGGCATCGCCTGCGCGCCGCACAGGGGCGTGCCGAAGGGGCTGGTGATGGGGGCGCGAAGCGGCTCTTTGGACGGGAACTCAATCCGGACGCCTTCGCCCATCGCGCACTGCTCACCGAGCGGCTGTGGAAGCGCCCGTTGGCCGGTCTTGCGCACACCTTGCTGCTCGGCGGCGCAGTGATCGAGATTCTCGGGCATGGCAGCTTCGCGATCAGCTTCGTCGGCGCCGACGTCTACGGAGGCTGGTTCGGCACCGTGGTGATGCGCTGGGGGCGCGAACTGGCAGGGCTGGCGATGGTGCTGGGCGTGACGTTCTTTCTGGTGCGTCGTCTTGGCCGCTACGAACGGCTGGTCAAGGGGGGCGAGCGCAAGGGCTTTCTGGCGATGGAGGTGCTGCTGCTGCTGACGGCGGTCGCCGGTTTCACTGCCGAGGCGTTCCGGCTGGCGGCGTTGTCGCAGCCGTCGAACGGAGAGTTCGTCGGCAATGCCCTTGCATCCGGCCTGAGCGGACTGGGGGCCGGCGCGGTCGCGCGGGGCGACCTGCTCATGTGGTGGGGGCACGGCCTGCTGGGCGTGGGGTTCATCGCGCTGATCGCGTACACGCCGCTGTCGCACATGCTGCTGGGCCCGCTCAATTCGGCACTGGCGCGCAAGCGCCCCGGCATCCAGCTCGCGCCGATCGATTTCGACGCCGAGGAGGGCGAGCTGCGCCTGGGGGCCGCGCGCCTGGCGGACCTGCCGCAAAAGAGCCTGTTCGATGCGTCCGCCTGCGTCGGCTGCGGGCGTTGCCAGGAGGTCTGCCCGGCGGCGCAGACCGGCAAGGCGCTGTCGCCCAAGGTAGTCATGCTGACCTGCGCCGACTATCTTGCGCAGGGCAGGGCGGACGATCCACAACTGATCGACGACATCGGCAGCGAGGCCATCTTCGATTGCACGACCTGCGCCGCCTGCATCGAGGAATGCCCGGTGAGCAACGCGCCGGCGGAAATCATCCTGGAGCTGCGCCGCAATCTGGTGATGGACCGCTCCGAGATGCCGGACAGCCTGGCGATGGTGAACCGCAACCTGGAGTCGCGCGGCCATCCGTTCACCGGCACGGCCGCCAATCCCGACGACTGGTGCAAGGGACTCGACGTCCCGCTGTTCGAGGCAGGCACGACCGAGTACCTGCTATGGTTGGGCTGCGCAGTCACCTACGAGGAGCGGGCGCAGGAAGTGGCGCGCGCCATGGTGCGCATCCTCGATGCCGCTGGCGTGTCGTGGGGCGTGCTGGGCGAGGCGCGCTGCACCGGGGACCCGGCGAAGATGGCCGGCAACGAGATCCAGTTCGTCGAGATGGCGCAGGACAACATCGAGACCTTCCGCGAACGCGGGATCCAGAAGGTCGTCACCATGTGCGCGCACTGCTTCAACAGCTTCGACCGCTACTACCCCGAACTGGGCGCCGACTGGGTGACGATTCCGCACTCGGTCCTGATCGAGGAGCTCATCGCCGCAGGCCGCCTGCAGGTCGAGCGCGACGAGGACGATCTCATCACGTTCCACGATCCCTGTTATCTGGCGCGCCACAACGACATCGTCGAAGAGCCCCGGCGCGTCCTGTCCTCGGTCGGCAAGCTGATCGAGATGTCGCGTAGCCGCAAGGACAGCATGTGCTGCGGTGCAGGCGGCTGCAACTACTGGAGCGCGGGCAAGACCGGCACGGCGCGGATCAACGACGTGCGCACCCGCGAAGCGCTCGACACCGGCGCCGGCAAGATCGCGACCTCATGCTCGTTCTGCCTGCTGATGCTGAGCTCGAGCGCATCGCGTGAAGGCCCCGAGCGCAAGGTGTTCGACATCGCCGAACTGGTGGCCGATGCGCTGACCGGCGGACACGCGGACAAGCGAGGCTCCTGAGCCCGCGTGACCGAGCAATGAATGGGATCGAGCCGGGTTGGCTCTGCCGGCGAATGGCGAAGGCGGCAAGATCTTCTCGCTATCGCCGCACTGCAAGGCTGCGTCGAACGGGACAACGCCTGTTTTCGAGAAGTGCTCGCGGGTGCATCGTTGCCGGAGTAGCGGAGCGCGATACCGCCCGAACGCTTGCTGGCTGACCCTCGCCCGGCCATTAAAGTTTACATAATGCACATTATCGCTGTTATGGGAATACCACGGTCAGTGAATGGTGCGGGGAAAGAGACTCGAACTCTCACGCCTTGCGGCGCTGGAACCTAAATCCAGTGCGTCTACCAATTCCGCCATCCCCGCGTCACCGGCCGTGCTTGAAGCGCGCGCATTATACACGCGCCGACCGGCCCCACGTCCTGTGCGAGCCGGCCGGTAGCGGTCGCCTATCGGTGGCGAGCGCTCGCCCGTCAATGGCCAATGCGGCCGTAGTTGTCCTCGAAGCGCACGATGTCGTCCTCGCCGAGATAGCCGCCCGACTGCACTTCGATGATCTCCAGCGGCAGCCGGCCCGGGTTGGCCAGGCGGTGCGTGTGGCCGAGCGGGATGTAGGTCGATTCGTTCTCCGCCAGCAGGAAGACCTTTTCTCCGCAGGTCACCTCGGCAGTGCCGCGCACGACGATCCAGTGTTCGGCGCGGTGATGATGCATCTGCAGGCTCAGCTTGGCGCCAGGATTGACGACGATGCGCTTGACCTGGAAGCGCTCGCCCGCGTCGATCGAGTCGTACCAGCCCCATGGCCGATAAACCTTGCGGTGGCTCTGGGCAAGGCTGCGGCCTTCCGCCTTGAGCCGTGCGACCACCTTCTTGACGTCCTGCGTGTGGCTCTTGTGGGCGACCATCACCGCGTCGGGCGTCTCGACCACCACCATGTCCTCGCAGCCGATCGCCGCCACCAGGCGGTTGCTGGCATGCACCAGGGTGTTGCGGCTCGCTTCGAACATCACCTCGCCGCGCGCGCTGTTGCCCTGCGCGTCCTTGTCGGACACCGCCCACAGCGCGTCCCACGCGCCGACATCCGACCAGCCTGCGGACAAGGGCACGACGACGCCTGCCCCCAGCTCCGGCGCGGACGGCATCCGCTCCATCACCGCGTAGTCGATCGAATCCGACGGGCAGCGCTCGAATGCGGCGCGATCCACGCGCAGGAAGTCGGCGTCGCGCGCCGATGCTGCCGCGGCCTCGGAACAGGCGGAGGCCATCGCAGGATTGCATTGCGCGATGGCGCGCAGCCACACCGACGCCTTCATCATGAAGATGCCGCTGTTCCAGAAGAACTGGCCGCTGTCAACATAGGCCTGGGCGGTCTGCGCGTCGGGCTTCTCGACGAATTCGAGCAGGCTGCGGGCGGTCTCGGCGTCCGCCGGCACATCTCCGGCGCGAATGTAGCCGTAGCCGGTCTCGGGGCGGTCGGGCACGATGCCAAAGGTCACGAGCGCGCCCGCGGCCGCGAGCCGTGCGCCCTCGGCGATGCCGCGCTGGAATGCGCCAAGATCGGCGATGACGTGGTCGGCCGGCATCACCAGCAGCACCGGATCGCCCTCCTCGCTCGCCACATGCGCAGCCAGCGTCAGCGCCGGCGCCGTGTTGCGGCCAACCGGTTCGAGCACGATCTGCGGTGAACGCACGCCGATCTGGCGCAACTGCTCGGCGATGATGAAACGGTATTCCTCGTTGCTCACGACGATGGGGCGCGGGTCGACGTCCATCGCCTCGAAGCCCTTCAGCCGCAACGCGGTTTCCTGCAGCAGCGAGTTCTCGCCGGTCAGCGGCAGCAACTGCTTCGGATAGGTTTCGCGCGAGGCCGGCCACAGGCGGGTTCCCGAACCGCCGGAAAGAATTACGCTCTTGATCGTCATCTGCTGGGTCTCGTGTGGAATCGTCGAAAATGTGCTGCAGGTACGGGCTGATACCCGCGCTACTGCAGCACTTCGCGCAGCATGCGTCGCACGCCGGCCTGCCAGTCGGGCAGCGCGAGGCCGAAGCGCTCGCGCAGGCGCGAGGTGTCGAGCCGCGAATTCAGCGGTCGCCGCGCGGGTGTGGGGTAATCCGTGGTGGGGATGGGTGCGATGTCCGTCACCTTCAGCGCAAGGCCCAGCGCGCACGCCTCGTCGATGACGAAGCGTGCATAGCCGTGCCAGCTCGTCTCGCCGGCCGCCGCCAGGTGATATGTGCCCGACAGGCCGGGCTCGCGCAGTGCGCTGCGCAGGGCATGGGCGCTGACGTCGGCGATCAGCTCGGCGCCGGTGGGCGCGCCGACCTGGTCGTCGATCACGGTGAGGCGGTCACGCTCGGCGGCCAGCCGCAGCATCGTGCGCGCGAAATTGCCGCCGCGCGCCGCATACACCCAGGAGGTGCGCAGGATCAGGTGACGGCAGCCGCTGGCGCGGATCGCCTCCTCGCCCGCCAGCTTGGTGCTGCCGTAGACCGATATCGGCGCGGTGGCATCGTCCTCGCGCCACGGCCGGTCGCCGCTACCGTCGAAGACGTAGTCGGTGGAGTAATGCAGCAACCAGGTGCGCGAAACAGCCGCTTCGACGGCCAGCCGGCGAACCGCCTCGGCGTTGATCGCCCGCGCGAGCTCGGGTTCGCTTTCGGCCTTGTCCACCGCGGTATAGGCGGCGGCATTGACGATCACGTCCGGCATCAGACAACGCACGCTGGCAATGAGCTCGTCCGGACGGGACAAGTCGCCGCACAGGCCGTCGTCACGCCTGCGGCCGAGCGCCACGACTTCACCCAGCGGTGCAAGCGAGCGCTGCAGCTCCCAACCCACCTGCCCTTCACTGCCCAGCAGCAGAACCTTCATGACCCATGCCTTCACATCGCGCAAATTGCGGCCGCCGGATTATCGCATCGGCGCAGCCGACAAGGCGTGCAATGCTGCCGGCCTGTCTGCAGATGGGGGTCGTGACATGACGCATGTCAGGCCGGTTGCAGCGTTCGAAGCGGCCTGAACTTGCCCGCGCCGATCTTGACACTGTTGCGCCAGAGGTAATCGCCGGTCAGATTGATGTGTTCCAGCCCAGCGGCGATAGGTGCTGCAGCAGGGTGTCATCGACGGCTTGGCCTTGGCCGCGCAGGGCATTGGCGGCCCGTACTAGGTAAACCGTATTCCAGAGCACGATGGCCGCCGTCACCGAGTTGAGGCCGCTGGCCCGGTAGCGCTGCTGCTCGAAACTGCGGTCGCGGATTTCGCCCAGCCGGTTGAAGAACACGGCGCGGGCCAGCGCGTTTCGGGCCTCGCCCTTGTTCAGCCCGGCATGCACGCCGGCGGCGCAGTTCAGCGCTTTGCAGCCAGTCGACGATGAACAGCGTGCGCTCAATGCGGCCCATCTCGCGCAGCGCCACGGCCAAGCCATTCTGGCGCGGATAGCGGCCGAGTTTGCGCAGCATCAGCGAGGCCGTCACCGTGCCTTGCTTGATCGAGGTGGCCAGACGCCGGATGTCGTCCCAATGGGCGCGAATCGCCTTGATGTTCAGCCGGTCGTTACTGTTCATCAGCGTGAGCGTTTCTTGGGCGGTGTTGCCCTTCGGAACGTAGAGCTTGGATTACTCGGTTGTGCTAGGACTCCAGAACGCTTGCCGCACCGATGGCAAAGCGGCCAGTCGCTGCACCAGGGCATCGAGCTTTTCACCGTCAATCGAAGTGGCAGCCAAGGTCGCTTCGATTTCCACGTCGTTTTGCCCAAAGGCGTGGATGTCAAGGTCGTGAGTCGGGTAGCTGCTGCGCTCCAGTTCCTCTTCGAGCTGGGCCATCACCATCTTCTGGTGCGCGCGCTCGGCAATTACGTAGACCGTGTTGGTAACTTCGACTGACTCCACGTCCAGCGGCTTGCGGTTGATCGCGTTGACGATGGGCCTCAGCAAGGTGTTGGCGGCCAGCACGAACACCGTCGCGAGCACCGCTTCGAGGATCAGGTCGGCTCCGGCAGCCGCGCCCACGGCGGCAGAACCCCACAAGGTGGCGGCCGTGTTGAGGCCGCGCACATTGCCCTCTTCGCGCATGATGACGCCAGCGCCGAGGAAGCCGATGCCTGACACCACATAGGCCACGACATGCACCGCGCCTTCATGGCCATGCAGCCGGTTAGCCATGTCCACGAATACGGCCGCGCCGAGCGCCACCAGCACGTTGGTGCGCAGCCCGGCCGTGCGCTGGCGGTACTGGCGCTCCAGGCCGATCAGGCCGCCCAGCACGAAGGCCGTGGCCAGGCTGAGCAGTGTGTCGAGCAGCGAGGCCAGGTTGATGTTCTGCAACGCCGTCATGGCTCCTCCTCATTGCCAACCGTAGCGGCGGCGGTAGATTCCCTTCATGGCCTGCGTCAGCCCCATGTAGGCCAGCAGGATCAATGGCAGGAACGCGAAGTACAGCGGCGGCAGCGCCTGCAACTTGAAGTAGTGCGCCAGCGGTCCCATCGGCAGGAAGATGCCGATGGCCATGATGACGCCAGTCATCACCATCAGCGGCATCGCCGCCCGGCTCTGGATGAATGGCAGCTTGGCCGTGCGAATCATGTGCACGATCAGGGTCTGCGTCAGCAGGCCGACGATGAACCAGCCGGACTGGAACAGCGTTTGCTGCTCCGGCGTCTGCGCGCCGAACACGAACCACATCATCGCGAAAGTCGTGATGTCGAACACCGAGCTGATCGGCCCGAAGAACACCATGAAGCGGCCGATGTCACCCGGCTGCCAGCGCTGCGGCTGACGCAGCAGTTCGTCGTCCACATCATCGAACGGGATGGCGATCTGCGAGATGTCGTACAGCAGGTTCTGCACCAGCAGATGCATCGGCAGCATCGGCAGGAACGGGATGAAGGCCGAGGCCACCAGCACCGAGAAGACGTTGCCGAAGTTGGAGCTCGCCGTCATCTTGATGTACTTGAGCATGTTGGCAAACGTCCGGCGGCCCTCCAGAACGCCCTCCTCCAGCACCATCAGGCTCTTCTCCAGCAGGATGATGTCGGCTGCCTCCTTGGCGATGTCCACCGCGGTGTCGACCGAAATGCCGATATCCGCGGTGCGCAGTGCCGGCGCATCATTGATGCCGTCGCCCATGAAGCCGACCACATGGCCATTGGCCTTCAGGAGACGCACGATGCGTTCCTTGTGGGCAGGGGTCAATTTGGCAAAGAGGTTGTGGCTCTCCACGGTCTCGGCCAGCACCTTGTCGCTCATGCGCTCGATGTCGCTGCCCAGCAGCACGCCCTGCTGCGCCAGGCCTACCTCGCGGCAGATTTTGGCCGTCACCAGCTCGTTGTCGCCGGTGAGCACCTTGACCGCCACGCCATGCTCGGCCAGCGCCTTCAAGGCCGGCGCAGTGGACTCCTTCGGCGGGTCGAGGAAGGCGACGTAGCCGATCAGGGTCAGCTCGCGCTCGTCGGCCAGCCCATAGGTCTCCTGAATGGGCGGCAACTCCCTGGCAGCAACGGCGACCACGCGCAGCCCTTCCTCGTTCAGGTCGGCCGTCACCGTGCGGATGCGGGTCAGCAGCTCGTCGGTAAGCGGTTCGACCGCCTCGCCATGGCGCACCTGGGTGCAGACGGCCAGGATTTCCTCGACTGCGCCCTTGGTGATGAGCAGGTGATGTTCGTCGTGCTCGGCGACCACCACCGACATGCGGCGGCGATTGAAGTCGAAGGGGATTTCATCGACCTTGCGATAGTTCTTGGCGGGCTCCAGTTCACGATGCACCTCAGCGTGCTCCAGCACCGCCACATCGAGCAGGTTCTTCAGTCCGGTCTGGTAGTAGCTGTTGAGATAGGCCATCTCCAATACGTCGTCGGATTCTTCGCCCCACACATCGACGTGCCGTGCCAGGAAAATCCTGTCCTGGGTCAGCGTGCCGGTCTTGTCGGTGCACAGCACGTCCATCGCACCAAAATTCTGGATGGCATCGAGCCGCTTGACGATGACCTTCTTGCGCGACAGGAACACCGCGCCCTTGGCCAGCGTCGAGGTGACGATCATCGGCAGCATCTCGGGTGTCAGGCCCACGGCGATGGACAGCGCGAACAGCAGCGCCTCGGTCCAGTCGCCCTTGGTGAGGCCGTTGATGAGGAGCACCAGCGGGGCCATCACGAACATGAAGCGGATCAGCAGCCAGCTCACCCTATTGACCCCCGACTGGAACGAGGTCGGGGCGCGGTCGGTGGCGGTGACGCGGCTGGCCAGCGCACCGAAGTAGGTCTGGTTGCCGGTGCCGAGTACCGCGGCCGTGGCTGAACCGGATACCACGTTGGTGCCCATGAAGAGGATGTTGTCCAGCTCCAGCGGGTTGATCGCCTTGGCGTCCCGCTGCACGGCGAACTTCTCCACTGGCATCGACTCCCCGGTCATCGCCGCTTGTGCCATGAACAGGTCTTTGGCGGTCAGCACACGGCAGTCAGCCGGGATCATGTCGCCGGCCGACAGCACGATCAGATCGCCGGGCACCAACAGTTTGATCGGCAGCTCCACCCGCTGCGCCGCCTTGATGTGCAGGTGAACACCGAAGAAGTTTTCGGCCTCGGGCGCTGCGTCCTCCGACAGGTCACGACGAATGACGGTGGCCGTGTTGCTGACCATCGCCTTGAGCGCATCGGCGGCCTTGTTGGACTTGCCTTCCTGCCAGAAGCGCAGCAGGGTGGAGAGCACCACCATGGAGCTGATGACGATGGTCGCCTTGATGTCGTCGGTGACGTAGGACACCACCGCCAACAGCGTCAACAGCAGATTGAACGGGTTACGGTAGCAGTGCCACAGGTGCATCCACCACGGCAGCGGCTTCTCGTGTTCGACCTCATTGAGGCCCACCCGCTCGCGGATGGCCTCGGCCTGGGCCTCGGTCAGGCCATCGCTATGGCTGTCAAGCTGCTTGAGCAGCGCGTCGGGTTCGGCAGTGGCCGCAGTGACCAGCGCCTGGGTCAGCGTTGAGGGCACCTCCCGGCTCACGCCGGTCTGGGCCAGGGTGTCGAGCAGCGCCAGACGGCGGAAGTGCCGGGCGACGTGACGAGTGCGAATGAAGCCCGCGAAGAGTTCTTTCAGGATGGTGAGATTCAAGTTTTTCTCCTGGTCGCCACCATCCCGAACGCATCAGGAGGGTGGCCGTCGAGACGGACAGTCCATGGTGTTGGCTCAAGACTCCGTATGCAGCCGCACCGAAGAGGGCCTCGGTCGGCGTTGTACGCGGGGTTGCGGATGTGCTGCCAATCCAGCGTGATCCACGCCGCCTTGGTCAGGTTCAGGTTGTAGAACGCCTCGAACACGGTTTCGGGGCGGTAGTTCAGGCGGCCATCGCCGATGAAGAAGCCAAGCCCGCCTGCGGCGAGATAGTCGCGGTGCACCTTGGAAAGCCCATTGCGCGCCATAGCGACGCCGATGCTGGAAGATGTGCGGATCGAGTGCCTGCTGGTTGGGCTCCTTGGGCTGGATGAAGCGCCCCGCGCGGACCACCCAGTCGTCGTGATACGACTCCAGTGCAGCGCCCCACGAATAGCCGCGCGCATCGGCAGCGTAGTCGTAGGCCCCGTGCGTCATCAGCAAGGCACACACGATACCCCCGGCCGATGCGCAAGAAGGCACGGCTGATTCTGTGCCGCCGCAGGTGCGGCGACACGCTCACGATCAAAAGGGAAGTAGCTGAAAGCGACCGAGAACCGGCCGCCTGATTCCACTACCCGCCAAGTCGGCAAGGCAGTGGCGAGATGAGGACCTCGCGATTACCTTGCCTGTGATTGATCGATACAAGATCGACTACTAGGACTGTCCACAGGAGGAACTCCGAAGTTGAACCCAAGGAAATTGTAACCCGCCTTGGAATAGCTGCCAATATCCCCTCCGGGGGGATAGGATGACGGCACTATGACAACGCACACAACTCACCCGGATGTGATCAAACGCCTCAAGCGCGCTCAAGGCCACTTGAAGAGCATTCTCGCCATGCTGGAGGAGGCCCGAGGCTGTCTGGAGATCGCCCAGCAGCTCCAGGCCGTCGAGAAGGCCATCGGCAGCGCTAAGCGCACGCTCGTTCATGACCATATCGAGCACTGCCTGGAAGGGGCGGTGCGCGCAGGCGGAGACAATGCGGACGAAACGATCCGCGAGTTCAAGGAAATCACGAAGTACCTGTAGACGGCGTCGAGGCTCACATCTGCGGCCGGTTGGCGTATCCGGTCATCTCGAGATACCCACGGCCGATCTCGCGCGGCTTGCCGTCGATCGCCTGCGTTGCCGGCGCGTCGCCGAGTTCCAGCGCGCGCACCGCGCCTTCCCAGTAGATCGCGCCGGTCGAACGCGAGCTGTCGAGTTCCTGATCGTCCATCAGCGGCACGAGGCGCAGGCGTCGCATAGGGCCATCCGGTGCAGCGGCGGGCAGTTCCAGTTCCCACGCCACCGGATAGTCAGCGCCGGTGCGCGGCGACCGCCATGTGCGCAGCGGCACGAAACGCACCACGTCCGGTCCTTCCGCGCGCTGCGCACGGCCTCCTTCGACCAGCGTCAGCGCCGTCCACATGGGGCGACCATCGGCGTCGCGCATGCGAAAGGCCATCAGCGAGCCGCCTTCGTGCAGGTTGATGCCGATCCAGTCCCAGCCTTTCGCACGCTCCGGCATCAGCTCGCTGGACCACTCGTGATCCAGCCACGCCGAGCCCCGAACCGCATGACGCCTGCCATCGAGCGTCAGGGTGCCGTCCACCTTCAGTTGCGGGCGGCTGTAGTAGTGGCTGGCATGGCGGGGATCCGGTGCCTTGCGGCTGAAACCGCCGCGCCCATTCAGCAGGGGGGGGTCACCGGGCACGAAGTCGAGTTCGAACGAAAAGGCGCCGTTCGACGCGCGTGCGCGGTAACGGGTGCCATCCCACTCCAGCAACCAGTCGCGTATCCACGCATGGGTTCGCCCTTCCTCGGCACCCGCCAGCGGAGGCAGCGCGCGCTCGGCGCGTTCGCCATGCTGCAACCTGCCCGCCGCAGGGTCGGCGATGGCGGCATGGGCGAGCACCAGCTGCGTCGGCGCGAAGTGGCTTGCGCTGCGCTCCCCGATGCCGGTGCGCACGCGAAAGAAGGTCACCTGGAAGCCGCGATCGGCCCCGCTTTCGTCGGTGATCCAGCCGGTGACGTACCACCATTCGGTGCGAAACGCGGGGTGGGCCCCCAGATCGCGCGGAAAGGCGAGCGCTACATCCGGTCGCACGGGGGCAAAGTCTGCTGCCGCTGCCGGCGCCAGCGCGGCAAGCGTGGCAAAGAAGGGGAAGACCAAGACTTGCAGCCGATGCAGGATGGCGTGGACGAAGCCGCCGCTCCCCTGCCCCATCCATCCGGGCGATGGTGCGTGTCGCATCACCAGTCCTCCTTCACCGCCAGCACTGCCGAGCGCCGCATCGCATGCGCGCCGGCAAGCCGGGCCACCACCCCGGCAAGCACCACGAGCCCGAGCGCGAACAGCCCCAGCGCGCGCCATGGCACGGCATAGTCCATGCTCCAGTGGAAGCTCTGACGATTGATGACCTCGACCAGCACCACCGACACGCCGCCCCCGCCCAGCAGCCCCGCCAGCACTCCCATCAGGCATGCCAGGCTGCCCTCCAGCGCCAGTAGGCGGCCGACGTCGCGCCGGGTGAAGCCCAGGTGCCGCAACATGCCGAACTCGCCTTTTCGTGTCGCCGCCTGCGCGGCGAAGGTCGTGGCGATCCCGAACAGGCCGATCGCCACCGCAACTGCCTCCATGAGATAGGTGATGAGGAAAGTCCGGTCGAAGATCTGCAGCGTGACGGCGCGGATTTCCCCCGGCCGGGCAATCTCCACCCTGTCGCTGCCGAAAAGCGCCCTGAGCTCGGAAGCGACGCGATCGGCGTCACCCACGTCGGCAAGCCGGAGCGAGATGTCGTTTATGCGCCCGTCGGCGCTCAGCGCGACATAGTCGGCGCGCTCGATGACCACCGCGCCATGCTGGCGGGCGTAGTCGCGCCAGATGCCGGCGACGGTGAATGCGTGCAATTTGCCGGCAATCGGCAGATCCAGCCGGTCGCCCGGCTTCAGCGCCCGTCCGTCGGCGATCGCTTCCGAAATCCAGGCGGGCGGGCGGGTCGCATCGTGCGCTGGCGTGCGCGTGCCAGCGACCAGCGGCAGTCCCCAGCCCTGCGCCACCGGTCGCGCCAGCAGCGTCACCGGCGTGCTGTCTGCATCCAGCCTGAGGTTGATCGCGCGTACCGCATCCACGCCGGCCACACCTGGCAGCGCGCGAATGCCTTGCAGCGCCGCGTCATCCAGGTAGCCGCTGGCCGAGGCCGGCGAGGCGCGTAGATAGAGGTCGGCTGGCAGCACCTGCGTCAGCCAGTCGTCCACCGACAGGCGGAAGGAATTGACCATGATCGACATCGCCGATGCCAGTGCGACGCTCGCCACCACGCCTGCCGCTACCACGACGACCTGCTGCGGCGCGGCGACGAAACGCGCCCGCGCCACGCGCCAGACCGGCCAGCGACCGGCGGCGAGCAATCGCGATGCGAGCATCGTCAGCGGCGGCAGCGCAAGAATGGCTGCTGCCAGGATGAGCACGACTGACCCGTAACCACCCACCGGGATGCCGCCGATGGCCGGCAGCAGGCTGGCCGCCACCGCCACGGCTGCGACCACCAGCGACGCAAGCGCCCTGCCCCGCGCGGATCTGCTGCCGCTTGCGGGCAGCCCGGCGGCGTGCAGGGCGCGGGCCGGCACCACGCGCGCCGCTTCGCGTGCGGGCGCCCAGGTGCCGCCGACCCCCGCGGCGACCCCGAGCAGGAGGTAGGCTGCCGATGAAACCGCATCGAAATGCAGCGCCGGCACCACGCCCTGGAAGAAGCCCGCGCCCAGATCGGCGCCTGCAAAGCGGAAGGCCAGCGCGGCGAGTCCATGACCCAGGGCCACGCCGAGCAGTCCTCCGGCGCAGCCGAGCGTGGCGCCCTCGGCGAGCAGGCCGCTCATGAGTTGCCGCCGCTCGAGCCCCAGGGCACGGAGCACGGCGAACTCGCGCCGCCGCCGCACGACGGCGAGCCACTGCGCCGAAAAGACGAGGAAGCCGCCGGTCAGCAGCGCGATCGCCGCCAGCATGTTGAGGTTGACGCGATAGGCACGCGACAGGTTTGCCGCTTCAGTGGTGGCCTCGTCCACCGTGCGCAGCACCACGCCTGCAGGCAACAGCGGCGTCAGGGCAGCCAGGGCCTGCACGGGCGTCACGTCGGTCGCCAGACGCAGGTCGATGCGGGTGAGCAGCCCGGCGCGGTCGAAGCTGTCCTGCGCCGCGGCGATGTCCATCACGCCGATGCGCTCGCGTGCGCCGGGCAGCCTGCCCGCGACCACGAATTCGTGAAGCCGCAAGCCGGACTGCACGGTGAGCCGCCGGGGCGCCGATGACCCGGAGCGGTCACGGTCGTCAAACAGGGCGGCCTCCGCCTCGGCCGACAGGAACACCGCATCCTGCCGCAGCGCAGCCAGCCGGTTGGAGCCAGCCCCGGCCCGGTCGTCGGCGACCGGCAGCAGTTGCGGCTGCACGGCGGCGACGCGGAACAGGTCGACACCCAGGATGCGCAAGGGCGCGCTGCGGCCCGGCACGAGCGCGTCGACCTCCACCACCGGGCTCGCCTCGGCAACTTCCGGTCGCTGCGCCAGGCGGACATAGAGCGCCTCGTCGAATCCTTCGCGTGGCCCGACTACCTGCAGGTCGGCAACCCCGGACATGCGCCGCACGCCCTGGCCGAACTCGGCCAATGCCGCGCCGTGGATGATCTGCACCGCCAGGCCGAGCGCGACACCGAGCGCGATCGACAGCAGCGACAGCACGCTCGCCAGCCTGCGCTTGAGCAGGCTGGCGACGAAGATGCGGCGCAGCACGCTCCTCATGCTGTCGAGCCGACATCCGCGAGCAGGCCGCTGCGCAACTCCAGCACCCGGTCGGTCCGCGCCGCGGCGGTGCGCGAATGCGTGACCAGGATGCCGGCCGCACCGCCCTCACGGATCTGCTCCAGCAGCAGCCCGAGGACGCCGGCGGCGCGCTCCGGATCGAGATTGCCGGTGGGCTCGTCGGCGAGCACGACGGACGGTTTGTGTACCAGCGCGCGGGCGATGGCGACGCGCTGAAGCTCGCCGCCCGACAGCACCTGGGGCGCGTCGGCGCCGCGTCCGCCAAGGCCGACGCGCTCCAGCATCGCCCGCGCACGTGCATCGGCTTCGTCGTCGGCGACGCGCAGCAGCCACAGGGGCAGCGCCAC
Organism: Pseudomonadota bacterium; assembly: GCA_018240785.1. Lineage (GTDB taxonomy): Bacteria > Pseudomonadota > Gammaproteobacteria > Burkholderiales > Rhodocyclaceae > Thauera. Next base: position 98,293 of record JAFEFC010000022.1, on the reverse strand, counting down.
GTTGTGCAGCACGCTCAGGTGCGGCAGCACGTGAAAGGCCTGGAACACGAAGCCGAAGTGCACTCGCCGCAGGCGCGCGAGGCGGTCATCGTCGAGGCCGCACACCTCCTGCGTGCCGACCACGATGCTGCCGCCGTCGGCCAGGTCCAGCCCGGCGATGCAGTTGAGCAGCGTGGACTTGCCGGCGCCCGACTCGCCGACGATGGCGACACACTCGCCGCCTTCGACTTGCAGCGAAAGGCGGTCGAACAGGGTGCGAGGCGGCTTGCCCGGCAGCGTCTTGATGAGTGAATGGATACGCAACATGGCAGCAAGGACCGCTTCATCCAGCGAAAAGTGCCCGAACGGGTTCTTCGCTTATACTCCGCGCGCCCTGCACGCGCCAAACCTCCTGGCCCGTGTCGGCCGGCCTGCCGCTGCCCCATGCCCGTCGACCACTACGAGAACTTTCCTGTCGCCTCAATGTTGCTGCCGTCTTCGCTGCGCGAGCCGGTGGAGGCGATCTATCGCTTTGCGCGCAGCGCCGACGATGTGGCCGACGAGGGCGATGCGCAGCCGATGGCGAGGCTGGCCCGGTTGCATGACTACCTGATTGCGCTCAACGCCATGGAACGCGGCGAGGCGGTGCGAGACGCCAGCCTGGCGCCGATGTTCGACCGCCTGGGACGCGCGGTGCGCGAATACCGGCTGCCGGTGCAATTGCTGCGCGACCTGCTCGACGCCTTCAGCCAGGACGTGGGCAAGACGCGCTATGCCGACTTCGCCGAACTGCGCGACTACTGCCGGCGCTCGGCCGATCCGGTGGGCAGGCTGCTGCTGCATCTCTACAAGGCGGCGACGCCCGACAACCTGCTGCTTTCCGACCGCATCTGCACCAGCCTGCAACTGATCAACTTCTGGCAGGATGTCGCCCTCGACTGGCGCAAGAACCGCATCTATCTGCCGCAGGATGACCTGGCGCGCTTCGGTGTGGACGATGCGGCGATCGCGGCGCTGTGCGCAGGCGACGTCGCCATCAACGCGAACTGGCGCGCGGTGCTTGCCTTCGAGGTGCAACGCGCGCGCGCGATGATGCTGGAAGGCGCACCGCTGGCGACCCGCCTGCCCGGGCGCATCGGCTGGGAGCTGCGGCTGGTGGTGCTGGGCGGGCTGCGCATCCTCGAACGCATCGAAGCGGTGGGCTACGACGTCTTCCGGCAGCGGCCGGCGCTGGGCAGGCGCGACTGGCTGCGCCTGGGCTGGCGGGCCCTCAACTGGAAATTGGCATGAATCCCCACGACTACTGTCAGCAGAAGGCCGCCAAGAGCGGCTCCAGCTTCTACTACAGCTTCATGTTCCTGCCGCCCGATCGCCGGCAGGCGATCACCGCGCTGTATGCATTCTGCCGCGAAGTGGACGACGTGGTCGACGAATGCCACGACCCGTCGATCGCGCAGGCCAAGCTCGAATGGTGGCGCCAGGAAGTCGCGCGCGTGTATGGCGGCACACCGACCCACCCGGTCGGCCACGCGCTCAAGGACGTCGCGCCCGCGTTCAACCTGCCGCAGGAGCAACTGCTCGAGATCATCGACGGCATGGCGATGGACCTGTCGCAGACGCGCTACCTCGACTTCAAGGGCCTGCAGCTCTATTGCTACCGGGTCGCGAGCGTGGTGGGGCTGCTGGCGGCCGAAATCTTCGGCTATCAGGATCGCCAGACGCTGAAGTATGCGCATGACCTCGGGCTTGCCTTCCAGCTCACCAACATCATCCGCGACGTTGGCGAGGACGCCCGCCGGGGCCGCATCTACCTGCCCATGGAGGATCTGCAACGCTTCAACGTGCCCGCCAGGGACATCCTGGAGGCGCGCCATTCCGACGCCTTCCGCCAGTTGATGGAATTCCAGGCACAGCGTGCCGAGCAGTTCTACGAGCAGGCCTTCGCCTATCTGCCGGCCATCGACCGCAAGGCGCAGCGCCCCGGCCTGGTGATGGCGGCCATCTACCGCACGCTGCTGCGCGAGATCGCCGCCGACGGTTTCCAGGTGCTGGACCGGCGCACCTCGCTGACGCCGCTGCGCAAGGTCTGGCTGGCGGGCACGACCTGGTTCAAGGGCTGAGCCGGTGAGCGTGCCGGCGGTCGCGGTCATCGGGGGCGGTTATGCCGGGCTGGCCTGCGCGGTCGAGCTCGCGCGCCGCGGCGTGCATGTCACCGTGTTCGAGCGCTCGCATACGCTGGGCGGGCGCGCGCGCGTGGTGCACAAGGACCCGCATTGGCGCGTCGACAACGGACAGCACATCCTGCTCGGCGCCTATGCCGAGCTGACCCGTCTGCTGCGGCTCACCGGCGGCTCGCCGCGTCAGCTCGAACATCTGCCGCTCACCCTGCATGTGCCCGGTCGGATGCATCTACGGGCTGCGGCACTCCCCGCGCCCTTCCATCTCGCGCTCGGCCTGTTGCGGGCACAGGGACTGAGCTGGGGCGACCGGCTGGCGATGCTGCGCCTGATGCGCGGCCTGATGCGCGATGCTTTTCGTGTCGCGCCGGGCGCCACGGTGGCGGATCTGTTGCGCACGACCGGCCAGACGGCCAACCTGATCCAGCTCGTGTGGGAGCCGCTGTGCGTAGCGGCGCTCAACACGCCGATCGCTGAGGCCTGCGCGCAGGTCTTCGCCAACGTGCTGCGCGACAGCCTCGCCTCCAGCGCGGCCGCGAGCGAGCTGCTGATTCCGCGCGTCGATCTTTCGGAGCTGTTCCCCGTCCCGGCTGCGCGTTTTCTCGCCACCCGCCGTGGCAGGCTGCGCACCGGCAACGCCATCACCGCGATCCAGCCGGTCGACGGCGGTTTCCGCCTCGAAGGCGACCCCGGCAGCCAGCCCTGGCAGCAGGTGGTGCTGGCCACCGCGCCCTACCATGCCGCGCCGCTGCTGGCCTCGACCGGAGCCTGCGACCGGCTCGCGGCACAGATCGACGCCCTGCCTCACGAGCCGATCGTGACGGTGTATCTGGCCCTCGGCCGAGGCCAGCACCTTCCCTATGCGATGATCGGGCTGGTGAGTGGCAGCACCGCCGGGCCGGCGCAATGGGCCTTCGACCGCGGCCGGCTGGGTGGTCCGGAAGGCCTCATCGCCTGCGTGATCAGCGCCAGCGGTCCGCACGAGCAACTGGCGCGCGACGAGCTGATCCTGGCCACCCATGGGCAGCTCGAACGCCAGCTTGGGCGTCGCCTGCCGGCGCCGGAATGGTCGCAGGTCATCGTCGAGAAACGCGCCACCATCGCCTGCCGGCCGGGCATCTTCCGTCCCGGCATGCGCACCCCGCTGCCCGGCCTTTGGCTGGCCGGCGATTACGTCGACTCCGACTACCCGGCAACGCTGGAGTCCGCAGTGCGCTCCGGCGTTGCCTGTGCGCAGGCGATCTTCGGCGGCGGCGCCGTTGCGTCCTGAGGACCTGCGGATCGGACGGAAGCCCCGCTCCTACGCGGCGTGACACCCGCCCGCCGCCTCAGCGATCGTCGCACAGGTGTCGCAGCACCGGATTGAGCATCGCCGCGCCCATCAGCTTGCTGCGCGCGCCGCTCCAGCCGGTCTCCTCGTCGGGCAGATTGGCGTTGTCCTTGAAGGGCATCTCCAGCGTCAGCGACACGCAGCCGAAGTGGTTCGCCACCCACTTGCTGGCCAATGTCAGCAGCTCCTCGCCGAAACGCCCGGGCTTGTAGCCTTCTTCGGTCTGGAAGTCCGGGCACACTGTCGCGAAGCACTCGATAAAGCGCGCCTGGCGGATCGCTGCGTCCGCGGTGAAGCCGGGCACCTCCTCCGCGGTCGAGAAAAACACGTAGGGCAGCGCCTCGTCGCCATGGATGTCGAGGAAGAGGTCGCAGCCGGTGCGCTGCATCTCCTCGCGCACCAGGAAGACCTCGGGGCTCGCCACCGGATCAGGTTCGCGCCACTCGCGGTTCAGGTTGCGCCCGGCGGCATTGGTACGCAGGTTGCCAAGCACCGCGCCGTCGGGATTCATGTTCGGCACGATGTAGAGCACCGCGTGCTCGCGAATCCTGCGCGCGACCGCGTCCGCCGGATCGAGCAGCCGTTCCAGCAGGCCCTCCACGAACCATTCCGCCATGGTCTCGCCGGGATGCTGGCGGGCGGTGATCCACACCGGCTTGCGTTCTGGAGCCGGGTGGCCAACCACGATCATGTCCAGGTCGCGGCCTTCCACGGTCGCGCCCAGATTGCGCAGGCGGGCGTAGGGCGATGCGTCGGCGCGGCCAAGGAGCTCGAGGTGGCGCTCGAAGGAGTATGGCTCGAAATACGCGTAGTAGACCGTGTCCCGCTCCGGCCTGTGCTCGACGATCAGCTTGCCGTCTTCATAGCGGGTTGACGGGACGCGGAACCAGTTGCGGCGATCGTACGAGGCCACGCAGCGGTACCCGGGCCAGCCGTCGGGGTAGGCGGCCTCGCCCGCGTTCTCGAACACCATGCGCAACGCAATCCCGCCGCCACCATGCAGACGGAAGTGGAACCACTGGCGGAAATCGGCAGCGTTGTCGGCGCGCAGGCGCAGGCGGATGTCCTGTGCGTCGTCCAGGCGGACGACCTCGATGGCACCGGAATCGAAATTTGAGCTGATGCGCATGACAAGCCTCAGTCCAGACGACGGCGGAAGACGAGCTTGTCGGCGTGCGAGGCGTCAGCGGCAAAAGCGTAGCCTTCGCTGTCGAACGCCTTCAGCGCATCGACGTCGCCGATGCGGCGCTCGATCACGAAACGGCTCATCAGGCCGCGCGCGCGCTTGGCGTAGAAGCTGATGATCTTGTAGCGGCCGGCCTTCCAGTCCTCGAACACCGGCGTGACGATGCGGCCTTTGATCGCCTTCGCCTTCACCGACTTGAAGTACTCGTCGGAGGCGAGGTTGAGCAGCACCGGCTCGCCGCCATCCTCAGCCTCACGGGCAAGCAAGCCGTTGAGTTCGGCGGTGATGCGCTCGCCCCAGAAGGCGTACAGATCCTTGCCGCGCGGATTGGCGAGCCGTGTTCCCATCTCGAGGCGGTAGGGCTGCATCAGATCGAGCGGGCGCAGCACGCCGTACAGGCCGGACAGGATGCGCAGGTGATCCTGCGCCCAGGCGAGATCGGTATCGCTCAAGGTGGTCGCTGACAGGCCTTCGTACACGTCGCCGTTGAAGGCGAGCACCGCCTGCTTGGCGTTTTCCCGATCGAAAGGGCGCGACCAGCTCGCGTAGCGCGCCACGTTCAGCGTCGCGAGCGGGTCCGACAGCGACATCAGTTCGGCGATCTCCGCAGGAGAACGCTCTCGCAGGATCTCGATCAGCGCTTGCGCGTCGTCGAGGAAATCGGGCTGGGTATGGACGGCGGTCGTGGGCGCGGTCTCGAAATCGAGCGCCTTGGCAGGGGAAATGACGAGGATCATGGGCTCGGACGATCTAGGGACGGGGTGTGGCTGCGATGGTAGCAAAACGGCCGCTGCGGCCCATCACCGGGCGGCGGGGGTGCGTTCGGCAAGGATCTGGCGGCGCTGCTCGAACAGGCAGATTGCGGCAGCGGCGCCGACGTTGAGCGATTCGATGCCTTCGTGCATCGGGATCGTCAGCAGCGCGTCGGCTGCCTGCAGCAAGGCGGGTGACAGCCCCTGCCCTTCCGCGCCGAACATCCACGCCACCGGGCCGGCGAGGTCGAGTTCGTACAGCGAGCGCGCTCGCGGCGCCAGCGCCGTGGCGAGCCTGACACCGGGAAAGGCACGGAGCACGCCCAGCACGTCGGCGTGCTCGCGGATGCGGACGACGAAATGCGCTCCCATGCCGGCGCGCAACACTCTGGGTGACCATGCCTGCGCACAACCTTCGGTGAGCAGCACATCGGCGACCCCGGCTGCCGCGGCGGTGCGCAGGATGGTGCCCAGGTTGCCGGGATCCTGTACGCCATCGAGCACGATGACATTGCCGGGGGGCTGCTCCGCACTCTGAGCGTGGGCCGGGACGTCGATCAGGGCCAGGATGCCGGAGGGCGAGTCGACCGGACTGACATGTGCGAAAAGCGTGTCGCTCAGGCTCACGCAATCGATGCCGGCCGGTACGCGCGTGAGCAGGTCGGCCGCTTCGGTGCGCTGCGCTGCGCTGTCGGACAGCACGATCCGCTTCAGCGGAAAGCCGTGATCCAGTGCGGCGGCAATCAGGTGCGCACCGTCGAGCAGGGTTTCGCCAGCCTTGCGCCGCTCGCGCGCGGATGTGGCAAGCGCGTGCAGGTGCTTGACGAGCGGATTGTCGCGCGAGCTGATCGGCCTCATCGAGATTCGACGATGCGCCGCACCGGCGCGAAACTGCGGCGGTAGAAGTCGGCCACGCCGTGGCGTTCGATGGCAGCGAGGTGCGCTGCGGTGGGATAGCCCTTGTGCGCGGCGAGCCCGTAATGCGGGAAGGCAGCGTCGAGGGTGCGCATGGCTTCGTCGCGCGCCGTCTTGGCGAGGATCGAGGCTGCCGAGATCGATGGCTCGGTGGCGTCGCCCTTGACGATGGCGCGCGCCGGATAGGGCAAGTCCGGGCAGCGGTTGCCGTCGATGCGCACCTCGTGCGGGGCGAGGTTCAGGGCAGTGACGGCGCGCCGCATCGCCAGCATCGTCGCATGCAGGATGTTCAGCCGATCGATCTCCTCGACCGTCGCCTCCGCGACCGCCCAGGCCAGCGCGCGTTCGCGGATCAGCGGTGCAAGCCGCTCGCGGGCGCGCTCCGTCAGCTTCTTGGAATCGGCCAGCCCTTCGATCGGTCGCGCCGGGTCGAGAATGACGGCCGCCGCGACCACCGGACCGCACAACGGCCCGCGGCCTGCTTCATCGACTCCGCAGATCAGGCTGGCTGCCGGGACAACTTCCATTCGTCGCTTCCGGTGAGGTAGGGCAGGATGGCCGCCGCCGCCTTCTCTGCGGTGTTCTGGCGCAAGGTGAGATGCAGCTCGGTGAAGCGCTCCACCACGTGCGCCACGGCAGCGGCATCCACCAGCCAGGCTTCGAGGGCGTCGGCGAGCTTGTCCGGCGAGGCGTCGTCCTGCAGCAACTCCGGCACCATCGTCTCGTTGCACAGAATGTTCGGCAGCCCCACCCAAGGCAGGTAGGCCAGGCGCTTCATCAGGCGGTACTGCCACTTGCCGATGCGGTAGGTGATCACCATCGGGCGTTTCAGCAGCGCGGCCTCCAGGCTTGCCGTGCCGCTGGCCACCAGCACGGCGTCGGCAGCGGTCATCGCCTCGACGGCGTGGCCGAACAGCATGCGGATCGGCAACTCGCCGACGTCATTGCGATGTATCGCCTCTTCAAAAAGCGCGCGCGTCTCACGTGTTGCCAGCGGCACCAGGAAGGTGATGTCGGACCGGCGCGCGAGGAGCAGCTTGGCGGTGGTGATGAAGGTGTCGGCAAGATTGCGCACTTCGGACTGGCGGCTGCCAGGCAGCAGCGCAATCACCTTGCGACCCGCACTGAGGCCCAGCCGCTCGCGCGCCGCGGCGCGATCCGGATGCAACGGGAACACATCCGCGAGCGGATGGCCGACGTAGCTGACCGGTACCCCTGCGCGTTCGTAGATTTGCGGCTCGAACGGGAACAAGCACAGCATGCGCGTCACCGACTGCGCGATGCGCTTGATGCGGCCGCCGCGCCACGCCCAGATCGACGGACTGACGAAATGGATCGCCGGGATCCCCGCCCGCCTCACCTTGCCTTCCAGCCACAGGTTGAAATCGGGTGCGTCGACGCCGATGAAGGCGGAAGGCCGCTCGCGGCGGATCTGCGACAACAGCGTCTTGCGGATGCCGGAGAGCTCGCGATAGCGCTTCAGGGCGTCAACGTAGCCATGGACAGCGAGCAGCTCGCACGGCCAGCGCACCTCGAAGCCCTCGGCCTGCATCTTGGGGCCGCCGATGCCGAAGAACTCGGCATCCGGCAGGTGACGCTTGATCGCGCGGATCAGATGGCTGGCGAGAAGGTCGCCGGAGGCCTCCCCGGCAACCATGGCGATCCGCACTGCCATGGTGTCAGCGGACGATGCCGCGGCCGGATTCGGCGATGAATTCCGCGAATGAAGCCACTTCAGGCTGCTCCGACGCGATCTCGGCCACGCGCAGACGCGCTTCGTCCAGCGACAAGCCCGAGCGGTACAGCGCGCGGTAGGCACGCTTGATGGCGGCAATGCCGTCGGCGGAGAAACCCCTGCGCCGCAGCCCTTCGCTGTTGATGCCGTGCGGTTTGGCCGGGTTGCCGGAGACGGTCACGAAGGGCGGCAGATCCTGCAGCAGCACCGTGCCGACGCCGCAGAAGCTGTGCGCGCCGACGCGGCAGAACTGATGCACGCCAGTGAAACCGCCGAGGATCGCCCAGTCGCCGACATGCACGTGGCCGGCCAGCGTCGCGTTGTTGGCGAAGATCGTGTGGTCGCCCACCTGGCAGTCGTGCGCGACGTGCACGTAGGCCATGATCCAGTTGTCGTTACCGATGCGCGTGACCTTCGCGTCCTGGCTGGTGCCGACGTTGAACGAGCAGAATTCGCGAATCGTGTTACGGTCACCGATCTCCAGGCGTGTCGGCTCGGCATCGTACTTCTTGTCCTGCGGCTGGGCGCCGATGGAGCAGAACTGGAAGATCTCGTTGTCGCGGCCGATGCGGGTGTGCCCCTCGACCACGACATGCGGCCCGATGCGCGTGCCCTCGCCGATCTCGACATGCTCACCGATGATCGAATATGCGCCGACCTCGACATTCGCGCCGAGCCGGGCACCGGGATGGACGATGGCTGTCGGGTGGATCATAGGTTCTTGATCGCGCACATCAGTTCGGCTTCGGTGGCGACCTCGTCGCCGACCCGCGCAACGCCCTTGTACTTGTAGATATTGCGCTTGGCGTGGGTGATGGTCATCTCGAAAAGCAACTGGTCGCCGGGCACCACCGGGCGCTTGAAGCGCACGTTGTCGATGCCTGCGAAATACACCACGCTGTTCTCGTCCGGCTTCACGCCAGTGCTCTTGAACGACAACAAGGCAGCAGCCTGCGCCATCGCCTCGATGATCAGCACACCAGGCATCACCGGGTGGTGCGGGAAATGCCCCGGGAAGAAGGGCTCGTTCATCGTCACGTTCTTGAGCGCCAGGATGCGGCTGCCGGGCTCGATCTCCAGCACGCGATCCACCAGCAGGAAGGGATAGCGGTGCGGCAGGTACTGGAGAATCTCGTTGATATCCATGATGTTCAGCCTGGATTCTTGTCTGAAAGGCGCTGCACGTCCTGTTCCAGCGCACGGATGCGCTCGGCCAGGGCGTCGAGATGGCGCAGGTGCGAAAAGTTCTTCACCCAGTCCGCATGAGCCTGGAGCGGCAGCGTCGAGGTATACACCCCGGGTTTGTGGATGGATTTGACGACCACGGTGGCAGCCGACACCACGACGTCGTCGGTGATCGTCAGGTGGCCGGCGATGCCGACCCCGCCCGCGATCATGCAGCGCGCACCGATGGTCGTGCTGCCGGCGATGCCGACACAGCCGGCGATGGCCGTGTCCTCGCCGATCTGCACGTTGTGGGCGATCTGGATCTGGTTGTCGAGCTTGGCGCCGCGGGCGATCACGGTGTCGTCTAGCGCGCCACGATCGATGGTGGTGTTGGCGCCGATCTCGACGTCGTCACCGATCACGACCCGGCCCATCTGGGGGATCTTGACCCAGCGTCCATCCTTCTCGCGTGCGAAACCGAAACCGTCCGAACCGATGACGGCGCCCGAGTGCAGGATGCAGTTGGCGCCGATGACCGTCCCCGCATACACGACGACACGCGGCGCCAGTCGGGTGCCGGCACCGATGCGGCTACCGCGGCCGATGCTGCACCCGGCGCCGATTACCACGCCCTCACCGATCTGGACGTCCGCCTCCACCACCGTACCCGCATCGATCTGAACGGAAGACGGTACGGTCGAGGACACCGACGCAAGCGGATGTGCACCGGGCACCGCCGCGGGCGGTGGGTTGAAGAGGGACGCGACCCGCGCGTAGTACAGATAGGGATCGTCGGTGACGATGCGCGGACGATCGGTGACCGCATCGCGCGACTTTTGGCCGACGATCACCGCCGCCGCCGTGCTCGTCTTGAGGCGGGACAGGTATTTCGGGTTGGCGAGGAAGGCGAGGTCGCCCTCCCCGGCCTGATCGAGCGTCGCCACGCGGCGAACGACCAGTGCGCCGTCACCGACGAGCTCACCTCCGAGTCGTGCAACCAGTTCGTCGAGCCGGAACATGCCCGCGACCGATGCTTACTTGGTTTCGGACAGGGCCTTGATGACCTTGTCGGTGATGTCGATACGGGGGCTCGCGTACACCGCTTCCTGGAAGATGATGTCGAACTTCTCGGATTCGGCGATCTGCTTCACCGAGCGGTTGGCGCGCTCCAGCACGGAAGCGAGTTCCTCGTTGCGACGTTGATTGAGGTCCTCGCGGAACTCGCGTTGCTTGCGCTGGAAATCACGGTTGAGGTCGTTGAGCGCGCGCTCCTTGGTGCGACGGTCGTTCTCGGCCATGCTCGAGCCATTGCGCTCGAGATCTTCCTGCATGGCTTGCAGATCCTTGGCCATGCGCTGCAGTTCCTGATCGCGCTTCTCGAATTCCTTCTCCAGCCTCTGCTGGGCGCGCACCGCCGGCCCGGCCTCACGCATCACGCGATCCGAATTGACGAAACCGATCTTGGTTTCCGCGGTGGCAGCCTGAGAAATGCCAAGCAGTGCTGCTGCGACCAGGGTGAGGGTGCTGACTTTCACAAAAACCTCCAGAAATTACGCTTTCGATGACGCAATCAGAACACGCTGCCCAACTGGAACTGGAAGCGCTGCGTCCTGTCGTCCTTCTCTTTCTTGAGCGGGAAACCCAGGCTGAACTTCAGCGGGCCCACCGGAGAACTCCAGGAGAAGGCAAGGCCTGTACTGTAGCGCAAGTCGCTCAGCTTGATCTTCTCCTGCTCTCCCGTTTCCGGATCGTTACCCCACACATAGCCAGCGTCAAAGAAAGTGGACACACGGAAGGACCGATCCGTGCCCGAGCCGGGCAGCGGGAAGTAGAACTCCGCGTTGCCGACGAGCTTGCGCGTACCACCCGTCGACGTGCGATCGCCATTCGTGTCGATGAACTTGGTACCGATCGAGCTCTGCGCGTAGCCGCGGACGGAGCCGATACCGCCCACGTAGAAGTTCTTGTAGAACGGCACGGGTTTGCCGTCGAAACCTTTTGCCCAGCCGACGTCGCCGTTCAGCATCAGCGCGTAATCACGACCGAACGGGAACCATTGCTGGTACTGGTAGCTCAGCTTGGTGTACTTGAGCGTGCCCGGCGGGATCGCCGCCTCGCCATACACTCGCTGATATGAGCCCTTGCGCGGGTAAATGACGCTGTCGCGCGTATCACGCGCCCAACCGGCACTGAACAGGAGGCTATTGACCGAGACGTCGCCAACGCCGTAATCGGCGCTCAACGGATCCAAACTGCCCGCGGAGCATCCGAAATCGGCACAGAATTGCTTGTACCGTCGCGGGCTGGTGGTGTAGGTCGTGACGCGCGTGCGATCGACGGTGAGGCCAAAGTTGATCTGATCGTCTTCGGCGATCGGATAACCAAGGCGCAGGCCGGCGCCCTGCGACACGGTCTTGTATGGCGAGATATTGTAACTTTGCGTCGGATCGTAGGTCCGGTGGTACAGATCCCAGCCCAGGCTGACGCCATCGACAGTGTAGTACGGGTTCGTGAAGGACAGCGCGAGCGTGCGGCCGATCTTGCTCGTGTTCAAGCCGAGGGTGAGCGCGTTGCCGCTACCGAAGAGGTTCTGCTGCGAAATTGAGGCCGACAGCACGACTTTGTCGGCGCTGGAGAAGCCCGCACCGAGCATCAGGTTGCCGGTCGGACGTTCCTTGACGTTGAAATTGACGTCCACCTGATCGGTCGTTCCCGGCACCGCTGGCGTCTCGACGGTCACTTCGTCGAAGTAGCCCAGGCGGTCGACGCGGGTACGCGACTTGTTGATCGCGGCGGCGTCGTACCAGGCGCCCTCCATCTGACGCATTTCGCGACGGACGACTTCGTCGCGCGACTTGGTGTTGCCGCCGACGTTGATGCGCCGCACGTACACGCGCCGGCCCGGGTCGACGAAGACGGTAAAGGCGACTTCGTGCTTTTCCTTGTCGACCTCGGGCGACGCATTGACGTTTGCGAATGCGTAGCCTTCGTTGCCGAGGCGGTCGGTGATCGCCTTGGTGGTTTCGGTGAGTTTCTCACGCGAGAAGGTCTCGCCCGGCTTGATCTTCGCCATGGCGAGGTATTCCGACTCGGGCAGGATGAGGTCGCCGGTGAAGCGCACGCCCGTCACCTTGTACTTCTCACCCTCGGTGATGTTCAGGGTGATGAAAATGTCCTTCTTGTCCGGCGTGATCGAGACCTGGGTCGAATCGATGTTGAAGTCGAGATAACCGCGGTTCAGGTAATAGGAGCGCAGCGTTTCCAGGTCGGCAGACAGCTTCTGGCGCGAATACTGGTCGTTCTTCGTGTACCAGGTGAGCCAGCCCGGGGTGGTGAGCTGCATCTGAGCGATGAGGTCGTCCTCGTCGAACGCCTTGGCGCCGACGATCCTGATCTCGCGGATCTTGGCGACGTCGCCCTCGTCCACTGCGAAGTTGATGCCGACACGGTTGCGCTCGAGCGGCGTCACGGTGGTGGTGATCGTCGCCGAATATTTGCCACGCGACAGGTATTGGCGCTTGAGTTCCTGCTCGGCCTTCTCGAGCAGCGAGCGGTCGAAGATACGCGACTCGGCGAGACCCACGTCTCGCAGGCCCTTCTTCAGCGCGTCCTTGTCGAACTCCTTGACGCCGACGAAATCGATCTGCGCAATGGCAGGTCGCTCGTCCACGACGACAACGATGACGTCGTTTTCTGCCTCGATGCGAACATCGCTGAAAAAACCGGTGGCAAAGAGCGCCCGGATCGCGTCGGCAGCCTGGGATTCATCGAAGCGATCGCCGACCCGCACCGGGAGGTAATTGAAGACCGTGCCCGCTTCCGTGCGCTGGATGCCCTCGACCCGGATGTCCTTGACGACGAAGGGCTCGAAAGCGAACGCCGGCGCAGCGGCAAACAGGGCCATGACGAGCCCGGGCAGGAGCTTGCGATTCATTCGGGTATTCAGCCGGAAATTAGTCGGTTGATGTCGTTGTAGAAGGCGAATGCCATGAGCATGATGAGGAGCGCGAGGCCGATCTGCTGACCGATCTCCATGATGCGCTCCGGAATGGGCCCGCCTTTGATGATTTCCACAACATAATACAGTAAATGCCCCCCATCCAGCACCGGGATGGGCAGCAGGTTCAGGACGCCCAGGCTGATGCTGATCATCGCCACGAACTTGAGGTAATGGGCCAGGCCGAGCTGGGCCGTCTGGCCCGCGTAATCTGCAATCGTGACCGGTCCGGATAGGTTCTTCCACGAAATCTCACCAAGCAGCATCCTGCCAATCATCTGCAGGCTGAGCACGCTGGTTTCCCAAGTCTGCCGCACCGCCTTGGTCAACCCCTCGACTACGCCATAGCGCACGGTGGCGAAAAGCTCGGGGCCGCCGGTGATGCCGGGATCTGCAACACCCACGCCGATGCGGCCGACCTGGTGGCCGTTGTCGGTTTCCAGGTCTGGCATGAGATTGAAGGTGAGCCTTTCGCCCGCACGCTCGACGTCGAGGCGCAGCTCGCGCCCTGCGGCATGCCGCACGCGGTCGACGAGTTGAGTCCAGCCGGCGAGCGCCTCGCCGTCGATGGCCTTGACTTCGTCGCCCACCCTGATTCCGGCACGCTCCGCGGCACCGCCGGCCACCAGCCGGCCGATCACGGCCGGGATCTGGGGTCTCCATGGGCGCAGACCGATGCGGCCGATCGGATCGCTGCGTCCGTCGTCGATGTCGACGTCCCGCAGGTCGAGGGTACGGAAGGCGTCGACGTCCTCGAGCGTCCTGACATGCAGTACGACGCTGCGGCCATCGACGGCGTATTTCAGCAAAGCCCAGCGCAGCTCCTGCCAGCTACGGATGGGTTCATCGTCGACTGCGACGACGAGATCACCGTCGCGCAGGCCCGCAGCAGCGGCGATCGTCGTCATATCGCCGAGCGCGATGCGCGGCCTCAGTTCGGCCGTGCCGACTGCGAACATTCCCCAGTAGAGCGCGATCGCGAGCAGGAAGTTGGCAATCGGGCCCGCAGCCACGATGGCGAACCGCTTCCAGACGGTCTGGCGGTTGAACGCGCGGTGCAGCTCCTCGCTCGCGACCTCGCCTTCGCGCTCGTCGAGCATCTTGACGTAGCCACCCAGCGGGAAGGCTCCGATCGCCCATTCGGTCCCGTCGCGGCCGGCCCGGCGGACCAGCAGCGCCTTGCCGAAGCCGATGGAGAAGCGCAGCACCTTCACCCCGCAGGCGCGTGCCACCAGGTAATGTCCCAGCTCATGGACAAGAATCAGGACGCCGAGGGCGAGCGCGAAGGGAATCAGGTAGTCGAACAGGTTCATCGTGTCATTGCCGCTGGCGGATCTCGACGCGGGCATGCTCTCGCGCCCGCAGATCGGTCGCGAGCACCGCATCCAGCGAATCGACCGGCAAGGACGGCACTTGTTCCAGCGTGCTCTCGATGACCTCTGCGATCTGGCGGAAGCCGATGCCGCCGTCGAGGAAGGCGGCCACGGCTTCCTCGTTGGCGGCGTTCAGGACCGCAGGGGCGCTGCCGCCCGCCCGCAGCGCCTGATAGGCCAGCGCCAGGCAGGGGAAACGTTCGAAATCAGGGCGTTCGAAGTCGAGCCGCGCGATCTCGAACAGGTCGAGCGCACGCACTCCGGCATCGATGCGCTGCGGCCAGGCGAGCGCGTGGGCGATCGGCGTGCGCATGTCCGGATTGCCGAGTTGCGCGATGACCGAGCCATCGACGTAGTCGACCATGGAGTGGATCACGCTCTGCGGATGCACGACGACCTGGATCTGATCGGCGCGCGCGCCAAACAGCCAGTGAGCCTCGATCACTTCGAGCCCCTTGTTCATCATCGTCGCCGAATCGACCGAAATCTTGCGCCCCATGACCCAGTTGGGGTGCGCGCAGGCCTGCTCCGGCGTGACCTCCGCGAGTTGCTCGACCGGCGTCGTGCGGAACGGTCCGCCCGAGGCGGTCAGCAACACCCTTCGCACCCCCGCCGCGCGTGGATCACGCCCATAGCCAGCAGGCAAGGACTGGAAGATGGCATTGTGTTCGCTGTCGATCGGGAACAACGCCGCGCCGCTCGCGCTCACCGCATCGATGAAGAGCTGGCCGGAGAGCACCAGCGCTTCCTTGTTGGCCAGCATGAGTTTCTTGCCTGCGCGCGCGGCCGCGAGCGCCGGCCGCAGCCCGGCGGCACCCACGATGGCGGCCATCACCGCGTCGGCGTCGGAGTGCGCAGACACATATTCGAGCCCGTCCACACCGGTGAGCACCTCGGTCCGGCTCCCCGCCGCAGCCAGCGCAGCCTGCAGCGCGGCGACGCCGTTCTCGTCGCCGAGCACCGCATAGCGCGGCGAAAACTGCAGGCATTGCTCGAGCAGCTTGTCGACCTGGCGCTGCGCGGTCAGCGCGAAGACGGAAAACCGCTCGGGATGACGCGCGATCACGTCCAGCGTGCTGAGACCGATCGAGCCCGTTGCGCCCAGGACGGTGATGCGCTGGTGAGGAGTGTCTGACATGAGGTGAAGCCCGGCAGGATTCAGCGTGCCCACCACAGGGCCGCCAGGCCGGCGATGGGTAAGGTGGACGTGAGACTGTCGATGCGATCGAGGATGCCGCCGTGCCCGGGCAGCAGGTTGCCGCTGTCCTTGAGGCCGGCTTGCCGCTTGAGCAGCGATTCGAACAAGTCACCGATGATGCTCACTGCGGTGTAACCGACCAGCACGAAGGCGAAACCGCCCCACCCTGCCGGCGCCGGCACGTTCAGGGAAACCGACAGTGCAAATCCGAAGATCAGCACGCCCACGGCCGCGCCGACGGCGCCTTCCCAGGTCTTGCCCGGGCTGATTGCAGGCGCGAGCTTGTGGCGGCCGAAAGCTCGCCCGGAGAAATAGGCGGCGATGTCGGCCACCCAGACGATTGCCATGGCGGCAAGCAGCACCCGTGGATCGATCATGCGCAGGTGCGCGAGGGCGAGCGCGGGCGGCAGCAGCACGACCGCGCCGATGAGGATCGCCGCGAGTGGGCTGGCCAGCTTCCATTTGCGTGTGAGCCAGAGCGGGATCACTGCAATCCAGAAGATCGCGCTGACGAGATAGAACCCGCCGAGTTGCGAGGTCGCCAGCGGGCGATCGGCCGCCAGTCCGAGCCAGAAGCCGGCAGAAAGGCAGATCAGGCCGAAGCTCAGCGCGAGGATTGCGCGCGGGCGCGTGCCGAAACCTGCGAGCCCGCCCCATTCCCAAGCTGCCCCGCCGCACACGAGCGCGCAGAGGCCGAGCCAGCCTGCTGCCGGCAACAGCAGCAAGGCGGACAGGAGCCCGGCAAGGAGGACGATCGCGGTGAGGACGCGCGCCTTAAGCATGACGCCCCGCGGGCGTTGCGCCACCGGCGCCGCCCTGCTCGGTCAGTTGCTCGCTGGTGCGCCCGAAGCGGCGTTCGCGCGTCCGATAGGACTCGATGGCCTTGTCCAGCGCCTCGGCGCCGAAATCGGGCCACAGGGTGTCGGTGAAATAGAGTTCGGCGTAGGCGAGCTGCCACAACAGGAAGTTGCTGATGCGCTTCTCGCCGCCGGTGCGGATGAAAAGATCGGGCTCCGGCGCAAAATGGGTCGACAGCCCCGCCGCGAGGTCATCCTCGGTGAAACCCGAGCGCTTGTCGGGGTTGCGCTCGAGCATCTTGTTCACCGCGTCGATAATCTCCCAACGCCCGCCATAGTTGGCGGCTACGGTGAGATTGAAGCGGGTGTTGCCGGCGGTCAGCGTTTCAGCGTCGCGGATCATCGTCACCAGCGAGGGATCGAAACGCGACAGGTCGCCGACAACGCGGAACCGGATACCGTTCTGGTGCAGGCGCTCGACTTCCTTTTGCAGCGACTTCATGAAGAGCTGCATCAGGAAGGACACCTCCTCCACCGGCCGGCGCCAGTTCTCGGAACTGAACGCGAACACCGTCAGATAGGCCACGCCGCGATCCATGCAGGCGCGGATCACTTCACGCAGTGCATCCACTCCGCGGCTGTGCCCGGCCACGCGCGGCAGGAAGCGCTTGCGTGCCCACCTGCCGTTTCCATCCATGATGACGGCGATGTGAGACGGGATGCCTGAAACCGCTGGAATATCCCGCGTCGAGCTGGTGAAGCCTGCTTTTGCCACGATTCGCCTCCTCGCGTGCCCCAATGGGAACAGCCGATCCGGAGGGATCAGATCTGCATCAGTTCCTGTTCTTTCTGCGCCAGCAGCTTGTCGATTTCGGCAACCGCCTTGTCGGTCAACTTCTGGATGTCGTCCTGGGCACGACGCTCGTCGTCCTCGGAGATCGCCTTGTCCTTCACCGCATCCTTCAGGTGCTGGTTGGCGTCGCGGCGCAGATTGCGCACGGCCACCTTGGCCGTCTCGCCTTCGTGGCGAACGATCTTGGTGAGGTCGCGGCGGCGTTCTTCGGTGAGCGCCGGCATCGGCACACGAAGAATTTCACCCATGTTGGCCGGGTTGAGGCCGAGGTCGCTGTCGCGGATCGCACGCTCGACCTTGCCCATCATGTTCTTTTCCCAGGCCTGGACACCCAGGGTGCGGGCGTCGATCAGGGTGATGTTCGCCACCTGGTTGACCGGCACCATCGAGCCGTAATACTCCACCATGACGTGGTCGAGCAGACCGGTGTGCGCGCGACCCGTGCGCACCTTGGCGAGATCCGCCTTCAGCGCCTCGATCGACTTCTGCATCTTCTGCTCGGCCGTTTTCTTGAGTTCGGAAATCATGCGTGCTTCCTCGAATTGGGTTCGACGGGCGGCTCAGGAATGCACCAGCGTGCCCTCGTCCTCGCCCAGTACGACGCGCTTGAGCGCGCCCGGCTTGAAGATCGAGAACACGTTGATCGGCAGCTTCTGGTCACGGCACAAGGCAAAGGCCGTCGCATCCAAGACCGCAAGATTGCGACCGATGGCCTCGTCGAAGCTGATGCGATGATAACGCTTGGCGCTGGGGTCCTTCTTCGGATCCGCAGTGTAGACGCCATCCACCTTGGTCGCCTTCAGCACGATCTGGGCACCGATTTCGGCGCCGCGCAGCGCGGCTGCGGTGTCGGTGGTGAAGAAGGGATTGCCGGTGCCGGCAGCGAAGATGACGACACGCCCTTCCTCGAGGTGCCGGATCGCGCGGCCGCGGATGTAAGGCTCGACGACCTGGTCGATGCGCAGCGCCGACTGCACGCGCGCCTCGACGTCCATGCGGCGCATCGCGTCGGCCAGCGCCATCGCGTTCATGACCGTTGCCAGCATGCCCATGTAGTCCGCGGTGGCGCGGTCCATCCCGGACGCAGCGCCCTTCATGCCACGGAAGATGTTTCCGCCGCCGATCACCACACCCACCTGAACGCCGAGACGGGTGATCTCGGCGACCTCGGAAACGATGCGGGTGACGACCTCCTCGTTGATGCCGTAAGGGTCGTCGCCCATCAGGGCTTCACCCGAGAGCTTCAGCAGGATGCGCTTATAGGCGGCGGACACATCGGACTCCTTACTTCTGCGCGGCTGCGGCAGCGGCGGCGGCCTGCTCGGCCACTTCCGCGGCGAAGTCGGAAACCTTCTTCTCGATGCCTTCGCCAACGATATACAGGGTGAAGCCGGCCACCGAAGCGCCCTTGACCTTCAGCAGTTGCTCGATCGTCTGCTTGCCGTCCTCGGCCTTGACGAACACCTGGGCCAGCAGCGTCACTTCCTTGAGGAATTTCTGCACGGTGCCATCAGCAATCTTCTCGAGCATCGCTTCCGGCTTGTTGTCGGCACGAGCCTTCTCGATGGCAATGCGACGCTCGGCATCGATCAGGTCCTGCGACACGCCCGAGGCGTCCAGCGCCTTGGGCTTGGAGGCAGCGATGTGCATTGCGATGTCACGGCCGAGTTGCTCGTCGCCACCGACCAGGTCCAGCAGCACGCCGATCTTGGCACCGCCGTGGATGTACGAGTAGAGCTGGCCCTTCGCCTCGACGCGGACGAAACGGCGGAGCGACATGTTCTCGCCGATCTTGCCGACCAGCGCGGCGCGGGTCGACTCGACCGTGCCTTCGCCCAGCGACAGCGCCGACAGCGCGGCGACGTCGACAGGGTTCTTGGTCGAGACCAGTTCGGCGCAGTTCTTGACAAGGGCCAGGAAGTCGTCGTTCTTGGCGACGAAGTCGGTCTCGCAGTTGACTTCGATGATCGAGCCGAGCTTGCCGTCGGCGGAGACGTTGACGCAGACGATGCCTTCGGCGGCGATGCGGGCAGCCGCCTTGGAGGCCTTGTTGCCCAGCTTGACGCGCAGGATTTCCTCAGCCTTGGCCATATCGCCGGCGGCTTCGGCGAGCGCCTTCTTGCATTCCATCATCGGCGCGTCGGTCTTCTCGCGCAGTTCCTTGACCATGCTTGCGGTGATTTCCGCCATGCTAGCTCCTGAATGTCTCTATATTGCAAACGGCGGACAAAGCGCCCGCCGCGATCGGAATTCCGTTTGGCAACAGAACCGAGAAATCCATTGCAGGCCGGCACCCGCAGGACGCCGGCCGGGATTCATCAGGCCTGACCCTGCGAACCTTCTTCCTCGACTTCGACGAACTCGTCACCACCGGCGGCGACGATTTCCTGCAGCACCTGGCTGCGGCCCTCGAGCACGGCGTCGGCCACGCCACGGGCGTACAGGCGGATCGCGCGCGACGAGTCGTCGTTACCCGGGATCACGTAGTCAACGCCTTCCGGCGAGTGGTTCGTGTCGACCACGGCGACGACCGGGATGCCCAGCTTCTGCGCTTCGGTGATGGCGATCTTGTGGTAACCCACGTCGATCACGAACAGCGCGTCCGGCAGGCCGCCCATGTCCTTGATGCCGCCGATGGACTTCTGCAGCTTCTCGAGCTCACGGCGCACGGTCAGCGCCTCGCGCTTGGACAGGCGATCGATCGAGCCGTCTTCCATCATCGCCTCGACTTCCTTCAGGCGCTTGATCGACTGCTTGACCGTCTTGAAGTTGGTCAGCATGCCGCCGAGCCAGCGCTCGTCAACGAAGGGCATGCCGGCACGGCGCGCTTCTTCGGCAATGATCTCGCGCGCCTGGCGCTTGGTGCTGACGAAGAGGATGTTGCCACGGTTGGACGCGAGCTTGCGCACGAAGCTCATCGCTTCGGTGTACTTCGCCATCGTCTTTTCGAGGTTGACGATGTGGATCTTGTTGCGCTGGCCGAAGATGTAGGGGGCCATGCGCGGGTTCCAGAAACGGGTCTGGTGACCGAAATGGACGCCCGCTTCGAGCATCTGACGCATAGTGACGGACATGTGTTGCTCCAGTATCAAGGGTTGGACCGCCGCCCGCCATCGCCGCTGCGCAAGGTGCTTGCAGCAGCGGACCCCGGATTGTCGGGCGTGTGGATTTTGCCTGCCTTGGCAGACAAGCCGGCGATATTAGCACGCGCGGGTTGGCCGGCTCAAGGCAGGCGATGGTGCCGGTTTGCCCGGCGGGGGCGCATGCGATAGCCTATCAACCCTGTACGCTTCACCGGAACCCCCGACCCCGACATGAGCATCACCATCAAGACGCCCGAAGAAATCGAAAAGATGCGGGTGGCCTGCCGTCTGGCAGCCGAAGTCCTCGATTACATCGATCCCTACGTCAAGCCCGGTGTCACCACCGGCGAACTCGACCGCCTCTGCCACGAATACATGGTCAATGTGCAGCAGGTGATCCCCGCGCCGCTGCACTATGCCCCACCCGGCTACACACCTTTCCCGAAGTCGATCTGCACCTCGATCAACCATCAGGTCTGCCATGGAATTCCGGGCGACAAGGTGCTCAAGAAGGGCGACATCGTCAATCTCGACATCACCGTCATCAAGGACGAGTACCACGGTGACACCAGCCGCACCTTCATCGTCGGCAGCGACGCCAGCATCATCGCCAAGCGCCTGACGCAGGTCACCTACGAGTGCATGTGGCTGGGCATTGCCGCGGTCAGGCCGGGCGGCCATCTCGGCGATATCGGCGCCGCGATCCAGAAGCATGCGGAAGGCAGCGGCTTCTCGGTAGTGCGCGAGTTCTGTGGCCACGGCATCGGGCGCAAGTTCCACGAGGAGCCGCAAGTGCTGCACTACGGCAAGGCGGGAACCGGCGTCGAATTGAAGCCCGGCATGATCTTCACCATCGAACCGATGATCAACGCCGGCAAGGCAGCCATTTCGGAACTGCCGGACGGCTGGACGATCGTCACCAAGGACCGTAGCCTGTCGGCGCAGTTCGAGCACACCGTGCTCGTCACCGAGACGGGCGTCGAGGTGCTCACCGTGTCAGGGAAGACGCCGCCCGCGCCGGCGCTGGTCGCGGATCGCTTCTCCTGACCCGGCCACCCGCCCCCTCGCCATGAGCCAAGCCGGCGAAGCAGCCCTGCAAGACATCATCGCTGCGCTGCGCAGCGAACTGGCGTCCGAATGCGCAGGGCTGCGTGCAGCGTACGAGGGCCAGCCTCGCACCCGGGCGTATCTCGAGGGGCGCGCCAAGGTGGTCGATCGCGTGCTCACGCGCCTTTGGTGCGCCTGCGGCATGCCGGCCGAGGCTGCATTGGTCGCGGTGGGCGGCTACGGACGGGGCGAGCTGTTCCCTCATTCCGATGTCGATCTGCTCTTCCTGCTTCCTGAGGCGCCCGACGAGGCGCTGAGAACCAGGTTGTCGGCGCTGGTCGGCGCGCTGTGGGACATCGGCCTGGAAATCGGCCATTCGGTTCGTACCGTAGGCGACTGCCTGGAGGCGTCGGAAGCGGACATCACCGTGCAGACCAACTTGCTCGAGGCACGGCTGATCACCGGCGATCGGGCGCTCTTCGGCGAACTGGTGCGGCGCTACGACCAGGCAATGGATTCGCGCGCCTTCTTCAAGGCGAAGCGGCTCGAGCAGGAACAGCGCTACGCGCGCTACAACGACACGCCCTACGCGCTCGAGCCCAATTGCAAGGAAAGTCCGGGCGGCCTGCGCGACCTGCAGATGCTGGGCTGGATCGCCCGCGCCGCGCGCCTGGGCGGCAACTGGCGCGATCTTGCGCGGCATCGCCTGATCACCGGCAGCGAGGCGAGCGACCTTCGCAACATCGAGCGCTTCCTGCAGCATGTCCGCATCCGCCTGCACCTGCTGACCGGCCGCGCGGAAGACCGTGTGCTGTTCGACCATCAGGAAAAACTCGCCAGGCTGATGGGGCTCGAAGCCGCGGGCAGCAAGCGCGCATCCGAAGTGTTCATGCAGCGCTACTACCTGACGGCGAAGATGGTGACGCAACTGAATACCATCCTGCTGCAGAACTACGGCAGCGTGATGTTTCCCGATCGCGGTGCGGCCATCGTCATCAGCGAGCGATTCCAGGCGGTTCGCGAGCTGCTCGACATCCGCCACGAGGACACCTTCGAGCGCCATCCGGCGGCCTTGCTCGAATGCTTCCTGATCCTGCAGCAGCGCTCCGAGCTGAAGGGGATGACGGCGCGTACGCTCCGCGCCCTGTGGCTGAACCGGAACCGAATCAACGCGGAGTTCCGCGCCGATCCGGCACATCGTGCGCTGTTCATGCAGATCGTGCAGCAGAAGCGCGGCATCGTGCATGCGTTCCGGCGCATGAACCAGTACGGCATCCTGTCGCGCTACCTGCCGGCCTGGCGCAAGATCGTCGGCCAGATGCAGCACGACCTCTTCCATGTTTATACGGTCGACCAGCACATCCTGATGGTGCTGCGCAATGTGCGCCGTTTCACGATGGGTGAGCACGCGCACGAATACCCGCTGATGTCGCGCCTTGTCCTTGGCTTTCCGAGACACTGGCTGCTCTACCTCGCCGCCCTCTTCCACGACATCGCCAAGGGGCGCGGCGGCGACCACTCGCGGCTGGGCATGGACGACGCCCGCGAGTTCTGCACGCAACACGCCCTGCCGCCGGAGGACGTCGAACTGGTCGTCTGGCTGGTCGGGCAGCACCTCACCATGTCGCAGTTCGCGCAGAAGGAAGACACCTCCGATCCGGATGTGATCCAGCGCTTCGCCGCTGTTGTCGGCACCGAACGCCGCCTGATTGCGCTTTACCTGCTGACCCATGCCGATATCCGCGGTACCAGCCCGAAAGTCTGGAATGGCTGGAAGGGGCGCCTGCTCGAAGATCTCTTTCTTGCCACGCAGAGACTGCTGCGCGGAGCGACGCCGGCGAAGGCGCTCGGCCTGGACGACCGCCAGGAAGACGCGCGACGCCTGTTGCGCTATCACGGCCTGCGGCCGGGGGTCGAAGATGCGCTCTGGTCGCAGCTCGACGCGGTGTACTTCATGCGCCTGACGCCAGACGAGATCGCATGGCATGCGCGCGTCCTCTACCATCGCCCCGCTGCGGATGAACCGGTGGTCAAGGCGCGGGTGGTCGACGACGAGACGGGCATCCAGGTGATGGTCTATGTACCGGACCAGAAGGACCTGTTCGTTCGGCTGACCGGCTTTTTCGGGCGCATGGGTTTCACCATCCTGGATGCCAAGGTCCATACCACCCGCCACGGATACGCCCTCGACAGTTTCGTGCTGCAGGATCCCGGGCATGACATGCCCTATCGCGACATCATCGCGCTGATCGAGCACGAACTGGCCGAGCGCCTGAAGCATCCTGGCGCGCCGGAGCGGCCGGCGCGCGGGCGACTGTCACGCCAGGTGAAACACTTCCCCATCACACCCGAGGTCAGTGTGCGTCCGGACGAGGCAGGCCGGCACTACATCCTGTCGCTCACCGCGGCCGATCGCCCTGGGCTGCTCTTCGACGTGGCCGAGGTGCTCGCGAGCCATGGCATTCGGCTGCACACGGCGCGAATCGACACCCTCGGCGAACGCGTCGAGGACACGTTCCTGCTCTCGGGTGGCTGCTTGTCGCAGGACGCCCAGGTACTGAAGGTGGAGCGCGAAATCCTCGACCGGCTCCAGGTCTAGTCGCCGATCAGTGCCCCTTGTCTGAGATCCGGTCCATCGCCGCGTACAGGACGCCGGAGAACAGGAAGGTGATGTGGATGCCCACCATCCACGCCAGATGACGATCGCTGAGATTGCCGACGTTCATGAAGGCCTTGAGCAGTTCGATCCCCGAAATCGCGACGATCGAGCCGATCAGCTTGATCTTGAGGTCGGAGAAGCCGATGTGCCCCATCCAGTCGGGGCGATCCTGGTGGCTGTGCAGATCCTCCATCTTCGAGACGAAGTTCTCGTAGCCGCTGAACATGATGATGATCAGCAGGTTCATGATCAGCGCGATGTCGACCAGCGACAGCACGCCGATGATCAGCTCGCCGCCGGTCGCAGTCATGATGTGGGCGAACAGCCCCCACACCTCCTTGCCGAACTTGACGAGCAGGATGAGCATCGCCAGCACCAGCCCGAAATACACCGGCGCCATGAGCCAGCGGCTGGAGAAGAGCAGATGTTCGAATCCGTTTTCGAGTCGTTTCATGGCTGAGCCCTTGATGTAGCAGAGCGCGCGATTCTAGCAGTGCTGCAATGCAGCATCGCGTCTCGCTTTCAAAAGCGGCCCCTCGTCTGCGAAAATATTCTCAACGCATATTGCGTTACGCTTCCAGTCGCGCCATATTAATGCATATAGCATTTTCTGGAGGAGGCGCGAAATGCCACGCAAACCCGGGTTGGCTGGCCAGTACGGCCAGGGAATGACCGAGTACATCATCATCGTTGCACTCATCGCCGTCGCGGCCATCGCGGTGTACCAGTATTTCGGCCAGGCGGTCCGGAATCAGACGGCCGCGATCGCAACGGAGATCGCGGGAAGCGACGGAACTTCGGCGAAATCGCGCGCGCAGGCCGCGGCAACCAGCGCTGCGAGCCAGGCGGACACCAAGCGCACGCTCGACAACTATGTCGGGAATACCGGGCGCTGAGTTTCCGCCGGTCGTTCAGAAGTCGTCCCGATGTCGCGCCCTGTCCTCAAGCCGCTGTCCGGCAACCTGCGCCTGCACGCGCTGGCCCTGGTCGGTGGTGTTGCAACGAGCTTCGCGCACGCGCCCCATGGTGCATGGTACCTGGCGCCGCTGTCCGGGCTGGCGTTGACCCGGATCGCGGACCGGGCACCCGTGCCCGCAGCCGCGCTGGTCGCAGGCGGTCTGTTCGGGGTCGGTCTTCATGGTGCGACACTGGGCTGGCTTTTCGCCGGCATTGCCGCATCGGATGCACTCTTGCGTGCTCATGCTCTGCCGTCGGTGCTCATCCTCGCCTTTTCGGCTGCGCCCGCCCTAATTGCGTGGATTGCCATGTCGGCCTGGCACAGGGGAACGAGCAGCCTCGCGGTCGCCGGCCTGCTCATCCCCGGACTGTGGACCTTGGGCGAGTGGGCGCGCCACTTCAGCCGCTTCCATTTTCCCTGGGGGCAACTGGGCTACACGCAGGCCCCGGGAAGCCCCTTGAGCGCCTTGTTCCCAGTGGTTGGTGCACTGGGCCTGAGCTTCGTCGTCGTGATGCTCGGTGGCTTGCTGGCGCTACTCAGCCTCAGGCATGCCCGGCCCGAATGGCCTGCGGCGGTGGCCGCCATTGCGGCGCTGGTCGGCCTTGGCCTGGCAAGCACGGCCATCGAGTGGACGCGGCCTGTCCTTCAGCCGATTCGCGTGCGCCTGCTGCAGGGCAATTTTCCGGCCACCGACAAATTCGATCGTGCGCAAGTGGTGCGCGCGCTCGACCAGTACCGCAGCGCGTTGCTTGCGAGCGATGCTCCGGTCACCGTGCTGCCCGAAACCGCGCTGCCGCTGCTCGAGCACCAGTTGCCTGAGGCTTACATCGCTTCTCTTGAGCGTGCTGCGACGGAGGAGAAGCGTGACCTGCTCATCTCCTTCTTTCGCCCGTCGGGCCTGGACAAAGGTGGCTACTTCAACTCGGCGAGGGTGATCGGTGTGTCCGGTGCGCAGACGCGCGACAAGCGCTTTCTCGTTCCGTTCGGTGAATACCTCCCTGCCACCGGCTTGCTGGGCCTGTTGCCCGACCGACCGACCGGTACGCACATGACCGACACCGTCCCGGGCTTTCTCGAACAGGACAGCATCGTGCTGGGAGGCGTCAGGGTGGCGCTGAAGCTGTGTTTCGAGGATCTGTTCGCGAGCGCCTTGAGGTCGGAGGATGCCGCCGCCGGCTACCTCGTCGTCATCTCCAACGATAGCTGGGAAGGCAGCGATGCACCGATGCATCAGCACCTGCAGGTTGCGCAGGCGCGTGCGGCCGAGGCGGGCAAGCCGCTGCTGCGGGTGGCCAATACCGGCTGGAGCGCGTCGATCGACCATCGAGGCCGCATCGTCGCGGCAGCGCCTCCCAATCGACCCGCAGTGCTGGATGCCGCAGTCCAGCCGCGCGAGGGCGTGACGCCCTACACGCGTTACGGCGACGCAATCCCTGTCGGCTTCGCCGCGCTTGCCGCCGTGCTCGCGGCGCTGGGTGTCGGCCCTGCCAGCCGCGGCAGCGCCA
Organism: Pseudomonadota bacterium; assembly: GCA_018240785.1. Classification (GTDB taxonomy): domain Bacteria; phylum Pseudomonadota; class Gammaproteobacteria; order Burkholderiales; family Rhodocyclaceae; genus Thauera. The sequence goes on along the minus strand of JAFEFC010000022.1, from coordinate 71,582 downwards.
CCCGCATCGTGGAGCGGACATGATTCGTGCGCGAAATGCCGGGCAGGCGCTGCCGCTCGGCCTCTTCTTCATGCTCGGCTCGGCGGCGGTGATGTACTTCATGTTCAACAGCGGCCGCGCCGTCGATGAGAAGCTCCGCATCACGAACGCAGCCGACAGTGCGGCCTACAGCGTGGCCGTCCTCGAGGCGCGTGCGCTCAACTTCGATGCCTACTCCAACCGCGCGATCGTCGCGAACCAGGTCGCGATCGCCCAGGCAGTGAGTCTTGCTTCATGGATCCATTACTTCGACACTGGCGTTGACAACGCGGACGCCCTCGCGGACGTCGCATCGAGCTGGATCTACGACCCGGAGGAATATCCCCGGCTGGCAAGCATCGTTGCCGGTTTCGGCGGCACCGCCTATCTCGACCATCTCACCGGCGGGGTGACGGATGGAGCGGTGCGTGTCCTGGATGGAGGCCTTGCCGCCATCGTCTCAGCGCACGACCTGGTTTCGCAGGCGCTGTCGCAATCGCAGTCGATCATTCACACGGCGCTGAGCGCCGGCGCAGCGCAGCGCACGCTGGCAAACGACATCGTGCATCGCATCGACCCCGCGATGTCGGCGGAGCTGATCTTGACGAGTCACGGCTTCGATGCCTTCACAAAGGCGTACCGGAAGGACGACCGCGATGGCGACGGGCGCGGTCGGCTCGCCGAAACGGTGCTTCGCTCGCGGGACGCGTTCACCGCCGAGCGACGCTGGTCCATCGACGGGCCCGATATCTGGCCCCTGCAGCGCAATGTCGAGTTGAAGCGGCGTGGTGGCACCGATCTCATCAACTACGACGAGTGGCGTGCGATCGACACGCTGGAGCACCAGGGTCAGCGCTTGCGCAAGGGCAGCTGGCGCTGGCGGCGCACCTCCCTGGCCTGGGGAGCGGCCGAGGCGGACAGCGACGATGTTGCGTCGGGCACCGGTTTGCACGGCGGCACGTACGCCGACAACCGGCGCACCACGAAAATGTACGCCGAGCCCTCGATGCTGGATCTCGATGAACTCGGCGCGCGATTCAGCGGCCTGCCCACTACACGCGATCTCGCGCGGCTCGAGCCGTCTCAATCGGCAAGGACGGGAGTCAGCCTGCGCGTGAGCAAGCCAGGTGGCAGCCTGCGGATGTCCGGCGGCAGCAGCGTCGTGCAGCCATCGGGGCGCCTGCGCCAATTCAACGCAACGCCGCCAGGCGAAGAGATGGCCGCGCTGTCGCGCGCAGAAGTCTTCTTCGACCGCATCGACGAACGCCGGGACGGCGGGCGCGAGTATTCCAGCCTGTATAGCCCCTATTGGGAGGTGCGCCTGGTGAGTCCGACGGCTGACGATCGCGCCTGGGCAGCAGCACGTCAGGACGGCGCGTTGCTGCCATGACGCGACGAAGCTCCTCCTCCACCCAGTGCGGTCAGTCCTTGGCCGAGTTTGCGGTGCTGATGCTCGCCCTGGTGCCGCTCTTCCTGGCCATTCCGCTTCTCGGCAAGTATCAGGACCTGGCACACATGTCGGAGAGCGCGGCGCGCTACCTGGCTTTCGAGGCCACGACGGCCCGCGCCGACGGTGGGCGGCGCACCGATGCAGAACTGGCACATGAGGTCCGCAGGCGCTTCTTCGGCAACAGCGATGCGCCCATCAAGACGAGCGACGTGGCAGGAGATTTCGCAACGCACCGCAACCCCTTGTGGGTCCATCACAGCGGTCAGCCGCTGCTGGTGCACTTCGAGACCGATGTCGCTGTGCACACTCGATCCCTGCGATCGGGGTCGCAGCCGGCCGCCCTGACCCTGGGCGCGAGTGGCTTTGACCTCCCCGACAGCGAGCTGCACGAGGGCGTCGTCACGGTCAGGCCGCGGGACATCGCCAACCTGCCGCCATTCGATGCTCTCGGCCTCGAAATCCGCCGCCATCAGGCGCTGCTTGCACACGGCTGGGCAGCGGTGGGCGCCGACGACCTGGCAGATCGCATCGCAGGCGGGCGCGCGCTCGTCTATCCGATTGCGCCGCTGAAATTGCTCGGTGACACGGTCGGGCGCCTGCCGCCGCTCGTCCTCGATCCGGCCATGCAGGTCGGGGACATCAAGCCGGACGTGGTGCCATGCGACAGGCTGGAGGGCGGATGCTGACCGCCGACTTACTCCCCTCGCGTCTGCGTGCTCATGCCGCCGCGCTGGCGGCGCTCCTTGCGCAGTTCGGCGCTGTCGAAGCTGCACCACACGAACGCATGCCGTTCGCCGCAACCGAATTCACCGAGATCGCACCGGAGCTGAGGTTCAACGGCACACCGATGCGCATCCGGGTGTTGCAGGTGTCGCGCCCCTATGCCGAGGTGCTTGCCCAGGGCAGGCACTGGCTCGGCGCGCAACGGGTGGAGCAGGATGTGCAGGGTTGGAAGGTGCTCGCCCGGAAACAGGGAGACAGCCTGACCACCCTGCGCTTGCGGCCCGATGGCGCATCGGGTACTACCGGCACAATCTCCGAAGCTCCCCTGTCGCCGATTCGGCACCGACGCTTCGACGAATTCGCCCTGCCGAGCGGCACGCGGGTCGCAAGCACGGTCTCCACCGTCGATGCCGGCAGGCATTCCCGCCTGCATACCTTTCTCAACAGCCAGTCGATCGGCGCGAACGTCGACCATTTTCGTTCCGCCCTGCACGCGCGCGGCTATCGCCTGATGCATGACACCGGCGGCGGCAACGGGCTGGCCGCGTGGCGGAGCCTCTGGTTCAGCAGTACCGGGGGCGATGCCCTGTTGATCGTCACCCGGCTTGGCAGCGACGCTGGGCAGTCGGGCACGACGGCAATCACGCTCAACCTGCTCTCCGGCGAGCCGGGAGGTCGCTGAATGCAACGACATCGCGTCCGCATCCTTCCTGCGTTGGCCCGCGGCCAGTCGGCCGTCGAGTTGCTGGTGCTCCTCGGCATCGTGGTTGGCCTCTTCGCGCTTCCCTACGACGGAAGTGCGTCCCTAGCGCAGATGTTCACCGACGCAATCGGGATCGGGTTCGATCGCTTCCTCGCCGCACTCTCACTCCCCCAATAAGCCGGAATCCGTCCATGAGATTGCATCGCAACTGGCTCATCCTCGCTGCTGCCCTGGTGATCGGTGCCGGCGCAGCGCTGACCGCCATGCGTTACCTGGATGACCGCGTCGCAGACATCGAGCGCCGGGTCGAGCAGCGCACCGCGCGCGTGGTCGTCGCGAAGGACGACATGGGCGCCGGCGAGCCACTGGAGCATGACCGCGTCGCGGTGCGCGAGGTCCCGGTGGAGTGGCTGCATTCCAGCGCAATCTCGCCCGAACAGTTCGACCGCGCAGCCGGTGCCGTGCTGGGTTTCCCGGCGCGCCGCGGGGAACCGCTGCTGTGGTCGCAACTGCAGGACCGGCGGCCGCCCACGCTGTCGGCGCGCCTGGCGCCCGGCCGCCGGGCGGTGACCCTCTCGGTGGATGAGATCAGCTCGATTGCCGGGCTGCTCGAGCCGGGGGACGTCGTCGATCTGCTGCTCACCGTGCGCCGCAACCAGGAAAACCTCAGCGTCCTGCTCCTGCAGGATGTCGGGGTGCTCGCTGCAGGTGCACGTACTGTCGCCGCTGCGGGGCACGAGGGTGCCGAGCGCCGCTATTCGACCGTCACACTGGACGCGAGCGCCGAGGAAGCGCAGCGCATCGTCGCCGCGCGAACCGTCGGGACGATCACCGCCGTCCTGCGTGGTCCGGGCGATCGCGCGAAGCTGCCGCCGCTGCGGCGCGATGCCTTCGCGCTGCTCGGGCTCGAACAGCCGCTCGTGCGGACGGCTCCGCCCGTGCCGGTGATCTACGGTGGCAATGGGGCGGCGGCGATGCCCGCCCCGATGCCCGAGGATTTTCCGCGACCGGGCAGGAACGCTGCCTCTTCCCCGACGACAACAGCGGATTCCCCCCTCGCCGTCAATTCCGGCTCAACCTCGCGCCCGGCGGCCGGCCCAGCCGCGCGATGACGTGGTCACACGCCGTTCGCATCTCCTCCCCCTTCCTTTCCACGCTCGCATTCATGCAACCATGTCCTGCAAAACGACCTGCCTCCTCAGCCTGTGCGCCCTGCTCGCCCTCCATCCATGCGCGCACGCAAGCCGCGCAGTGCCCCTCGATGGCGAGGCGGCGGCGGAGGCGGCGACGTTCACCGAATTGAAGCTCTTTGCCGGCGAAAGCCGTGTGCTCCCGCAGCGCAATGCCAGCCGGCTTGCCGTGGGTGACGGCAAGGTGTTGTCTGCCGCGGTGCTCGACGACCGGGAAATCCTGTTGATGGCAAACGCACCGGGCGAGACCACCCTGCATGTTTGGTCCCGCGGCGGGCGCAGTCATCGGTTGAAGATCGTCGTGCAGGGTAACGACATGGCCCGCGTTGCACGTGATCTGGAGTCCTTCTTCCGCGACATCCCCAACGTCAGATCGCGCAGCATCGGCGACAACATCCTGATCGAGGGCGCCGACATCGCCGACGCAGACCGTGATCGCATCGCGGAGATCGTCAAGCGCTTTCCGCAGGTCATCGATTTCACCAGCCGCGTGGGCTTCGACCGGATGTTCGAGTTCGACGTGCGCTTCGTCGAGATCTCCCGCAGCGGGCTGGAGGATCTCGGCATCGACTGGACGACGCAGGGCAAGCCGCTGCTTGGCTTCGAGATTGCGGGGGATCTCTACCACAATAATCGCGAAGGCCGGGCAGTCTCCGCCGCACTCGACGACGGCAACCAGCGCAGCGAGGTGGAGATCGCCGCCGATCGCCTGCGACGCTTCACCACCCGGGTGAGCGTGGTGGGCTCGCTGTTCGGCCGGCTCAACCTGCTGGCGCAGAAGGGCGACGCGGTCATCCTCGCTCAGCCGCGCCTCGCCGCCCGCAATCGCGGCACCGCCAGCTTCCTTGCCGGCGGCGAGATCCCGGTCGCCACCGCCTCGGCCACCGGAACGCCCAGTGTCAGCTTCAAGGAGTACGGCATCCGCCTCGAGATCCTCGCTCCTGTCGCCGACGACTCCGGCGCCATCCGCGCGCGCATCAAGACCGAGGTCAGCGCGCTGGACCGCAGCGTGGCCGTGATGGGCGTGCCCGGCCTGCTGTCGCGCCGCACCGAGACCGAATTCAACCTGCGCGAAGGCGAGACGCTGGCCCTGTCCGGCGTGATCAGCCGCGACCAGGCCAAGGACGTCAGCGCCGTGCCATACCTGGGTGAAGTGCCGGTGCTGGGGAACCTGTTCCGCTCCACGCGGTTCCAGAATCGCGAGAGCGAACTGGTGGTGTTCCTCACGCCGCGCGTGCTGCGCAACGATCCGGGACTGGTCGGATCCGCCGCGCTCGAACTCGAGCGACGCGCCGACCGCAGCCTCGTGCCTTTGCAGTCCGAGCCGGCGAGCGCATCGACGCCGCGGTCGCAGGTCGTCCCGGCCGGAGAGTGAGCGCCATGTTTTCGATCACGATCAGCGATGGCAATGGCGAAAGCCGCGAGGTCCTCATCGACGCCGGTCACGCGGTGATCGGAAAGGCGGCCACCGCTGCGGTGCGGCTGGGCGGCTGGCGCCTCGGGCGGGAGCATGCCCGCATCCGCCGCGGTGATCGCGGCCTCATTCTGGAAGACCTGGGGCATTTTTCGGGCACCTGGGTGAATGGCACCCGCGTCGTCCGCCACGGCCCGCTCGAATTCGCCGACGAAATCGTCGTCGGCGCTTATCGACTGCGGGTGCGGGATCTCGCCGGCGCCGCACAGCTCGAGCCCGTCCTCACCGACTCTGCCGCAGAACGCGAAGCCCTCTCGAGCGAAGGACATGGCGCAAAAGCATCTCCGCCGATGGTGGCCCAGGCGTGCTGTGCCTCGCGCTTCGAGTGGCGGAAGCGCATCCACGAGCGGCTGCTGGAAACCATAGACCTGCGCCGCCGTGATCTCACGCACATGTCCGACGCAGAGTTGCGCGACGAAACCTCGCACTTGATCACCGACATCATCGAGTCCGAGCCCGCGCTCCCACCGGGGCTCGACCGTGCCGCCCTGCAGCAGGAGGTCCTCGACGAGGCGATCGGCCTGGGGCCGCTCGAGGCGCTGCTCGCGGACGACCGCATCACCGAGATCATGGTCAATCGGCATGACGAGATCTTCGTCGAGCGCGCCGGCCGCATCGAACCGCATCCGGTCGGCTTTACCAGCGAGCGTGCGGTGCTGGGGGTCATCGAGCGCATCGTTGCGCCCCTCGGGCGGCGCATCGACGATTCCTCGCCGATGGTCGACGCGCGCCTGAAGGATGGCTCACGGGTCAACGCAGTCATCGCACCGCTGGCGCTGAAAGGTCCGACACTCACCATCCGAAAATTCTCTCGGCGTCACCTGGAAGTGTCCGACATGCTCGATTTCGGCACCTTGTCCGCCGGCATGGCCGAGTTCCTGCGCATCTGCGTCGAGCAGCGCCGCAACATCGTCGTCGCCGGCGGCACCGGATCCGGCAAGACCACCTGCCTGAATGTGCTGTCGAATTTCATCCCGGCCGGCGAGCGCATCATCACCATCGAGGACGCCGCCGAACTGAAGCTCAATCATGGCCATCTGGTCGCGCTGGAGTCGAGGCCTGCAAACCTCGAGGGGCGGGGTGCGGTGTCCATCCGCGATCTGGTGCGAAACGCGCTTCGCATGCGCCCCGATCGCATCATCGTCGGCGAATGCCGCGGTGGCGAAGCGCTCGACATGCTGCAGGCGATGAACACCGGGCATGAGGGCTCGTTGACCACCCTGCACGCGAACAGCCCGCGCGACGCCCTCGCCCGGCTCGAGACGCTGGTGTTGATGGCCGGGATGGAGCTACCGCTTGCAGCCATCCGCGAACAGATCGCGAGCGCGATCGACATCGTCGTGCAGCAGACGCGGTTCCCGTGTGGCACGCGCCGGATCACCAGCATCTCGGAGGTGACCGGCATGGAAGCAGGCCGTATCCAGCTTCAGGAGTTGTTCCGCTTCGAGCGGGGCGGTCTTGGCAGTGACGCGGCAACAGGCCAGTTCGTCGCCTGCGACACTATCCCGGTCTTTTACGAAGAGCTCCGGCGCAGCGGCGCGGCCGTGGACCTGGGTCTCTTCGCGAGGGCCGCAACATGACGAAAGCGATGCTCGTCGGGCTGCTGGCGATCGGCGTGTCCGCAAGCCTGCTCGCGTGGATGGCGATCGAGCTGGGAAGCCGCGCTCTTGCGCACTATCGCGAGCGCTTCACCGCGCAAGCCGGCTTCAGCCTGCGCGAGCTGTTTCTCTTCATCGACCCGCGTCATCTCTTCGTGGCGAACCTGGCGGCCGGGGTGCTGATCGGCGCCGGTTTGTGGCTGCTCAGTGGCGTGCCGGCCTGGGGTGCAGCCGGCGCCGTCGGCGCAGCGGTCGCGCCGCGAGCGGTGTTCGCCCTGCTCAGACGGCGGCGCCTCGCAAGCCTTCAGGAGCAGTTGCCCGACGTCCTGCTCATGATCGCCGGGGGGCTACGCGCAGGGCTGTCGCTCATGCTGGTCGTGCAGCAGGTGGTGCGCGAATCCCGCCCGCCGGTGTCGCAGGAGTTCGAGCTGCTGCTGCGCGAACAGCGACTGGGCGTCGCCGTCGATGCTGCGCTCGAAAATCTCGCGCGCCGCGTGCCCTTGCAGTCGGTGACTCTGGTGGTTTCCGCGATGCGCATCGCCAGCGAGACCGGTGGCAGCCTCGCCGAGGCGCTCGATCGCGCCGCGATGACGATCCGCAGCCAACTTGCGATGGAGGCGAAGATTCGCGCGCTGACTGCGCAGGGAAAACTGCAGGCCGTCGTCGTCGGGTTTCTCCCGATCGGTTTGCTGCTGGTCCTTGGACGCATGGAGCCGCAGGCGATGGGCCTGATGTGGAGCACGCCGCTCGGCTGGGCGACGCTGGGCACGATCGCCTTGCTCGAGCTGTTCGGCGTGCTGTTGATCAGGCGTGTGGTCGCGATCGACGTTTGAGGTAGACCGATCATGCCCATCGACCCTCGATATCTACCCGCCCTGGTCGCCGGCCTCGCCGGTGCCGCGGCCGCGCTCCTCACCTGGGTGGGAATGCGCGCGATCGTAGCGGTTCCACGTGAGGACCGTACCTGGCGCGATCGCCCCCCCGCCTTCATCCGCTGGCTGTGGTGGCCGACACTGGTGCTGGCGCACTGGGCGGGCGGGGCGCTGCCCATTGGCTTGCGCCAACGCCTTCTGGCCCGGATGCGCGTTGCCGGCCTCGACTACGCCGTCTCGCCGGCGCAACTCATCGCGCATCGTGTCGTGGTCGCGGCCTTGTCCGGCGGGCTTGGGGGCTTGCTCGCCCATGGCTGGCAAAGTCCGCAGCCGCGGCTCTTCGTGGCGGCAGGAGCGGTCGCGGGCTGGCTCTTCGCACGCGCGTGGTTTGCCGACCGCGTGGCCGCCCGCCGGCGGCACCTGCTGAAGACGCTGCCCTTCTTTCTCGATCTGATCACGCTCTGTGTCGAGGCCGGGCTCAATCTTACCGGCGCGTTGCAGCAGGCCGCAGCCAAGGGGCCGGCCGGGCCGCTGCGGGACGAACTCCAGCGCGTGCTGCGCGATGTGCGGGCGGGCAAATCCCGTGCCGATGCGCTGCGCACCTTCGGCGACCGCCTCAACGAACCGCCAATCACAAACCTCGTCACGGCCATCATCCAGGCCGAGAACCTCGGCATGAACCTCGGCCCCCTGCTCCGGGCACAAGCCGAGCAGCGGCGCGTCGAGCGCTTCGCACGCGCGGAGAAGGCGGCGATGGAGGCGCCGGTAAGGATGCTGTTCCCGCTCATCGCCTTCATCTTCCCCTGCACCTTCCTCGTCATCGGCTTCCCGATCGTGGTGCAGTTCATGCGCATGGGCTTGTGAAGATGCTCCGTGCGAAAGTCATCCACATCCGTACCCAATGCGGGCCTATCACGGTTCGCATCGCGGCCGACTTCATGGCGCGCGCATGCGGACTGCTCTTCTCCGCGCCGCTGCCGCCGGCGGAAGCGTTGCTCATCCTGCCGTGCTGCCGCATCCACACCTTCGGAATGCGCGATGCAATCGACGCGGTCTTTATCGACCGCGGCGCAAACGTCGTCGATGTCATAGAGCGGCTGCAGCCCTGGCGAATCGCCGCTGTTCCCGCCGCACGCGCCGTCCTCGAGATGGCCGCTGGCGGTGCGGCGGAAGCAGGCTTGTACCGCGGCACCCGCCTGGCCGGACTGGAGAGCGTCCTCCGATGAGACCGTTGCTCGCGCTGCGATCAGGTCGTGCAGTCCATGACGGCGCCACGCTGGTGGAATTCGTCGTCATCGCGCCAACCCTCATGATGCTCGCCCTGGCGATGATGCAGACCGGTCTCGTCTTTCACGCCAAGAACATCCTGAACTACGCGACTTTCGAAGCCGCCCGCGCCGGGGCATTGCAGAACGCCCTGCCGTCCACCCTTCGTGCCGCTTTCGCGCGGGCCATGGTTCCCTACTACGGCGGAGGACGCACCACCGCCGAGCTCGCGCGCTCGCATGGGCGCGCCCTCGCAGACCTGGCAGGGGCGCTTCGCATCGAGATCCTGTCGCCGACGCGGGAGAGCTTCGACGATTTCCACAGCCCGCGCGCAGCCGAGGCCCTGCGCGTCGGCGCGCGGGTCATTCCCAGCACCCATCTTGACCGGCTCGCCTGCCCCGCCGACCGCCCCTCCTGCGCGAGTGACCCAGCATCGAATCGCTCCGGGCAGACACTGCAGGACGCCAACCTGCTGAAGATCCGGGTGACCTTCGGGATTCCCCGTGCGAAGCAGATTCCCCTCGCCGGCCGCTTCTTCAACTGGGCCGTCGCCACGCTGTACCCGGATCATCCCGACCCGTTTCGCCGTGCCCTTCTCGCTGCTGGCCGCATTCCGCTGGTCTCGCATGTGACGGTGCGCATGCAGTCCGATGCAATCGAGAACGACGCCCTGCTGTCGCTGCCGGGGCCAGGGAATGCCGGTGTCCCGGTGGACGCAGGCGCGGGCGCAGATGCCCAAGGCCAGGCACTCCCATCCTGCCCGTGGAGCGACCCACTGTGCACGCCTTCCAGTGCTCACGAGAGCGCAGCGGGCAACGGCAGCGGAATGGAAGAGGAAGTGCCGCACGCGCTGGACGATGAGGAGCCGCTGCAATGTTCACGGCCGTGAGCCGGCTCAGGGGCATGCCGCGCGCCGCGGCGCGACCGCGCTCCGCCAGTCCTGGCAGCCCTGGCAGCGCAACGGCAATGTCCGGCCTGCTCGGCCGGCTCGCGCTCCTCTTGGCTGGCATCACGGTCACGCCAGCGTTCGGCCTTGGCGAGACCTCGACCGCGAGCGGGCAAGCTTCATTCATCCCCGGTTTGGAGAATCCTGCTGCCGGGGGGACGATGTGCCTGCCCGCTCCGAGCGGGGCCACCTGTGGCGGCGGCGGGCCTGCCAGCCAGGCGGACGTCGGCAACGGCGGCGTCGATGTTGGCGCCGGCAATCCGATCAACATCACCAACGGCAACAAGTATCAGCGCGAAGTGGACCTCGCTGCCTTGCCCGGCGTCCTCGGGCTGGAGATCGTGCGTCACTACAACAGCGCCTCGAGCACGGTCCGCAGCCGCAACGGCCTGCTCGGACGCGGCTGGCGCCTGAGCTACGAGACCACTCTCCGCGCGGATCGCGATGCAGTCGGCATCGTCCAGGCCGATGGCAGCCGGACGACTTTCACCTGCAAGGGCGGCGCGCCCACGACCTGCCTTGCGGCCGACCCCGCCAGGGGCCTCGTGGAGCGCCACCCATCGACGCGTGGCGAGACGTACCGCTGGCGGTGGACTCACGGCGAAGGGGCCGGACGCATACTGGATTTCGACGGCAGGGGCCGCCTGACCCGGATCCTCGCCCCGACCGGCGAGTTCGTGAGCCTGCTGTACGACACCCGCGGCAGCCTGCGCAGGGTCATCGATCCCCAGGGGCGCGCGCTCGACCTGCACTATCACGAGCGCACTGCTGGGGCGGCCGCGGCTCCTCTGCCGACGGTGGCGCGCATCGCGTCGCCGGTCGGCAGTTTCCGCTACCGCTACGGTGCCGATGCGCCAGCCGCCAATCCTGCCGACGAAGACGCTGTGACGCACCGGGCGCGGCGACGCCTGCTCGTGGCCGTGAGTGGGCCGCGGCCGGACGAGTCTAGCGCGGTGCGCCTGTACCACTACGAGGATCCCCGACATCCGACGCTGCTGACGGGTATCAGTCTGGACGCACCCGAGGTTGGTGGCCAGCGCGCGACGACACGGCTGTCGACCTATGCGTACGACGAGGACGGACGGGCGGTTCTCTCGGCGACGGGTGCGATCGGCACGGACACCGCGAGTCTGCGGGGCTCCGATCGCGGCATCCATGTGACCTTCCAGTCCGCCCCTCGGCCCGGCGCAGCCGGGACGGTTCAGCTGACCGACGACAATGGGTCGACGACGACTTATCGCATCGGGCTCGTTGGCGGCGGCTATCGCCTGCTCGAATCCCGTGGTGCCGGCTGCAGCCGCTGCCCGCCTGCCAATCGGCGGTATGGCTACGATGCGCTCGGACGACTCACTCAAACCACGATGCTCGATGCGGCGAGCGGCCAGCCGCGACAGACCTTGACCCTCATGCGCGACGCGCTGGGCCGCATCCTGCGGGTGACCGCCCTGGATCACCGTGCCGGCCCACGCCGCGCGCCGCGTCTGCTGCAGCGCTACGAATACGCAGGCGACGATGGTCGGCCCGTGCTCATCGCTCGACCAAGCGTGGTCGAGGGCCAGGAGCACCGCATCTCGCTCACGTACAACGCCCACGGCCAGTTGGTGCAGATGCACGAGGCCGGCTTCGAACCCGTTGATGAGCAGGGCAGGACCATTGCGGCAGGCCGACCGATCGAGCGCAGCACCGTGTTGCGTTACACCCGCATCAACGGGCGCAGCCTGCTGGCAGAGATCGATGGCCCCTTGCCCAATGGCCCAGGGGCCTCGCCCGCAGACTCGGACATCACGCGACTGCAGTACGACGCAGGCGGCAACTGGCTTGAGTCGGTCACGCATCCCATGGCCCTCGTCGAGCGTTTCGAGCGCGACGAGGTGGGTCGTGTGATTGCCCACACGCCGGTCGACGGCGTACGAATCCGGTTCCTGTTCGACCACGGCGGCTTTCCTGTGCGCTGGCAGCGTGCGGATGCCGTCGTGCACATCGAGCGTGATGCAATGGGCAGGCCGATCCGCATCGAGTCGCCTGACGGCGAGGTCCAGCACCTTGGCTATGACGGTCCGGATGGCCTCGGCGCCATGGTGTCCAACCTTGGCGGTGGCGGGTGGTTGCCGAGCGAGCCCCTAGCTCCTGGATCTTCCAGCACCGGCCTTGTCCCGCAAGGCGTCGAGCCGACGCCCGAAACGCTGGGCGGCGTTCGCCATTGGCCGGGCTTCCGGCGCTGGCTCGACGATTTCGGACGCGTGCAGGCCATGCGCACCGACGCGACCGGGCCCGAGCATTATCGTCACGACGCCGCAGGCCGGATCATCGAGCGGCGCTTCGCCGATGGCAGGGTGTGGCGCTGGTCGCGCGACGCAGCGGGCAGGATCGTCGCGCATACGGTGCAGGGAGCCGCCACGGACGACAGCACCACCACCGCCCTGCAATACGCCGGCCCGCGGCTGGTGCGGATCGAGCATCCCGCGGAGACCGAAACTTTCACCCATGACAGCGCCGGACGCATTGGCACGCGCATCGTCGAGCGCCCGACGGCACGAGCCGGACATCCCCGTCTGCGGTATCGGGAAAGCTTTGCCTACGACGCGGCCGACCGCGTGATCAGGCACGCACTTCCAGAAGGCGGCGAACTCAGCTACGAGTGGGGCAAGGGGCGCCAGTTGCGCGGCATCGCATGGACCGACGGCGCGCTGCGCCGCACGCAACTGCTTTCGCCACTGCGATTGCCGTCGGCTGCGCGGGCTGGACCGCTAACGGTGCGGCATCAACCTTCCGGGGCGGAGCGCGACGCGGCGATCGCGAGCGGCGGCTACCGCCTTGGCAATGGCGTCGAAGTCCGCTTCAGCCTTGGCGCGGACGGGCGCCTGCGTGATCTCGCCCATCGCCTGCCGCCACGATCAACCAAGGGCAGTTGGCCAGACTGGATTGCGCCTGCGCACGCAAGCGACCCGGTTCCCGGGCTTGCGCCCGCCGCAGACCCCGGGGCGGAAAGTGGCGAGCTGATCGATGGCTGGCGATACGGCTATGACGCCGCCGGCAGGATCTCTCAACGCTCGGATCTTCGCCGCACCTTGGAGGTCGGCTTCGCCTACGACCGTCAGGCACGCCTGATCGCCGCGCAGGCGGGGCATGACGCGGCGGGCGCTGAATACCATGCCTACGATGCGGCGGGCGAGGTCGTCGGCCGGCGCGTGGACGGCGTGAGCGTGGATTTTCGTCGCGAGAAGATCGACCGGGACGCCGGCGGGCTGCCCGAACGGCTGGGCGAATTCCTTCTTCGCTACAGCGCCGACCGACGGCTGGTCGAAGTCCGTCGGGCGGCGGGAGACGGCAGGAACGAGAACGGAAACCACCTCCTCGCCCGCTACGACCACGACGCGCTCGGCCGCCGTGTCCGAAAGACGGTATTCGATCCCGGCGCGGTGCCGGCAGGGCGATCGGGCAGCACGCTCTTTCTGTGGGATTCGTACCGCCTGGTTGGCGAAGCGGCGGAAGAGGATGGCCAGCCCAGGCTCAAGCGTCGCTACATCTACGCGCACGGCGTGCCTGTCGCCATCCTCGACTACCCCGCAGGCAGGCCATTGGCGACCCAAGTCACGGCGTTGTCGGACGTCCTTCGCACCGTGCGCGAGTTCATCACGCGAAGCGCGCCGCAGGTGCGCTACGTCCACGCCAATGAAATCGGCACGCCGGTGGCGGTGACCGACGAGCGCAGCCGCGTGATCTGGCGCGCCCGGCACTCCCTTTTTGGCGAAGCGCGCGGACTGACTGCCGCGGACATCAGCCCCGGCTTCAACCTGAATCTGCGCCTGCCCGGCCAGTACCACGACGTCGAAACCGGCTGGCACGACAACGTGCTGCGCACCTACGATCCCCGCCGCGGCGACTACCTGGAGCCCGATCCGCTCGGCCCGCACCCGCTGACGCAGCCCTACGCCTACGCGGCACGCGACCCGCTGCGCTTCGCCGACCCGCTCGGCCTCATCCTGTTCGCGTTCGACGGGACAGGAAACAACGAATCGAGCAGGACGAACATCTATTGGCTGAAGGAGGCATATAACGACAACGACAGCGCCTCGATTGCCAACTCGGATCGCCCGTACTACGTGGAGGGGGTTGGGACGAAATGGTACCAACTGGGTGACCGCGCGTTCGCTTACTCCCTGAAATCGAAGGTCGAATCGCAATTGAATGCTCTCGACGACTACGTCAAGGCCAAGTTCGAGAACGAGGCCCGCGTGAAGGGAACTACGATCACTCCCCAATCTCCGCTGCTGATCACCCTTGACGTGATCGGCTTCAGCCGTGGCGCGTCTGCCGCGCGCGATTTCATCAATGAAGTCCTTGCGCGCAGGAACCAGTCCTACTACCGCGACCTGCTGGGCGGAGCCTGCGTCGGCGTGCACATCCGCTTCCTCGGCCTGTTCGACACCGTGTTGAGCAAGCAGATGATGGGCGTGATTTCGCTCGGGATTCCCGCAGGAGAGCTCGGTCATGTCGCGCATGCAGTCGCCGCCAACGAACATCGGGCGCTCTTTCCGCTGGAATCCGCCGAGTCGTCCTACGCGGGCCGTGGTGCAGGCGCGAACGTCGTAGAGCGAGGTTTCGTCGGGGCACATGCGGACATCGGCGGCGGCTACCTGGTTGAAGATGGCAGCGATCTGGCGGATATCGCGCTGAACTGGATGCATCAGCAAGCCGTTGCTGCTGGCGTTCCAATGAAGCCATTACGGGCGGCGCAGCGAGCAATAACCGATCCTGTGGTGCATGACGAGTCACGTGTCTCACCGTGGAATGCTCCGCCGTTGAACGGATTTGACGACGATCGCAAGGTCCACTATCCGGATCAGGTGCGCAAGGAGCGCTCCGCCGATTTCGACGGGATCAACCATGCCGAATCTCTCGCCTACATCCTCCCCTATTCGGAACCACCCCCCCTTGCCGATCCCTATCAGGATGGCATCACGCAGCCCATGCCGCAGCTCAGTAGGCGAGTCGGCTTGGTGGATATCAATCGTTACAGCGACTGGCTGGCGCAGAACTATGGTTTGACTTTCGACTAGGAGACATACGATGAATCGACGCCAATTCCTGACCCTGTCGGGCACATCAGTGTTGCTCGGATGCGCCAATGCAGAAACCCTCACGTTCTCGGACGAAGAATTCATCATCGGCGCGTGGAATGCATGCGACCGGGAATTGGAGGACGTCCGGGTAGAGGATGCGCGAAACCCAGAAAAGTGGTGGTTCTCGCAACTGGGGCAACACCCGCGCCCCATCCGACCAGATACCAAATTTCCGCTGCGCCCCAGCTTCGGTGGTGACCAACGCAGCGGCCGCATTCCCGACGCCGTGACCGTCCAGTGGCGCGAGATGCCGCCGCCTGGTGCCAAGCCCTACACCGGAGAGTTGAAAGGGCCCTTCCTGATCACCGGGATCCGCAGCCGGATTCCAGCCGACCGTCTTCGAATGGCCCGCGAGCCACTCTACGTGCTCTCGGTGGAATTCTCCGCTGGCGTCGAACCCATCCGCTTCGACTGGATGCTGCGCCGATTCAGCGAGGGGGGCCGCGGAGGTACAAAGGAAATCGCCTTCGGCGGCGACTCGTTCAAATGATCTGGCAGGCCGCGTCGCTCAGCACACCTTGCACAGGTGCTCCAGCAGGTGCCGCACGCGCAGCATCGATTCCTGCAGCACCATCTCGATGTCGCCGAAATGGATGCCCTGCTCGCTGCTTACGCGCCCCGCGGCGTAGTTGGCGACGACGTTGATGGCGGCGTAAGGGATTTCCAGCTCGCGCGCGAGCGCGGCCTCGGGCATGCCGGTCATGCCGACCAGATCGGCACCGTCGCGCTCGAGGCGGTTGATTTCGGCGGCTGTCTCCAGGCGTGGCCCCTGCGTGGCCGCATAGACGGCGCCATCATAGGCGCTGTCGCCCGCCGCGCGCGCGGCGGCGATCAGGCGCTGGCGCAGGGCCTCGTCGTAGGGGTGAGTGAAGTCGATGTGCCTGACCAGCCCCTCGCCACCCTCGAAGTAGGTGCTCTTGCGGCCCCAGGTGTAATCGATGATCTGGTGCGGCACGACGAGCGTGCCCGGCGGTAAATCCGGACGGATGCTGCCGACCGACGCGACCGACACGATGGCCGTGACCTTTGCTTCCTTCAACGCCCAGATGTTGGCTCGGTAGTTCACCAGATGGGGCGGGATCGTGTGCCCGTAACCATGACGCGCGAGGAAGACCACCGGCTGATCGCACATGGTGCCGTAGGTCAGGGCGCCGGAAGGCTCGCCGAATGGCGTGCGTGCGACCTCGCGACGGATCGTCTCCATGTTGGAAAGCTGGGTGAGTCCGCTGCCGCCGATGATCGCGAGCATGTGATGCGCTCCAATGAACGAGGGCGGGGAGTCTACCACGCTGCCCGCGCGGTGCTCTGGAGCACGCGCCAGCCGGTGCCCAAGAGGCGCGCCAGGTCTGCCGCCGCGAGGCAGCCACTCCCCTGCCCTGATTGCCCGCCGACAGCGGCCGAAAATTGATGCTGCGGCGCCACAGCGGCGTGTTAAAATCCATGCCCTTTCAAAGACTTCCCGCATCCATGTCCCGCGCCATCCGCAACATCGCCATCATCGCCCACGTTGACCACGGCAAGACCACGCTGGTTGACCAACTGCTGCGCCAGTCCGGCACCTTCCGTGAAAACCAGCAGGTGGCCGAACGGGTCATGGACTCCAACGACATCGAGAAGGAACGTGGCATCACGATCCTGTCGAAGAACTGCGCCATCCAGTACGGCGACACCCACATCAACATCGTCGACACCCCGGGCCACGCCGACTTCGGCGGCGAGGTCGAGCGCGTGCTGTCGATGGTTGACAGCGTGCTGCTGCTGGTCGACGCGGTCGAAGGCCCGATGCCGCAGACCCGCTTCGTCACCCGCAAGGCGCTCGCGCTGGGCCTCAAGCCCATCGTCGTCATCAACAAGATCGACCGCCCCGGCGCGCGCCCCGACTGGGTGATCAATCACACCTTCGATCTCTTCGACAAGCTCGGCGCCACCGACGAGCAGCTCGACTTCCCGGTGATCTACGCGTCGGGCCTCAATGGCTTCGCGATGGAAAACCTCGATGACGAGCGCAAGGACATGCGCCCGCTGTTCGACGCCATCCTCAAGCACGTCCCTGCCCCGGAAGTCGACGCCGAGGGTCCGCTGCAGCTTCAGGTGTGCTCGCTCGACTACTCGACCTACATGGGTCAGCTCGGCATCGGCCGCATCAAGCGCGGCCGCATCCGCCCGAACCAGGAACTGGTCGTGATGTACGGCGACGAGAACCGCGGCAAGGGCAAGGTCAGCCAGGTGCTGACCTTCCAGGGCCTGGAGCGCTCGCCTGCCGAGTTCGCCGAAGCGGGCGACATCGTGCTCGTGGCGGGTATCCAGCAGGTCAACATCGGCGTCACGCTGTGCGACCCTGAGTGCCTCGAAGGCATGACGCCGATCGCGGTCGACGAGCCGACACTGACCATGAATTTCATGGTCAATACGTCGCCGCTGGCCGGCCGCGAAGGAAAGTTCGTCACCAGCCGTCAGATCCGCGAGCGCCTGGAAAAGGAACTGCTGAAGAACGTTGCACTGCGCGTGAACTACACCGGCGATTCTGACGTGTTCGAAGTCTCGGGCCGTGGCGAACTGCACCTCACCATCCTGCTCGAGAACATGCGCCGCGAAGGCTTCGAGCTGGCAGTGGGCCGTCCGCGCGTGGTCTACAAGGAGATCGACGGCGTGAAGTGCGAGCCGTACGAAATGCTCACCGTCGACGTCGAGGAAGACCACCAGGGCAGCGTGATGGAAGAGCTCGGCCGCCGCCGCGGCGAGCTGCAGGACATGCAGCCCGACGGCAAGGGCCGCGTTCGTCTCGAATACCGCATCCCGGCGCGTGGCCTGATCGGCTTCCAGGGCGAGTTCCTGACCATGACGCGTGGCACCGGCCTCGCCAGCCATGTGTTCGACGATTACAGCCCGATGGCCGGCTTGATGGCCGAGCGCCGCAACGGGGTGCTGATCTCGCAGAACGACGGCGACGCCGTGGCCTATGCGCTGTGGAACCTGCAGGACCGCGGCCGCATGTTCGTCAGCCCGGGAGATGCGCTATATGAAGGCATGATCATCGGCATTCATACGCGCGACAACGACCTCGTGGTGAACCCGATCAAGGGCAAGCAGCTCACCAACGTGCGTGCCTCCGGTACCGACGAAGCCGTGCGCCTGATCCCGCCAATTCAGCTCACGCTCGAATCCGCCATCGAGTTCATCGCCGATGACGAACTGGTCGAGATCACGCCGAAGAACATCCGCCTGCGCAAGCGCCACCTGAAGGAAACCGACCGCAAGCGCGCGGCGAAGGCCGACGCCGCTTGAGGCGATAGCAAAGCCTGAAGGGGGCACAAGGCCCTGCCGAACGGAAGCGGCAGGGCCTTTTTCATGTTGGCCGAAAGAAAATGGCGTCGGAAGGTCCGACGCCATTTTCATGCCCTGCGCGACCGGTCCGCTCAACGCGGACCGCGCGAACTCACTTTTCCTTCTTCTTGCTGGCTGCCTCGGCGCTGGAACGATCCGCCAGGTACGCCGCGAAGGCTGCGCCGGTCTCGGGGTGGCGCAGGCCGAGTTCGACGGTCGCCTTGAGGTAGCCGAGCTTGGAGCCGCAATCGTAGCGCACGCCGTCGAACTGGTAGGACAGCACCGCCTCTTCCTTGAGCAGCGAGGCGATCGCGTCGGTGAGCTGGATCTCGCCGCCAGCGCCCGGCTTGATGGAATGAAGATGCTCGAAGATGTGCGGCGTCAGGATGTAGCGACCGACGACGGCCTGGGTCGTAGGCGCCTCCTCGGGCTTCGGCTTCTCCACGATGCCGGTCACGCGCTGCACGTTGCCGCTCTGGGCATCGGTGCTGACGATGCCGTACTGGCGCGTATCCTGGCGCGGCACGTTCATGGTGCCCAGCACCGAGCAGCGGTTGTAGTTGTAGACGTCCACCATCTGCTTCATCACCGACAGGCCGCTCGGGTTGTCGAGCAGGTCGTCGGCAAGGATCACCGCAAACGGCTCGTCGCCCACGATGTGTTCCGCGCACATCACCGCGTGCCCGAGGCCGAGCGCTTCGGACTGGCGGGTGTAGATGCAGTTCACGCCTTTCGGCACCGTCTTGCGCACCAACTCAAGAAGTTCCTTCTTGCCGCGGGCCTCGAGTTCGGTCTCGAGTTCGTAGGCCTTGTCGAAATGGTCTTCGATCGAGCGCTTGGTGCGGCCGGTGATGAAGATCATGTCGGTGATCCCAGCGGCCACCGCCTCTTCCACTGCGTACTGGATAAGCGGCTTGTCCACGATAGGCAGCATTTCCTTCGGGCTTGCCTTGGTGGCAGGCAGGAAGCGCGTGCCCATGCCGGCGACTGGGAAGACGGCCTTGGTGACTTTCTTCATGTTGTTCCACTCCGGTTTGTTGCTGGTTCTTGCAGCAATGGTTCTCACTGATTCCCGAGCAAGGCCATCAGCCCTGGCTCGTCGAGTATCGTGATGCCCAGTTCCTGGGCCTTCGCGAGCTTGGAGCCGGCCTCTTCGCCGGCCACCACGTAATCGGTCTTCTTCGATACCGAGCCGGCGACCTTGCCGCCCTGCCCTTCGATCATCGCCTTGGCTTCTTCGCGGCTCAGCGTCGGCAGCGTGCCGGTCAGCACCAGCGTCCTGCCGGCGAGCCGTCCGCTGACTGCATCCGTGGGCTCGCCTTCTTGCCAGCTCACGCCTGCGGCGCGCAACTGCTCGATGACTTCGCGATTGTGCGGCTCGCCCAGAAACTCGACGATGGATTTCGCCACCACCGGGCCGACGTCGGGCACCTGCTGCAATGCCGCCTCGTCGACGTCGAGCAGCGCATCCAGCTTGCCGAAATGCCGCGCCAGGTCGCGCGCCGTGGCCTCGCCGACGTTACGGATGCCGAGCGCGAAGATGAAGCGTGCAAGCGTCGTATGGCGGCTTTTCTCGATGGCGGCGAGCAGGTTCTGCGCCGACTTTTCGCCCATGCGTTCGAGATTCGCCAGCGCCAGGATGCCGAGGCGGTAGATGTCGACCGGCGTCTTGACGATGGCGGCATCGACGAGCTGATCGACGAGCTTCTCGCCCAGGCCGTCGATGTCCATCGCGCGGCGGCCGGCAAAATGCAGCAGTGCCTGCTTGCGTTGCGCCGGGCAGAACAGACCGCCGGTGCAGCGTGCGACCGCCTCGTCCGTGCCGCGCACCACGTGCGAACCGCACACAGGGCAGCGCGGAAAGCGCGCCAGCAGGTCGAAGCGTGGAAGTTCTCCGGCACGCCGCTCCGGCACCGGCGCCACGACTTCCGGGATGACGTCGCCGGCGCGGCGCACGATCACCCAGTCGCCGATGCGCACGTCCTTGCGGTCGATCTCGTCCTGGTTGTGCAGCGTCGCGTTGGTGACGGTGACGCCGCCGACGAAGACTGGCTCCAGCCTGGCGACCGGCGTGAGGGCGCCAGTACGGCCGACCTGGACTTCGATGTCGCGCAGCAGCGTGACCGCCTCCTGCGCCGGGTACTTGTGCGCCACCGCCCAGCGCGGCTCGCGCGTGACGAACCCGAGCTGCTGCTGCAGCGCGAGCGAATTGACCTTGTAGACGACGCCGTCGATGTCGAAGGGCAGGCCGTCGCGCAGTGCGGCGATGCGCGCGTGGAATTCGGCCAGGCCGGGCGCGCCGCTCAACACCGCACGGTGTTCGCACACCGGAAATCCATGCGCCTGCAGCGCGTCGAGCACCTCGGCGTGGGTGGCTGGCACCGGCCAGCCGATGGTCTCGCCCAGGCCGTAGGCGAAGAAGGACAGCGGTCGCTTCGCCGCGACTGCGGGATCGAGCTGCCGGATGCTGCCGGCGGCCGCGTTGCGCGGATTGACGAAAGTCTTTTCGCCGGCCGCGAACTGGCGCCCGTTGAGCTGCTCGAAGTCGTCACGGCGCATGTAGACTTCGCCGCGCACCTCCAGCACCGCGGGTGCCTCACCTTTCAGCCGCAGCGGGATCGCCCGCACGGTGCGGATGTTCTGCGTGACGTCCTCGCCGGTTTCCCCATCGCCCCGCGTGGCCGCCTGGACGAGCACGCCGTCCTCATAGCGCAGGTTGATCGCCAGCCCGTCGAACTTGAGTTCGGCCGCGTATTCGACTGGCGCATCGGCGTCGGCAAGACCGAGCTCGCGCCGCACGCGGGCATCGAAGGCGTCGGCGCCGCTCGCTTCGGTGTCGGTCTCGGTGCGGATCGACAGCATCGGAACACGGTGGTGTACCGCCGCGAACTGCGACAATGGCCTGCCACCGACCCGTTGCGTCGGCGAGTCGGCGGTACGCAACTCGGGATGCGCGGTTTCCAGCGCCTGGAGTTCGCGGAACAAGCGGTCGTACTCGGCGTCAGGCACCGTGGGTGCGTCGAGCACGTAATAAGCATGGTCATGCCGCGCGATCTCTGCGCGCAGCGCAGCGGCCCGCGCCACTGCGTCGATCGGCTCGCCCATCACACTGCGAACAGTCGCTTGGCCAGATCTCCGCCGGCGGGGATTCCGTAGCTCGCCATGCGCTCCTGGAATTGCGCGATCTGAGTGCGGATCATGCTGGCGGCCTCGGCGCCGAAGGGCGCGCGGTTATCGTCGACGACGACGCCCGACAGGCCCGCCGCGATCCCGCTCGCGGTTCTCATCATGCGGTCGAACGCCTCGGGCCCGTTGGCCACGCGCGGAACGTCGATGACGAGAGTCAGCCCCTTGGTCACCACGCCGCTCATTCCGCCCGACGCGAAGAGCCCCGGCTCGAGGTTGCCGAGGGTAAACAGCGTGTCGCCCTGCCCATCCTGCGCGTGGAAAGTGCCGTCACTCGCGATGCGGAGACCTTGCTGCGTGGCGACGGACTCGATTCGGTCGCCTGCGAACGGGGCGCTGGCGGCCACCACATTGACGCCAATCTGTACATCGACGTCGGCACAGAAACGATCGAGTTCAGTGGCAGCGCGAAGCACCTCCGCGCGCGCCGGCAGGCCGGCAGGCAGCGCCATGAACTGGTCGGCAATGCGCTGCATGCCGCCGGAGAAGCGCATGAAGTCCACCTCGCCGATCGGGCCGCGACGATCCACCAGTTGCATCGCGGCACAGAACCAGTGGCACTTGCCGGCGCTGTGGTCGCCCAGCGGACGCCACAGGTTCTCGGTGTCATCGAATCCGAACCAGCGCACCGCCTTGTTCAGGCCGCTGAGCTGCTCGCGCTGCGCCGACCAGATGCGCTGGACATCGAGTGGCTCGATCGCTTCGAGCTGGATGATGCAGTCGCTCTGGGCACTGAGCATTTCCGGCGGCTGTGGCGCGACGCGCTTGACGGGCGCCTCACGGACGCGGCGCGGCTCATCGGCGACACTGACCGGCGGCGTGTCGAAGCTCGGTTCCGTTCGCTCAGCGTCGGCGCCCGCGGCACGCGGCTCGAGCAGCACGTCGCGGTGTTCGGACTTGAAGGCCTCTTCGGCACGCCGGCGGTGCTTGCGCTCCTGCCATTTGTTGTAGCCGACGATGAGCACGACCGCCGCAACCCCCGCGCCGGCCAATGCAATCTGTAGTTCGCTATCCATAAGCTGTTCCGAATCGAGGCTTTGAGTTCTTTTACGCTGCTGCCGGCTCGGCCAGGCGCAACGCTTCTTCGATGTCCACTTCCACAACCCGGGACACACCCTGCTCCTGCATGGTGACGCCAACGAGCTGCTGCGCGAACTCCATCGTGATCTTGCTGTGGCTGATGAAGATGAATTGCGTCTGCGATGACATGCGCTTGACCATGTTCGCGTAGCGTTCGGTGTTCGTATCGTCCAGTGGTGCATCCACCTCGTCAAGCATGCAGAACGGCGCCGGATTGAGCTGGAACATCGAAAACACCAGCGCAATCGCGGTCAATGCCTTCTCCCCGCCTGACAGGAGCTGAATGGAGCTGTTCTTCTTCCCCGGCGGCTGGGCGACGATCTGGATGCCCGCATCGAGAATCTCGTCGCCGGTCAGTACAAGCTCGGCGCGGCCGCCGCCGAAGAGCTGCGGAAACAGCGTTCCGAACTGCCGATTGACCGTATTGTAGGTTTCCTGCAGTTGCTCGCGCGTCTCGCGATCGATGCGTCGGATCGCATCCTCTAGCGTTTCGATCGCCTGCAGCAGGTCGTCCGTCTGTGCGTCGAGGTAGGATTTGCGCTCGGCCGCCGTGCGGAGCTCGTCCAGCGCCGCCAGGTTCACCGCACCCAGCTCCGCGATCTCGCGGGCGAGGCGCGCCACTTCCCGCTGCAGGCTGGTCTCCTTCAGCTCGGGTGTCAGCAGCGGTGCGAGGACGGCCTCGTCGGCCTGTGCCTCCGCCAGCCGCTCGTCGAACTGGCCGGTGGCAAGCTGCGCTGCCTGCACCGCCAGCCGCAGTTCGGCAACGCGTTGGCGGATCGGCGCCGCCTCCTGCTCGGTGCGCAGGCGCATCTCCTCGGTCTGGCGCAGGGTTGCCGCGGCTTGTTCCAGCCCGTCGCGCTGGGCGGCAAGGGCCGATTCGCGTCCGGTGCGCAACTCGAGCGCCGTCTGCAGGGCCTGCCGGCTGCGGCCGTCGTCGGTCGCCTCGAGCTCGTCCAGGCGCGCTGCGTGCTCGCTCGCGATGCGCTCGATCTGCTCGATCGCAAGCTGCAGGTTGCGGTCGATGTCCTCGAGCTTGGCGGCGCATTCGCGCGCGGAGAAGCGCGCTTCCTGCAGGTCGCGCGCCGCGCCCTGTTCGCGGACGCGCAATTCCCGAACCTGCTGTTCGCGCTCGCGCAGCACCTCCAAGGCGGCATCCAGGCGCTCACGCTGAAGCATCGCGAGTTCATCGGCGCGCGCATGCTCGAGCTCGGCGCGGGCAAGATGCTCGCGCTCGGTTTCCTCGTCGTGTATCAGGTCGTCGAGGTCGCGCTGCAACTGCGTGTGGCGCTCCTCCGCACGACTGCGTGCCTGCGTGAGCTTGAGCAGCTCGACCTGTTCGGCGTGCACCTGCCCCTGCGCGGTCTGGATCTCGCGGCGCAGGGTATTGACGCCGTCCTGGATCGATGCCGCCTCGCCTTCGGCATCCAGCAAGGCCTCGCGCGTCTGGGCGACCTCATCCTCAAGCACCTGCTGCTGCGAGCTCAGCGCGTCGATCTCGCGCTCGCGTTCCATGACGCCATGCGTACGGTTGTCCGGCGCGAGATGGGTCAGGGCGTCGCGTGTGAGGAGCTGGCCGCGAGGCCCTGCCAGCACCACGCCGGCCGGCAGGTCTGCATGCTGCGGCAGCCAGTCCTCGATGCGGTCCACCGCGTAAACGCGGTGGAGAAATTCGCCGATGAGAGACTGCAACGCCGTATCGGTGACCGACACGTGGTCGATGAGAGGGCGATGAGGCAAGACGGGCAAACCGAGCGCCAGGCTCCCGACCGGCGCAGCCGCGTCGCCAGGTGCGCCATGGCTTTCTCGTCGCAGCGCCACCGCAAGGGACTCCGGCGGCGCCTCGTCCATCACGCTGCGCGCCACCGCCTGAGCACGACCTGCGTCAGGCGCCACCAGTGCGGCGAGGCGCTCGCGCAGCACGGCCTGCACGGCGGCCTCCCAGCCCTGCTCCACCCTCAGGCTGCGCCACAGCGGAGGCAGCGTGTCGAAACCGTGGCGCTTGAGCCAGTCGCCGAGCTTGCCCTGGGACTGCACGCGCGCCTGCAGTTGAACCAGCGCTTCCCGTCGCGCACGCAATTCGGTGAGGCGTTGCTGGGTGGCCCGTTCGCGCTCCACGGCGGATTTCAGCGCCGCCTGCGCGCCGGGAAGGCGGCCCTGCAGATCGGCGAGTTCCTGCTGACGTGATTCCAGCATCTCCTGCAAGGTTTCGAGGCGCGCCTCGCGCTCGATGATCGCGTAGGCGTCGGGTCCGACGATGTTGCCACGCTCGGCATCCAGCCTGCCGCGACGCTGCTGCAGCGCGTCGAGCGCACGGAGCGCACTGGCGCGGTTGGCCTCCTCGACCCGCAGGTGTTGTTCGGTCTGCGCAAGCTCCCGCCGTGCGGTGCTCATGCCCGCCTCGGCCGCCTGGTGGTCCGTTTCCGCGTCCGGCAGGCGGCCGGCGATTTCCTCGTGGCGTGCTTCGGCCTGTTCGACCCGCATCGCCGAGTTCCCGGCAAGCTCGCTCCACCGCTCGCGCTCGGCTGCGAGCGCGTCGCGCCGCGTCGTCCAGTGCGCCCGATCGACCTCGAGCTGCATGAGCCGTGCCTCGAGCCGTTTGCGCGCCTCGCCCAGGTGCTGCAGCTCGGTTTCGAGCCGGGTGACCTCGGCGCTCGCCGAGAAAAGGTCGCTCTGGGCGACATGCACCGCTTCGGACGCGGCGAAGTGCGCTGCGCGCGCGAGTTCGACTGCCGACTCCAGCTCCTGCACCCGGGCGTTGTCGGCCTCGATGCGGGAAGTGTTGCGGTTGAGTTCGTCTGCCAGCCTGTCGTGCTCCGCCCGCGCTTCATTGCGCTTGAGCAGCCAGAGCAGTTGCTGCTTCTGCACGTGAGCACCGTTGAGTGCGTGGTAGCGCGCTGCGACCTCCGCCTGTGCCTCGAGGTGGCCGATGCGTTCGCCCAGCTCCATGCGGATGTCGTCGAGGCGAGCGAGGTTGTCGCGTGCGTCGGCAAGCCGACCTTCGGTCTCCTTGCGCCGCTCCCGGTATTTGGTGACGCCCGCGGCTTCCTCCAGGAAGCCACGGATTTCCTCCGGGCGCGCCTCGATGATGCGCGAGATCATGCCCTGCTCGATGATCGCGTAAGCGCGTGGCCCCAGCCCGGTGCCGAGGAAGAGATCGATGACGTCCTTGCGCCGGACATGGACGTTGTTGATGTAATAAGTGGATTCGCCGCTGCGATCGAGCACGCGCTTGACCGAGATCTCGGCGTAGCGCGACCACTGGCCGGCCGCGCGCCCCTCGTGGTTGTCGAACACCAGCTCGACACTGGCGCGAGACACCGGCTTGCGCGTCGTCGAGCCGTTGAAGATCACGTCCTGCATCGATTCGCCGCGCAGCGCCGACGCACGCGTTTCGCCCAGCACCCAGCGCACCGCGTCGATGATGTTCGACTTGCCGCAACCATTCGGCCCCACCACGCCGACCAGGTTGCCCGGCGTCAGCACGGTCGTCGGGTCGACGAAAGTCTTGAAACCGGCGAGTTTGAGCTTGGAAAGGCGCACTTCTGGGAGGAACGGAGCGTTCTGCAGGGCAAGGGACGTGCCGCAGGCGCATCGGTCGCCGGCGGGGCGCGCCATGATAACATCGTCCGCCTTCACCACTGCCGAGCCCGTCCATGCCAGCGGGCGGAAATTGTTCCAAAGTGAATCCTGACCTCGACCGCCTCCAGCCCTACCCGTTCGAGAAGCTGCGCGCCCTGTTCGACGGCGTCACGCCGTCGGCCGCCCACAAGCCGATCCGCCTGTCGATCGGCGAGCCACAGCATCCGACGCCCGGCTTCATCCGCCAGACGCTGGCCGACAATCTCGGCGGACTGTCCACCTACCCCACCACCCTCGGCAGCGATGCGCTGCGCGGCGCCATCGCATACTGGCTGCAGCGCCGCTACGGTCTGCCCGCGGTCGATCCGGCGACCCAGGTGATCCCGGTGAATGGCTCGCGCGAGGCCCTGTTCGCGTTCGCCCAATGTGTGGTCGATGGCAGCCGTCCCGGCGCCAAGGTGCTGAGCCCCAATCCCTTCTACCAGATCTACGAGGGCGCGGCGCTGCTCGCCGGCGCCGAGCCGGTATTCCTGAATACCCTGCCGGGCGACGGCTTCGCCTACGACTTCGACGCGATCGACGAGGCCACCTGGCGCGACGTTCAACTGATCTACGTATGCTCACCGGGCAACCCCACCGGCCGTGTGCTGAGCCTGGCGGAATGGAAGCGCCTGTTCGAGCTGTCCGACCGCTACGGCTTCGTGATCGCCGCCGACGAGTGTTACTCGGAGATCTACTTCGACGACGACGCCAGGCCCATCGGCGGCCTGGAGGCGGCGTGGCGCCTGGGCCGCACCGATTATCGCAATGTCGTGATGTTTTCCAGCCTGTCCAAGCGCTCGAACGTTCCGGGCATGCGCTCGGGCTTCGTCGCGGGAGACGCGAAGATCCTCGCCGACTTCCTGCGCTACCGCACCTATCACGGCTGCGCCATGAATCCGGCCGTGCAGGCCGCTTCGGTCGCTGCCTGGAATGACGAGGAACACGTCGCCGAGAACCGCCGCCTCTATCGCGAGAAGTTCGCCCGCATCACGCCCATGCTCCAGCCGTGGCTGGCCACCGACGTGCCGGATGCGGGCTTCTACCTGTGGGCCGGCGTGCCGCAGGGAATGACGGACACCGAGTTCGCCCGCGGACTACTGGCTGAATATAATGTGACGGTCCTGCCGGGCAGCTACCTCGCCCGCGAAGCGCAAGGCATCAACCCTGGCGCCGGCTTCATCCGCATCGCGCTGGTGGCAGACACGCACGAATGCGTGGAAGCGACCGAGCGCCTCATCGCCTTCTGTCAAAAACTCTGAGAGACCCTTTCATGCACGCTCTGCAAAGCATCATCGACGACGCCTTCGAAAATCGCGCCAGCCTGTCGCCTACGTCCGCCCCGGCCGAAATCCGGGATGCGGTGGAAGAGGTCATTTCCGGCCTGGATTCGGGCACGCTGCGCGTGGCCGAGAAGAAGGACGGCCAGTGGGTGGTGAATCAATGGATCAAGAAGGCGGTACTGATCTCCTTCCGCCTGCGCGACAACGAACTGGTGCAGGCTGGCGGCCTCAACTTCTACGACAAGGTCGCGACCAAGTTCGGCGACTACACGCCTGAGCAGTTCCGCGCCGGCGGCTTCCGCGTCGTACCGCCCGCCACGGCACGCAAGGGCAGCTTCATCGGCAGGAACGTGGTGCTGATGCCTTCTTACGTGAATATCGGCGCGTACGTGGATGAAGGCACGATGGTCGACACCTGGGCGACCGTCGGCTCGTGCGCGCAGATCGGCAAGAACGTGCATCTGTCCGGTGGCGTCGGCATCGGCGGCGTGCTCGAGCCGGTGCAGGCCGGTCCGGTGATCATCGAGGACAACGTTTTCGTCGGCGCCCGCTCGGAGGTGGTCGAGGGCGTGATCATCGAGGAGAACGCCGTGCTGTCGATGGGCGTCTATATCGGCATGAGCACCAAGATCTACGACCGCGAGACCGGCGAAGTGACCTACGGCCGCGTGCCGGCCGGCGCCGTGGTGGTGCCGGGCAGCCTGCCGTCGGCCGACGGCAAGTACAGCCTGTATTGCGCGGTGATCGTGAAGCGGGTGGATGCGCAGACGCGTGCCAAGACGGGCATCAACGAGTTGCTGCGCGGCGCCTGAGCCCCACACGCGGCGAGACGGTCGCGGCTTCGCCTGGAGCGGCAACCGTCCCGCCAGCCCCGGTCATCCCGGCCGCTCAGCCCACGGTCAAGGAGTCTGCCTCGAATGATCTTCGACAGCCTGTTCCAGCTCATGGCCGACAAGCAGGCCTCCGATCTTTTCGTCACCGCCGGCGCCCCGATCCATATCAAGATCCAGGGGCACACGATGCCGATCAACCAGAAGGTCATGGACCCAGGGATGGTCCAGCGCATGGTTGCGGAGGCGGTCACGCCGGAGCAGATGGAGCGCTTCCAGCGCGAGCGTGAGCTCAACCTGTCCTTCGGCCGGCGCGATCTCGGCAATTTCCGTGTCAATGTCTTCTGGCAGCGCAACTCGATGGCTGTCGTGGTGCGCTTCATCCAGTGCGAGATCCCGACCATCGAGCAGCTCGGCCTCCCCCGCATCCTGTCCGAGCTGGTCCTTGAAAAGCGTGGCCTGATCCTGGTGGTCGGCGCGACTGGCTCAGGCAAATCGACGACGCTCGCATCGATGCTGGATCACCGCAACCGCAGCCGCTCGGGGCACATTCTGACGGTCGAGGATCCGATCGAATACCTCTTCCAGCATCGCAAATCGGTCGTCAATCAACGCGAAGTCGGCATCGATACGCTGAGCTGGGAGGAGGCCCTGCGCAATGCGATGCGCCAGGCGCCGGATTGCATCCTGATCGGAGAGATCCGCGACCGCGAGACGATGCAGGCCGCGCTGGCCTATTCGCAGACCGGGCATCTGTGCCTGGCCACGCTGCATGCCAACAACGCCTATCACGCACTGAACCGCATCATCAACTTCTTCCCGCTCGAGAACCGCCAACTGCTCTATCTCGATCTGGCGGTCGCGCTGCGCTGTATCGTGTCGCAGCGCCTTGTGCGCAAGCCGGACAGCAAGCGCGCACCCGCGGTCGAGATCATGCTCAACACCCGCCACATCGCCGAGCTGATCGAGCAGGGCAGCATCAACGAGATCAAGGAGGCGATGGAGCAGAGCCTGGCGCCCGGCTCGCAGACCTTCGAGCAGGATCTGTTCCGTCTCTACCATGAAAAGGTGATTTCGCTGGAAGAAGCGCTTGCCAACGCCGATTCGCCCACCAACCTCGAATGGCTCATCAACAACGCCCGGTTCGACGACGAAGGCCACAGACTCGATCCAGCGACGAACAGCTCCTTGATCAGTTTTGCTGGCCACGATGATGCCGGGCCCTCCTTCGCCGAACTGACGCTCACCCTGGACAAGGATGCCGCGCGCTGAGCGCTCCGGCTCCCGTCCTTCCATACTCCTGCAACGACAATGTCCGCTGCCGACAATCCAACGTTTTCCCTGGCTTGCGAGCTGATCGCGCGCCACTCCGTCACCCCGGAAGATTCCGGCTGCCTCGATGTCATCGCCGCGCGTCTGGCGCCGCTGGGGTTCGCCTGCGAGCGAATCGACACTGGCGGCGTATGCAACCTGTGGGCGCGTCGCTGCCAGTCGAGCCCGGTGATGTGCTTCGCGGGTCATACCGACGTCGTGCCCACCGGTCCGATCGAGGCCTGGGCGACGCCACCTTTCGAGCCGACCGTGCGTGATGGAATTCTTTACGGACGTGGCGCAGCCGACATGAAATCCTCGCTGGCCGCGTTCGTCGTCGCCATCGAGCGCTTCGTTGCTGCGCACCCCGCACACAAGGGGAGCATCGCACTGCTGCTCACCTCGGACGAGGAAGGCGTGGCGACGCACGGCACGGTGAAGGTGGTCGAGGCGCTTGCGGCGCGAGGCGAACGACTGGACTACTGCGTCGTGGGCGAGCCGACTTCGGTGGCCACGCTCGGCGACATGATCAAGAACGGGCGTCGCGGATCCTTGTCCGGAACACTCCGCGTCAAGGGCCTGCAGGGGCATGTCGCGTATCCGCATCTGGCGCGCAACCCCATCCATCAGTTCGCTCCCGCGCTGGCGGAACTGGCTGCGATGAAATGGGACGACGGCAACGAGTTCTTCCCGCCCACCACTTGGCAGGTTTCCAACATCCACGCCGGCACCGGTGCGAACAACGTGATCCCCGGCGCGTGCGAGGTGATGTTCAACTTCCGCTTTGCCTCGGTGTCGACCGCCCAGGATCTCAAGGCGCGCACCCATGAGGTGCTCGATCGCCACGGACTGGACTACGACATCGAGTGGCAGTTGTCGGGGAAGCCGTTCATCACCGGGCGGGGCAAGCTCGTCGCGGCGATCTCCGATGCGATCCGTGAAACCCTGGCGGTCGACACCGAACTTTCGACCACCGGCGGAACGTCCGACGGCCGCTTCATCGCAGAAATCTGCAACGAAGTGGTGGAGTTCGGGCCGGTCAATGCCTCCATCCACAAGGTCAACGAGCACATCGCGATCGATGCGCTCGCACCGCTCGCCACGGTCTATGAGGGAACGATGGCCCGGCTTCTGCTCTGAGCCGCGCTCTGCCTCTTCCAGCTCCAATGCCTTCATCCGCACGCGGCGACCGCGACGCCGCCCGGCACCACGGGAACGACACCATGAATGACGCACCCCAGCAGCACGACAGCGAGATCGAGGCCGACCACGATCACGAACACGAACATGGCCCCCTGGCGGAGCTCGTCACCGTCCGGGACTGGCTGCGCTATGCGGTGACCCGCTTCAATCGGGCCCACATCTTCTGTGGTCACGGCGCTGCCGACACCTACGACGAGGCGGTGTGGCTGATCCTGGGCTCGCTCGCCCTGCCGCTCCACCGCCTCGAACCCTTCCTCGATGCCTGCATTCCCGCCGATGAGCGCGGCCCGCTGCTCGAAGCCATCGAGCGGCGCGCGGTCGATCGCGTCCCCACCGCCTATCTGCTCGGCGAGGCCTGGCTGGGCGATTTCCGCTTTGCCGTCGACGAGCGGGTCATCGTGCCGCGCTCTTTCTTCGCCGAACTGCTGGAAGACGGGCTCGCGCCGCTGGTGGATGAGCCGGACGAGATCGGTTGTGCCCTCGACCTGTGCACCGGCTCAGGCTGCCTGGCGATCCTGATGGCGCATGCGTTTCCGAATGCCGACATCACCGCCGTCGATCTATCCGAGGATGCACTCGACGTCGCACGTCAGAACGTGGCCGACTACGGTCTCGAGGATCGTATCGAACTCGTCAGGAGCGACGTGTTCGATGCCCTCGGCGACCGCCGCTTCGACCTCATCCTGAGCAATCCGCCGTATGTCACTGCGGAGGCGATGGATACGCTGCCGGCGGAATATCACCATGAGCCGCAGCTTGCGCTCGCTGCAGGCGACGACGGACTCGACATCGTGCGCCGGCTGATCGCCGAGGGGGCACGTCACCTCAATTCTGATGGCATACTTGCGGTCGAGGTCGGACATAATCGGGTGCTCGTCGAAAACGCCTTTCCCGACCTTCCGTTCAACTGGTTGTCGACGCGCGGAGGCGACGACATGGTCTTCGTGCTTCGTCGTGAAGACCTGCCCGGCGGCAAGCGCTGAACCGGGATCGCTTCACCTCGCCGCGGCAAGGGCTAAACTGAATCGCGGCGGGCCATGAAAGGCCGTCGCCGGGGAGAAGCGAGATGCCGAACAAACAGCCCGTCCTCATCGTCGAGGACAATCCCGACGACGAAGCGCTGACTTTGCGCGCCTTCGGCAAGGCAGGCGTGAGCAACCCGATGGTGGTGGCACACGATGGCGTCGAGGCGCTCGATTACCTCTTCGGTACCGGCAGCCATGTCGGGCGCGACACGTCCGAGCTGCCGGCGGTCGTGCTGCTTGACTTGAAACTGCCGCGGATGGACGGGCTCGAGGTGCTGCGCCGCATCCGCGCCGACGAGCGCACCGCGCTGTTGCCGGTCGTGGTGCTCACCACCTCACGCGAGGATCTCGACGTGCAGCAGTCGCTGCGCCTGGGCGCGAACAGCTACATCCGCAAACCGGTGGACTACGAGCGCTTCCTGCACGCGGTGAATCTCATCGGCCAATACTGGCTGACGCTCAATGAAACCGTCCATGCGCAGGCAGGCGGCGCTTACTGAGCCTGCGCGGCGCTCAGGGCGGCCTCGACATCCTCGGCAATCGTCTCGGGCGTCGTGGTCGGCGCATAGCGCCTCACCACCCTGCCCTGCGCATCGATCAGGAACTTGGTGAAGTTCCACTTGATGGCTTCCGTGCCCAGCACCCCCGGTGCGACGCTCGTCAGATGGCGATAGAGCGGATGGGCCTGCTCGCCATTGACCTCGATCTTTTCCGATAAGGGAAAGCTGACGCCGTAGTTGCGCTGGCAGAAGGACTGGATTTCCGCCGGGTTGCCCGGCTCCTGCGCACCGAACTGGTTGCATGGAAAGCCGATGACGCTGAAGCCGCGCACCGCGAAGCGTTGCTGCAACGCCTCGAGCCCGGCATATTGTGGAGTGAAACCGCACTGGCTCGCGGTGTTCACGATCAGCAGTACCTTTCCGCGAAAGGCCGCCAATGGCATCGGCGAGCCGTCGAGGCGCCGCGTTTCGAAATCGAATACGGTCATGTCGCTCATCATGCTGCTCCGCAAAAGACGCTCTTCAGGCCACCTCGTCGATCCAGGCCTGCTGGATCCCTTCGAGGATGCGCTCGCCGCAATGCTTGGGGTCATCGTCGAATTCAGGCAATGCCAGCACCCAGTTCATCAGGTCGACGAAATTCACGCGCGTCGGGTCTACCTCGGGGTGGGCATCCGCGAGCTGAATGGCAATTTCCTGTACTTCGGTCCACTTCATCAGTGCTTGCCCTCCCGAGCCATGTTGATGGTGTAGCGCGGAATCTCGATCACCAGCGGGGCATCTCCGACCGCCACCTGGCACGACAGGCGTGACTGCGGCTCCAGGCCCCAGGCCTTGTCGAGAAGGTCTTCCTCCTCGTCCTCGGCCGGCTCGAGGGTGTTGAAGCCCTCGCGCACGATGACGTGACAGGTGGTGCAGGCGCAGGACATCTCGCAGGCGTGCTCGATATCGATGCCGTTGGCGAGCAGGCTCTCGCACACCGACTTGCCCGCCTCGGCGTCGATGACGGCGCCGTCCGGACAGAGCTCGACGTGGGGAAGGACGATGATCTGGGTCATTATTCTCTTCGATCGGGTTGCGAGGTCAGACCTCGAATTCATCCACCTTGTGGCCGGCGAGTGCGCTGCGGATGCTGTTGTCCATGCGCCGCGCGGCGAAGCCGTCGGTGGCGCGCGCCAGCGCGTCGATGCCGCTCTTGATCGCGCGATGGTCCTTGCCGCTGCACAGTTCGCGCAGTGTCGCGATCGACTGCTCGATCGTGGCACGCTCGTCGGCCGAAAGCAGCGCCCCGTCCTTGGCAATCGCCTGCTCGGTCGCTTCGATGACGCGTTCGCCCTCGACCTGCTGCTCTCGCAGGGCCCGCGCCAGCATATCGTCGCCGGCATGCTCCACGCCGGACTTGAGCATGCCCGCGATCTCGTCGTCGGTGAGCCCGTAGGACGGCTTCACCAGCACGCTGGCCTCGACGCCCGACGACATCTCGCGCGCGGCCACCGACAGCAGTCCGTCCGCGTCGACCTGGAAGCTCACGCGGATGCGCGCAGCACCTGCCACCATCGGTGGAATGCCGCGCAGCTCGAAGCGGGCAAGCGAACGGCAGTCGGTCACCAGCTCGCGCTCGCCCTGCACCACATGGAAAGCCATGGCGGTCTGGCCGTCCTTGAAGGTGGTGAATTCCTGCGCACGCGCGATCGGCAACGTGGAGTTGCGCGGGATGACCTTCTCGGTCAAGCCGCCCATCGTCTCCAGACCGAGCGACAGCGGAATCACATCGAGCAGCAGCCAGTCGTCCTCGTCCCGGCGGTTCCCGGCGAGCACATTGGCCTGCATCGCCGCGCCGAGGGCGACGACCTTGTCGGGGTCGAGATTGGTCAGCGGCTCCTGGCCGAAGAACTCGGCGATCGCATGCTGGATGTGGGGCATGCGCGTGGCGCCGCCCACCATCACCACGCCCTTGACCTCGTCGGCCGCAAGGCCGGCATCGCGCAGCGCCTTGCGCACCGGGCCGAGCGTCTTCTGCACCAGATGGCGCGTCATGTCGGCGAATTCGTCACGCGTGACGACGAGATCCACCTCTTCGCCCGAGCTGAGGTGCACGTGAACAGTGGCCTCCTCGCAGACGCTGAGCAGCTCCTTCGCCTCTCGCGCCTTCATCTGCAACCGTCGCGCATCCTCCAGCGACGGCGGGGCGACGCCGGCTTTGTCAAGGATCCAGCAGAACAGGCGATGATCGAAGTCGTCACCGCCGAGCGCCGCGTCGCCGTTGGTCGACAACACCTCGAACACGCCGCGCGACAGTTTCAGGATGGAGAGGTCGAAGGTACCGCCACCCAGGTCATAGACCGCGTAAACACCCTCCGCGGCATTGTCCAGGCCGTACGCGACCGCCGCCGCCGTCGGCTCGTTGAGCAGGCGCAGCACCGGCAGGCCCGCGAGCCTGGCCGCGTCCTTGGTCGCCTGGCGTTGCGCGTCGTCGAAATAGGCCGGTACCGTGATCACCGCGCCCACGAGTTCGCCGCCGAGGCTGGCCTCGGCGCGCTTGCGCAGGGTGCGCAGGATCTCCGCCGACACTTCCACCGGGCTCTTCACGCCCTGCACAGTGCGCAGGCGCACCATGCCGGCAGTGTCCTCGAAATCGTAAGGCATGGTCTCGACGTGGGCGACATCCTTCAGCCCGCGGCCCATGAAGCGCTTGACCGAGACGATGGTGTTCCTCGCATCGGTCGCCTGCGCGGCCATGGCCTTGTGACCGACCTCGATGCTGCCGTCGGCGCGGTAGCGCACGACGGACGGCAGCATGGTGCGGCCGGTTTCGTCGGCGAGGCAGACCGCGATGCCGTTGCGGACGGTCGCGACCAGCGAATTCGTGGTGCCCAGGTCGATGCCCACCGCGAGCCGGTGCTTGTGCGGTTCGGCGGACATGCCGGGTTCGGCGATTTGCAGCAGGGCCATGAGGGGTTTCCGTGCCGTGTCTTTATTCTTCGAGAGCCAGCAGGGCCTCGTCGATCTCTTGTTGCAGTTTGTCGATGAACATCAGCCGACGCACGGTGTCGGCCGCGGCCGTGTAGTCGTGAGCCTCGTCGAGCTGCAGGGCGAGATCACTCCTGACTTCGCGGGCGTGGGTCTGCAGGCGGTGATGCAGCTGTTCCAGCTCGTCCACCTCGCCCGCCGCGCGCGCTTCCTCGACGGCCTCGCGCCACTCCATCTGCTCCATCAGGAACTCGGGTGACATGACCGTGTTGGTTTCCAGCGCAGTGTCCACGCCGGCCAGTTCGAGCAGATATTGCGCGCGCGCAAGCGGCTTCTTCAGGATGCGGAAGCCCTCGTTGACACGTGTCGCCCACTGCATCGACCGGCGCTTGTCCACGTCGGGCAGATGGGCGTACCGGTCAGGGTGGACCTGCGATTGCAGCTCGTGCCACGCCGCCTCGAGCGCGCCTTCGTCGAGGGCATACTGGCGCGGGAGGCCGAAAAGGGTGAAGTAGTCCTGCGTCGGATCGATGCTCATGCCTGTGGCGTTGCGTCAGACGTTGAAGCTTTCGCCACAGCCGCACTGATCCTTGACGTTCGGGTTGTTGAACTTGAACCCTTCATTGAGCCCCTCACGCACGAAGTCGAGCTCGGTTCCGTCCAGATAAGCGAGGCTCTTCGGATCGACGATGATCTTGACGCCGTGGCTCTCGAACACGAGATCCTCACCCTGCGTCTCGTCAACGAATTCGAGCTTGTAGGCCATGCCCGAACAACCCGAGGTCTTGACGCCCAGGCGGATACCGACGCCCTTGCCGCGCTTGGCGATGAAATTGGATACGTGCTGTGCTGCGCTTTCCGAAAGGGTGACACTCATGGCGCTCTCCTGCCTCAGGCCTCGTGCTTCTTCTTGTAGTCGGCGACGGCCGCCTTGATCGCATCCTCGGCAAGGATGGAACAGTGGATCTTCACCGGAGGCAGCGCCAGTTCTTCGGCGATCTGCGTGTTCTTGATATCCAGTGCCTGATCCAGCGTCTTGCCCTTCACCCACTCGGTGACGAGCGAGCTCGAAGCGATGGCCGAGCCGCAGCCGTAGGTCTTGAACTTGGCATCTTCGATCACGCCGTCCTTGCCGACCTTGATCTGAAGCTTCATCACGTCACCACAGGCCGGCGCGCCCACCATGCCGGTAGCAACGCCTTCCTCGTCCTTGCCGAAGGAGCCGACGTTACGGGGATTCTCGTAATGGTCCAGAACCTTTTCGCTGTAGGCCATTGTATTTCTCCAGTGATCTCTGTGTCAGGGTTTCGTCGTTCGGTACGGGGCGAGGATCAGTGGGCGGCCCACTGGACGGTGTCCAGGTCCACGCCTTCATTGACCATCTCCCACAGCGGCGAAAGTTCGCGCAGCTTGCCGATTTTCTTGTGCAGAAGGTCGATCGTGTAGTCGACTTCTTCCTCGGTGGTGAAGCGGCCGAGCGTGAAGCGGATCGAGCTGTGCGCCAGCTCATCGTTGCGCCCCAGTGCGCGCAGCACGTAGGACGGCTCCAGGCTGGCGGACGTACAGGCCGAGCCCGAGGACACCGCGATGTCCTTGATCGCCATGATCAGCGATTCACCCTCGACGTAGGCGAACGAAATGTTCAGGTTGTGCGGCACGCGGTGTTCCATGTCACCGTTCACGTAGGTGGCCTCGATGTCGGTCAGGCCCTTGAGCAGCTTGTCGCGCAGGCGCTTGATGCGGACGTTTTCCTCGGCCATCTCCTCGCGCGCGAGGCGGAAGCTCTCGCCCATGCCGACGATCTGGTGCGTGGGCAACGTGCCGGAGCGCAGGCCGCGCTCATGGCCACCGCCGTGCATCTGCGCCTCCAGGCGCACGCGCGGCTTGCGACGAACGTACAGCGCACCGACGCCCTTGGGGCCGTAGGTCTTGTGCGCACAGAAGCTCATCAGGTCGACCTTGAGCTTGTCGAGGTCGATGTCGACCTTGCCGGTCGCTTGCGCCGAATCCACGTGGAAGATGATGCCCTTCGAACGGCAGATCTCGCCGATCTCGGCGATCGGCTGGATCACCCCGATCTCGTTGTTCACGAACATCACCGAGACCAGGATGGTGTCGGGGCGCAGCGCGGCCTTGAAGGCTTCCAGATCGAGCAGGCCGTTTTCCTGCACGTCGAGATAGGTCGCCTCGAAACCCTCGCGTTCCAGCTCGCGGAAGGTATCGAGAACCGCCTTGTGCTCGGTCTTGAGCGTGATGATGTGCTTGCCCTTGCCCTGGTAGAAATGCGCCGCGCCCTTGATCGCCAGATTGTTCGACTCGGTGGCGCCCGACGTCCAGATGATCTCCTTCGCGTCGGCGTTGACCAGCTTCGCGACCTCCTCGCGCGCCTCCTCGACCGCCTTCTCGGCTTCCCAGCCGTAGGCGTGCGAGCGACTCGCCGGGTTGCCGAAGTGCTCGGTCAGCCAGGGAATCATCTTCGCGGCAACCCTCGGGTCCACCGGGGTGGTGGCCGAGTAGTCGAGGTAGATCGGGAACTTCAGCATTGCGTCTCTCCGCAGGGATGTGTTGTGCAGATGTTGTTCAAAGGTCAGGCCGCCATCGCAGCCAGGTTCTTCAATTCGTCGACGATGCGGCCAAAGGTGACGATGAAGCGCTCGACCTCGTCCGTCGTCGTGTCGCGGCCCAGGCTCACCCTCACCGCGCCACGCGCCAACTCGGGCGCCACGCCCATCGCCAGCAGCACGTGCGACGGCTCCGGATTGGCGCTGGAACACGCCGATCCGCTGGCGCAGGCGAAGCCCGCACGATCGAGCTTGCCGACCAGCGTCTCGCCGTCGATGCCTTCGATGGCGAAGAACGTGGTGTTCGGCAGGCGCGACGCCGCCGCGGAAAAAACGCGTGCGCCCCATAGCGGTGCGGCCGCCTCGATGCGGTCGCGCAAGACCGTCAGGCGCGTCGCCTCCGAAGCGCGGCGACTCAGCGCGCGCTCGCAGGCCACGCCGAAGCCGACGATGGCCGCGACGTTCTCCGTGCCGGAGCGCAGACCGCGCTCCTGCCCACCACCGGCGATCAGCGGCGCCAGCTCGACACGCTTGTCGATGACCAGCGCACCGGCGCCCAGCGGGCCGCCGACCTTGTGCGCGGACAGCGTCATGGCATTGACGCCCAGCGCACGGAAATCCAGTTCGATCTTGCCCAGCGCCTGCACCGCGTCGGTGTGAAACCAGGCGCCGGCAGCGCGCGCTTCGCGCGCCAGGGCCGCGCTGTCCTGCAGCACGCCGGTTTCGTTGTTCGCGGCCATCACCGACACCAGGCGCGGTCGATCGGCCAGGGCGGCTCGCCAGTCGTTGGCATCGATGCGCCCCTCGGCGTCGACCGCGATCTCGCGCATCGTCCACCCGCCGCGGCGCAACTGCCGCGCAGGCTCGCGCACGCACGGGTGCTCGATCGAACTGACGGCCACCACGCCGGGCTTCATCACCGCTGCCGCGCCCTTCACGAAGAGGTTGTTCGCCTCTGAACCGCCGCTGGTGAAGAGGATCTCGGTCGGATGCGCGCCGACTGCCGCAGCAACCCTCGCGCGGGCTTCGTCGATTGCCGCCCTCGCCTGCCGGCCATACTCGTGCCGGCTCGATGCGTTGCCGTAGCGCGCATCAAGCCAGGGGAGCATGGCCTCACGCACCACCAGGTCGAGCGGCGTGGTGGCGTTCCAGTCGAGGTAGGTCGGGGCGTACATCGATCAGATGACCTCAGGCAGCCGCAACCTCGCGCACCACGAGGCCTGCGCGGCGACGAATGTTCTTCAGCACCGCCATGTCGGCATCGGCCTTCACTTCGCGATTCACCAGCGCGCTCAGCGTCACCGAGTCGAGATAGGCGTACATGCGCTTGTTCAGATTGGCCCACAGGTCGTGCGTCGCGCAACGATGCTCATCGTGGCAGTTCTGCTTGCCGCCGCACTGGGTGGCGTCCAGCGGTTCATCCACCGCGATGATGATGTCCGCGACGGTGATCGCGTCCATTTCGCGCGCCAGGCGGTATCCGCCACCCGGCCCGCGCACGCTCGAAACCAGCTTGTGCCGGCGCAACTTGCCGAAAAGCTGCTCGAGATACGACAGGGAGATCTTCTGCCGCTCGGCGATACCTGCCAGCGTCACCGGCCCCTCGGCCTGGCGCGCGGCCAGATCGATCATCGCCGTAACGGCGAAACGTCCCTTGGTCGTCAATCTCATGATGAACCCTCGAAGTCTGCGATTGCCAAGCTAATACCTGAACAATTCGCTCAACTATACGGATCCCGACAAAAACGGTCAACTAATCGAGGAATTGCGCTTTGCAATCAAGGCTGTCAATCGACCATCTTGGACAGCCGGGACGCATCGAACTCGTCTCCCGGCGCGCAGGTGTCGTCGAGCTTGATGCCTGCAGCCTCCAGCCGTGCAAGCATGGCCTGCAGGCGACGGTCAGTCTCGACCGCATGGTCGAGCAGGCCATGCACCGCCTTGGACATCGGGTCGTCCATGTCGCGCGTCACACCGTAGGCCGAGAAGCCCATCTCTTCGGCCTTCTGTGCGCGCGCAGCGTCGCGTTCGGGGTCGATCAGGCGCGCGGGGTTGCCCACCGCAGTCGCACCCGCCGGCACCGGTTTCACCACCACCGCGTTGGATCCGATCTTGGCGCCGTCGCCGACGCTGAAGCCACCCAGCACCTTCGCGCCCGCCCCCACGACGACCCCCTGCCCCAGCGTCGGATGGCGTTTGGCACCACGATAGAGCGAGGTGCCGCCGAGCGTGACGGCCTGGTAGATGGTGCAGTCGTCGCCGATCTCCGCCGTCTCGCCGATCACGGTTCCCATGCCGTGGTCGATGAACACGCGCCGGCCGATGACTGCGCCCGGGTGGATCTCGATGCCCGTCAGGAAGCGGCTGATGTGGCTGATGAAGCGACCGAGCCAGTAGAAGCCGTTGGTCCAAGCCGAATGAGCCAGCCGGTGGAAGATCAGCGCGTGGACACCCGGGTAACAGGTCAGCACCTCGAGCGTGGAACGGGCTGCGGGATCGCGCTCGCGAACGCTGGCCAGGTCTTCACGGAGGCGGCTGAACATGGGACTCCCTTGACGGAAACGGTAGAACG
Source organism: Pseudomonadota bacterium (assembly GCA_018240785.1). Classification (GTDB taxonomy): domain Bacteria; phylum Pseudomonadota; class Gammaproteobacteria; order Burkholderiales; family Rhodocyclaceae; genus Thauera. Next base: position 30,756 of record JAFEFC010000022.1, on the reverse strand, counting down.
AAGAAAACGCGACGACGCCAATTCCCGACTATTTTAATCGACTTAGCGCAGCACGCGAAACACCCGCAGCCCCGCAGCCCGGATGGACACGGACGCGAGCCGCGCCCGGATCGGGGTGCGAGGCCAGGTTCACCGCCGCTTAGGCTGCTCGAAGGTGGTGAGCATGCCGCGCAGGATGGCCACTTCCTCCTTCTCCAACTGGACGCGGCTGAACAGGCGCCGCAGCCGCGGCAGGAGGCGTCGCGGGTTGGCCGGATCATGGAAGCCGCTCGCGATCACGGCCTGCTCCAGATGCGCCATCAAGCCCTCGATCTGCTCGTGCGTCGCGAACTCCGGACGCGAATCATCGGGCGGAGGAGGCTGCAGCGCGGCCATGCGCATCTCGTAGCACAGCAGCTGCACCGCTGCGCCAAGGTTCAACGAGGAAAAATCCGGGCTCGTCGGAATGCTCACCGGCAGGCTGCACAGCCCCACCTCCTCGTTGGTGAGGCCGCTCGTCTCGTTGCCGAACACCAGCGCGACCTCACCGTCGCGGGTGCGCGCCACGGTGGCAGCGGCCGCCTCGCGGGCATGCATGCGCGGCAGTGACAGCTCCCGCCGCCGCGCGGTCAGCGCCGCTGCGAAAACCGTGCCGGCCAGCGCGTCCTGCAGGGTAGGCACCACGCGCGCCGCGGCAAGGATGTCTCCCGCCCCGGAGGCCCGCGCATCGGCAACCGGATCAGGGAAACTGTCGGGCGCCACGAGCCAGAGCTGGCGCAGTCCCATGGTCTTCATCGCGCGCGCGGCTGCGCCGATGTTGCCCGGATGGCTCGTCCGCGAGAGCACGATCCGGACGCGCTCAAGCGCGAGGGGGCGATTCATATTAAAATTCACCGCTTTAAGAATTTTGCCGGACGCCATCGCCGACTTTCGCTGCCCACGAGGCCGGAGCGGGCGCAGCGTCCCGCTTCTTTAACCGAGACCGCACCGCATGCATCCCACCCTGAACATCGCCATCAAGGCCGCGCGCCGCGCAGCCACCGTGATCAACCGCGCCTCGACGCAGCTCGATCTGCTTACCGTGCAGTCGAAGTCGCCTAACGATTTCGTCACCGAGGTGGATCACGCGGCCGAGAAGGCGATCATCGAAGTCCTGCGGGACGCCTTCCCGGGGCACGGGATTCTAGCAGAGGAGTCCGGCGAGACTGGTCCGGAGAGCGAATTCAACTGGATCATCGATCCGCTCGACGGCACCACCAACTTCATCCACGGCTTCCCGCAATACGCCGTTTCCATCGCGCAGACCAGGAACGGCGTGCTGGAACATGCCGTGGTCTACGATCCGGTCTCCAACGAGATGTTCACCGCCAGCCGCGGCGGCGGTGCCTTCCTCAACGACCGCCGCATCCGCGTGTCGCGCCGCACCCGCCTGAACGAAGCGCTGCTGGGCACCGGCTTCCCGTTCCGCCAGTTCGACAACGTCGATGCCTACCTGGGCATGTTCCGCGAGCTGACGCAGAAGACGGCGGGCATCCGCCGGCCGGGCGCAGCCTCGCTGGATCTCGCCTATGTCGCTGCCGGTCGCCTCGACGGCTTCTGGGAAATGGGCCTGTCGCCGTGGGACATGGCAGCCGGCGTGCTGCTGATCCAGGAAGCCGGCGGCCTAGTGTCCGACCTGTCCGGCGAAAGCAACTTCATGACCACCGGCAATGTGGTGGCGGGTTCGCCGAAGATCTTCGGCCAGCTCCTGCCGATCATCCAGTCGTACCGCCCGGCCAGCATGCAGGCCTGAGCCCGCCCCGCTTCCTCCGGACCGGTCGATGAGCAGACAAGCCGCCGGCCCGTCGGTCGCGTCCGTGCGGGCGCTCGACGGGCACACCCCCATGATGCAGCAGTACCTGCGCCTAAAGGCGCGGCACTCTGACACGCTGCTGTTCTACCGCATGGGCGACTTCTACGAGCTCTTCTTCGAAGATGCCGAGAAAGCCGCGCGGCTGCTCGACATCACGCTGACCACCCGTGGCCAGTCCAACGGCGAGCCGATCCGCATGGCGGGTGTTCCCTTCCATGCGGTCGAGCAATACCTGGCGCGGCTGGTCAAGCTGGGAGAATCGGTGGTGATCGCCGAGCAGGTCGGCGAACCGGGCGCGACCAAGGGGCCGATGGAGCGCGCAGTCAGCCGCATCGTCACGCCGGGCACGCTGACCGATGCGGCCCTGCTCGACGACCGCCGCGATTCGCTGCTGCTGGCCGCAAGCCTGCATCGCGGCACGCTCGGTCTGGCATGGCTGAACCTCGCCAATGGCGATCTGCGGCTGATGGAGTGCCCGGCCGAGGGGCTGCAGGCGCAGTTCGAACGCCTGCGTCCCGCCGAGGTGCTGGTGCCCGATGGTTTGTCACTGCCGCTGATCGAGGCTCTCTCGCCTGCCCTGCGGCGGCTGGCCGACTGGCAGTTCGACGCGGACGCGGGCGAACGCCTGCTCACCGGCCATTTCGGCACGCGCGACCTCGCCGGTTTCGGCGTGGAGAATCTCCCCGTTGCCTTGGGTGCCGCCGCGGCGCTCTACGACTATGCGCGCGCCACCCAGCAGCAAAGCCTCGCCCACGTCACTGGCCTGGTCGTTGAGCGTGAGTCCGAATACCTGCGGCTGGACGCGGCCACGCGGCGGAACCTCGAACTGACCGAGACGCTGCGCGGCGACCCCGCCCCCACCCTGCTGTCGCTGCTCGACACCTGTGTCACCAGCATGGGCTCGCGCTGGTTGCGCCACGCGCTGCACCATCCAGTGCGCGATCCCGGTGTGCCCGCCCTGCGCCATGAGGCCGTGGCGGAGCTGGTCGGCGACGGCGATGGACGCGGTGCGTCGACCGTGCGCACGGCGCTGCGCGGCGTTGCCGACGTCGATCGCATCACCGCCCGCATCGCCCTGCGCAGCGCCCGCCCGCGCGACCTGTCTGCGTTGCGCGAGAGCCTTGCGCGCCTGCCTGAGCTCGGATCCGCACTCCAGCGCAGCTCGGCCGCGCTGCTGCTCGACCTTTTGCGTGCGCTCGACATCGCACCCGATGCACTCGCCTTGCTGCAGGCCGCGATCGCGGCCGAGCCCGCGGCGATGATCCGCGACGGCGGCGTGATCGCCCCCGGTTACGACGCCGAACTCGACGAGCTGCGCGGCATCCAGACCAACTGTGGCGAGTTCCTGCTGGCGCTCGAAGCGCGCGAACGCGAACGCAGCGGCATCGCCAACCTGAAGGTCGAGTTCAACAGGGTGCATGGCTTCTACATCGAGGTCAGCCGCGCCAATGCCGACAAGGTGCCCGACGACTATCGCCGGCGCCAGACGCTGAAAAACGCCGAGCGCTACATCACGCCCGAGCTGAAAGCCTTCGAGGACAAGGCGTTGTCGGCCAACGAACGCGCGCTGGCGCGCGAGAAACTGCTGTACGACACCATCCTCGACGACCTCGCCGAGCACATCCCCGCACTGCAGCGCATCGCGCGTGCGCTCGCCACGCTCGACGGCCTCGCCGCGTTCGCGGAAGTCGCGCTGCGCCACGGCTATGTGCGCCCGACCTTCGCCAGCCGGCCCGGCATCCGCATCGACGGCGGACGCCATCCGGTGGTCGAGCGCCAGGTCGAGAACTTCATCCGCAACGACGCCCGCCTCGCCCCCACGCGCCGCATGCTGATGATCACCGGGCCCAACATGGGCGGCAAATCGACCTTCATGCGCCAGGTGGCGCTGATCTGCCTGCTGGCGCACGTCGGCAGCTTCGTCCCGGCCGACGCCGCTGAGCTCGGCCCGCTCGATGCGATCTACACCCGCATCGGCGCCTCCGACGATCTCGCCTCCGGGCGCTCCACCTTCATGGTGGAAATGACCGAAGCCGCGGCCATCCTGCACGGTGCCACCGAGCACAGCCTGGTGCTGATGGACGAGATCGGCCGCGGCACCTCGACCTTCGACGGCCTTGCGCTGGCTTTCGCGATTGCACGCCAGTTGCTGGAGAAGAACCGCAGCCTGACGCTGTTCGCCACCCACTACTTCGAGCTGACACGACTCAACACCGACTACCCGGAGTGCGCCAACGTGCATCTGGACGCGGTCGAGCACGGCCACCGCATCGTCTTCCTGCATGCGCTGGAGGAAGGCCCGGCGAGCCAGAGCTATGGCATCGAGGTCGCTGCGCTGGCCGGCATTCCGGCGCCGGTGATCCGCGACGCCAAGCGGCGCCTGCGGGCACTGGAGAACCGCGAGATCGACGCCGGGCCGCAGGCCGATCTCTTCGCCATGCTGCCGGAGCCGGACATCGAACCACTGTCGCATCCGGTGCTCACCGCGCTCGCCGACATCGACCCCGATGCACTGAGCCCGCGCGAGGCGCTGGAGCGGCTCTATGCCCTCAAGCGCCTCGCATCCTGAGTGCGAGCAGGCCCACGCCCATGAACACCCCGATCGACATTTCAGAGGAAGGCGGCGTCCGCTACCTGCATTTCGGCTCCGACTGGGTGCAGGGAGCGATGCGCATCCGCAAACCCAATGCGCTGGAGCTCGCCTACACGCGCGAGATGATGGCCGGCCTGCTGCTGCGCGATGGCCTTGGCGATGACCCCGGTGAATGGCCCAAGGACGTGCTGATCATCGGCCTGGGCGCGGCGTCGCTGGCGAAGTTCGTCTATCACAACTGCCCGCAGGCGCGCATCAAGGTGGTCGAGATCGCCCCGCAGGTCGTCGCAGCCGCGCGCCAGTTCTTCAAGCTGCCGGCGGAAGACGCCCGCTTCTCCATTCACGTCGGCTGCGGCGCGCAGTACGTGCTCGAGAACGATCGCCACTTTGACTACGTGCTGGTCGACGGCTTCGACCGCAACGCCCGCGCTGGCGCACTCGACACCCAGCCGTTCTACCAGGCGGTGCGCAGCCGGCTGTCGGATCGCGGGCTGATGGCGGTGAACCTGTTCGGCCGCTCGCGGGGCTACAAGGCCAGCCTGGAACGCATCATCACCGCCTTCGACGACCGCGCGTTGGCGTTTCCGTCAGTCGATAGCGGCAACGTCGTGGCCTTCGCCGCGGCGGGAGAACCCATCGAGCGCAGCCTGACCGAGTTGCGTGAGCGTGCGGCGCTGCTAAAGTCGGGCACCGGCCTGGACCTGCTGCCGACTGTCACCCGCCTCGAGCAGGCCGGCACCGTGCCCGGCGGCGTGCTGATGCTCTGATCCGCCTCAGGCTGGAGCGCTCTCCGGCGCCGGAGGAATCCACAGGCACAAACCCTTGTTCGCCTTGGCGATACCGGCGAGGACCTCGTCGTGCGCGGCGAGTTCGGTATCGGTTGCTCGCAGTACCTTGATCGGCTTGCGCTCGCGCGGTCCGCCAGCAAGCTCGACCTCACCGCGCGGCGTCTCATCCTCGAGCGCCATGATCAGGCTCTCCTGGCCACGCGTCATCGCCAGATAGACTTCGGCGAGCAGTTCGGCGTCGAGCAGCGCGCCGTGCAGGGTGCGGTGCGCGTTGTCGATCTCGTAGCGATCGCACAGCGCATCCAGCGAGGCCTTCTTGCCCGGGTTCTGCTCCTTCGCCATCTTCAGCGTGTCGATCACGCCGCCGCAGAGCTGGTTCAGGCCGGACCGGCCCAGCAGCTTGAGCTCATGGTCGAGGAAGCCGACGTCGAAGCTGGCGTTGTGGATGATGAGCTCGGCATCGCGCACGAAATCCTCGAAATCGGCCGCGATCTCGCAGAATTTCGGCTTGTCGGCGAGAAAATCCTCGGTGATGCCATGCACCGCCACCGCTTCCGCATCGATGCCGCGCTCAGGATTGATGAAGACGTGGTAATGCCGTCCGGTGAGGCCGCGGTTGAGCAGCTCTACGCAGCCGATCTCGATCACCCGGTCGCCGTTGCGCCAGTCAAGGCCGGTGGTTTCGGTGTCGAGCACGATTTGTCGCATAAGGACTCCTGAATCTGGTGCAGTTTCAATCGGCGTGACGAGGCCTTCAGCCTTCCACGACGCTTCCCGATTTACGCGTGGCCTCCACCCCGCGCCGCGCGAGCGCATCGGCGCGCTCGTTTTCCGGGTGACCGGCGTGCCCGCGCACCCATAGCCATTTCACCTGATGACGGGAGGCCGCCTCGTCGAGGGCACGCCACAGGTCCGCATTCTTGACCGGCTCCCTGGACGCCGTTTTCCAGCCGCGCGCCTTCCAGTTATGGATCCACTCGGAAATGCCCTTCTGCACGTACTGGCTGTCGGTGTGCACGCGCGCCGTCACCGGGCGCTTCAGCGAGCCGAGCGCGCGGATCACCGCCAGCAGTTCCATCCGGTTGTTGGTGGTGTCGGGCTCGCCACCCCAGATTTCCTTCTCGTGGGCGCCAGCACGCAGGATCGCGCCCCAGCCGCCAGGACCTGGATTGCCACTGCAGGCGCCATCGGTATAGATATCGACTTCTTCCATCACTCTTCGCTCTTGTTGATTTCGCCCCCGCCGTTGCGCTGCGCGATCGGCGACAAGGCTTTCGCGCCTCGGCGCTCCTCGCGCCACTTGGGCGTGATCACGCGCATGCCCTGCACCCGCTTGACACCGTGAAGCATGTAATCGGCCCCGCACCCCGACCACCAGCGCGGGCCCGCCCGATCGAGCACTCTCCAGCGCTCCAGCCATGCGGCCGATGCGGCAGCCGGTACATAACATCCGAAGCGCGCCGGCTGCACCTCGAAGCCCAGCAGCGCGAGCCAATCCTTGATGCGCATCGCCGTGCGGAATTGGCCCGTCCATGGGAAACGTCCGCAGCGGCGCGCGCCGACACGCCATGCCCCCCACAGGCTCAAGGGATTGAAGCCCGAGATGACGACGCTGCCTTCCGGCACCAGCACGCGCTCCACTTCGCGCAGCACCTGGTGCGGCTGGGCCGAGAACTCGAGCACATGCGGCAGCAGCACGAGATCGAGGCTCGCGGTGGCAAACGGCAGCTCGAACTCGTGCCCCAGCACCTCCGCCGGAGCAGACGCCCCGCAACGAAAACGGAACGCCATCCGGTTGGCGCGCAGGAAGTCCAGCTCACCCATGCCCACCTGCAAGGCGTTGTAGCCGAATACGTCCGCCACCATCTGGTCGAACGCGGTCTGCTCCCAGTCGAGCAGGTAACGGCCCTGCGGCGTATCCAGCCAGTCCGATAGTCCCGGGATTGACATGCTCGCACAAGGACTCAGAATTCGCGGGATGAACATTATCCCTCTTCCCGCCTTTCGCGATAACTACATCTGGCTGATCCACGACGGCCGCCATGCCGCGGTGGTGGATCCGGGCGACGCCGCGCCGGTGGAGAAATTCCTCGCGGCACAAGGGCTGAGCCTGGCCGCCGTACTGATCACGCATCACCACCCGGACCACGTCGGCGGCCTGCCATCCCTCCTCGCCAGCCACAGGGTGCCGGTGTATGGGCCTGCGCGCGAATCCATCGCCGGTGTCGACCATCCGGTCCGCGAGGGCGACACGGTGTTCATCGACGCGCTCGGGCTCACTCTGGACGTGCTCGACGTGCCCGGGCACACCGCCGGGCATGTGGCCTACCACGCGGCGATGCCGGCTCCGGGCAGCCTGTTCTGCGGCGACACCCTGTTCTCGGCTGGTTGCGGTCGCCTGTTCGAGGGCACGCCGGCGCAACTGGCCTCGTCGCTGGCGAAGTTCGCCGCCTTGCCCGAGGCGACGCGCGTGTATTGCACGCACGAATACACCTTGTCGAACCTGGCCTTTGCGCGCGCTGCGGAACCGCGCAATGCGCAGCGCGACAGCTACGCCAAACGTTGTGAAGCACTGCGCGCAGCGGGCGAACCGACCTTGCCGAGCTCGATCGCCATCGAGAAGGCCGTGAATCCGTTCCTGCGCTGCAGCGAGCCAGGCGTCATCGATGCGGTGACGGTGCACGGCGGCGTACGGCCTGTTGATGCGGTTGGCTGCCTGGCCGCCTTGAGGGCCTGGAAGGACGTCTTCTGAACGCAATTTTCTTTTGACGCACCCGGACCCGCTGGCTAGACTTGCGCGCTTTGCTGCCAGGCTCCAGCGGACTTCCGTCCATGGCTACACGCTTTACCCCGCGGCGATTCGCAGCGCTGCTCCTACCCCTCGCGCTGGCCGCCATCGCCCAGGCCTCACCCGCCTTCGCACGCGGCCCGGCGACCGGCGATCCGCTGCCGGCGACGAGAGCAGCGCTGTCCGGCGGCGACGCCCCGCGAGTCCTGACCCTTGACCTGACGCGGGACGCCAACGACATCTGGGACCGCATCCGCCGCGGCTTCGGCATGCCCGATCTGGACAGCCCGCTGGTGGCGGAGCAGCAGCTCTTCTATCTGAACCGGCCGGGTTTCCTGAAGCAGGTCTTTGCGCGCGGCGGGCGCTACCTGTACTACATCGTCGACGAGCTCGAGCGCCGCGGGATGCCCACCGAGCTGGCGCTGCTGCCGATGGTGGAAAGCAGCTACAACCCGCTGGCCTATTCGCGCGCGCATGCTTCCGGCCTGTGGCAGTTCATCCCCTCCACCGGCAAGCACTACAACCTGACCCAGGACAACTGGGTGGACGAGCGCCGCAACGTCATCACATCGACCAATGCCGCGCTCGACTACCTGCAGACGATCTACGAGATGCACGGTGACTGGCATCTGGCGCTGGCCTCCTACAACTGGGGAGAAGGCGCCGTCAAGCGTGCGCTGCAACGCAATCTCGACGAAGGCAAGCCGGGCGAATATTCTGCCCTGCGCATGCCTGAGGAGACGCGCAACTACGTCCCCAAGCTGCAGGCGATCAAGAACATCGTCAGCCAGCCGGAGCTGTTCCACATCGAACTGCCTTATGTGGCCAACGAGATGCAGTTCGTCACCGTCAGCGCCCCGCCGGGCATCGATCTTGGCACCGCGGCACGTCACGCCGACATGCCGCTCGATGAATTCCTGGCGCTGAACCCGGGCTTCAATCGCCCTGCGATCACCACCCCTGGGCATACCTTCGTCGTCCCGGCGGACCGCGCCAGCCGCTTCGAGGCGCGCCTCGCCGAAACGCTGAGCAGCGGATCGGCCTGGCGCACGCATACCGTTGAACCCGGAGAGAAGCTCGACACCATCGCAGAGCAATACGGCCTGACGATCGGCCAGTTGCGCCAGCTCAACGGGCTGGGCGCGCACGGCGGCGTTTCGGCGGGCCAGTCCCTGCTCGTGCCGGACGGCATCGACCCCTCCGGTGCGCTCGAGGCCAGCCGCCTGCTGCCCTTTGCCGGGGTGGTGGCGCGACAGCAGGGCCTGAAGCTCAGCGGCAGTGCGGACGCTCCTGCCAATTCCGCAGGCCGCGACCCGCAATTGCGCTTCAAAGGCGAAAAGGAGCCATCCATCGGGCTCTCTTCGCCGCGACTCGGTCGGGCCAGCGTGGCTCGCCAGGAGGAAGCGAAGCGGACGTCGACGCGCGACAAGCCGGGCAAGATCGTGAAGGATGTGAAGGGCAAGCACGCTGGCAGCCAGGCAACGGCCAAGGGCCGCGCAGAACCTGCCGGTCGTACAGCGCGCCAGGGAGCCAAGGCGTCGTCTCCGGCCGCCGCGGCACAGCCCAGGGCGGCCAGGTCCACCTCGAAAAGCGCCGCTCCGGCAGCAAGTTCAAGCGCGAAGAGCGCTGCGCCGGCGCAGAAGAAGGGCGCGGCACCCGCACCGAAAAACAAGCCCGCCAAGTCTTCGCGCTGAAAGTCCGGGCGGGCGCTGCGCGTCTGGTTGCGCTGCGCCGTCCCTCCCTGACGCCTGGCAGGCCTGGCCGAAAACGCTGTTTCGTCAGCGTCCTTGCGGCCAGTGACAGCGCACCACGTGCCCGCCGCCGAGTTCGGTTTCACGTGGATAGGTCAACCGGCAGATGTCGCTGGCGTGCGGGCAACGCGGATGGAAATGACATCCGGCGGGCGGATCCAGGGGCGAAGGCACATCGACCACCGCAGCCTGTGCCGGCTGCATGGCGGTCGCGCCTCCCCTGTCGAGCTTCATTGCTCCTGACGGTCCCTCCCCGGCGCCGTCGATTTCCGGCACGGCGTCCAGCAAAGCCCGGGTGTAAGGATGCGCCGGTGCCGACAGCATGCGCTCCGCCGGCCCCCGCTCGACGATGCGCCCGAGGTACATCACCGCCACCTCGTCAGCGAGGTATTCGACCACCGCCAGATTGTGGGTGATGAACAGATAGGCCAGTCCGCGCTCGCGCTGCAGTTCCCGCATCAGGTTCAGCAACTGCGCCTGTACCGAGACGTCGAGCGCGCTCGTGGGTTCGTCGCAGACGATGAGGCGCGGCGACACGGCCAGCGCGCGCGCAATCGCGATGCGCTGGCGCTGGCCGCCGGAGAACTCGTGCGGATATCGCCAGCGCATTGCAGGCGAAAGGCCGATGCGCTCGAGCAGCGTGTCCGCGGCGCGACGTCGTGCCGCCGGGTCGAGCTCCACGCCGAGGCTGGCCATGCCCTCCTCGATGATCTCGCCCACGCGCATGCGCGGATTGAGCGAGGCGAACGGATCCTGGAACACCATCTGCACTGCACGGCGCATGCCGCGCAGGGTGTCCCCGCCCTGCCCGACGATGTCGACGCCGTCGAGCTGCACACTGCCGGCCGTCGGCGGAACGAGCTGCAGCAGCGCCTTGCCGACGGTCGTCTTGCCGCAGCCAGACTCGCCGACGAGCGCCAGCGTGCGACCGGCAGCGAGGATCAGGTCCACCCCATCGACCGCCCGTACGTGGCCGACGACACGGCGCAACAAGCCCTTGCGCACCGGGAAATGCACCGCGAGACCGCGCACCTCGAGCACAGTAGCGCCGGACTGCCGCGGGGAGGCTCCCTCGACCCGACCGGCGGCAACACGTTCAAACGGGCGTGGGACCTGAACGCCTTCGTAAAGATGGCAGCGCACCGATTGGGCGCCGACACGGTGCCAACCGGGGGCCTCGTCGTCGCAGCGATCGAAGGCGGCCGGGCAGCGCTCCGCAAAGCGGCAGCCGGCGAACGCGCGGTCCAGCGGCGGCACGCTGCCGAGCGGGGCATCGAGCACGCGGCCGCGGTGCGCGGCGCTCGGCAGGGCCGCGAACAGCTTGCGCGAATACGGATGCAGCGGCATCGCGAAGAAGGCCTCGCGCGGCCCCGTCTCCACCACCTCGCCTGCGTACATCACGCCGACCCGATGCGCCATGCGCGCCACCACGCCGAGATCGTGGGTGATCAGCAGCATGCCCATGGCGCGCTCTGCCTGGATGTGCGCCAGCAAGTCCAGCACCTGGGCCTGGATCGTGACGTCGAGCGCCGTGGTGGGCTCGTCGGCGATCAGCAGCTCGGGGCTGCCGGCAAGGGCCATCGCGATCATCACCCGCTGCTTCATGCCGCCGGAGAACTGGAAGGGGTAATCGTTCAGACGTCGCGCCGCATCCGGAATGCCCACGCTCTCGAGCAGCTTCAGCGCTGCCGCGTGCACGTCGTCCTTGCGATGCTGCCGCAGGACTTCGCCGATCTGCTCGCCGACCGTCATGACCGGGTTCAGGCTGGTCCCCGGCTCCTGGAAGATCATGCCGATGCGCCCGCCCCGCACCTGGCGCATTGCCGCTTCCGGCAGTCGCAACAGATCGGTCCCGCCCAGCCGCACTCCGCCATGCTCGATGCGACCGGCATCGGGCAGCAGCCGCGCCAGCGCCAGCGCCGTCATCGACTTCCCACAGCCGGACTCGCCCAACAGGGCGAAGGTTTCACCGGCGGCCAGCGACAGATCGACGCCGTCGACGGGACGGATCGTGCCGCGCGGCGTGTCGATGGCCACCCTCAGGCCGGTGACTTCGAGCAGCGGCACCGGCTGGTCCGTCGAGTGAGAGGCAGGCTTGGTCGGTGGATGGAAGCTCATGGTCGTCGCAGCGATGCGGGAAGACAAAACGACGAGAGGCAGCCGGAAACCGCTCCGGTCTGCCTCAGGTCATGGCCCTTCCGGGTTGCGCATCGGGGCCGCGGAACGGCCCGCCAGCGATCAGTGATGGTGGCCGCCCGCTCCGTGAACGTGGCCGTGGCTGATCTCCTCTGCCGTCGCCTTGCGCACTTCCGCGACGGTGATGTCGAACACCAGCGACACACCAGCCAGCGGATGATTGCCGTCGACGACGACCTTGCCGTCGGCGATGTCGGTCACGCGGTAGATCAGTTCCTCGGCCCCGTCATCGGACACGCGCTCGAAGCTCATGCCGACCTCGATGTTCTCCGGGAACAGCTTGGCGTCCTCGATCATGATCAGGGATTCGTCGTATTCGCCAAAGGCATCGTCAGGCTGCAGCTTGACCTGCAGCGTGTCGCCCTGGTGCTTGCCGTGCAGCGTTTCCTCCAGTTTGGGGAAGATGCCGTCGTAGCCGCCGTGCAGGTAGACGAGAGGGTGATGACCGTCGTCGATGACGGCGCCATCCGGGTCGCGCACCGTGTAGTTCAGCGTCACCACGGTGTTCTTGACGATTTCAGCTTGCATTGTGTGATTCCAGTTTCTTGACCAGTTCGAATACCGCGGCTGCATGCCCACGGGGCGTCACGTCGTACAACGCGTGGCGGATCTTCCCCTGCTTGTCGATGACGAAGGTCGATCGCCGCACGCACATCTTCTTCACACCGTCGACTTCCTTCTGTTGCCACACGCCGTAGAGCCGCGACACCTCGGTGTCGGCGTCGGACAGGAGACGGACCGAGAGTCCCTGATGGTCGCGGAATTCGGCGTGCGTGAGGCAATCGTCGGGACTGACGCCGACCACGATGCAGCCGTGGCGGGCGAATTCATCTTCATGGTCGCTGAAGTCCGCGGCCTGAAGCGTGCACCCGGGCGTGTTGTCGCGTGGGTAAAAGTAGAGAACCACGTGCTGCTTGCCGCGCGTGGAAGCGAGATCGAAAATCTCCATGTCCGCGTCCGGCAAGGAAAACGAGGGTGCAAGGTCTCCGCTTTGCAGCATGGGCTCTCCCTGACGTGTGGCGGATTCTAGCCGAGTGCTCGGTCGAACTCTACCGGAGCCAGCGGCGGGTTGGGGCGGAATGATCAATTCGGCTTTCTCCCGGATCGAGGACGCCCATGCGATCGCGGGCGGCACATGAGAATCAATAGCCCAGATGCGCCGCCGGCTCAAGTCGCAGCGCATCATGAACGCAAGCAAAGGAGATGCGGGATGTCGCCCAGGACCATGCGTGCCATGCTGTTCGAACGTACCGGCCAGGCACTGCGCATGGCCGAACTGCCGGTGCCGTCACCTGCACCAGGCCAGATCCTGTTGCGGGTGGAAGCCTGCGGCGTGTGCCGCACCGACCTGCACCTGATCGACGGCGAGTTGCCCGACCCGGTGCTGCCGATGGTTCCCGGCCATGAGATCGTCGGTCGCGTCGTGGCCACCGGCAGCGGTGTGGCCGGCGTAGGCGTCGGACAGCGCATGGGCGTGCCCTGGCTTGGCTGGACCTGCGGTACCTGCGACTTCTGCGCCAGCCAGCGTGAAAACCTGTGCGACCACGCCCGCTTCACCGGCTACCAGATCCATGGCGGCTATGCCGAATACACCGTCGCCGATGCGCGCTACTGCTTCCCGCTGCCCGATGCCATCGATGCCGCGGAAGCCGCGCCGCTGCTGTGCGCCGGCCTGATCGGCTACCGCGCCCTCGTGATGGCGGGCAACGCCCGCCGCCTGGGCATCTACGGCTTCGGCGCGGCCGCCCACATCATCGCCCAGGTGGCCGTCTGGCAGCAGCGCGAAGTGCTCGCCTTCACCCGGGGCGGCGACACGGCAAGCCAGGCCTTCGCCCGCGCGCTCGGCGCGAGCTGGGTCGGAGCCTCGGAAGAGACGCCGCCGGTGCCGCTCGACGCCGCGCTGATCTTCGCGCCGGCCGGCGAGCTGGTCCCTGCCGCGCTGCAAGCCATGGCCAAGGGCGGGACGGTGGTGTGCGCCGGCATCCACATGAGCGACATCCCGGCTTTCCCCTACCGCATCCTGTGGGGCGAGCGCCGCATCGTGTCGGTTGCCAACCTGACCCGCCGCGACGGCGACGAATTCCTCGCCCTGGCCTCACAGGTGCCGGTGCGCACCGAAGTCACCCGCTTTCCGCTCGTCGACGCCAACCTCGCGCTCCAGCGTCTGCGCCACGGCGAGTTGCAAGGTGCGGCGGTGTTGTTGCCCTGACGGGGCACTGCACCGCCAAAATCACCGGCAGGGCTTGCTCCAGGCTGAAGACTGTTTAAAATTACAGCATCCATCGGAGACCGCCATGCCACCCCGCAGCGACAGCCTGACCACACGCCAGCAGGAAATCCTCGATTTCATCCGCGACACCGTCGAGGCCGAAGGCCGTCCTCCGACCCGCGCAGAAGTCTGCTCGGCCTTCGGCTTCCGTTCGCCCAATGCCGCCGAAACCCACCTGCGCGCGCTTGCCGCCAAGGGCGCGATCCTGCTCGAGGAAGGCCGCGCGCGCGGCATTCGCCTCGCCGAGGCGCTCGGCCTGCCGCTGGTCGGCCGCGTCGCTGCCGGCAGCCCCATTCTTGCCGCCGAGCATGTCGAGGCACGTTACCAGCTCGATCCTTCGCTCTTCTCGCCGCGTGCCGACTACCTGCTGCGGGTACGCGGCCTGAGCATGCGCGACGCCGGTATCCTCGACGGCGATCTGATCGCCGTTCACCGCAGCGCCGAAGCGCGCAACGGCCAGATCGTGGTCGCCCGGGTCGACGATGACGTCACCGTGAAGACCTTGCAGCGCAAGGGCCCGCTGGTCGAGCTGCTGCCGGCGAACCCGGATTTCCAGCCCATCGTCGTCGATACCCGCCGCGAGCCACTGGTGATCGAAGGGGTGATGGTCGGCCTGATCCGCAAGGATCACTGAACCCGGCAAGGATTTGCCCCGGCGGCACATGGCCGGGGAGGTCGCCATGAGCGCTGCAGCCACCGCCCTTTCCTCCGCAGCAGAACTGCGCAGCACCCTCGCGGCTTTGCCGCCCGGCTCGGTGTGGCAGGCCAGCCGGCTGGCTCATGGCAGCGGCCCTGTGCTTTCCAGCGGCTTCGATGCGCTGGACGCCGAGCTGCCCGGCGGCGGCTGGCCGGCGGACGCACTGATCGAACTGCTGGTCGACCATCCCGGCGTGGGCGAGCTGTCGCTGCTGCTGCCGGTGTTGAGTCGCCCGCCGTTCGAGCGCTGGTTCGCCTGGGTGTCCCCGCCCTTCCTGCCATATGCGCCGGCCCTGGCGGCGGCGGGAGTGCCGCTTTCCCGTCTGTTGCTGATCCGGCCCGATGCGACCCGCGCGCTCTGGGCAACCCGCCAGGCCCTTGCCTCGGGAGGCTGTTCGGCCGTCCTCGCCTGGTTGCAGCACATCGACACCGCCGGCCTGCGCCGGCTTCAGCTCGCGGCCGAAGAGGCGGCCACGCCCCTGTTCCTGTTCCGTCCGCGTGCAACCGCACGCCAGGCCTCGCCGGCACCGCTACGGCTGATCCTTGCCGGCGCAGGCGAGACGCTGCAGGTCAGCATCCTGAAGCGGAGGGGGCCGCCCGCATCCAGGGCCCTGCGCCTGCCCGTGCGCCGCCTGCAGGCGGGCGACACCGAACTGATCGCTTGCGACGCGATCGGCGAGGCCCCTTCTTCAAGACCCGCGCCGCTGCAACTCGTGAGTTGAGCCATGCTGTGGCTCGCCCTGCTGCTGCCCGAGCTGCCCCTGCAGGTCTACACCCGGAGCGGGATCGATGCT
This sequence comes from Pseudomonadota bacterium, assembly GCA_018240785.1. Lineage (GTDB taxonomy): Bacteria > Pseudomonadota > Gammaproteobacteria > Burkholderiales > Rhodocyclaceae > Thauera. The sequence continues at coordinate 15,050 of JAFEFC010000022.1, read as the reverse complement.
CCGCTCGCGGTTGTGGCTGGCCACCCGCGCCCGTGCGTGATCGCGGCGAGCACCGAGGCGCGTGCGCTGGGCGTCGAGCCTGGTCAGGGTGTCGCCGCTGCCCTGGCCGTCGCACCGGCACTGCAGTTGCGGGCACGCACACCGGCGCTGGAGGCCGAGACCCTGACCGAAGTGGCTTGCTGGGCGGCCACCTACAGCCCGCGCATCAGCCTCGTCCCGCCGGATGCGGTGCTGCTGGAGATCGAGTCCAGCCTGAAGCTCTTTGGCGGTGCCTGCGCCATCGCTGACGCAATCCATGAAGGCCTTGCACGACTGGGGCTACAGGCCAGCCTCGCGACGGCGCCGACACCCCTCGCTGCGCGCTGGTTTGCGCGCACCCGCCCGGGAATGAACGACGCGCTCCTCCCGGGCTGGCAGGCCGACCTCGATTCGCTCCCCCTCACCGTGCTTGCTGACGGCACCGGCGTGGCGCCTGCGACCCTGGAACTGCTCGCCGGCGTCGGCGTGCGCACGCTCGGCGAAATCGCCCTGCTGCCCCGCGCGGCCCTTGCACGCAGGCAGGCCACCGCCGTCATCGAGGCCCTGTCACGCGCCCGCGGCGACATTCCCGACCCGCAACCCTGGTTCCAGCCTCCTGTGCAGTACGCCCACCGCCTCGCACTGCCTGCGCCGGTGTGCGAGACCGAAGCGCTCGCCTTCGCTGCCCGGCGGCTGTTCGCCGGCCTCGCGGCGTGGCTTGCCCGTCGCCATGCGGCAGTGGATCAGTGTGTGCTCGAGCTGGTCCACGAGCGGCACCCGGCAACCCGCGTGACCATCGTCAGCGGCGCCCCCTGCCGTGACGACAGCCGCCTTGTCCTGCTCGCTCGCGAACATCTCGCCCGCCTGGAACTCGTTGCCCCGGTCGAGGAGCTGCGCCTGCTCGCCGACGCGCCGCAAGCGTTCGCGCCACAACCGGACGATCTTTTCGGCCGCCCCGGGCAGGCGCGGGACAGCGCCATGCTGTTGCTCGATCGCCTGCGTGCCCGCCTGGGTGCCGACGCCATCCAGCTGCTCGACACTCGCGCCGACCATCGCCCGGAGGTCGCCTGGGCCCGGAAAACGGCGACATTGCCATCGGCGTCGCCATTTCCTTCCCCATTGCCCTCGCCATCCCCCACCCGCACCGCAAGCGCCGGAGCAAAGCGGGCTCATCCGAAGCGGCCCCTGTGGCTGCTACCCGACCCGCGTCCACTCGCGCCCGGCGTCGTCACCCTGCTCGAGGGCCCGGAGCGCATCGAAGGCGGCTGGTGGGATCAGGCCGACATCCGGCGCGACTACTATCTTGCCCGCGGGCCGGATGATGCCCTGTGGTGGATCTTTGAGGACCTGGACCCTCCCGGCGCCTGGTATGTACATGGCTATTTCGGCTGAGGCTTGCCGTCCCGGCCGTAGTACACTTCTCGATCGAATCCGTTCGCCTTTCCGGGCCCAGCCCATGCCACAAACCGCGTCGTCCCATCCCGAATCCCCCTCCACCGTACCCGGCGACCAGATGCGCCGCCGCGGAACAGGTGCCCTGTTCTTTCTCCTGGTTGCCCTCCCCGCCAGCTACTGGCTCTTCGCCTCCCTGGCCGATCTGTGGGCCCATGTGGAACCGCTCGAAGGTGCCCCCTTCATGCTGGCCGCGACCCTGCTCGGCGCTGCACTGGCCATCGCGCCGCTCACCGCCCTCGTCGGCTTCATCCTGTCGATCTGGTATGGCGTCGAAAGCGTGTATATGCCGCGCAGTCGCCCAACGCCCCTGCTCGACCGCGTGATCACCGGCGTCGGGCTGCTCGTCTGGTTCGCGCCCACCCTGGCAAGTGCCGGCCTGGCAGCGCGCGCCCTGATCGAGGGGCGCGTTCACTTCGTGCGTCCTCCCCGCGACTATTTCCTCGCGACCGATCCGATCGCCTTCTGGCAGGGCCTGGGTTTCTGGCTGATCATGGGCTCCCTGTTCGCCTTCCTTGCCTGGCGCTACTGGCGCGGCAAGCTGCTGCGCCAGTCTGCCGCGAATTGAGCGAGGCCACCGCGGCCGCCACGGCCAATCCAGTCACGTCGGCAGCGATCGCGCGCCAACTGCTGCATCACGCCTGGCCCGTGCTGATCGCACAGGTGCTGTCGGTGATCATGATGATCGCCGACACCATCATCGCCGGACGCTACGGCACGGCCGACCTTGCCGGCATTGCCATCGGCAGCAGCTTCTATGTCTCAGTCGTCATGCTGCTGACCGGCACTCTACAAGCCGTGTCGCCGACGGTCGCCCACCACTACGGTGCGCGACGATCCGAAGAAATCGGTCCGGCATTGCAGCAGGGCCTTTGGCTTGCCCTGATGCTCGCGCTGCCGGGCACCCTGGCGCTCGCGTTTCCTGAACCCTTGCTGCAGTTGGCAAGCGTACCGGCGGAGGTCGCCGCCAGGGCGGGCGCCTATCTGCAGGCCACCGCCTTCGGCCTTCCGGCCGTTCTGCTCTACCGCACCTTTTACGCCTTCAACAACGCAGTTGGCCGGCCCAGGGCCCTGATGGCGATCAGTGCGATCGTCACGTCCGCGCATCTGCCGCTTGCGTGGTCGTTGACCAACGGCGCCTTCGGTTTGCCCGAGCTAGGCGGCACGGGCTGCGGCGTGTCGACCGCGATCGTGAGCTGGCTGGCAGTCGGCTGCGGCCTGATCTACCTGGTGCGCAACCCGGCCTACCGGCCGTATCGCATCTTCACCCACTGGCAGGCTCCGAGACCACGCGCACTTGCCGGCCTGCTCCGACTCGGCGTGCCGATGGGTCTGTCGACCTTCATCGACATCACCTCCTTCACGCTGATCGCCATCTTCGTTGCGCGCCTGGGGGCAGAAACCGTCGCCGGCCATCGAGTCGTTGCCAACCTGACCGGGCTGATCTACATGGTGCCGCTGGCGCTGTCGATCTCCACGCTGGTGCTCGTCGGCCAGGCTGCCGGCGCGCATGACTGGAAGCGCGCGCGTGCCACTGCGCAGGTAGGACTGAGCCTGGCAGGCAGCTTTGCACTGATCATCGGCGCCGTGCTGTGGCTCGTCCGCGAACCCGTCATCGCCTACTCCACGGTCGACCCCACCGTGCGGAAGCTAGCCCTGGGCCTGGTTTTCTACCTGTGCCTTTACCAGGCCTTTGACGGTCTGCAGACGCTCGCCGCGCACGCATTGCGAGGCTACAAGGTGACACTGCTGCCGATGGTGCTGCACACGCTCTGTTTCTGGGGCATCGGCCTGAGCGGCGGCTACTGGCTCAGCTTTCACGCTCCATGGCGTGTCGCTGCGCCCTCGGTTGCCGGTTTCTGGGAAGGCTGCGTGCTGGCGACCATCGTCGCCACGGTGCTCTTCGGGAGCCTGTTGCGCATCGTGATGCGGCGCAACGACGCCAGGCAGTCGCCCGCCTGATCAGCCGCCGAGCCAGCCGCGACGCAGGCGCCCCGCCCTCTCGCCCGGTCGCGGGACAAGCTTGAGTGAAATCGAGTCGGCTGGCTGCGCGGCGAGTGCGACGCTGAAACGCATCAGCTCGTCGCGCCGGAACGCGTGGATCTCGACAATGTCGCCGACGGCATGTCGGGAGAGGCTGGCATCGAGGCCGCCAGGCGAAATCCGCAAGCCGTCCAGTGCCACCAGCACATCACCCGCCGACAACCCGGCCGCCTGCGCGGCGCCTCCCTCGAACACGTTGGCGATTCTGGCCTCGCCCGCGCCTGCAACGAGCTTGATGCCGAGTGTCGGCCCCTTGCCGGCCGCCTCGGCGCGATAGTCGACGCCAAAGGTTTTCAGCAGGCGAGGCAGCGGCAGGTCGTCGGTGCCCTGCACCGTATTCTTCAGCCAGCGTGACAGGCGCCTGCCGAGCGATGCGCTCCCGTACGTGGTGCCCACCTCGGCGACGGCGTCGAAGATGCCGTCCTCAGGCACCCCCACCCCGGTCTGCCCGTGACGCTGCCACAGCAAGCGCATCACATCATCAAGCGCGCCCCGGCCGCCCGTCGCCGCGCGCAATTGGAGGTCAAGTGCCAGTGCGATCAGGGCACCCTTGGCGTAATAGCTGACGATGGCGTTGGGCGAGTTCTCGTCCTGCCGGTAGTACTTGATCCAGGCGTCGAACGAGGAATCGGCAACACTCTGCTTCATCCGCCCAGGCATGTGAAGCACGTTGGAGATCGTCTTGCCGAGCAGGCCGAGATAATCCTCTAGGGCGATGACGCCCGAGCGCACGAGCGCCAGGTCGTCATAGTAGGAGGTGAAGCCTTCGAACGCCCACAGCAAGCGGGTGTAGTTCTCGTTCGCCAGATCGTAGGGCGTGAATGCCGCCGGTTTGATGCGCTTGACGTTCCACGTATGGAAGTATTCGTGGCTGCACAAGCCGAGGAAGGCCTTGTAGCCATCGGGCAGCCCTTGCATGCCCTTCCACGGCAGATCACTGCGACTGGCGATCAGGGCCGTCGAAGCGCGATGCTCCAGCCCGCCATAGCCTTCGCCGACCACCATGGTCAGGAAGGCGTAGTAGTCCATCGGCGGCGGTGTTCCGAACAGGTCGATCTGCCAGTTGCAGACACGTTGCAGGTCTGCGGCGAGGCGCTCGGTGTCGCAGTCGTGGCGCCCCGTCAGCGCGATATCGTGTCGTACGCCACCGGCCTCGAATTGGGCCAGCGCGAAGCGCCCCATCTCGACCGGATGATCGATCAGCTCGTCGTAGTCCTCCGCCCGGTACATGCCGAAGCCGTAAATCCAGGCTGCACCGGCCGCATCGCGCGCGCGCGGCAGCGCCGTCACCACCTGCCAGTCGCGGTATTCGTTGCCGTCCGGGCGCTGGATATCGACCAGGCAGGGCCGTGTCGATCGGCCGTCCGGCGCCAGAAAGACGCTGGTCCCGTTGAAGAATCCATGCGTCGAGTCCAGGTGAGCCGCGCGCACCGAGAGATCCCACGCATAGACTTCGTAGCTCAGCGTAAGCACTGCACCCTGCGCCAGTGGCTCGACTTGCCAGCTATGTTTGTCCAGCTTTTCGAATGCGACCGCCTCGCCATCCACGCTCGCCCGCAGGCTGACGATGTTGCGCGCGAACTCGCGGATCATGTAGCTGCCGGGAATCCAGGCAGGCAGGCGGAAAACCTGTCCAGCCGGATCGGGATCGGCGACGATGCAGTCGACCGCAAACAGATGGGCGTCGGGGCGATGGGGGCGGATGCGATAACGCACCGGCGGCAGGACATTTGTCATGGCGCGAGAAGATCGGGTTCTGCGAGAAAGCTTCGGTGGCGCAAGACGGGCGATCAGGCGAGCTGGCGCAACAGCAGGTGGTTGCCGATGAAACTTGCCACCACTTCGCCACGTTGATTCAGCGCACGGTATTGCAGGCGCGCGATGCCACGGTCGGGCTTGGTCCTCGACGGACGGACGTCGAGCACTTCAACTTCGGAATGCAGCGTATCGCCAGGCCGCACCGGGGCATACCAGCGCAGTTCGTCGCAACCGGGCGACCCGATACTGCTCTTCTGCAGCATGCCGCTCTGGATGAACAAGCGGAAACACAGCGCAAAAGTCTGGAACCCGCTGGCGATCAGGCCACCATAAGGCGACTGCGCCGCGGCGACCACATCCAGGTGGAACGGCTGGGGGTCGTAGCGTAAGGCGAAATCGATGATCTCGGCCTCGGTGAGGGTGATCCCTGGCGTGACGAACCTCTGCCCGGGCGCGAGATCGTCCAGGTAGCGCTGATCCATTCCCATTCCTCCTCGGCATCTTCGATACGCGAAAGGTAAACAGCCGCGGAAAGCCGCGCAAGCTGACGCACGTCACGCAGCACAAACAGAAAGGCCGACCCGTCAGCGAGTCGGCCTTTTGCCGGAATGTGGTGGGCGGTACTGGGATCGAACCAGTGACCCCTGCCGTGTGAAGGCAGTGCTCTACCGCTGAGCTAACCGCCCGATTCTGTGACAAGCAGGGACGCATGTCGCGATCGGAACTTTTCGGGGACTTCACCGCAAGGACGGTGGTGGGCGGTACTGGGATCGAACCAGTGACCCCTGCCGTGTGAAGGCAGTGCTCTACCGCTGAGCTAACCGCCCCCGAAAGAAGAGGCCGCATTTTAGGAGCCGGGTTTCCGGTCGTCAAGCACGGAAACACAATTCATGCTCACCTTCAGGCCCTGCAAGACCCTATTTGGGAGCTGTGCCGCAGGCCTTCAGCGCTGACTGCGCACCCTCTTCGCGCACCGGATGGACAGCATCTTCGCTCAAACCGATCAAGTGGGTCCCGCCAATGCCGGCCGGTTCCCTTGAAGCCCGGCTCATCCGGTCATAGGCCGTATAGCCCGCCGCAAGCGCCGATTTCACGCCTTCGAGCAGCGCTTCGGACCCGCTTGGTGCGGTCCTTGTCGCGTGATCGAGTTCCTGCGCAAGCGTCAGCCTGAATGCCCCGATGCGGGCATCGACAAGCTCGGCAAGGCCCTGCTGCTGCATGGTGGATTTCCCGCTAAAGTGGATTGAGCGCGGGTGTCCGGCACGAACAGGTCAAGCCTCGAATTTTGCCGCGTTGCAGCAATCGCGCAAGCAATCTTCGCCTCAATATGGGGTATTCGGCTTGGTCGTGCCGCGCGACGCGTGCATAAACGTCGGCGCGCACCATCGCGCAAGGGCGCTTATTTCGTCTGCTGTGGTCAACTTGCAGCGGGCCTTGCACCCGCTGGAGCGCGCCCATGCAGGGCGCGCAAAGCAAAAGCCCGGACATCGGCCGGGCTTCGGGAAACTGGTGGGTGCTGACGGGATCGAACCGCCGACATCCAGCTTGTAAGGCTAGCGCTCTACCGACTGAGCTAAGCACCCCTCGCGCTTAGGGGCAACGGAAGAATGCCCGCCCGGCGAAGCGCATTAGTTTAGCGCATCCTTGAGACCTTTTCCAGGCCTGAACTTCGGCACCTTGGCTGCCTTGATCTTGATGTTCTTGCCCGTCCTCGGATTCCGACCCGTGCGCGCAGCACGCTCACCCACATGGAAGGTGCCGAAACCGACGAGCGTCACTGAGTCCCCCTTCTCCAGCGCCCCCCGGACCGCCTCGAGTGCGCCATCGAGCGCACGACCGGCAGCCGCCTTTGAGATATCCGCATGAGCGGCAATTGCATCGATCAGTTCAGACTTGTTCATGAAGCGGCTCCCTCGATGAGTACTGCGATCTAATTGCACAACGTCACCGACTCGGAACGAACCGCCATCGGCGTGACTTTCACGGAAACTCGAGCGGTCTTGCAAACTGCATCGGATTTATAGCGCGCGAAAAATCGCCGTGTCAAGCGGGTGAAATGCAACAGGGGCGTGGCATGCAGAGCATGCCACGCCCCTGTTGGTCGGGCTCTTGCCTGGTCGGCACCGCCCGATCAATGCGCCCGCAGGTTCAACGACGATGCGGACCCGGTTTCGTCCGCCCTGGACACCACCGCTTCCGCCGCAGCAGGAGGGGTGTCGGGAAGCGGTTCCGGCCTGCGCTCGAGGGCCCGCTCCAGCACCTGGTCAATCCACTTCACCGGGATGATCTCGATCACGTTCTTGATGTTGTCGGGGATTTCCGCAAGATCCTTCACGTTGTCTTCCGGAATCAGCGCAGTGCGGATGCCGCCGCGTACCGCAGCCAGCAGCTTCTCCTTGAGCCCGCCAATGGCCAGCACTTCACCTCGCAGGGTGATCTCGCCGGTCATGGCAACGTCACAGCGTACGGGAATGCCTGCCAGCACCGAAACCAGGGCGGTCGAGATCGCGATCCCCGCGGACGGCCCGTCCTTCGGAATCGCTCCCTCCGGCAGGTGAATGTGGATATCGCTCTTCTGGTGGAAGTCTTCCGCGATCCCGAGCGAGCGGGCACGCTTGCGCACGACGGACAAAGCGGCCTGGATGGATTCCTGCATGACTTCGCCGAGCTTGCCGGTCGTCATCACCTTGCCCTTGCCGGGCAACTGAACGGCTTCCACCGTCAGCAATTCACCGCCCACCTCGGTCCACGCAAGGCCGGTGACCTGACCGATCTGGTTCTGCTTCTCGGCCATCCCGAAGCTGTACTTGCGCACACCGAGGAACTTGTCGAGGTTCTTGGCATTGACGACGATCTTGCTCGAGCGCTTGCGCAGCACGAGCTGCTTGACGACCTTGCGGCAGATCTTCGAGATCTCGCGCTCCATGCCGCGTACACCTGCCTCCCGCGTGTAGTAACGCACCACGTCACGCAATGCCTCGTCGGTCACCGACAACTCGTCGCGCTTGAGGCCGTTGTTCTTCATCTGCTTGGGCAGCAGGTAGCGCGTCGAAATGTTGACCTTCTCGTCTTCCGTGTAACCGGAAAGGCGGATCACTTCCATGCGGTCGAGCAGCGCGGCCGGGATGTTCAGCGTGTTCGCAGTGGCGACGAACATCACGTCCGAGAGGTCGAAATCGACCTCAACGTAATGATCCTGGAAGGTGTGGTTCTGCTCGGGGTCGAGCACCTCCAGCAGCGCCGAGGACGGATCGCCGCGGAAATCCATGCCGAGCTTGTCCACCTCGTCGAGCAGGAAGAGCGGGTTCTTCACCCCGACCTTGTTCATGTTCTGCAGGATCTTGCCCGGCATCGAACCGATGTAGGTGCGTCGGTGACCGCGGATCTCGGCCTCGTCGCGCACGCCGCCCAGCGCCATGCGAATGAACTTGCGGTTGGTCGCCTTCGCGATGGACTGGCCAAGCGAAGTCTTACCCACGCCAGGAGGACCGACCAGGCACAGGATGGGCGCCTTGACCTTGTCGACGCGCTGCTGCACCGCGAGATACTCGAGGATGCGCTCCTTCACGCGCTCGAGGCCGTAATGATCCTTGTCGAGGATCTTCTCGGCTTCAGCCAGGTCCTTGCTGACGCGCGATTTCTTCTTCCACGGCAGGCCGATCAGCGTGTCGATGTAATTGCGCACGACCGTCGCTTCCGCAGACATCGGCGACATCAGGCGCAGCTTCTTGAACTCGGCCTCGGCCTTGGCGAGCGCCTCCTTGGGCATCCCGGCGGACTTGATCTTCTTGTCCATCTCGTCGAGATCGGCGCCGTCCTCGCCTTCGCCGAGCTCCTTCTGGATGGCCTTTACCTGTTCGTTGAGGTAATACTCGCGCTGGCTCTTCTCCATCTGCCGCTTCACGCGGCCGCGGATGCGCTTCTCGACCTGGAGGATGTCGAGTTCAGCCTCGAGCTGGTTGAGCAGACGGTCGAGACGATCACCAGTGTTGAAGATCTCGAGCACTTCCTGTTTCTGCTCGAGCTTGAGCGGAAGATGTGCCGCGATCGTGTCGGCGAGGCGGCCGGCTTCCTCGATCCCGGCGAGCGACGTCAGGATTTCCGGCGGGATCTTCTTGTTCAGCTTAACGTACTGGTCGAACTGGGCGATGATCGCGCGGCGCATCGCCTCGACCTCGTTGTTGCCGGGTTCAGGCACGGATATGGGAGTGACCTTCGCGACGAAAAGCTGTCGCAGGTCCTCGACCGAGTCGAGGCGCGCACGCTGCACGCCCTCGACCAGCACCTTGATCGTGCCGTCCGGCAACTTCAGCATCTGCAGGATGTTGGCCACGCATCCGATCGAATAGAGATCCTCGACCGCAGGTTCGTCCTTGGAGGCGGATTTTTGCGCGACGAGCAGGATGCCCTTGCCCGCTTCCATCGCACTCTCCAGCGCCTTGATCGATTTCGGCCGCCCGACGAACAGGGGGATGACCATGTGCGGAAACACCACTACGTCGCGCAGCGGCAGCAGCGGCAGTTCCAGTTGTTCGTTGGGGAGGTCAGCGGGACCCGACATTTTCATTTTCCTTATCAGAAAGGTCACACCCATATGTGGGCGTGACCTGGAAATTCAAGCGGCGGGTGGCGACCGGATGAAATCCGGCCGCGGGGGGCATCAGTTGGAGCCCGAAACCTTCTGCTGCTCGGCGTAGATGAGCAAGGGCTTGGATGAATCCTGAATGGTGCTCTCGTCCACCACCACCTTGGATACGCCTTCGAGCGTCGGCAGGTCGTACATGATGTCGAGCAGGGCGGCCTCGAGGATGGAGCGCAACCCGCGAGCGCCCGTCTTGCGCTTGATCGCCTTGCGAGCGACCGCGTGCAATGCCGCAGGCCGGATCTCGAGTTCGACGCCTTCCATGGAGAACAGCTTCTGATACTGCTTGACCAGCGCGTTCTTTGGCTCCACGAGTATCTGGATCAGGGCGTCCTCGTCCAGTTCCTGCAGCGTCGCCACGACCGGAAGCCGGCCGATCAACTCGGGAATGAGCCCGAACTTGATCAGGTCCTCCGGCTCGACCTGGCGGAAAGTCTCCGTGAGGCTGCCGCCATCGCGGCTCTTCACCTCTGCGCCGAAGCCAATACCGACCTTCTCCGTCCGGTTGCGGATGATCTTCTCCAGGCCGTCGAAGGCACCGCCGCAGATGAACAGCACATTGGTGGTGTCGACCTGAATGAAATCCTGGTTGGGATGCTTGCGCCCACCCTGAGGAGGAATGGAGGCGACCGTACCCTCGATCAGCTTGAGCAGCGCCTGCTGCACGCCTTCGCCCGATACGTCACGGGTGATGGAAGGGTTGTCCGCCTTGCGCGAGATCTTGTCGATCTCGTCGATGTAAACGATGCCCTGCTGCGCCTTGTCGACGTCGTAGTCGCACTTTTGCAGCAGCTTCTGGATGATGTTCTCGACGTCCTCGCCGACATAGCCGGCCTCGGTCAAGGTCGTGGCATCGGCCATCACGAACGGGACGTTGAGCAGCCGCGCAAGCGTCTGGGCGAGCAAGGTCTTGCCGGAGCCGGTGGGGCCGATCAGCAGGATGTTGCTCTTGGCCAGTTCGACATCGTCCTGCTTTCCCGACAGGTGACGCAGGCGCTTGTAATGATTGTACACCGCTACCGACAAGCTGCGCTTGGCGAGGGATTGCCCGATCACGTACTCGTCGAGCGTCTCGCAGATCTCGCGCGGCGTGGGCAGGTCGCCCCTGACGCCTTCGATATCCGTGCCGGCACCGATCTCGTCGCGGATGATGTCGTTGCACAGCTCGATGCATTCATCGCAAATGAATACGGACGGGCCGGCAATCAGTTTGCGGACTTCGTGCTGGCTCTTGCCGCAGAAGGAGCAGTAGAGCAGCTTCTCGGCGCTGCCTTTCTTGTCCGACATGGTCTGTTCTCCCGGATCAGGCGTCGGCGCGGCTGGTCAGCACCTTGTCGATCAGCCCGTATTCGACGGCTGCCGCGGCGGACATGAAGTTGTCGCGGTCGGTGTCTTTCTCGATCTGTTCGATGGTCTGGCCGGTGTGCTTGGCCAGCATGCTGTTGAGGCGCTCGCGCAGGTACAGGATCTCGCGGGCATGGATCTCGATGTCCGACGCCTGGCCCTGGAACCCGCCCAGCGGCTGATGGATCATCACGCGGGAGTTGGGCAGGCAATAACGCTTGCCCTTCTCCCCCGCCGCCAGCAGGAAGGCACCCATGCTCGCAGCCTGGCCGATGCACAGGGTGCTCACGTGCGGCTTGATGAACTGCATGGTGTCGTAGATCGCCATGCCGGCCGTGACCGAACCGCCCGGAGAATTGATGTAGAAATAGATGTCCTTGTCCGGATTCTCCGACTCCAGGAAGAGCAACTGGGCGACGATCAGATTGGCCGTCACGTCATTGACGGGGCCGACGAGGAACACCACCCGCTCCTTCAGAAGGCGCGAATAGATGTCGTAGGCGCGTTCGCCACGACCGCTCTGTTCGACCACCATCGGTACCAGGCCGAGACCGACCGGGTTCCAGTCGCTGTTGTGCTGTGGTGTTCCTTGCATCATTCGTCAGACCCTTTGCGGCATCAGGCCGCGTTACCCATCAGTTCGTCAAACGCGATCGACTTGTCGCTCGTGTCGGCCTTCTCGCACACCCAGGCGACCACGTTGTCCTCGATCACAACCGACTCGGCCTGAGCCAGGCGGTCCGGCTGCGCGTAATACCAGCGTACCAGTTCGGCCGGGTCTTCGTAACTCTGGGCCATTTCTTCGATCAGCGCACGCACCTGCTCCGGCTTGGCATGCAGTTCATTGGCCTTGACGAGCTCGGCCATGATCAGGCCCAGCTTGACACGGCGCTCCGCCTGGTCGGCGAACCACGACGACTCGACCGGGATGTCCTTGCTCTTGAGACCGCGCATCTCGAGGTCACGCCGGGCGTTGTCGGCGAGCTGGTTCGACTCGGCCTGCACCAGCGCCTTGGGCACTTCGATCGGCGTGGCCGCCAGCAGGGCTTCCATGACCTGCTCCTTGACCTTTGCCTGGATGCGACGCTTCACCTCGCGCTCGAGGTTGGTCTTGACTTCTTCGCGCAGCTTTGCCACGTCACCGTCGGCGACGCCGAGCGCCTTGGCAAAGTCGCTGTTCACTTCCGGCAGCACCGGAGCCTCGACCGCCTTCACCGAAACTTCGAACTGGACGGCCTGGCCCGCAAGGTTCTGGGCGTGGTAATCGTCGGGGAAGGTCATGTCGAACGTCTTGCTTTCGCCTGCCTTCAGACCGACCACCGCGTTCTCGAAATCCTTGAGCATAGAGCCGGCACCGATCACGAAGGGGAAGTCCTGGCCCGATCCGCCCTCGAACAGTTCGCCATCCTTGCGCCCGGCGAAGTCGATCGCCACCCGATCGCCCTCGCCCGCAGCGCGGTCGGCGGCAACGAAGGTGGTGCGCTGCTTGCGCAGCACTTCGATCGTCTTGTCAACTTCGGCATCGGTCACTTCCAGCACCGGACGCTCCACCTTCTGGCCGGCGAGGTCGCCCGGCACCACCTCCGGATAGACCTCGAACACGGCGCTGAATTCCAGCACGTCAGCGCTCGAAGCCTCCTTGGGTTCGATGCGCGGATAGCCCGCGACACGCAGGTTCTGCTCGCGCACCTGCTCGCCGAAAGCGCGCTCCACCGCCGCGCCGATCGCTTCGGAACGGGCCTGCGGACCATGCGTCTGGGCGACGATCTTCAACGGAACCTTGCCCGGGCGGAAACCGGCCATCTTGACGGTACGAGCCATGCGCTTGAGGCGCGCATCCACTTCCTTTTCGATGTCCGCCAGCGCCACGGACATGTCGATGCGGCGCTCCAGCGCGCTGTTGGCTTCCTGGTTGGTCTGCATTAGGTCGATCCTGGATCCTGACAAGTAAAAAAATCCGTCCTCGAGGGCGTGATCTAAGCTAAAAGCAAGGGCTGCTCAGCGCTAAGCCACCGCGAACGCGTTTGAAGAAACTTTGGATTCTAGCACAGGGTCCGATGGTTCCCTCCAGCGTCGGACGACGCGAAAAACATGCTGCCGGCTATGCAAAAAAGCACAAATCAGCATGGAACTCGCGCGCACGGAGAGTCTCTCAGCGTCAGACTCGGCACATGCACCAACGCAGACCGGGCGGCGCCGCGCTTCCCTCCGCGACCGCAGGCACATAACTCTTCGAGCCGCCAAACGGCCCCAAAGCAAGGAGACATTGCGATGACCATCTTCAACGCCTACCAGGCCCGCTACGAAGCTGCGCGGGAGGAAGAGATATCCCTGCAGGACTATCTCGAATTGTGCCGCAGCGACCGCACCGCCTATGCCACGGCGGCCGAGCGCATGCTGATGGCGATCGGCGAACCGGAGCTCGTCGACACCCGGCTCGATCCGCGCCTGTCGCGCATCTTCTCCAACAAGGTGCTCAAGATCTACCCCGCTTTCCGTGATTTCTACGGCATGGAAGAGGTGATCGAGCACATCGTCTCCTACTTCCGCCATGCGGCGCAGGGCCTGGAAGAGAAGAAGCAGATCCTCTACCTGCTCGGGCCGGTCGGTGGCGGCAAGTCCTCGCTCGCCGAGAAGCTCAAGAGCCTGATCGAGAAGGTGCCCTTCTACGCGATCAAGGACTCGCCGGTGAACGAATCACCGCTGGGACTGTTCGACGTCAATGAGGATGGCCGCATCCTGGAAGAGGACTACGGCATTCCGCGGCGTTATCTCAACACCATCATGAGCCCGTGGGCGGTCAAGCGACTGAACGAGTTCGGCGGCGACATCACCAAGTTCCGCGTGGTCAAGCTCACGCCTTCGGTGCTCAAGCAGACGGCCGTGGCCAAGACCGAACCGGGCGACGAGAACAACCAGGACATCTCGTCGCTGGTGGGCAAGATCGACATCCGCAAACTCGAGCAGTATTCGCAGGACGACCCCGACGCCTACAGCTACTCCGGCGGCCTATGCCTGGCCAACCGCGGGCTGCTCGAATTCGTCGAGATGTTCAAGGCGCCGATCAAGGTGCTGCATCCGCTGCTGACCGCCACGCAGGAAGGCAACTACAAGGGTACCGAAGGCTTCGGCGCAATCCCGTTCGACGGCATCGTGATGGCGCACTCGAATGAATCCGAGTGGGTGGCGTTCAAGAACAACAAGAACAACGAGGCCTTCCTCGACCGCATCTATACGGTCAAGGTGCCCTACTGCCTGCGCGTGTCCGACGAGATCCGCATCTACGAGAAGCTGCTCGTCCACAGCTCGCTGTCGGAGGCGCCGTGCGCCCCGGACACGCTGAAGATGATGGCCCAGTTCTCGGTGCTGTCGCGCCTGAAGGAGCCCGAGAACTCCAGCATCTTCTCCAAGATGCGGGTGTATGACGGCGAGAACCTCAAGGACACCGACCCGAAGGCCAAGAGCTACCAGGAGTACCGCGACTACGCCGGCGTCGACGAGGGCATGACCGGGCTGTCGACCCGCTTCGCCTTCAAGGTGCTGTCGAAGGTCTTCAACTTCGACCACCGCGAAGTGGCCGCCAACCCGGTGCACCTGATGTATGTGCTCGAGCAGCAGATCGAGCAGGAACAGTACCCGCCCGACAGCGAAGCGCGCTACATGGCGTACATCAAGGAGTACCTGGCGCCGCGCAACGCGGAGTTCATCGGCAAGGCGAGCCAGACAGCCTACCTCGAGAGCTACTCCGAGTACGGCCAGAACATCTTCGACCGCTACGTGACCTATGCCGACT
>JAFEFC010000021.1 GCA_018240785.1 Pseudomonadota bacterium | reverse complement strand
GCCTTAAGCGCGTCCTCGGCGGTGTCGGCGGCTGCGAAGCGGTAGCTCTGCACATACGCGCCGTAGAAGCCCGCCAGGAAGGTGCCGGCGCAGAAGATCCAGAACGAGGCCAGCATGATGCCCAACGCGGCGATCAGGCCCGAGGCCACGCCGAAGCCGACCCCCACCACGTATCCGTTGCGGCGGCCATGGTGCCGCATGATGAAGGCGGCAGGCAAGGTGCCGATGGCAAGACCCAGGCCGAACAGACTCACGGGCAAGGTGATCCAGGCCGAATTCTTGGCAAGCTGCTGGCCGACCAGCCCACCCAGCGACATCACGATGGGCGCGCTGGCGCCGCCGAGCGCCTGCGCGGCGGTGAGAACGCCGATGTTTCGGCGCGTGATGCTCTGGTCGGTCATGGGCGTCTTTCTTATTCGTTTGTCTGGCCGGAAATATTACACGCATGAATATATATTCAGTTATATGGACATGCGATGCTCACGAACCATCGCGAGCCGGTCCATCCTCGGAAGCCCCGGCGGAAGCAGCACCGTGCAGGGCCAATGCGAGCAGGTGCTCTTTCACCTGGATCAGTTGCTCCATGCGTTCCTCAACACAGGCGAGATGGCCTTGGACAGCCTGCCTTAGCAGCTCAGGTTCCAGGAACCCCTCATGTGCCCAACCCAGTAGGCGGCGCACGTCATCCAGGCCGATTCCCGAGGCACGGTAGTTGCGAATCAGGTGAAGCCGTTCGACATGGGCCGGGCCATAGCGCCGATAGTTGTTGCGTGACCGCTCCGGGGCTTGCAACAGGCCCTCCCGCTCGTAGAACCGAATGTTCTCCGGGGGGGTGCCCGTCAAGCGCGCAAGTTCACCGATCCTCATCCGGTTCTCCGTGCGCAACGATGGGGAACGCCGCCGTTGCGCATAGCCCTTATCCCGGCGACCGGGCGGATGGTTGCCCGGTGGCGCCCGATTGCACCGTGTGCTCAGTCCAGCCGCCACCCAGCGCCTTGTAGAGGTGGATGAGGTTGTTCAGCCGCGTCAGGCGCGTGCGCACCAGGGTCTGCTGCGCACCGTACTGTGTGCGTTGCGCATCGAGCAAGGTGAGGTTGTCGTCCACGCCTTCCTGGAAGCGTTGCTCGGCTAGTTGGTAGGCTTTCTGGCTAGCCGCTACCAGGAGCTGCTCCGAGCGGATCTGCTCATCAAGCGTGCGCTTGCCCGCCAAGCCGTCAGCCACCTCAGCAAAGGCCGCCTGGATAGACTTCTCGTAGTTGGCGATTTCGATCCTCTTTTGTACCTGTGCCACGTCCAGATTGGCTCGCAACGCGCCGCCGCGGAAGATGGGCAGCGTGATCTGCGGCAGGAAGCTCCAGGCCCGCGAGCCCGAATCGAACAGGCCGTCCAGCGAAGCGCTGGCCGTGCCCGCCGAGCCCGTGAGGCTAATCGTCGGGAAGAACGCGGCCCGCGCCGCGCCGATGTTGGCGTTGGCGCCGATCAGCATCTGCTCGGCGGCGCGGATGTCCGGCCGACGCGCGAGCAGTTCGGACGGCAGGCCGCTCGGCAGGTCGGTCGGCACGATGTCGTCCGGCAGCGCCACGGCCTCGTCAAGCTGCCGGGACAGCTCCGGCGTCAGCGGCTGGCCCAGCAGCAGCACCAGCGCGTTGCGGTCCTTGGCCGCCTGCCGCGTGTAGGCGGCGCGGTTGGCCTCGGCGGTGCGCAGCGCGATCTCCGCGCGGCGCAGGTCGAGCTGCGTGGAATTTCCCGCTTCCACCAGTTGGGTGGTCAGGTCATAGGAGCGCTTCTGTGTGGCGAGGGTGTCGCTCGTCAGGCGCAGCAGTTCCTGGTCGGCGCGCAGCGTGAGGTAGGCGCTGGCCACCTCGGACACCAGGCTCATCTGCGTGGCGATGCGGGTCTCGTCGAGGGCCAGGTAGGACGCCAGCGCCCGGTCGTTGAGGCTGCGGATGCGGCCCCACAGGTCCAGCTCCCAGGCGGCCGTCACCCCGGCCACGTCGTAGCGCCGGAGCACGTCGCTTTGCCCCGTGGTACTGAGGTCGGCCGGTACGCGCTCTGACGCGCCGCGGGCGGAAACGCCCAGGTTCGGCAGCATCTCGGCACGCTGGATACGGTACAGCGCCTGAGCCGCCTCCACGTTGAGCGCGGCTTTGTGCATGTCGCGGTTGTTCTCCAGCGAAATGCCGATCAACTGCTGCAGCAGCGGGTCGCGGAAGAAGTCCCGCCAACCGATCTCGGCCGTGATCGCGTCGTCGGGCGTCGCGGCCGCCAGTTCCACATAGGCCGCGCCCGAGGGATAGGCCGTGTCGATCGGCGCTGCGGGCCGGTCATACTTCGGTGCCATGGAGCAGCCAGCCAGCGCCGCCGCGAGGGCGAGCGGCGCCAGCGTCCTGGCGGGTCGTGTGAATGCGAAAGATGTTTTCATGTCGTATGTCCTCCTGGCCGTCATGCGTGCTGGTCGGTCATGCCGCCACGGGCATGGCGCGCTTCGCGGCGCAGCGCCAGCTTGCGCACCACAACGTAGAACACCGGCGTCAGCACCAGGCCGAATACCGTCACGCCCAGCATGCCGGCGAACACCGCGATGCCCATGGCGTGGCGCATCTCGGCGCCCGCACCGCTGGCCAGCACCAGCGGCACCACGCCAGCGATGAAGGCGAACGACGTCATCAAGATCGGGCGCAGCCGCAAGCGCGCGGCTTCGAGCACGGCTGCCAGCGGATCGGCCCCTTCGCTTTCCTTCGCGCGGGCGAACTCCACGATCAGGATCGCGTTCTTGGCAGCCAGGCCGACCAGCACCACGAAACCGATCTGCGTGAAGATGTTGTTGTCGCCCCCAGAGAGCCAGACGCCGGCGATCGCCGAGAGCAGCGCCATGGGTGCAATCAGCAGCACAGCGAACGGCAGCGACCAACTGTTGTACTGGGCCGCCAGGAACAGGAAGGCGAGCAGCACCGCCAGCGCGAAGATGTAGATCGCCGTGTTGCCAACCCGTTTTTCCTGGAAAGTCAGGTCCGTCCATTCGTAGGTCATACCGTCCGGCAGCGATTCGCTCACGATCTTCTCAATCGCGGCGGTGGCCTGGCCGGACGAGTAGCCCGGCGCTGGCCCGCCGCTGATGTCGGCCGAGGGAAAGCCGTTGTAATGCATCACCCGGTCGGGGCCGGAACTGCGCTCGATGGTCGCGATCGCGCTCAGCGGGATCATGTCGCCCGCTGCATTGCGCACCTTGAGCATGCCTATGTCCTCAGCCTGCATGCGGAACTGCGCATCGGCCTGGGCCATGACCCGGTAGGTGCGACCGAAGCGGTTGAAGTCGTTGACGTAGAGCGAGCCAAGGTTGACCTGCAGGGTGTCGAACACCTCGGTCAGCGATACGCCCTGCGACTTGGCCTTCACCCGGTCGATGTCCACCTGCAACTGCGGCGCATTGGTCTGGAAGCTGGCGAGCATGTTCGCCAGCTCGGGCGCCTGCATGGCCTTGCCCATGATCTGGCCCTGTGCCTGCGCAAGCGCCTCGGGACCCAGGCCCGCCCGGTCCTCGATCTGCAGCTTGAAGCCGCCCATCGAACCCAGGCCCGGCACCGGCGGCGGCGGGAAGATGCCAACGAAGCCGTCCGGGATCTGGCTGAACTTGCCCATGAGCTTGCCCTGGATGGCGAAGGCCGACAGCGACGGGTCCTTGCGCTCATCGAAGGGCTTGAGCATGGCGAACATCAGCGCGGTGTTCGGCTGGTTCACCGGTCCATTGACCGACAGGCCCGGGAAGGCCACCACGCTCTCGACGCCCGGCTCAGCCAGTGCGATCTTGGTCATCTCCTTGACGACCGCCTCGGTGCGATCCAGCGAGGCGCCGGTCGGAAGCTGGGCGATGCCCACGAGATAGTACTTGTCCTGGGCCGGCACGAAGCCCGCAGGCACCTTGTGGAAGCCCAGCCAGGTCAGGCCCAGGAAGCCGACGTAGAGCAGCAGCACGATGGCGCTGCCGCGCACCGCGCGGCGCACGCCCCCGACGTAGGAATTCGAGGCGCGATCGAAGAAGCGGTTGAAGCGGCGGAAGAAGCCGCCGAACACGCCGTCGATGATGCGCGTGAGACGATCGGGCTTGGCCGCGCCGTGGTGCGGCTTGAGCAGGATGGCGGCCAGCGCTGGCGACAGCGTAAGCGAGTTGATCGCCGACAGGATGGTCGAGAACGCGATGGTTAGCGCGAATTGGCGATAGAACTCGCCCTGCAGCCCCGACAGGAACGCCGAGGGGATGAAGACCGCTGCCAGCACCGAGGTGATGGCCAGGATCGGGCCAGTCACTTCATCCATCGCCTTGCGCGCCGCGTCCTTGGGTGATTCGCCCAGCGCTATGTGGCGCTCCACGTTCTCCACCACCACGATGGCGTCATCCACCACGATGCCGATGGAGAGCACGAGGCCAAACAGCGACAGCGTGTTCAGCGAGAAGCCGAACATGTGCATCACCGCGAACGTGCCGACCAGCGAGACCGGCACGGCGATCAGTGGAATGATCGACGCGCGCCAAGATTGCAGGAACAGCACCACCACGATCACCACCAGGAAGATGGCCTCCAGCAGCGTGACGGCGACGGACTGGAGCGAGGCGCGCACGAAGACCGTGGGGTCGTAGGCGACGCTATACTCAATGCCGTCGGGGAACTTGGCTTGAAGTCGGTCCATTGCCGCGCGCACCGCGCTAGACACATCCAGCGCGTTCGCGCCCGGGCTCTGGATGATCTGTATCCCCACCGCCGGCTCGCCATTGAGCAGGCTGCGCAAAGAGTAGGAATCGGCCCCCATCGAGATGCGGGCGACATCCCGCAGGCGAGTTACCTGGCCGTCGGCGCCCGTCTTCACGACGATCTCGCCGAATTGCTCCTCGCTCGACAGTCGGCCCAGAGTGTTGACCGTGACCTGGAACGCCGCCGAGGCATCCGGCTGCTGACCAACCGAACCAGCGGCAACCTGTATGTTCTGCTCGCGGATGGCGGCAACCACGTCGCTCGCGATCAGCCCACGAGCAGCGACCTTGGCGGGTTCGAGCCAGACCCGCATCGAATACTCCCCGGCGCCCCAGACTAGGACATCGCCGACGCCTGGCGTACGAGCCAGCTCATCCTTCACATGAAGTGTGGCGTAGTTGGAGACGTACAGCGGATCATATCGACCTCCAGGCGAAAGCAAATGCACCACCATGAGAACGTCCGGCGACGTTTTCTCGGTGACAACACCGATGCGCTGAACTTCAGGCGGTAGGCGCGGCAACGCCCGCGAGACCCGGTTTTGCACCTGGATCTGCGCAATGTCGGCGTTGATATGCTGCTCGAAGGAGACGGTGAGCACCATTTTCCCGTCGGTGGACATCTGAGACTGCATGTACATCATGCCTTCTACGCCGTTGATCGCCTGCTCCAGCGGTGATGCCACGGTATCGGCGATCACTTGCGGGTTGGCACCGGGATAGCTAGCGGTGACCTGCACCGTGGGAGGCGTGACCTGCGGGTATTCGCTCAGCGGCAGCTGGAAGTAGCTGATCGCGCCTGCGATCAGCATCAGCACCGACAGGACGATGGCGAAGATCGGCCGGTTGATGAAGAAGCGGGGGAAATTCATTTGCGGGCCTCCGCCGAGCCGGCCGCGCCGTCAGCCTTGGCGGGGTCCGCGCCACCGGCCTTGGCAGGCGCCGCAGCGGGAGCCGGAGCGTTTGCCGCAGCCTTGGTCGCGCCGGCCGCGCCGGCGGCCGGTGCCGCGGGCGCCTGCATGGGCACCATGCGCGGCGTGACCGCCATGCCGGGGCGCACGAGGCCCTTGATGATGATCTTCTCACCGGCCTGCAGGCCGCCGTTGATGACGCGCAGCCCGTCCACCACCGGCCCCAGTTCGATGGGCCGGTACTGGGCCTGGTTGTTCTCGCCCACAACCAGCACGTAGTTGCGCCCTTGGTCGGTGCCCACGGCCTGATCGTCGATCAGGACGGCCTCGCGCGCCGCGCCGGTGGACAGCTTGGCCCGGGCGAACATGCCGGGTGCCATGCGCCCATCCGGGTTGGGCACAACGGCGCGCGCGCGGATCGTGCCGGTGCTTCGGTCAATGGTGTTGCCGACGAAGTCAAGCGCGCCCTTGTGCGGGAAACCCTTGTCCGTGGTCAGCCCGAGCTGCACGGGCAGCGAAGCCTTGCTACCGGCGCCCGCAGCGGGCCGCGAGCGGCTGACGACGTTGAGATAGGTGGCCTCATCAATGTCGAAGTACACGTGCAACGGGTCGATGGATACGATCGTGGTCAGCAGCGTGGCCGCGCCGGCGCCGCCACCGCTGACCAAGTTGCCCTCGGTCACGAGCACGCGGTCGACGCGCCCGGCGATGGGCGCAGTGACGCGGGCGTAGGACAGGTCCAGCTGAGCCGCAGCAACGGCGGCCTTAGCCGCCTGCACCTGAGCCTGGCGCGCGTTGCGTGCGGAGGCGGCATCGTCATAGGTCTTGCGCGCGACGGCGCCGGTCGCCACCAGGCGCTCGGCGCGGTCAAAGTCGGCCTGGGCCTGGCTGGCCAGCACCTCGGCCTGACGCAGTTGCGCCACGGCCGTGTCGAGCGCAACCTGGAACGGCCTCGGGTCGATCTGGAACAGCAGTTGGCCCTTGCGCACGAGGCTACCTTCGGGAACGCTCACCGCATCGACGGCGCCGCCGACCCGCGAGCGCAGCTCGACGGTCTTGGGCGCGGCCAGGAAGCCGGTGTACTCGGCCGATGGCGCGACCGTGCGGGTAATGACCTCGGCCACGGGCACCTGCGGCGCCATCGGCGCGCCCGCCGGGGGCGCCGCGGCCTTGCCCTCGTCCTTGGCGTCGCGGGCAGCGATCGCTATCCCCCCGACGGCTGCGATGACGCCTGCCACCACAATGATTCTGATTTTTTTACGCATGGAAGTGACCCTTTCTTGGATGCAGGACTCCGGCCCTTCCGAAGCGCTCTGCAGACATTTGTGTGGAGGCTAGGCGTTACAACGACGGCAAGGTCAAGCCCTCTTGTTGCCTCAGCGGGCAGACGGCACGGGCAAGGTGGTGGGACGCCCGGCGTCGTCGCCGTGGTTGGCCTCCGGCGCGCCCTTGAAGCGCAGCAGGCGCAGTGCGTTCAGCGTGACCAGGGCCGTGGCGCCGGTGTCGGCCAGCACGGCAACCCACAAGCCGGTGATACCCAACACGGTGGTGACCAGGAACAAGCCCTTGAGGCCAATGGCGAATACGACGTTTTGGTGAATGTTGGCCATCGTCGCCCGCGACAGGGCCACCAGGTGGGCCACGTCCGTGACGCGGCTCTTGAGCAGCGCGGCATCGGCGGTTTCCAGCGCCACGTCCGTGCCGCCGCCCATGGCGATACCCACGTCGGCGGTCGCCAGGGCCGGCGCGTCGTTGATGCCGTCGCCGACCATCGCCACCTTGGCATCACGCTTCATCTCGTTGACCAAGCGCAGCTTGTCCTGCGGCAGCAGCTCGGCCTCCCACTCGATGCCCAGCTTGCCGGCGATCGCCTGCGCGGTGCGGCGGTTGTCGCCGGTCAGCATGACCGAGCGCACGCCCATGGCGTTGAGCTGGGCCACGCCTTCGCGCGCGTCGCGGCGGGGCTCGTCGCGCAGGGCCAGCAGGCCCAGAACGTTCTTGCTGGCTTCGTCGAACAGGACCACCACGGTCTTGCCGCCATCCTCCAGCTTGTCGATTTCCCTGCGGTGCGCGGCTGTCAGCGTGGCCGTCTGTTCCGCATGGGCGGGCGATCCGACAGCGAGCGCACTGCCGTTCACGGTGGCGCGCACCGCCTTGCCGGCAATGGCCGATGCGCCCGTGGCCTGGGGAATCGCCACGTCCAGGCTCTTGGCATGGGCGACAATGGCCTTCGCCAAGGGATGGTTTGAGCCGGACTCGACAGCGGCGGCAAGCGCAAGGACCTGTTGATGCTTGAACAGCCCGAAGGGCAGGACCTCGGTGATGCGCGGCTTGCCCTCGGTCAGCGTGCCAGTCTTGTCGAAGGCAATGGCGCGCACGCGGCCGATGGTTTCCAACGCGTTGCCACCCTTGATCAGCAGGCCCCGTCGCGTGGCCACCGCAAGGCCCGAGGCGATGGCCGCCGGTGTGGAGAGCACCAGCGCACATGGGCAGGCAATCAACAGCAGTGCGAGGCCGCGGTACAGCCAGGTACCCCAGTCGCCACCCATGGCAAGTGGCGGAACCACCACGATCAACGCCGCGATGGCCATGACGGCAGGGGTGTAGTAGCGGCTGAACTTTTCGATGAAGCGAGCCGTGGGCGCCTTGGAGGACTGCGCCTGCTCCACCAGTTGGATGATGCGAGAAATGGTGTTGTCCGATGCCGTCTTCTCGACTTGTACTTCGAGCACGCCATCGACGTTGATGGAGCCGGCGAACACGTCGGCACCGATAGCCTTTTGACGCGGTACGGACTCGCCGGTGATAGGCGACTCGTCCAGGCTGCTTTCACCGCGGAGGATCTTGCCGTCCGCAGGCACCCGGTCACCAGGGCGCACCAGCACGCGGTCGCTCACGCGCAGGGAAGCGGCGGGCACTTCGCGCTGCCCGCCCGCGGCATCGAGCAGTACCGCCGTCTTAGGCACCAGGGAGGCCAGCGCCTTGATGCCGGCGCGCGCGCGGCCGGCGGCCACGCTTTCCAGCAGCTCGCCGATCGCGAACAGGAACACCACGGCAGCAGCTTCCTCGGCCTCGCCTATCACGAGCGCGCCCAGCGAGGCGACGACCATCAGCGTTTCGATAGAGAACGGCGAGCCTGACACAGCCAGCGCGAAGGCTTTGCGAGCGAACGGCAGCACGCCCGCGATCACCGCAGCGGCGAAGATCCATTCAGCGTAGCCAGGAACGAACTGCGCGATCGCGTAGGCCGAGCCCATCAGGCCGCCCAGGCCCAGCACGTGCTTGCCTTTCTTCGTCTGCCACCAGCGCTGATGGCGCGCCGTCGATGCTGCTGCTGGGGCCGCGGGTGCTGAGCCATCATGGCGGCGCACGTCGGAGACGCCGAAGCCCAGGCTCTTGATGGTCTTCTCGATGTGGCCGAGCTGCGTGGGGCCGCCAGACGCGAGCGTCAATTCCAGCGTTTCTGCGGTGAAGTTTATGCGGGCATCGGACACGCCATCCATGCGAGCGAGCGCCGTTTCGATCTTGCCGACGCAACTGGCGCAGTCCATGCCCTCGACGCGCATGGACACGTTGGGGGGCGTGCTGGGTGCTCCACGGGAGGCAGAGGCCGGCGCATGGTCATGCCCGCTGCAGGCCCCGTGATCGTGACCGTGGTCATGGGCATGGGCATGGCCGTGAGCATGGCCATGCCCATGGTCATCACCGCACGCTTTGCCGTGCGAATGATCGTGCCCGTGGTCGTGGGCATGCCCATGGTCATGGTGGCCGCCGCAGCCGGCGTGGTCATGCGCGTGGGCCGCATGGCACGGTGCAGGTGCTGCGGACATTTCGGACGCGGGCAGTGCCTGCACGTCGAAGCCCAGGGACCGGATTTTCTTGGCAATGTCGCGTGCAGTATTTCGGCTACTTGTGCTGCGCGTCAACGTCAGCGTCTCATTTGTAAAATTAACCTGTACATTTGATACGCCATCAATTCGACCAAGCGCTGTTTCAATCTTGCCGACGCAACTGGCGCAATCCATACCTTCGACCCGAAAGCCCAGTTGTTCGTCCTGCGCTCCTGTGCCGTCCAATGTTTCCAAAGACATATCAATCTCCTGGTTCTCTGAGTAATCGCCGTGGCAGGACGCACAAATCAGCGATCGGAATGTTATGCAAACAAATGAACACTTGTTTGTATGTTTATTCAAAAAAAAGAAAGAATCTCTTTCTGGCTGAACCATCCGACCGCTGCTTTATGCAGCTGCCATTAAGTCATTTTTTGTTGCGCAGCATCTGGTAGGTTTCAAATGCGGTGCGGTAGGCATCACTATAGGTATCAGGCGTCTGCTCACCAGCCCAGAATCCAGCCATTCCCGCAACCTGCCAATCTGCCAAATCACTCTTTACTTGAGCACGAGTCAATGCCACCGGAGCCTTGTAAGCCGCACCCAGCTTGAGCTGGAGATAGCTCTCGTAGGCTTGTTGGTAGGCTTGGGTGTGCGAAGCGGTGGTGATTCCGCGCGAGGTGAACGCGTGCATGCCGGAGATTTTCCACAGTTCCAAATCAGCCATCACTTCAGCACGAGTCTTTCCTGCTGAGGGCGCCTGATACATATCACCTTGGGTCAATTGCAAGTAGCGCTGAAAGGCAGCCTGGTATTGAGGGCTGAACGTATCCGGGCCGCTTTCGCCGCGAGACAACGCTTCCAACCCAGATTGCCTCCAAGCAGCCAGATCCTCCTGGACCTGTTGCCGTGTCATATCTGCGGCGAACGGTTGAGCGTTTACTCCAGCAGCAAAAAGTGCGGAAAGCAGAACAGCAAAGCGAATTTTCTTGGACATGGTCAATACTCCTTGACGTTAAAAATAATGGCGTGGTCCTTACGCCTTTCGGATACCCCGTAGACAAATAATAACACACATGAAGATATGTTCAAGTGTTTATTTTTAGAGTGCTTTTTGCTTGGGGTCTTCTAGGCATTCAGCAAGGCGCGCCGGTGTCTCTCTAGATTAATAGCCAAAAAAAGCCTACCCCTTGAAGGCGTAGGCCGGCGCGCACTCACATGTTCAGTCAATCGTCGTGTCCGTCCTCCGAAATGTGAACCGCCATGTCCTGGAGTACCTGGCTGACGTGCTGGTCGGCAATGCCGTAGAAGATGTGCTTGGCTTGGCGCTCGCCGCGCACGAGGCGCGCGCCGCGCAACAGGCGCAGGTGATGGCTGACCAAGGACTGCGACAGGTCTAGCGAGCCAGCAATGTCGCCCACTGCGACCGATCCGCGCATGCACTGCAACAGGATTTTCAATCGCGATTGGTCGCCCAGCAGGCGGAAGGTCTCTGCCAGAACAGCGACGTCACTTTGCGATAGTGCGAGGACATCAGTGGTCGTGCCGTGGTTAGAGGTCGAACATTGCACAATAGCGGCGCTGGTGGTTTTGCGGGATGTCATGGATTCAAACCCTCAAGTGAACTGCGAACCGTCTAGCACGGCCTCAATGCTTGTGACCGGGAGCGGAGTGGTCATGGTCATGATTGTGCTCACTGTGGTCGTGGCCGCTGTGGTCCTGACGGCCTGTCGTGGGTTGCAGGCTGCAGATGTTCTCGTCAGCCTCCGAGTTCCAGTCGATTCCGACTGTGGCGTGTTCGATGCTGAACTGCTCTCGCAGCACCGCCTCGACGCGCTTGACCACAGCTCGCGCCTCCTCGTCCACGTTGGGTCGAACGTGTAGCGTGGCCATCGTGCGACCGGAAGTGAGTTGCCACACGTGAACATGGCTGACAGCCGCCAGGCCGGGCACAGTGCTCATCAGGCCTTGTTCCACCTTTTCCGGCGAAGCGTCCTCTGGCGCACCCTCCAACAGGATATGGATCGACTTGGCCAGGAGCTTCCAGGCGCTGCGCAGAATCAACGCCGCTACTAGAACCGACAGGATGGGGTCGATCGGAGTCCAGCCGGTGAAGTAGATGACGATCGCTGCAACGATGGCGCCGACAGAGCCGAGCAGGTCACCCATCACGTGGAGGATGGCACCTTTCACATTGACGTGATCGGTTTCGCCGCGGGTCATGATCCACAGCACGAGGACGTTGATCAGTAAGCCGAGCACGGCGACGATCATCATCGGGCCGGCGAGGATGACGGGCGGCGCCTGCAGCCGCTCCCACGCCTCGTAGGCGATCCATGCGACGATCGCGAACAGGGTCACGGCGTTCAGGAAGCCGGCGATGACCTCGAAGCGCAGGTAACCGAATGTGCGTTTGCTGTCGGCTGCGCGGCGACCGAATCGGAAGGCAGCGTAAGCCAGGGCAAGTGCCACGGCGTCGGTCAGCATGTGGCCAGCATCGGCAAGTAGGGCTAGCGAGCCCGACAGCACGCCGCCGACAGCTTCCACGAGCATGAAGCCGAAGATCAGGAAGAAGGAAACCAGAACCTTGCGCTCGTTGGCGCTCGTCACTGTGGGGGTGTGGTCGTGATCATGGTCGTGACCATGGTCATGTGCATTGGATTGGGACATGGGCGCCTCTGCTGGTTGAGTGTTTGACTATGGCGAAATATAACACATGAATATGTGTTCATGTGATATATTTTCGCTCACCCTTCTCAGCCTCCGAAGCCATGCGTTGTGATGCCGCAACGAGAAAATGTGCCTATCCTTTCGGCCAGATACGGTGCAGGTCATCCAGAATCAGCTGGTGATGGTGCCTGCCTTGGTCTGCGTGTGTGCGTAAATGAGGGTGATCCGGCGGCAAGCTGGGGTGGTCATGCGCCACGTCAGAAGGGTCGCTGGCCGGCCACAGCCAGAGCGTCAGCGCCACGCCGGCCAAGCCGACCAGGGACATGACAATGAAGGTCGATGGCAAGCCCATGACCGCGCCGAAGCGGCCGGCAAGTGGGTAGCAGATGAGCCAACAGGCGTGCGACAGCGCGAAGTGTGCCGCGAAGATCGCAGGACGGTCCTCGGCATGGGCCGAGCGGCGCAGAAGACGGCCGGATGGCGTTTGCGCCACGCTGTAGCCAAAGCCGATGATCAACCACAGCGGCAGCAACAATGCATAGCTCGGCAGCAGTGCGCCGATCCCCGTGCCCACGACCAGTACGGTAGCGCCGGTGAGCATCGCGGTTCGGTCGGCCACCTTTTCCAGTAAGGATGGCAGAACGAAGGCTGCCACCATCGAACCGCCTCCGAATGCCGCCAGTGCCGACGCCACTTCGACCTCGCCTAGGCCAAAGCGCGCCTTCACGAGAACCACCGTGTTCACGATCACCATGGCGCCCGCCGCCGAGACGGCCAAGCTGATCGCCAGCAGGCCCCGCAGGCGTGGCGTAGCGAGATAGATGCGTGTGCCGCGGGTCGTGCGATCCCAAATGCCGCGGCGCGGTCCGGGAATAGTTGTGGGCAACCGCACGCTGACCACGAGCGCGGCTGAAACGAGGAAACCGAGCACTGTTCCCGCGAACAGGTTGTGAAAGCTGATGACGGTCAGCAGCGCAGCAGCCAGCATCGGGGAAATCAGGCTTTCCAGGTCATAGGCCAGCCGGGACAGCGACAGCGCCTTCGTGTAGTCCTCTTCATCGGGAAGGATGTCCGGGATAGTGGCTTGGAAAGTCGGCGTGAAGCCGGCGGATGCCGCTTGCAGGACAAAGATCAGCAGATAGATCTGCCAGACCTCGGTGACAAAGGGCAAACAGATCGCGACAACCGCTCGTACCAGGTCCAGCGCTACGAGCAATGACCGTCGCGGGAACTGGTCGGCGAAGGCCTGTGCGACTGGAGCGACTCCCACATAGGCCAGCATCTTGATAGCCAGCGCCGACCCGAGCACCGCACCTGCATCGGCCCCGGCCAGCTCGTAGGCAAGTAGGCCGAGCGCTACCGTCATCAGGCCTGTGCCGACGAGTGCGATCACCTGCGCGGTGAACAGGTGGCGGTAGGTGCGGTTCTTTAGGACGGAGAGCATCGAGAGACCTCAGAGCAGTCTGGTTAGCGCCTTCATTTCGGCTAGAACGGAGTCCTCATCATGAGATAGGCAGTGGTCGATGTGGTCATGGATCAGGACGCGCTTGGCCGCTGTGACGGCGCTCTCCACCGCAGCGAGCTGGCGAGCGATGTCCAGGCAGGTTTCTTCTCCTTCGATCATCCCGATGACGTGTCGCAGATGACCCTCGGCGCGCTTGAGCCGTTTCACGAGATCTGGGTGGCTGGTGTGCTTGTGCATCTCTTTCATGCAGCAATCATATCCCCCCCCCGGGGGATATGCTCAAGGAGTCTGCATAGCTGTTTGCGCAGTGGATTAGCCCCACCTCGCCTCTCGATGTCTTGCGCCCGACGCCCTCTCTAAGGCGATTGGTGCTCAAAGGATGTAAGGTTTTCTTTCCCATTCATATGAATAGATATACAATTGTTCATATCTAAGCCAGTGAACAGTGGCTTTTCAACGACAAGCACTTGCTCGGAAAGAGAACACCCAGCCGGGGGTAAGTACTGATGCAACACCGATGGAGAATTGAATGCTTCGCAAAGACATACGCAAGGGATGGATATGGGCGGTATCCACGCTTTGGGCCGGCACCGTGCTAGCCCAGCCAGTAGCCGCCCCTCACGTCCCATCCAGACCAGACAGCCACATGGTCGCCCAATTGTGGGAGTCAGCTTGGCAGCGGCAGCCAGAAGCCGCTGGAGAAGGCGCCTGGCAGCAGGCCGCCCAAGCACGCCAAGAGACGGCCGGCAGTTGGGTGGCAGGTCCGATGGCGCTGGAAGCCTCCACCAAAACTGATCGGTTCAACAACCGCAACGGACAGCGCGAATATGAAGTCGGGGTGGCTATTCCCCTTTGGATGCCTGGTGAGCGCGCCTCGTCGGCACGCTGGGCGGACGCGGAAAGCCTCGCGCTATCCAGCCGGATGCTGGCCGCCAAGCTACGCACGGCCGGACAGGTTCGCCAGGCATGGTGGGCATGGCAGCGTGCCCAGGCCGAATTGGTGGCGGCGCAGGATCGCACCCGCAGCGCGGACGAGTTGGCGCAAGATGTGGCTCGCCGGGTTCGCGCGGGCGACCTGGCGCAAGCCGACAGAAACCAGGCCGATGGCGCCTTGGCGTCGGCTCGTAGTGCCCTGGCCATTGCTCAGGCCGAAGAAATCACGCAGCGCGAGGCGTTGTTGGCACTGACCGGCATCGAGAGTATCCCGTCGCAGGCCGATTCCGCGCAGCCGGAGCAGTCAGGTGTCCGAGTTCAACCGGCATCGGCACAGCCGTCCGGCGCGTTGTTGGGTAACCACCCTGCGCTGCTGGAACTGCAGCACAAGGCGCTGGCGGCCCGCCGCTCTGCGGAACTGGTGTCCCATCAGAAGTACGCCAACCCCGAACTGACCCTGGCGACCACGCGGGATCGGGGCGGCTACGGCGAACGCTACAACCAGACGATCACGGTGGGTGTGCGCATTCCCTTCGGTACGGGTAGCCGTCATACCGAGCAATTGTCCAGCGCCAATGCGCAGGCACTGGAGGCTGAGTCGGCACTCGCGGCCCAGCGCACCCGGCTACTCTCGGAAATTCGAACTGCCCAATCGCGCGAACTGGCAACCAGCACCCAGATGCAGGCCGCTTCGGAGCGCCAGCGACTAGCCCAACAAACGCGCACCTTCTACCAAAAGTCGTTCGCGATGGGCGAGACGGACATGCCGACACGCCTTCGCATCGAGCAGGAGGCCACCGAGGCCGAGCGCGCGGCGCTGCTCGCCAAGGTGGAGCATGCCGCGGCCATCTCGTCCCTGTTGCAGGCACAAGGCACGCTGCCGCAGCCGACCGAGACTTTCACTGACATCTCCGGCACGCGCTGATCGGCGCGCGCTCAACCATCCTGGAACCTTAGAAATGTCGCAATCCTCTTTCTGGCGTGCAGCTGCCTTGTCCAGCCTCCTGCTTGGCAGTAGCGCAACGTGGGCCGGCGACGGCCATGACCATGGCGAAGCCGCTCCTGCCCCCGCAGCGGCCGCGCTTCCGCGCTTTGCCGCAGTTTCCGATGACTTCGAACTGGTGGGTGTGCTGAACGGCCAGCGTCTCACACTCTACCTCGACCATGCTGCCGACAACCGGCCGGTGACCGATGGCGAGCTGACCCTCGAGCTGGGTGGTCAACAGGTAAAGGTCAGCTCACACGGGGTTGGAGAGTTCGAGGCCGATCTGACTGAGCCGCTATCCGATGGCGAGACCTCAATCATGGCCACTATTACTGCGCAGGGCCAATCGGACCTGTTGACGGGCGTTCTCGATGTTCATAGCGAAGACGCCGAACACGAGCATGCCGTCGCATCCGGCCGTGTGGTCGTACTAGGTGGCGGTGCCGCAGTCCTCGGCGTCGGTGTCCTAGCGTGGGCGCTGCGCAGACGTACACGCACCAACGGTGCACTGCGAGGTGCAGCATGAAGCGCAACTTCCGTTTCCTAATGACGACGGCCATGGCGGCTGCATTGGCTCTGGCTGCTCCCGCGTTCGCTCACGACGGCCATGACCACGGCGACGAAGCGCCGGCTGCGTCTTCCAATGGCCCCCAGCGCCAGCCTGATGGCAGCGTGTTTCTTCCGAAACCGTCGCAACGTCAGATCGGTGTACGCACCCAGCTGATCAAGCAGGAGCCCTTGGCCCGCAGCCATGAACTGGCTGGCAAAGTAATCATGGACCCGACGACAGGCGGCAAGGTCCAGGCAATGGTAATGGGCCGGCTGGTGCCCGGGCCGGATGGTCTGCCGCAGATCGGCCAATCCGTGCGCAAGGGCCAGGTGCTGGCTTACATCGAACCGGCCAGCGGTGTGCTGGAGCGCTCAGGCCAGATGGCCCAGGTTGCCGAGCTGCGTGCGGGCCAAGCGCTCGCGCAGAAGCGCTTGGCCCGGCTGCGCGAGCTGTCGGAGACCGTGCCCCGCAAGGAGATCGAAGCAGCCGAAAGCGAAGTGAACAGCCTGACCGAACGCGCCCGCGCCTTGAGCGGGGGCCTCGCCGGCAGGGACGTACTGAAGGCCCCAGTCAGCGGCGTCATCGCATCCAGCCCCGCAGTTGCCGGGCAGGTCGTGGATGCGCGCGAACTGGTGTTTGAGGTGGTCGATCCGACCCAACTGCGCATCGAGGCGCTTGCCTACGATCCGGCAATGGCACAGAACCTGGCCGGTGCTGCACTCGCAGTAGGCGGTCAGAAGGTGCCGCTGAGCTTCGTCGGTGCCGCCAGCAGCCTGCGCGAGCAGGCCCTGCCCATGCTGTTCAAGGGCACCAGCGAAAGCCTCTCGCGCTTGGCGGTCGGTATGCCGGTGGTGGTCTTCGTGCAAGAGGCGACGACGGTACCTGGCTACCGCGTGCCTTCCGGTGCGCTGATGAAGAACCCTGCCAACCAGAACATCGTCTGGGTCAAAGACCAGGCCGAGCGCTTCGAGCCGCGTGTCGTGAACATCACTCCTTTGGATGGTGCATCCATCGCTGTCACTTCGGGCCTGGCGGACGGCGACCGCGTGGTTGTCGAGGGCGCGTCCCTGATCAATCAAGTTCGTTGAGGGGCACCATTCCATGTTCAAGTGGCTTCTCGAAAATAGCTTACGAAACCGGCTCCTGGTCATCATCGGGGCGCTGGTGCTGATGGCGTATGGCGCGTTCACCCTGACGCGCACGCCGGTAGATGTCTTTCCCGATCTCAACAAGCCGACCGTCACTCTCATGACGGAGGCTGGCGGCATGGCTGCCGAAGAAGTCGAGCAACTCATCACGTTCCCGCTCGAAACGGCCATGAACGGCCTGCCCAGCGTCGAAAGCGTGCGCTCGGTCTCCAGCGCCGGGCTTTCCTTCATCTACGTGACATTTGACTGGAAGACCGACATCTTCCGGGCGCGCCAGATGGTCTCCGAACGCCTGACGTCCATGGAGGAAGGGCTAGCCCCGGGCGTGACGCCCACTATGGGGCCAATCAGCTCAGTGATGGGCGAGATCATGCAGATTGCAATCCCCATCGGTGCCAAGCCCTCAGGGCAGAAGAACGCAGCCCCGCCGCTGTCGGCCATGGACACTCGCGAGTACGCGGACTGGGTGCTACGCCCCCGGCTGATGGCCATACCTGGTGTTGCCCAAGTCATCCCGATCGGAGGCGAGGTCCGTCAGTTCCAGGTCCAGCCCAACACCACGCGAATGTCAGAGCTGGGCGTGACTGCGTCCGATCTGGATGCGGCTCTCAAGGGCTTCTCCGCGAACACTTCCGGCGGCTTCCTGGAGATCAATGGCCGCGAGTACCTGATCCGCAACCTGGGCCGCACGTCCCGACTCGACGACCTGCGTAACCTGCCTCTCGCGGTGCGTGCGGGCCAACCCATCCTGCTCCACCAGGTCGCCGATGTTCAGTTTGCGCCAGCCATCAAGCGCGGCGATGCGGGCTTCGAGGGCCTGCCAGCCGTGATCCTGGGCATCCAAAAGCAGCCCACGGCCGATACGATTGCACTGACCCGCTCGATCGAGTCAGCGTTGGCGGACATGAAGGGCTCACTGCCGGCTGGCATGGCCGAGCCACAGGTGACCTTCCGACAAGCCAACTTCATCGAGGCGTCCATCAGCACGCTGCAAGGCAAGCTCATCGGCGCATCGGTCTTCGTGGCGGTGATCCTGTTCTTCTTCCTGGGCACTTTGCGCCCCCTGGTGATCGCGTTGACCGCGATTCCTGCCTCGATCTTCGTGACCGGGCTGGTGTTCCACTATTTCGGCCTATCAATCAACACCATGACGCTCGGTGGGCTGGCGATCGCCATCGGCGGTCTCGTGGACGATGCTGTGGTCGATGTGGAGAACATCATGCGGCGGCTCAAGGAGGACCGCACCCGCCACCCTGAGAACCGGCTGACGCCCCTGGTCATCGTTGCCAGGGCCTCGATGGAGGTTCGCTCGGCGATTCTCTACGCCACGATGATCATTGTGCTGGTGTTCCTGCCCCTGTTCGCGCTGCCGGGGATGGAGGGGCGCTTGTTCGTGCCGCTGGGCATCGCCTTCATCGTCTCCACGCTGGCCTCGCTGCTGGTCTCTGTGACGGTCACTCCGGTGCTTTCGTACTACCTGCTGCCCAAGATGAGGACGCTGGACCATGGCGACACTCGGCTTCTAGCCTGGTTGAAGACGCGCTATCAGGGCGGCCTGCAGCGGGTCTTGCAGCGGCCGCGTGCCGCCCTTGGCATGGCCGCTGTGGCTGTCACACTGGCTGTCGCCGCGGTGCCATTCTTCCCGACCACGTTCCTGCCCCCGTTCAATGAAGGAACGTTGCTGGTGGGCCTGCGCCTGAATCCCGGTGTGACGCTGGCCGAATCTTCGGCGCTTGCCCAGCAAGCCGAGCTGCTGGTCGCGCAGGTGCCAGAGGTGCAGCACGTGGGCCGGCGCAGCGGACGGGCCGAGCTGGACGAGCATGCCGAAGGCGTGCATGTCAGCGAGCTGGACGTGGGCCTGCTGCCCGCCTCGGAGCTAAAGCGCTCCATGGAGGAGATCACCGCCGACATCCGTTCGCGTCTGGCTCACTTGCCCGGCTCCATCGGCATTGGCCAGCCGATCTCGCACCGCATCGACCACATGTTGTCGGGGGTGCGCTCGCAGATCGCCATCAAGGTGTTCGGCGAGGACCTGGACGTCCTGCGCGGGCAGGCGGATCTGCTGCGCGCCAAGCTGGCCGGAATTCCGGGGCTTGCTGACCTGGAGATCGAAAAGCAGGTCCTAGCGCCGCAGATCAAAATCCGCGTGGATTATGCGGCGGCGGGACGCTACGGCGTGGCCGCACCGCAAATTCTGTCCACGCTGCAAAGCCTGGTCGAAGGCGAAAAGATCACCGAGGTCATCGAGGGCAACCGCCGCTTCGCGCTGGTGGTTCGCCTGCCCGAGCAGGCGCGGTCGATTGAGGGCTTGAGCCGCATCCTCATCGACACGCCCATGGGTCGGGTCCCGTTGTCGCGCCTTGCCACCATCGAAGACAGCGACGGCCCCAACCAGGTCAGCCGCGACGATGGCCGTCGACGCATAGTTTTGTCGGCCAACGCTCAGGGACGGCCGCTGTCCGAAGTAGTGGCCGACATACGCAGCGTCGTCCAAGAAGTGCGCTTGCCCGAAGGCTACTTCATCACGCTGGGCGGCCAGTTCCAGGCACAAGAGGAAGCCTCGCGACTGGTGGGCCTGCTGTCCATCGTCTCCCTGACGCTCATGTTCGTGGTGTTGTACACGCGCTACAAGTCGGTCGTCCTATCAGCGCTCATCATGGTGAACATTCCATTGGCCCTGGTCGGCGCCGTGTTGGGGCTGTGGCTGTCTGGCCAGCCGTTGTCCGTGGCCGCCCTGGTCGGCTTCATCACGCTCGCGGGTATTTCTGTGCGCAACGGCATCCTGAAGGTGAGCCACTACCTCAACCTCATGCGCATGGAGGGCGAGGACTTCGACCAGAAGATGATCGTGCGTGGCTCGCTCGAACGGCTTTCCCCGGTTCTGATGACCGCGCTGGTCACGGCCTTCGCGCTGGCCCCGCTGC
The DNA here is from genome assembly GCA_018240785.1 of Pseudomonadota bacterium. Taxonomy (GTDB): domain Bacteria; phylum Pseudomonadota; class Gammaproteobacteria; order Burkholderiales; family Rhodocyclaceae; genus Thauera. The sequence continues at coordinate 106,452 of JAFEFC010000021.1, read as the reverse complement.
TGTTCGAGGCGTCCCGACCCGGTACTGAGATCCTGCACCCCGTCGCGGTGGTGATCTTCTCGGGGCTGGTCAGCTCCACGCTGCTAGACACCTTCCTTACACCCGCCATGTTCTGGCTGTTCGGCCGCAAGCCTGCCGAACGCCTGCTGGACGACCGCGACGCGGAGGCATTCTGATGCAACGCCTTCTGTCACCCGATTTCAACCACCGTAACCCTATAGGAGCTTTCATGTCTGTTCGATTTCGTTCCCTCACGGCCGGCACCGCCCTCGCCCTGGCATCCGTCACCGCCTTCGCCGCAGGCGACCATGACCACGCGCATGACCACAAGCCGCTGCATGGTGGCGTCGTGACCGAAGTCCGGGACGTGGACTACGAGTTGGTCGTTCAGCCCGCAGCAGCGCAACTCTACCTGCGCGACCACGGCAAGCAGGTCAATGTAAGCAACACCAAAGCCAAGCTCACACTGTTGACCGGCTCACAAAAGCAGGAGGTGCAACTCACGCCTGCCGCGGACGGAAGCCGCCTCGAAGGCAGCGGGACCTTCGCCGCAGCCAAGGGCACGAAGGCCGTCGTCCAAGTCGAACGTGGGGGCAATACCGCGAGCGCCCGGTTCGTTCTGCCGTAGTGTTCAACGTGATCGTCAGGGAACGAGCTGTAATCTGGCGACCACCTGACAAAAGGCGCGACATAGGCGCTCACTATTTCCTCAAAAACTTTGGAGATGTAAATCATGGAAATGCATTTCGACGTCATTGTTATCGGTGCCGGCCCAGGCGGATACATCGCGGCCATTCGCGCTGCCCAATTAGGCATGAAGGTCGCTTGTGTAGATGCCTGGAAGAACAAGGACGGAAAGCCAGCACCTGGCGGCACCTGCAACAACATCGGTTGTATCCCTTCGAAAGCGCTACTGCAGTCGTCAGAGAACTTTGAACAAGCCAAGCACCACTTTGGCACGCACGGCATCTCCACGGGTGATCTGCGCATGGATGTGACCACGATGTTGGAACGTAAGAATCAGGTCGTGAAGTCCAGCAACGAAGGCATCCTTTATCTGTTCCGCAAAAACAAGGTCCAGTTTTTCAACGGCCTGGCGTCTTTCACCAGGACTGTCGATGGTGGCTTCGAGGTGAGCGTCGCCGCCGATGAGGCTGTTACCTTGGTGGGCAAGCAGATCATCGTTGCCACAGGCTCCAACGTGCGGCCACTCCCCAACCTACCGTTCGATGAGCGGGTCGTGCTCTCCAACGACGGCGCGCTGGACATCGCGGCCGTGCCCGATCGGTTGGCCGTCATCGGTGCCGGCGTGATCGGCCTGGAGCTGGGCTCCGTTTGGCGCCGCCTGGGGGCGGATGTCACGATCCTCGAAGGCTTGCCCAGCTTCCTGCCAATCGTCGACCAAGCCATCGCCAAGGAGGCGAAGAAGGCGTTCGACAAGCAAGGCCTGAAGATCGAACTAGGTGCGAAGGTTCGCGAAGTCAATGCAACCGAGGCTGGCGTGACTATTCACTACACCGACAGCCAGGGCCAGACGCAGTCCTTGCAGGCAGACAAAGTGATCGTGGCTATCGGCCGTGTGCCCAACACCGAAGGCCTGAATCCGGCCGCCGTGGGACTCCAACTGGATGAGCGCGGCGCCGTGCTGGTGGACGATGAATGCCGCACCAGTGTGCCCGGCATCTGGGCCATCGGTGACGTGGTGCGTGGCCCGATGTTGGCGCACAAGGCGGAAGAGGAAGGTGTCGCAGTGGCCGAGCGCATTGCCGGCCAGCACGGTCACGTCGATTTCAATACGATCCCCAACGTCATCTACACCAGCCCAGAGATTGCCTGGGTAGGCCGCACCGAGCAGCAGCTCAAAGAGCAGGGCACCGCCTATCGAATCGGTTCCTTCCCGTTCATGGCCAATGGCCGCGCGCGTGCGCTGGGCGACACGCCGGGCCTCGTCAAGGTGATCGCCGATCCTGCCACTGATGAGATACTCGGCGTGCATGTGGTCGGCCCGCAGGCCAGTGAACTGGTGGCCGAGGCCGTGATCGCCATGGCGTTCAAGGCCAGCAGCGAAGACATCGCCCGCATCTGCTTTGCCCATCCGACCCTCTCCGAGACGTTCAAAGAGGCCTCGCTGGCCGTGGACAAGCGCGCGCTCAACTTCTGATTGATCGGAAGCGGCATCCAAACCACCTCACCGAACGCAGCTGCGGGCGGTGGGGCGCATATCGCCATGGAACGTAGGCCACGCCGCAACGGCATGCTATGCCCAACAGTTACTCGTCGTTGTGGTCTTCCGCGATGTGGGTGGCCATATCCAGCAGCACCTGGTTCACGTGCTTGTCCGCCACCTCATAGAAGATCTGTTTGGCTTGGCGCACGCCCTTGACCAGGCGAGCACCGCGCAGCAGCCGCAGGTGGTGGCTCACCAGCGACTGCGAGAGTTCGAGGGTTTCAGCGATGTCCCCGACCGAGGAAGAGCCTTTCATGCAGCACAGCATGATTCTCAGCCGGGACGGGTCACCCAGGAGGCGGAATGTCTCAGCCAAGATGGTCACGTCATTCTGTGACAGCGATTCCAAATCGGCGCTGGGACCCTTCGGTGGGGTACTGAATGGCTTACTTGTATTCATTTTTAAAATATTTCCTAACCTCGAATGGCTGTTTTCGCCCTTCAGAATTAACAAGGCAGCGGCCGCTTAGGCGCGCGCAGCAAAGAACCAGTGCGAGCCTGGCAGGCAAGGCCTCCGTTCCCCGTGCACCGGGTCATTTCTGAAACCTGACAGCATCCGAAAAAGCGCTTGACCTTCCCACGATGGTAAACCCTAAGCTCCCTCCATGTCGAATTTCAACTATGGGAAGCACACCATGAGCATGGCAACAACGAGTAGTGCTGGCGCCCAAGCAGCGGCAATCAGCCTGCCCATCGAGGGCATGACCTGCGCAAGCTGTGTCGGCCGAGTCGAGGCCGCCCTTGCCAAGGTCGAGGGCGTGGCAAGCGTGTCTGTCAATCTCGCCACCGAGCGAGCGGACATTCGCCTGAACCGTCCTGTCGATCGCATGGCGCTGATCCAGGCGATCGAGAAGGTAGGGTACGACGTGCCTCAGGGCACCATCGAGCTGGCGATCGGAGGCATGACCTGCGCTTCGTGCGTGGGCCGCGTCGAGAAGGCGCTCAAGGCGGTGCCGGGCGTCACTGAGGCTGTGGTCAATCTGGCGACCGAGCGCGCTACCGTGCGTGGCGTAGCATCCGTGCAGGATCTGATTGCTGCTGTCGATAAGGTCGGCTACGAGGCCAGCCCGGTCGATACAGGCATGCAGGCCGACGAGGAAGCTGCCGAGAAAAAGGACGCCGAGCGCGCCGAACTCAAGCGCGACCTGACCCTGGCCGCCGTGCTGGCGCTGCCTGTGTTCGTGCTCGAAATGGGCTCGCACATGATTCCCGGCATGCACGAGTGGGTGGCTTCCACCATTGGCATCCAGCAGAGCTGGTATCTGCAGTTCGTGCTGACCCTGCTGGTGCTCGCCATTCCGGGCTGGCGCTTCTATGAGAAGGGCTTCCCGGCGCTGTTCCGCCTGGGTCCCGACATGAACTCGCTGGTCGCGGTCGGCACGGCCGCGGCCTTCGGTTATTCGATGGTCGCCACGTTCGCGCCCAGTCTGCTGCCGGCCGGCACGGTGAACGTGTACTACGAGGCGGCAGCCGTCATCGTGGCGCTGATCCTGCTGGGCCGCTTTCTTGAGGCACGGGCCAAGGGCCGCACCTCCGAGGCCATCAAGCGCCTGATCGGCCTGCAGGCCAAGGAGGCGCACGTGCTGCGCGACGGCCGCATCGTGGACATCCCGATCAACGACGTGGCGCAGGGCGACATCGTGGAAGTGCGCCCCGGCGAGCGCGTGCCGGTCGATGGTGAAGTGACCGAGGGCCGCAGCTTCGTGGACGAGTCGATGATCACCGGCGAGCCGATTCCCGTCGAAAAGGCGGAAGGCAGCACCGTGGTCGGCGGCACCGTCAACCAGAAGGGTGCGCTGACGCTGCGTGCCACCGCCGTGGGCGGTCAGACCATGCTGGCGCAGATCATCCGCATGGTCGAGCAGGCGCAAGGTTCCAAGCTGCCGATCCAGGCCGTGGTGGACAAGGTGACGCTGTGGTTCGTGCCCGCCGTCATGCTGGCCGCGGTGCTGACCTTCCTGGTCTGGCTGGTGTTCGGCCCGTCGCCCGCGCTGTCCTTCGCGCTGGTCAATGCCGTGGCGGTGCTGATCATTGCCTGCCCTTGCGCCATGGGTTTGGCGACGCCGACCTCCATCATGGTCGGCACGGGCCGGGGCGCCGAGATGGGCGTGCTGTTCCGCAAGGGTGAAGCCCTGCAACTGCTCAAGGACGCCAAGGTGGTGGCCGTGGACAAGACCGGCACGCTGACCGAGGGCCGCCCGGTCCTGACCGACCTGGAGATTGCCGACGGCTTTGATCGCAACCAGGTGCTGGCGAAGGTCGCCGCTGTCGAATCGCGCTCGGAGCATCCGATCGCACGCGCCATCGTCGAGTCGGCCGTGGAAGGTGGCATCGCGCTGCCGACGATGACAGACTTCGATTCGGTCACGGGCATGGGCGTGCGCGCCACCGTGGACGGCGCGCGTGTCGAGGTCGGTGCCGATCGCTTCATGCGTGAGCTGGGGTTGGACGTGGGCAGCTTCGCTCGCACGGCCGAGCGCCTGGGCAACGAGGGCAAGTCACCGCTGTACGCCGCGATCGACGGCCGGCTGGCCGCCATCATCGCGGTGGCCGATCCGATCAAGTCCAGCACGCCCGCGGCCATTGCCGCGTTGCACCAGCTCGGCCTGAAGGTGGCGATGATCACCGGCGACAACGCGCGTACCGCGCAGGCCATCGCCAAGCAACTGGGCATCGACGAGGTGGTGGCCGAAGTGCTGCCCGAGGGCAAGGTCGAAGCCGTGCGCCGGCTGAAAGCCAGCCACGGCCAGATCGCCTACGTGGGCGACGGCATCAACGACGCCCCGGCGCTGGCCGAGGCCGACGTGGGCCTGGCCATCGGCACCGGCACCGACGTGGCGGTGGAGTCGGCCGACGTAGTGCTGATGTCGGGCAACCTGCAGGGCGTGCCCAACGCCATCGCGCTGTCCAAGGCGACCATCGGCAACATCCGCCAGAACCTGTTCTGGGCGTTTGGCTACAACACGGCCCTGATCCCGGTGGCCGCTGGCGTCCTGTACCCCGCATACGGTGTGCTGTTGTCGCCGATCTTCGCGGCTGGCGCGATGGCGCTGTCCAGCGTGTTCGTGCTCGGCAACGCGCTGCGCCTGCGCCGCTTCCAGCCGCCGCTGGCGGCGGATACCGCTCATTGAGAAAGGAGGAACACCATGAACATCGGTGAAGCATCCAAGGCCTCGAAGGTCTCGGCCAAAATGATCCGCTACTACGAGCAAATCGGTCTGATCCCTCCGGCTGACCGCACCGATTCGGGCTACCGCGCCTATACCCAGGACGACGTTCACCGGTTGCATTTCATCCGGCGTTCGCGCGACCTCGGCTTCTCGGTGGCCGAGATCACGGACTTGCTGGGACTGTGGAATGACAAGTCGCGCCAGAGTGCTGATGTAAAGCGTCTGGCCCAGCAACACATCGACGAGTTGGACCGGCGCATCGAGAGCATGCTGGAGATGGCCGCGACGCTCAAGGCGCTGATCCGGTGTTGCGCCGGCGACGAACGGCCCGACTGCCCGATCCTGCACACGCTGGAGCAGCCCGATATCAGTGACAACAAGCCCGAAGCGCGCACTGGCGCAGTGCCGCGCCGCGCGCGAGCCAACGCAGCAGGAAAAAAGCCGTGTGCGCACTGAGCAGCCAGGAGAGATATGCCCAAAATCACCGTCTTGCCCCATCCTGAACTGGCGCCTGAGGGAGCCGAACTGAACGTGCCAGCAGGCACTTCGATCTGCGAGGCCCTGCTGGACAACGGCATCGAGATCGAGCATGCCTGCGACATGAGCTGTGCCTGCACGACCTGTCACTGCATCGTGCGCAAGGGGTTCGATTCTCTAAACGAAGTCGAGGAATGCGAGGACGATCTGCTCGACCGGGCCTGGGGACTGGAGGCGCAGTCGCGGCTGAGCTGCCAGGCCATCGTTGCGACCGAAGACCTGACCGTCGAGATCCCCAAGTACACGATCAACCATGCCAAGGAGAACCACTAGGAGCCTGCGTGCTGCCTCAGGCGCACCGGCCTGCGGCAGGGTTGCTCTGGCAGATGGAGGACTGACGGCATTGCCGCCAGATAACCAACCCGTGGGCCAGACCAACCCGCGAGCCAGGTGTCTACACTCCCTTTGCACGGTCGTCGGTTAGGCTGGAAAGGTCATCAACGTCCTTAAATCCGTGACGGCCGGCCCATGGAAAGTCCCACAGGAGAAGTCCTGCATGTCTGCGCCCAAGCTAGCCACGCTCTACCGAATGGTCATGCCCGGCCATACCTGCCCCTACGGGCTGAAGTCGCTCGATCTGCTCAACCGCAAGGGCTACGAGGTCGAGGACAAACACTTGGCAAGCCGCGAGCAGACGGATGCGTTCAAGAAGGAGCATGGCATCGAGACCACGCCCCAGGTCTTCATAAACGGGCGGCGCGTGGGCGGCTACGACGACCTACGCAAATTCTTCGGCATGTCCGTGAAGGACAAGAACGCCGTGACCTAGACCCCTGTGATCGCGCTGTTCGCCACGGCGGCCGCAATGGCGCTGGCGGCGAGCTGGGCGGCCTTCGGCCAAGTCTAGAGCATTCAGGCGGCAGAGTGGTTCGTGGCCTTTGCCATGTGCCTCCTGGCGCTGCAGAAGCTCAAGGACGTGGACGGCTTCGCGACGACCTGCTGGCCAAGCGCTGGGTTCGGTATGCCTATTTCTACCCGTTCGCGGAGGCCATCGCAGGCGTCCAGATGGTCGCGGGCGTGGGGATGTGGGTGTCGATTCCGTTGGCGCTGTTCATCGGGACCGTCGGGGCCGTGTCGGTTTTCAAGGCGGTCTATGTCGATCGCCGGGAACTCAAGTGCGCCTGCGTGGGCGGGGACAGCAACGTGCCGCTGGGCTTCGTGTCCCTGACCGAGAACCTGATGATGGTGGCGATGGCCCTGTGGCCAAGGTCGGCCTACCTTGGGATGCACTGAGCGCCGCGCCAGGTACGGCGCAGCGCACGTGCTCGCATCGGCCGTCCTGTGTGCATGCCGGCCACGATGCGGTGTTACTGCGCGCGCGGCGGGAAGCCAGCTTCGCTCAGGGCCGCGGCGATCTGCTCTTGCGAGGCCGAGGTCTGGACCTCGACACGGCGGGTCGGCGGGTCCGTGACGATCTTGGCGTTGGGGTCGATCATTTGGATCGTTTTCGTCACAGTGCGGGCGCAGCCGCCGCAGGTCATGTCTTCGAGATGGAATTGCATGGAAAACTCCTTTCGGGTTGGGGTGTTTGAAGTGTGCTCCTTGCCACCGTTGGAAGGTCAATCGCTATTTGCATCCCCGCCACACCAACCGGCCGAATGCTCATAGGGGCAAGGCCGTGGTGCTCTTTACGCGATCCAGCACGAAGCTGGTCTTGCAGTCCTGCACGCTGGGGTGCTTGAGCAGCGTGTCGAGCACGAAGCGGGAGTAGTGAGCCATGTCCATGACGACCACCCGCAGCAGATAGTCCATGTCGCCGGTCAGCGCATGGCACTCCACAACCTCTGGCCAGTTCTGGACAGACGCGCGGAACACGTCCATGGGATTGCGCTTGTGCGAGTCGGAGTACTGGGCCGACTTCTACACGAAGTTCTTCAACTTCCAAGAGATCCGCTACTTCGACATCAACGGCGAGTACACCGGCCTAGCCTCCAAGGCGATGAGCGCGCCGGACGGCCTGATCCGCATCCCGCTGAACGAGGAAGCACGCCAGGGCGGCGGCCAGATTGAGGAATTCTTGATGCAGTTCAGCGGCGAGGGCATCCAGCACATCGCCCTGCTGTGCGACAACCTACTCGATGCGCTCGACCGCGTGCAGATGGCCGGTATCCCGCTGCTGACCGCCCCCAACGACATCTATTACGCAAACTTGGAAAAGCGCCTGCCCGGCCATGGCCAGCCCGTACCCGAGTTGCAGGCGCGCGGCATTCTGCTCGACGGCACGACCGAAGGCGGCCAGCCCCGCCTGCTGCTGCAGATATTCTCCGAGCCGCTGCTTGGCCCGGTGTTCTTCGAGTTCATCGAGCGCAAGGGCAACTACCGCGAGGGCTTCGGCGAAGGAAACTTCGGTGCCTTGTTCGAGTCGATGGAACGCGACCAGATCAACCGTGGCTCGTTGGAAATCAACCCGGCCTGATTTGGGCCTTTCCATGAAGGCAGAGCGCCTTCAGTCCTACATCTCGCGAGCCCCTCTGTGGGCTCGCGCTACTTTGGCGTCAGTACTGCCTTAGCCGCTCAAGCATTGAGCGGGTTGGCTTCGGCGTCACGTTCCGAAACAGTTGCTACCGCCCTTGACTTGAGTTAATACATGAACATATGTATTCTTATTCAGATACACCGATGGCCTTTTTCCTCGCCCTGAAGAGGGACCCAGCACTACGTCGCCCCCTCTAAGCGCACTTCGGCAGCAATGCGCCGTGGCCAACCCAATGACCAGGATTGCTGAAGGACGTGCCCATGGAACTTCGTCATTTGCGCTGCTTCGTGGCTCTCGCCGAAGAGCTGCATTTCACCCGTGCTGCGGAGCGCTTGCACATCGAGCAGCCGCCGCTGTCCCGCACGATCAAGGAATTGGAAGACGAACTGGGGGTGCTGCTCTTTGACCGCGATCGGCGGGGAACGCGGTTGACGCCAGCGGGCACCACCTTCCTTCAGGACATTCGCAGGCTGTTCACCAACCTGGAGCAGGCACGAGAAAACGTCAGGGCGATCGCCGCAGGCCTAAGAGGCAGCGTGCGCATCGCCATCTCCGATGGCGCCATCGACCCGCGGCTGTCTGCACTTCTTGCCCTGTGCCGCCAGGAGGAGCCGGAGATCGAAATACGGCTCTCCGAGGTCACCCTGGCGGAACAGTTGCGGGGACTGCGATCCGGCGACTTCGCGATCGGTTTCGCACACACCGCGGACGTCGGCGACGGACTGGTGACGGAGCCCATCTGGCAGGACCCGCTGGTGGTGACCGTGCCGATCCGGCACCCGTTGCTGGCCCACAAGGAAGTGTCGCTACGTGAACTCGTGAGTTACCCGCTGGTGATGTGCGATCCGCAGCTTTGCGAGGGCTACTGCCGCGAATTGACCCGGCTGCTACATCCCCTGGAGCGCGAGTCCACCATCGTTGAGCATGTCTCGTCGCTGGACATGATGCTCACATTGGTCGGAGCTGGTTACGGCATCGGCTTCGCAACGGCGACCCGAATCGCGGCGTGTCAACGTCCCGACGTGGTGATCCGGCCGTTGGCGCTCGATTCGGCCGTCATCATCACCTACCTGCTTCGGCCCGAAGGCGGTAGCGGACTATCCGCACCCGTAGAGCGCTTCATCGAGCGTTTGCGTTCGCCAAAGAGCGATTAGCTACGACGCCTGCGCCACATCCGGCGTCACGCATCGCCCTGAAGGTAGAGGTTGCGCTCCGTGGCCGTCATCAGTTCGGCCGAGCTGATCTTGAGAGCCAGGGAAATTTTTAGAATGAGAGCGAGTGTCGGCATGTGCTCGCCGCGCTCAATCTTGCCCATGTGCGAGCGCGCGATCCCCGCCAAGCCCGCGAACTCATCCTGAGCAATCCCCTGAGCCAGGCGAGCGGCTCGCACCGCTTGCCCGAACGCCAACGCCGGTGCGGACTCATAGGTGGTTACTCCGGCGGGCCGTCCAGGCCGAATAGTGCGCTTCTGCATTCGCAGAAGCGTCATGGAATCACTGATCTTTAACCACGTTAAAGATATCTCTTGAGTATGATGTCGGCTGCTCTTTTCGATCCCGTTGCCTCTTGGGGGCATCCATGCACAACGCCATCAGACCGTCCCCGAATTTCACACTCGCCATAGCGCCAGGTGTGCCGTCTTCACGGCTGTCGGCGCTGCTTGCACTGCAGCGAGCGCACGAGCCGGGTGTCGCGATCGCCGTGCGTGAAGTTTCGGATCAAGAGCTGGTAACGGGCCTGCATGAGGGCCGCTACGACGCGGGGCTATCTCTTAGCAGTGCGGGGGATCACCTGACGAGTAGCCGGAGGCTGTGGTGCGAAAGCATGGCCGTCGCGATACCACCGCGGTTCCGTTTGGTTGATCAGGCGAAGCTCACCATCTCCGATCTTCAGGACTATCCAATCTATCGCTGGCAGGCGGAGGCTTGTCCCTTGCTGGACGAGAGGTTGGCCTCCCTGATGCCAGTGGACCAAGAGAACATCCTGCCTGCAACTTCATTCGAGATGATGGCGCTGTGGGTTTCAGCCGGCTACGGCATCGGCGTATGCGCGCAATCGCGCATCGAGCGTGCCCATCAATGGGGGGTAAGCATGCGACCGCTCGCCGATGGCCCCTATGAGATCGTGACGTACCTCCAACGGCCCCACGCGCAAGCAGATTCTGCTGCCAAGCGTTTCGAGCGCAGGGCGCTGCAGATCGCCGAGGCAGGCGCCCTGTAGCAGGCACTCCTATAGGCCGGAGCCGTCTCATCCCGGCCATAGGTTGCAGCATGGGACTAGACCGGACTAGACCCCTTCAAGCACCGCTGCGCTGTCCACCAGTCGGCGGACGCTCTGCCGCACGTCCTCGGGGATGGGCCGCGGGGCAACGGCCTCGGGCACATCCGCATGGTGCTGGTAGTCGCCCATGAGAACCCGGATGATTGCGGGCACGTTCGTTGGCGTGACCGCATCAATGGCCGCACGATCACCCAGGTCGGGGTGAGGCTGGGTCAGCATGCGGTACAGGTCCCACGAATCGGCGTGCGGGCATTGGTTCATGAGCACTTGGGCCAGCTTGTGCTTGAGCGGCACCAGTTGCCAGTCGGGAACCCGCTGCCCCCGGTTGCCCAGGCTGATCGACAGCAGCTTGCCCGCCTTCAGCTCGCGGTTGATCTGGTCCTTGGACTTCCCGGCCAGCTTGCCGAACAGCGGGACCGGCAGATTGTTCGGCGACTCGTAGATGGCCAGCATTTCCTCGCGCTCGCGCTGGATCGCGGAGACTTCCGGCTCCGGGGCATGCACCGGAGGCGGCGGCACCTGCGACAGCCGCTGGAACATGATTCCGCCGCTGTTGGGGGTCACGACGATAGGCGTGGCCACCACGGGCGGCACGCCGGGGACAACAGGCTCAGCAGTCGTGGAGACCGCGCCCACCACTTCCTCCACTTCCGCCATTGCCGGCACCCCGTCGATACGGATGGTCAGATGCGCGCTCGCGGCTTCGACTTCACCCTGTTCGAGCAGGTCAAGACGGTCTGCCCAGTCCTGCATCATGCGACGCCGAGGCTCCACGTACTTGGCGTGGTTGTAGGCCGAACTCACCTTGTTGGGGTCGGAGTGCGAAAGCTGAGCGTCCACCCAAATCTTCGGGTATCCGATCTCGTTGAGCGCGGTCGAGATGGTGCCGCGGATGCCGTGGCCGGTCAGGCGCCCCTCGTAGCCCATGAGCTGCACGGCCTTGTTGAGGGTGTTCTCGCTGATGCGCTTCTTGAGTTCGCTGCGATGCGACAGCAGGTACTTCTGCGCTGGACGCATCACGCCCAGGAGATAGCGCACGATCTCGATGGCCTGCAGGGACAGGGGCACGATGTAGGGCGGCACGTCCTGCGGCCGCTTGCCGGCCTTGCGCATTTCGTCCTGGAGTTGCTTGACGACCTGCGGCGGGATGATCCACAAGCCGCGGTCGAGGTCGAATTGCTCAGGCTCGGCCAGGCGCAACTCGCCCGTGCGCACCCCCGTCAGGAACAGCAGCCGGACGCCAAGCTGGGTCTGCCAGCCCCGGGGGTTGTAGCGCCGGAGCTTCTGAAGGAACTCGGGCAGCTCGGGCAGGTGCAGATAGGGGTTGTGGGCCACCGGGGGCTTGGGCTCGGCCACCACGTCCAGGTCCGCGGCCGGATTGACTTCCAGCCCTTCGGCGATGACCAGGGCATAGCGGAACATCTGGTTGAACCAGGTGCGGACCTTCTCGGCGGTGGTGAACGCCTTGCGTTTCTCGATCGCCGCCACGACGCCCACGAGCTGGGGCCGTCGAATGTCGTAGATCGACATCTTCCCCAGGGTAGGCAGCACGTCCTTGTTGAAGATGCGCAGGATCTGCGAAAGCGTGCTCTGACGGCCTTCCTTGAGTTCCTTGCGGCGATGCTCGACCCAAGCATCGAAGACGTTCTTGAAGGTGTATTCGCCCGCCAGCTTGGCCGCGTGCCGGCGCTGGTCGCGTTCGATTTGGGGATCAATGCCCTTGGCGAGCAGAACCTGAGCCTTGTCCCGCTCGGCGCGGGCCTCGCGCAGACTGAGGGCGGGATAGCCACCCAGGGACATGCGCTTTTGCTTGCCCAGCCAGTAGTATCGGAAGATCCACGACTTGCCGCCTGCGGCAGAGACCATCAGGCCCAGGCAGTCGTTATCGGAGAGGGTGTAGCGCTTGCCGGTGGTTCTTGCCTGCCGGACTGTCAGATCAGAGAGTGCCATTTCGAGGCTCCTAAGTTATGACTTAGGCCTAATGCTCGTCATGGTTCCCGCTCAGCCCCAGCAACTATCCGGTAGCCGTCCCAACCGTATTCTTGTGCCTCAATTGGTCACTCAAAAACGGTAGCTGTGGGTGGATTTCCGTGGCGCTCGCTGGAATGAAAAAAGGGGCCAAAGCCCCTCTTTTCAACGACTTACAGACGTCAGTAGAAGTCTGTAGATCACTATCTGGAGCGGGAAACGAGTCTCGAACTCGCGACCTCAACCTTGGCAAGGTTGCGCTCTACCAACTGAGCTATTCCCGCTCGGGAAAGACCGCAATTATAGACAGCGACGCATCCATGTCAACCCGGCATTCGTTCCGGATCGATCATTGCTCGGCATCGTGCTGCGTCAGCAAGGGCAGCGCGCGATGCAGGTAGTAGCCCATCGACCACAGCGTGAGCGCGGCCGCGATGTAGATCAGGATGCCGCCGAGCAGGCGCACGTCGAACGACAGCACCGGCGCGTCGAACAGCAGCAGCGGAATGGCAGCCATCTGCGCAGCGGTCTTGAGCTTGCCGACGTAGGCGACGGCGACGCTCGCCGAGCGCCCCACCCTGGCCATCCACTCGCGCAGCGCCGAAATCGTGATCTCGCGGCCGATGATCACCACCGCGATGATGGCATCCACACGGGCAAGCTGGACGAGCACGATCAGCGCGGCCGCCACCATCAGCTTGTCCGCCACCGGATCGAGGAAGGCGCCGAAGGCCGACGTCTGTTTCAGCGCCCGCGCGAGATAGCCGTCGAACCAGTCGGTGACCGCCGCCACGACGAAGAACAGAGTCGCGAGCTCGTTGCGATGCTTCACCGTCATCCAGCTTTCGGGCAGGTAGAAGATGCCGACGAACAGCGGAATCAGCGCGATGCGCGCCCAGGTCAGCGAATTGGGGATATTGAGTGGCATGCGGCGCAGCGCGGATTCTCTTCCGGGTTTTGGCGCGCAGTATATCAGTGGCCACGGTCCGCATCCTCCCACGAGGAGGGCAGGATGCGCCGCGGGTCGCATCCGCACGCCGACGCGCAGACGGGCTTCGCACTTGCGGACGCGAATAATCCACGCCTGCACAAGCGATAGACCCCACATCGAGGCGGATTTGCGCGAACATTGGAACCGATGCCAGATGCAACCACCACGTCTCACGTCTCCTGACATTGCCTCCCGGAATCTGCACCCCTGATCCATCGCTCAAGCGGTGCCCCAATATGCCAAAGCCACCTCCCGAGGCCTCGTGCCCTCCCCTTGACGCCGGCGGGCAGATCGATCCCGGGACACTCGATGCCCTCATGCAGGCCACGCACGGCGACCCGTTCGCGGTGCTCGGCATGCACTCCACCCAGGACGGCGTCGTCGTCCGCGCGCTGCTGCCGGGGGCCCGCAGCGTCGCGGTGGTGGACTCGCATGCGCGACGCGTCGCAAGTCTGCAGCGCCAGACAGACAGCGCGCTGTTCACCGCCGTCATTCCGCGCCGCCGCAAGCCGTTCGCGTACCGGCTGCGCGTCGAATGGGCAGGGGCCGACGGATCAGCCGGCCACACCTCGGAGATCGACGACCCCTACCGCTTTCCGCCACTGATCCATGACCTGGACGTGTGGCTGCTCGCCGAGGGCACGCACCACCGCCCGTATGAATGGCTGGGCGCGCACCTCAACGTGGTGGACGGCGTCGCCGGCACGCGCTTCGCCGTATGGGCGCCGGCGGCCCGCCGCGTGGCCGTGGTGGGCGGCTTCAACAACTGGGACGGCCGGCGCCATCCGATGCGGCTGCGCCATGAATGCGGCGTGTGGGAGCTCTTCGTGCCCCAGGTGGGCGAAGGCGATCTGTACAAGTTCGAGATCCTCGGCGGCGATGGAGAGGTACGCATCAAGTCCGACCCCTTCGCCTTCCGCGCCGAGATGCGGCCACAGACCGCGTCGGTGGTGCAGCGCCTGCTGCCCGGCCTGGCGAGCGACGACGCGCGCAGGCGGGCCAATGCGCTCGACGCGCCGATCAGCATCTACGAGGTGCATCCGGGCTCGTGGCGACGCAACGCGCACGGGGAATGGCTCGGCTATCGCGAGCTGGCCGAGCAGCTCCTGCCCTATGTGCGCGACCTCGGGTTCACCCATATCGAGCTGATGCCGGTGCACGAGCACCCGTTCGACGGCTCCTGGGGCTACCAGCCCACCGGGCTGTACGCGCCCACCTCGCGCTTCGGCACCCCGGCGGAATTCCGCGCCTTCGTCGAGGCCGCGCGTGCTGCCGGGCTGGGCGTGATCCTCGACTGGGTGCCGGCCCACTTCCCCACCGACGCGCACGGCCTCGCCCGCTTCGACGGCACGCACCTGTACGAGCACGCCGACCCGCGCGAAGGCTTCCATCGCGACTGGAACACGCTGATCTACAACTACGGCCGCGCCGAGGTGCGCAACTACCTGATCGGCAACGCGCTTTACTGGATCGAGCGCTTCGGCATCGACGGCCTGCGCGTGGACGCGGTGGCCTCGATGCTGTATCGCGACTACAGCCGCAAGGCGGGCGAATGGATCCCGAACCGCGAGGGCGGTCGCGAGAACCTGGAGGCGATCGAGTTCCTGCGCCGCATGAACCACATCGTCGGCACCCAGCGTCCGGAGGCGATCACCTTCGCCGAGGAATCGACCGCCTTCCCGCAGGTCACCCGCCCGCCCGCGCCCGACCTGCGGGGGGGAGGACTGGGCTTCCACTACAAGTGGAACATGGGCTGGATGAACGACACGCTGGCCTATTTCGCGCGAGACCCGGTACATCGCAAGCACCACCACGACCAGATCCGCTTCTCGCTGATGTATGCCTTCAGCGAGAACTTCGTGCTGCCGCTGTCGCACGACGAGGTGGTGCACGGCAAGGGCTCGCTGCTGCGCAAGATGCCGGGCGACGACTGGCAGCGCTTCGCCAACCTGCGCGCGTACTACGGCTACATGTGGGGGCATCCGGGCAAGAAGCTGCTGTTCATGGGTTGCGAGTTCGCGCCGTGGGACGAATGGAACGCGGATGCGGCCCTGCCCTGGCATCTGCTCGACCAGGCGCCGCATGCGGGCGTGCAGCGCCTGGTGCGCGATCTCAACGCGGTGATGCGCCACTATCCGGCGCTGCACCAGCTCGACGTCTCGGCCGAGGGCTTCGCGTGGATCAGCCATGACGATGCCGCGCATTCGATCATCGCCTTCGAGCGCCGCGACGCCGCAGGGCGCGCGGTGGTGGTGGTCTGCAACCTGACACCGGTGGTACGCGCAGGCTGGCGCATCGGTGTGCCGCAGGGCGGCCTGTGGCGCGAGATCATCAACACCGACGCCACCATCTACGGCGGCTCGGGCGTGAGCAACGCGCCGCTCGCCAGCGAGCCTGTCGCCTGGCACGGCCGCGCGCAGTCGGTGGCGTTGACGCTGCCGCCGCTTGCGACCCTGATGCTGGTATGCGGTGACTGACATGTCGGACGCGCCCGGACCGCTGCTGCAGACGCTGGTTTCCGGCCGCCCGCGGCCGCTGGGCGCGACCGCCTGCGAGGCCGGGATCAATTTCGCCGTGTGGGCGCCCGACGCCACCGCGATGGACCTCTGCCTGTTCGACGACGCTGGCCGCCACGAGCTCGCCCGCCGGCGGCTGCCGGGCTTCAGCGAGGGCGTGTGGCACGGCCTGCTGCCGGGCGCTCGCCCCGGGCTGGTGTATGGCCTGCGCGCGCACGGCCCGTGGGCGCCGCAGCAGGGGCACCGCTTCAACCCGGCCAAGCTGCTGCTCGACCCGTGGGCACGGGAAGTGGTCGGGCGCTATGGGCGACAGGCGCCTGGGCCTGCCGACGACGCCGCGCTCGGGGCAGAACTCGCGCTGCACGTCGGCCACCTGGCCGCCGATGCGGACCAGCCCGACCCGGGCGACAACGCCGCCTTCGCGCTGAAGGCGCGCGTTCCGGCGGCCCTCGCGCCTTTGTCACGGCCACCACGGCCCCGCATCGCGCGCGCGCGCATGGTGCTGTACGAAGCCCATGTGCGCAGCCTGACCATGCTGCACCCGGACATCCCCTCAGCGCTGCGCGGCAGCTACGCCGCGCTCGCGCATCCGGCGATGCTCGCCCACTACCGCAGCCTGCGCATCACCACGCTGAACCTGCTGCCGCTGCATTTCCGCGCCGACGAGGCCGCGCTGCAGCGCCGCGGCCTTGCCAACCACTGGGGCTATGCGCCGATCGCCTGGCTGGCGCCCGAAACCCGCTACTGGAGCGGCCGCCCGGGCACCTCGCCGGAATCGGAACTGCGCGACGCGATCGACAGCCTGCACGCCGCAGGCCTGGAAGTGGTGCTGGACGTGGTGTTCAACCACACCGCGGAAATCGACGACAACGGGCCGACGCTGTCGCTGCGCGGCCTCGCCAATGCGCGCTATTACCACCTCACGCCGGCCAAGGCGTCGCGCTACCAGGACTTCACCGGCTGCGGCAACGCGGTGAATCTGGCCGAGCCGCGGGTGGTGGAACTGGTGCTCGGCGCGCTGCGGCACTGGGCGGAACACTACCGCGTCGATGGTTTCCGCTTCGACCTCGCAGCCACGCTGGCGCGCGACGGCCACGGCACGTTCTGCACCAGCGCGGGCTTCTTCGCCGCGCTGCAGGCCGACCCGCTGCTCGCATCGCTGAAATGGATCGCCGAGCCCTGGGACATCGGCGCCGGCGGCTACCAGCTCGGCGCCTTCCCGGCGGGCTGGCTGGAGTGGAACGACCAGTATCGCGACGCGATGCGCGCCTGGTGGCTGCGCGGCTGCGGCGACCGCGGCGAGTTCGCGCACCGCTTCGCCGGCTCCAGCACGCAGTTCCGCCACGCGGCGCGTGCGCCGACGGCCAGCGTGAACTTCATCACCGCGCACGACGGCTTCACGCTGCGCGACCTGGTGAGCTTCGAACACAAGCACAACCTGGCCAATGGCGAAGGCAACCGCGACGGGCAGCACCACAACAACTCCTGGAACTGCGGCGTCGAGGGCGCGACCGACGATGCCGCCGTGAATGCGCTGCGCGCCCGGCTGCAGCGCGCCCTGCTCGCCACCCTGCTCACTTCCCAGGGCACGCCCATGCTGCTGGCGGGCGACGAGATCGGCCACAGCCAGCGCGGCAACAACAACGCCTACTGCCAGGACAACGACACGACCCGGCTCGACTGGCAGCGGCGCGACGCCGGCCTGCTCGCCTGCGCGCGGCGCCTGCTCGCCCTACGCGCAGAACACCCGGCGCTGCGCCAGGCGAACTGGCTCGCCAGCCACCCCGATCCGCACACGCCACAACCGGTGCTGTGGTGGCACCCCGGCGGCCATGTGCTGCACGGCAGCGACTGGCATGCCGTCGACGACCGCGCGCTGGCGATCCGCCTGCAGGACACGGCCGCCGAAACCTGCGGCGAGGGCGCCTGCGGCGTGCTGCTGCTGGTCAATCCCGGCGCCGAGCGCGACTTCCGCCTGCCGCCCGGACGCTGGCAGATGGTCTTCGACAGCGACAGCGCCGACGGCCTGCCCGCCACGGTCGAGACGCTCGCCTCGCATGTGCATGCGCCGGCGCCGGTGTGGACCGTCCCGGCGCGCTGCATCCAGATCCTGATCGACGCGCGGCCGTCGCCGGACCATCCGGCCGAGGCCCGCGCCAACCCATTCCCGCCCCATGAGGCTCGACCATGAAAATCCTCGACATCGCCACCCGCCCCTTCGCCGGCCAGCGCCCCGGCACCTCCGGCCTGCGCAAGAAGGTCGACGTGTTCCAGCAGCCGCACTACCTGGAAAACTTCGTGCAGGCGCTGTTCGACGTTCTCCCCGACCGCGCCGGCCAGACCCTGGTGCTGGGCGGCGACGGCCGCTTCCACAACCGCGTCGCCATCCAGACCATCCTGCGCATGGCCGCGGCCAACGGCATCGCCAAGGTGCTGGTGGGCCGCGGCGGGCTGCTGTCCACCCCGGCGGTGAGCGCGGTGATCCGCAAGCGTGGCGCCTACGGCGGCATCATCCTGTCGGCCAGCCACAATCCGGGCGGCCCGGACGGCGACTTCGGCATCAAGTACAACATCGGCAACGGCGGCCCGGCACCGGAGAAGGTGACCGAGGCCATCTACGCGCGCACCCAGGCCATCGACAGCTATCGCATCGCCGGTGACGCCCCCGACATCGACATCGACCGCCTCGGCGCCAGCAGCCTGGGCGACATGCAGGTGGAGGTGATCGATCCGGTCGCCGACTACGCCGGGCTGATGCAGCAGCTATTCGACTTCGACGCGATGCGCGCGTGGTTCGCCGCGGGCAAACGCATGCGCTACGACGCGATGTGCGCGGTGGGCGGTCCCTACGCCCATGTCATCCTGGAAGGCATGCTCGGCGCGCCGGCCGGCACGGTGGTCAATGGCGAGCCACGCGAGGATTTCGGCGGCCATCACCCCGACCCCAATCCGGCCCACGCCACCGAGCTGATCGCCGCGATGAGCGGCCCTGCAGCACCCGACTTCGGCGCGGCCTCCGACGGCGACGCAGACCGCAACATGATCCTGGGGCGCGACTTCGTCGTCACGCCGTCGGACAGCCTCGCGGTGCTCGCCGCCAACGCCACCCTGGTGCCGGGCTACAAGGCCGGGCTGGCCGGCATCGCGCGCTCGATGCCCACCTCCTGCGCCGCCGATGCGGTGGCCAAGGCCCTGGGCATCGCCTGCTTCGAGACGCCCACCGGCTGGAAATTCTTCGGCAACCTGCTGGACGCCGGCCGCGCCACGCTGTGCGGCGAGGAAAGCTACGGCACCGGCTCGAACCACGTGCGCGAGAAGGACGGCCTGTGGGCCATCCTGTTCTGGCTCAATCTGCAGGCGGCCACCGGCCTGTCGGTGGAGGCGCTGGTGCGGCGGCACTGGGCACGCTTCGGCCGCCACTACTACTCGCGCCACGACTGGGAAGGCATCGCCACCGAACGCGCCGATGCGCTGATGGCCGAATTGCGTGACAAGCTGCCCGAGCTCCCGGGGCGCGATTTCCCGTCGCCGGACGGTGCCGTCCTGCGCATCGCCAGCGCTGACGATTTCGCCTACACCGACCCGGTCGACGGCTCGGTTAGCACCCGCCAGGGCGTGCGCCTGTTGTTCGAAGGCGGCAGCCGGGTGGTGTTCCGCCTGTCGGGCACCGGCACCGAGGGCGCCACGCTGCGCGTCTATCTGGAGCGCTTCGAGGCCGATCCGTCGCGCCACGACCTGCCCACCCAGCAGGCGCTCGCCGGGCTGATCGCGGCCGCGGAAGCGGTGGCCGGCATTCGCGCACACACCGGCAAGCAGGCACCCACCGTCATCACCTGAAGCGGGCCAGCCCGCAGCCCAAGCACCGCGCACAGGATCTGGATAGGGAGAAACTCATGCACATCAACGGCAACAGTGCAGACGGCCGCGCCCTGGCACGACGCTCGATCGCACTCGTGCTGGCCGGCGGTCGCGGCTCGCGGCTGCGCGACCTCACCAACGTCCGTGCCAAGCCGGCGGTTCATTTCGGCGGCAAGTTCCGCATCATCGACTTCGCGCTGTCCAACTGCCTGAACTCGGGCATCCGCCGCATGGGCGTCATCACCCAGTACAAGAGCCACTCGCTGCTGCGTCACCTGCAGCGCGGCTGGAGCTTCCTGCGCAACGAGATGAACGAGTTCCTCGACCTGCTTCCGGCACAGCAGCGCATTGACGAGGAGCACTGGTACCAGGGCACGGCGGATGCCATCTTCCAGAACCTCGACATCATCCGCACCAACCCGCGGCCGCCCGAGTACATCCTGATCCTGGCTGGCGACCATGTGTACAAGATGGATTACCTGATCATGCTCGCCGACCATGTCGCCAGCGGCCGCAACGTCACGGTGGGCTGCATCGAGGTGACGCGCAGCGAAGCCAGCGCCTTTGGCGTGATGGCGATCGACGCGCAGCGCCACATCACCGGCTTCATCGAGAAGCCAGCCGACCCGCCGCCGATGCCGGGCAACCCGGAGATGTCGCTGGCCAGCATGGGCATCTACGTCTTCACTGCCGACTACCTGTACCGGCTTCTCGAGGACGACGCGCGCGACCCCGACTCCAGCCACGACTTCGGCAAGGACATCATCCCGCGCGCGGTGGCCGAGCATCAGGCGCAGGCGCACCCCTTCTCGATGTCGGCCATCGCCACGCCGCCTTTCTCCGGCCCCTACTGGCGCGACGTCGGCACGGTGGATGCCTACTGGGCGGCCAACCTCGATCTGGCCTCGACCACGCCGGCCTTGAACATGTACGACAAGGAGTGGCCGATCTGGACCTATCAGGAGCAACTGCCACCTGCCAAGTTCGTGCATGACCAGGAGGGGCGCCGCGGCGAGGCGATCAACTCGCTGGTGTCGGCCGGCTGCATCGTGTCGGGCTCGGTGGTGCGCAACTCGGTGCTGTTCTCCAACATCCTGGTGCGCTCCTTCTGCGAGATCGACCAGGCGGTGGTGCTGCCCGACGTGCAGATCAACCGCCACTGCCGGCTCAGCCGGGTGGTGATCGACCGCGGCTGCAAGATCCCCGATGGCCTGGTGATCGGCGAGGACGCGGCGCTCGACGCGCAGCGCTTCCATCGCACCGAAGGCGGCGTCGTGCTCGTGACCCAGCAGATGCTGGATGCACTGTGAGGACGGCGACCATGCGCGTGCTGCAGGCCTGTGCCGAGATCTTTCCGCTGCTGAAGACGGGCGGCCTGGCCGACGTGGCCGGCGCCCTGCCCCCCGCCTTGCGCGCGCTGGGCGCCGACGTGCGCGTGCTGCTGCCCGGTTTCCCGCCCATCCTCGACGGGCTGCAGAGCGCGGAGGAAGTGGCGAAGCTGTCGCCTCCCGCGGCATTGGCACCCGGCGGCGCCCGCCTGCTGCGCGGCCATCTGCCGGTCTGCGACGTCGATGCCTACGTGATCGACGCGCCCGCCTGCTACCACCGCAGCGGCGGCCCCTATGCCGACGCGCAGCACCAGCCCTACGCCGACAACCACCTGCGCTTCGCGCTGCTGGGCTGGACCGCCGCCGCCCTGGCCGAGGGCCGGGATGCTGCCTGGACGCCGCAGGTGGTGCATGCGCACGACTGGCATGCGGCGCTCGCGCCGGCCTACCTGCGCGCGGCTGCCGAAGCCAGCGGACGGAAGCCGACAGGCAGCATCTACACGGTGCACAACCTCGCCTACCAGGGCCTGTTCGACGCCCGCCATTTCGCCGAGCTCAGCCTGCCGGCGCATTATTTCGCCATGCACGGCGTGGAATTCCACGGCCAGGTGAACTTCATGAAGGCCGGCCTGTACTACGCCGACCGCATAACCACTGTCAGCCCCAGCTACGCGCGCGAGATCCAGCAACCCGAACAGGGCTGCGGACTCGACGGCCTGTTGCGCGGCCGCGCGCAGGACCTGTCCGGCATCCTGAACGGCGTCGATGACGCGGTCTGGAACCCGGCCACCGACCGCCTGCTGGCCGCCCGCTACGACGCCACCCGCCTCGAGACCAAGGCCGGCTGCAAGGCCGCACTGCAGCGCGAGCTGGGCCTGCAGGTCGCCGCCGCGTCGCCGATCTTCTGCGTGGTGAGCCGGCTCACCGAGCAGAAGGGCCTGCACCTGGTGTTGCAGGCGCTGCCGGAACTCGTCGCCAGCGGCGCGCAATTCGCCCTCCTGGGCAGCGGCGACGCAGGCCTCGAGGCCGCCTTCCGCGCCGCCGCGGAAGCCAGCCCGGATTCGGTCGCGGTCAGGCTGGGCTACGACGAAGCCTTCGCCCATCGCCTGATCGCCGGTAGCGACGTGATCATGGTGCCGTCGCGTTACGAACCCTGCGGCCTCACCCAGCTCTACGGCCTCAAGTACGGCACGCTGCCGCTGGTGCGCCGGGTCGGCGGCCTGGCCGACACCGTGGCCGATACCCGGCTCGAGACGCTGGACACCGATGCCACCGGCTTCGTCTTCGACGACTTCTCCGCCGCCGGCCTGCTGCAGGCTGCGGAACGGGCCCTGGCGCTGTACCGCCGCGCGGGCGACTGGCGTCAGGTGCAGCAGCGCGCGATGGCGCAGCCCTACGGCTGGGATGTCGCCGCCGCGCGCTATCTGGCACTCTACCGGCAGGTCGGCGGCTGACCCGTCGTCGCCCCGCGCCCGCACCGACTTCCCTCTCCTTCCCAACTCCTTCGACCACCGGCCTTCGCATCGTGAACCCGCCCATGGATCTGCAGCAGTTCGAGCACCACTACGACCACCTGTCGCGCGACGTCGCCGCGTTCAAGCGCGCGATCTCGAACAAGCTGATGTACCAGATCGCCAAGAATCCGGAGTCCGCGCGTACCGAGGACTGGCTGCACGCCGTCTCCTACGCGGTGCGCGACCATCTGGTGGAGCGCTGGATGAAGACCATCCGCGCCTGCTACGAGCAGGACGTGAAGCGGGTGTACTACCTGTCGATGGAGTTCCTGATCGGCCGCACCTTCACCAACGCGATGCTGGCCGCCGACCTGATGCCGATCGTGCGCCAGGCGCTGCGCGAGCTCGACGTCGACCCCGACGCGCTGCTCGAGCTCGAACCCGACGCCGCGCTGGGCAACGGCGGCCTCGGCCGGCTGGCGGCGTGCTTCCTCGACTCGATGGCGACGCTCGACATCGCCGGCATGGGCTACGGCATCCGCTACGACTACGGCATGTTCCGCCAGCGCATCATCGACGGCCGGCAGGTTGAGGTTCCCGACTACTGGCTGACCCACGGCAACCCGTGGGAATTCCAGCGCCCCGAGATCCGCGTGCTGGTGCGCTACGGCGGCCACCTCGAGGAGCACGGCGACGAGGTGCGCTGGGTCGGCACCGACGACGTGCTGGCGATGGCCTACGACCAGATGATTCCCGGCTACGGCACCGAGGTCGTCAACACGCTGCGCCTGTGGTCGGCGAAAGCCACCGAGGAGATGGACCTCTCGGCCTTCAACCGCGGCAACTACTTCGGCGCAGTGGAAGGCAAGAACCACTCCGAGAACGTGTCGCGCGTGCTGTACCCGGACGATTCCACGCTGTCGGGCCGCGAGCTGCGCCTGCGCCAGGAATACTTCTTCGTGTCGGCCAGCCTGCAGGACATCGTGCGCCGCTACCTCTTCAACCACGACAGCTTCGACGCCCTGCCGGACAGGGTGAGCCTGCACCTCAACGACACCCATCCGGTGCTGGCCATTCCGGAGCTGATGCGCCTGCTGGTCGACGAGCACGGCGTGCCCTGGAAGCGCGCCTGGGCGCTGTGCCAGAAGGTGTTCTCCTACACCAACCACACGCTGATGCACGAGGCGCTCGAGACCTGGCCGGTGGACATGCTCGGCCGCGTGCTGCCGCGCCACCTGCGCATCATCTTCGACATCAACGCCGACTTCCTCACCAGCGTCACCGCCGCCCACGGCCACGACATCGAGCTGATGCGCCGGCTGTCGCTGGTCGACGAGCACGGCGAGCGCCGCGTGCGCATGGCCTACCTGGCGGTGGTCGCCTCGCACTCGGTGAATGGCGTGTCGGCGCTGCACTCGAACCTGATGAAGGAGTCGATCTTCGCCGACTTCGCGCGCCTGTGGCCCGAGCGCTTCAACAACAAGACCAACGGCGTCACGCCGCGGCGCTGGCTGGCCCAGGCCAACCCCGGCCTCGCCGCGCTGATCGACGAACGCCTGGGTCCGACCTGGCGCCGCGACCTCGACCAGCTTGCGGCGCTGCGCGAATACCAGCACGACGCCGGCTTCATGCAGCGCTTCCGTGCGGTGAAGCGCCAGAACAAGGAAGGCCTCGCCCGCTACGTGAGCGAGCGCCTGTGCATCGAGCTGAATCCCGACGCGCTGTTCGACGTGCATGTGAAGCGCATGCACGAATACAAGCGCCAGTTGCTCAACGTGCTGCACGTCGTCACCCGCTATCAGGCCATCCTCGCCCGCCCCGCCGCGGACTGGGTGCCGCGCGTGGTGATCTTCGCCGGCAAGTCGGCCTCGGCCTACCAGTTCGCCAAGCTGGTGATACACCTGATCAACGACGTCGCCACCACGATCAACAACGATCCGCGCATCGGCGACCGCCTGAAGGTGGTGTTCCTGCCCAACTACCGCGTCAGCCTGGCGGAACGGATCATCCCCGCGGCCGACCTCTCCGAGCAGATCTCGACCGCCGGCACCGAGGCCTCGGGCACCGGCAACATGAAGCTGGCTTTGAACGGCGCACTCACCATCGGCACGCTCGACGGCGCCAACGTCGAGATTCGCGAGCAGGTCGGCGCGGACAACATCTTCATCTTCGGCCACACCACCGACGAGGTCGCCGACATCCGCGCACGCGGCTACCCGCCGCGCAGCTACTACGACAGCGACCCGGCGCTGAAGGCGGCGCTGGACGCCATCCGCGACGGCGTCTTCAGCCCCGGCGATCCTGGTCGCTACCAGCAGGTGTTCGACGTCCTGGTGAACTGGGGCGACCACTACCTGCTGCTGGCCGACTACGCCAGCTATGTCGCGGCCCAGCAAAGGGTCGATGCCGCCTTCCGCGACGCCGAGGACTGGAGCCGGCGCGCGCTGCTCAACGTGGCCGGCATGGGCGCGTTCTCGTCGGACCGCACCATCGCCGAGTACGCCAGCACGATCTGGCACACGCCGCCGGTGAGCATGACCTGAAGCCTGAACCGAGCCCGCCGCAACATGAAGCCCTTCCCTCAAGACGACGTTCCACCCCGGATGCGCGACGCCACCCCGGCCCCGCTCCTTCGCCTGCACGCCGACATCGACACCCGTGTCGCCACCATCCGTGAAGCGCACCCCGACTGGCAGTGCGCGCGCGGCTGCGCCACCTGCTGCCGCCAACTGGCCGATATTCCACGGCTGACAGCGGCGGAATGGGCGCTGCTCAAGGAAGGCCTCGCCGCCCTGCCGCCTCAGCGGCTGGAAGAGATCCGCGGCAAGGTCGCCCGGCTTGCCGCCGCGCAATCACGTCCGATCGTCTGCCCGATGCTGGACGAAATGGAAGGCGCCTGCCCGGTCTATGCCCAGCGCCCGGTGGCCTGCCGCACCTACGGCTTCTACGTGCAGCGCGAACTCGGGCTCTATTGCGGCGACATCGAGGCGCGCGTCGGGGGCGGCGAACTTGCCGACGTGGTGTGGGGCAATCACGACGCGGTAGACCACGCGCTCGGCACGCTCGGCGAGGCGCGGCCGCTGACGGAATGGTTCGCGGACGACATCAAGCTACAAGCCGAATAGGCGTCGAACCTGGCGTTAGCCGCGCACATGCGGCGCCACCCGGTCAGCCTTGCGGTTGCCGAAGGAGCGACGCCTTCACCTAAGCGGACAGAGCCGCCGCCTTGGCGCGCGCCGCGTGCAGCTTCTTGTAGCTGTCCATCAGCCGCTGGTGCCTGTCGAGCCCTTCCAGCTTCATGCTCGTCGGCGTCAGGCCGAAGAAACGCACGCTGCCGTCCACCGACCCCAACACCGCGTCCATCCGCGGATTACCGAACATCCGGCGGAAATTGACCTCGTAGTCGTCGAGTTCCAGTTCATCGTCCAGCAGCACTTCCAGCACCACGTTCAAGGCCTGGTAGAACAGGACGCGCTCCACCGTGTTCTCGTTGTATTGCAGGAAAGCCTCCACCCGCTCCTTCGCCGCCTCGAACTGCTTGAGGGCGAGATTGATCAGCAGCTTCAACTCGAGAATCGTCAACTGCCCCCACACCGTATTCTCGTCGAACTCGATGCCGATCAAGGTAATGATGTCGATGTAATCATCGAGCTCGCTCTCTTCCAGACGCTCAAGGAGCGCTTCCAGACCTGCATCGTCGAGGCGGTGCAGGTTCAGGATATCGTCACGGAACAGCAGCGCCTTGTTGGTGTTGTCCCAGATCAGATCTTCCACCGGATAGACGTCGGAATATCCCGGCACCAGGATGCGGCAGGCCGTGGCGCCGAGCTGGTCGTACACCGCCATATATACTTCCTTGCCCATGTCCTCGAGGATGCCGAGCAGGGTCGCGGCTTCGTCGGCGTTGGAGTTTTCACCGTGGCCGGAAAAGTCCCACTCGACGAAATCGAAATCGGACTTGGCACTGAAGAAGCGCCACGACACCACACCGCTGGAGTCGATGAAGTGTTCGACGAAGTTGTTGGGCTCGGTGACGGCGTTACTTTCAAAGGTGGGCGGTGGCAGATCGTTCAAGCCTTCAAAACTGCGCCCCTGCAGCAACTCGGTCAGACTGCGTTCGAGCGCGACTTCCAGGCTCGGGTGCGCGCCGAACGAGGCGAACACACCGCCCGTGCGCGGGTTCATCAAGGTGACGCACATCACCGGAAACTGCCCGCCCAGCGACGCATCCTTCACCAGCACCGGAAAACCCTGCCTTTCCAGCTCTTCGATGCCGGCCAGAATCCCCGGATACTTCGCCAGCACCTCCTGCGGCACATCGGGCAGCGCGAGCTCGCCTTCCAGAATCTCGCGTTTCACCGCCCGCTCGAAGATCTCCGACAGGCATTGCACCTTTGCCTCGGCCAGCGTGTTGCCGGCACTCATGCCGTTGCTGAGGAACAGGTTGTCGATCAGATTGGACGGAAAATAAACCACCGCGCCGTCGGACTGACGGACATACGGCAATGAACAGATGCCGCGCTCCACATTGCCGGAATTCGTGTCGTACAAATGCGAGCCACGCAGCTCACCATCCGGGTCGTAGATCCCCAGGCAATAGTCGTCGAGAATCTCGACGGGCAAGGAATCATCCGGGCCGAGTTTGAACCAGCGCTCGTTCGGATAGTGCACGAACGGCGCGTTGGCGATCTCCTCCCCCCAGAACTGGTCGTTGTAGAAATGATTGCAGCTCGTGCGCTCGATGAATTCACCCAACGCCGACGCCAGCGCGCTTTCCTTGCTTGCGCCCTTGCCATTGGTAAAACACATCGGCGAGTGCGCGTCGCGGATATGCAGTGACCACACGTTGGGAACAAGATTGCGCCACGACGCTATCTCGATCTTGATGCCCAGGTTCGCCAGCACCTGCGACATATTGGCGATGGTCTGCTCCAGTGGCAGATCCTTCCCGACGATATAGGTGCGGGCTTCAGACTCAGGATTCAGCGTCAGCAGGGCCTGAGCATCCGCATCCAGATTCTCCACCACCTCGATGACGAACTCGGGCCCGGTCTGCACCACCTTCTTGACCGTGCACCGCTCGATGGAACGCAAAATGCCCTGACGGTCAGCCGCGGAGATGTCTTCCGGCAACTCGACCTGGATCTTGAAGGTCTGCTTGTAGCGATTCTCCGGATCAACGATGTTGTTCTGCGACAGGCGGATGTTGTCGGTCGGGATATTGCGCGTCTCGCAATACAACTTCACGAAATACGCCGCACACAAGGCAGACGACGCCAGGAAGTAATCGAACGGGCCCGGCGCCGAGCCATCGCCCTTGTAGCGGATGGGCTGATCGGCCACCACCGTGAAGTCGTCGAACTTGGCTTCAAGACGAAGCTTGTCGAGAAAATTGACCTTAATTTCCATGCGGGAATCCAGGGATGGCGTTCAAGACGAATTGGCCGCCATTATCGCCGGTTTCCCTTTGGGAAGCCGCGGTTCCTTGCAGCTCGGGAAGGCACAGGCACTCACCCCCGCCAAGGTGCGCACGGGTGCAGAAGGCTGAGAGGGGGCTGCCTTGGTGCTGGCCCTATCGGTGGTGGTGGCATCGCCTTGGGCGGCGGCAACTCCCGGCTGGGAGCGTCATCTGGCCAGACCGCGATGATCGGATGCAGGGCTACTCGGGAGCAGATCCGGATGCCGCCGGCCATCGAGACAACGCGCCCTTCGTGCCTCTCAACGCCTCAGGGACGCCTTGACTTTTCCGAGCAGCAATTGCGGGTCGTAGGGTTTCACGACGAAGTCGACCGCGCCAGCCCTGCGGCTCTCGACCACGATGTCCTTGTGGCTGTGGCCGGTGATCATGATGACTGGCGTGTCTCGACCATGTATCGTCTCGCGCAGTCTGCGGGTGGCCTCGATGCCGTTCATGTCGGGCAAGTTCACGTCCATCAACACCAAGTCAGGCGGATGTCGATGCGCGGCGCGCAATGCCTCCGCCCCCCCTTGGCGAACATCAGCTCGGCCCCGACCTCACTCAGCAGCTGGCTGAGCACCTCGCGTTGTAACTCATCGTCGTCGACCACGAGGATCAACGGCAAAACCTTTGCTGCTATGGACTGGAGCTGTTGTACGGCTTCCAACTGGGGAGCAAGAAGGTCGTCGAACGAGTCGATCCAGACATCGAGCGGTTTCACCGCCGCTCCGAGGGCCGCAAATCGCTGGTCGATCTCCCGCTCGCGGAAGCGCTCGAATTCATGTTGCAGGACGGAGGGGTCACGCGTCTCGACTGTGCCGGCGCTCACCACCCTCGCCGACAGATCGACGAAGGCGGCATTGATTTCTCGATTCGTCTGCAGCAGGGATTTGTTCGCATGCTCAAGATGCTGCTCACCCTGCGCGGCATAGTCGACAAGCACCTGCTCCAGCTCGGCGATACGGCGCGCCTGAGCGGCGAGCTCGCGTGCAAGGGGCACGCCCGTCGAGGCCTCAGTCATCTGGCGCAAAGCTTGAATGACCGCCATTGGCAGGCGGGGCGTGTCATGCACCATCGGCCAGAACAGGATGTAGTCATCGAAGTGCTGCGTCTTGCACAACTCGAAGACGTCCTTCAAGTCGTCCTGTTTGCACAGGATGAGTGTCCTGTGGGGGAGCGCGTGCACGACCGTGCTATTGCGGTAGAGGCCGAGATAATAGCGTTCCGCCTTCTCCAGGCTGTCGAAGGCCAGCACCAGCACGTTGGGCTTGCAACGCTCGAAATCGGCGAGGTGACGCTCGGAATAAGCGGAAACGGTGGCATCGTCGAATTCGACGCTGAGAAGCCGTCGAACGAGATTGCCGTCAGTGGCGTTGTCGGTGGCAATCAGAATCTTGGCATTGGGATTCACGGCTGTTCCTGAAGGTGTCGGTCCCACGATGCGCTGATATCCGCCCTGCAGGCGAACTGTCACGCTTGGCCGGCGCACTTCGCGAGCTGGAAGCAAGCAACGAAACGTGGGGGATCTGGACGCACCGCACAAAAGACGGCGTGGAACGACGCGTCGACATCCGCTCCCGCAACATAAGACACCTGGGGCACGACGCCGCATGGGTCGTTGCGCGTGACGTATCACGGCTCATCGCACTGGAGGAAGAACGGAACGCGCTTCTGGCGCGAGAGAAGATGGCGCGGCATGAAGCGGAGGCTGCGGCTCGGTATTACCAGTCGTTGTTCGAAACGCTACCCGGCCGCTTCGTCGTGCTCGACGCGGAAGACTACAGAATTGTGTCGGTAAGCGACGCCTACTTGCAGACCACGACGACGCAAAGGGATGACATTGTCGGACGCAAGCTGTTCGACATGTCTCCCAACGCATCAGGCGAAGCCGACAGCGCCGCGCCAAGCAAGCTGCTTGCTTCGTTCGACCGTGTCAGAGAGACAGGGCGCACCGACATCATGGACATCGAGCGCCACCCGATCCGCCTTCCGGCGAACCAGGGGGGCGGTTTCGTGGAGCGCTACTGGAGCGCGGTCAACACGCCGGTGCGCGGCCCCGACGGAGAGATCCGTTTCATCATCCACCGAGTGGAGGACGTCACCGACTACGTCCGCAGCCGTTCCGGTGCCGTGCAGAGCCTCTCTGACGAAACCGAACTGCTCGAGCTGGACGTCCTTCTGCGCGCCCGCGAACTCCAAAGTGCCAACGAGCGGTTGAAGCTCAAGGAGAAGGCGCTGCAGGACGCCCTGCGCATCGGCGGCATGGGACGCTGGGAGCTTGATCTGGACACCGACACGGTTATCTGGTCCGACGAAGTCCATGCCATCGTCGGCGTGAGTCGTGATGCCTTCGACGGTCGCCTCGCGAGCTTCCTTGATCGCGTCCACCCCGACGACATCGACGCGCTCCGGCTTGCAAAGGACCGTGCGGTTGCCGACGGACTTCCCGTCGAACATCTGCACCGCATCTGTCGTCCGAATGGCGAGATCCGCTATGTGAGGGAGATCGGGGAACGGGTCGCGCCTGGGCGCCTGGCCGGCATCATTCAGGACATTACCGAGATCGAGCTCAGCCGCCGGCGCGCCGTCGAAACGGCTGGATTGCTGCGCATGGCCGGCCACACCGCGCGTTTCGGTGGCTGGCGGATCGACCTGGCCAGCCCGCGTGTCACCTGGTCGGACGAGGCCGCCGCGATTCACGACCTGCCACCAGGAACCTCGCCCTCGATCGACGAAGCGCTGAAGTACATTGCGCCGGAGGCTCGGCAGCGCGTCTCGGCGGCGTTCGAAGCTTGCTGCCTTGCGGGCGACTCCTTCGACGCAACCGTGCAGTTGATAACGGCCAGAAACAGGCGCGTCTGGGTGCGTGTGGTGGGCGAGGCTGAGCGCGACGCATGCGGCAACATCGTCGCAGTCCACGGTGGCGTTCAGGACATCGACGAGTTCGTGCGCGAACGCGAAGGGGCGAAGAAGCTCGCCGAAAGACTTCATGCAACTCTGGATAACATCAGCGATGCCTTTTTCCTGCTCGATCACGATTGGCGGTTCTCGTACCTGAACAAGGAGGCCACTCGTGCCCTCAAGCATGGCGAGGCGGAACTGCTTGGCAGAGAAATCTGGGCGGTCTTCCCCGAGGCGCGCGACGCGACTTTCGGGCAACAGTATCGCAAGGCGGTGTCGGAACGAGTCACGGTCTTCTTCACCGAGTACTATCCGCCGCTCGCGAAGTGGTTCGAGGTCAAGGCCTATCCCTCGTCCGACGGTCTGGCGGTTTACTTGCGGGACGTCACCAGTCGGCGCGCAGAACAGGAGCAGTTGCGCCTCCTGGAGACAGCGGTGTCACGTCTCAACGACATCGTGATCATTACCGACACGGAGCCTCTGCATGACGCGGCGATGCGCATCGTCTATGTCAATGACGCGTTCGTGCGCCTCACCGGCTTCAGCCGCGAGGAGGCAATCGGCAACACGCCGCGCATTCTGCACGGACCGGGCACCCAAGCGGAGGAACTGGCCCGCATCCGCCACGCACTGTTGAACAAGGAGCCCGTTCGCGCCGAACTCTTGAACTACACACGGGACGGTGAGGAGCTATGGCTCGAGATCGACATGATCCCCATCCTGGATGCAGGCGGTCGTCACACCCATTGGGTCGCCGTGGAGCGAGACATCACCGAGCGCAATACAGCGAATGGGGGGAGGGAACGACGGTAAGGCTGATCCTGCCGCGTGCGATGACAGGCGCTCTGGCCGCGACGTCGGCGGAAGCGGCTCAGGACGCGTGCGGCGACGGCGAGCTGATCCTGGTTGTCGAAGATGACGACCTCGTGCGCGAGCACGTGACCGCGCAGTTGAAGACTCTCGGCTATCGCGTCGTCGATGCCAGTGATGCGCACGAAGCGCTGGATCGACTGGAACTACTGGGCGACGAGGTCGACCTGCTGTTCACCGACATCGTCATGCCGCACGGCATGAACGGTCGCGAGCTTGCCGACACCGCAAGGCGACGGCGTCCTTCCTTGCGGGTCCTATTCACGTCGGGTTACGCGGAGAACGCAATCTCGCACCAGGGGCGACTGGCGCCGGGCGTCAGCCTGCTGAGCAAACCGTATCGGCGACAGGAACTCGCTGCCAAGGTGCGCAGCGTCCTCGACGGGCCGCCCCCAGGGACGATGCGAACTGGCGGGGGCAAGCCATGAGGGACGCACTTTGTGCGCATCGCAGCGAAGGCGTGGAGGTCGCGCTGCTCCGCAACCTGCGCAATCTGCAAGCCCGACTTGCCGGACCGGCTGCAGTTGAACTGGATCCGGATGGCGAACTGGCCCGCTTGCTCAACAGCCTCAATGAAGAGTTGTCGCAGCATGCCAGCGCCACGTCTTCAAGTCATGATCGCCGTGCCATTCTCGACGCGCTGCCCGCAAATATCGCGCTGCTCGCGCCGGACGGCGCCATCGTCGCCGTCAATGAGGCCTGGCGCAGATTCGCTCGGGAGAATGGTCTGCCGCGGGCAGACTTCGCCATTGGTCAGAACTACCTGCAGGTATGCGATGGCGCGACGGGGTTGGGCGCCGAGGCGGCGCGAGAGGCGGCGGCGGGCATTCGCGCCGTCGTGGAAGGCCGCAGCGACAGCTTTGATCTCGAGTACCCATGTCACTCGCCCACAACGATGCGGTGGTTCTCGCTGCACGTCACGCCGCTCGGCTTACCCCGCCGCGGCGGTGTGGTGGTCATGCACCTCGACATCACGGCCCAGCGGCAGGCGGCCACGCGGCTGAAGGAAAAGGCCACCATCCTGGACCAGGCGAAGGATGCCATCCTGGTGTGGGACATGAGGCGACAACTCACGTACTGGAGCCGCGGTGCCGAGCGCCTCTACGGGTGGCGCAGGGATGAAGCCTTGGGGCGCGATGTGGACACATTGCTGAAGACGAGCGTCCCCGATTTTCGCCGGGCGGCAGAACTCACGTGGGCGACCGGCAAGTGGCACGGACGATTCAAGCAATCTTGCCGCAATGGCGAAGACGTGCTCGTGGAGAGCAACTGGACGCTGGTGCGAGACGCCAGCGGCGCACCGCAGTCGATCATCGCGATCACCACCGACATTGGTGATCGCGTCGCCCTGGAAGCGCAGTTGCGCCAGGCACAGCGGCTCGAAGCGGTAGGGCAGCTTACCGGCGGCATCGCGCATGATTTCAACAACCTGCTGCAGGTGATCCTCGGCAGCGCGGACCTGCTTGTCGAGCAGCTCGCCGCACACGAGCGCCTTGCCACCCTGCCGGTGCTGATTCGCACCGCGGCCGAACGGGGCGCAGAGCTGACCCGTCGGCTGCTGGCGTTCTCACGCCGCCAGCCGCTCGAACCACGACCGACGGACATCAACGACCTGCTGCGCGGGATGACAGAGCTGCTGCGCAGCACACTCGGCGAACAGGTCAGTTTGACCTTCAGCCCCGGTGACGGACTGTGGCCGGTAATCATTGATCCGACGCAGTTCGAAAGCGCGGTCCTCAACCTCTGCATCAACGCGCGCGACGCCATGCCTGCCGGCGGTCGTCTCGACATCGAAACCGCGAACGTCAGCATGGACGCCAAGGCTGCGGCTGAGCAGACGGAACTTGCAGCCGGTGACTACGTGGCAGTCACGATCACCGATTCCGGTGTCGGCATGGATGCCGAGGTCCTCGCACGGGCATTCGAGCCCTTCTTCACCACCAAAGCGCCCGGTGGAGGCACGGGGTTGGGCTTGAGCATGGTGTATGGATTCGCGAAGCAATCCGAAGGACATGTCAGTCTCGACTCCCGGCCTGCCGAAGGCACTATCGTCAGGCTCTACTTGCCCCGCGCGCCAATCGCACCCACCATCGAGGTCGCCCCCGACCTCGCCGGCGAGCGCGGCCCCCTCTTACGCGGACGCGGCGAGAACATCCTGCTGGTGGAAGACGACGAGTTGGTCCTTGCCCACGTCGCCAATCTGCTCGAAGGCCTCGGTTATCGCATCGTCATCGCACGCGACGGGATCGAAGCGCTCGATCACTTCGCTCGGCACGCCGACATCGATCTGCTCCTGACCGACGTCATCATGCCCGGCGGCGTGAATGGCCACGACCTTGCCGCCAGATTGCGCATGACACGTCCCGGCCTGCCCGTGCTGTTCACCTCCGGATATGCGGAGAACGTACTGGTGCACAACGGCCGGCTGGAACCTGGGACGCAGCTTCTGAGCAAGCCCTATCGACGCCAGGAACTGGCGATGAAGCTGCGCGCGGTGCTGGATGACGTCGGGGAGCCGGACTGATGCAGTTCATCCCGGGGAGAGTTCTTACCGCGGCCAGACGCTTGCCGCCACCCACATGGAAGGTGACAAGCGCGGGGCTGCTCATGGCCATCTTCGCGGCAGACATACTGACACCGCTCGGTTTCGCGCATGGAACCTTGTATCTGCTGCCCGTTCTGCTCGCCACGCTGAGCCTCGACACCCGCTTCGTCGAACGTGTGGCGATGTCCGCCGCCCTGGCGATCGGTGCCGGCATGCTGATCTCGCCGCCCGGGTTCGAGCTGTCCTACGTCATCCTGAATCGTTGCGTATCGGCAGCCGCCATCGCCGTCGTCGCCATACTCGCACGCAACATCCTCCGCTATTTCGGTGCCCTCATCCAGGAGCGCGACCGCGTCGAGTCCGCTCATGACGAGTTGTTGCGCACTCAACGTCTGGCGCGTATCGGCGCTCGCGCCGCTCGTCTTGGTGGCTGGGAGCTCGACCTCGAGACACAGACCATCACCTTGTCCGACGAAGCCTGTGATGTTCTGGGCCTTCCTGCCGGTCTGCGTCGATCGATGAGCGAAGCGTTCTCGTGCTGCCTGCCCCAATGGCGCGCAGCCCTGCGGCACGCAGTCGAGCGCTGCGCGCGCGAGGGCGCGCCCTTCGACGAGATCTGCGAACTTTCGACTGGGGCCGGACGCCGGGCCTGGGTGCGCGTCGTCGGCGAGTCGGTGCGTGCCGCGGACGGGAGCGTTCGGCGGCTGCAGGGTGGCTTGCAGGACATCGGCGAGCTGCGGCGGTCGCGAGATGCCCTCGAGCGTCTGCAAGGCGAAACCACCCTGATCCTGAATGCGGTTGGAGAGGGCATACACGGGCTCGACGTCCACGGGCGAGTCACCTTCGAAAACCCTGCCGCGGTTCGATTGCTGGGCTGGACCTTGCAGGACATGCAGGGGAGAAAGGCGCACGAACTCATTCATCATCATCGTGCTGACGGCTCGGTCTACCCCGTCGAGGAGTGTCCGATCCACCGCGTCTTGCGCGACGGGATTGCATGCCATGCTGAGGGAGAGACCTTCTTTCGCCGCGATGGCACACCGATGCTGGTGGATTTCAACTGCAGTCCGATGAAGGACGCGCGCGGCAAGATCCTTGGCGCGGTGCTCAGCTTCCGCGACGTAACGCAGCAACATGCTCTCGAGCAGCAGTTGCGTCAGTCCCAGCGGCTGGAGTCGTTGGGCCAGCTCACCGGTGGCATCGCGCACGATTTCAATAATCTGCTGCAGGTCATTCTCGGCAATTCCGAGCTGCTCGTCGATCAACTGACCGAGCAACCCCGGCTGCGCGAATTGGCCAAGATGACGCGCACCGCGGCTGAGCGCGGCGCCCAACTGACGCATCGGCTGCTGGCCTCCGCTCGACGACAGGCGCTCGACCCGCAGCCTACGGACATTGGCGCATTGCTCGCCGGCATGAAGAACCTGCTGCAACGCGCGCTCGGCGAACAGATCGACATCGTGCTGACGGCTGCCGATGACTTGTGGCCCGCCCTGATCGATCCCGCCCAGCTCGAGAACGCCGTGCTCGATCTGTGCATCAATGCGCGGGATGCGATGCCCCAGGGCGGCATGATCCGCATTGAAGCGCAGAACGTCGGGGCGTGCCCGAACGACATGAACGACGCGGCGATCGTCCCGGGCGAGGCCGTGTTGCTCACCATTGCCGACAACGGCAGCGGCATGGATGAGGTTGCTCTCGCGCGCGCCTTCGACCCGTTCTTCACCACCAAGGACAGCGCCAAAGGCAGCGGCCTCGGGCTGAGCATGGTCTACGGATTCGTCAAGCAATCACGCGGCCACATCGACATTCGATCCTCACCTGGCGCCGGTACCGTGGTGCGGATCTGCTTGCCCCGTTCGGCGCCAGCACCGGCAAGGCGCGACCTGTCTCCGCCCGCGGCGGAACCGTCGAGGCGCACGGCAAGCATCCTTGTCGTCGAGGACGACGAGCTCGTGCTTACCCACGTGTGCAGCCTTTTGCGCCGCCTGGGCTATTCGATCGTGAGCGCACGCAACGGGAGTGAAGCGCTGAAGGTGCTCAGGGACCGCACTTTCGACTTGCTCTTTACCGACGTCATGATGCCGGTGGCATGAACGTGGAACTTGCCAATGCTGCGCGGGATCTGCGCCCCGGCCTGAAGGTGCTGCTCACTTCGGCCTACGCCGAGAACTCACTCGCCGGCGACGGCCACATCCCGCGCGACATGCAGCTCATCAACAAGCCCTACCGGCAAAAGGCGCTCGCGGCAAGATTGAGTCACATGCTCGACGCCGCGGCTGGGCCTGTGCGAGGCACACCGATCGACCACAAAGCGCCGCAGAGCACACAATGACCACCCCCATGCACCCCACGCATCGCTTCCTCATTCTTGACGACGACCCGCTGGTCGGCCAGACGATGCAGTTCATCGCGGAAGACCTGGGTCTGGAAACCCGCTTGACGAACAGCCCGGCGGATTTTTTCGAGGCGCTCGAATTCTGGGCTCCCACGCACATCGCCGTGGACCTGATCATGCCGGACATGGACGGCGTGCAGGTCATGAAGCAGCTCGCCGACAACGGCTGCAAGGCAAGGCTCATCATCACAAGCGGTGTCGGCGCCCGGGTCCTGGACGCAGCCGGCCGCTCGGCGATCGAGCGCGGGCTGGACATCGTCGGGGTGCTGTCGAAGCCCTTCACCGCCGGCGAACTTCGCCGGCTACTGGTCGGTTCCACGGCCCCTGCACCGGCGGGAAGCTCACCGGCGACAACCGCAGCCGCTGCACCGGGACTGGACATCGATCTCGCCGACATCCGGCAAGGGCTCTCGCGGCGCGAGTTTCGTGTCGTCTACCAACCCAAGATCGCATGTGAGTCCGGCCTTCTGTCGGGTTTCGAGGCACTTGTGCGGTGGGTTCACCCCGACTACGGGCCGATCTGGCCCGCAAGCTTCATCCAGCTTGCGGAGGAACACGGGTTGATCGACGCGCTCACCGAACAGGTGCTCGATCTCGCCCTGGAATGGTTTGCGCCGCTCTGCAGCGAAGCGACCCGTCATCCCGTGGCGGCGCTTTCGGCCGCCGCGGGGATCGACTTGAGCCTTTCGGTGAACATTTCGGCGAAGACGCTGAACGACCTCGATCTGATCGACAGGCTGGTCGAACGTTGTACCCGGCTGCAGCTCGCACCTGCACGCCTGATCTTCGAACTCACCGAGACCAGCGCCATGGACAACCCGATGGCGTCCCTCGACCTTCTCACGCGCTTGCGGATGAAGGGTTTCCACCTGTCGATCGATGATTTCGGTACCGGTTTCTCTTCGCTCCTGCAGCTCGTCCGACTGCCGTTTTCCGAGATCAAGGTCGATAAGTCCTTCGTGATGACGGCGATGCATTCCGAGGAGTCGCGCACGGTCGTCAAGTCGATCGTTGATCTCGGTCGGAGCCTGGGCCTCAGGACTGTTGCCGAAGGCGTGGAGACGGCCGAGGTTCTGGGCTTTCTGGGCAACATCGGCTGCCACCTGGCGCAGGGCTTTCACATTGCGCGCCCGATGACGGGCGAGGCGACCCTGAGGTGGATGGGCGAACGGTACGGCGTGACTTGATCCCGTCGCAACTGAATGAAATGAGCCCCGCCCTGGATGAAAATGCTCTTCCCGCCCTTCTCGGCAGGGATCCTGTCCGCCTGTGCCGCGTCTACCGCCTGTATCTCGACACCTGCGCGAAAAGCATGGCGAAGCTCGAGGCTGTGGTATCGCGGGGCGAACTGGTGGCGATCAAGGCGTCCGCACATACGCTGAAATCGTCATCTTACATGGTGGGTGCGATTGCACTCGGCGATCTCTGCGCCAGCATGGAGGATGCGGCGGACTGTGGTGATGTGAAGCGCATGGAAGCTTTGCTGCCCTCATTGCTGGAATCCGCCGATGCCGCGCTGAAATGGGTCAGAGAGCAGATCGGGCGGATCGAAGAATCGTCCTCATCAGCGTCCTGACTGTTGGCGTCCGTTCCACCCGTCTCGTTCTCGCCCTCACCGGATTCCGTGCTGATGTTGCTGGTCAGGCCTTCGTCGGTTTCCGATCATGTGCGACCACCAGCCGCAGATCGTTCCAGGCTTGCTCCGAGATCACTCCCCATGGTGGCTTGGGCGCTCTTTCGCGACATGAGCCCGCACATCGACGCGGAAATGTCGTTTCATCGACAAATGTCGTCTTTCGATCGAAAGAGCGGCCCGTGCAGATTCGTTAGCATGACCGGCGTGACTCAATCAAGCGAAACGCCCATGAATGCCTTGGCCGCGGCCATGACGAAGACTGAGCAGGATGAACGCCATCGCGTCGTTCTCGCCGGTATCTGCGCGCTCATCCTCACCGTGGGGCTGGCACGCTTCGCCTACACGCCAATGCTGCCGGTCATGCGCGATCAGGCGGGCCTGTCGCCTCTGGCAGGTGGCTGGCTGGCAAGCGTCAACTACGGCGGTTACCTGTCGGGGGCCCTGCTGGCCGCTTCCATTAGCGACCTTGGCCGCAAGTTCATGCTTTACCGCCTGGGCCTGGTCATTGCGGTCTTGAGCACCGGGGCCATGGGCCTCACCGACAACGTCCTGGTCTGGGCCGGGTTGCGCTTCGCCGCAGGTTTCTCCAGCGCGGCCGGCCTGCTGCTGGCCTCGGGCCTGGTGCTCAACTGGCTGATGCGCCAGGGCCACCGTCCGGAGCTTGGATTGCATTTCATGGGCCTCGGGCTGGGCATCGTCGTGTCCGGCGTCGCCGTCGCCACAATGGTCGACTGGCTCACGTGGGACGAGCAGTGGATGGGCCTTTGCGTCCTCGGCGCCGTCTTCTTCCTGCCGGCGTGGTGCTATCTGCCTGCACCCGCCGCTGTCCAGGCCACGGCCGCCGCAGCCCGGCCGGCACCCGCACCGATCGCGCCGAGCAGGCGCTGGCTGTGGCTCCTCACCGCGGCGTACTTCTGCGCCGGCTTCGGCTACGTCGTCAGTGCCACCTTCATCGTCGCCATTCTTGAAAAAGGCCCCCTGCTCGCCGGCAAGGGAAGCTGGATCTGGGTGATCGTCGGCCTCGCCGCCGCCCCGTCCTGCTTCGCGTGGGACCGCCTTGCCCGTTCGATGGGACAGATTCGTGCCCTGATGCTCGCCTACGGCCTGCAGACGATCTCCATCATCGTGCCGGTGTTGACCGATGGCGCCGTGCCCAACGTGCTGGGAGCGATCCTTTTCGGCGCGACCTTCGTCGGCATCGTCAGCCTCACGCTGACGCTGATCGGGCGCCATTTCCCGGCCAATCCCGCGAAGGCCATGGCACGCATGACGCTCAGCTATGGCGCGGCACAGATCTGCGCGCCGGCCATGGCTGGCTGCATCGCCACCTCGACGGGCAGCTACGACGCGGCGCTGGTCGTGACGGCCGTCGTCATGCTTGGCGGAATGGTCCTCCTGCGGGCACTCATGATCGAGGAGAAAAGGATTCCGCCTCACTGAAGGCTGGAAACGGGCTGCCGGCAGCGCGCATGCCCGCCTTCGAAGGAACAGCCTCAGGCGCCCGCCGCTTCCGCCGCGACGCCGCCCACCAGTGCCAGCAGCGCCTCCCGCTCCTCCAGCCCTTCAATGAAGCGCTGCGGAATGCCGGCGATCCCGACCTGCGCCCCCACCAGCGCCCCCGTCAGCATCGCCCGCGCCAGGTTCTGGCCGCCGCCATTGACCGCATGCAGCACCGCCGACTCGAAGTCGTCGGCGAAGCGTGCGGCGAGGTAGTAGGCGGGCTGGAACTGGTGATACACCGCGCAGGGCATGCCATACACGAGCGACACTTTCCACGCCGGTTCGATGCGGATGTCGGGGTCGTGCGCGGCGCGGGCAATCGCCGAGGGCGTGAGCAGCGCGTCCGGCGAGGGAAAGCGGCCGACGGTCGGGGCTTCGGCCGCGCCCGGCTTCGGCGCCTGCAGGTTGCCAACGGTCACGGTGTGGAAAGGCAGCGCGCCGGCCTTCACGCGGGCCATCAGCTTGGCCGAGATGGAGGCGTCCAGCGTGTGCCCCTCGACCAGCATGCCGAGCACCGCGCCGAAGGCGACCGTCATCGCCACCACCGTGCCGTCGGTCTGCGTGAGCACGGTGTTGCGCGTCACCGCGTCGGCGAGCGCGGCCGGGTCGAGCGCGTAGCGCACCGCGAGGGCGAGCGTGCGCTCGGCCGCCTCGGTGGTGTCGGCGTTGCCGGCGACCTGGCCCCAGGGCAGGCCCTGCTGCACGCGCTTGCGCCAGGCTTCGCGGATCGACTGGCTGGTGTAGCCGCCGGGGCCGTGCATCGGCACGCCATCGATGTGCGGGAAGAAATCGTCGTCCATACGCCGGCAGAAGTCGGCTTCGTCGTAGCCGCCGCGCTCGGCCAGCGATTCCAGCGTGAGGCGCAGCAGCAGGCCGGCCTGCGAGGATTCGCCCGCCTTCATCCCCGCGTGGTAGTGGTCGGGCATCGGCGCGGTGTAGTCGGAGATCCACGCGCCGTAGCGGGCGCGCAGTTCGTCGAGGTCGTAGTACCAGTGGGGCCCGAGCGCCAGCGCATCGCCGATGAAGGCGCCCATCAGCGCGCCGGCGGCGCGATCGGCGACGGAAAGAGTCTTGTGGGTCGTCATGCGCGGCGCCTCCAGATGGTCAGTTCGGACAAAGTGTGCTGGTGCTTGCGCCGCGTCTCGCGGATCACGAAGGGCACGGACTGCGGCCCCTGCACCAGCTCGAAGTCGGCGGCGAGGAGGTCTTTCAGGCCGTCGAGGGTGGTGTAGGACTCGCCATCCTTCTTGAAGCCGCCGATCCATTCCTCGCGCTTGGTGTGCTCCTCCAGCCAGGTGTAGGGCGAGGCGAGGAGCAGCAGGCCGCCGCGGTTGAGCCGGCGCGCGATGTCGGCGAGGAAGCGGCGCGGGCTGTACAGGCGGTCGATCAGGTTGGCGGCGAGGATGAGGTCGAAGCCGGTGAAGACGTCCTTCAGGTTGCAGGCGTCGCCTTGCCAGAACTCGACGCGGCCGGCGGTTGCGGCGAGGCCGAGGGCGTCGAGCCGGCGCTCGTGGTAGGTCACCAGCTCGCCCTCGTCGGGCATGGTGTAGCGCAGCACGCCGGTTTCGGCGAGCTTGACGCCGGCCTGGATAAAGCGCGCCGAGAAGTCGATGCCGACCACGCGCTCGAAGGCGCGCGCCAGCTCGAAGCTTGCGCGGCCGGTGGCGCAGCCCAGGTCCAGCGCGCGGCCGAACTTGCCCTTGCCGAAGCGGCGCTGGGCCGCGATGGCGATGTCGGCGAGCGCCTTCGGGAAGTTGGGCACGCCGAAGGCCTCGTCGCCGTAGTGGAACTCGGCGTACTGCGACAGCAGCGCGTCGGTCTCGTAGGTCGAGGCCGGGTTGAGCGCCGGCGCGTCGCTGACGATGTAGCGGAAGCCCGCGTGCTGGAAGAAATGGCGACGGAAGGCATAGCGCGAGGCGTGCCGCGATTCGTTGCCCGCCGAAATCCAGCTTCCCCCCTTGATGATGCCGTGGCGGTCATCGAACGTCGGCGTGGTGAAGTCGTCATAGATGGGATGCACGTCGAAGCCGTCGAAGGGATAGGTCGGCGTCTCGCACCATTGCCAGACGTTGCCGACCACGTCGAACAGTTCGCCATGCGCGAAGCGCGTCACCGGGCAGCTCGAGGCCCAGTGATCGAGGTGCAGGTTGGCGTTCGCCAGGGCGTCGTGCGGCACGTCGGCCAAGCCGGCGTGATCGTGGATGCGGTTCCATTCGTCCTCGGTCGGCAGGCGTACCGGCTGGCCGGTCTCGCGCGCCTTCCAGCGGCAGAAGGCGCGGGCCTCCAGGCAGTTGACCTCCACCGGCCAGTCCCAGCGCATCGGCACCTCTTCGGTCATCAGGCGCAGCTTCCAGCCGCCGCCAGCCGGCACCCAGAAGGTGGGATGCTCGGCGTGGGCGAAGCGCTTCCAGCCCAGGCCTTCCTCGTCCCAGAAGCTGTCGTCGGCATAGCCGCCGGCCTCGACGAAGCTGAGGTATTCGCGGTTGCTGACCAGGTAGCGCGCGGCCTGGAAGGCCGGCACCTCGGCGCGATGATGGCCGTATTCGTTGTCCCAGCCGTAGATGGGTTCGTCGAAGGCACGGCCCAGCGTCACGGTGCCGGCGGGGATCGCGACCAGCGTGTTCTGCGGCGGCTCGCCATGCTCGGCGCAGGGCTGCCAGGCAGGATGCGGCTGCACGTACTGCAGCGCGTGCTGGCGCATCAGCACCGAGGAAGTCTCGAGATGGATGCGCTCGTGCTCGATGCCCATGACCACCGCCCAGAACGGATCCTTCCAGCCGATCGGCAGCGTGAAGGGCGTCTCGCGGATCACGCGGTCGACCACTGCCCTCACCTTCCTGCGGTAGTCCGCGACTTCGGCCACCGTGGGCCAGTCGTAGCGGGTGTCGTCGAGATCGTCCCAGCTCATCTCGTCCACGCCGACGGCGAACATGGATTCGAGGCGCGGATCGATGCGCTGCTCGATCAGGCCGGCGAGCAGGAACTTGTTGATGAAGAAGGTCGCGGTGTGGCCGAAGTAGAAGATCAGCGGATGGCGCAGGCTGATCGGCTTCCTGTAGTAGGCCTCGTCGCCGTTGAGCACTTCGAACAGCGACTCATAGCGGTCGAAGGTGGCGTGGAAGTAATCGAGCAGTTCGCGCCGCTTGGCCTCGACGTCAGCGCCGGCGAGGAAGGGTGTGCGCGGGAAAAGCGTGCGCGGCGCAGCGTTCTGCACAGGGGATGAACCGGCGGGGTCTTTGAAATCGCACATCTTGCGTTTCCCGATAGTGGCGGAGTGCCTCCCCCGAAAAGGGGAGGGATAAGAGCAATGCGGCATCTGGCCGAGCGCCATTGCCCATCATTTCAGGATTCTCGAATCTTACTCAAGACGCTGCATCGTTGCGCACGGGCAGCCCCGGGCACAAGACCGGCAGCGCGCTCCCGCGATCATCCGCCCAGCGTCAGCACGACGCGCTGGCGTTCGGCGTCGGCGTAAAGCGTCGCCCTGCCCGGCTCGAGGTCGACCACGTGCACCACGCCGTCCCAGCCTACGACATCGGGCAGCAGCTCGACGAGCCGGTTGGGCAGGTGACACAGCGCTTCCTCGTCGAGATGGTTGCCGGCAAGCTTCGGGAACAGCGCGAAGTACAGCATGTCGGCCTCGATCAGCTCGTTCAGGAAATGTGTGCCGAGCGACACGTCGGGCACCAGGTTGTCGTGCATGGCGACGATTTCGCACAGCGCGGCGACGTGGTTGATCTCGGCGAAGACGACCGGAATGCCCAGCCACAGGTCGCGCGAACCCCAGCGGCCAGGCCCCAGCACCAGCAGGCAGCGCCCCGCGCTGGCCCGGTTGAGGCGGCCGAGCACGCGCGTCACCGCGAGGCGGTCGGCCTGGCCGAGGCGTCCATACTGCGCGGGACGCACCAGCACGATGCGCTCCGGGTGGATCACCCGCCCCGGCCCGATCACCGCGCCGCGTGCGGCCAGCACTTGCGGCACGCCCGCCGGCGGCTGCACCGCGCTGGCGCCTTCGCTGTTGCGGATCTGCATCGGACGGCACTGC
Organism: Pseudomonadota bacterium; assembly: GCA_018240785.1. Classification (GTDB taxonomy): domain Bacteria; phylum Pseudomonadota; class Gammaproteobacteria; order Burkholderiales; family Rhodocyclaceae; genus Thauera. Next base: position 62,294 of record JAFEFC010000021.1, on the reverse strand, counting down.
AGCAGATTGATGCGGTAGCCGCCACCCGGCGTGAAGTTGAGCGCGAACTCGACTTCCACCGGATGAGCGTAGGCGGCATGCAGCGTGGCGAGCAGCGCACGCATGTCCTCGACGAAACTGGTGCGCGACACGAGCCCGTCGAAAGTCAGGAAGGCGGGGCCATCGGCGCGCTCGCGGCTGGTGTCGCGACTCGTGAATAGCGCGAGGGGGAAATCGTCCGCACCCTTCACCAGCTCGGCGAACGGTCCGGACACCAGCCGGTTCTGCTGCAGGTCGAGGGCGTCCATGCGCCGCTGGGCATGGCGGGCGATGGCGCCGAAATTGGTCTCGGGGCGCAGCGACGGCGCATTGAGCGCGATCAGGCGCGTGTAGTCGTCGTCGCTTCGATCCACCGCGCGCGTGCCCAGGCCCGCCACCAGCCGCAGCACGCCGGCGCGCATGTCGATCTGCGGATTCCACGGATAGGGATTCACCGACAGGCCGACGCCAGCCGCGTGCGGATGGAAGTAGCGCCGCCCGCCGGTGCCCGACACCCGCATGATCAGCAGCGCCATCTGCTCATGCTCGTGCAGCAGGCCGCGTCGCTGGCGGTAGCGCAGCGCCTGCTCGCTCAGCGTGCTGGCATAGACCTGGCGCACCGCATCGAGCAGGTCGGCAAGGCGCTTGTCGCGCGGGCCCTGGTTCACGCAGAACACGCTGTCGTACTGCCCGGCGAAGGCGTTGCCGTAGCGGTCCTCCAGCCGCGAGCTGGAGCGCACGATGAAGGGCCACTCGCCGAAGTAGTCCAGCATGGCCTCGAACTGGCGCACGGTCGAGGCCGGGAACGCGCCCTGCAGGATCCGTTCGCGGGCTTCGTCCAGCCCCTGCAGGAAGGTGTCCGGCTCGCGCTGCTGGCGACGGATCCACCACAGCCGGTTATGGACGAAGAAGGTGTCGAAGACTTCGGTGCCGACGAAGAAGGAGTCGTGCGCCTCGAGGCACTCGTGCAGGGCGGGGAGGTCGTGGCGCAGGATGGCCCGCGCCAGCAGCATGCCGGCCGCCTTGCCGCCGATGGAGCCGATGCCGATCATGCGGGCGCGGATCGCGAGCAGATCCTCCAGCCACAGATAGCGTTCGATCAGCCGCAGCAGGCCTTCGTCTTCCGGAAACAGCAGCCGGCTCAGGCGCGCGAAGCTGGCAGCCTCGTCCGCGACCAGACCGCCGCCCTCGCCGGCCTGACGCCAGGCCACGAGTCCGCGTGCGGTGGCGAACTGGTGGTCCCAGTGGCTGACGACGGCGCTGCCTTCGAGGCCCGCCCATCCAGACCCGGCGAGGATCTCCGACACCGTGCCGCTGTCGGCCACCGGCCGGAAACGATCGCCCTCCTCCCAGGCGTGGATCAGGTTCATCACCGCCGCCGAGCGGTGCTGGACCTTGATCGGCCGGACGTACAGGCGACCACGACAGCGAAAGACATCGAGCAGGTACTGGGTGGTGTCGGTGATGGTGTCCATGCCGTCGGCGGCATGGGTGTTGCGATACACGCAGAAGTAGGTGACGGTGTCGAGGTCGAACAGGCGCGGGCAGGTCAGGCGGAAGAAGTTGCCCATCATGCGGTCGGACTGCCAGGCTTCGGCCAGTTCGGACAGGCAGTCGAACACATAAAGGGTTTCCGGCCCGGCGGCCTCGATCACCGAATGCACCTGGTCCACGAAGGCATCGAAGCCGTCCTGCGGCCGCGGGTGGTGGACCTCGACCCCCTCCTCGGCGTCCAGCAGCGGTGGGTGCGAGGCGAAGCGGAAGTAGATCAGCCGCCGGCGCTGGGCACGCGCGGCGCGGGCGTAGGGCTGCACCAGGGCGAGGTACTCGTCCAGCGACTGGATCTGCCACACGATGTTGTCGCCGCGCTGCACGCCGCACAGCACGGCATCGAGCCCGGGCAGGCCGGTGGTGGGGGCGAAGACGGGAACGTGCGTGTCGTCCATGGCTGCGCCCCTCCCGGGCGCCGTTCAGTGCAAGGCGGCGTGGATCTGCTCGGCCAGCTTGCGGTTGATGCCCTCCACCCGGCACAGGTCCTCGACGGTGGCGTTGCGCACCCCGTCCAGGCCGCCGAAGGCGGCGAGCAGGTTGCGCCGCCGCGACGGGCCGACGCCGGGGATGTCCTCGAGCTTCGATCCGACGCGCGCCTTGCCACGCTTGGCGCGGTGGCCAGTGATGGCGAAGCGGTGCGCTTCGTCGCGGATCTCGACGATCAGGTGCAGCGCGGCGGACTCGCCGCCCAGCGCCAGGCCTTCGCGCCCGTCGGGGAAGATCAGCGTCTCCAGGCCGGCCTTGCGCCCTTCGCCCTTGGCCACGCCGACCATATTCACCGATTCGAGTCCGACTTCGGCCAGGATCGCACGCGCCGCGCTGACCTGGCCCTTGCCGCCATCGATCAGGATCAGGTCCGGGCACACACCCTCGCCCGCCGCGACCTTGCCGTAGCGTCGCTCCAGCGCCTGGCGCATGGCGGCGAAGTCGTCGCCCGGCGTGATGCCGGTGATGTTGTAGCGGCGGTATTCCGAATTTTTCATCGCACCCGCCTCGCACACCACGCACGAGGCCACCGTGGCTTCGCCCATGGTATGGCTGATGTCGAAGCATTCGATGCGCTGCGGTGCTTCCTCGAGGTCCAGCGCCTCACGCAGCGCGTCGAGTCGCGCCTCGAGCCGGCCGGTGTCGCGCGCGCGGGTCTGGATGGCGAGCCGCGCGTTCTTCTCGGCCATCTCCATCCACGCCTTTTCCGCCGCGAAGCGGGGCTGCACGACACCCGGCGGCTGGTCGGCAATCTCGGCCAGCGTCTCGCGCAGCGGTTCGGGGGCGAGATTCACCAGGATGCGGGCCGGGATGGGGTGCTGGCTGTAGTGCTGCTCGACGAAGGCGAGCAGGCTGTCCTCGGCGCCGGACACCGCGGCGCCGCTGGGGAACTGCGGGCGGTCGCCGAGGTGGCGGCCGCCGCGCACCATGGCGATGTTGACGCAGGTGAGCCCGCCCTCCTCGACCGCGGCGAGGATGTCGACGTCCTCGTCCTTGCGGCTGTCGACGAACTGCCTGTGCAGCACCGCCTGCAGCACGCGTACCTGGTCGCGGCAGGCGGCGGCTTGCTCGAAGGCGAGACGCTCGGCGGCGTCCTGCATCTTCGCGGTGAGATCGTCGATGACTTCGCTGGCCTGGCCGTCGAGGAAGCGGGCGGCAAGCTTGACGTCGGCAGCGTAGTCGTCCTTTTCGATGAGGCCGACGCAGGGGCCGGTGCAGCGCTTGATCTGCTGCAGCAGGCAGGGGCGCGAGCGGTTCTGGAAGACGGTGTTCTCGCAGGTGCGCAACTGGAAGGTCTTCTGCAGCAGGTGGATGCTTTCGCGCACGGCCCAGGCGTTGGGGAAGGGGCCGAAGTAGCGCGCACCCTTGGTGAAGGCGCCGCGATGGTAGGCGAGGCGGGGGAATTCGTCGGCCGAAAGTTCGATGTAGGGGTAGGTCTTGTCGTCGCGGAAGAGGATGTTGTAGCGCGGCGCGAGGCTCTTGATGAGGTTGTTCTCGAGGATGAGGGCCTCGGCCTCGGAGCGGGTGGCGGTGATGTCCACGCGCTGGATCTGCGCGACCATCATGGCGATGCGCGGGCTGGAGAGCGTCTTCTGGAAGTAGCTGGAGACGCGGCGCTTGAGGTTCTTGGCCTTGCCGACGTAGAGGACCTTGTCCTCGGCGCCGATCATGCGATAGACGCCGGGCTCCTCGGTGAGGGTGCGGAGGAAAGTCTTGGCGTCGAAGGCGGGGGTGGGGGTCGGGTCGGTCATGTTGCGTCGCTTTGCATACTACGAAGACATACGCAAAGATGCGGAGCCAGCGTAGGAACTCCCTCCCCTTCAAGGGGAGGGCTGGGGTGGGGATGGGGTTCAGCAACTGCGGCTCTCGCACCACCCCATCCCCCTCCCAACCTCCCCCTTGAAGGGGGAGGAGCACAGAGCCACCCGGATTATCCGTCCTTGCGCAGCACTTCCGTGCGTTGCTGGCCGATCGTTGCCGCGGTCATGGTCGGCACGTTGCTCGTGTCTTCCGGAATGGCCATCACGTTCTCGCGCGCCTGGACGTAGGCGGGATGAAGTTCCAATGAGAAGGCGTCGGCCACCCAGGCGGGTCGCGCGGCGGTAGGCACGATCGCCGCGAGCCGCGCCAGATTCTCGGGGTCGGGAGCCGGCGCCCAGCGATCGAGGAGTTCCTCGGCGAGATCGGGGCGGTTGCACACCAGGATCATGTCGCAGCCGGCGGCGTGGGCCGCCCTGGCGCGGCCGACGATGTCGCCGGCGACCCGCGCGCCTTCCATGTTGAGGTCGTCGCTGAAGATCAGGCCCTTGAAGCCGAGGCGTCCGCGCAGCACGGTCTTCAGCCAGAACGGCGAGAAGCCGGCGGGCATGGGTTCGGGGCTGGGGTCGGCGTTGGGGTAGATGACGTGGGCGGGCATCACGCCGGCGAGCTGGCGGCCGAGGCGGTGGCGGTAAGGGGCGATGTCTTCCGCCCAGAGGGTGTCGAAGTCGCGATCGTCGACTGGCACGTCGTGGTGCGAATCGGCTTGGACGTAGCCGTGGCCTGGGAAGTGCTTGCCGACGCAGCCCATGCCGGCTTCCGCCATGCCGGCAGCGAGCGCCTGGGCGAGCGCGGCGACCGCCGCCGGGTCGCGGTGGAAGGCGCGGTTGCCGATGGCGCGGCTGAGGCCGTAGTCGAGGTCGAGCACCGGCGTGAAGCTGAGGTCGACGCCATGGGCGAGGAGTTCGGCGGCCAGCACGTAGCCGGTGGCGCGGGCGGCGGCGAGCGCGGCGAGGTGGTCCTGGTCCCACAGCGCGCCGAGGCTGCGCATGGCCGGCAGGCGGGTGAAGCCGTCGGTGCGGAAGCGCTGCACCCTGCCCCCTTCATGGTCGACGGCGATGATCAGCGCCGGGTCGCGCAGCGCGCGGATGTCCCGGGTAAGCGCGGCGAGCTGTTCGGAATCACGGAAGTTGCGCGCGAACAGGATCACGCCGCCCACCAGCGGGTCGAGCAGGCGCTGGCGTTCATCGTCGGCGAGTTCGGTGCCGGCCACGTCGATCATGACGGGGCCGCGGGGGCGGTGGATTCTGGTGTTCATGAAATGGTCTGGACCAGGTCCCATTCTGTAAAAAATGCAGCGATCATCGATCCGGCACCCGAGTGACGCATACTGACGCGCAAGCGAAGCACGGGTACTCCCTCCCCTTCAAGGGGAGGAAAAAAGCATCGAGCAAGCAAAAAATAGGTCAATCGGCCGGCGGATGGTCCATCAAGCGCACACGATTTTCTCGATCAACGCGAAGGCGACGACGTAGTCGTCTTCGTCAGTCAGGCTGAGGTGGGCGCCGAAACCGCGCTCCGCCATGTAGGCCGCGAGGCCGTCTCCATAGCGGTAGTGCGGCTTTCCCGCCTCGTCGTGGCCGACCGCCACCGCATGCAACGTCGCCGGTACCGCGACGCCGGTGCCGAGCGCCTTGCCGAAGGCTTCCTTGGCGGCAAAGCGCTTGGCGAGCAGGCGCGCGGGGTCGCGGCTGGCGCGCCAGGCCTCGACTTCGGACTCGGCGAGGATGCGCAGCGCAAAGCCTTCGCCGTGGCGCTCGAGCGCACGGCGCACGCGCTCGATGCGGACGATGTCGGTGCCGATGCCGTAGATCATGGCCTGCGCGAGCGGATCAGGCCGACGGCGTGGCGGCTTCGCGCATCAGCCGCTTCATTTCTGCCACCGCCTCGCGCAGGCCGACGAAGACCGAGCGGCTGACGATGGCGTGGCCGATGTGCAATTCGCGCACGCCGGCCAGCCGCGCGATGGGCTGCACGTTGTAGTAGTTGAGCGCGTGGCCGGCGTTGAAGCGCATGCCGCGGCCGCGTACCGCCTCGCCCGCAGCCTTCACTTTTGCCAGCTCCGCAAGAACTGCCGGCGCTTCGGCATCGCGGCCAGCACCGTGGAAGGCGTGCGCATAGGGACCGGTGTGGATCTCGCACACGCGCGCGCCGATGCGCGCCGCCGCCTCGATCTGCGGGATCTCGGCGTCGATGAACACGCTGGTCACGATGCCGGCATCGGCAAGCCGCGCGATGACGTCCTTGATCCGCGCTTCCTGGCCGACGATGTCCAGCCCGCCTTCGGTGGTGACTTCGTGGCGGCCTTCGGGCACCAGCATCGCCATCTCGGGCTTCAGGCGGCAGGCGATGCCGACCATCTCGTCGGTGGCGGCCATCTCGAGGTTGAGCTTGACCTGGGTGAGTTCGCGCAGCTTGCGCACGTCGTCGTCGTTGATGTGGCGGCGATCCTCGCGCAGATGCACGGTGATGCCGTCCGCCCCGCCGAGGTGAGCTTCCACCGCGGCCCAGACCGGGTCCGGCTCCCAGGTGCGGCGCGCCTGGCGCAGCGTGGCGACGTGGTCGATATTGACGCCGAGTTCGATCACAGTTCAGCAATCTCCTTCAGGACCCGGCGCGACTGCAGCGGCTGGCCGCCCAGGTAGTGGTTGATCAGTGCGCGCAACAACAGCTTGGATTGCGCCAGCGTTTCCGCGCGCGAGAAGTCTCCAGCCGCCATGTCGAGAAGCACCTGGCCGCGCACCGGCGGCTGGTCGCCCCAGGCGCCGCCATCCTCGGCGGCCAGCGTGTCGACGGCGACCGGCCCGCGTTCAAAGACGTAAATGTAGCGCTGCTCGGGCTGCACCGGCACGCCGGTATCGCCCTCCGCATCGAGCCCCAGGCCGTAGCCCAATTCCTGCAGCAGGGCGAGTTCGAAGCGGCGCAGCACCGGCGGGATGCTGTCGCCACGGCCCAGCGCGGCAATGGCCGCCGCATAGGCGTCGAAGAGCAGCGGATGCGCGTCTTCGCGCGCGGTCAGCCGCATCAGCAATTCGTTGAGATAGTAGCCGCAGATCAGCGCGCGACCGGTCAGCAGCGGCTGGCCGCCCTGCCACTCGGCACGGATCAACGTCTTGACTTCACCGCCACCCGACCAATCGACGAGCAGCGGCTGAAACGCCATCAGCACGCCACGCAGCACCGAATGGGGGCGCCGTGCCCCCTTGGCCGCCAGCGCGACGCGGCCGTGGTCGCGTGACAGCACCTCGACGATGAGGCTGGTCTCGCGCCAGGGCAGCGTGTGCAGCACCCATGCCGGCTGCTGTTCGATGCGCTGTTTCGCAGCCACGGGATGACTCGCCCTGCTGGGCTTACTCGTAGCCCAGGCTCTTCAGTGCGCGCTCGTCGTCCGTCCAGCCGCTCTTCACCTTGACCCAGACCTCGAGATAGACCTTGCCGTCGAACAGTTTCTCGAGTTCGACGCGCGCCTCGGACGAGATGCGCTTCAACTTCTCGCCGCCCTTGCCGATGACGATGCCCTTGTGGCCCGGCTTGTCGACGATGACGGCAGCAAAGATGCGGCGCAGGTTGCCTTCGGTCTCGAACTTCTCGATCTCCACCGCGATGCCATAGGGAAGTTCGTCGCCGAGCAGGCGGAACAGCTTCTCGCGCAGGAACTCGGCGGCCAGGAAGCGCTCGCTGCGGTCGGTGATCTCGTCTTCCGCATACATCGGCTCGCCCTCGGGCAGCAGCGGGGTCGCCGCGGCCACCAGCGCCTCCACGTTGCGCCCGCGCTCGGCAGACAGCGGCACGATCTCGACGAAATCGCGCAGCGCGCGCACTTCGTCGATGAAAGGCAGCAGGCGGGTCTTGACCTTCAGCAGGTCGACCTTGTTGATCACCAGTACCACGCGCGCATCGGCCGGGATGACCTCCAGCACCTTGCGGTCGTCCTCGCCGAAGCGGCCGGCCTCGATGACGAAGAACACCAGATCGACGTCCGCCAGCACCTGTGACACGGTGCGATTCATCGAGCGGTTGAGCGCATTGCGGTGCTGTGTCTGGAAACCGGGCGTATCGACGAAGACGAACTGCGCATCTTCGTTGGTGAGGATGCCGGTCACGCGGTGGCGGGTGGTCTGCGCCTTGCTCGAGACGATGCTGATCTTTTGCCCGATGAGCCGGTTCAGCAGCGTGGACTTGCCGACGTTGGGGCGGCCGACGATGGCGACGAAGCCGGTGCGGAAGCCAGGATGCTGCCCGGTCTGGTGTACGTCGTCGCCCTCGGGCGTGCGCTGGTCCTGATCGATATCGCTCATTTCTTCTTCAACTCCGCGAGGGTCGCGAGGGCCAGCTCGGCCGACTGTTGTTCTGCCGCGCGCCGGCTGGCACCGCGCCCGAAGGTGCGTATGCCCAGTCTTGGGATCTCGCAGGTCACCTCGAATTCCTGCGCGTGCGCTTCGCCCAGCACCTGGCTCATCGTGTACACGGGCAGCGCGATCCGGTGGCCCTGCAGCCACTCCTGCAGTGCCGTCTTCGGGTCCTTCGCCGGCTTGCGCGGATCCACTTCGTCCAGCAACGGCGCATAAAGCCTGTCGACCACTGCTTTCGCCGCCTCGAATCCGGCGTCGAGATAGATCGCGCCGAAAATCGCCTCGAGGGCGTCGGCCAGGATGGAGGGCCGGCGCGCGCCGCCGGATTTCAGTTCGCCTTCGCCCAAGCTCAGCTCGTCGCCCAGTTCCAGATCGAGCGCGAGCCTGTGCAACGCCTCCTGGCGCACCAGCGAGGCGCGCGCACGCGACAGTTCGCCCTCGCGCAGCCCGCTGAAGCGGCTGTACAGCGCCACCGCGGTGATGCAATTGAGGATGCTGTCGCCGAGAAACTCGAGACGCTCGTTGTTGGGCTGCCCGAAACTGCGATGGGTGAGTGCCTGCTCGAGCAGCGCGACATCCCTGAATTCATGGCCAAGCGCGCGCTGCAGGCGTTCCAGCGACATCTGCTCAGCGGCCCCGGCTCGAGGCATTGAATTCGATCAGAAGGCTGACGTTGGCGACGACTGGAACCTTGCGCTCGTACTCGACGCCGATGATCGTGCGGTTGTCTTCCTTGGAGATCTCGAGATCGGCGCCGGTGACGCTGCGGATGTCGTCGATTTCGCGGCGGCGATCGAAATCGCGACGCAGTTCGATGATCGGCTTGCCATTGTCGCCCTCCTTCGCGAGCACGCCGATGATCCGATCGATCGCCATGTACTCGTTGACGGCAGGCACGGTCCTGAACCCGATCAGGATCGCGAACGCGATCAGGCCACCCACGATCACCACGCTGATCAGGCTCAAGCCCGACTGGTAGCGTGCGTTCAAGCCGCCGCCCTGCCCCTTCACGCGGGACGTTCTGTCAGTGGAAAGCACCGATCCGCCTCATGTCGTTGAAGTTGAACCAGATGAAGAACGCGCGCCCGACGATGTTCTCATCCGGCACGAAGCCCCAGACGCGGCTGTCGCTGCTGGCATCACGATTGTCGCCCATCACGAAGTAATGGCCGGCCGGAACCTTGCAACGGACGCCGCGATTAGTATAGGTGCAGTTCTCCCGACCCGGAAAATTCATCACCTGGGGTACGAAGGCCGGCGCGTCGCGTTCGATCAGGACGGAGTGCTCGACTTCACCCAGCTTCTCGCTGTACCTGGGCGAATAGTAGAGACGGTCCGGATGCAGGTAGGTGCCCGATTCGGCGATCGGTACCGCTTCGCCATTGACCGTCAGATGCTTGTCGAAGTATTCCACCGTATCGCCCGGCAGCCCGACGATCCGCTTGATGTAGTCGAGCGAGGGATCGGCCGGATAACGGAACACCATCACTTCGCCGCGCTTGGGCTGGTTCACGTCGATGATCTTCTTGTTGATCACCGGCAGGCGGATGCCGTAAGTCCATTTGTTGACGAGGATGAAGTCGCCCACCAGCAGCGTCGGGATCATCGAGCCGGACGGAATCTTGAACGGCTCGACGACGAATGAACGCAGGCCGAACACGATCAGGATGACCGGGAAGAAGCTCGCGCCGTACTCCACCCACCAGGGTGGCGTCGCGTCGGGCCCGCGTCGCTTGCGCGCGACGAAATGGTCGTAGACCCACAGCACACCGGTGGCGACCAGCAACAGGAAGAGGATTAACGCAAAATTCACGCGGACTCCGGTAACACGGTAGGGATCGCGAAAGGCGACCGACGACGGGCGACGCAGTGCGCGCCGCGCAGGCTTACTTGCCGTCCTCGACGCGCAGCACGGCGAGGAAGGCTTCCTGCGGGATCTCGACGTTGCCGACCTGCTTCATGCGCTTCTTGCCTTCCTTCTGCTTCTCCAGCAGCTTCTTCTTGCGCGAGATGTCGCCGCCGTAGCACTTGGCGAGCACGTTCTTGCGCAGCGCCTTGATCGTTTCGCGGGCGATGATGTGCGAGCCGATCGCCGCCTGCACCGCCACATCGAACATCTGGCGCGGGATCAGGCCGCGCAGCTTGGCCGCCAGCTCGCGACCGCGGTACTGCGCGCTGGAGCGGTGCACGATGATCGACAGCGCATCGACCTTCTCGCCGCCCACCATCAGGTCGAGTTTGACGAGGTCGGCCGTGCGGTATTCCTTGAACTCGTAATCCAGCGACGCGTAGCCGCGCGATACCGATTTGAGCTTGTCGAAGAAGTCCATCACGACTTCGTTCATCGGCATGTCGTAGATCAACTGAACCTGGCGGCCGTGGTAGCGCATGTCCACCTGCGTGCCGCGCTTCAGGTTGCACAGCGTGATCACCGGCCCGACATAGTCCTGCGGCAGGAAGATGTTCGCGGTGATGATCGGCTCGCGGATCTCCTGAAACTTGCCCACCTCAGGCAGCTTGGCCGGGTTCTCGACGTGGATGACCTCGCCGCTGTTGAGCACGACCTCGTAGACCACCGTCGGCGCGGTGGTGATGAGGTCCATGTCGAACTCGCGCTCGAGGCGCTCCTGCACGATGTCCATGTGCAGCAGGCCGAGGAAGCCGCAGCGGAAGCCGAAGCCCAGCGCCTGCGACACCTCGGGCTCGAACTGCAGCGACGCGTCGTTCAGGCGCAGCTTCTCGAGCGAGTCACGCAACTGGTCGTATTCGCTGGATTCCACCGGATACAGGCCGGCGAACACCTGCGGCTTGATCTCCTTGAAGCCGGGCAGCGGCTCGGCAGCGGGACGGCTGGCGAGCGTGATGGTATCGCCGACCTTGGCCGCCTCGAGTTCCTTGATGCCCGCAATGACGAAACCCACCTCGCCCGCCGACAACTGCTCGCGCCCCACCGACTTGGGGGTGAACACGCCGACCTGTTCGCACGGGTACTGTGCGCCGGCTGACATCAGCAGGATGCGATCCTTGGGCTTCAGCGCACCGTCGACCACACGCACCAGCATCACCACGCCGACGTAGTTGTCGAACCAGGAGTCGATGATGAGCGCCTTCAGCGGCGCATCCGCATTGCCCTTGGGCGCCGGGATACGCTCGACGATGGCTTCCAACACATCCTCGATGCCCAGGCCGGTCTTGGCCGAGCACAGGATGGCACGGGAGGCGTCGACGCCGATGACGTCCTCGATCTCGCTGCGCGCGTTCTCCGGGTCGGCCGCCGGCAAGTCGATCTTGTTCAGCACCGGCACCACCTCTACGTCGAGGTCGAGCGCGGTGTAGCAGTTGGCCACCGTCTGCGCCTCCACACCCTGCGACGCGTCGACCACCAGCAGCGCACCCTCGCAGGCCGACAGCGAGCGGCTGACCTCGTACGAAAAGTCGACGTGGCCCGGCGTGTCGATGAGGTTGAGGTTGTACACCTTGCCGTCCTTCGCCTTGTAGCTCAGGGCGGCCGTCTGGGCCTTGATGGTGATGCCGCGCTCGCGCTCGATGTCCATCGAGTCGAGCACCTGCGCTTCCATCTCGCGTTCGGACAGGCCGCCGCAGAACTGGATCAGGCGATCCGCCAGCGTGGATTTGCCGTGGTCGATGTGAGCGATGATGGAGAAGTTTCTGATTTGCTGCATGCGATAACAAAACGGGTGCCTTGCAGCACCCGGTTTCGATTGGTTGGCGACGTCAAGCGTCGGATTCTAGCGGAAAACCCGCGCAATAGGCACGGACCGCCGCCGCGTCGAGGTGGTAGTGGCACAGTTCGGTTTCGCCGTGCAGCAGCACCGGCACGAGTTCGTTCCAGCGCGCCTCGAGCGCCGGATCCTGATCAACATCGACCACCACGACGCGCCAGCCGAACTCGTCGGCGATCGGCCGCAGGGCATCGACCAGGTCGTGGCACAGGTGGCACCACTCGCGGCTCATCACCGTGAATTCGCGATGCATGTCGGCGGGCACGGCGGAAAGTGGATCCATGCTCACTTGTCCGCGCGCAGGCTGACGTAGGACGCCGCCTCGCCGCGCTTCACCAGCAAGGTGACCTGCTGCCCTTCCTTCAGGCTGGCAGCCTGGCGGTTGAATTCCTCGACCGACTTCAGCGGAACCTGCTTGCCCGCGATCACCATCGCCAGGACAAGGTCCCCTTCGCGAATCTCTGCACGCAGCGCGGCGCCGACCGAGCGCTCCACCACCAGGCCCTGATCGATGCCCCGTTCGCGCCGCTGCACCGGCGTGGGCGGCGCCAACGCAAGGCCAAGCCGGTTCGGCACGGCCTGCGACTTCGGCATGCCACCTTGCGCGCGCTGGGATTTGCCGTCCTGCCACTCGCCGACGGCAACGGTCACGTCGCGCGGCTGGCCATTTCGATAGACCTGCATCGCAACCTTCGCTCCCGGGCGCACTGCCGCGACGATGCGCGGAAGGTCGCTGGACTTGTCGACCGCCTTGCCATCGAAGCGGACGATCACGTCGCCCTGCTCGATGCCCGCTCGCGCCGCCGGACTGTCGGCCTCCACCGCGCTGACCAGCGCGCCGGCCGCGCGCGGCAGGCCGAAACCCTCGGCGAGATCGCGCGTGACTTCCTGGATCGCCACACCGATGCGTCCGCGCTGGACGCGGCCGAAGGTGCGCAGTTGCTGCTGGACGTCCATCGCGACGTCGATCGGGATGGCGAACGACAGGCCCATGAAGCCGCCGGTGCGGCTGTAGATCTGCGAGTTCATGCCGACGACTTCGCCCTTGAGGTTGAACAGCGGGCCGCCAGAATTCCCCGGGTTGATGGCCACGTCGGTCTGGATGAAGGGCACGAAGTTCTCGTCCGGCAGGCTGCGCCCCTTGGCGCTGACGATACCGGCGGTGACCGACTGCTCGAAACCGAAGGGCGAGCCGATGGCGACGACCCATTCGCCCACCTTGAGCTTGTCCGGATCGCCCAGCGCCACCCTGGGCAGGCCCGAGGCCTCGATCTTGATCAACGCGACGTCGCTGCGCGCATCCGCGCCGATCACCTTGGCGCGGAATTCGCGCTTGTCGGCGAGGCGCACGACGATCTCCTCGGCCTCGTCCACAACGTGGGCGTTGGTCAGGATGTAGCCGTCGGAGCTGACGATGAAACCCGAACCGAGGGACTGGTTGCCGGGGCCGAACTGCGGCGTGTCCGGATTCCGCGGCACGAACTTGCGGAAGAAATCGAACATCGGGTCCGACTCGTCCAGGCCGGGGAACGGCAGTTGCGGCGACCGGACCCGCGACTGCGCCGTGCTGATGTTGACGACCGCGATCCCCTGCCGTTCGACCAGCGCAGTGAAATCGGGAAGGTTGGCAGCGGCGGATGCGAACACCGGGCTCGCGCAAAAGCCGATCAGCAGCCACGCCGCGACCCGGCACAGGATCGAACGGATCATCAGGATTCCCGCAAGGAATCAGCAGCGGGGCGCAGACAGGCCTGCTCCGCGACCAGCTCCATACCCAGGCCGGCGCGCCAGCGCAGGCTGCGAGACAGGCCGCGGTTGATCATCACCGCCAGGGCGAGTCCCGCAACGGCCCCCAGCGCGGCCGCAAGGTCCGCCAGCTCGCGGCTCGCGAGCGCGGTCCCGGCCGCCGCACCGGCGACAAGGAGGACCACTCCCAGGCCATAGCTGCCCAGCGCCGCCTTCAGCGGCGCACCGTCCGGAATGCGGATGCGCACCATGTCGCCCACGCGCGCGCCATCGTAGGCCGGAAGAATGAATTCGTCGGCAGGTTTGCCGAACGCGTGAGAGACCTGCACCGCACGACAGCCGCCTGGCTCGTCGCAACGGCCGCAGCCTCCGCCGTTGTCGCTCACCCTGAGCCATACGCGGCCAGCTTCGATGCGTTGCACGCGCGCCAAGGCGTCCATCATTGCGCCGAATGTTCGATGCCGTCGGCCAGGCGCTGCACCGCACGCGCCGGCACTTCACCCAGCGCAGTGACGAGATGGCGATCGACGATGCGCTTGTAGATGTTGATGGCGCCCGAGGACAGCGCACCCACCGCTGGCGATGCCGCCTGTCCGGCGAGCGGCTCGATGAAGACCGAGATCGCAGCGAGCCCGTCGCCATAGACCATGTGTATCGCCTCGCCGCGCTCGCGACCGAGCGGACGGCGCATCACCGACATCAGCGCATAGCCCGGCAGTGGCGAGCGCAACACCCAGCCGCCCTCGCTCCGCGAAATCTCGCTGCCGCGCGCATTGACGACGCGCCAGCCGCCGCTCTGATCGAAGCGCGACTTGAGCAGATCGGGACCCACGTCGCCGCCGATCCGGACGTCGCTGAAGGCGAACTGCTCGATCGTCTCGCCGCCTTCGTCCACCATGCGCGACTTCAGCAGCAGACCGGACTGCACGTCAGCCCACAGCACGTAGCCAAAGCGCAGGTCGTCGCGCGGCTCGAGGACGATGGATTGCGCCTCGTATCCAGCCACCCGCCCGACATCGCCCTTGCGGATCCGGTAATTCTCGGCGAGGTTGGAAAAACTCGCGGGCAGCCGCGCGGGGAACGCGCGCCTGCCACCTGCCTGGTCGATGATCACCGTCTTCTGTTCCGGCAGCACGCAGCGGACTTCGTTGCCCGAGCGGATCACTTCGCGCGGGCTGCCGTCCAGGACCTCGAGCCGCTCGTACTCACCGGTGGCATCCATGCGATGCGCGATGCGCGACGTCTCGGAGGCGCCGCGCGACTGATACATGAAGGTGCCGACGTAACTGAGCTTTTGCCCCGCGCTCGCGATGCGACCAAGCCAGGTCAGCGGGTCGGACATTGCCTCGGCATGGACGGTCGGCTGCGCAAGCGCCGCGCAGAGCGCAATCACCGCCGCGACAAACCTCATCGCGCAGCATCCTCGCGCAGATTGGAAATGCTGCGCACGTACTGCAAGGCTGCGGGAACCGGCCCGCCGCCAACGACGCTCTGGTGCGCAAAGACATATTCACGATGCACATCGTCGCCGGTGCGCTGCACATGCTCCACCTGCGCCGGCGGCACGATCAGCCGCGCCACCTGGGTCGCCGGCTGCGACACCGCGCTCCGCGCAACTGCCGCCTGACCGAGCTGCTGGTCACGCCCCGAATACAGCGACGCCGCCACCAGGCCCACTGCCGCCACACCCATCACCGAGGCGGCGATCGGCATCAGGGAGCGCCAGCCCGCCTGGTTCGCCGCCGATGAAACCGGCCTCGCCTGTGGCGCAAGGACGGTCGGTTCGTCGTCCAAAGACGCCAGCACGCGGCTGACGAAATCGCGCGAAGAGCCACGCTCGCCACGCAGGGTATCTCCGATCAGGCAATACGCGCCCCAGGTCTGCCTCAGATCGGGGTCGCGCTGCAAACCGTCGAACACCGGCTTCATCGCCTCTTCTTCCAGATCGCCATCCAGAAGCGCCGAGAGTCTGTCCTTCATCCCATTTACCTACCAACGTTTGTCCGGGGCCGTGTCGAGCAGCGGCCGCAGGCGTTCAGCAATCGCCTCGCGCGCCCGGAAGATCCGGGAACGCACGGTTCCTATGGGGCAATCCATGATGCCGGCGATTTCCTCGTAGCTGAGCCCCTCCAGCTCGCGAAGGATGATGGCCGTCCGCAACTCCTCGGGCAGCGCAGCCATCGCGTCGTCGACGGTTTCACCGATCTGACGCGTCATCATCAGCCGCTCGGGCGTGTTGATGTCGCGCAGTTGTTCTCCATCTTCGAAGCTTTCCGCCTCTTCCGAATCGAAGCTCGTCGATGTCGGCGCCCTCCTGCCTTGGGAGACGAGATAGTTCTTTGCGGTGTTGATGCCGATCCGGTACAGCCAGGTGTAGAACGCACTGTCACCGCGAAACGAACCCAGGGCGCGATAAGCCTTGATGAAGGTTTCCTGCGCCACGTCCTCGACTTCGGCGGGATCGCGGATCAGCCGCGACAGCAGACGATTGAGCTTGCGCTGGTACTTGGATACCAGCAAGCCGAACGCCTGCTTGTCGCCGCGTTGAACACGCTCGACGAGGACCTGATCGATTTCGCGATCGCTCATGTGGGACGGATATTGCTTCTCGGTTTTGCAATCCGCCCGATTATAAGCGCCCGCCTCGAAGCTCTCACCAAAATTCGAAGACGTCAGAACAGACACGGGCACATCCGATTAGTTCATAGGCGAACAGGGGTATTTACCCGGCGCGGGCATCGGGCTGCATCACCGCGGGCCCCGGGCGGCGCGAGCGCCCCCGGCGTGCTATATTTTTCGCCCTCAACCTGCCTGGACCGCAATCTTGCTGAAACAGTACGACGTCCTCATTCTCGGCAGCGGAACTGCCGGCCAGTCCCTTGCGTTGCGCCTGGCAGACCGGCTCAAGGTCGCGTTGGTGACCAAACGCGAATTGTCGGACAGCGCGAGTGCATGGGCCCAGGGCGGCATCGCCGCAGTGCTCGACAATACCGACAGCATCGAGGCACATCTCCAGGACACCTTTACCGCCGGCGCCGGCCTGTGCGATCCGGTGGCGACACGCTTCGTGGTGGAGAACGGCCGCCGCGCGATCGAGTGGTTGATCGAGCGCGGCGTCCCATTCACGCGCGAGGCGCAGTCCGAACTGGGTTATCACCTCACGCGCGAGGGCGGCCACTCCCACCGCCGCATCATCCACGCCGCCGACGCCACCGGCGCCGCTGTCCAGGCGACGCTCGGCGAGCAGGTGCGCGCGCATCCGAACATCGACATCCACGAACACCACATCGCGATCGACCTCGTGCTCGGCGACAAGGTCGGGCGCCCCGGGGAAGGCTGCCTCGGCGCCTACGTGCTCGACATCCGCAACGACACCGTCGTCACCTTCAGCGCACACAACACCATCCTTGCCACCGGCGGGACGGGCAAGGTCTATCTGTACACCACCAACCCCGACGTTGCGACCGGCGACGGCGTGGCAATGGCATGGCGGGCCGGCTGCCGGGTGGCGAACCTGGAATTCATCCAGTTCCACCCGACCTGCCTCTATCATCCGCACGCCAAGTCCTTCCTGATCTCCGAGGCGGTCCGCGGCGAAGGCGGCCTGCTCAAGCTGCCCGACGGCACGCGCTTCATGCCCGAGCACGACCCTCGCGCCGAGCTCGCGCCGCGCGACATCGTCGCCCGCGCGATCGATTTCGAGATGAAGAAGCACGGCCTCGACTGTGTCTACCTGGACATCAGCCACAAGCCGGCCGACTGGCTGCGCGAGCATTTCCCCAACATTCACGCGCGCTGCCTCGAGCTCGGCATCGACATCACGCGCGATCCGATTCCGGTGGTGCCGGCAGCGCATTACTCGTGCGGGGGCATCGTGACCGACCTCGCTGCGCGTACCGATGTTCCGGGCCTGTATTCGGTGGGCGAGTCGGCCTGCACCGGCCTCCACGGCGCCAACCGCCTGGCCAGCAATTCGCTGCTGGAATGCCTGGTGTACGGCGAAGCGGCAGCACAGGACATCCTGTCCAAGCCGGAGAAGCCGCATGCGAGCGTCCCCGCCTGGGACGAAAGCCGCGTCACCGACGCTGACGAGGAAGTGGTGATCACCCACAACTGGGCCGAATTGCGCCGCGCCATGTGGGACTACGTCGGCATCGTGCGCACGACCAAACGATTGCAGCGCGCGCAGCATCGCATCCGCCTGCTGTCGCGCGAGATCCACGAGTTCTATTCCAACTTCCGCGTCAGCAATAACCTGATCGAGCTGCGCAACCTGGTGGTCACCGCCGACCTGATCGTGCGCTGCGCGCTCAAGCGTCACGAGAGCCGGGGCCTGCACCATTCCCGGGACTATCCGGAAACCCTGCCGGTGGCGCGCAACACAGTCCTGCGCCCGCCTCGGAAGAAGTCGCCCATGGCTTGAGCACGCCAAGCCGATCGCGGCTTTCGTCACTCCCGGGCCTTGCCGCTATCGGTGGCATGGATGTGACCGCGATCGTCGAGGCACGATCGCAGCCATCGACGAGCCCATCTTGGCCGCCGTCGATATCCGGCGGTCACTGTTTCAGGTGTCGGGCGAAGCGCGATAGGCCTTGTGTCGCAACCAGGTGCGCAAACCCCGCCAGCATGCCGGTCTCACGTTGCCACTGACCAGCATCCAGCGGCGCACGCCACCGACGACACCCGCATCGGGACGCAGCCGCATCCAGACTCCCCAGCCGAAATCGACCGCACCACTCTCAGGCCGATAGAGGAGTTCGCTACCTTGCGCGCGGCACAGGACGGTGCCGTCTTCAAGCAGGACGAACTGCATCGCCCGCTTCCCCATCTCGCTACGCAATCCCGCGATCATTGACAGGGCCAGCAGCACGAAGCAGAAAATCTGGACCGCCAGCACGGGCGGCGACAGCGGACCGATCAGGAGCGCGCCGTCGCGCGACGACAGCACATGAAAAAACGCCAGTGCCGCCGCCACGTGGGCGGAAAACACTGACGTCATGACGGCCCACGAGGGCCGCAATTCGATGGCAAGCGGATAACGCACAGTCAGCCGCGGCCGGGAGGGTCAAACGCGGCGGAAGACCAGCGTGCCGTTCGTGCCGCCAAACCCGAAATTGTTCTTCATTGCCACGTCGATCTTCATCGGACGGGCAACATTCGCGCAGTAATCCAGGTCGCACTCGGGATCCTGCTCGAAGATGTTGATCGTCGGCGGCGAGACCTGATGGTGCACCGCGAGCACCGCGAACACCGACTCCAGGCCACCCGCGCCGCCAAGCAGGTGGCCGGTCATGGATTTGGTCGAATTCACCACCAGCTTCTTCGCAGCATCGACACCGAAGGCGAGCTTGATCGCGTCCGTCTCGTTCTTGTCGCCGAGCGGCGTCGACGTGCCGTGTGCGTTGAGATAATGCACCTCGTCCGCGTTGATGCCTGCGTTCCGCATGGCGTTGATCATGCTGCGCCGCGGACCATCGGTGTCGGGCGCGGTCATGTGATAGGCATCGCCACTCATGCCGAAACCGGCCAGTTCGCCGTAGATCTTCGCGCCCCGCCTGACGGCGTGCTCGTATTCCTCCAGCACCATGACGCCGGCACCCTCGCCGAGGACGAAGCCGTCCCGATCCTTGTCCCACGGGCGGCTTGCGGTGGCCGGGTCGTCGTTGCGCGTGGACAACGCCTTCGCCGACCCAAAGCCGCCGATCGCGAGCTCGGTCACGGTGGATTCCGCACCGCCGCAGACCATCACGTCGGCATCGCCGTACTCGATCATGCGCGCGCTCAGACCGATCGCATGCAGGCCGGTGGTGCACGCGGTGACGACCGCAATGTTCGGCCCCTTCATGCCATACATGATCGACAGGTTGCCCGAGATCATGTTGATGATGGTGCCGGGAATGAAGAACGGCGAAATCTTGCGCGGACCACCCGCAAGGTAGTCGTTCTGCGTTTCCGAAATCATCGGCAGGCCGCCGATGCCGGAACCGATATTCACGCCGATGCGTTCTGCATTGGCCTCGGTTACCTCGATTCCCGAATCGCGAATTGCCTGGATGCCAGCAGCCATGCCGTAATGGATGAATACATCCATGCGGCGGGCTTCCTTGGCCGACAGATAGGCGGAAACGTCGAAATTCTTCACTTCCCCGGCGACGCGCGAGGAAAACACGGACGCGTCGAAACGGGTAATCGGACCAATGCCGCTTCTGCCGGCAAGCAGGTTTTCCCAGGCTTCGGAAACAGTATTCCCAACCGGGGAAACCACTCCCAGACCGGTTACGACGACTCTACGACGTGACACGGGCAGCTCCGTATGGAATCAAGGAGAAAAACTGAAAAAAATCCGGACCCTGCGCCTTGCAGAATCCGGAAAGGAAGGATGACTTCCCGAATTACTTCTTGAGGTGGGCGCTGACGTAGTCGATCGCCTGCTGGACGTTGGTGATCTTCTCAGCTTCTTCGTCCGGGATTTCGCACTCGAATTCTTCCTCGAGGGCCATGACCAGTTCCACGGTGTCCAGCGAATCTGCGCCAAGATCATCAACGAACGACGAGTCGTTCTTGATTTCCGATTCGTTCACGCCAAGCTGCTCAGCGACGATCTTCTTGACGCGCTGTTCGATGTTCTCCATGAAAAACTCCTTCCTGACAGATACAGGTTTGTAGTTGAAAAGCGGGCGTATTCTACCAAAAAGGCCGGTAACCGCTATCCCGGCCCGAAATCACGACATGTACATGCCGCCATTCACATGCAGCGTCGTGCCGGTGACATAGGCGCCGGCCGGCGATGCGAGGAAAGCCACGGCGCCTGCGACCTCTTCCGGACGGCCCAGGCGGCCCAGCGCAATATTGCCCAGCAGCGCCTCGCGGGCGGCGTCGGGCAGGGCGCGCGTCATGTCGGTATCGATGAAGCCTGGCGCAACACAATTGACGGTGATGTTGCGGCTGCCCAGCTCGCGCGCCAGCGCGCGCGACATGCCGGCCACGCCGGCCTTGGCCGCCGCGTAGTTCGCCTGGCCAGGATTGCCGGCGCTCGCCACCACCGAGGTGATGTTGATGATGCGTCCGCCGCGGGCCTTCATCATGCCGCGCATGACGAGCTTGCTCATGCGGAACACCGCGCGCAGGTTGGTATCGAGGACGGCATCCCATTCCTCGTCCTTCATGCGCATCGCGAGGTTGTCGCGGGTGATGCCGGCATTATTGACCAGCACGTTGATCGTGCCGAAGCGCCGCTCGACATCCGCCAGGAGCGCTTCGCAAGCCGCGGCGTCAGTCACATCGACTGCCAGCCCGGCGCCCTTGATCGACGCATCGGCGAGCGCCTTGTCGATGTCCTGGGCACCGCCGGTCGAGGTGGCGGTGCCGACGACCACCGCGCCGAGCCGGCCAAGCTCCATCGCCACCGCGCGTCCGATGCCGCGTGAGGCGCCGGTGACCAGGGCGACCTGCCCTTCGAGAGAAAAACTCATTGCCTACCTCACTGCCGCAATCGATTGTTCGAGGCTGGCCGCGTCGTGCGCCGAGCCCCCTTCCACTTCCTTGGCAATGCGCTTGGTCATGCCGGCGAGCACCTTCCCGGGACCGCACTCGATGACGTGGCTCATGGCACGGCGGGCCATCTCCTGGACCAGCTCGATCCAGCGCACCGGGGAATACGCCTGGCGCACCAGGGCATCTCGAATTCTCTCGGGATCATCGTACACCGCAACATCGACGTTGTTGATGACATCGATCCCGGGCCGCGCGATCGCCACGTTGGCCAGACGCTCGGCCAGACGTTCCGCGGCCGGGCGCATCAGCGCGCAGTGGAAGGGAGCGGACACCGGCAGCAGCACCGCGCGCTTGGCACCCTTGGCCTTGACGATCTCACTCGCGCGCTCCACCGCTGCCCTGGCGCCCGCAATCACGATCTGTCCCGGCGCGTTGAGGTTGGCCGCTTCCACGACCTGGCCCTGCGCCGCTTCGGCACAAGCATCGCGCACCGCATCCGGCTCCAGGCCCATCACCGCGGCCATCGCACCTTCCCCGGCCGGCACCGCTTCCTGCATCGCTTGTGCGCGGAAGCGCACCAGCGGAACCGCGTCCTTGAAGGCAATCGCGCCCGCTGCGACCAGTGCGGAATACTCGCCCAGGCTGTGCCCCGCGACCATCGACGGCCGCGGGCCACCCGCCGCCAGCCAGGCACGATAGGCCGCTACGCCTGCGGTCAGCATCAGCGGCTGCGTATTGACGGTGAGCGCGAGGCGTTCGGCGGGCCCCTCGCCAACCATCGCCCACAAGTCCTCGCCAAGCGCCTCCGAAGCCTCGGCAAAAGTGTCACGGATCACGGCCGAATCGCCGTAGGCGGCCATCATGCCGACCGACTGCGAACCCTGGCCGGGAAAAACCAGCGCGAATGCCATGCTGTTCTCCGCTTGTCAGAAAAGGGGAAACTCAGAAATCGATCAGGGCCGCGCCCCAGGTGAAGCCACCACCGACGCCTTCGATGATCAGGCGCTGGCCGCGACGCACCTGGCCGCCACGGACCGCCTCGTCAAGCGCCAGCGGAATGGAGGCCGCCGAGGTGTTGCCATGATGGCCGACAGTGGTGATGACGCGCTCCATCGGCAGGCCCAGCCGCTTCGCGGTGGCCTGGATGATGCGGATGTTGGCCTGGTGCGGAATCAGCCAGTCCAAGCTGTCCGCAGCCTCGCCTGCCTGCTCGAGCACCTCGTGCGCCACGTCGCCCAGCACCTTCACCGCGAACTTGAACACCGCCTGCCCGTCCATGCGCAGGAAAGGGTCGCCGATCACCTGACCGGAGGCCACGCCGCCCGGCACGCACAGGATGGGATGATGGCTGCCGTCGGCATGGAGCGAGGACGCGCGGATGCCCGGCTGCTCCGAGGCTTCGAGCACTACCGCTCCGGCGCCGTCGCCGAAGAGCACGCAGGTCGCACGATCCGACCAGTCCAGGATGCGCGAGAAGACTTCCGCGCCGATCACCAGCGCGCGCTTGTGGCTGCCTGAGCGGATGAATTTCTCTGCGACGGTCAATGCATAAACGAAGCCGCTGCACACCGCCTGTACATCGAAGGCCGCGCCGCCATTGCGGATCCCGAGCTTGGCCTGAACCATCGCCGCGGTGCTGGGAAAGATGTAGTCCGGCGTTGAGGTGGCGACGATGATGAGATCGATGTCGTCGGCTTCACAGCCTGCCGCCTCGATCGCGCGCTCGGCGGCGACCCGCGCGAGGTCGCTGGCCCCCACATCGGCCGCGGCGAGATGGCGGCTGTGGATGCCCGACCGAGTCACGATCCATTCGTCTGACGTGTCGATGCCGCGCGTCACCAGATCGTCATTGCTGACTGGATTACCCGGCAGATAGCTGCCGGTACCGGCGATCCGTGCGTAGATCATGCCTTTTCCTCGTTCATGCTCGCCATGCGTTCAGAAATGCGCTCGAGCAGCCTGTTGGAAGCCGCCTCGGCCGCACGTGCCAGCGCATTCTCGAACGCCAGCGCATCGGCCGACCCATGGCTCTTCAGCACCACGCCGCGCAGGCCGAGCAGCGGCGCACCGTTATAAAGCCTGTGGTCGACGCGCTGCTTGAAGCGCCTGAGCACCGGCAGCACGACGACCGCCATCGCCCGGGTCAGCAGGCTACGCTTGAACTCTTCCTTGAGGAAGACGCCGATCATCTGCGCCAGCCCTTCCGACGTCTTGAGCGCGACGTTGCCGACGAAGCCGTCACAGACGACGACGTCCACCGTGCCCTCGAAAATGTCGTTGCCCTCGACGTTGCCATAGAAGTTGAGGCCGCTGTTGCGCAGCAACTCGCCCGCCTCCTTGACCACGTCGTTGCCCTTGATCACTTCCTCGCCGATGTTGAGCAGGCCGACGCTCGGTCGCTCCTTGTGCTCGATGGCGGCGACGAGCATCGCCCCCATCACGCCGAACTGCAGCAGGTGTTCCGCCGAGCAGTCCACATTGGCGCCAAGATCGAGGACGTAGGTATGCCCCTTCTGCGAAGGCAAGACGGTGGCGATGGCAGGGCGATCGATGCCAGGCAGCGTCTTCAGCACGAAGCGGGAAATCGCCATCAGTGCGCCGGTGTTGCCGGCAGACACAGCGGCATCGGCGCGCCCGTCCTTCACCAGATCGATGGCGACGCGCATGGACGAATCCTTCTTGCTGCGCATCGCAATGGCAGGCGGATCTTCCATGGTGACGACCTCGGAAGCCGGCTGCAGCCGCAGCCTGTCGCCGAAGCGGGCGGTTTCGCTGGCGATCAGCGGCCCCAAGACTTCCTCGCGACCCACCAGGACCGCGTTCGCATCAGGATGGCTGCGCAGGAAGGAAAGCGCAGCAGGCACGGTCACGGACGGACCGTGATCGCCACCCATGCAATCGATTGCAATCGTGACACCCATCGGCATCTCGTGTGATTACAGGGAGAACGTCGGACAAAAAAAGCGGCGCCGGCGCGTCATGCGCCGGGCGCCGCCCTTGTATCAGGCTTGAGCCTTATTCACCCTTGGTCTTGAGGACCTTCTTGCCCCGGTAGAAACCGTTGGGGCTGATGTGGTGACGAAGGTGAACCTCACCCGTGGTCGCCTCGACGGCCAGCGCCGGACCGGTGAGGAAATCGTGCGCACGGTGCATGCCGCGCTTGGACGGGGACTTCTTGTTCTGCTGAACGGCCATGGAATGACTCCTGAATCAAAAAAGTTGCGCCTACGCCTTCTTGCCGCCGCGCAGCGCGGCGAGCCCGGCGAAAGGCGATTCCTTCTGCACCCCGCCATCGGGGCGAGGCGGTTGGCAATCATCGTGTCGCGGCGCAATCGGCAACGCCAGGAGCACCTCTTCCTCGACGAGGCCGATCACGTCGAGATCGCTGCCGACCTCCAGCGCATCGACCTCATCGTCTTCCAGCTCCTCGTCGGGGATCTCCTCCCCTTCACGCACCGGTTGCAGCAAGACCTCGATATCGACCGGCCACTGCAGCCCACCAAGACACCGCTGGCAGCGCAAGGTCAAACTCCCGGCAACAACGAGCCGCAGGCGGGGACGACGTTCCTCGTCGAGCGAACCCTCGACGCTGAAGCGCAGCACACCCGCCGGATCGGCCAGGCTGTCGGCCAGGCGTTCCAGCTTTGCCACTTCGACTTCAGCATCGATGTGGCGACCATCGGCAGCGAACCGAAACGGATCGGCAATGGTCGTCGAGGTAGCGCCATGTTGCGACATAAGCCGCGCATGATATGATTTTTTTCGCGTTGATGTCAAAGGCTGCGCAAGATGATGATGACGCACCTGTCGCAGGGCGCTCGCCTTGTGAACGCTTTCGCGGCTTGCCACGCCTCCCACCGCTTCAATCCCGGCCCGTTCAACTCCGGATATCCCGAGATGCACCTCGTCCTCGCCTCCACGTCCACCTATCGCAAGCAGTTGCTCGAGCGCCTGATGATCAGCTTCGAGACCGCGCGACCGGAAACGGACGAGACGCCGCTGCCTGGCGAGACTCCGTCTGCCACGGCGGAACGCCTCGCGGTCGAAAAGGCCCGGGCCGTGGCGCCCTCCTTTCCCGACGCCCTGATCATCGGCAGCGACCAGGTCGCCCACCTCGGCAGCGAGATGTTCGGCAAGCCCGGCACCGAGGAGCGCGCGATCGCCCAGTTGCAACGCATGCGGGGGCGCACCGTCGTCTTTCACACGGCGCTCGCGCTGATCAACACCCGCAGCGGGCGCATCCAGTGCGAAGGCGTGCCGACCCTGGTGCGATTCCGCGACCTGTCCGACGACGAGATCCGCCGCTACGTCGCGACGGAGCGTCCGCTGGACTGCGCCGGCAGCGCGAAGGCCGAAGGCCTGGGCATCTCGCTGCTCGAAGCCTTGTCGGGCGACGACCCCACGGCCCTGATCGGCCTGCCACTGATCGCGCTGTCGCGCATGCTGCGCGCCGAAGGCATCCAACTGCCATGAACACGCCGGAATCCTCGACACCGACCGGGACGCTCTACCTCGTCCCGGTCGCCCTCGGCGACGCGCCGTGGCAAAGCTTCCTGCCGCAGCAGGCGCAGGCCATCGCCGCAGGCCTGAGGCATTTCGTCGTCGAGACCGCGCGCAGCGCCCGGGCGCACCTCAAGCAACTGGACTTTCCGCATCCGCTGCGCGACACCGACGTACGCGAACTCCCCGCCGACCCCGCCAGCGCCCCCGAGGCAGCGATCGACGCCCTGCTCGCCCCGGCGCTGGCCGGCGATGACATCGGCTTGATGTCGGACGCAGGCTGCCCGGCGGTTGCCGACCCCGGCGCCCGCCTGGTGGCGCGCGCCCACGCTCTCGGCATCCGCGTCGTGCCGCTGGTGGGGCCGTCGTCCATCCTCCTCGGCCTGATGGGCTCGGGACTGAATGGCCAGAGCTTCGCTTTCCACGGCTACCTGCCGGTAGCCGAAGCCGAGCGCGACGATCGCATCCGCGCGCTGGAAGTCGAATCCCGTACGCAGCAGCGCACGCAGATCTTCATCGAAACCCCGTACCGCAACGAGCGCATGTTCGACGCCTTGCTCCGCACGTGTCGGCCCGGCACGCGCCTGTGCGTCGCCTGCGACCTGAGCACCAGCAACGAATTCCTGCTCACGCGCAGCGTCGGCGACTGGCGGCGAACGGCGAAGCCAGCGCTGGCAAGACGCCCGACGCTCTTCCTGCTGCTGGCCTGAGCAGTCGCCCGCGCCGTCCGGCAGACTCAGGCATGCTGCCTCAACCAGCGCCCCAGTTCTGCCGGCGTATCCACGCAATCGAGCGGCGCCTCGGCCCGCAGCACTTCGGCCGGGTGGGCGCCGAAGCTCACCGCAAGCGAGGCCACGCCCGCGTTCCTCGCCATCAGCAGGTCGTGCGTGGTGTCTCCGACCATCAACGTGCGCGCGGGCTCCACTGACAATTCGTCCATGATCTGCTCCAGCATTGCCGGGTGCGGCTTGGAGAAGCATTCGTCGGCGCAGCGCGTACTGTGAAAATAGCTCGCCAGGCCCGAGTGGCCCAGCGCCCGGTTGAGCCCCAGGCGGCTCTTTCCGGTCGCCACGCCGAGCATGCGGCCCTGCTCCGACAGCCAGGCCAAGGTCTCGTCCACGCCGGGAAACAGCGTCAGTTCGTGGTCGCTCGAGAGGTAGTGGTGTCGATAACGCTCGATCATGCGCGGGTAGTCGCTTGCGGCCAGTTCCGGCACTGCGTGCCGCAACGCATCGCCCAGGCCGAGCCCGATGACGTAGCGCGCCCGCTCCTCCGGCGGCTCGGGCAGCCCCAGGTCGCGGCACGAAGCGACGATGGCGCGCACGATCGCGCCCGCCGAATCCATCAGCGTGCCATCCCAGTCGAACACGATGAGATCGAAGCGATCAGCCATTTGCCCTTCCCTGTTTCGAATCCAGTCCATCGACGAAGCGCTGCAGCTCCTCCGGCAAGGGCGCCTCGAAGCTGAGCCGCTCGCCCGTCAGCGGGTGGTCGAAGCTGAGTTTCGCCGCATGCAGGAACATGCGCTTCAGCCCTTCGCCCTCCAGCCGCTTGTTGAGCGCGAAGTCGCCGTACTTGTCGTCGCCGCACAGCGGAAAACCCAGATGCGCCAGATGCACGCGGATCTGATGCGTGCGCCCGGTCTTCAGTTCCACTTCCAGCAGGCTGTACTCAGCCCAGCGCTTCACCAGGCGCACCACGCTGTGCGCCGGCTTGCCCTCGTCGCTTACCCGCACCCGGCGCTCGCCCTCGGGCGTGAGGTATTTGTGCAGCGCAAGCTTCACATGCTGCAGCGGATTCGCCCAGCGCCCGGGCACCAGCGTCAGGTAGCGCTTCTCGACCCTGCCCTCGCGCATCATGTCGTGCAGGGCGGTGAGCGCCGAGCGCTTCTTCGCGACGATCAGCAGACCCGACGTTTCGCGGTCGAGGCGGTGCGCAAGCTCGAGCATGCGCAGCTCCGGGCGCTGCGCGCGCAACTGCTCGATCACGCCGTAGCTCACCCCGCTGCCGCCATGCACCGCCTTGCCCGACGGTTTGTCGATCACCAGCAGCGCGTCGTCCTCGTACACGACTGGCAGCGGCTTGCCGACTGGCGCCGGAGCCGTGCGCGCAGGCTCCGCCACACGCAGCGGCGGAATGCGCACTTCGTCGCCCGCCTGCAGCCGGTAGGTCTGCTGCACGCGGCCGCCGTTCACCCTCACCTCGCCACTGCGCAAGATCCGGTACACATGGCTCTTTGGCACCCCTTTCGCCACACGCAGCAGGAAATTGTCGATGCGCTGACCGGCCGCGGCCTCGTCGATGCGCTCATGGCGCACTGCAATCGCTTTGCCTTCCGTCGTCGTCATGAAATATACTTCTGCGCCGTTGAATCCGGTTTCAGTCAGCCAAGTGCCTCGCCCGCGAGAACCGTCGGATGCGAGGCAGACTGCTGGCAATGAGCCCTGAAGAGCGCTCCCGGCTTCTTCGCCGCGTGCCGTCCAAGGCCAAAAAGGCGCCGATGGTAACGCAAACAAGCCAGTACGACACACTGGTCCAGCCCATCAACTGGACTTAAACGCCTAAATCAAAGCAGGCACATGCAGGATCAAATGTCCCGGCCCGCTCGTCCGAAACGACATCCGGGCGGGGACAAGAGAATTTCGACCAGCCGACCCATCACAGCCCTTACCAAGACCGGATGAAAGCAGCAGCCCTAACCGATCGCTCCTGACCCCGGAAAGCGCGATGGTGCGCGCCGTTCGTCCTGCCCGTGTGACCTGCGCGGGAGAAGGATCAAATGAAGCGCATGCTTTTCAATGCGACGCAGGCCGAGGAACTGCGCGTCGCGATCGTGGACGGTCAGAAACTGATCGACCTCGATATCGAATCGGCCGCAAAAGAAGAACGCAAGAGCAACATCTACAAGGCGGTCATCACCCGCCTCGAGCCCAGCCTCGAGGCGGCTTTCGTCGATTACGGCGCGGACCGGCACGGCTTCCTGCCGTTCAAGGAGATTTCCCGCTCCTACTTCCAGCCCGGCGTCGACGCCGGCAAGGCATCCATCAAGGAGGCCCTGAGGGAAGGTCAGGAGCTCATCGTCCAGGTCGAGAAGGACGAGCGCGGCAACAAGGGTGCGGCGCTGACGACTTACATCTCGCTCGCGGGCCGCTACCTCGTGCTGATGCCGAACAACCCGCGCGGCGGTGGTGTCTCCCGCCGTGTCGAGGGTGACGAACGCGCCGAGCTGCGTGAAAACATGGACCAGCTCGACGTGCCGCAGGGCATGAGCCTGATCGCGCGCACCGCCGCCATCGGCCGCAGCGCCGAAGAGCTGCAGTGGGACCTCAATTACCTGCTGCAACTGTGGACCGCCATCGAAGGCGCGGCACAGGGCCAGAGCGGCGCCTTCCTGATCTACCAGGAAGGCAGCCTGGTGATCCGTGCGATCCGCGACTACTTCCAGCCCGACATCGGCGAGATCCTGATCGACACCGACGACATCTTCGAGCAGGCGCGCCAGTTCATGGCGCACGTGATGCCGAACAACGTCGCCAAGATCAAGCGCTACTCGGACGACGTGCCGCTGTTCTCGCGCTTCCAGATCGAGCACCAGATCGAATCCGCGTATTCCCGCCAGGTCGGCCTGCCCTCGGGCGGCGCGGTGGTGATCGACCACACCGAGGCGCTGGTGTCGATCGACGTCAACTCCGGCCGCGCCACCAAGGGCGCCGACATCGAGGAAACCGCACTGCGCACCAACCTCGAGGCGGCTGACGAGATCGCCCGCCAGTTGCGCCTGCGCGACCTCGGCGGCCTCATCGTCATCGACTTCATCGACATGGAGTCGCAGAAGAACCAGCGCGAGGTGGAAAACCGCCTGCGCGATGCGCTGCGCCACGACCGCGCCCGCGTGCAGACCGGCAAGATCAGCCGCTTCGGCCTGCTCGAGCTGTCGCGCCAGCGCCTGCGTCCGGCGCTAGCCGAGACGAGCTACATCACGTGCCCGCGCTGCAACGGCACCGGCCACATCCGCAGCACCGAATCTTCCGCGCTGCACATCATCCGCATCCTCGAAGAGGAAGCGATGAAGGAGAACACCGGCGCGGTGCACCTGCAGGTACCGGTCGATGTCGCCACCTTCCTGCTCAACGAGAAGCGCGTCGACATCGCCCGCATCGAGATGCGCCACAAGGTGCAGCTCATCATCGTGCCGAACCGCCACCTCGAGACACCGGCGCACGAGATCATCCGCTTGCGCCACGATCAGCTCAACACCGAGGACATCGCGCTGGCGAGCTACCAGATGGTGCAGAAGCCCGAGGAAACCGAACAGCGCCTGCCTGGCAAGGCCAGCGACAAGCCCGTGCGCCAGGAAGCCGCGGTGAAGGGCATCGCCCCCAGCCAGCCGGCGCCAATGCCCGAGGCTCGTCCCGAGCCGGCCGTCGCGCCGGTCGAGCCCCCCAGCCAGCGCCCCGGACTCATCGGCCGCATCCTCGGCTGGTTGCGTGGCGAACGTGCTGCGACACCGGCTCCCGTCCCTGCGGTGGAGACCGAACCGAAGCGCGAACCGCGTCCGCGCAGCGAGCGCAGTGGCGACGGACGCCGTGGCAACGGCAATCGTAACCGGCGTGAGCGCGACGCCGACTCCCAGGCCGGCCGCAGCAGCCGTCCTGAGCGTGGCGAACGCGTGGAGCAGGCCGAGAAGCCCCAGCGCGCCGCCCAGGCAGGCGAACGCCCGGAACGCGGCGAGCGCACCGAGCGCACCGAGCGTACCGAGCGTACCGAGCGTACCGAGCGTGCCGAGCGGACCGAAGGCGGTAATCGCGGCCGGGGTCGTGGTCCGCGCAATGCGCGTCCGGAAGACAGCACCGAGAAGCCGGCAAGCCCGGCCTTGAGCGAAGTTGCCGCGACGGCGGCGGCAACTGCGGCCGCGGCCGCGGCCGCCGAGGCAGCGCTCGCGCCGGAGGAAGGCACGGTCACCAGCGAGGGCAGCACGCCCGAAGAAGGGATGCAGCCCGAGAAGCGCCGCCGCCGCGGCCGTGGCCGTGGCCGACGCGCGGGCGAGGCTGCCGGCGCCACCACGCTGGCGGAAGAAGGTGGAGAAGCGGCTGGCGACGAAACCGCTGAAACGTTCGCCGCCACCGTCGCAGCCGAACCGACACCCGCCGCTGCCGAAGCGGCCGTCGAGGAATTCGTCAGCACGCCTGAAACCCCCTCGCCGGCCGAAAGCCAGGTGGAGGCTGCACCGGCCGTGGCGCCGATCGCCGCTGCAGCCGCAGGGGCAGCGGTGCCTGCCGAAGCCGCACCGCTGCCGATCGTCGTGTCGCCGGCGGTCGAATCGCCTGCCGAACCGATGGTCGAGGCACCGCTCCCGGTTGCGGTGACCGCGCCTGCGCCATCAGCCCCGGCAGTCGAACAAGCCGCCGAAGCGCAAACGGAAGAGGCGGTCGAGATCGCCACGACGGAAGCCACTACGGCTGCAGAGCCGGATCTGGCGGCCAGCACGGAACCCGCTGCAGGCGCACAGGCGGAAACGCGCACCGCCGAAACGGCCTCCGCGGAGACGCTTGCGAGCGAGGCCGTCACGCCGACCGAGGCTCAGCCCCAGGCAGTCGAAGTCGAAGCCGAACGAATCGAGGCGAAACCGTCGGCTGCCGCCATCGACGTCGGCAACGTTGTCGCCGAAGCCGGGTTGATCATGATCGAAACCGATGCGAACAAGCAGGCGCAGTTCGGCACCGGCGCGCCCGAAGCGCCGCTGCGACTTGGCCGCAAGCCGCGCCCCGCGCCGGTGATCGTGGACGAGCCGCTGCAGCAGGTCGAGACGCACAACAAATAAGGCCGAGCTCCCTCGGGCGAAGGCTCGAGGGAGCGATCACGCCCGCGGAAGCAATGACAAGAGCCGCGATCGGGTGACCGATCGCGGCTCTGCTTCTTCAGCGGCCGCGCCTGTGCCTCAGGCGCGCTTCAGGATGTCGTCCAGGAGCCCCTGCACGGCGTCCTCGCACATGTCGAGCACCGCGTCGAAACCCGTCGGGCCACCGTAGTACGGGTCCGGCACCTCGTCGAATTCGCTGTCGCGGGCGTAGCGCATCAGCAGATCGAGGCGCCCCTTGTAGGGTTCCGGACAGGCGCGGCGCATGATGTCGAGGTGGCCGCGGTCCATCGCCAGGAGCAGGTCGAAACGCTGGAAGTCGAAATGCTCCAGCTTGCGGGCCCGCAGTTTCGAAAGATCGTAACCACGCCGCAGGGCCGCCTTCTGCGTGCGCGGATCCGGCGCTTCGCCGACGTGATAGCCGTTCGTGCCGGCCGAATCGACGACGATGCGGTCGCTCAGGCCTCTCACTTCGATGAAGTGGCGCGCCACGCCTTCTGCCGTCGGCGAACGGCAGATGTTGCCGGTGCATACGAAAAGCACCTTCGTCATTTTTCTCTCCCTCATGTGCTGCCGTGCTGGTCTGCGCCAAACGCGCGCTGGCGTAGCTTGAACAGCTCGTCGCGCGCTGCAGCGGCTTTTTCGAATTCCAGGTTGCGGGCGTGCTCCTGCATCTCCTTTTCCAGGCGCTTGATGGCCCGCGCCAGCGCCTTCTCGTCCATCACCGCATAGTCGGCATCCTTCTCGGCCACGCGAGCGGCATCGCGCTTCGCGCCATCCGAATCATAGACACCGTCGATGATGTCCTTGATGCGCTTGGTCACCGACTTGGGCACGATGCCGTTCGCCTCGTTGTAGGCGATCTGCTTCTGCCGCCGGCGCTCGGTTTCGCCGATCGCCGCCTTCATCGAGTCGGTGATGCGATCGGCGTACAGGATCGCCGTACCGTGCAGGTGGCGCGCAGCGCGACCGATGGTCTGGATGAGCGAGCGCTCCGAGCGCAGGAAGCCCTCCTTGTCCGCATCGAGGATGGCGACCAGCGACACCTCGGGAATGTCCAGGCCTTCACGCAGCAGGTTGATGCCCACCAGCACATCGAACTCGCCGAGGCGCAGGTCGCGGATGATCTCGACGCGCTCTACCGTGTCGATGTCCGAGTGCAGGTAACGCACCCGGATGCCGTTGTCGGCAAGGTAGTCGGTAAGGTCCTCCGCCATGCGCTTGGTCAGCACGGTGACCAGCACGCGTTCGCTCACGTCCAGCCGCTTCTTGATCTCCGACAGCAGGTCGTCGACCTGGGTCATCGCCGGTCGCACCTCCACCATCGGATCGATCAGGCCGGTCGGGCGCACCACCTGTTCCACCACCTGGCCCTGGTGCTCCTCCTCATACTTCGCCGGCGTGGCGGAAACGAAGACAGTCTGCGGCATCAGGCGCTCGAACTCATCGAACTTGAGCGGCCGGTTGTCGAGCGCCGACGGCAGGCGGAAACCGTAGCCGACGAGGTTCTCCTTGCGCGAGCGGTCACCCTTGTACATGCCGCCCACCTGGCCGATGGCGACGTGCGACTCGTCGATGAAGAGCAGCGCGTCCTGCGGCAGGTAATCGATCAGGGTCGGCGGCGGCTCGCCGGGACCACGGCCGGACAGATGGCGCGAGTAATTCTCGATGCCCTTGCAGAAGCCCATCTCGTTCAACATCTCGAGGTCGAAGCGGGTGCGCTGCTCGATGCGCTGCGCCTCGACGAGCTTGCCGTCGCGCTGGAAGAAGGCGACGCGTTCGCGCAGTTCCTCCTTGATCGCCTCGATCGCCTGCAGCACGGTGGCGCGCGGCGTCACGTAGTGGCTGGAGGGATACACGGTGAAACGCGCCAGCCTGTGCTTGAGATGACCGGTCAACGGATCGAACAGGGTCAGGTGCTCGATCTCGTCGTCGAACATGTCGATGCGCACCGCCAGCTCGGCGTTTTCCGCCGGGAACACGTCGATGACGTCGCCGCGCACGCGGAAGGTGCCGCGGCGGAAGTCGATGTCGGCGCGCGTGTATTGCATCGCCACCAGGCGCTGGATCAGGTCGCGGTGCGCCATGCGCTCGCCTTCGCGCAGGTGCAGGATCATCGCGTGGTAATCGACCGGGTCGCCGATGCCGTAGATGCACGACACCGTCGCCACGATCACCACGTCGCGCCGCTCCATCAGGCTCTTGGTCGCCGACAGCCGCATCTGCTCGATGTGCTCGTTGATCGACGAATCCTTCTCGATGAAGAGGTCGCGCGACGGCACGTAGGCCTCGGGCTGGTAGTAGTCGTAGTAGCTGACGAAATACTCGACCGCGTTCTCGGGCAGGAACTCCTTGAACTCGGCGTACAACTGCGCCGCCAGCGTCTTGTTCGGCGCCAGCACCAGCGCCGGCCGCCCCATGCGCGCGATGACGTTGGCCATGGTGTAGGTCTTGCCCGAGCCGGTCACGCCGAGCAGGGTCTGATACATCAGTCCGTCTTCCACCCCTTCGCACAGCAGGCGGATCGCCTCAGGCTGGTCGCCCGCGGGCGCAAAGGGCTGGTGCAGGCGGAAGGGGCTGCCCTCGAAGGTGAGCACCTGTGCTCCGCTGCCGGGCGCACCATCGGGTTTCTTCGCCGCGCTACTGCCTTGACTCGCCATGCTAAAATTTCCGCTTGTTTCTTCGACTGCACGCTCCAACCCGGTGCGCGCACGCGAAAACCACGATTATTTCCCAAATCGCGCCTCAAGGCACGGCTCACCGTCGGCCCAGGGCGCGCATGACACGCCAGCACAACTGGAACAACTGGAGTCGATATGTCCGCTTCGATCTTCGCCGCCGTCGAGATGGCGCCCCGTGACCCGATCCTTGGCCTGAACGAGGCCTTCGCCGCCGACACCCGTGCCGAAAAGGTCAACCTCGGCGTGGGCGTGTACTACGACGACAACGGCAAGATCCCGCTGCTGGCCGCGGTCCGCGCCGCCGAGAAGACCCGCCTCGAAGCCGCTCCCGCCCGTGGCTACCAGCCGATCGAAGGCCCCGCCGCCTACAACAACGCAGTGCAGAACCTGCTGTTCGGCAAGGAATCGGCCCTCATCGCTGAAGGCAAGGTCGTCACTGCGCAGGCCCTCGGCGGCACCGGCGCGCTGAAGATCGGCGCCGACTACATCAAGCGCCTGCTGCCCGGCGCGACCGTCTACATCTCCGACCCGAGCTGGGAAAACCACCGCGCCCTGTTCGAGTCCGCCGGCTTCCCGGTCGAGAACTACCCCTACTACGAGCCCGAGACCCGCGGCGTGAACTTCGCCGCCATGAAGGCCAAGCTCGACACGCTGCAGCCCGGCTCGGTGGTCGTGCTGCACGCCTGCTGCCATAACCCCACCGGCGCCGACCTGAGCGACGCGCAGTGGAACGACGTGGTCGAGGTGTGCCGCGCGCGCGGCCTGGTGCCCTTCCTCGACATGGCCTACCAGGGCTTCGCCGACGGTATCGAGCCGGACGCCGTCGCGGTGCGTGCCTTCTCGGCCAGCGGCCTGCAGTTCTTCATCTCCAGCTCCTTCTCGAAGAGCTTCTCGCTGTATGGCGAGCGCGTCGGCGCGCTGTCGATCATCACCGCCAGCAAGGACGAATCGGCCCGCGTGCTGTCGCAACTGAAGCGCGTGATCCGCACCAACTACTCCAACCCGCCGACCCATGGCGGCGCGATCGTCGCGGCGGTGCTGAACTCGGCCGAACTGCGCCAGATGTGGGAAGACGAGCTCGGCGGCATGCGTGACCGCATCCGCGCGATGCGCACCGGCCTGGTGGAGCAGCTCAAGGCCGCCGGTGTGGCGCAGGATTTCTCCTTCGTCATCAAGCAGCGTGGCATGTTCTCCTACACCGGCCTCAGCGCCGCGCAGGTCGAGACGCTCAAGAGCGAGTTCGGCATCTACGCCGTGTCCACCGGCCGCATCTGCCTCGCAGCGCTGAACTCGAAGAACATCGGCTACGTCGCGAAGGCGATCGGCCAGGTCGTCAAGGCTTGACCGAACAAGGCAAGCGGCGATGACAAAAATCGTCGCCGCTTCCTTGACGAGATCGCGCGCACTGCCTAGAATGCGCGCCTCTGTTCCCCGATAGCTCAGTCGGTAGAGCGCCGGACTGTTAATCCGTAGGTCCCTGGTTCGAGCCCAGGTCGGGGAGCCAAGTTTTCACAACTTGGTGTTTCTCCAGGAACAGCAAGTCAGCATCACAACCGAGTTTTTCCCCGATAGCTCAGTCGGTAGAGCGCCGGACTGTTAATCCGTAGGTCCCTGGTTCGAGCCCAGGTCGGGGAGCCAGTAAAAATGGCTGATCACCAAGAGGTGGTCAGCCATTTTTGTTTTTCACCGCTCACAGGCCCGGATCACGAAGCCCCATGCCGCTGCCGGTGCTGGTGGCCGAGCGGTTTTTGACCTTCGGCGTCGTCGTGGGCGCGGCGTGCGGCGGTCATTTCGGCCAGCACCGAGGCCACCTTGTGATTCAGCGTGCCGCGCGGGATGACGCCCTTGGCGTCCGGCTCGCCAGCCGGAATGCCGGTCAGCACCGTCATCGCCTCGTCCACGGTTCCGATGGCGTGGATGTGGAACAGACCGTCGCGCGCCGCCTGCACCACGTCGTCGCGCAGCATCAGGTGGCGTACGCTCGCAGCCGGGATCACGACGGCGTGACTGCCGTCCAGGCCTCGCGCCTTGCACAGGTCAAAGAAACCCTCGATCTTCTCGTTAACGCCGCCGATGACCTGCACTTCGCCGAACTGGTTCACCGAGCCTGTGATCGCGAAGCGTTGCTGGATGGGCACCTGGGCGAGCGCCGACAGCAGCGCGCACAGCTCGGCCAGCGAGGCCGAATCGCCCTCCACCATGCCGTACGACTGCTCGAAGACCAGGCTGCCCGACAGCGACAGCGGCTGGTGGCGCGCGTAGCGGGCTGCGAGGAAGGCCGACAGGATCATCACGCCCTTGGAGTGGATCGCGCCGCCGAGCTCGGCCTCACGCTCGATGTCCACCACGTCACCCTCGCCCAGACGCACCGTCGCGGTGATGCGGACCGGGTAGCCGAAGCGCTCGCCCGCCAGCTCCACCACCACCAGACCGTTGATCTGGCCGGCGCGCGCGCCCTCGGTGGAAATCAGGGTCGTACCGTCCAGCATGGACTCAAGCACGCGCTGCGGGTAGCGGCTGCAGCGTCTTGCGCGCGCGGCGATCGCCGCCTCGACCTCAGCGCGGCCCGTTGTCTCGCGACCATTGAGGCGGGCGTGGTGGTCGGCCTCGCGCATCAGGTCCGACAAGGAACGCGTGTTGAGCGACAGCTTGGCCGCATCCTCGGCCAGCCGTGCCGCCTCCTCGATCAGGCGTGCCACGCCGCCGCGGTCGATCGGCAGCAGGTTGGCGCCGCGCGCCAGCAGCGCCATGAGCCGCGCATACTCATATTCGTTTTCCGGCGTGCGCGGGAGGTCGTCGTCGAAATCAGCCGCGACCTTGAACAGGTCGGCGAACTCGGGGTCGTTCTCCATCAGCAGGTAATACAGCTCGCGGTCGCCGATCAGCACCACCTTCACCGCGCAGGGCACCGCCTCCGGCTCCAGCGTCAGCGCACCGCTCCAGCCCTGCGCTTCGGCCGGTGGCTCGATGCGGATCTCTCCACTGCGCAGGCTGCGCTTGAGGCCTTCCCAGGCAAACGGCTGGGTCAGCAGGCGTTCGGCATCGATGACCAGGTAGCCGCCGCTGGCACGATGCAGCGCGCCGGCGCGGATCATGTTGAAGTGCGTGACCTGGGCGCCCTGTTGCACGATGTGTTCGATGCGGCCGATCAGGTTGCCATAGCCGGGATTGTTCTCGAACACGACCGGCGCTCCCTGCGACGTGGCGTGATCGACCAGCAGCTTCACCTGGTAACGGTGGAAGCGTGTGTTGTCGTCCGGCTCGGTGACTTCCTCCTCTTCCTCTTCCTGTGGGATGCCATTGACGGCGTTGTCGAGCACGTCCTTGCTGACCGCATCGAGGAAGCTCAGGACTTCGGGCAGGTCGGCGTGGCGCTCGCGCACTTCGCGAAGCAGATGCGACACGGCCGGGCCCAGCGCCTCCTGCTCGGCGCGCGCGATCGATTCGCGCAGTGCCTTGCGCCAGCCGGGGAATTCGTTGAGCAGATCCTCGAGCTTGTCGCTCCAGCCACCCACTCGCGTCTCGATCTCATCGCGCTCAGCCTGTGGCAGCGCATCGAAGGCTTCCGGCGACAGCACCTCGCCATCGCGCGAGGGTGCGAAGACGAAGCCTTCCGGCGTCTGCAGCAATGAAATGCCTTCAGCGCCGCAAGCCTGGCCCAGTTCGCGCAGGGCACCCTCCTCGCGCGCCTTGTGGTTGTTCTGCAGCGCCTCCACGCGGTCGCTGTGTGTGTCGCTGCCGAGCGCAGATTCGACCGCTGGGCCTAATTCGCGGATGAAGGTCTGCATCTGCGCCCGCAGCACGACGCCGCGCCCCGCAGGAAGAGTGAGCAGACGCGGATGCAGCGGCTCGTCGAAGTTGTGCAGGTAGCACAGATCGGGCGGCACCGGCTCCGCGGCCGCGCGCGCGCGCAGCAGGCGAAAGGTGGTCGCGTGCTTGCCGCTGCCGGGCTCGCCGAGCACGAAGACGTGGTAACCGCTGTGGCCCATCGCCAGGCCGAATTGCAGTGCCTCGACGGCGCGCGCCTGCCCGAGGTCACCGGCATGGTCGGCGAGCGAGGAAGTGGAATCGAAATTGAAACGGGAAGGGTCGCAACTCGCGCGCAGGGCGGTTGCAGGAAGCGGCGCAAGATCGGCCATGTTGTTTTGTTCTCCGGGTGCCGGGAAAGGCAGGCGGTACGCCGTGTCGTCGCTGCCATCTTTACCCCCAAGCGTGACGCAGGGCAAGCGCCTTGCGTGTATCGGGACGGCTGTCGATAATCGAATCATCCTGTGGCGAGACGGTCGACACCACAAGTACGCTGCCGCGCCGCATCCGATTGACGCCGGACAATGCGCTGCGCCGCAGCCATGTTCACCATGGCGGCACCTGCAATGACACGCGCCATTCCTCCCATGAAAGTGATCCCCATCCGCGAAGCGGCGACGCCTCTTGTCCTGGCCGCAGGCAGCACACCCCGGTCGGGCGAGGGGGCGCCGCTTGACCAGCGCGGCCGCAGCCTGCGCGATCTGCGAATCTCCGTCACCGACCGCTGCAACTTCCGCTGCATCTATTGCATGCCGCGGGAGGTGTTCGGCAAGGACTATCCGTTCCTGCCGCGCGAGGAACTCCTGAGCTTCGAGGAGATCACCCGCGTCGCGCGCCGCGCAGCCGCGCTCGGCGTGCGCAAGATCCGCATCACCGGCGGCGAGCCTTTGCTGCGCAAGGACCTGGAGCAGCTCATCGCCATGCTGGCGGGGCTCGAGGGGGTCGAATTGACCCTCACCACCAACGGCGTGCTGCTGCCCAAGCTGGCGCGCCGGCTGAAGGAGGCCGGTCTGCACCGTGTCACCGTCAGCCTGGATGCGCTCGACGATGAGACCTTCCGTCGCATGAACGACGCCGACTTTCCCGTCTCGCGCGTGCTCGAAGGCATCGCGGCAGCGCGCGACGCGGGCCTGGGGCCGATCAAGGTGAACATGGTCGTCAAGCGCGGCACCAACGACCATGGCATCGAGGCGATGGCCAGCCACTTCCGTCATAGCGGCCACATCCTGCGCTTCATCGAGTTCATGGACGTCGGCAGCTCCAACGGCTGGAAGATGGACGAAGTGCTGCCCTCGCGCGACGTCGTCGCACGGATCGACCGGCTGTTTCCACTCGAGCCCGTGGAGCCCAACTACCTGGGCGAAGTGGCCGCACGCTGGCGCTACAAGGACGGCGCCGGCGAGATCGGCGTGATCTCCTCGGTGACCCAGGCCTTTTGCTCTAGCTGCACGCGCCTGCGGCTGTCAACCGAGGGCAAGCTCTACACCTGCCTGTTCGCCCAGCAGGGCCACGACCTCCGGGCGCTGTTGCGCGGCGGCGCGGACGACGATCAAATCGACGCCGCGATCGCCGCGGTCTGGCAGCAACGCGATGACCGCTACTCGGAGATCCGCACTGCCGCGACACCCACGGCGCGCAAGATCGAGATGTCCTATATCGGCGGATGAGGCGGCCATGCGTGTCGGCATTCCGAAGGAAATCAAGACGCACGAATACCGCGTCGGCGCGACGCCGCACAGCGTGCGCGAGCTCATCGCCCGCGGTCACCAGGTCCTCGTGCAACAGGGTGCCGGTGCCGCGATCGGCCTGACCGACGAGCAATACCGCGCAAGCGGCGCCGAGGTGGTCGCTACGCCCGAAGAGGTTTTCGCCCGCAGCGAGCTCATCGTCAAGGTGAAGGAGCCGCAGCCGCACGAGTGCAGCCTGTTGCGCGCCGACCACACGCTGTTCACCTACCTGCACCTGGCCGCCGATCCGCAGCAGGCGAAGAGGCTGCTCGAAGCCGGGACCACGGCCATCGCTTACGAGACGGTGACCAGCCCGTCGGGCGGGCTTCCCCTGCTCGCGCCGATGAGCGAAGTTGCCGGCCGCATGGCGATCCAGGCGGGGGCGACCTGCCTCGAAAAGCCACGCGGCGGCTCCGGCGTGCTGCTGGGCGGCGTGCCGGGCGTGGCGCCGGCGCGGGTGGTCATCCTCGGTGGCGGCGTGGTCGGCTACAACGCAGCCCGGATGGCAGTCGGACTGGGCGCCGACGTGATCGTCGTCGACCCTTCGATCGAGCGCCTGCGCCGTCTCGACGAGCTCTTCGCCGGTGCCATCGGCACCCGGCACGCCACCGTAGGGATGATCGAAGCCCTGGCGCCGAAGGCGGATCTGCTGATCGGTGCAGCGCTCGTTCCAGGGGCGCGTACTCCGCGCCTGGTGCCGCGCGAGTGGCTGGCTCGCATGCAGGCGGGTTCGGTGCTGGTGGACGTATCGATCGATCAGGGCGGCTGCTTCGAAACCAGCCACCCGACCACGCATGCCGATCCGACCTATGTCGTCGATGGCATCGTGCATTACTGCGTGACCAACATGCCGGGCGCAGTCGCCCGCAGCTCCACCTTCGCGCTCAACAACGCCACCCTGCCCTTCATCCTCGCCCTGGCGGACAAGGGGGTCCGGCGCGCGCTCGCCGAGGATCCGCATCTTGCCGCCGGCTTGAACCTGCAAGGTGGTAAAGTCGCGCATCCCGCCGTCGCGGCAGCCCTCGAAGGGCTCTGAATCGTCCAGCAGCACGGCGATACACAGAGCCTGTCGTCACTCCAGTCCCGGCCCCAAGAGGCCATACCGAAATTGCAAAGCGTCAGATCGATACCCCTTGTCGGCGCCGCAGCCGACACCACCGCAGAACGCCCGTGGGTGATCATCAAGCAGACCCTGCTGGTCGCCACCCTGATCCTCGTGCCGCTGTTCTACACCCTCGTGCCACCGCTCGAGGACTACCCCAACCACCTCGCGCGCATGTTCGCGCTGTCGCAGATCCCGGCCAACGCCTCGCTGTCCGGCTATTACGAGGCCGCCTGGGCACCGATCCCCAACCTGATCATGGATCTCACCGTGCCGACGCTCGCGTCCTGGGTCGGCATCTACACCGCCGGGCGCATCTTCATCGGCGCCACGCTGCTGCTGCTGCTGCTCGGTCCGATGTTCCTGCACCGCACGCTGTACGGCAAATGGTCGGCATGGCCGCTGGTGGGCGGGCTCTTCGTCTATAACGGCTTCCTGTTCGTCGGCCTGATGAACTACCTGTTCGGCGTCGGCGTCGCGGTGTTCGGCCTCGCCACCTGGATACGGCTTGCCGAGCGCCCGCTGTTGCTGCGCGCGCTGGCGAGCCTCGGATTCTGCGCGGTGCTCTACGTCTGCCATCTGTCGGCACTGGGCCTCTACGGCCTGGGCATCGCCAGCTTCGAAGCCTGGCGCCTGTGGACGTCGGGTTCGCTGCGGCCCGGCAAGCTCATCGGCAGCGCGCTGACGCTCGGCCTGCCTTTCCTGCCCGCCCTTTACCTGCTGCTGCACAGCCCGACCTGGGGGCTGGCGCATGAAAACGTGTGGGAAGCACAAGGCAAGCTCGGGGCGGTCACCCGTTTCCTGTCGGTGTATTCGGATCTCGTCGACATCCCGTTCCTCGCGCTGATCATGGGGGCGATCGTCGTCGCCATGCGCCGGGGGCTGGTGCGCTTTCATCGCGCCGGCATCGTCGTAGCCATCTCGCTCACGCTGGCCTTCCTGGCGATGCCCAACATGGCCTTCGGCTCGCTGCTGGCGGACGAGCGGCTCGTCGTCGGCATCTTCTTCATGACACTCGGCTTCATCTCGACCGACCTGCGCAAGCTCGAAGGGCAGAATGCCTTCTTCGCCATCTGTCTGGTGACGATCGCGTTCCGTGTCGTGGATGTGTCGGTGAACTGGTCGTCGATCTCCCACCCGCTGCTCGAACTGCGCAGTTCGCTCCGCACCATGCAACCCGGTTCGCGACTGCTGGTGACACAGGCGGACAACCTCCCCGACAGCGCGATCGATGCCGCCATGTCCCATGCGCCCACGCTGGCGGTGATCGAGCGCTCGGCACTGGTGTCGCGCCTCTTCGTCGTGCCCGGCAAGCAGATCCTGCACGCGCGCGAAGGGGCCCGCGAACACGTGGATACCGAGGACGGCGATACGCCTTCCATCAGTCAGGTGATTCTCGCCAGCAGCGGCACCGCGCCGAACAGCGACAGCCGCTATTGGGATGGCTGGACGGACTTCTACGATTATCTCGTGGTGCTCGGCACCGACCCCGACGAATGGGAGAACCCAGCGCCCGAACTGCTTCAGCTCATGCACAACGGCCGCGGGTTCGCCTTCTACAAGGTCAGGCGCAAGGCTTGAACCCGGCACGGCTCACGAAACTGTCGGACCAGCCGGCGCATGGCCTCAATGCGCTCGCGTCATCTCGCGAATCATCGCCGAGAACTGTTCGGCAGTCTCGTGGCGCACGAAGGCCGGTCCGATCAGCGGTGGCAGCCAGAATCCCGGCTCCACTTCGGCGTGGTACTGCAGGCGCGTGCCGGCGCCCTCCTCGTCGAGAGTCATGACGCTGTCCATGCGGCGCACGTTGCCGCCCACGCTGTGGGCGCGTATTTCCCGCTGCGGCTTCAGCGTGAACTCTCGCATGAAGTCGAACTCCGCGGAAAACGGCCCATATCGCGCCCGCCCGGCCTGCCTGACACGGATCACGCCGCCGTCGCGCCCAACCACTTCGCTCTGGTGCAGGTTCGGCACGAACGCCGCCATGCGCTCGAATGCGGTCAGCACAGCCCATGCCCTCCCGATGTCGACCGGGGCATGCGCGACCATGTCGACGGTGAAATGGTCACCCGCGCGCTCGACGCGCACATCGGCATCATCCACGGGTGCGGTGTCGCCCCCATCCGCTGGCCAAGCGTTCGCCATCAGGGACAGACATGAGACGAGGAAGAAGGCAAGACGCTTCATGTTTGGCTACCTCGGCAAGGTTTCGGCGTAACCTTTGGTCATGTTAGCCCAGCTACCCTCCGACTGACTGCAATGCGACTGCTTCTCATCGAGGACGACCCCATGATCGGTGCCGGCGTGCAGCAGGCACTGCGCGGCGAGGGCTACACGGTGGACTGGGTACGCGACGGCGTCGCCGCGGAACTTGCCGTCGCCGACAATCCCTATGAACTGCTGCTGCTCGATCTGGGCCTGCCGCGTCGCGACGGCATCGAATTGCTGCGACGCCTGCGCGGCGCCGGCAAGGCCGTCCCGGTGCTGGTGATGACGGCGCGCGACGCTGTCGCCGACCGCGTGCGCGGCCTCGACGCCGGTGCCGACGATTACCTGGTCAAGCCCTTCGACCTCGACGAACTGGGTGCGCGCGTGCGCGCCCTGCTGCGCCGGCAGCGCGGCACCGCATCACCGCTGATCACGCTGCGCGGGCTGCAGGTCGATCCTGCCACCCGCCAGGTGACGCTGGACGGGGCTGCCGTGCGCCTCTCCGCGCGAGAGTTCTCGCTCCTGTGCGCCCTGCTCGAACAGCCGGGCAAGCCCTTGTCGCGTGCGCAACTGGAGGAGCGCATCTACGGCTGGGACGAGGAAGTAGAGAGCAATGCGGTGGAAGTCCAT
Source organism: Pseudomonadota bacterium (assembly GCA_018240785.1). Taxonomy (GTDB): domain Bacteria; phylum Pseudomonadota; class Gammaproteobacteria; order Burkholderiales; family Rhodocyclaceae; genus Thauera. The sequence continues at coordinate 18,574 of JAFEFC010000021.1, read as the reverse complement.
ATCCACGCGCTGCGCCGCAAGCTGGGGCCGGAGTGGATCCGCAACCTGCGCGGCGTAGGCTATTTCGTGCCAAGCTCCACCGAACGGCCGCCGGCGTGACTTCGGGACGAGCGTGATGAACTCGCTGCGCCGGACCCTGCTGATGTCCCTGCTTGCCGCGCTGGTCGCAGTCTTCCTTGCCGGCGCGCTGGCAACCTACACCGCCGCCCGGGCGGAAATCGACGGCCTGATGGATTACCAGTTGCGCCAGCTCGCCCTGTCGCTGCGGGACCAGCAGTTCGGCGGTCCGGTGGCGACACCGCTCGCACCGCCGGAAGAATCGCTCGACTTCGTCATCCAGGTGTGGGACAGCAGCGGCGTGCAGCTCTATCTGTCGCGACCGCACAGCTCCCTGCCTTCGCTCGCACAGCTCGGCTACAGCACCGTGCGCACCCCGGAAGGCGACTGGCGCGTGTATTCGGTGCCGCTGCGTGACCGTGTCATCCAGGTGGCGCAGCCGATGTCGGTGCGCAGCAGCATGGCCGCCGACGCTGCGCTGCGCACGCTGTTGCCGCTGCTGGCGGTGGTGCCGCTATTCGGCGCCCTCATCTGGTATCTCGTTGGCCGCGGGCTGCGGCCGCTGGAACGCCTTGCGCGCGACGTGGCGACGCGTCGCCCGGATTCCCTCGAACCCCTGCGCGCCGACCACGTGCCGGACGAAGCTCAGCCGCTGGTGCGCGCACTGAACCACCTGCTCGACCGCCTCGGCCAGGCACTGGCGGTGCAGCGCGCCTTCGTTGCGGACGCGGCGCACGAGCTTCGCACGCCGCTCGCTGCCTTGCAGATCCAGTTGCAACTTTGCGAGCGTGCCGGCGATCCGGCCGCGCGCGCCGCTGCGTTTGCCGAGTTGCGCGTCGGATTGCAGCGTGCCACCCACATGGTGCAGCAGTTGCTGACGCTGGCGCGCCAGGAGCCCGGCAGTGCGCCGCCGGCTGTGCAGGCACGGCTGGCGCTGGCCGACATCGCGCGCCAGACCCTGGCGGATCACACGACGCTGGCCGATGCGCGCAACATCGACCTGGGAGCGGACGCGCTCGACGATGGTGCTGTCGTGCTGGGCGACCCCGCCGCGCTGCGCACGCTTGCTGGCAACCTCATCGACAACGCCATCCGCTACACGCCGGAAGGTGGTCGCATCGACGTTGGCGTGCGCCGGGACCCCGCCGGCGGCATCGACGCGCGCTGCTGGATCGAGGTCTGCGACAGTGGCCCCGGAATTCCCGCCGACGAGCGCGAGCGGGTGCTCGACCGCTTCTACCGCCGCGCCGGACAGGAGCAGACAGGCACCGGCCTGGGGCTGGCGATCGTGCGCAGCATCGCAGATCGCCACCGGGCACGGCTCGTCCTCGACACCTCCCCACTGGGCGGCCTGCGCGTCGCCGTCGGTTTTCCGCCTGCCGGCGCCTCCGGAAAAGGCTGACCCGCCTTAAGTTTGCGTTAAGTCGCCTCCTTCTAGTCTGCAAGTGTCGCGGGAGAAGTCCACCCGCTCGAGCACAAGGAGGCAGACATGAAAGCCACAACCGTCAAGATCAGCATCCTCGCCACCGCCGTCGCCAGCATCTTCGTCGGCGCGTACGGGGGCGCACATCTCGCCAGCACGGCGCACGCCGAATCCGGTGCGCCCGCCATCACCGCCGCGGCACCCGCGGCAGGCACTGCCGCTGCACCGGCGATGGCGCTGCCGAACTTCCAGAGCATCGTCGAACGGTACGGCCCCGCGGTGGTGAACATCAGCGTCGAAGGCACCGTCAAGACGGGGGCGCGCATGCAGTCGCCTTTCGGACGCATCGATCCGAACGATCCGTTCTACGACTTCCTGCGCCGCTTCGGCCCGCAGTTCCAGGTACCGCAGGGGGAACAGGTCAAGCGCGGCCTGGGGTCGGGCTTCATCATCAGCGCCGACGGCGTCATCCTGACCAACGCCCATGTGGTCGAGGACGCCACCCAGGTCACGGTGAAGTTGACCGACAAGCGGGAGTTCAAGGCCAAGGTACTCGGTGCCGACAAACCGACCGACGTGGCGGTGCTCAAGATCGACGCCCACGACCTGCCCACCGTGCCGCTCGGCGATCCCACGCAGACCAAGGTGGGCGACTGGGTGCTCGCCATCGGCTCGCCGTTCGGCTTCGAAAACAGCGTGACCGCGGGCATCGTGTCGGCCAAGTCGCGATCGCTGCCGGACGAGGGCTATGTTCCCTTCATCCAGACCGACGTCGCCATCAATCCGGGCAACTCCGGCGGACCGCTGCTCAACCTCAAGGGCGAAGTGGTCGGGATCAACTCGCAGATCTACAGCCAGTCCGGCGGCTACCAGGGCCTGTCCTTCGCGATCCCGATCAACGTCGCGGCGCAGGTCAAGGACCAGTTGCTCGCGCACGGCAAGGTCACGCGCGGCCGGCTCGGCGTCGCCATCCAGGATCTCAATCAGGGGCTGGCCGAATCTTTCGGTCTCGACTCCGCGCGCGGCGCGCTGGTGAGCAATGTGGAGGCCGACAGCCCGGCCGCCAAGGCGGGCCTGGAGGCGGGTGACGTCATCCTGAAGTTCGACGGTCAGCCTGTCGCCGCCTCCTCCGAGCTGCCGTCCAGGGTCGCCGCAGTGCCGCCCGGCAAGGCAGTGACGCTGGACGTGTGGCACAAGGGCAAGGCGCGCTCGGTTACCGTCACCGTCGGCGAGATGAAGCCGGCGCAGGTGGCGAGCGCCGAATCGGGTGCGCCCGACCGCGGCCGGCTCGGTGTCGCCGTGCGCCCGCTGAACCCTCAGGAACAGCAGGAAGTGGAAACGCGCGGCGGACTGCTGGTGCTGGATTCGAGCGGGCCCGCCGCGCGCGCCGGCATCGAGCAGGGCGACGTGATCCTCGCCGTCAACGGCAGGCCGGTCACCAACGCCGAGGACTTGCGCAGGCAGGTCGCCGGCGCCGGCAAGCACGTGGCGCTGCTGATCCAGCGTAACGACGCGCGCATCTTCGTTCCCATCGAACTCGGCTGATTGCCACCCAGCTGGGGCCTTCGGCACCAAAGCCGCCGCGGCCGCGGCGGCGCATCATGGAGACAGGCATGAGAGGCAGACACCGCATTCCGCCCAGAACGATCAAGCGCTTCCTGCAACTGGCAGCCGCCACCTTCGCCATCGGGCTCGGGGCCACCCCTGCCCTGGCCGACGCGGAAGGCTGGCAGTCGCAGCGCGGCAGCCGCGACGACGACAAGCGCGCCGACGACGCCTCGGATGACACGCCGCGAGGCTACCAGCACCGCTTCGCCCTGCCCGCAGCGTCCACCGTCATGCAGCACGACCGCCAGGGACTGGCCGACCTCCGCGTGCTCGACGCCGCAGGCCGCAAGGCGCTCCAGCTCTCCCTGCACGGCGAAAGCATGGTGGGCCCGCTTGGCCACGGCAGCTACACCGTGCTTCTGCGCACGAACGGGCTCACCGAGGTGCAACGCATCCGCATCGGCCCGGATACACTGCCGTATCTGCACTTCACCGAAACAACCTAGTTTTCGAGCGTTCCAGATCCACCAACGTCCGCCGCGTCGGCAAGCAGCTCGTTTGTGGCCGCGAGGCGGGCAATCTTCCGAAGGAGCACACCATGTCACGCCTGATCACCGCAGTCCTGACCGGCCTGTTCGTCAGCAACCTGGCTTTCGCCCAGGCGACGCCGGCCACCCCCGCTACCCCGGCAACACCTACCGCAGCGGCGAAGGCAGCGGCGCCTGCCGCCGACTCGTCCTGCGAGGCACGCGCCGTCGACAAGAATGGCAAGCCGCTCGCCGGCGCGGCACGCTCCTCGTTCATGAAGAAGTGCCAGGGCGATGGCGGCGCCGACTGTGCTGCGCGCGCCGTCGACAAGAATGGCAAGCCGCTGGCAGGGGCAGCCCGCAGCTCGTTCATGAAGAAGTGCCAGGCCGAGGCCAAGCCGGCCCGGTGAATTCAGGCGGCGGGCAGGATGCCCGCGCGATTGCGGCCAGGGCCGCTCCCACGCTGGCGCACCGGCCTGCCGTGGGAGCGGCCCTGGCCGCGATGAAGGACCTGTCTTACTTCAGGCTGCCAAGATAGGCGATCAGGTCCTCGCGATCATGGGCATCGGCCAGACCGTCGTACTTCATCTTTCCGCCCGGTACCGCCTTGCGCGGATTTGCGACGTAGGCGTCCAGCGCCGATGCGGTCCACACGATGCCCGACTGCCTCATCGCATCCGAATACACGAAATCGGCAATGCTCGCCGCCTTGCGCCCGGAGACGGCCGACAGCGACGGGCCTTTCTTGTTCTTGCCCTCGCGCACGCTGTGGCACTCGGCGCACTCCTGGGCAAAGACATCCTCGCCGTGGCGCAGATCGGCCGCACGGGCCAATGGAATCCCGGATGCCAGCGGCATCAGCAACAGCGCCATGAAGACGCGCAGGCTGGAGGAAGAGATGCATCGAACCATCACGGCGGGTCCTCTCAGAACGACGTCCATGCGAACATGAACAAGGTGTTGTTGTCTTTCGCGTCGCGGCCGTTGCCGTCGTAGTTGCGTCGCGCGCCGTTGAACTTGTCGAACATCGTGTATTGCAGGCCGAGGCGCAGGTTGGCCCAAGGCGCACCCCACGAATCCTCCTTGCCCCACGGCGTCCAGTCGGCCTGCAGCACGGTACCGGAAGTGTCGGGCGAACCATTGGCATAGCCATCGGCATACAGGGTGGCATCGCGGTTTCCGCGGGTGGCGAAGCGGCCAGCCGTCAGTCCCCAGGTCTGCTTGTAGTAATACGAGGCGTTGATGCGGAACTCGTTCAGCGAGCCCTTGCGGTTGTCGGCCTCGCCAACGGCAAACAGATCGTTGCGCGTCTGGCGTTCGCGGATGAAGCTGGTGTAGACGGTGCCGACATGCTCGCGCGTGCCGAGGAACTGATACGAAGCATCGATTCCAAGGTCGCGATAGCGGTTCGTCGGCCCGCCGGACAGGCGGTCGGGCTGGATGTCCGTGTTGAAACCGAACAATCCGGCGGAGAAATTCTGCCGCTTCCAGTCCTGCAGCCAGGCCAGGCGCCAATACGCCGTGCCGCCACCCAGACGCCCCATGTCGTCGCCCCGCCCCTGCCCCGTGCGGCTCTGCACCGAGGGCGAGAGCGCGCGGTAGGTTCCCACTTCCGCATACAGCGAATTGTCGATGAAGGCGTACGCGGATGCACCGAGCACCCGGTGCTCCAGGCCACCGTTGAACATCGTGGCCGCGTCGCCCCCGGTGAAGCCCACGGCCGAGCCGATATACGGGAAGCCCCAGGTCGGCAGGGTGTTGAAGGGATCCTGCACGCCCGGGTTGTTGTTCACCGACAGGCCCAGCACCGCCTCCTTGCCCGCCAGCTCCAGCGTGTGCGCGAGGCGGATGTCGGCATGGTCGAGCGAGCTGCGCTGCTCCACTCCATCGTAGGTCGCCTGCACGAAGGCACCGAGCTTGTCCGACAGCCGTCCGGCGAGAAACACCGAGGCTTCGTCCAGCGTCAGATTGTCGTTGCGGTGGGTATGGTTCGCGGGCGGTTCAGCCTGGCTCTTGTCCGTGCGGGTGAAGGCCGCGACGAGCATGCCGGACAGCGGCACCTTGCCATCCTTGCCGTCGGTGTCGGTGTAGCCGCCGATCTTGAACTTCATGCCATAAGGCGTCAGTTGCGGGCCATACGCACCGACGTGGCAGGCAGCGCAGTCCTGTCCGGTCTGCCGTGCGAAGCTGGGCACCGCATGGGCCGACGGCATGCCACCGGCGAGCGCGGCTGAAGCACCCAGCAACAGGACGCTGCGTCGGCGCGAGCGACGCGGCGGGGTAGGACCGCAGGAGGAGATTCGGGTTTTCATCATCAGGCCAGGTTCGATTCTGAAGAAAGAGAGGTGTTGGTACGGACCATGTCGGGTGCTCCTGCCCGGACGGACGCCCGCCCCGGGAGCATCGCCAGCAGCACCGCATCGCGGCGAACGAAGTGGTGCCACAGCGCGGCAGCCACATGCACGCCCACCACCGCGAGCAGGGACCAGGCGGCCCATTCGTGCACGTCGGCGAGGGTGTCGCCAAGATCGACGTCGCGTGCGATCAATGCCGGCAGCGTGCCGACGCCGAACAACGACACAGCCTGGCCGCGCGCGCTGGTGAGCGCCAACCCCAGCATGGGCACGGCGAGCAGCAGGCCGTAGAGCGACAGATGCACCAGTCCGATCAGCGCCCGGTGCGCGAAGGACGCGGCAGCGCTTTCCGCAAGCGGGTGGTGGCGCACGCGATAGGCGATGCGCGCCAGGGTCAAGGCGATGACGATCGCGCCGAAGGCCCGGTGCCCGTCCAGCAACCAGGCGCGCAGCGCCTTGCTCTCGGCCTGCTCATGCGCCAGGATCAGCGCGATGACCGCAACGCCCACGAGCGCGGTCGCCCAGTGAAGCGCGATGATCGCCGCCGGCCTGCGCATGAGCGGCAGCGGTGCTGAGTCGGGGCGGGGAAGGTCTTTGTTCGAGGAAAGGGCCACGGTTCATGTCCGGTCATCTGTAATGGCCCCGAGACTAACGCGGGCTTTCCTTCAGAAACCTGACAATGTCCTCAGCCCTCAGCCGGCAGGTCGCTCCGCGGCCGAGAAGCGGATCCGGATACGCGTGCCGACGCCGGCCTGCCCCGCTGACAGTTCCACCGTCGCATGATGGCGCTCGGCGATCTCACGCACGATCGCGAGCCCGAGGCCGCTGCCTTCCAGCTCCGCACCGGCGAGGCGCTGGAAACGCTCGAACACGCGCGCGCGATCGCCTGGCGGGATTCCCGGACCGTCGTCCTCGATTTCCAGCCATGGATGGCCATCGCCTTCTTCACCGCACCGCAGTGTGACGTGGCCACCGCTGGGCGTGTATTTGATCGCATTGTCGATCAGATTTGCGACGAGTTCGCGCAACATCCAGTCAGATCCCACCACCCGCGCGCGGGCCGGCTCGAAGGCGAGTTCGATGCCGCGCGCGACGGCCATGTCGGCAAAATCCGATGCGCGTTCCTCGATCAGCGACGACAGGTCCAGCGCGCGCTGGACGCCGTCCGCCGACGCCGCCTCGCGCGAGGAGCGCGCCAGCGCCAGCATCTGGTTGGTGAGCCGTGTCAACCGTTGCGCCGAACTGCGCAGACGATCGACGCGGGCCTCCACCTCGTCCGGCTTGCCTGCACCGAGAAGCTCGAGCTGCATCAACATGCCGGCCAGGGGCGTGCGCAACTGGTGGGCGGCGTTGGACAGGAAGACCTGCTGCGCGCGACCGGCGGCGTCGAGATTGGCAAGCAGGCGGTTGAGTGCCGCGACCAGCGATCGAGCCTCGGCCGGCACGCCGGCGTCGGGAATCGGGCTGAGGTCATCGGCCGGTCGCGCGTCGATACGCTCGCCCAGCGCATCCAGTGGCCTCAGCGCGAAGCGCACGACGACGAAGACCAGCGTCAGCGTCGCGGCAATCAACAGCAGATTGGGCCAGATGATGGCCGACAGGATGCCTTGCGCCGAGCGTTCGCGCTTCAGGGTCGTCTCGGCCACCATCACGGTGGCGTGAAGCATCGGACTCGAATAGGCGTAGCAGGCCAGGCGCAGCGTCTGGCGGCCGATGTGGCCATCGATGAAACTCGGCTTGTGCATGGCAGCGGGACAAGGCAAGGCCGCCAGCGCCGCGTCGCCAGCCACGAGCCGCCCCGAGCCATCGACCACCGCGTAAAGGACGACGTCCTCGGGGTCCGAACGCAGCACGGCCTCGGCTGCGGGTGGCAGGTCGATCTCGATCTTCTGGTCGTCCGCATCGCGTTCGAGCCGTGACGCCAGGGCGATCGCGGTGCCGGCAAGCGCCTTGTCGTAGGCCTCGTTGGCAAGCCCCACTGCGGTACGGTAATCGGCGACCACGCTGACGGCGAGCAACGCGAACAGGGAGACCGCCAGCGAGACGAGCAGGCGGCCATGCAGCGAGACGGGAAACAGGCGGTCAATCCGGCGCGACATCCTCTTCCTCGATCCGGTAGCCGATGCCACGCAGGGTGCGAATCGCGATCCGGCTTTCGGCCAGTTTCGCCCGCAGACGCGACACGTAGATCTCGACCGCATTGGACGTGATCTCCTTGTCCCACTGGCTCAAACTGTCGGCGAGCTTCTTCTTGGTCACCAGCTTGGGGGCGGCAAGCATCAGTTGTTCGAGCACGCCCCATTCACGCCCGGTCAGCTCCAATGCCGTGCCGTTCAGCGTCGCGCTGCGGTTGCCGAGGTCGAGCGCGAGCGGCCCCAGGCTCAGGCGTGCCCCCGCGCTCGCACGGCTGCGCCGGATCAGCGCGCGCATGCGTGCCAGCAGTTCGGGCATCTCGAACGGCTTCACCAGATAATCATCGGCGCCGTGGTCCAGGCCCACCACCCTGTCCTCGAGGCTGTCACGCGCGGTCAGCACCAGCACCGGCACCTCGATCCCCCGCCGGCGCACGCGGCGGATCAACTCGAAGCCATCGATACCGGGCAGCCCGATGTCCACGATCGCGAGATCGTAGGTGACATGCACCAGGGCATGCTCAGCGGGTTCTGCCGCGGGCAGCGAGTCGACCGCGAAATGCGCCTTCTCCAGCGCCTCGCAAAGGCCGGAGCGCAAGGCCTCATCGTCTTCAACCAGCAGGATGCGCATCGTCGTGACCGCAAATGCTCGCGTCGCGCTCAGCGCTGCGCGATGCGGACGTCGCCGAACAGGGACTTGTACGCGCGCGGCTGCGAGCGCCAGTACTGTCTCGGCGCCTTGACCTGCGCACCGAGTTCGCCCGCCGCACGCCACGGCCAGTGCGGCTCGAACAGGATGGCGCGCGCAATCCCCACCAGGTCCGCCTGTCCCGAGGCGATGATCGTTTCGGCCTGTTCGGGCTCGGTGATCAGGCCGACGGCGATCACCGGCATCTTGACCTGCCCGCGCAGGCGCGCCGCCAGGTGAACCTGGTAGCCGGGTCCGATCGGGATCTGCTGCTTCGGCGATACGCCGCCGCTCGACACATGCAGGACGTCGCAGCCGCGCGCCTCCAGCGCATGGGCGAAGATCGCGGTCTGCTCGGGATCCCAGCCGCCCTCCACCCAGTCGGTGGCGGAGACGCGCACGCCGACCGGCTTGCCGGCCGGAAAGACAGCGCGCACGGCCTCGAACACTTCCAGCGGAAAGCGCATGCGGTTCTCGAGGGCGCCGCCGTATTCGTCGCCGCGCTGGTTGGCGAGCGGCGACAGGAACTGATGCAGCAGATAGCCGTGGGCGGCATGCAGCTCGATTGCATCGATGCCGATGCGATCGGCGCGGCGCGCGGCGTCCACGAACGCATCACGGACGCGCGCCAGCCCCGCCGCATCGAGCGCCAGCGGCGGCGCCTCGCCGGAGGCATGCGCAATCGCCGACGGCGCCACCGGCAGCCAGCCGCCGGCCTCGGGCGCGATCAGCGCGCCGCCGTCCCACGGCGCGGCGCTCGAAGCCTTGCGTCCGGCATGGCCGAGCTGGATGGCGACCGGCATGTCGGAATGCCTGCGCAGGGCAGCGATGACGCGGCCCAGCGCCGCCTCGCAGCCGTCGGAATACAGGCCAAGGTCGCCCGGCGAGATGCGTCCCTCCTCGCTGACCGCGGTGGCCTCGATGATCAGCAGGCCGGCGCCGGACAATGCGAGCTGCCCAAGGTGGATCATGTGCCAGTCGCCGGCCTCTCCGTTCGTCGCCGAGTACTGGCACATCGGCGCGATGACGATGCGGTTGGCGAGCGCGAGCCCGCCGAGCGAAACCGGGGAAAACAATCTGCTCATCATGAAACTCCAGTTGTCCGTACAACAACCACCAGATTTCTCGGGCACGCCGGCCGAACAGAGGGCCGTCCCCGGTTCACGCCACGCCGTCGGGTGAATCGAGGCGGCCCGTCACACCGTCCGCGCCACTCGAGCCGTGCAGTTCGTCCAGCCTGGCGGATTCGATCTTCTGGAAGTGCGCGCTGATCTTGCGGCTGGAAGTCTGCACGTCCTGCACATCCTTGCTCGCCTGCTCGATATGGCGCGCCAGCGCGTTCATGCGCTCGTCGAAGCGATGGAAATCCTTCGCCAGCTTGCCCAGCGCGTCCTTGATGACGTGGATCTGCTTGCGCGTCTCGACGTCTTTCAGCACCGCGCGCGCGGTGTTGAGCACTGCCATCAGCGTGGTGGGCGACACGATCCACACCCGCTTCTGCTGCGCATAGGCCACCACTTCGGGATGATAGGCGTGAACTTCGGCGAACACCGCCTCCGCCGGCAGGAACATCACCGCACCGTCGGAAGTCACGCCGGGCAGGATGTACTTGGAGGCGATCGCATCCACATGGCGCCGCACGTCGGCGCGGAAGGCCTGCTGCGCCGCCCGGCGCTCCAGTTCGCCGAGCGAGGCGTCGAACATGCGGTGGTAGTTCTCCAGCGGAAACTTGGCATCCACCGCCAACTGGCCGGTGGGCGCCGGCAGCGTCAGCAGGCAGTCGACGCGCGTGCCGTTGGGCAGCGCCGCCTGGAAGGCGTAGGCATCGGGCGGCAGCGCGTTCTGCACCAGCGCCTCGAGCTGCACTTCGCCGAAGGCGCCGCGGGCGCGCTTGTCGCCCAGCAGCTCCTGCAGGCTGACGACGTTGGTGGTGAGGCCGTCGATCTTCTTCTGCGCCTCGTCGATCGTCGCCAGCCGCGCCATCACGCTGGCGAAGGTCTCGTTGGTCTTGCGGAAACCTTCGTCAAGGCGCTGGTTCACATGGCCGGCCAGGCTCTCGAGCCTGCCATCGACGCTGTGCGTCAGGGTCTGGATGCTGCGCGACAACTGCACCGAAGCGGCAGCCAGGCCGCGCTGCAGCAGCTCGCGGTCGGCGCGGGCATGCTCGCCGATGCGGTCGGTCTGGCGGCCGAGGCCCTCGTGCAGGTCGCGCAGCAACGCGCGATGCTGCTCGCCGAGGTTGAGCGCCAGTTGCTCGCCGAGCTCGTCGCCCAGCCGATCGGCGATCTCTTCGCGCATGCGCGACAAGCGCAAGGACATCCATGCGAGCAGCAACACGACCGTGCCGAGCAGCGCGGCCAGAAGGATTTCGGTGTGCGTCATCGGAAGGAAGGAGTCAGGCCAGCGCCCTCAGGCTCGCCAGGGGTGGCCGCGACAGCAGCCCGCGCGTGCCGAGCCAGCCGCCCAGCACCACACCGCCCGCGCCGAGCAGCGTCGCCGCCAGCACCGGCAGCAGCGCGGGCACGTAGCTCATCTTGAACACGTAGTGCGCCAGCGCCCAGCCGATCGCGCTGGCGCCGATGCCCGCGAGCAGCCCGGCGACCCCACCCAGCACCAGGAATTCGGCCAGCAAGGCCTGGCGCACCTGGCGGTTGCGCGCGCCCAGCGTGCGCAGCATGGCGAGCTCGTATTCGCGCTCGTCGTGGGTCGCCTGCAGCGCGGCATACAGCACCACCAGCCCGGCCAGCACGGCAAAGCCGAAGACGAACTGCACGATCACGATCAGGCGGTCGGTCATGGACTGAACCTGCGCCAGCACCGCGGTGATGTCGATCACCGACAGGTTGGGATAGGCATGCACCAGCCGCGCGACGAAGTCGTGGTTCGAGGGCGGCAGGTGGAAGCTGGTGATGAGGCTGGCCGGGGCACCGTCCAGCAGGCCTTCGGAGGCGATGAAGAAGAAATTCACCCTCATCGAATCCCAGTCGAGCGCACGCACGCTGGTGATCGGCGCCTCGACCGAACGCCCGGCGACGTCGAAGCTGACGACGTCGCCGACCTTCAGGCCGAACGTCTCCGCCAACCCTTTTTCCACCGAGAACTGCGGCGTGCGCTCCTCGCCATGCCAGCGTCCGGCGATCACGCTGTTGCCGTCGGGCAGCGCCGGCGTGTGCGACAGGTTGAACTCGCGCTCCGCCAGGCGGCGCGTGCGCTGGTCCTCGTAGGCATCGGGATCGACCTTGGTGCCGTTGATCGCCGTCATGCGGCCGCGGATCATCGGCTGGATGCCGGGCACCGGCAGACCGGCATTGGCGAAGATTTGACGGACGCCCTCGCGCTGGTCGGGCTGGATGTTGATGACGAAGCGGTTGGGCGCGTCCGGCGGGGCCATGCGCCGCCAGTTGTCGAGCAGATCCGCACGCACCAGGGTCAGCAGCAGCAGCGCCGTCATGCCCAGGCCCAGCGCCGTCGCCTGGACCACGCTGCCGCCCACGCGCCTGCCCAGCGAGGCCACGCCGTAGCGCCAGCCGCCGCCGCGCAGGCTGCCCTGCCCCTTCAACCGCGCCGCCAGCCGCAGCACCCACCATGCCGCCAGCGCGAACGCGCCCAGCGCGGCGGCGAACCCGCCCGCCACCATCAGTCCGAGGCGCAGGTCGGCCGCGATCCAGAAGATCAGCGCCAGCAGGGCCGCCAGGCCGAAAGCCCAGGCCGCGCCGGAGACCGGCTCGGCACCCGCGAACTCGCGCCGCAGCACGCGCAAGGTCGGCACCTTGCCCAGGCGCAGCACCTGCGGCAGCACGAAGCCCGCCAGCAGCACCATGCCCACCAGCACGCCATGGGCCAGGGGCAGCATCGACGGCGCGGGCAATTCAGTAGCGAGGATCTCGCGCAGGCCGCTGGCGAGGCTCCACTGCACCGCCCAGCCGATCGCCGCGCCCAGCAGCGCCGCAAGCAGGCCGAAGATCAGGAATTCGCCCACGAAGATGCCCAGCACCTGTGCCTGGCGTGCGCCAAGGCAGCGCAGCACCGCGCAGCCGTCGAGGTGGCGCTGCATGAAGCGGCGCGCCGACAGCCCCACCGCCACCGCCGCGAGGATCACCGCCAGCAAGGCCGCCAGCCGCAGGAAGCGCTGCGCCTGGTCGAGCGAGGTACGCACTTCGGGGCGGGCGTTCTCGATCGTCTCCACCGACTGCCCGCGTCCCAGCCGCGCGCGCGCCCACTGTTCGTACGCGGCCACTGCCTCGGCCGAGCCCGCCAGGTGCAGCCGCCAGGTGGCGCGGCTGCCTTCCACCAGCAGGCCGGTCGCGGCCAGGTCGGACAGGTTGAAGATGGCGCGCGGCAGCAGGCTGAAGAAGTTCGCCCCGCGGTCGGATTCGAAGCTCACCATGCCGCCGACGCGGAACTCGACTTCGCCGAAGCCGACACGGTCGCCGGTCTTCACGCCCAGATCGGCGAACAGGCGCTCGTCCAGCCAGACCTCGCCGGGCGCAGGCACGCTTGTCGCCAGCGCATCCGGCTGGTTCGGCCCCGGCGCGATGCGCACTGCGCCTCGTAGCGGATAGCCCGCCTCCACCGCCTTGACGCCGGTCAGCACCGCGGCGTTATCCGTGCTCGCCATGCTGGTGAACAGCACCGTCGTCGCCACCTGCAGCCCGCGCTGGCGCGCCTCGTCGGCGAACGAGGACGGCCACGGCCGGTCGGCGCGCAACAGCAGATCGCCACCGAGGAGCTGGTTCGCCTCGCGGTCCAGCGCGCGACCGACACGGTCGGCGAGGAAGCCGACGCTGGCGAGACTGGCGACCGCGATGACGATCGCCAGGCCGAGCAGATGCAATTCGCCCGCGCGCAGGTCGCGCAGCATCATGCGCAGGGCCAGCCTGATGGTTTTCATGTTCTGGAATTGCCGGACAGGTCGCTCGCCACGCCCTTCAGCCGGCGCGCGGCAGCTGGCGGCGCACCAGTTCCGTCCAGTAGGCCACGCCGCTCGGGATCACTTCGTCGTTGAAATCGTAGTTGGGGTTGTGCAGCATGCAGCCGCCCTCGCCCGGGCCGTTGCCGATCCACACGTAGGCGCCCGGCTTGTGCTGCAGGAAGAAGGCGAAGTCCTCCGCGCCCATGCTGGGCCGCGCAGTCGTATTCACCCGGTCGCCACCGACCAGCGCGCGCGCGACCTCGGCGCAGATGCCGGCTTCCGCCACAGTGTTGATCGTCGGAGGATAGCCCCGGCGGTATTCGAACTCGATGCTCACGCCGTAGGCATCGGCAACGCCTGCGCACATGCGCCGCAGCGCCGCCTCGATGCGGTCCTGCACCGGGGCCGAGAAGGTGCGCACCGTGCCGCACAGCTCGGCGCGGTCGGGGATCACGTTGTAGGCCTCGCCGGCGTGGAACTGGGTGATCGATACCACCGCGGCATCGATCGGATCGAGCGTGCGCGACACGATGGTCTGCGCCGCCTGCACCAGGGCCGCGGCGGCCGGCATCGGATCGACACCCAGGTGAGGCATCGCCGCGTGCGCGCCGACGCCCAGCACGCGGATGTCGAAGCGGTCGGCACTCGCCATCACCGGGCCGGCATGCACGGCAAAACTGCCCGCCTCCATGCCCGGCCAGTTGTGCATGCCGAACACTGCCTCCATCGGGAAGCGATCGAACAGGCCGTCGGCGATCATCTCGCGCGCCCCGCCCTCGCCTTCTTCCGCTGGCTGGAAGATCAGGTACACCACGCCATCGAAATCGCGCCGCGCGGCCAGCACTTCGGCAGCGCCGAGCAGCATCGTGGTATGGCCGTCGTGGCCGCAGGCATGCATGCAGCCCTGCACCGTCGAACGATGGGAAAACTCGTTGCGCTCGGTGATCGGCAGCGCGTCCATGTCGGCGCGCAGGCCGATCGCGCGCAGGCCGCGTCCGCCGCGCACGACGCCGACCACGCCAGTGCCGCCGATGCCGCGGTGGGTCTCGATGCCCAGCGTCTCAAGATGACGCGCGACGAGCTCGGCCGTGCGGTGCTCCTCGAAGGCGAGCTCGGGGTGGGCGTGGATGTCGCGCCGGATGGCGGTGAGCTTGGCGTGATGGGGCCGGATGCTTTCGATGACGCTCATGGCTGCACCAGTCGGGTTCTGTTCGGGGGTGGTCGAGTTTATTACAAACGCCAGCGCCGCAACCTTCGCGCCGCCTTACCGTGTAGGAGCGGGCTTGACCGCGACCGAGGGCGCCCCGGGTCGCGGTCGAGCCCGCTCCTGCACGAGAGTCTCACCACTGACGCCACGTAGGCACGCAAGGGCTCACGAAGTCCGGCGTGGCATGATTGCTGTCCGAAGTCATGACAGCAGCGGACAGGTGTCGGTTCCGCCGGTGAAATCCAGCATCCGGGGTCCGCCCTGTCAGCCGAACCTTCCCGCCCCAGGCCGATCACAGCGCCGTCCACCGCAACGCCGAGCCCCGCTTTGAATCTCTATTACGCCGACCACTTCGTGCTGCCCCTGCCCGCCGGGCATCGCTTCCCGATGGAGAAGTACTCCCGCCTGCGCGAACGCCTGCTCGCCAGCGGCGTCTTTGCCGCCGCGGATTTCCACGTCCCGGCGGCCGCCACCGACTCCGAGATCCTGCGCGCCCACGATGCCGCCTATCTCGAGCGCGTCGCGTCCGGCACGCTGGAACCAGCCGAGGTGCGCCGCATCGGTTTTCCGTGGTCGCCGGCGATGGTGGAGCGCTCGCGCCGCTCGGCCGGCGCCACGCTCGCCGCCTGCCGCAGCGCGCTGGAACGCGGACAAGGCTGCGCGGCCAACCTCGCCGGCGGCACGCACCACGCGCACCGCGATTTCGGCTCCGGCTTCTGCGTGTTCAACGATGCCGCCATCGCCGCGCTGGCGATGCGGGCCGAAGGCCGCGCGCGGCGCATCGCCATCATCGACTGCGACGTGCATCAGGGCGACGGCAGCGCTGCGATCCTGGCGGACGAGCCCGACATCTTCACCTGCAGCCTGCACGGCGCGAAGAACTTCCCCTTCCGCAAGCAGGTCAGCGACCTCGACATCGAGCTGCCCGACGACACCGGCGACGAGCCCTACCTGCAAGCGCTGGACGGCGCGCTGGAGCGCATCTTCGAAGGTTTCCGGCCCGATCTGGCGATCTACCTCGCCGGCGCCGACCCCTACGAAGGCGATCGGCTCGGGCGGCTGTCGCTCAGCATGGCCGGCCTGGCCGCGCGCGACGAGCGCGTGCTGGGCACCTGTCGCGCGGCCAACGTGCCGGTGGCGATCGCGATGGCAGGCGGCTACGCCAGCGAGATCGACGACACGGTGGCAATCCATGCCACGACCGTGCTGACGGCAGCGCGCCTGTTCGACACCGCCGCGCGCTGCCGGATCGCGATCGATGTCTGATTCCCGCCTGGCAAGCGGTGGCGAAGACTGGACGCTGATCGGCGTCGACTTCACCTCTGCGCCGCGGCGGCAGAAGCCCATCACCGCGGCAATCGGCCGGCTCGCCGGCGCGACAGTCGTGCTGGAGCGCATCGAGTCGCTCCCCCACTGGGCCGCGTTCGACGCGCTGCTCGCACGCAGCGGACCATGGCTCGGTGCCTTCGACTTCCCGTTCGGCCTGCCGCGCGAGGCAGTCGTCGACCTCGGCTGGCCGCAGGACTGGCCGGCGCTGGTCCGGCATTGCGCGGCGCTGGGCCGCGAAGGTTTTCGGGCTGCCCTCGACGCCTATCGCGAAAGCCGACCGGTCGGCCGGCGCTATGCGCATCGCGCCACCGATCTTCCCGCGCGCTCGCACAGCCCGCTCAAGCTGGTGAATCCGCCGGTGGGGCTGATGTTCCTCGAAGGCGCGCCGCGCCTGCTGGCCGCTGGCGTCACCGTCGCCGGCA
Organism: Pseudomonadota bacterium; assembly: GCA_018240785.1. Taxonomy (GTDB): domain Bacteria; phylum Pseudomonadota; class Gammaproteobacteria; order Burkholderiales; family Rhodocyclaceae; genus Thauera. The sequence continues at coordinate 1,975 of JAFEFC010000021.1, read as the reverse complement.
TGCTGGAGGCCGATCCGCGGCGCATCGCGCTCGAGGCCTATCCCGGCCTGCTCGCGCGCAGCATCACCGCCGCCTCGTACAAGAGCGACGACAAGGCGAAGCAGACCGCCGCGCGGCGCGACAGCCGGGAGACGATCATGCGCGCCTTGCAGGCCAGCGGCACACCGGCTCGGCCAACCCTGACAGCCCCGGAGACGCTCCTCGCACAGTTGGTTGACGACGCCTCCGGCGATCACCTCGACGCCACCCTGGCCCTCGTCCAGGCCGCCACCGCGCTGCGCGCCGGCGCGCCGAACTTCGGCCTGCCGGACGAGGTCGATAATCTGGAGGGGTGGATCGCAGGGGCTTGATTGCCGAGCGGACGGTGATGCAGCGCCTGAGCGCTGGAGGGTCGCGGTCAAGCCCGCTCCTGCAAACGCTCCGTCCGCGTAGGAGCGGGCTTGACCGCGATAAGTCTGCCGGATCGCAACCATGCCGCAACCAGCAATCCAGCTCGAGCCGCGCTATCCTCGCTTCATGTCCGATCCAACCGGGGACCCAGAACGATGTCCGAAGCTCCCGTTCCCGCCGGCGCAAAGCGCTGGCCCAATGTTCCGGCCTGCTACGGCTGGCTGTCGCTCGACCGCCGAGGCGGCTGGCGCCTGCAGGGCGAGCCGCTGACCCACGCCGGCCTCGTCGCCTTCCTCAATGCGCATTACGAAGCCGATGAACGCGGCGCCTGGCTGGTGAATAACGGCCCGCAGAAAGTCTTCGCCCGCCTCGACTACACGCCCTGGGTGCTGAGGCTGGAGGCCGACGGCCGCATCAGCACCCACACCGGCATCGACTCCGGGCCGGTCGACGCGCTCTATCTCGACGAGGAAGGCAGCGCGCTTCTGCACACCGCGCGCGGCATCGGCCTGCTCGACGACCGCGACCTGCCTCGCCTGCTGGCCGAATGCCGCCTCGCCGACGACAGCCCGGCGGACGACGAAACCCTGATGGCGCTGATGACCGGCCCTGAAGCGGAACGCCCGCGGGTGCGCTGGCGCGAACTGCCGCTGCAGCCGATCCGCCGCAATGAAGTCGCCGCACGCTTCGGCTTCGTGCCGGATCCCGCTTCCGCTGCGGAACCATGAGCGACGCCGACGCACCGACTCCGCCCGCCACCGCGAGCTTCCGCTTCTACGAGGAGCTCAACGACTTTCTCGCGCCGCAGCATCGCCGCCACGAATTCCAGGCGTGCTGTGCGCGGGCGGCGACGGTCAAGCACATGATCGAGGCACTGGGCGTACCGCACACCGAGGTGGAGCTGGTGCTGGTCAATGGCGAATCAAGCACCTTCGACCGCCTGCTGCGCGACGGCGACCGGGTGTCGGTCTATCCGCGCTTCGAGACTTTCGACATCACGCCGCTGCTGCGCGTGCGCGCGCATCCACTGCGCGAGATGCGCTTCATCGCCGACGCCCATCTCGGCGGCCTCGCCCACCTGCTGCGGCTGACCGGCTTCGACACGCTGTACGACAACCACTACGCCGACGACGAGATCGAGCGCATTTCCGGACGAGAACACCGCATCGTGCTGACGCGCGACCGCGAGCTGCTCAAGCGCCGCACCATCACTCACGGCTGCTTCGTGCATGCGCTGAAACCCGCGCTTCAGATCGCCGAAATCTTCGAGCGCCTCGACCTCGCACGCAGCGCCCGCCCCTTCACGCTGTGCCTGGAGTGCAATACGCCGTTGCGCGCGATCGACAAGGCCTCGATCGAAGATCGCCTGCCTGAAGGCGTACGCGAACGCCACCAGCGCTTCAGCACCTGCGATGGCTGCCAGCGCATCTTCTGGGAAGGGTCGCACTGGCAGCGCATGCGCCGGCTGGTGGACATGCTGTTGGCACAGCCGGATTGAACATCCGGCACCCGCGATGCTGCGGTGCTGCATGACGCTGCGATCAGCTGGCACAGTCGCAGTTCGGCCAGAAGCGGCCATTGGTTC
>JAFEFC010000020.1 GCA_018240785.1 Pseudomonadota bacterium | reverse complement strand
GCGAGGAGAAGAAGCACCAGGACTTCGTCTATCGCATGATCGAGAAGGGCTACACCGAGAAGGAGGTGCGCCTGCTGTGCGAGTGGTATCTGCGCGTGCGCAAGTCGTCATGAGCGCAGCGACCGGCTGAAGCGCGGCGCACCAGTCGTGCGCCGCGGCCGCGGCCCGGACATCCAGGCGGACGTCCGGACCGGACACCATCGAGGAGGCATCATGGCCCGCATCATCGATCGACGTTTCGACAGCAAGGGCAAGAGCACGGTCAATCGCCAACGCTTCATGCGCCGCTTCAAGCACCAGATCCGCAAGGCGGTGTCGGAGGCGATCCATGGCCGCTCGATCCGCGACCTCGACAATGGCGAGCAGGTCAGCATTCCCGCGCGCGACCTGTCCGAGCCCATCCTGCACCAGGGCCGCGGCGGCATCTGGGAACAGGTGTTCACCGGCAACGACCAGTTCGTCGGCGGCGACCTCATCAAGCGTCCGTCCGGCGGCGGAGGTGGCGGCGGTGGCGGCAAGGGCGAAGCCGGCAACGAGGGCGAGCACGAGGACGACTTCGTGTTCCAGTTGTCGCGCGAGGAGTTCCTCGACCTGTTCTTCGAGGATCTGGAGTTGCCGCGACTGATCCGCACCCAGCTCGCCTGCATCACCGACTACAAGACGCGCCGCGCCGGCTTCACCTCCGACGGCGTGCCGGCCAACATCAACGTCGTGCGCTCGTTGCGCGGCGCGCTCGGCCGCCGCCTCGCGCTCGGTTCCCCCTACAACGCGCGGCTGCGCGAGCTGCAACAGGAACTCGAGCAGGCACTCGCCGAGGAAGGCGAAGACAGCGCCAACGTGCTGGCGCTGCGCGACCAGATCGGCCGCGTGCGGGCGAAGATCGACAACATCCCCTTCATCGACAGTTTCGACCTGCGCTACAACAACCGGGTGAAGGTGCCGCAGCCGACCACGCAGGCGGTGATGTTCTGCCTGATGGACGTGTCCGGCTCGATGGACGAAGACCGCAAGGCCACTGCCAAGCGCTTCTTCATGCTGCTGCACCTCTTCCTGACGCGCACCTATGAACACATCGAGGTGGTCTTCATCCGCCACCACACGGTGGCCCAGGAAACCGACGAGGAGGAGTTCTTCCACTCGCGCGAATCGGGTGGCACCGTGGTGTCCAGCGCGCTGGTGCTGATGCGCGACATCATCCACGAGCGCTATGCCAACGGCCAGTGGAACATCTACGGCGCGCAGGCTTCGGACGGCGACAACTGGCAGAACGACTGCGCCGTCAGCCGCGACCTGCTGACCCAGGACATCCTGCCCGCCTGCCAGTACTTCGCCTACATCGAGATCACCGACGGCGACCCTCAGAACCTGTGGCAGGAGTATGAGACCGTACGCGCCTCGCGCAACAACTTCGCCATGCAGCGCATCCAGTCGCCGGCCGACATCTATCCGGTGTTCCGTGAACTGTTCAAGAAGAGCCTGTCATGAAACGCGCAACCCACCCCCGCCACAAGCCCGCGCCGGTCCCCCTTCCCGTTACCTCGGAATGGTCGTTCGACAGCATCGAGCAGTACCACACCGAGATCGCCCGCGTCGCGAAGGACTACGGCCTCGACACCTACCCGGTGCAGATCGAGATCATCACCGCCGAGCAGATGATGGACGCCTACGCCTCGGTCGGCATGCCGGTCAATTACCACCACTGGTCATTCGGCAAGCAGTTCATCTCCACCGAGAAGAGCTATCGCCGCGGCCAGATGGGGCTGGCCTACGAGATCGTGATCAATTCCGACCCGTGCATCGCCTACCTGATGGAGGAGAACACGCTGACCATGCAGGGCCTGGTGATCGCCCATGCGGCCTACGGCCACAACAGCTTCTTCAAGGGCAACTACCTGTTCCGCACCTGGACCAACGCCGACGCCATCATCGACTATCTCGTCTTCGCGCGGCATTACATCAGCCAGTGCGAGGAGCGTTACGGCGAGGAGGAAGTCGAACTGCTGCTCGACTCCTGCCATGCGCTGATGAACCTGGGCGTCGACCGCTACAAGCGACCCGGCAAGCTGTCGGTGGCACAGGAAAAGCTGCGCCAGCAGGAACGCGCCGAATACCTGCAGAGCCAGGTGAACGACCTGTGGCGCACACTGCCCGCGCAGGAACTGCGCGACGACGACCGCAGCCGGCGGCCGCGCTTCCCCGCCGAGCCGGAAGAGAACCTGCTCTACTTCATCGAGAAGAACGCGCCGCTGCTCGAGCCCTGGCAGCGCGAGGTGGTGCGCATCGTGCGCAAGGTGGCGCAGTACTTCTTCCCGCAGCGTCAGACCCAGGTCATGAACGAGGGCTGGGCCACCTACTGGCACTACACGCTGCTCAACACGTTGTACGACGAAGGGCTGCTGGCCGACAGCTTCATGCTCGAGTTCCTGCAGTCGCACACCAACGTCGTCGCGCAGCCGCCCTACAACAGCCGCTGGTACAACGGCCTCAACCCCTACGCGCTGGGCTTCGCCATGTGGCGCGACATCCGCCGCATCTGCGAGGAGCCGGACGAGGAAGACCGCCGCTGGTTCCCCGAGATCGCCGGCAGCGACTGGCGCGAGACCTTCGACTTCGCGATGCGCAACTTCAAGGACGAGAGCTTCATCGCCCAGTACCTGTCGCCCAAGGTCATGCGCGACTTCCGCCTGTTCGCGGTGCTCGACGACGACCGCGAGGACAATCTGAAGGTCTCGGCCATCCACGACGAATCGGGCTTCCAGCGCGTGCGCCAGATCCTGTCCGAGCAGTACAACCTGGGCAACCGCGAACCCAACATCCAGGTGTGGAACGTCGACCTGCGCGGCGACCGCTCGCTGACCCTGCGCCACCAGCAGCACCAGCGCCGGCCGCTGGGCGAATCCACCGAAGAGGTCATGAAGCACGTCGCCCGGCTGTGGGGCTTCGCCGTGCGGCTGGAGACGGTCGACGAAGCCGGCGAAGCGCGCCTGATCCACGAGGCCAGGGTGGAACGGCCCGCGCGGCAGGCCGGAGTCGAGCTTGCCTGAGGGAGCCCACAGGTCGGGTGCCGACGGGGCCCCCCTGCGCCAAACGCCGCTCAGCGCGCCGCCTCCGCGGCGCGAGCTACCCCAGCGCCGCAACCAGCTCGCTCAGGTCAGCCAGTTCCAGATGCGGCGTCGGCTCATGCGGCCACGGTGCGTCGCCACGATTGACCCACGCCGCCTGCATGCCGGCGGCGCACGCCGCGATCACGTCCAGCAAGGCATCGTCGCCGACGTGCAGCACCTCTTCCGGCTGCACGCCCACCGCCTGCGCAGCGACATGGAAGATGCGGGGGTCGGGCTTGGAGATGCCCACTTCGCGTGAAGCCACGCTGGCGACGAAGAAAGGCCCAAGCCCCAGCCGCGCGGGCTCGGCGTTGCCGTTCGACAGGCTGACCAGGGGATAGCGCGCGGCAAGGAATTCCAGCGCCGGGAGCGCGTCCGGATAGAAACTGACGTTGTGGCGCTCGGCGATGAAGACGTCGAACGCCGCCCCGGCCAGTCCGGGGTCGTCGCCAGCCGAGCACAGTGCGATGCGGATCGACTCCCGACGCAGGGCCGTCAAGTCGTGTGCCAGCTCGGGGCGCTGCCGTCCGACGGCTTCGCGCACCTCGCGCAATGCCTGGGGGCTGGCGTAGCGAGCGGCCGTTGCCGGCGCATTGACGGCAAGCCAGTCGTGGAGCACCCGCTCCGCACGCTCGATGGTGGGCCAGATCGGCCACAGGGTGTCGTCCAGATCCAGCGAGATCGCCTTGATGCGTTCTATCTTCAGCATGGCTGCCATGGTAACCGATGGCGCGCGCCTGTTTGCTAGGGCGTCCGCGGCGGGAAGTGGTAATGCCGCGCGTTGAGGTAGCGGGCGACCTCGGCGACATCCGCGTCGCTCCATCCCAGCCCGGCGACGTCCTGCCAGCGACGCACCTCGAACTCCAGGCTCTTCCAGTCGGTCACCGCCTTCTTGTTGCGCCAGTGCACCTGCACGTTGTGGCAGGCGTCGCAGTGGGTCGCGTAAAGGAGTTCCCCTCGCCCCGGATCGCGCACCACGGGCGCGCCGGCGGCCGATGCGACGGCGGAGGTGAGCATCAAGGCAAGGGCAAGCGTTCGAGTCATTCTTTATTCCCCGACGATCGTATTAACTATAGGCGTGCCATCGCGCTCCATCGAGTGCTCCATCGAGCGCCTTCCCCCGCCGAAACAGTGCCCGTGGGCGAATCGATACGATGCCAGGCCAGGCCACGCGGAGCGGCCAAGATTCATCTTGCAAGTCCCCGGCCGTTGTCTATGTTGAGACAGTCCATCGCAGCGGGCCGCCTGCCAGCCCAGGACGGCGCGCCATTTCGCGGAGGTGAGTCATGAATGTACGCGACATACAGACCGCACTGAAGGCCGCCGGATTCGACCCTGGCCCGATCGACGGCGTGCGCGGCAGGAACACGATCGCGGCGATCAAGGCCTTCCAGCAGAAGAACGGGCTGCCAGCCGACGGCATCGTCGGCCCGAAGACAGCCGAGAAACTCTTCAAGGGCACGGCGCCGGCCGGCGCGCGCTTCGACACCCCGGGCACGATGCCCTGGCTGCAGACCGCCTTCGAACTGATGGGCACGCGCGAGAAACCCGGCAAGGGGTCCAACGAGGCGATCCTCGGCTGGGCGCACGATCTCGAGATCCTGTCCTACAACGACGACGACATCCCCTGGTGCGGCCTCTTCGTCGCGCATTGCATCGGCTCCCAGTTGCCGGACGAAGCGTTGCCGAACAACCCGCTCGGCGCGCGCGCGTGGGAGAAATTCGGCCTCAAGGCCACCCCGCAACTGGGGGCGGTGATGGTGTTCTGGCGCGGCTCGAAAACCAGCGGCCTCGGCCATGTGGGCTTCTACTGGGCCGAGGACGACGAGGCCTATCACATCCTCGGCGGCAACCAGAGCAATGCGGTGACCATCACTCGGCTGGCGCGCGATCGACTGGTGCAGGCACGCTGGCCACGCACCGTGCCGCCGCCGACCGGCATCGTCCGGCTGGCCGACAAGCAGGGCAAGGTGCTGTCGCAGAACGAAGCCTGAACGCAACGGACCGCATCGAGCTTCAGCCCTGGCGAAGCGGGCGCAGCGCCCCGCGAGATCGGAGCCGAGCCGGCACACTGCACCCGCGCGCAACCGAAACCCGGTGTCAGCCGGCCTCGCGACGCACGAAGCGCTCGGAAACCCAGCCCGAAGTGCACGGCCCGCGGTAAGGCTGGCGCGCGGGTTGCGGCGAGGACACGCCGCAGTCGCGCCCGTCCGCCGCATACACGACCCCCAGCCAGCCGCCCCGCGCATCGCACAGCCACAGCCGTGCGCCGTTGCGGAGCCGATCCGTGGTCGCGAAGCGCAGCCCTGGCCCGCGTCGGACCGCCAGAAAACTCCCCACCCCGCCGCGCAGCCCCGAGACGATGCCGGTCGATGCGCACGCGTCCAGCTCCGCCTCGCCGCCGATCATCACCGGGACTTCCGCCGGCGCGTCGGCACGTGCGTGGCCGGCCGCCATCGCCAGCGCCGTCGCACCGGCCGTCAGAGCGCCAGCCACCCACCGTCCAAGTTCAGCACCCATGTCGGCACTCATTCGATCGAAGAAAAGATCAGCCCGCCGAGAGCGCTGCATCGTCGGGTCACTGGAAGATACATCGGGCCGGCACCGCGCTGAGCGCCCGCGCGACGGATGGAATCGAGCGCGACTTTCCGCAAGGCCCCGCCTTGCTGCTCATTCGCCACGCAGGTCCGCGCCCGCGCGATTGGGCCGGTCGGACACGATGGCGCCGTCGACGAGCTCGATGATGCGATCGCAGCGCCCGGCGAGACGTGGGTCGTGCGTCACGATCAGGAAGCTCGTGCCCAGTTGCACGTTCACCTCACGCAACAGCGCGAAGACTTCATCCGCGGAATGCGTGTCGAGGTTGCCGGTGGGCTCGTCGGCCAGCACCAGCGACGGGCTCATCGCCAATGCGCGGGCAATGGCCACGCGCTGCTGCTGTCCACCGGAAAGACGGTTTGCCGCGTGGTGCCGGCGCTCGCCCAGCCCCACGCGCGCGAGCAGTTCGCCCGCACGCGCGAACATCGCCGCGTCCGGCCGGCCGCGCGCGATCAGCAACGGCATGGCGACATTCTCCTCGGCGGTGAAGGCCGGGATCAGATGGTGATGCTGGAAGACGAAGCCGATGCGCTCGCCGCGCAGCCGTGTGAGGGCGGTATCGTCCAGCGCGGCGGTGTCCTCGCCGTCGATCACCAGCAGGCCGCGACTGGGCCGGTCGAGCAGGCCGATCAGGTTCAGCAGCGTGCTCTTGCCCGAGCCCGATGGTCCGATCAGCGCCGCGAACTCGCCGCGCTCCAGGCGCAGGTCGATGCCGTGCAGCACCTCGAACTCGGTCTCGGCGCTGCCGTAGGCCTTGCGGATGCCATCGAGCAGCAGGACGGGCTCAGCCACGGATCGCCACCACCGGATCGAGGCGGGCCGCGCGACGCGCCGGCAACAACGCGGCGAGGATGCCGACCAGGCTCGCGCCCCCCGCCGCGATGCCGACCAGCGCCGGCTCGAACGCGATCACGAACAGCGGCGTGCCGTCCGGATTGCGCGCCATCAGTTGCCACAGCAGCAGGAAGCACCATGCCAGCGCGGAGCCGAGCAGCGAGCCGAAGAAGCCGACGATGCCGCCCTGCAGCAGGAAGATGCGCAGCATCTGCGCGCGCGTGGCGCCCATCGCGCGCAGGATGCCGATCTCCTTGCTGCGCTGGATCACCGACACCACCAGCACGCTGGCAATGCCGAAGGCGACCGACAGCCCGACGAAGAAACGGATCACGTTGCTCGACACCCGCTGTGAACTCAGCGCGGTGACGAACTGCGCGTTGGTGCGGATCCAGCTATCGGCGATCAGGCCGGTCTCGGCGGCGATGCGGCGGGCGACGACCTCGGCCTCGTCGAGATCGTGCAGGGCCAGGTCGATATTGGACACGCCGCCCACCAGATCGAGCAGCGTCTGGCCGGTGCGCAGGCCCACATAGACGTTGCGCGCATTCACCGCCTTGTTGCCCAGATCGAACAGGCCGGTCACGGTCAGCGTTTCGGCGTCGCCCTGGGCGCTGCTGATGCGCAGCTTGTCGCCCACGTCCGCGCCGAGATCCTTCGCCAGCTCGATCCCGATCACCGCTTCGCCGGCCGCAACGCGCAGCCGGCCCGCCACCAGGCGTTCCTCGAGCGCGATGACCTGGTTGTAACGCTCCGGCTCGATCCCCAGCAACGTGACGGCCTTGCTGGCATCACCGCGCACCGCGAAGGCCGGGCCGGCGGCGACCGGCGACACGGCGAGGATCTCCGGCCAGCCCTGCAGGCGGTCACGGATCGTCTGCCACTGATCGATCGAGCGCAGCCGCTGCGCCTGCTTCTGCAGCCGGACGGCGGCGTTGCCCGACGCGTCCTGCGGCCGCGCCACCTCCTCGGCCGGCAACAGCACGATGTGCGCCTGCGAACTCAGTGTGCGGCGCACGAGATTGGCCTGCAGGCCAGACAGCAGCGCCGACATGAACACGATCACCGCCACGCCGACGCCCACGCCGACGATGATCAGCAACGACTGCATGCGCCCCTCGCGCAGGAAGCGCAGCGCGGCGATCCACTCGAAGGGCATCCAGCGCCTCACGGCTGCACGCGCGCCCGTACCGACCGCCCTTCCGGCAGATCGACCGCCGCAGGCAGCACCGCGTCGCCGGGCGCGACGCCCTCGAGTACCTCCACCTGGCCCGGGCCCCGCAGCCCGATGCGCACCGGCTGCCGCCAGGTGCGCCCCTCGCGCACGGCCAGCACCCAGGGTTGCGCAGCGCCGGCGTCGCGCACCGCGTCGGCCGGCACGATCACCGCCTGCGCGCTGCGCGCGGCCTCGATGTCGATCGACACCGTCATCTCGTGCCTCAGGTAGGCCGGCGGCTCGGGCACCCGCAGGCGGACCTCGACCGAGCCGCGCAGCGCATCGACCGACGGCGCGATGTAATCCACCTGGGCGGCGAAGCGCTCGTGGGGGTAGGCATCGGCCGATGCCATCGCGCGCTGCCCCAGCCGGAGCAGGGCGAGGTTCTTCTCATCGATCTGCACCGTCAGTTCGGTATCGCCCGCAGGCGCCAGCGTCAGCAGCGCGCGGCCGGGCTGCACGGTGTCGCCGGGCTCCACGCTGCGTGTGAGTACGGTGCCAGCGACCGGCGCGCGCAAGGTCGCATAGGCGAGCCGGGCCTCCGCAACCGCAAGCGCCGCGCGCGCCTGCTCCAGCGCGCTGCGTGCCAGCTCGACCTCGCTGCCGTTCGCCTGCTGGCTGTCGAGCTGCAGGCGTGCGCTGCGCACCTGGCTGTCAGCCACTTCCTGCGCCCGGCGGGCGTCGTCGAGCTGCGCCTGGCTGTAGAAGCCGCGCGCGACGAGTTCGCCCACCCGCTGATGCTGCCGCCGCGCCTGCAGCGCGTTGGCCTCGGCCTGGCGCAGCGCCTGTTCGGCCACCGGCAGGCCAAGCTCGCGCAACTGGCGCAGGCGCGCTTCGGCCTGCACCACCGCAGCGCGGGCCTGCGCCGCGGCAGCCGCCCATTCCCGCTCGTCGATGCGGATCAGAGGCTGCCCGGCCCGTATGGCATCGCCTTCGCGTACTGCGACATCCAGCACGCGCCCGGTGATCTGCGCTGCGACTTCGATGCGCTGCGGCGTACGCACGCGGCCGCTCGCCACTACCGACTGGCGCAGCTCGCCCTGGCGGGCCAGCACCACGTCGACCTTCTCGCTCCTGAACGCCAGCAGCGAGGCTGCCGCCACGCCGACTGCCAGTGCCACCGCAAGGTGGCGCAGCCGGCGGCTGCGCGCGACAGGTGCTGAATCAAGGCCGGTTGTTTCCATCATCACGCTGGCTCATGCTGCCTAAGTTCGCCCGCATGATCTCACGGCCTCATCGAATCTGCGTTCCGGAGCAAGTCCTGCCGCCGCTTGACCGTCCGACGACGCGCCACGCCGGAGCCGCACAGCGGGTATACTTCGCGGTTTCCCAGATTCAGCCGGAGCAGTTCCATGGACGCCGAACGCCTCAATGCCATCGCCGAAAAACTCGCCGACCTCGGCGCCCGGGGCCGCGAACTACGGAGGTATCTTTGACTACGATGTGAAAGCATCGAAGCTCGAAGAGGTCAATCGCGCGCTGGAAGACCCGGCCGTGTGGAACAACGCCGAGCGCGCGCAGGAGCTGGGCAAGGAGAAGCGCCAGCTCGAGGACGTGGTGGTCACGCTGCAGAAGATCGACGCCCAGGCGCGCGACCTGCAGGATCTCTACGACCTGGCCGAGGCCGAGAACGACGACGACACCTTCGAAGCGGTGGAAGGCGACCTCGGCGGCCTGCAGGCGGAAGTCGAGAAGCTCGAGTTCCGCCGCATGTTCAGCAACCCGATGGACCCGAACAACTGCTTCATCGAGATCCAGGCCGGCGCCGGCGGCACCGAGGCGCAGGACTGGGCCGGCATGCTCGAGCGCATGTACCTGCGCTACTGCGAGAAGAAGGGTTTCGGCGTCGAGGTGCTGGAAGAAACCGAAGGCGAAGTCGCCGGCCTGAAGAATTGCACGATCAAGATCAGCGGCGAATACGCCTACGGCTTCCTGCGCACCGAAACCGGCATCCACCGCCTGGTGCGCAAGAGCCCGTTCGACTCCAACGCGCGCCGCCACACCAGCTTCACCTCGGTGTTCGTGTTCCCGGAAGTGGATGAATCGATCGAGGTCGAGATCAACCCCGCCGACCTGCGCATCGACACCTACCGCGCCTCCGGCGCCGGCGGCCAGCACATCAACAAGACGGACTCGGCGGTGCGCATCACCCACGTGCCGACCAACACCGTGGTGCAGTGCCAGAACGACCGCTCGCAGCACAAGAACAAGGCCGAGGCGATGTCGATGCTGAAGGCGCGCCTGTATGAGCTGGAACTGCGCAAGCGCCAGGCCGAACAGCAGAAGCTGGAAGACAGCAAGAGCGACATCGGCTGGGGCCACCAGATCCGCAGCTACGTGCTCGACCAGTCGCGCATCAAGGACCTGCGCACCAACCACGAAGTGGGCAACACCCAGTCGGTGCTCGACGGCGACCTCGACGATTTCATCGCGGCGAGCCTCAAGCAGGGCGTCTGATCCCGGCAGGCGGGCGGCCTGCCCGCCATTGCCGTCTCACGCGACGCGCCGCCCTCCCGGGCGGCGCTTTTCGTTGACACCCTCAGCGGCGCGGCGGAGGCGGAGGCGGGTAGTAGTAATCCGAGGGCTCGTCCGGCGCATCGGACGGCGCCCACTGGCGATAGCGGTAGGGCCGCGAATAGCCGGGAATCTGGTTGCCCTTGGCGTACATGCACTGCTGGTAGGCGATGTCGTAGCGGCGCTGGGCATCGGCGCCGGCATACGCCGCCTGCGACGAGCCGCTCGCCGTTCCGGCCAGCAGGCCGACCCCCGCGCCGGTCGCGGCGCCCCGATTGCCGCCGACCAGCGCGCCGGCCGCCGCGCCCACCGCGGTGCCCACCGCCGCGCTGCCCACCACGTTCTGCGCCGACACGTCGTTGCGCGTCAGGCCGATGGACTGCTCGGCGTAGTAGCGGCACTCGCGCTCCTCCTGCACGAACAGGTCGAAGGGTTTGCCCGGCGCCGGCATCACGGCAACGCGCGGGCCGGTCGGGACGGCAACGCAGCCGGTCAGCAAGGCCAGCGGCAACACCATGTAGAGGCGTTTCATCATCGTTCTCCCAATCGACAGTCCCGCTCAGTCTTCACGCAGCCCCGGCGGCACTGCCGGCACCGTGCGCCACCCCCTCGGGCAGCGCTGCACGTAGGGGTAGTAGGCGTCGGACTCGGGGCAGAAGTACCACACCGGCGGCGCGGCCCGGGGCGCAGGCTGCACGATCACCGGCTCGGGCTCGGGCGGTTGCACCACCACCGGCGGATACGGATAGACCGGCCGTGGGTAAAGGAACCAGGTTCCCGCCACCACCCACCACCAGCCGAGGTGGCCATCGTGATGGCCTCGCACCCATTGGCCGCCGCGCCACTCGTGATGGTCGAAGTGGCGGGCCGCCGGCCGGCCGCGGAAGTCGCCCCGGTCGGCGTGGGCGGGCAGCACGAAGCCTGCCGTGGCTGCAGCAATGCAGGCCAGACCTGCAACACGGGCAAGGCGATTCAGAGGAACTTTCATGGTGTCTTCTCCTGCAGCCGCGAAATCGCCGGCGGCCCGCTCCACCGGGCACGGCCGGCGTGAAATCCATGGAAATTCTCGCTCTGCGGCGGGCGGCGCGCAGGCAGCAAGATGTAAGGATCAGTAAGCCGCACGGCTATAATCCCGCGCTTCGCGCCGCGCGCGCCCGGGCGTGTCCTCCGGCATGCGCACGCCCCGCTGTCGCGGTCGCAGGCCCACCCTCGAGCAGGCTGTCCTTGAACGAAATCTCCGCCCCGTATCACGACTTCCTCGCCCCCGGCGTCGACGCAGACGAAGTGCCCGAGCTGACCGCGCTGCATGCCGCGCGTCCGCTGCTCGACGCCTTCATCACGCTGTTCCGCGGCACCGAGGCCGAAGTGCTGATGCGCCTGCTGGTGCTGCGCGAGATCGGCCGCGAAGCCGAAGCACCGCGCTGGTCGCCGGAAGCGCTGCGCGCCCGCTTCGTCTATCTGGATGCGGTCAAGCTCGAGACCGTGCTCAAGCGCCTGCGCGACAACACGCTGCTCGGCATCGGCGAGGACGGCCTGTACCACCTGTCGGACATGGGCCGCAACGCGGTGGCGGCGATCGCCATGCTGCTGCGCTTCGGCGAGGAGGAGGACGCCGAGCTCGGCTTCCTCACTGCCCAGCTCGCCGGCCTGCAGGCGGTGGGCGGCATCAATGCCGAATCGCTCGGCCACCTGCTGTCCAAGCTCAACGACCTCACCTGGCATTTCGAGGAGGCGATCGCCTCGGGCTCGGAGTTCCGCATCCTCGACGCCCGCCGCCGGCTGTCGGCCAACGGCCGCTGGCTGCAGCGCGGCACCGAGCTGCTCAACGCGCTGCTGGCCGACCCCGAGGTGGATTTCGACATCGCCCGCATCGCGCAGCGCATCGGTCTCGCGCAGTCGCGGCTGGCGCGGGTCGACGCCGCCTTCCAGCGCGCGCTGAACAAGATCGAGGCACAGCGGGTCACGCTGGGCGGCTCGGGCATTTCGTCGTCGGACGTCGCCGCCTGGCTGCGCCGGCTGGATGCGGCCACGGTCGCCGCGCTGGCCGCCGACGCGCTGGCGCTGGTGCCCGATGTGCCGCTGCTCGCGGGCGGCCACGAACTGCTCGACCGCGCCGAATCGGCGCTCGGCGACGAGCGCCTGCGCAGCGGCGCCGAGGCCCCCTTGCCGCCAGCGGACGCCGCGCCGGTCAGCCTCGCGCCCGAAAGCGAGGACCTCGCCCTGCTGCAGCATTTCACGCGCAGGCTCGAGACACTGCCGGACGCACAACCGCTGCACCGGGTCGTCGCCGGCGGCGGTTTCGCGCTGGCCAGCTACCGCCTGTCGCTGCTCGCCCTGCTGGCCGACGGCGAGGACGCCAGCCCGGCCAGCGGCCCTGTCGCCGACTTCATGCGCCTGCCGCTCGACGTGCGCTTCGGCGACACGCTCGTGCCGGTGGGCGAAGACGAGATCGCCGCGATCAATGCCGGCGACGTCTCGCGCCGAGTTTCGCGTCCAGCTTCGGACCGGGACCCGCGCACCCCGGACGCCCCCCTTCCTGCCTGAGCACCGCCCCATGGATCACGACATCAGGACCCTCACCGCCCGCCTGCTCGCCCAGCGCTGGCTGCCGCGCAACGACCGCCTGGTGCGCCGCGCGCTGGTCGACGAGAGCTTCCGCCTGGAACTGGACCGCCGCCTGGCCGAAGTCGGCATGCAGTTGCTGGACAACCCCTACGCCGCTCATGTCGGCGTGGCGTTGCAGCCCGACATGGCCGAACCGGTGTTCGGCGCCGGCCGCGAATACGCCGCCAGCAACCTCGGCCTGGGGCGCGACGAGATCGCGCTGCTGGTGGTGATCTGGTCGCTGATCGTGCTGCCCAAGCGCGAGCGCCAGGTCACCCGCCGCGAAGTCGTCGACGACGGCCAGGCGGACATGTTCGGCGGCGACAAGCCGGTGGCGCATGGCGACAGCGTGTCCGGCAGCCTGTCCGAGGCGTCGCTGCTGGCCGACTTCGGACCGCGCCTGGGCGGCAAGACGAAGATGGGCATCGCCCTGGGCAAGCTCTCCCGCCTGGGCTTCATCGAGCGCCGCAACGGCGTGATCGGCGAAGGTCCGCTGCTCGACGTGGCACTCGACTACCGCGTGATGGCCGACCGCATCATCCACGGCACGCTGGGCGAGGTGCTCGCCGCTGCCGGGCACAACCTGCCGCAGGCAGATGCGGCGGATGCCGCCGCCGACGCCGAGGATGAAGAGAAGGATGAAGGGGACGCCTGACGCGGCCGCCCCCGCCCGCTTCAGCGCCCGCCGGCAGCGCGCAGGAACGCCAGCACCTCGCCCATCAGGTCATTGATCGCCAGGTATTTGTCGATCGGCGCGGCGAGGATCTCGGCCTCGGACTGGACGTAAGGCGCCGGCTGCAGTTCGGCGCGGCCATGGTCGACGAGCTGCTGCGCCGAGCCCGGCGTGGTCTCGAGGTGGAACTGCAGGCCGATCACCGTCTTGCCGAGCTGGAAGGCCTGGTTGTCGCAGACCGTGCTGCGCGCCAGGCGCACCGCGCCTGCCGGCAGATCGAAAGTCTCGCCGTGCCAGTGGAAGACCTCGACCGACGGCGGAAAGCGGAACAGCGACGCGTCCTCGTGCGCCACGCCTTCGATCGCAAACCAGCCGATCTCACGCTCGCGATTTCGAGACACGCGCGCGCCCAGCGCGCTGGCGATGAGCTGGGCCCCCAGGCACACGCCCAGCACCGGCCGGCCGCTGCGGACCATGTCGGCGATGAAACGCTTCTCGGCGGCCAGCCAGGGAAATTCGGCCTCGTCATTGACGCTCATCGGCCCGCCCATGACCACCAGCAGGTCGACGGTGGCCGGATCGGGCAGCGCTTCGCCCTCGAAAAAGCGGGTGTAACCGAGGTCGTAGCCGGCCATCTCCAGCCAGGCGCCGATGCTGCCGGGGCCCTCGAATGCGACGTGCTGCAGGATGTGTGCGTGCATGGTCAGGAGTGCGCCGTATCGGTTGCGTGAGTGCGGAAGTGGAACACCGCGTCGTCGTCCCAGTGTTCGAGCAGGATGCGTTGCACGCGCTGCTGCCACAAGATCGCAAACTGCCGGCGCTGCGCCTCGTCCGCCTCACCGCGGATGCAGCGCTGCAGCAGCCCGGACATTTCCGGTGCAGCCGGCACGCGCGACAGGTCGGCGGCCGCGTCGATCGCCGCGCCGGTATCGAGGCGGGTGACGCGCAACGTCAGCGGGATGTCGGAATGGAAGGCCTGCAGGTCGCGGCGGACGAAATGCCCGGCGATGCCCTTGAAGCCGCCCTGCTGCGCCGCGCCGGTGATGAGCGTCAGCACGCTGGCGATGACACCGGTGACGCCATGCTCCAGCGGTTCGGCGAAATCGACGCGCACTCCGCCACGCTCGGGCAGTTCGCCCGGATACAACAGCGCCATCGCCCGGCAGGCCATCACGAAGGCCGAGGCCACCGTCGGGCAGGAATGGCCGGCGAGCCGCACCGCGTCCTCATAGCCATACTCCAGCACCCCGCCCTCGGCGGCACCGAGGAATTCGGCCAGCGGATCACGCACGCGGATGCGCGGCACGAGACGGAAGAAATCGGGAAACTGCATGGGCTGCCTCGCTGAGGTTCTTGGACCCGGGCATTGTTGCGGCGCCTCCGCCACACCGCATTGATGCAGCTCATTTCACGCAGTTTGCCGGCGCCCGGGGCCCTCGGTACACTTCGCGCCTCGCATGTCGCCCCCAGCCCGCGTCGCCCGCGGGCGCGCCCCACCCCGAGCTGCCGATGTTCCACATCAAGACCCTAGAACTCGTCCATTGGGACTTCTGGCGCCGCTTCTCGCTGCCGCTCGACGCCCAGATCATCACCATCGTCGGCCCCAACGGTTCGGGCAAGACCACCCTGCTGGATGCGCTGCGCACCCTGTTCGCGCTGCGCTGCTCGGGCAAGCGCGACTTCCGCCGCTACGTGCGCCGCGCCGACCGCAGCTTTGCGTGGATCCGCGCCATCGTCGCCAACCTGCCCGGCAGCACCGGCCGGCGGCCTTTCTTCCCTTGTCTGTCGGACGAAGTCACCCTCGCCTGCCGCATCCGCAAGGCTGGCGGCGACTGGATCCGCGACTACACGATCGTCGACGGCGACCAGGACATCGAGGCGCTGGAGGCCACCAGCGACTGGATCGGCCTGCGCGACTACCAGAACCGGCTCGCCTGGGGCGGACTGACGCCGGCCATCACCAAGGTGCTGGCGCTGGAACAGGGCGACACCGACAAGCTGTGCGAATACTCGCCCAAAGCTCTGCTCGAGCTGGTGTTCGACGTCTTCGGCGACAAGGAGGTGCTGGACAACTACCAGGCCGCGCGCGAGGAACAGAAGAACGCCGAGCGCGAGCTGGACGAGCTCGGCATCGACCTCGACCGGCTGAAGACCCAGGCCGAGGAGAAGAAGGCCGAGGCCAACCGCTACCTGGAATGGAAGCAGCTCGCCGACGAGGCCCGGGCGCTGCAGGCCGAGATCGTGCCGCGGCTGGAGGTCGCCGAGCTGGCGCGCGAGATCGCCGCCGAGCGCGAGGCTTTGCACCGCGTGGATCACGAGCGCAGCGAGAAGCTCGCCGAACAGCGCGAGGCGCGCGCCCGACTCGACAAGTTGAAGGCGGAGCAGGACGCCGCCGCCGCCGAACGCAAGCGCCTCAAGCAGCACGACGGCGACGCCGAGCAGCGCCACCTCGCCGCGCACGACCGCGTGCGCGATCTGGAGAAGCTGCTCGCCGAGCGCGACGCCCTGCGCGCCCAGCTCGCTGCCGAGCACGGCGCCGACGCCGTCGCGCTGGAGCAGCAGCACGCCGAAGCCGACGCCGTGCTCGCCCACCTGCGCACCAAGGAACGTCAGCTCGTCGCCGCCTTCGAGGAGCGCAGCGAGACCCTGCGCCATGAGCGCAATCGCAGCGGTCCGCCGGGCGATGCCGAAGTCGCGCGCTTCCGCGTGCGGCTGAGCGCAGAGGGCATCGCCCACGCCAGCCTGGCCGAAGTCGTCGAAGTCACAGACCCCGCCTGGCAGGCGGCGCTGGAAGCCATCCTGCGGCCCTACCGCCACCTGATCCTGCTCGAGCGCGAAGGCGACCGCCACGCCGCCTGGGCGCTGGGCGAGCGCGAACGCTTCCGCCACTTCATCGTCGCCGAGCGCGAGCCCGCGCCGCCGCCGCGGCCGCTGAGCCTGGCCGAGGTGGTGCAGTTCTCGGCGCCGGTGCCGCGCTGGCTCGCCGACCTGCTCAACCGCATCCGCCGCGTCGAGGATGCCGACGCGGCGCGCGACCTGCCGCGCGAGCAGGAATGGATCACCCGAGACGGCTACCACCGCGAACGGCGCGGCGCGCGCCACCTCGGCCGGCCGCAGGAGTTCCACTTCGGCGAACTCGCCCGCCAGTCACGCATCGCCGCGCTGCAGGACGAGATCGCCGGCCTCGACAAGCAGTTGCAGGCGCTGCGCCCCAGGCTGGACGAAACCGCCGCCCGCCTCGCCTCGCTGCGCCAGCGCATGCTCGGCCTGCAGTCGGCCCAGTTGCTGGCCGCCAACGCCGAGCGCTACGCCACCGCCGAAGCCGAGCTGCCGCAGGCGCGCAAGGCACTCACCGAGGCCATCGCCGACCGCGCGGACACGCGCGGCGCGCTGGAGGCGCTGGGCGAGAAGCTGAGCGGCATCCAGATCGAGGTCGACCGCCGCGTGCGCGAGCAGAAGGCGATCGACCTGCGCCTGGCCGACATCGCGCGCGAGCACGGCCCGCGCCGCCGCGCCCAGGCCGAACGCATCCTGAGCCTGCGCCGCCGCCGGCGCGGCATGCCGGCGCACTGGCTGGATGCAGCCGATCTCGCGCTGCTCGCGGAAAGGTACGGCGACGCGCGCGGCGCCCGCCTGCAGGCCGACCGCCTGCGCCGCCATCTCGACGAGGGCGACTGGATCACCGACCCGGCGGTGCTCACCGTGCGCGACCGCCTCGCCGCCGACGTCGCGCTGCGCGAGCGCGACTACCGCGACCGCCAGGGCTACTGCGCCACCGCACGCAAGCACTCCGAAGCCGCGCGCGCCGCCTACATCGCCAAGCTGCGCGCCACGGTGCGCCAGTACGCCAAGAACCTGAAGGCGCTGGGCGAGCTCGCCAACGTCAGCGTGGACTGCCCCACCCCGCACCTGGAAAACGACGACGTCTCGCTCGCCCAGGCCGGTCTGGAAGTGCGCTTCGACTTCGACCGCAAGGGCGCGGTGGGTCTCAACGACGGCGAAGCCTCGGGCGGCCAGCAGGTCATGAAGTCGCTGATCCTGCTCATCGGCCTGCTGATGGACGACGCCCGCCCCGGCGGCTTCGTCTTCATCGACGAGCCGTTCGCGCACCTGGACGTCGCCAACATCGACCGCGTCGGCACCTTCCTGCGCGCCACCCGCGCGCAATACCTCATCACTACCCCGGTGACCCACAACGCCAATGTCTTCGCCCCCGCCCAGCTCACGCTGGTCACGCGCAAGAAGCAGCCGGGCAACGACTGGGCACCGCCCATCGGCGTGCTGCAGCGGGCGGTGGATTGAAGGGAAATGCGGTTCGCCCTTGCCTCAGGGCGGTCCGCTGCCCGAACCAAGGTCGGCAGCGAAGGCGGCGGTCAGGAGCTGGCCTGACGCGCCGCCCAGCGCGCGATGATCCCCGCCAGCGCCGGCAACCCCTCGCGGATCGCCACCGGTCCGGGCGCAAGGATCACCGCCGACTTCACCTCGTGCAGTTCGCCGTCGCGCACCGCCGGCACCTCCTGCCAGCCGGCGCGCGCGGCCACCCGCTCCGGGCGGAAGCGCTTGCCGCACCATGAACCGACGATGATGTCAGGCGTGCGTCGCGCTGCCTCCAGCGGATCGGCCAGGATGCGCTGCGCCGCCCCAGGATGCCGCGCCAGCTCGGCGAAGACGTCCTCACCCCCGGCGATCCCGATCAGCTCCGACACCCAGCCAACCGCACTGATCTGCGGCTCGTCCCACTCCTCGAAATACACCCGTGGCCGACGCGGCAGCGAGGCCGCCTGCGCGCGCACCGCATCGATGGTCGCCTCCAGCTCAGCCACCAGGGCAAGCGCGCGCTCTTCCGCCCCCACCAGCCGGCCCAACGTCTCGATCATTGCCAGGATGCCCTCGACGCTGCGCTGGTTGAACACATGCACCGCCACGCCCGCCTTGATCAGGTCGCGTGCCACGTCCGCCTGCATGTCGGAGAACCCCAGCACCAGATCAGGCTCGACCGCGAGGATCTTCTCCATGTCGCCGCTGGAAAAGGCAAAGACCTTGGGCTTCTCCTTGCGTGCGCGCGGCGGGATCACGGTGTAACCGCTGATCCCGGCAATGCGGTCCTCCTCGCCCAGGGCGTAGAGTACTTCGACGGTTTCGGTGGTCAGGCAGACGATACGGGAGGGAAGGCGGCGTGAGTTCATGGCCGGATTATCACAGACCTCAGGCGCTCCCCCTCCCGTCAATACAGGCGCCACAGCGGATCATTCGCCCCGCAAAATGCTGAATTCTCGGAACAGGCGGCTCGGCAAGGGCACGCTGAGCCGCCAGTGAATGCTCATCGGCTTCGCTCCTTCCGCGCGCTCCAGCGTCACCGGGCCGCACGCATGGTAAGGAGCATTGGGATCCGTGCGAACAAACAACTGGAAACGCCAGCCGTTGCCGGGGCTCTCCAGATAGCGACGGCCCACAGGGGTCTCCGGCCCCGCCGAGTTCTGCGACTGCCAGTGAAACCGTTCGGGACTGATCGCATAGTCACGGTACGCGATGCGTTCGTGATAGCCCGCGCGCTTGTCGAGGGTGACGAACAGCAACTCGACCTTGCGCTCACGCAGCGCAAGTACCCCCGCCTGAAAAGGCGTGCGCCGGACCGGACTCAACCAACCGAGAGCAGTCAGAATCTCGCGAATGCCGTAGGCCGCGTGAAGGCAAAGCGGCACATTCTCAAGGCCCGGAACGGGCCGCGTCCGCAAGCTGCTTCTCGCCTGCAAGATCCCGCCAAGCTCGGCAAGCTCAACCGCCTGCTCGGGGTGCCGCTGCAGCCGCTCTAGGAAGTCATTGCCACTCCCTTTTTGATGCTGCTGCGCGTCGACCTGATAGGCGAGCATCTGCAACAAGAGGCGATCCCTATCGTTCTGCGCACGGTAGGCGGCCTCGGGCTCTCGCAGTGAGAGCAGCAGATCGGTCCGCGCCGGATCGTCGATATGCAGCAGACTACCGAATCGACGCCCGAAGTAATCATCCTCACTGCCGGGCGGCGTGCTCAGCAGCCCCGCATCGCGCTTGAGATTGGTCCAGCCCGAGCGACCGCTGCTGCGATAGAGATCATCCAGTTCGATCGCCTGCTCACTCAGGAAGCTCGCGAGCTCAATGTCCGTCCGTCCGCGCAGTGCGGCATAGGCCTGCAGTTCCGTCTTCAGCCTGCGCCAGTTCTGTTGCACCAGCTTGCGCAGGCTGCGCAGAACCTGCTCTCGCGTCTGGCGCTGCAGGTGAATGTGGCAACCGGGCGGCAGCATGCCGAAGCCCTTGTCTAACGCCTCGATCAACTGCGCACGGGAGAGTCCGGTGATCGTCGACAGCAGACGATCGAAGCGAAACTCTTCACGGTGCCGGCCGACGAAGTCGAGGATCAGGCAGCTTTCCTTGCCCTTGGCCAGACGCAAGCCGCGGCCAATCTGCTGCTGGAACAACACCGGGCTCTGCGTCGGGCGAAGCAAGAGCAGGGTATCGACATGCGGCAGGTCGACGCCCTCGTTGTAAAGATCGCAGGTCACCAGCGCGACAACCTCGCCGCGTGCCAGCAGTTCGGGCGCGCGCCTGCGTTCATCGGTGGGGGTATCGCTGACGACGCATATCGCCTTGATGCCGGCCTGGTTCAGCCGCGCGGTCATGTCCCGCGCATGCGCCACGGAGACGCAGAACACCAACGCGCGCCCACGCGTCGGGTCGCCCGTCAGGCGCCGCCACTCGTCGAGCACCAGTCGCGCACGCACATCGTTTCCAGTCACGAGCTTCTCGATCGCCGCCACCTCCCCTGCCTGCTGCCAGGGCACGGCTGAGAAATCCGTCTCGTCGTCGCAGGCGTAATACTCGAAGGGACACAGCAACTGCTGATCGAGCGCATGCCAGAGCCGAAGCTCGACCGCTGGCGATCCATCGGGCCGATTGCAGAAGTAGTTCAGGATCGGCTTGCCATCGCTGCGCTCTGGGGTCGCCGTCAGGCCGAGCAGCACGCGTGGACGCACCACGCTCACAAAGGCATGGAAGCGATCAGCCGCCAGGCGGTGGCACTCGTCGACCACCACGGTGTGCCAGTAATCCTCGCCGCAGCGATAAACCAACTCACGTGCGGACACGCTGTCGATGGTGGCGAACAGATGGTCGAAGCGCTCAGGCTGCGCACCACCGGCCAGCAATTCCCCAAACGCGTGGTCGCGAAGTACCTCGCGATAGGTCCGCAGCGCCTGCTTCAGGATCTCTTCACGGTGCGCGACGAAGAGCAGCCGCGGCTGCCCGCCCACCTGCAGGCAGAGCCGCTTGTAGTCGAACGCCGCCACCACCGTCTTGCCGGTGCCCGTCGCAGCCACGACCAGATTGCGCCAGCGACCATGATCACGCTCGATCTGCAGTTGGTCGAGCATCTCCTGCTGGTAGGCCTTGGGCTCGAGGTCGAAATAGGTCGGGCGAGCAACGAGATCGTCGCCGGACTCCCGCTTGAGCGCCTCACCCAGGGCCTTTCGGTGCGCGGGGTCGGCGGAATCGTAGCGCTGGAACTCGTTGTCTTCCCAAAGCGTCTCGAAGTGTGCGCTGGCGCGCTCGAACAGATCGGGCTGGCCGCGCTCGGTGAACTTCACCGTCCATTCGAGTCCGCCCATCAACGCGGCACCCGACAGGTTGGCGCTGCCCACGTAGGCGGAGCCAAAGCCCGTGCGGCGACGAAACAGCCAGGCCTTGGCATGCAGTCGGGTACGACGGCCGTCCAGCGACACCCGGATCTCGCAACCTGGCAGCCGGGCAAGTTCGTCCAGCGCCAGGATCTCAGTGGCGCCGGTGTAGGTGGTGGTCAGCACCCGCAGCCGCGTGCGCGACTTGCCATCCGGCCCGACCGCGGTGATGGACTGGAGGATGTCGAGCAGCTTGCGCACGCCCGAATGCGTGATGAAGCTCACCAGGATGTCCACCTGATCGCAGGCCGCCAGCTCGCGGCGCAACTCGGTCAGCAACGACGGCGAGCCCTTCCCAGCGGTGAAGAGCCAGGGGAAGGCCAGGCCGGTCTCCGGGATCGCCGGCTTGGGCGACTGCTGGTGTATGGCCTGGAGAATCTGTGGCGGAACGGACAGCGTCTCAGCGTCGCCTGCGCGCTTGCCGAGGCGCTGCTTTAAGCTGACGAGGAGGAAATTGACGAGGTCGAGCTGCTGGCGGAGCTTCTCCGCGCCGTCACCGTGGAGGTCATCAAGGATTCTGGAAAGTTGGGAGGCAAGCGCATCGGCCAATCGCTCAGGGGCGTCTTCGGCGGTGAGGGGTTTGAGGGTATGGCTATGCTCTTCAGTTCTCCTGACGACGGCCTCCAGAAGCGCCTCTGTCAGTAGCTGGTCATAGAGACCGTCAGGTAATGCCATAGGCCTTCCAATATCCGCCGGCACCAGCAGCGCGGAGTCGAGCGAGTTCCAGGAACTTAGAACTTACGGTTTTGCGCAAACGGCCGGCCATGGTTTTCCGCTCATGCATTTGAGCTGGCGAGCGTCATATTGATCGGTTTGCAGGCGCGGCGGAAACACTGCTGCGCCGCATGACGGAAACGCCTCACGAATAAGCTGCTCGCCATTATAGATACAGCGGTCATGCGTATTCCGGTCGCCTGGCATTCCTTTGGGCTTGACGTTTCAGGAGAGTCAATATGTTTTTATTCCTCCACTTCTTGTTTTCTTAAAAACAGAAAACTATGCTCAACGTACCGATCACCACCAGCCAGGGAGCCCCCATGAGCGCCTTTGCCGAGCGTCAAGTGGACGCATCCGAAGACCGCGGTGCGCTGGCGAGGATGGTCATGACCCTGCTCGACCACTGGAAGTTGAGCACCGAAGACCAGGCGGCGTTGCTGGGCATTGCGGCCAGCAACCGGGCGGCGCTGTCGAACTATCGCAGCGGCAAACCGATCGGGACGAGTCGCGACCAGTACGACCGGGTGGGCCACCTGCTGGGCATCCACAAGAATTTGCGTCTGCTGTTCCCGCAGAACCGGGATCTGGCCTATCGCTGGATGAGCACCCGCAACAAGGCTTTCGACAACCTGACGCCCGTCGAGGTGGTGAAGGAGTGGGGGTTTGCCGGGCTGCTGATGGTGCGTGGCTATCTCGACCGTGCCCGTGGCGTCTGAGCCGGGCTGCTGAATGAAATCGCTCTTCGCTCGCGTCACGCTGACCGACGTCCATCAGGACGTGGCGAGGAATATCGTGTCGCTGAGACAGTCGCAGGATCTGTTCGACGACCTGACCGACGATCCGGCCGAGTGGCTGCTGGCGCAGAAGGTGGAGGCGGAAGTCAGGCCGCCGTCGTATCGGTCGCCCACGCCGATCATCGACCGGCCCTTCGAGGATGCCGCCTGGTTCAATGCCATTGTCTGGCCCTTCAGGCACTGGCAGGCGAGCCGGTTTTCCGACGGTTCCTACGGTGTGTGGTATGGATCGGAGTCGGTCGAGACGACGGTCTTCGAGTCGGCCTACCACTGGTATCGGGGCCTGCTGTGCGATGCCGGGTTTGAGCGCGAGACGGTGAGTGCCGAACGCAAGGTCTACCTGGTGGCCTGCGGCGCCGCGCTGCTGGACTTCCGCAAGGCCACGGCCGAGCATCGCGACCTGCTGCATCCGTCCGATTACGCCTTCCCCCAGTCGGTGGGGGCGCGGATTCATCACGAGGGGCACCCGGGACTTCTGATCCAGTCGGTTCGCCGGCGCGCCGGCGAGAACTTCGCGATCTTCAACCCGGGCGTGCTTTCCAACCCCAGGCACCACTGCCAGTTGACCTATCGGCTGGAGGCAGGGCAGATCACGGTGGAGAAACGTCCGGGGGCGGCGTGGATCACGCTGGCCGCGGCGGAGCTGGGCTGACTGCGCGGCGCCATCCGCTCCTTCTGGCGTAGTCGACCGGCGCGCCCTCACTCAGGCAGATTGCCAGTCGGCGCCCTGCCCTCAGTCGCTCACTTTTGCGCGCAGCATCTTGACCGATGCGCGCTGCGACTTGCCCTCCAGCCTTCTGGCGACGGACGCGCGTGTCGGCCGTGTTGCGCGGCGGGCTTTGGGGGGCGCCGCGACGCTTTCGATCAGTTCCTCCAGGCGGCACAGCGCCTCGGCGCGGTTCTTTTCCAGGCTGCGAAACTTCTGCGCCTTGATGATCACGATGCCGTCCCTGCTGATGCGATGGTCGCGCAGTTGCAGCAGCCGCGTCCGGATGTCGTCGGGCAGGCTGGAGGCAGCGATGTCGAAGCGCAGATGCACCGCGTTCGACACCTTGTTGACGTTCTGCCCGCCCGCCCCCTGCGCACGGATGGCCGTGATCTCGATTTCATCCGGCGCGAGAGTGAAGCGGACGGCCATCGGCGGTCACCCTTGCGACGGCGTACCCGTTCCGCCCCGTCGGGCGCTCACGCCACCGCGCGACTGCACCATGTCGAGGTAGAGGGCCTCGACCTGCGCCCTCGCCCACGGCGTGCGCCGCAGGAACTTCATGCTCGAGGCGATGCTGGGCTCGTGATTGAAGCAGCGGATGCTGATCTGCCGGCCAAGCGCTGGCCAGCCGAAGGCCTCGACCAGCTCGGTGAGCATGCGCTCCAGGGTGAGGCCGTGCAGCGGGTTTTTGGGTTGGTGCTGAGTCATCGTGTGCTCGATTGGGTGGATGGGCACGGAACAGGCTTGATGACGCGGGGCGCGGTGGCAGTCGCCGCCCTAGGTCGCCGCACCAAAAAGGAAAACCCCCCGCCATTCCTGACGAGGGGTCTCTTCTACAAGGCGGCCTCGCGGCCGCCCCAGTTCAGCGTGTTACCGCGTCAGACTTCCACCGTGTCCGCGACCGAGCGGAACTCCTCGATCTGGTCGAAGTTCATGTAGCGGTAGATGTCGGCGGCCTTCTTGTTGACCACTTCCACCTGCGCCATGTACTCCTCGACCGTCGGGATCTTGCCCATCAGCGCGCACACCGCGGCCAGCTCGGCGGAGCCCAGATAGACGCGGGTGTCGATGCCGAGACGGTTCGGGAAGTTGCGCGTCGAGGTCGACATCGCGGTGCTGCCCTTGCGGATCTGCGCCTGGTTGCCCATGCACAGCGAGCAGCCGGGCATCTCCATGCGGGCGCCCGACTTGCCGAGCACGCCGTAGTAGCCTTCCTCGTTGAGGATCATCGCGTCCATCTTGGTGGGCGGGGCGATCCACAGGCGGGTGGGGATGTCGGACTTGCCGTCCAGCACCTTGCCCGCGGCACGGAAGTGGCCGATGTTGGTCATGCACGAGCCGATGAAGACTTCGTCGATCTTGTCACCGGCGACTTCGGACAGCAGCTTGACGTCGTCCGGGTCGTTCGGGCAGGCGACGATCGGCTCCTTGATGTCGGCGAGGTCGATCTCGATCACCGCGGCGTAATCGGCGTCGGCATCGCCCGACAGCAGCGTGCCGTTGGCGATCCAGTCCTCCATGGCCTTGATGCGGCGCTTGAGGGTGCGGGCGTCCTGGTAGCCGTTGGCGATCATCCACTTCATCAGGGTGATGTTCGAGTTCATGTACTCGACGATCGGTTCCTTGTTGAGGTGGACCGTGCAGCCGGCGGCGGAGCGCTCGGCCGAGGCGTCGGTGAGCTCGAAGGCCTGTTCGACCTTGAGATCCGGCAGGCCTTCGATCTCGAGGATGCGGCCGGAGAAGATGTTCTTCTTGCCCTTCTTCTCGACGGTCAGCAGGCCCTGGCGGATCGCGTACAGCGGGATGGCGTTGACCAGGTCACGCAGGGTGACGCCCGGCTGCATGGTGCCCTTGAAGCGCACCAGCACCGATTCCGGCATGTCGAGCGGCATGACGCCGGTCGCCGCGGCGAAGGCCACGAGGCCGGAGCCGGCCGGGAAGGAGATGCCGATCGGGAAGCGGGTGTGGCTGTCGCCGCCGGTGCCGACGGTGTCGGGCAGCAGCAGGCGGTTGAGCCAGGAGTGGATCACGCCGTCGCCCGGACGCAGCGCGACGCCGCCGCGGGTGCTGATGAAGCTCGGCAGCTCGCGGTGCATCTTGACGTCGACCAGCTTCGGGTAGGCGGCGGTGTGGCAGAAGGACTGCATCACCAGGTCGGCCGAGAAGCCGAGGCAGGCGAGGTCCTTGAGCTCATCACGGGTCATCGGGCCGGTGGTGTCCTGCGAGCCGACGGTGGTCATCTTGGGTTCGCAGTAGGTGCCCGGGCGGATGCCCTGCTGATTTCCGTCAATGAGCGGCAGGCCGCAGGCGCGGCCGACCATCTTCTGCGCCAGCGAGAAGCCCTTGCCGGTGTCGGCGGGAGCCTGCGGCAGGCGGAACAGGGTCGAGGGCGGCAGGCCCAGCGCTTCGCGCGCCTTGGAAGTGAGGCCGCGGCCGATGATCAGCGGGATGCGGCCACCGGCGCGCACTTCGTCGAGGATCACCAGGGTCTTGAGCTGCGATTCGGCGATCACGGCGCCGTTCTTGAGCGCGGTGACCTTGCCGCTGGCCTGGTCGACCTTGAGCTCGATCTCGTCGCCCATGTCCATCTGGCCAGCGTCGATCTCGATCGGCAGCGCGCCCGCGTCTTCCATGGTGTTGAAGAAGATCGGCGCGATCTTGGAGCCCAGGCACACGCCGCCGAAGCGCTTGTTCGGCACGAAGGGGATGTCCTCGCCGGTGAACCACAGCACCGAGTTGGTGGCGGACTTGCGCGAGGAACCGGTACCGACCACGTCACCGACGTAGGCGACCAGGTTGCCCTTGGCACGCAGTTCTTCCAGGAACTTGACCGGGCCACGCACGCCGGCTTCTTCCGGGGTGATGCCCGGGCGCGGGTTCTTGAGCATGGCCAGCGCGTGCAGCGGGATGTCGGGGCGCGACCAGGCGTCCGGCGCGGGCGACAGGTCGTCGGTGTTGGTTTCGCCGGTGACCTTGAACACGGTCAGCTTCTGCGAGGCAGGGACTTCCGGACGGCTGGTGAACCACTCGGCGTCGGCCCACGACTGCATCACGGCCTTGGCGTTGGCGTTGCCCTTCTCAGCCAGCTCCTTGACGTCGTGGAAGTAATCGAACATCAGCAGGGTCTTCTTCAGGCCCTCGGCGGCGACCGCGCCCACTTCGGCATCGCCCAGCAGGTCGATCATCGGCTTGATGTTGAAGCCGCCCAGCATGGTGCCGAGCAGCTCGGTGGCCTTGGCGCGCGACACCAGCGCACAGGCTTCCTCGCCCGTGGCGACCTTGGCGAGGAACTCGGCCTTGACCTTGGCGGCGTCATCCACACCGGCGGGGACGCGATAGGTGAGCAGCTCGACGAGGAAAGCCTCCTCGCCGGCGGGGGGATTCTTCAGCAGTGCGACGAGTTCGGTGGCCTGCTGCTTGGACAGCGGCAGCGGCGGGATTCCGAGGGCGGCACGTTCGGCGACATGGGCACGGTAGGCTTCAAGCACGGCGACTTCCTCACTTTTCGTGGCGGTGATCAGGGCCCCGCACGGGGATCGCCCGTGCGGATCTGGACAGATTATATGTCTTTTATAAGACTTGGGGTGCAGTGCAGCACAATTGTCCGGGACGAGACCGGAAAGTGGTGCATTCGACAGTGGCGCATTCTACTCCCCGCGACGGACGCCGGTGCGGTGCCGGCCATGCCACCGGGAACATCGCCCCCGCCGATCGGTCGCATGTAGGCCCGTCCCCGAAAAACCAGCGACATGGAGACCCGCAATGCCGCACAACCTTTTCGATAGCCTGCAGACCTTCACCGCCGCCGGCCGCGGCGGCCGCTACTACTCGCTGCAGGCGCTGGAGGCCGCCGGGCTGGGGACCATTTCCCGCCTGCCGGTCTCGATCCGCATCGTGCTCGAAGCGGTGCTGCGGCACTGCGACGGCCGCAGGGTGACCGAAGCACACGTGCGCGAACTCGCCGGCTGGCAACCGAACGCCCCGCGCAGCGCCGAGATCCCCTTCGTCGTCGCCCGCGTCGTGCTGCAGGACTTCACCGGCGTGCCGCTGCTCGCGGACCTCGCTGCGATGCGCAACGTGGCGGTCGAACAGGGGCACGACGCGAAGCTGATCGAGCCGCTGGTGCCGGTCGACCTCGTCGTCGACCATTCGGTGCAGGTGGACCACTACGGCACGCCGCGCGCGCTGCGGCAGAACATGGAGCTCGAGTTCGAGCGCAACCGCGAGCGCTACCAGTTCATGAAGTGGGGCATGCAGGCCTTCGACACCTTCCGCGTGGTGCCGCCGGGCATCGGCATCGTGCACCAGGTGAACCTGGAATACCTCTTCCGCGGCGTGCGCCACGACGGCGACCTGTATTACCCCGACACCCTGGTCGGCACTGATTCGCATACGACCATGATCAACGGCGTCGGCGTGGTGGGCTGGGGCGTCGGCGGCATCGAGGCCGAGGCCGGCATGCTCGGCCAGCCGGTGTATTTCCTGACCCCGGACGTGGTCGGCGTCGAGTTGCAGGGCAAGCTGCCGGAAGGCGCCACCGCCACCGACCTGGTGCTGACCGTCACCGAAATGCTGCGTAAGGCCAAGGTGGTGGGCGCCTTTGTCGAGTTCTTCGGCGAAGGCACCGCCAGCCTGTCGGTGACCGACCGCGCCACCATCGCCAACATGGCGCCGGAGTATGGCGCGACGATGGGCTTTTTCCCGGTGGACGAGAAGACCGTCGCCTACATGCGTGACACCGGCCGCAGCGACGAGGAATGCGCGCTGCTCGAAGCCTATTTCCGCGCCCAGGGGCTGTTCGGCGTGCCGCGCGCCGGCGACATCGACTACAGCCGCACGCTGACGCTGGACCTCGCGACCATCGTGCCGTCGCTGGCCGGCCCGAAGCGGCCGCAGGACCGCATCGCACTGCCGGCGATGCGCAGCGAGTTCGAGCGCCAGTTCTCCACCCCGGTCGCCGAGAACGGTTTCGGCCGCCCGGCCGGGCAGCTGCACGACCGCTACGCCAGCGGCCGCGAAGGCGTCGAGCTCGGCCACGGCGACGTGCTGATCGCCGCCATCACCTCATGCACCAACACCAGCAACCCGGCGGTGCTGATCGCCGCCGGCCTGCTGGCGAAGAAGGCGGTCGAGCGCGGCCTGACGGTGGCCCCGCACATCAAGACCTCGCTTGCCCCCGGCTCGCGGGTGGTGACCGAATACCTGCAGAAGGCCGGCCTGCTCGAGCCGCTGGCGAAGCTCGGCTTCGCGCTCGCCGGCTACGGCTGCACCACCTGCATCGGCAACGCCGGCGACCTTGCGCCCGAATTCAACGCGGCAATCGTGGACCACGACCTGGTCGTGGCCGCGGTGCTGTCGGGCAACCGCAACTTCGAGGCCCGCATCCACCCCAACATCCGCGCCAACTTCCTCGCTTCGCCGCCGCTGGTGGTGGCCTTCGCACTCGCCGGCCGCGCCAGCATCGATCTCACGACCGAGCCGCTCGGCACCGGCGCCGATGGCCGCCCGGTGTTCCTGCGCGAGCTGTGGCCCGCGTCCGACGAGATCGCCGCAGTGATGCCGTTCGCCACCGACCCGGCGACCTACCGCCGGCTGTACGCCGACTTCACCCGCGACCATGACCTGTGGAATGCGATTCCCGCGCCCGCAGGCCAGGTGTACGACTGGCCGGAATCCACCTACATCGCGCGTCCGCCCTTCTTCGACGGCTTCACGATGCAGCCCGGCAACGTTACCGACATCCGCGGCGCGAAGGCGCTGCTGCTGCTCGGCGATTCGGTGACCACCGACCACATCTCGCCGGCCGGCTCCTTCCGCGAGACCACGCCGGCCGGCCGCTGGCTGAGCGAACGCGGCGTCGCGCGCCAGGATTTCAATTCGTACGGCTCGCGCCGCGGCCACCACGACGTGATGGTGCGCGGCACCTTTGCCAACGTGCGGGTGAAGAACCTGATGCTGCCGCCCAACCCCGACGGCAGCCGGGTCGAAGGTGGCTACACGCTGCTGGACGGCGTGCAGACCTCGGTGTTCGAGGCCGCCACCGCCCACATGGCGCGCGGTACGCCGACGCTGGTGTTCGCCGGCGAGGAATACGGCACCGGCTCGTCGCGCGACTGGGCGGCGAAAGGCACCGCGCTGCTGGGGGTGAAGGCGGTGATCGCGAAGAGCTTCGAGCGCATCCACCGCTCCAACCTGGTCGGCATGGGGGTGTTGCCGCTGCAATTCAAGGCCGGCGACGGCTGGCAGGAACTGGGCCTGACCGGCGACGAGCAGTTCGACCTCGACGGCATCGCCGCCGGGCTGAAGCCGCAGCAGGATCTCGCGCTGCGCATCCGGCGCGCCGACGGCAGCGTGCAGACGGTGCCCCTGCTGTGCCGCATCGACACGCCGATCGAGATCGAGTACTACCGCCACGGCGGCATCCTGAGCTACGTGCTGCGCGAGATCCTCGCCCGCTGAGTGCGGTGGCCCGGCCGGGACGAACGTCCCCGGCCGCTGGCCCTCGTGTTGTCGCCGGCCGCATGCGCAGGCACGATGCCTGCTGTGCCCACCACCGCCCCGCCTGTGGACGCCCCCAGGAAACGTCTTCGGCGGTTCCACCCCCAAGGGGGCCGAAGAAATGCTGGAGCGGCCCGGCGTTTCCTCTGGATGCCCATTCGCATGAAAGCTGTTGCCTGCCCCTGCGGCTCCGGCCGCCCGTTCGCCGCCTGCTGTGAGCCCGCGCTCAGCGGGCAGCGTCCGGCGCCTGACGCCGAAGCGTTGATGCGTTCGCGTTATGTCGCCTATAGCCTCGGCGAGGCCGCCTACCTGCTCGCCACCTGGCACGCCCGCAGCCGACCGACGACGCTCGAGCTGGACGCGCAGCCGCGGCCGAAATGGATCGGACTCGCGATTCGTGCGCACCGGCAGGTGGATGAAGATCACGCCGAAGTCGAATTCGTCGCCCGCTTCCGGGTCGGCGGACGGGCGCAGCGGCTGCATGAGACGAGCCGCTTCGTGCGCGAGGATGGCCGCTGGTACTACGTTGACGGCGACATCCAAGATTGACGCCGCTCAGCGCCGCGGCCGTCGTGCGCGCCTATAATCCGTTGCGCATCACGCATCGGATCGGACACCCTGCGGGACGAGAAAAATCATGAACCTCGAGAAGGTCGTCTTCGGTTTCTTCATCGTGCTGGCCGCGACGCTGAACTTCGGCTTCTTTGTCGGCGAACTCGACAACCCGACGCACCACGACATTTACGAACTGTTCGCAGCGCTGGTCGTCAGCCTGGTGGCGACGGTGCTCAAGTTCGGTGACCGTACGCAGATCGGCGCGGTGCATCTTTCGACCAGCCTCGTCGCCGACCTGCAGCTCTTCGCCGCGGCGATGATCTGGGGTTATGCGGCCCACGTGTCGCCCGCTGGCGTGACGCCCGAAATGGTCGCGCGCATCGTGTCGATGTCCGGCGGCGCGCTGTTCGCCAACGTGGTGTCGGTGATCATCCTCATTTCTGAAACCATCATGCAGCGCCGCTGAAGGCGCGCATGCGCAGCCCGGCGACCGGCGCCCAGGCGTGACGACGATGAATCCGCTGCCGCGGCACCAGAGCATCTTCTTCCTGATCCTGCGGCGCATGCGCGCGCCGCTGATCCTGCTCATCGTGATCATGGCCGTGTCGGTGCTGGGCCTCACGCTGGCCCCCGGTGTCGATGCGGAAGGCAAGGTCCAGTACCTGAGCTTCTTCCATGCCTTCTACTTCATCAGCTACACCGCCACCACGATCGGTTTCGGCGAGATTCCCTACGCATTCTCCGACCAGCAGCGGCTGTGGGTGACGATCTGCATCTACCTGTCGGTGATCGGCTGGGCTTACACGCTGGGCAGCGTGTTCTCGCTGCTGTCCGACCGCAACCTGCAGCAGGCCTTCGCCATCCAGCGCTTCTCGCGCGCGGTGCGGCGGCTGCGCGAGCCCTTCTACCTGGTGTGCGGCTACGGCGAGACCGGACGCCTGGTGTGCGACGCGCTGGACCGCCTGCGCCACCGCGCGGTGGTGATCGAGCTGGACGAATCGAAGGTGGGCGAGATCGAGCTGCAGGGCTATGCGGCCGACGTGCCGGCGATCGACGCCGACGCGCGCAACCCGGAGATCCTCAAGTTCGCCGGGCTGACGCATCCGCACTGCGTGGGCGTGATCGCGCTCACCAACGACGACGCCAGCAACCTGGCGGTGGCGATCGCCGCGCGCCTGCTGGCGCCGAAGATCCCGGTGCTGTGCCGCGCGCAGGGCATCGAGACGGCGACGACGATGGCCGCGTTCGGTACGCGCCACGTCATCAACCCTTTCCAGGAGTTCGCCGAGATGCTCGCGCTGGCGCTGCACGCGCCGGCCGCATGGCAGCTTACCAACTGGCTCACCGGCCTGCCCGGCACCACCGTCGAGCGCTACCGCAACCCACCACGGGGGGCCTGGATCCTGTGCGGGCACGGCCGCTTCGGGCAGCAGATGGTGAGCGCGATGGACGCCGAGGACGTGCCGGTGACCATCGTCGATCGCGACCTGCCGGACGACCTCGGCCACCGCTGGGTGCATGGCGAGGGAACGAACCCCGA
Organism: Pseudomonadota bacterium; assembly: GCA_018240785.1. Lineage (GTDB taxonomy): Bacteria > Pseudomonadota > Gammaproteobacteria > Burkholderiales > Rhodocyclaceae > Thauera. Next base: position 70,561 of record JAFEFC010000020.1, on the reverse strand, counting down.
TGCGCTGCGCCAGGCCGGCGTGATGACGGCCGCGGGCATCATCGCGGCGACGCGCTCGGACATCGACAACCTGTCGATCGCGGTGGCGGCGCGCGAGCTCAACCCTTCACTGTTCGTGATCCTGCACCAGAACCAGTACGCCAACCGCGCGCTGTTCGAGGCCTACGACGCTGACATCAACGTCGTGCCAAGCGAGATCATCGGCCACGAGTGCCTGGCGATCCTCAGCACCCCGCTGCTCGTGCCCTTCCTGAACGAACTGCGGCGCACCGACCCGGCCTGGTGCGCCGGGCTGTTCGAGCGCCTGACGAGCCGCCTCGGCTGGGAAGTACCGGAGGTATGGAGCACGCGCATCAACCTCGCCACCGCACCCGCCCTGTACCGCCGCCTGATGCGGGGCGAGGACATCACGCTGGCGGCGCTGCTGCGTTCGCCGGAAGACCGCACGGAGCGACTTGAATGCGAAGTGCTGTACCTCGACCGCGACTCCGACGACCATCGCATGGCGCCCGATGCCGGCACCACGCTGCGTGCGGGCGACGAGATCCTGCTGGCCGGCAAGCCGGGCAGCCGCAACAGCTTCATGCTTGCCATCGCCAACGAACATGCGCTCAACTACGTGCTCACCGGCACGGACCTGCCGGGCGGCTGGATCTGGGAGCGGCTGTCGCGCGCAAGGAAGGCAGCGCCGCGGCAAGTCGATGGCGAACGAAGTTCCACACACCGGGTCCGACCACGGGCCTGACACTGCAGCAACCACCCCAAGGAGACCCTTGCATGAAGCTCTATTACAGCCCGGGCGCCTGCTCGCTGTCGCCGCACATCGTCCTGCGTGAGGCGGGCGCCGATTTCACCCTCGTGCGCGTCGACCTCAAGACCAAGAAGCTGGAGGACGGCAGCGACTACCTGGCGGTCAACCCCAAGGGCTACGTGCCTGCACTGCAGCTCGACAACGGCGAACTGCTGACCGAAGGCCCCGCCATCATCCAGTACGTCGCCGACCAGCACCCCGCGGCCGGCCTCGCGCCCGCGCCGGGCACGCTGGAGCGCGCGCGGCTGCAGGAGTGGCTGAACATGATCTCCACCGAGCTGCACAAGTCGTTCACGCCACTGTTCCGCGGCGCCGGCGACGAGTGGAAGAACGCCGCGCTGGACAACATCCGGCGCCGTTTCGACCTCGTCGCGCAACGCCTGGCGACGAACCCCTTCCTGATGGGCGAGCGCTTCAGCGTGGCCGACGCCTACCTCTTCACCGTGCTGAGCTGGACCGGCTTCGTGAAGATCGACATGTCGCCGTGGCCGGCGCTGCAGGCTTTCTCGCAGCGCGTAGGCGAACGCCCGGCGGTGCAGGCCGCGCTGCGCGCCGAAGGCTTGCTGAAGTGAGACGGGCGGTCAGTCGCCAGCGGCCACCAGCACGATCTGCTGGCCATTGAAGCTGACCCGCTGCCCAGGCCGGAGCTTGGCGCGCTTGCGCTGCTCCGGCTTGCCATCCACCTTCACCTGGCCGGCCTCGACGGCCGCGTGCGCCTCGCCGCCGGAGGTGACCAGATTTGCAGCCTTGAGCAGTTGATCGAGCTGGATGTAGTCGCCGCGCACGGCGAAAGTGATGGACATGATGTGTCTCGTAATGAATGGATGAATCGGACGCAGCCATCGAGCCCGGCTCGCGTCCCGTGTCAGAATCCCGCCATTGTCCTTCGACCATCGCTCCGATGACCAGCAAGACCAGCAGCACGATCCTCGAACGCAGCGCCCTCGTCACGCGCAAGGCCCTGGAGTCTGGCGCCCTGCTGCCGATCCGCACCAACCAGACGACCATCGAGGAGCGCGGACTGCGCTTTTCGGTGCGCTGGGTGTCGTCGCTGGCGCTGAAGGATCAGGCCCGCGTCGCCACGGTGAGCCGGCGCAACCCCGACTTCAACCCCTTCCTGCCGCCCGAGCCGGACCTGACGGTGGACGCGCTGGGCGACGCGCACCTGCTGGTGCTGAACAAGTTCCCGGTGATCGACCATCACCTGCTGATCGTCACCCGCGCCTGGGAAGCACAGTCGGCCCCGCTGACGCTGGCGGATTTCACCGCGCTGGCCGGCGTCGTCGGCCCCCATGGCGGCCTCGGCTTCTACAACGGCGGCACCGAGGCCGGCGCAAGCCAGCCGCACAAGCACCTGCAGTGGGTCCCGCACCTGCAGGACGATGGCTCGCCGCCGCGGCTGGACGCCCCCGGCTGCCTTGGCGCCGGCCTGCCGGCGAGCACACCTGGACAGCCGATCGCCAATCCCGCACTCCCCTGGCGGCACGCCTTCGTCGCACTCGACACCACCGCGTGGCCGCACCCCGACCAGGCCGGCGTGATGCTGCAGCAGGCCTTTGCCGCAGCCTGGCAGGCGACGGACATGCCGCCTCAGCGCGAGCCGATGGCGCCCTACAACCTGCTGGTGACCCGCGACTGGCTGCTGCTGGTGCCGCGCCGCTGCGAGAAGTGGCGGCACGTCTCGGTCAATTCGCTGGCGTATGCCGGCTCGCTGTTCGCCCGCACGCCGCAGCAGATCGAGGAATTGCGCGAGGCCGGGCCGCTCGCGGTACTGTCGGCAGTCGGCCTGCCGGCCTGAACGCCGTCGCGACGATCGGCCCCGGCTCGTTCGACCGCGCCTACATGACGCTTCACACCGCCGCAGGCATCAGAACTTGTCGGCGCCGCAGCACTTCTTGTATTTCTTGCCACTGCCGCAGGGACAAGGGTCGTTGCGTCCCGGACCGCCGCGCGCGGCCGCCTGCGGCAGTTCGATCGCCACCGGCTGGGGGGCGGGCAGGCCGACATCGCGCCAGTGCGCGAAGATGTCGTTGACGCCCTCGCCGACGGCGGCGAGCCAGCCCAGACGAGTTTCGTCGTCGGCATCGCCGTCGGCCAGCGACGGAGCGTTCTCATCGGCCTCCTCATCGCCACCGCCCGGCCGCCACGGGGCCAGCACTTCATCCAGCGTGGACTGCACTGCCTCGATCGTGTCTTCCGACAGGCCCTGCTCCCAGTCCTGCGGCCACAGCTCCAGGCCCTGGGCGAAACCTTCGATCCACTCGTCACCGAGCTTGAGCGTGTCACCGTCGGCAATGGCGAAGCAGAACGGCTCCCAGCAGGCCTCTTCCTCCTCGTCGAGGCCGAGGGTGGTCGCCATCTCGTTGTAGTAGGACAGGACCAGCCGGATCGCGCGCTGCACGCCGCTGCCCGAGCCGAAGCTGACACCGTCCTCGTGCGCCGACCACACCCCCGGCAGCCAGCGATCGACGGCGATGACGCGCGGCGACAGCAGCACGCCGGCGAGGAAGCCGTCGAGCATCTCGAGGTCCATGCAGTCCTCGGGCACGACGTCGGAAGTGAGGATTTCCTCCAGCGCCTCGAAAGCCTCGTCGCTCATCAGATGGGGGTTGTCGGCAGGGTTGTCCGCGGCGGGCGTGTCGCTCATGTTCGATCTCCGGAAATGGGGTGCAGCGTGGCCGATCGGCCGCGCCGGGGCAAGCGATATTTCGGTGTCTAGAGGTCCACCACGAGTCGATACAGGGTCTGCCCGGAATCGCGGTACTTGCGTTCGAAGGGCGTCAGCGGGGCTGGCGCCTCGAAGGCTTCCCACGGCACGTCCCGGCCCAGCACCAGCGTCAGCGCCACGGCCATTTCTTCAATATAGACGCGCCAGTTGCTGCGGCACTCCAGCCGACCGCCCAGGCGGGGAATCCAGGGGAAGACAGGGTGCGCGTGCCAGCGCCGCGCCAGGTGCCCGATCTTCGGCCAGGGGTTGGGATACAGGATGTAGTGCTGCGCCAGGCTCAGGCCGGCGTCGTGCATCAGGCGCCAGTAATCCACCAGGTCAGCGCGCACGAAGACCATGTTCTTCGGCAGCAGCGCCTCAGGGTAAGGCTTGCGCCGCTGCAGGCGGTCTTCGGACTGGTCCACGCCGATCACCCAGTGATCCGGGTTCGCGCGGGCGATCTGGATCGTGCTGTGGCCGACGCCGCAGCCGGCATCCAGGATCAGCGGCGCACGGCCGTCCCAGCCCGCGAGGCTGGCCTCGAAGGCGCTGCGGTTGTAATCGGCGTACGGCTTGCGGAACGGCTCGGCGAGGTGCCGCACGACGACGCGCGCAAGGTTCTCATGCACCCCCTGCTGCGCGCTGTCGGGGATGCGCGAATTCGCGTAGCTCATGCTGCCCTCCGCAACATCGGTTGAAGGCGCGGGTACGGTGTTGCCGGACGGATTCCTGCGGTGGCGATGCCGGTGGCGGCGAACACGCAATCAATCTCGGCGATCGTCTTAAGGCTGCGGATCTGCTGGAACAGGCCCTCGGCCTGGATGTAATTGCGCCGCAACAGGTTCAGCCATTGCTTGATGCGGCCCGGCGCATGGCGCGGCTCCACCTTGCGCAGCACGCGCTGGCGGAAATCGCCGAGCATCGGGCGCAGCTCCTCCCATTCGCCGGCGCGCATTTCGGCGTCCGGTGCCTCGAGCTGCCCGGCACGCAGCCGACGCGCGAGGAAGGGGTCGGCCACTGCACCGCGGCCGAGCATGATGTCGCAAACGCCGGATTCGGCGCGACAACGCTGCCAGTCGTCGGCGTTCCAGACCTCGCCATTTGCCACCACCGGCACCTTCACCGCCTCGGCGACGCGGCCGACCCAGGGCCAGTGCGCCGGCGGGCGATAACCGTCGAGCTTGGTGCGCGCATGGATGACTATCCCCGCCACGCCACCGTCGGCAAGCGCCTGCGCGCATTCCACTGCGCGCCCGGCATCGCGCACGCCGAGGCGCATCTTCGCCGTCACCGGCACCTCTGCCGGCGTCGCCTGGCACACCGCGCGCGCGATCGCATGCAGCAGCTCGGGCTCGTCGAGCAGCACCGCGCCGCCGCGGTGGCGATTGACCGTCGGCGCCGGACAGCCGAAGTTGAGATCGATGCCCGCAGGCGCCAGCCTCGCGAGCTGCGCCGCGTTGTCGGCCATGCAGGCCGGATCGGAGCCGAGCAACTGCACCCGCACCGGCGTGCCGCCCGCGGTGCGGCTGCCGTTGTCCAGTTCCGGCGCGATGCGGCGAAAGAAGCGCTCCGGCAGCAGGGTGCCGGAGACACGCGCGAACTCGGTGACGGCGTAGTCGTAGCCGCCGCAAGGCGTGATCACCGCACGCAGCACGTCGTCCAGCAGCCCTTCCATCGGTGCCAGCAGCAGATACACCGTCGCCCACTCCCGCCCGCCACGCCGGGGCATGTCCGAAAGCGCGCGATTGTAGTCGAGTTGAGCGCTTGCCGGGCTTGCCTAGATTCACCAGTGCGCGGATAATCTTGAATTCTTCAAATCAGGGCGGTCACACCCGCCGCCCGCTTGCGCCAGGAAAGAATCATGAAAGCGGACACTCATCCCAAGTACAACGAAGTCAACGTGACCTGCTCGTGCGGCAACACCTTCGTCACCCGTTCGACGATCACCAGGTCCGACCTGCACGTCGAAGTGTGCGCCGCCTGCCACCCGTTCTACACCGGCAAGCAGAAGATCGTCGACACCGCCGGCCGCGTGGAGCGCTTCCGCCAGAAATACGGCAACGTCCAGCGCCTGGGTTGATCCGCCCGACATCGGACGCGGCGCCGCTGGCGCCCTCGCGAAAAGGCAGCCACGGCTGCCTTTTTTGTTGCCCTGCGCCGACAGCCTCCGACAGCCCGTTAGGCTGGAAACCCCGCAGGCCTTAGAATCCGGCCCTTGGCCCCTTGCCCTGGGCGCCGCAACCCGGAAAACACCAAGCCCCTCACCGCATGATCAGCGACTCACGACCGACCTCCCTGCTGCAGCGCCGGATCTACGGCACCCTGGGCATCACCCTGCTGGTCGGCCTCTACCTGATCGTCGGTCTCACCGGCCACGACCCCTGGCGCGGCGACGATGCGCGCTATTTCGGCCCGGTGTGGTCGATGCTGCGCGGCGAGGGCCTGCTCTTCCCGCAGCTTGCCGGCGAGCCCTTCGCTGACTACCCGCCGCTGTATTACTGGCTGGCTGCGCTCACCGCCTGGGCCACCTCCCCTTTCCTGGCGCCGCATGACGGCGCGCGACTGGCGACGGCAATCTTCACCGCCATCGCCGTCTATTGCATCGCCCGTGCCGCCGAAGTCATGTACGGCCGGCCGGCGCGCACCCCCGCCGCGATGTTGACGCTGGGCTCGCTGGGCCTCGTGCTGCACGCGCATGAGACGCAGCCGCTCGTTGCGGTGGTCGCCATGCTCGCACTGACGCTGCGCGGCCTTGCGCGCGTGCCGCAGCAGCCTGTCGTCGGCAGCATCACCGCGGGAGTGGGCAGCGCGCTGGCCATCCTCTCGGGTGGCTTGCAAGGCGCGGTGCTGACCCTGCCCCTGTTTCCGCTGGTGATGACGCTCAGCCGCGACTGCCACACCCCGCACGCCAGCGGCGGCCTGCTGCTCGGCCTGTCAATCGCGCTCGGGGCCGGCGCACTCTGGCCGCTCGCCATCCTGCTGCAGCAGCCGGAAGCATTCGCCTTGTGGCTGAATGCGAGCTGGCGCGACATCTCCTCCGGCCCGCTGGGTCCTTCGGACGCGGTGCGCGTGGTCGAACTGCTGAGCTGGTTCACCTGGCCCTTGTGGCCAATCGCGCTGTGGGCCCTGTGGCGGGGACGCCGCAACCTCGGCGCGCTGCCGCTGCTGTTGCCGCTGCTGTCCAGTGCGATCGCCTTGGCCTGGCTGCTGGTCGATGGCGAGCTCGCGCAGGTTGCTGCGCTGCCGCTGCTGCCGGGGCTTGCGCTGCTGGCCGCCGGCGGCGTGCCCACGCTGAGGCGCGGCGCGGCGAACGCCTTCGACTGGTTCGGCCTGATGACCTTCGGCGTGTTCGGGCTGCTGATCTGGCTGGCATGGACGGCACAGGCCTACGCCTGGCCGCCCGGTCTTGCGCGGCATGTCAGCCGCGTGGCACCCAATTTCGTGCTGCATGGCGGCGCCACGCAACTGGTGCCCGGCCTCGTCATCAGCGGGCTCTGGCTGCTGCTGGTGTGGCGCCTGCCGCGCACGGCCTCGCGCAGCCCGTCGAACTGGGCGATGGGCATGACCATGCTGTGGTGCCTGGCGGTAAGCCTGCTGATGCCGTGGTTCGACCACGACCGCAGCTACCGCCGCGTGATGAAGTCCCTCGAGCAGGCGGTTGCCGGCGAAGTCGTCGACTGCATCGCCACCACCGGCCTGCCCGATGCCTTGCGCAGCTCGCTGGATTACTTTGCCGGCATCCGCACGGTGCGGGTGCAGGGCGACGCCACGCCGTGCTCCCTGGTGCTCGTCTACGAGAACCGCCGCATCGACACCCCGGAGCTGGCACCCGAGTGGCACATCGTCTGGGATCACCGCCGCGGCGGCGGCCGGCAGCAGGAGTCGTTCGCGCTGTACAAGCGCACGCCGGCCTGAGGCCCGCGCGCGCGCCGGCCCGGCCGCCCGGCCTTACAGGCGCAGGAAGTTGTCGCGGTAATGCCGCAGCTCGCCGATCGACTCCTGGATGTCCGACAGCGCGGTGTGAGCGCCCTTCTTCGACACGCCACCATAGACCTCCGGCCGCCAGCGCTTGGCCAGCTCCTTCAGCGTGGAGACGTCCAGGTTGCGGTAATGGAACCAATCTTCGAACTTCGGCATGTAGCGGGCCAGGAAGCGCCGGTCCTGGCACACCGAGTTGCCGCACATCGGCGAGCTGCGCGCCGGCACCCACTCCTGCAGGAAGGCAAGCATCTGCGTCTCGGCCTCGGCCTCGCTCACGGTCGAGGCGCGCACGCGGTCGATGAGCCCCGACTTGCCGTGCGTGTTCTTGTTCCAGTCGTCCATCGCGTCGAGCACCGCGTCGGGCTGATGCACGACGATGACCGGCGCCTCGGCCACGGTTTCGAGCTGCTCGTTGGTGATGACGACGGCGATCTCGATGATGCGATCGCGGTCGGGCTCGAGGCCGGTCATCTCCATGTCCAGCCATATCAGGTGCTTGGGGTCCTGTGCCATAATCCGTGCGCTTCCTTGCAATGCCAGCAGATTCGGGCTTTCGCGACGAAAGCCCGCGGGTGAAACCTAACCGGGCGCGATTGTGTCACACATCGCAAAGGCCCAGCACTGCACCATCGCAGCCGGCCTTCCGGCCTGTCACCCTGCTGCCCCCACCTGATTCATGCACCTGGCTCATCCGTCCTACGCAACATGCCCGTCGATCACGCCACCCTGCTGACCCTCGTCTTTGTCGCCATGCTGCTCGCCAGCGTGGCGACGCGGACGGTGCTGATGCGCCGCCAGATCCGCCACGTCGGCGCCTGCCGCGACGCGGTGCCGGCGGCATTCGCCGGCACGATCGGCCTGGAGGCGCATCAGCGTGCGGCCGACTACACCTGCGCACGCATGCGCCTGTCGCTGGTCGCCACCGTGGTCGGCGCACTGCTGACCGTGGTGCTGACCCTGGGCGGCGGGTTGCAGGCGCTGCACTCAGCCTGGGCCGGGGTGCTGACGGCAGGCGGCATCGCCCACGGCGTGGCGCTGCTCGCCACCCTCAGCGTGATCGGCTGGATCGTCGACCTGCCGGCGGTGCTTTACCGCACCTTCGTGATCGAGAAGCGCTTCGGCTTCAACCGCATGACGCCGGCCCTCTTCATCGCCGACGCGCTCAAGGAGGCGGCGCTGGGCGCGGCGATCGGCCTGCCGCTGATCGCCCTGGTGCTTTGGCTGATGCAGGCGATGGGCACGTTCTGGTGGCTCTGGGTATGGGCCTTCTGGCTGGTGTTCAACGTGCTGGTGATGCTGATCTGGCCGACCTTCATCGCGCCGCTGTTCAACAAGTTCACACCGCTCGCCGACCAGGACCTGAAGGCGCGGGTGGAAGCCTTGCTCGCCCGCTGCGGCTTCCAGTCCAAGGGCCTGTTCGTGATGGACGGCTCGCGCCGCTCGGCACACGGCAATGCCTATTTCACCGGCTTCGGCGCCGCCAAGCGCATCGTGTTCTTCGACACCCTGCTCGACAAGCTCAGCCCGGAGGAAGTGGAAGCGGTGCTGGCGCACGAGCTGGGGCATTTCCGCCATCGCCACATCCTCAAGCGCATGGCGTTGCTGGCGCCGGCGACGCTGGCCATGCTCGCGCTGCTGGGCTGGCTGATGCAGCAGGGCTGGTTCTTCGCCGGCCTCGGCGCCCACGCTGCCGACACCGCGACGGCGCTGGCGCTGTTCTTCCTCGTGCTGCCGTCCTTCACCTTCATGCTGTCGCCAGTGGCGAGTCATTGGTCGCGGGTACATGAATACGAGGCCGATGCCTATGCGGCGCAGCAGACGCGCGCGGCCGACCTGGTGGCGGCGCTGGTCAAGCTGTACCGCGACAACGCCTCCACGCTGACGCCCGATCCCCTGTATTCGCGCTTCTTCGACTCCCACCCACCGGCGGCGCTGCGCGTGGCCCGACTGCAGGCCATGGGCTGATGGTGCAGCCTGGACGCAAGCCGGCTGGCTCGACGCATGGTGTAATCCACGGCGTGATCGTGGCGGCGTTCGGCCGCAGCTATGAAGTCGCGACCACGGACGGCCGGCTGCAGTGCACCACTCGCGGCAAGAAGAACACCTTCGCCTGCGGCGACGAGGTCGACGTCCTGCCCGGAGCCGACGGCCAGGGCGTCATCGAGCGGCTCTGCCCGCGGCGCAACCTGCTGTGGCGGTCGGAGGCCTTCCGCGAGAAGCTGATCGCCGCCAACCTGAGCCACATCGCCATCGTCGTCGCCACCGAGCCGGGCTTCTCCGATCTGCTGATCTCGCGCTGCATCGCCGCTGCCGAAAGCCAGGACATCACGCCGCTGATCATCCTGAACAAGGCCGACCTGGTCGATCGCCTGGACGCTGCGCGCTCGCAGCTCGCTCCGTTCAGGGCGCTGGGTTACGAGGTGATCGAGCTCTCCGCGCTCGATGGCGCGCAGGCCCTGCGCGCGCGGCTGGCCGCCACGCATGCCATCCTCGTCGGCCAGTCCGGCATGGGCAAATCGACGCTCACCAATGCGCTGATTCCCGAAGCAAAAGCGGCAACGCGCGAGATCTCGACCGCGCTCGATACCGGCAAGCACACCACCACCTTCGCCCGCCTCTACGTCTTCGGCGAAGACCTGCAGCGCGACGGCTGGCTGATCGACAGCCCCGGCCTGCAGGCCTTCGGGCTCGCCCACCTGACGCCGGAGACGCTCGCCGAAAGCTTCGTCGAATTCCGTCCGCTGCTGGGCCAGTGCCGCTTCCGCGACTGCCGGCACGAGGCGGAACCGGGCTGCGCGCTGCTCGCCGCGCTCGCGTCCGGCGCGATCAACGCCCGCCGCTTCGAGCACTTCCGCACCATCCGCGGCGAGATCGCCGAGGCCAAGCGGCTCAACCCTGGCTGGTAGCGATGGGCAAGCGGCAATGCGCGCCGCCCGTCATTCCTCGCGCAATGCCCGCAGCAGCGGTGAGGCGAAGTCGCGCCGGTAGAGCACCACGGCGATCATCGTCGTCATGGCGATGAAGACCCAGGGCTGCACGAACCAGGCCACCGCAGCCAGGCCGAAGTAATAGGCACGGATGCCACGGTTGAATTCGTCCCCCGCCAGCGAATTGACCCTGCCGAGCCGGCGCGCGGCCGCTTCGGCACGCTGCGGATCGAAGCCGTCGCCCTCCTTGATCACCGGCGTGCTGCCGATGAGGATGGACAGCAGGTTGAACTGGCGCAGCGACCAGGTGAACTTGAAATAGGCGAAGGCAAAGATGCCGAACAGCAGCACCAGCTTGATTTCCCACAGTCCGCGCGACGCCTCGCGCGCGAAGGGCAACTCCTCGGCAAAGATGATCACCTTGTCCAGCGTGCCCAGCAGGGCGAGCACGCCGGCAATGATGTAGATGGTGGTGTTGGCATAGAACGACACGCTCCGCATCAGGTTGCCGACCAGCGCCGCATCCGGCATGCGCGCGTCGCGGCGCAGCATCTGACGCGCCCATTCGAGTCGATGGCGGTCGCCCACGTCAGCAAGGCCGCGACGCGCCCACGGGCTGTGCTCGGAGAGCCAGCCGTAGCCGAACCAGACGACCAGGAACCAAGCCAGGCCAGCCGCATCCGCGTAGCTGATGACTGAAAAGACGCTCGCCAGCACGCCGCCGCCTCTTCAGGCCGCCAGCAGGAAATCGCGCACCACCGCGATCTGCGCCGCATCCATCAGCATGGGTGCATGGCCGACACCGGGGAACTCCGCCGTCTGCGCACGCGGCCCGCGCGCGGCCATCTGCTCCAGCGTGGAACGCTCCAGCAGGTCGGACTCGGCACCTCGCAGCACCAGGGTCGGGCAGGCGATGCGCTCATAGACGGCCCACAGGTCGACATCCTCCTGGACGGGAGTGTGGCGGAAGACATCGCCGATGGCGGGGTCGTAGACCATCGCGAAACCGACGCCCGCTTCGCTACGGACAGGGCGCACCGAATGCTCGGTGAGATGGCGCCACTGGGCGTCGGTGAGCGGGCCGAAGGGCGCGCTCACTTCGCGGATGTAGGCCTCGGCCTCCTGCATCGACGCGAAGACCGGCGCCCTGCCGACGTATTCTCCGATGCGCTGCAGCGACGGGGCGGTGATCACCGGCCCCACATCGTTGAGGACCAGGCGAGCGATCGGGCTATGCGGCTGGCTGGCGATGAACATGCCGATGAGCCCACCCATCGAGGTCCCGACCCACGACACCGACTCCACATCCAGGCGTGCGATCAGCGTGATCATGTCCGGCACATAAACCGGGAAACCGTAGTCCGTCTTCACGCCGAGCCAGTCGCTGCGGCCACGGCCTGCGACATCCGGGCAGATCACGCGGAAATCTTCCGCCAGCGCGCGTGCCAGATCGTCGAAATCGCGGCCGTTCCGCGTCAGCCCATGGGCGCAGACGACCACGCGCGGATTGTCGCGGTGCCCCCATTCCGCATAGGCCATTCGATGCAGTCCATGCGGCCCCATGCACTGCACGTTGCGTTCGCGCAGCGTCGGAGTCGGCCGCTGCGGCTCGAAGGTCTGGCGGATGTCGGAAATGAGGCTCATGGCGGACTTCCTGTCGGCAAAATCAGCCACGAGTCTAGCATTGCGCGCAGCCGAAGGCGCCCGGCCGCCGGCTCAGCGCCCATGCCAGTAACGCGGATCCTGCTGCCGCGCAGCGGTGACGTCGGCTCCGGACGCCGTCACCTCGACACGGATGGCGCCCTGGCTGTCCGTCCGCCAGTTGCGTGCGCCCGCCTCCGCCCAGCGCGCCCACACCGCGGGAAAGGGATGACCGAAGCGGTTGCGGTAGCCGGCGGAATGGATCGCGGCTTCGGGCAGCACCGCCTCGACGAAGGCTGCCGACGACGAGGTGCGGCTGCCATGGTGGCCGACGACGACGACCGAGCTCGCCAGCGCTTCCGCCCCATGGCGCGCGATCATCGCCGCCTCGCCGCGCGTCTCAAGATCGCCCGCCAGCAGCAGCGAACCACCCGCACCGGTCACCTTGAGCACGCACGACAGATCGTTGTTGCGGCGCACGCGCCGGCCATCGCCCCACGGATGCAGCACCTCGAAACGCACGCCATCCCACTCCCAGCGCTGGCCGTCGCTGCAGGCCAGGCGCTCGACGCCGGCTCCGCGGCCTGCGGCGTCGGTCCAGAAACCCGCGACATCGCCCTCGGACGCCAGCACGCCGCCCACATCGACGCCTTCGAGCACGCTGCGCGCTCCGCCCACATGATCGGCATCGTCATGCGACAGCACCAGACGGTCGATCCGGACCACGCCGGACGCGGCCAGGAACGGCAGGATCACCCGCTCGCCGGCATCCGCCGCATCGCCATAGGGCGGGCCGGCGTCGTACAGCAGCGCGTGTGTCGCCGTCTGCACATGGACGGCCAGGCCCTGCCCCACATCGAGCACCGTGGCAACGAAGTCTCCGGCGGCCGGGCGGCCGGGCTGCCATAGCAGCAGTCCGGCGAGCACGAAGACGGCCGGCATGCGCGCCGGCGTGGGCCGCGGCAGCAACAGCAGCAGCACCGCCGCCACGCCCGCTCCGACCAGCCAGGCCGGCGGTGCTGCCTGACGCCACAGCGCCACCGGCACTGCGGCCAGCCAATCCACCGGCTGCATCAGCACAGCAAAGCTGCCGTGGGCCAGGTGCAGCAGGAAGTCGAACGGCAGGATCGCCGCCAGCAGCGCCAGCGGGGTGACGACGAAGCTCACCACCGGGATCGCGAGCGCGTTGGCCAGCGGCGAAACGATGGAGAAGGACTGGAACAGCGCGATCAGCAGCGGCATCGTCGCGAGCGTGATCGCCGCCTGCGTCTTCACCGCTGCGCGCCAGCCGGCGCCGCGCTCGCGCCTGCCGTGGCGCGCTCCCAGCACCAGCATGATGATGCCGACGGCACCGAACGACAGCCAGAACCCCGCCGCCAGCACCGCCCAGGGGTCGACCAGCAGCACCCCGGCCAGCGCCAGCAGCAGGACCCGCCCCGGCGACGGCGCGCGCCCCAGCAGCAGCGCGATGCCCACCACGCACAGCATGATGAGCGCGCGCTGCACCGGAATCCCCATGCCGGCGAGCAGCGCATAGGCGCTCGCCGCGACGATCGCGGCCAGCGCTGCCGCCTTGCGCGCCGGCAGCCGCAGCACCAGCCAGGGCACGCGACGCCACGCGGCGCCGACCAGCGCCGCGCCCAGCAGGCCGATGAGCGAGATGTGCATGCCGGAGATGGCCACCAGGTGCGAGATGCCGGTGCGGCGGAAGACATCCCATTGCGCGGCCGGAATGGCGCGCTGGTCGCCGATCACCAGCGCAGCCAGCACCCCCGCATACGGCGCCTCGCCCAGTACGCCCAGGAAGCGGTCGCGGATCTCGCCGCGCGCACGGTGCACGCGGTGCATGAACGACCCCGGGCCGGCATCGAGCCGGCGGGCGCCGCCGCGCACGTAGCCGGTGGCCCGCAACTCCCGCTCGAGCAGCCAGGCCTCGTAGTCGAAGCCCTCCGGGTTGACGAAGCCGTGCGGACGCTTGATGCGCACCACGAAACGCCAGCGCTCGCCGGCGACGACGACCGGCGGAGCCAGCTCGTCGTCCTGCAGCCGATACCACGACAGCAGGATCCGATCCGGCACGCCCGCGCTTCCCCCATCGGGCACGAAGGCGAAGCGCACACCGTCGGGCAATTGCTGCGGCAGCTCGACCACCCTGCCGGTGAGGGCGAGGTCTTCGCCTTCACGCGCCATGGGCAGCGAGTCGGCAAGTCGCCATTCCGCGCGCTGCGCAGCCCACAGGAAGCCGGCAGCCAGCGCCAGCAGCCAGGCGGTCAGGACGATGGCGCGGCACGCGACCGGACCGTGGCTGGGCGGCGACGATAGGCACATGCCGCGCCGCAGACGGAACAAGGCCGCCAGCCCCAGGGTCAACGCAGCCCAGCCACCGATGCGCCAGCCAGGCGCCAGCAGGTCGGCCTGTTGCTGGAAAAGCCAGACCCCGACACCGAACAGGATGATCGCAATACTCATGGCATCGAATAATGCCAATGTCAAACACGCGGCAGCAAGTCCACGCCTGGCGGCCGGTTGCCGCTGCTAGAATCGACGGCGCCCACGACCATGCGCAAACGCCTCAAGAAACTCCTCCCGAATCACGACGCCGTGCGCGAAAACCGCTGGCTGCGTCCGTTCGCCGGAACGCTGCTGCACCCGCGGCTGTGGCACCTCAATCGCCATTCGGCAGCCGGCGCGGTGGCGGTGGGCCTGTTCTGCGGACTGATTCCCGGCCCGCTGCAGATGCTGGGCGCGGCGATCTGCTGCGTCGTGCTGCGGGTGAATCTGCCGCTGGCGCTGATCTGCACGCTGTACACGAACCCGCTCACCATCGTGCCCCTTTACGTGCTCGCCTACGGCCTGGGCGATTGGGTGATGGGCAATGGCGGCGCGCATTTCACGCCGCCGCCGGAGATGTCGGGCGTCGACCTGGCGGGCTGGGTCGCCGCGCTGATCGCCTGGATGGCCGGCCTGGGCAAGCCGCTGGCGCTGGGCCTCGTGCTGCTGGCGGCGACCCTTTCGATCACCGGCTATCTGGTGGTAAGGGGTGGCTGGCGCTGGTGGCTGATCCGCCACTGGCGCAGGCGCCAGGCACTGCGCGGCCGGCGTCCGGGCTGAAGCGGAACGCGGCACCAAGTCTTGCACGCCCCTCTCGGCACACGCCGCAGATAGACCCTCAGGCGAGGCGGCCGTCGTCGAGCCGCAGCGTACGCTC
This sequence comes from Pseudomonadota bacterium, assembly GCA_018240785.1. Taxonomy (GTDB): domain Bacteria; phylum Pseudomonadota; class Gammaproteobacteria; order Burkholderiales; family Rhodocyclaceae; genus Thauera. Next base: position 55,286 of record JAFEFC010000020.1, on the reverse strand, counting down.
GGCGCGGCGTGCCAGGCTCTCGTCATGCGTCACGATGACGAAGCTGGTGGCCAGGCGCTGGTTGAGCGACAGCATCAGGTCGAACACCGCTTCAGCGGTGCGGCGATCCAGGTTGCCGGTCGGCTCATCGGCCAGCACGCAGGCCGGCTGCGTCACCAGCGCGCGCGCGATCGCGGCACGCTGGCGCTCGCCGCCGGAAAGCTCTCCCGGGGTGTGGTCGAGGCGATGGCCGAGCCCCACTTCGCGCAGCATCGCCGCGGCCTGCTCATTGGCCTCCGCCCGGTTCATGCGGCGGATGTACAGCGGCATGGCGACGTTCTCCAGCGCGGTGAATTCGGGCAGCAGGTGGTGGAACTGATAGACGAAGCCCAGCGCCGCGTTGCGCAGCCGGCCACGTTCAGCCTCGGACAGGGTCGAGAAGTCCCTGCCCATCAGCCGCACCGCACCGGCGCTAGGCGTGTCCAGCCCACCCAGCAGGTGCAGCAACGTGCTCTTGCCCGACCCCGAGGCGCCGACGATGGCCAGGCGCTCACCGCGCGCCACCGAGAGGCTCACTCCGCCGAGCACCTGCACCGCCTCCGCACCTTCGCGAAAGCGCTTCTCCAGCCCGTCGCACGCCAGCACCGGCGAGCCGTCCGCGGCATTCGCAGCCACCATTGCTTCCGCCCCGATCACCTTCTCACTCATAGCGCAGCGCCTCCGCCGGATTCACCTTCGACGCCCGCCAGCTCGGATAGAGCGCCGCCAGCAGGGTGAGCAGGAAAGACACCGACACGATGCTGACCACGTCGCTCCACAGCACCTTGGAGGGCAGCTCGTTGATGTAATAGACCTCCTTGTTCCACAGCGTCATGCCAGTGACGCCCTCCAGCGCGGGAATCACCACATCGAGGTTGTGCGCGATCAGCAGCCCGCCGACCACGCCGGCGGCCAGCCCGACGAAGCCGATGATGGTGCCCTGCAGCACGAACACCGTCATGATCGATGCCGGGCTCGCGCCCAGCGTGCGCAGGATGGCGATGTCGGCGTATTTCTCCTGCACCGCCATCACCAGCGTGGACACGATGTTGAAGGCGGCCACGGCAACGATCAGGAACAGGATCAGCGTCATCATCGTCTTCTCCAGTGCCACCGCGCGGAAGAAGTTGGCGTGGGCGCGCGTCCAGTCGGCCACGATGAGATCCGGCTCCGACAGGCTGGCGGCCAGTTGGCGCGCCACCCGCGGCGCAGCGAACAGGTCGTCGAGCTTGAGCCGCACGCCGGTCACGTCTTCGCCCATGCGGTACAGCGCCTGGGCATCGGCGAGGTGGATCAGCGCGAGGCCCGAATCGTACTCATACATGCCGGCCTCGAAGATGCCGACCACCTCGAACTGCTTGACGCGCGGCAGCACCGCGGCAGGCGTCACCAGCCCCTGCGGCGCGATCAGCGTGACCTTGTCGCCCAGCGTGACGCGCAGCGCCAGCGCCAGGTCGCGGCCGAGCAGGATGCCGAAGCGGCCCGGCTGCAGCGCGTCGAACGCGCCGGCCTTCATGTGGCGGGCGAAGTCGGCGACCTTGTCCTCCTCGCTCGGGATCACGCCGCGCACCATGGTGCCGCGCACCGCTTCGCCGAAGGACAGCAAGCCCTGTTCCTGCACGTATGGCGCCGCCGCGATCACCGAGGGGTGCCGTCCGGCCTCGTCGGCCACCTGCTGCCACGATGCCAGCCCGCCGTCGATGCGCTGGATCTGCACATGCGAGGCGACGCCGAGGATGCGGGTGCGCAGTTCCTCCTGAAAGCCGTTCATCACCGACAGCACCACGATCAGTGCCGCGACGCCCAGCGCGATGCCCAGCATCGATACCAGGGAGATGAAGGAAATGAAACGGTTGCGGCCCTGCGCCCGCTTGCGTGAGCGGGTGTAGCGCAGGCCGACGAGAAATTCATAACGCATCGGGAGGTCGGAAACGGGAGCCGTTGGCGGCAAGCCCGGCATTGTGCCGGGGATGGGAGGCGATGGGGAGCCTGACGGCGTGCAAGTATGTAAGCGCGGGTAGCCGAAGCGGCGGGCCTTGACTTCGATGACTGTATTTTTTTACAGTTCTCGAATGTTTCCAGCCTATGCCGAACTGCACTGCCTGACCAACTTCAGCTTCCAGCGCGGCGCCTCGCATCCCGAGGAGCTCGTCGCGCGGGCGGCCGAATACGGCTACGCCGCGCTGGCGATCACCGACGAGTGTTCGCTCGCCGGCGTGGTGCGGGCGCATCGCGCGCTGCGCGACCTGCCGCCGGAATCGGCGCCGAAGCTGATCGTCGGCAGCGAGATCCGGCTCGCGGACGGGCCCTGCCTGGTGCTGCTGGCCACCAGCCGCGACGCCTACGGGCAGTTGTCGCGGCTGATCTCCACCGCGCGGCGCGCCGCGGCGAAGGGCGAGTACCGCCTCGATCGCAGCACCTTCGAGGCAGCCGCGGCCGATCGGTTGTCGGGCTGCCTCGCGCTGCTGGTTCCACCGCCCGGCCTGGCGGATGCGGACGCCCTGCTCGCCGAAGCGCAGTGGCTGGCAGGGCTCTTTCCGCAGCGTGGCTGGATGGCCGCCTCGGTGGTGTTCGACGGCCGCGACCGCGCGCGCCTCACCCTGCTGCGCCGCATCGCGCGCGCCGCGGGCCTGCCGGTGGTGGCTGCCAGCGGGGCGCTGATGCACGATGCGGCGCGCCGCCCGCTTGCCGACGCGCTGACGGCGGTCCAGCTGCACTGCAGCGTGGCCGAGGCCGGCCTGCAGCTCGCGCCCAATGCCGAACGCCGCCTGCACAGCCGCGACGCGCTGGCGCGGCGCTACCCGCCCGCGCTGCTGGCCGAAACGCTGAAGGTGGCAGCCCGCTGCACGTTCAGCCTGGACGAGCTGCGCTACGAATATCCGGAGGAGCTGGTGCCGGCCGGTGAAACGGCGGGTTCGTGGCTGCGCAAGCTGGTCGAAGGCGGCCTGGCATGGCGCTACCGCTGCCAGCCGGCACTGGAACAGGCCGCCGCCAGGGTCGCCACCCCGGCCACCAGCGCCGCGCCGCCCGCCGCAGCCGACGATCCCGCCCCGCCCACCGTGCGCAGCCGGATCGAGCACGAGCTGGCCCTGATCGCCGAACTGGGCTATGAAGCCTATTTCCTCACCGTGCACGACATCGTGCGCTTCGCGCGCGGCGCCGGCATCCTGTGCCAGGGGCGCGGCTCGGCGGCCAATTCAGTGGTGTGCTGGGCGCTGGGCATCACCGAAGTCGACCCGGCGCTGGGCATCATGCTGGTCGAGCGCTTCATCTCGCGCGAGCGCAACGAGCCGCCCGACATCGACGTCGATTTCGAGCACGACCGGCGCGAGGAGGTCATCCAGTACATCTACCGCAAGTACGGTCGCGAACGTGCCGCGCTAGCCGCCACCGTGATCACCTACCGCGCCCGCAGCGCGCTGCGCGACATCGGCCGCGCACTCGGCCTGGGCGAGGCGCAGATCGAACGGCTGACACGCGACCACTTCTGGTTCGACGGCCGCCACATCCTGGCCGAACGGCTGCAGGAAGCCGGGCTCGATCCGGCCAGCCCGGTGGTGCGCCGGCTGGTGTCGCTCACCGAAGAGCTGATCGGTTTTCCGCGCCACCTGTCGCAGCATGTCGGTGGCTTCGTCATCGCGCGCGGCCGGCTCGACGAGCTGGTGCCGGTGGAAAACGCCGCGATGGCGGAGCGCACCGTGATCCAGTGGGACAAGGACGATCTCGACACGCTGGGCCTGCTCAAGGTGGACGTGCTAGCGCTGGGCATGCTGTCGGCGCTGCGCCGCAGCCTGGCCCTGGCCTCGGCCTGGCGCGGCCGGGCGCTGACGCTGGCGAGCATCCCGCGCGAGGTCGATGCGGTGTATGCGATGCTGTCGCAGGCGGATGCGATCGGCGTGTTCCAGGTCGAGTCGCGCGCCCAGCTCACCATGCTGCCGCGCCTGAAACCCACGCGCTTCTACGACCTGGTGGTGGAAGTCGCCATCGTGCGCCCCGGCCCCATCCAGGGCGGCATGGTGCATCCCTACCTCGAGGCACGTGCGCGCAACGCGCGTGGCGAAGACCCGCTCGCCGACCTGCGCCCGGAAATCCGTGGTGTGCTCGCACGCACCATGGGCGTGCCCATCTTCCAGGAGCAGGTCATGCAGCTCGCGGTGGTCGCAGCCGGCTTCACCGGCGGCGAAGCCGACCAGTTGCGGCGAGCCATGGGCGCCTGGCGGCGCAAGGGCGAACTCGAACGCTACCGCGACAAGCTCATGCACGGCCTCGCCGCCAAGGGTTACGACGCCGATTTCGCCGAGCGCCTGTGCCGCCAGATCGAAGGCTTCGGCAGCTACGGTTTTCCGGAATCGCACGCCGCCAGCTTCGCGCTGCTGGTGTATGCGTCGGCCTGGCTGAAATGCTTCGAGCCCGCCGCCTTCCTGTGCGGTCTGCTGAACAGCCAGCCGATGGGTTTCTACTCGCCTTCGCAACTGATCCAGGACGCACGCCGCCACGGCGTCGAAGTACGTCCGCCCGACGTCAATGCCAGCGCGCGCGACTGCACGCTGGAGGCCGTCGAGGACTCGACCGGGCCGGCGGTGCGACTGGGCCTGCGCATGGTGCGCGGCCTGCAGGCGGATGCCGCCGAACGCATCGTCGCCGCCCGGGCGGACCGTGCCGCAACGAGTGCCCCCGCCGATGGATCACCGCCGGCCGATGACGCGCGCGCGCGCTTTGCCAGCGTCGAGGATCTCGCCCGGCGCGCAACGCTCGATGCGGGCGCGCTGCATGCGCTGGCCACCGCCGGCGCGCTGGCCAGCATCGCCGGCCACCGCCGCCAGGCGCTGTGGCAGGCCGCCGGCGGCACGCCGCTGCCCGGCCTGCTCGCAGATGCGCCCGGCGCGGACGTGCCCACCCTGCTCGCCGCCCCCTCCGAAGCCGAAGACCTGCATGCAGACTACGCCCGCCTCGGCTTCACCCTCGGCCGTCATCCGCTCGCGCTGCTGCGAGGCGAACTCGCTGCGCTGCGCTTCCTGTCCGCCGCCGACATCGCCGCCGCCCCCGACCGCATGCTGGCACGCGGCGCCGGGCTGGTCACCTGCCGCCAGCGCCCCGGCACGGCCAAGGGCACGATGTTCATCACGCTGGAAGACGAAACCGGGCTGATCAACGTCATCGTCCGTCCCGAACTGCTCGAGCGCCAGCGCCGCATCCTGCTCGGTGCCCGGCTGCTGGGCATCTACGGCCAGATCAGCCGCCAGGGCAAGGTGGTGCACCTGCAGGCCAGCCGCGCGGTGGACCACTCCGCCCTGCTCGGCGCGCTGGATGCGCGCAGCCGGGACTTTCATTGAGCGGACAAGCGCAGCCGGCGATCGGCGCCGAACCAGCCGCAAGCGCTTCGGTCCGAATTGCGCAGTGGCTATACTCTCGGGCTCATCCACCAGGGGAGACCACTGCATGAAGCTCGAGACCCTCGCCGTACACGGCGGCTATTCGCCCGATCCGACCACCAAGGCGGTGGCGGTGCCGATCTATCAGACGACGTCCTACGCCTTCGACGACACGCAGCACGGCGCCGATCTGTTCGACCTGAAGGTGCAGGGCAACATCTACACCCGCATCATGAACCCGACCACCGCCGTGCTCGAGCAGCGCGTGGCGGCGATGGAAGGCGGCATCGGCGCGCTGGCGGTGGCCTCGGGCATGTCGGCGATCACCTACGCGATCCTGACGATCGCCGAAGCGGGCGACAACATCGTGTCGGCGTCGACGCTGTATGGCGGCACCTACAACCTGTTCGCCCACACTTTCCCGCAGTTCGGCATCGAAGCACGCTTTGCCGACTACCGCGACCCGGACAGCTTCGCCGGTCTGATCGACGAGCGCACCAAGGCCATCTATTGCGAGTCGGTCGGCAACCCGCTCGGCAACGTCACCGACATCGGCCGCCTGGCCGAGATCGCGCACAAGGCCGGCGTGCCGCTGATCGTGGACAACACCGTGCCCTCCCCCTACCTGTGCCGCCCCTTCGAGCATGGCGCCGACATCGTGGTGCACGCGCTGACGAAGTACCTGGGCGGGCACGGCAACTCGATCGGCGGCATCATCGTCGATTCGGGCAAGTTCCCGTGGGCCGAGCACAAGGCGCGCTTCCGCCGCCTGAACGAGCCCGACGTGTCCTACCACGGCGTCGTGTATACCGAGGCGCTCGGCGCGGCTGCCTTCATCGCGCGCGCGCGGGTGGTGCCGCTGCGCAACACCGGCGCAGCCATTTCGCCCTTCAACAGCTTCCTGATCCTGCAGGGCATCGAGACGCTGGCACTGCGCATGGACCGCATCTGCACCAACACCAGGAAGGTGGCCGAATTCCTGCGCGGCCATGGCAAGGTCGCCTGGGTGAACTACGCCGGGTTGCCCGACCACAAGGATCACGCGCTGGTGCAGAAGTACATGGGCGGCCGCGCGTCGGGCATCCTGTCCTTCGGCGTGAAAGGCGGACTGGAGGCCGGTGCCCGCTTCCAGGATGCGCTGAAGCTCGTCACCCGCCTGGTGAACATCGGCGACGCCAAGTCGCTCGCCTGCCACCCCGCCTCCACCACCCACCGCCAGCTTGCACCGGAAGAGCTCGCCAAGGCCGGCGTGTCGCCCGACATGGTGCGGCTGTCGATCGGCATCGAGCATATCGACGACATCCTCGCCGATCTGGACCAGGCCCTGGCCGCGGTCTGATCGTCACGCCTGCGCCGGGGGATTCGTCCACCGGCGCACGATGCGCGCCGCCCCGGTGGGCGGCGCTTTCCTTTTCCGTCTCGTTCCCCCGTCTCGTTCCGCTCGCGCTTGCAAGCCCTCATCGAATTCCCCAGCCCCTTCCCGGAGGAACCGGGTGTCGTCCGTCTGCTGGAGCCGCCCGGCAGCGACATCGAGGCCCTGCGCGCGCATCTGCGGGACGGCAGCTACGGCAGGCCTTTCGTGCTCGAGAACGGCGGCTTGCGCGCACTGCATTTCAGCCTCGGCTACGTGCAGAGCGTGATGAAGATCGCCGACCCCTGCGCGCTGCAACTCGGCTACGCACAGCGCATGACGGCCTTCCTGCTGTTCAACCCGCGGCCACGGCAGATGGTGATGATCGGCCTGGGCGGCGGCTCGCTGGCGAACTTCTGCCATCGCCACCTGCCTGCTACCCGCCTTGCCGTGGTGGAAATCGACGCGGACGTGATCGCCCTGCGCGAGCAATTCTGCGTGCCGCCCGACGACGAGCGACTGCAGGTGATCCATGGCGACGGCGCCGACTTTGTGAGGGACCACCCCGGGCGCATCGATGTGCTGATGATCGACGCCTTCGGCCCCGACGGCGTTGCCGAGGAGCTCGCCAGCTTCGAGTTCTACGAGCAGGCGCGCCGCCGGCTGTCCGCGAGCGGCGTACTGGTGATGAACGTCGCCGGCAACAAGGAAACCTATGCGCGCCACGTCGAGCGCTTGCTGACCGCGTTCGACGACGCAGTGATCGCGATGTCGGTGCGCGAGGACGGCAACTACATCCTGTTCGCCTTTCGCGATGCCAGCTTCGCGCCGCGCTGGAAGTTCATGCGCGCCATCGCCATCGAGCTGCAGAAACGCCTGCGGCTGGATTTTCCGGGTTTCGCGCAACAACTGGAACGCGGACAGGCGCTGCGACTTGCGCAACGCCTGTCCGCCTGAGCCCCGCGCTCAGCGCAGCGCGAACTGCACCTGCCCGCCTTCGGCGATCGCCTCGACCTTGGGCGCGAGCAGGAAGACACGCTCGGCAGGTACCTTGCCTTCGGTGGTCAGCCAGTTCTTCACTTCCTGCGCGCGCTGCTCGGCCAATGCGCGCAGGTCGGCGTCGCCGACGGCGATGTTGGCGATCATCAGCGCTTCCATCTCAGGCACCGGCAGGTCCTTGGTGAGGCCGATCATGTTGCGCGGCTTCTTGAAATCGGCCTCCTTGTAGGCCTTTTTCAGGAGCTCGGGATACTCCTGGGGGCTGATCTGCATGTCGTCCACCGACGGCGCATCCTGTCCCTTGCCGACCATCGCCTTCAGCTTCTGCGCCCGCACCGTGCGCTGCAGCATCGCCTGCTTCAGGTCGTCGGTGTCCCGCGCCGGATCGGCCCTGCCGGTAATGTCCAGGCGCAGCGCCGGACGATCGACGAGCGCCTGCGCCAGCGTCTTCAGCTTCTGCTGCTGCACCTCACCCGGCCGGGCGAGCCCCGGCGCGAGATCGAGGCTGGAGAGCTCCTCGCCGCCTCCGAGGACCGAACCGAGCAGCGCGAACGGCGCGGTGATCGCCTTGCCGATCAGGTTCACCAGCACCTTGACGACGAGGCCGAAGACGCTGAACTGGGGGTCGTCGAGGGTGCCGCTGACCGGCAGGTGGAGGTCGATCTCGCCGCGCGCGTTCTTCAGCAGCGACACCGCGAGCTGCACCGGCAGGTTCAGCGCATCGGGGCTGTCGACCTTGTCACCGAAGGTGAGCTGGTCGAGGAAGATCTGGTTGGTCGCGGTGAGCTTGCGATCCTCGATCTTGTAGTTGAGTTCGGCCGACAGCTTGCCCTTGGCGATGCCGTAACCCACGTACTTGCCCGAGTAGCTCGACAGGCCAGTCAGCTCGAAGTCCTTTACCGTGGCGAGGATGTCCAGGTGGGCATCCTGGCGGAAAGGGTTGAGCTCGCCAACGACCTTGACCGGCGCCGCGTTGTCCACCTTGCCGCTGAGATCCAGCTTCGCGATCGTCGTCGGGTCGGACGAAAGGCCGGTGAGCGAGCCCGCCATGCCGGTCAGGTTGACGTTGTAGTTCGGACGGATGAAGCGGTCGCTGAAGGCGACATTGCCGCCCTTGACGTCGATGCGGCCCACACGGATCGGCGGCGGCGGTTCGCGGCGTGGCGGCAGCTCGGCGCTGCGCTTGCCGCTGTCTGTGCCCGAGGCCGCCTGCGGCGCACCGACGCCCGCCGGCCCTTCAGCCGCCACAGGGGCCTCGGCGGCGGGCCTCCCGGCCTTCGCCTCCGGCTCGGCCTCGCTGCCATCACCGCGGATCTCGCGCAGGTTCAGGCGGCCTTTTTCATCGAGGATCAGGCGGGTGTAGAAGTCGTTCAGTGCGACCTTGTCGATGTCGAGCGCAAAAGGCTGCAGCTTGAGGTCGATGCCGCCGACGTCGAGCGCGCGCCAGCGCACGAAGTCGGTGGCATTGAGCTTGTCGATCGAAGCGAAGTCGGCCACGCCGACGTCGCCCCTGAAGCGCCCGAGCAGGCTACCGTTCTTCGCCGTGTTCAGGTCGAGGCTGCCGCGCGTGGTGAGGTTGCCGCGCGAAATCGCGATCTTGGTCTTTTCCAGCACATAGGGCTGCAGCGGCAACAGGTCGACGCTGCGCAGATCGAGCTTCAGCTCGGCCTTCAGGGGCTCCAGCGTCACCGCACCACTGGCGCCGAGCCGGCCGCGCTTGTTGATGTGCGAATCGAGCTTGAGCTGCGTCGTCGCCCCCTTGGCGGTCGACACGTTGTCGAGCTGCAGCCCGATCCCGTCGACCACGAGGACGACGGGCTTCGCCACGGTGCGATCCTCCAGCCGCACGGCAGCGTTCTCGAGCGCCAGCTTGTCCACCTTGACCACCCAATCCGGTCCCTCGCTGCTGGGCTTGGGCTTGTCGCCGGTGAGTCCGAGGAGGTCGAAGCGGCCGTCCTTCAGGCGCACGGCGGACACTGAAGCGCCCTTGACGCCAAGCTCGGCCAGATTCACGGTGCGTGCGCCGACGTCGACCGCGAGCTTGTTGACGTTGAGCTCGGGCACGCGAACCGCCGGCTCCTTCTGCCCCTTCAGCGCAAGCGCGAAATCGCGCAGTGAAAGGTTGTCGCTGCCGACCTTGATGTCGGGCTTGCCGTCAGCACTCAGCGCGACGCGGTAGTGCACCGAGCCGTCGAGCTGGCCGCTGCGCAACTCGCCGCCGGGCAAGGCCGCCGCGGCATAGGCTGCATAGCGCGCCGGCTTGATCGCTTCCAGTGTGGCCGCGCCTTCGAAGACGAAAGGAGCCAGGCTCAGCTTGTCCTCGTGGGTGATCTTCTCGCCGCCGTCGGTGACGTAGTCGAGCCGGATTTCGGCCGGCATGTCGCCGGTGTTGGCGAGGTCGCGCATGTCGAGGTTGATCGCCTCGACGCGGGCACGGAAAGGGTCGGCCAGCGAGCGGTCCTCGAGCCGCACCACGCCTTCGCGGATGCGCGCATCGGCCAGCAGGAAGTCGGGCTGCGACGGCTTGGCCTCATCGGCCTGCGGCGCGTTCTGGGCAGGGTCCTTGGACGGCGGCGGCGCCAGCGTCGCCAGGTTGATGCCGCCATCCTTGAGCCGCACGAGATCGATTTCCGGCTGGTGCAGGCGGAGGCGGGTGAAATGCCACTTGTTGGCGAAGGGCTCGACGTCGGCAAGCTCCAGTCCGAACTCGGCCACCTTCACCGCGGGCGCGCCGGTCTTGTCCTGCACTTCGAGCTTCTCCACCTGCACCTGTCCGCGCAGCGTCACCAGCGGCTTGGCGTCCGCTTCGGGCGGCTGCGCAAAAGCCAGTTCCAGGTTGGTGGTGAGCAGGCCGGAAGGCAGGCGGAAGCTGGGCTCGAACGGCAGGTACGCCATCCAGGGCGCGAGATCGAACTCCTTCAGCGCCAGCTCGAGGATGGTTTCGTGCGTGTCCTTGAACGGCTTGCTGCGCGCGCTCAGCCCGATCGGGTCGCCATCGAGCGTCGCCGCGAACTTGGGTTCGATGAAGACATCCACCTTCACCGGCAGGTTGGACACGAAGGGCACGCCGAGCTCGATGCCGCTGAGTTCGTGCTTGAGGCCGCGCGGCTGGTCATTGACGGCGATACGGCCGTTGCCGACGTGGATGTTGCCGATCGAGAACAGCGTCTGGCCCTTGGATTCGCTCTTCGGCTGCGCCGCGAGGCGGTCGAGCACGTCCTGCCAGTTGCTCCGCCCACCGTCCTGCAGCACCACGTTCACCCGCGGCCCGTCGAGCGACACCTCGTGCAGTACGACGCCACCGCGGACGAGGGACTCCAGCTCGCCGTTGACGCGCAGCATGTCGAAACCCAGGGCCTCGGTGCTGCCGTCCGCTTCCATCACGCGTACGCCGTGCAGTTCCGCCGTCAATGCGAAGGGGTTGACGCGCACCGCGTCCACGCTCACCACGCGCCCGAGCACGTCGCTGGCAATCTTCGTCGCATAGTGTTTCGCTACAGGCGGCACCACGCCGAAGCCGATCGCGGCCACGGCGACGAGCACGCCCGCCACCCACTTCGCGGCGCGTGCATAGCGTCGCAGGGCGCTCGGCGCAGCCGCACTGGTGGTGGTTTCAGTCATGAAGGCACTCCCTGGTCTCGCTCTTTTTCATTGTTTCATGCCTGCGCGCCCTGGACGGACGGCAGCCACCGCCCTGACGCGACGCGGGGCATATTTTGCGCCGCTTTCGCAACTGCCGGTACCTGTCCGGGGTGCAGGGCGGCATCCGCTTGCGACGCCCGGTTCGCTCGCCGACGCGATCGACCGTCGCAAAGCGCGCGATTCTATCGGTCCTGGGCCGCGCCGGGGCCGCGCAGGCGCGAACGGCGCGCCCTCAACCGTCGCGCGGATCACGGCGGCTCGCGGCGGGCACCGGGCTCTCGCCGCTGCGCCGGAACGATAGCCTGGCTTCCCGCAACAAGGGCAGGATCGCCAGCCCCTGCAGCGCAATGAGGCCCGCGAAGACGCACCGCAGCGCCGTGTCCATCGCGTAGCCCGCATCCTTGAGCGCATCCAGCGTGAGCCCCATGCCCCACTGCATGAGGAACGCACCCGCGAAGGCCATCAGGTTGGTCGCCGTGCTGACGCGCCCGAACAGCGTGCGCGGGAAATGTGTCGCGCTGGCGAGATAGGTCTGCGAATTCACCGCCGACAGCAGGCCGAGCAGGAACCACAGTGCGGCGGGCGGGCCGCCATCGAACAGGATGAGCAGCTCGACCAGCAGCACCAGGCAATAGCCGATCTGCATCAGGTTGAGCGGCTTCACTCCCCTGCGCGCAAGCGAGGTGCCGAGCAGGCCGATCGAGAGCTGGCCACCCAGCATGCCGAGGTTGAGCAGCACCAGAATGCGTGCCGCGTGGCCGATGTCCAGTCGATTGACGTTCATCAGCCAGGGCACCACCCACAGGCTCTGCAGCGCCATGAAGCCGCCGACGAAGCACAGCGACGACCCGGCGAAGCGCAGGAACTGCGGCGACAGGTAGATCCCCGCGACCAGCCTGAGCGCCTCGCCCGCCGACTCGCGTCCGCCGGGCCCGGCGTCGTCGGGCAGCAGGCGGAAGATCAGCACCGAAGCAGCCAGCGCAACCCCGGCGACGATCCAGAATACGGCGCGCCAGCCCATCAGCGGCAGCGCCGCCTCCACCGGCACGCTGGCCGTGAGCGCCCCCACCGCCCCTGCGGACATGATGAAACCGGTCATCGAGCTCTGCCGCTCGCGCGGATACCAGCGCGCGAATCCGCTCAAGGCCGCCATCAGGCAAGCCGACACGCCCAGGCCGATGAGCGCGCGCGCAAGCCCGAGCGCAGCGAGCGAATCGCCCAGCGCATAGCTGGCCGCGCCGACCGCGGTGACGAGCAGCAGCGTGCCCTCCACGCGCCGCGGGCCAAGACGGTCGAGCGCAACACCGACCGGGATCTGCGCCAGCCCGAAGGCGAGGAAATAGGTGCTGGTGAGCAGGCCGAGATCCGCGGCGGAAAGCCCCAGTTCCCCCGTCAACACCGGAGAGATCACGGCATTGACCGTGCGCAGCAGGTAGGACAGGAAATAGCCGAGGGCAAAGGGCAGGAAGATCCTCAGCCCGGCGCGCGGAAGGAGTGGAAGTGCCATGCCGTCTCGATTCGCTGCGGGAGCTGCATTGTGCCCGTTCGGCCCGTCGGGCTTCCAGGCCAGCTGCATTTACGACGCATGTCGGGCATCCGCACGGGCCGACTTGACTCGTATCAATGCCGCCGGGGATTGCCCGGAGAAAATACTCCAACACCCCGACCGGAGCTGCACATGAGCCTGATTTCCTCCCTGATGACCCAGGACCACCGCGACTGCGACCATGAATTCGCCCTCGCCGAGAGCCTCGTCGCGCGCCGCGACTGGGACGCTGCCGCCAAGGCCGTAAATGCCTTCGCCGCTGCGCTCGAGACGCACTTCCGCGCCGAGGAGGAGCAACTATTTCCGCGCTTCGAAGCCGTCACCGGCATGACCCATGGCCCCACCGAGGTCATGCGCGGGGAACATGCCGACATGCGTTCCATCGTCGCCAGCCTCAAGGATGCCCTCGCCCGGCGCGATGCGGACGACTTCGCCGGCGAGGCGGAAACCCTGCTGATCATGATGCAGCAGCACAACATGAAGGAAGAGAACATGCTCTATCCGATGTGCGACGCCCGCCTGGCGACCGAGCGCGACGCGCTGACCGAGGCGCTGGGACAGCGCATCAGCCGGAAAATGCCGGCATGAGCGCAATCCTTGTCGATGCACGCGGCCTGGAGCCGCCGGAGCCTTTCGAACGCGCAATGGAAGGGGTCGCAGATCTGGCCCCGGGTGGCGAGCTGACGCTATTGATCGATCGCATGCCCTACCCCCTGTTCCGCATCCTCGACCGCGACGGCTATCGGCACGAGGAGACGGTTCGCGATGACGGCGTGGTCGAGATCCGCATCACCCGACCATGAGCAGTGCCAACCCCGGCCTGTCGTATGAGGACGCGCCGCCGTTCTCGGTGCCGCTGCGCTACTTCCTGACCGCGCCGCTCTTCGGCATCGCCGCCGGCGCATTGCTGCTGATCGACGGAAGTGCACTGGGTTCGCGCTGGTCGCCCGCGGCGCTTGGCGCGGTGCACCTTGTTGCCACCGGCAGCATGCTGCAGGTGATGCTGGGCGCGTTGATGCAGATCCTGCCAGTCGTCGCGGGCGCATCGCTGCTCACGCCGCTACGCACCGCGCGCCTCACCCACCCGCTGCTGGCAGGGGGCAGCGTCGGTCTGAGCTGGGGACTGTGGCAGGGGCAGCCGGGCGCCACACTGGCTGGTGCAGCGCTCCTCGCGGCCGGCCTGGCCATCTTCCTCCTTGCCGCCGCCCTGGCCTTCCGCCGCGCCCCATCGGCACGGGGTCGCAGCGATACACCGCGCGACCTGCGCCTCGCGCTCATCGGACTACTGGTCACCGCGGCGCTGGGCGTCATTCTGGCGACCACGCTGGCCCGTGGCTTGTCCCTGCCGATCGACCTGCCTGCGCTGGTCAATCTTCACGCGGGATGGGCCTGGATGGGCTGGGGCGCGATGCTGGTGGCTGCAACCAGTTGGGTGATCGTGCCGATGTTCCAGATCACCCCCGCCTACCCTCAACGCCTGACGCGCGTCTGGGCGCCGTCGGTACTGATCCTGCTGGCCTTGTGGTCGATCGCCGCAATCGCCTCCCTGCACGGCACCGGCATCGCCCTGGCGGGGCTCCTGTGCGCGCTGGCGATCGGCTTCGGCGCAACGACCTTGCGCCTGCAGGCGCGTTCCCGCCGCAGCACGCCGGATGCATCCTTTCTCGCCTTCAGGCTTGCGATGACCTCGATCATCGCCGGCTCGGTCGCAATACTGGGTTCCCTCGTCACCGAAGCAGACGCCCTGTCCTTGCTGGCCGGCATCCTGATCCTGCATGGCGGCTTCGTCGGTGTCATCAGCGCAATGCTCTACAAGATCGTGCCCTTCCTCGCCTGGCTGCATCTGACCCAGGCCGGGATCAAGGCACCCAACGTGAAGAAATTGTCCCCCGACCTGCCGGTTCGGCGACAGCTCATCACTCACGCCGCCGCACTGGCCCTGCTGCTGGGCGCGGTGTTCCTGCCGCTGCTGTCCTACGCAGCCGGCGCAGCCGTCATGCTCGAATTCGGCTGGCTTCTCGGCAACCTCGCCCGCATCGTTCTGGCCTGGCAAAGGGCGGGCGGGCGGTGGAATCCGGCCGCCGCCGCAGAAGGCGAAAAATATGTTTGACGTACCGGGCGGAGATCTATATAGTGCGCGGCTCTCGGGGTGTAGCGCAGTCCGGTAGCGCGCTTGCTTTGGGAGCAAGATGTCGGGGGTTCGAATCCCTCCACCCCGACCAGCTCACACTCCGATTGCCCGCGGGAATCTGCCCGTAGCTCAACTGGATAGAGCACCAGCCTTCTAAGCTGGGGGTTGCAGGTTCGATCCCTGCCGGGCAGGCCAGGACGAGTTTTTGGACGACGGGTTTCCCGGAGTTCGGTAGTAATGGCGGCATTAGCTCAGTTGGTAGAGCACTGGATTGTGGCTCCAGGTGTCACCGGTTCGATTCCGGTATGTCGCCCCAGATTTTCATGACGAGAACCGCCTGCGTGGCGGTTTTTGTCTTTTGCGACTCAGTCTGCAGCGGCGCCTTGCCGAACGCGAAAACGGAGCGCTGCGCCGCAGCGTCCACGGCTCGCTTGCTGGCGCGTCGTGATTCTGCTATTAAGTCCGCTTGATCCAATCACCTACCTACGGAAGTCGATTCATGGCTGAAGATACCCTGCACAAGCAATTCCCGCCGTACGTCCCCGCCGCTGGCGAGGAGTACATGAGCGAGAAGCAGATGGCCCACTTCCGCGAGATCCTGGGCACGCTCAAGAGCGAGCTGATGGAGGATATCGAGCGCACGGTGCATACCATGCAGGACGAGGCCACCGTGTTCGCCGACCCCAACGATCGCGCCAGCCAGGAGTCCGACATCGCACTGGAGCTGCGCAACCGCGACCGCGAGCGCAAGCTGATCAAGAAGATCGACGAGGCGCTCGGTCGCATCGACGCAGGCGAATATGGCTACTGCGACAGTTGCGGCGTGGAGATCGGCCTGAAGCGCCTGGAAGCGCGCCCGACCGCGACCATGTGCATCGACTGCAAGACTCTGGAAGAGATGCGCGAGCGCCAGGTCGCCAAATAAGCGATCAACTCCACCGACAAAAAAAGGGACGCCGCGGCGTCCCTTTTGTTTTTGCTGCCTCCCCCCATTCGGAGGGAGGCGAGCGGCACGACTCAGCCGGCGTTCTCGTTCAGCAGCGCCTTCATGCTCAGGCGGATCTTGCCACGCTCGTCGGTCTCGAGCACCTTCACGCGCACCGCCTGGCCTTCCTTGACGTAGTCGGCCACGTTATTGACGCGCTCGTTGGCGATCTGCGACACGTGCAGCAGGCCATCGCGGCCCGGCATGATGTTCACGATGGCGCCGAAGTCCAGCAGGCGGATCACCGTGCCTTCATACACCTTGCCGACCTCGACTTCGGCGGTGATCGCCTCGATCTTCGCCTTGGCGGCCTGCGCACCTTCGGCGCTGACCGACGAGATCGTGATCTGACCATCGTCCTCGATCTCGATCACGGTGCCGGTCTCTTCCTGCAGCGCGCGGATCACTGCGCCACCCTTGCCGATCACATCGCGGATCTTCTCGGGGTTGATCTTCATGTTGATCATGCGCGGTGCGTACTCGGACACCTCGCCGCGCGACGCCGCCAGCGACTGCTTCATCAGGCTCAGGATGTGCAGCCGGCCGGCCCTGGCCTGCTCCAGCGCGGCGTGCATGATTTCCTTGGTGATGCCCTGGATCTTGATGTCCATCTGCAGGCCGGTGACGCCATTCACCGTACCGGCGACCTTGAAGTCCATGTCGCCGAGGTGGTCCTCATCGCCCAGGATGTCGGTCAGCACGGCGAAGCGGTTGCCTTCCTTGATGAGGCCCATGGCGATGCCGGCAACGTGGTCCTTCAGCGGCACGCCTGCATCCATCATCGCCAGCGAGCCG
Source organism: Pseudomonadota bacterium (assembly GCA_018240785.1). Taxonomy (GTDB): domain Bacteria; phylum Pseudomonadota; class Gammaproteobacteria; order Burkholderiales; family Rhodocyclaceae; genus Thauera. The sequence goes on along the minus strand of JAFEFC010000020.1, from coordinate 38,447 downwards.
CCGCAGACGGAAGCCATCGACGACGAGCCGTTGGACTCGGTGATTTCCGACACCACCCGCACCGTGTAGGAGAACTCCTCGGCCTTCGGCAGCATCGCCACCAGCGAGCGCTTGGCGAGGCGGCCATGGCCCACTTCGCGGCGCTTGGTGATGCCGAAGCGGCCGGTCTCGCCGGTGCAGAACGGCGGGAAGTTGTAGTGGAGCAGGAAGCGCTCCTTGTACTCGCCACCGATGGCGTCGATGATCTGCTCGTCGCGGCCGGTGCCCAGCGTCGCCACCACCAGCGCTTGCGTCTCACCGCGGGTGAACAGCGCCGAGCCGTGGGTGCGCGGCAGCACGCCGGTGCGGATCTCGATCGGACGCACGGTACGGGTGTCGCGACCATCGATGCGCGGCTCGCCGTTCAGGATGCGGCTGCGGACGATGCCCGCCTCGAGATTGAAGAAGATGTCCTTGATCTCGTTGGCCGACGGCGGGTTCTCCACGCCTTCGGTCAGTTGCGCCATCACGCGCTTGCGGATTTCGGACAGGCGCGCCGAACGCTCCTGCTTGCTGGTGATGCGGAAGGCCTCTTCCATCCCGGCCTTGGCCAGCTCGGTCACGCGCGCGATCAGCGCCTCGTTGGCGGGCGCCGGCTGCCAGTCCCATTCCGGCTTGCCGGCGACTTCGACCAGCTCGTTGATCGCCTTGATCGCGGTCTGCATCTGCTCGTGGCCGAAAACCACGGCACCGAGCATGACCTGCTCGGGCAGCTCCTGCGCCTCCGATTCGACCATCAGCACCGCAGCCTGCGTGCCGGCGACGACGAGGTTCATCTCGCTCGCTTCCAGTTGCGTGGCAGTGGGGTTCAGGATGTACTGCCCGTCAAGGTAGCCGACGCGGGCGGCGCCGACCGGGCCATTGAAGGGCAGGCCGGAGATCGCGAGCGCGGCCGAGGCGCCGATCATTGCCGGAATGTCGGGGTCGATCTCGGGGTTGAGCGACAGCACGGTGACGATGACCTGGACTTCATTCATGAAGCCCTCGGGGAAGAGCGGTCGGATCGGGCGGTCGATCAGGCGCGAGGTGAGGATCTCCTTCTCGCTCGGGCGGCCCTCACGCTTGAAGAAACCGCCGGGAATACGGCCCGCGGCGTAGAACTTCTCGACGTAATCGACGGTAAGGGGGAAGAAGTCCTGGCCCGGACGGGCTTCCTTGGCACCGACCACGGTCGCGAGCACCACGGTCTCGTCCATGTTGACGACGACGGCACCACCTGCCTGGCGGGCAATCTCGCCGGTCTCGAGGGTGACGGTGTGCGCGCCGTAGGCGAAGGTTTTCTTGATGGCGTTAGGCAAGGGAAGATTCCTTTTTCGAAGAAGTGCAGCAAACTACAACTGCATGGGCGGGAGCAGATCCCGCAAGAGGACGAGCGCCGACCGCGACTGCGATGGGCGAATCGGCCACCGAAACGACAAAAGCCGGCGCGACCCGCATGGGCTCGCACCGGCTTTGCTGGCTTAAGTCGCCCTGATCGGCGCTGTGAGGCTCGTCACGGACGCAATTACTTGCGCAGGCCGAGACGCTCGATCAGATTGCGATAGCTGTCGGCGTTACGGCCCTTCAGGTAGTCCAGCAGCTTGCGGCGCTGGCTCACCATCTTCAGGAGGCCGCGGCGGGAATGGTGATCCTTCGCGTGCTCCTTGAAGTGAGGGGCGAGACCGTTGATGCGGGCGGTCAGGAGCGCGATCTGGACTTCCGGCGAACCGGTGTCGCCCTGGGCGCGCTGAAAGTCGGAGACGATCTTCGACTTGGATGCGATATCAAGAGCCATGTGTGTCTTTACTCGTGTGTTCTGCCAATCAGAAGCGGCGGATTATACCCCGCCATCCCAAAAACTCAATCCATATCATGCGGATGCGTTGACCGGCGCATCCGTGCCGGTGGCGATCAGCCGCCGCGGCGCGAGCGCGCCATCGGCCTGCCACTGCGCGAGCCCGAGAAACCCATGCGGACCATAGGCGCGCACAGGGCCAGGGGCCTCCTGCTTTGCCAGCCGCAGCGTGCGCCCCTGCAGCAGCCAGGTCGCCTCCTCGGCAGTCAGTGCGACCACGTCGAACTCGCCCACCAGCGCATCCACCGGTGCCAGCAACGCGTCACGTTCATCAGCGGGTGCGGCTTCGAGGCGCTCCAGCGTCACCGCCTCCGACACATCGAACGCGCCGATGCGAGTACGCCGCAACGCGCACAGGTGTGCGCCGCAGCCAAGCGCGGCGCCGATGTCCATCGCCAGCGTCCGGATGTAGGTGCCCTTGCTGCAGGCCACCCGGATGCCGAAGCGATCGCCGTCGAACGCCAGCAGCTCGAGCGCATGGATGGTGACTCGCCGGGCCTCGCGTTCGAGCTCGATGCCCTCGCGTGCATATTCGTAGAGCGCCTTGCCATCGCGCTTGAGCGCTGAATACATCGGCGGCACCTGCTCGATGTCGCCGCGGAAACGCGACAGGACCTCCACCACGGCCGCCTCGGTGACCGCCACCGGATGCGTGGCGACCACCCTGCCTTCGGCATCGCCGCTGTCGGTCTCGACGCCGAGCTGCACCACCGCCTCATAAGTCTTGTCGGCATCGAGCAGCATCTGCGAGAACTTCGTCGCCTCGCCGAAGGTGAGCGGAAGCAGGCCGGTCGCCATCGGATCCAGCGTGCCGGTATGGCCCGCCTTGGCGGCGTTGAGCAGGCGGCGCGCCGCCTGCAACGCGTGATTGGAGCTCAGACCCTGCGGCTTGTCGAGCAGCAGCACGCCGTCGACGATGCGGCGCACGATCCTGCGCTGCGGCGACTTCTGTCGTTTGGGCTGCGGGTGGGCCTCAGGACTTGTCACCGTCACCCTGCTCATCGCCGGCGCCGGCCTCGTCATGATGACGCGCCTCATCCTCGCGCACCACGTCGTCGATCAGCTTCGACAGGCGGCTGCCCTCTTCCACCGAGCGGTCGTAGTGCCAGTGCAGTTCGGGCGTGGTGTGGATGCGCACACGCCGCCCCAGTTCACGGCGCAGGAAACCACTCGCGCGCCGCAAGCCCTGCAGGATCTCAGGCACGTCCGCCTCGCCCGTCATCGAGGTGAAATACACCTTGGCGTGGGCGTAGTCGGGCGTGATCTCGACATCTGTCAGCGTGATGAAGCCGACACGCGGATCCTTGACCTCGAGCCGGATCAGCTCGGCCAGCTCGCGGCGGATCTGCTCCACCACGCGCTGGCTGCGGGAATACTCCTTGGGCATCGCTTACAGCGTCCTCGCCACTTCCTTGATCTCGAAGATCTCGAGCTGGTCGCCTTCCTGGATGTCGTTGTAGTTCTTGAGCTGCAGGCCGCACTCATAGCCGGCCTTCACTTCCTTCACGTCATCCTTGAAGCGCTTCAGCGAATCGAGCTCGCCCGTCCATTGCACCACATGGTTGCGCAGCAGGCGTGCCGAGGACCCACGCTTGACCGTACCCTCGAGCACGTAGCAGCCGGCCACGGAGCCGACCTTGGAGATCGTGAATACCTGGCGGATCTCGACCAGGCCGATGACCTCCTCGCGCTTCTCCGGCGCCAGCATGCCCGACAGCGCTGCCTTCACCTCATCCACTGCGTCGTAGATGATGTTGTAGTAGCGGATGTCGACACCGAAGGTTTCGGCCAGCTTGCGCGCACCCGCATCGGCGCGGGTGTTGAAACCGATGATGACCGCACCCGAAGCCTGCGCCAGGTTGACGTCGGACTCGGACACCGCGCCGACACCGGCGTGGATGACGTTGACCCGGACCTCGTCGGTGGAGAGCTTTTGCAGCGACTGCACCAGCGCTTCCTGCGAACCCTGCACGTCGGCCTTGATGATGAGCGGCAGGCTCTTGACCTCGCCCTCGGCCATCTGTTCCAGCATGGTCTCGAGCTTGGCCGCCTGCTGCTTGGCGAGCTTGACGTCGCGGAACTTGCCCTGGCGGAACAGCGCAATCTCCCGCGCCTTCTTCTCGTCGGCAAGCGCGATCGCCTCGTCACCGGCTGCCGGCACGTCGGACAGGCCGAGCACCTCGACCGGGATGGACGGACCGGCTTCCTCGATCTGCTTGCCGTACTCGTCCAGCATGGCACGAATGCGGCCGAAGGTACCGCCAGCGAGCAGCACGTCGCCCTTGCGCAGGGTACCGGACTGCACCAGCAGCGACGCGACCGGGCCACGGCCCTTGTCGAGGCGCGCCTCGATGATCAGGCCCTTCGCCGGCGAATCGACCGGCGCCATCAGCTCCAGCACCTCCGCCTGCAGCAGCACCGCCTCGAGCAGTTCGTCGATGCCGGTGCCCTTCTTCGCCGACACCGGCACGAACATCACATCGCCGCCGTAGGCTTCGGGAATCACCGATTCGGCGATCAGCTCCTGCGTGACACGCTCGGGGTTGGCATCCGGCTTGTCGATCTTGTTGATCGCCACCACCAGCGGAACGCCGGCCGCCTTGGCATGGTGGATGGCTTCACGCGTCTGCGGCATCACGCCGTCGTCGGCCGCCACCACCAGGATGACGATGTCGGTCGCCTTCGCACCGCGGGCACGCATGGCGGTAAACGCTTCGTGGCCCGGGGTATCGAGGAAGGTCAGCATGCCGCGCGACGTCTCGACGTGATACGCGCCGATGTGCTGCGTAATGCCGCCGGCCTCGCCCGCCGCCACCTTGGCGCGGCGGATGTAGTCGAGCAGCGAGGTCTTGCCGTGGTCGACGTGACCCATGACGGTCACGACCGGCGCGCGCGGCAGGACCTCGACGTCCTTGTGCTCCACTTCCTCGAGGAAGGCATCGGGCTCGTCCAGCTTGGCAGCGAAGGCCTGGTGGCCCATCTCCTCGACGACGATCATCGCCGTCTCCTGGTCCAGCACCTGGTTGATCGTGACCATGGAACCCATCTTCATCAGGGTCTTGATCACTTCGGTTGCCTTCACCGCCATCTTGTGGGCGAGGTCAGCCACGGTGATGGTTTCGGGAACGTGCACTTCGCGCACGATGGGCTCGGTGGGCGCCTGGAAAGCCTGGCGATCATCCTGCCCGCGGCCGTGACGACCGCCGCCCTTGCCGCCGCCACGCCAGCCGCCAGTGGTCGCGCCGACTTCGCCACGCGTCTTCAGGCCGCCACGGCGCTTCGCGCCTTCGGCTTCGCGCACCGGCGCCGGAGCGCCGCGGCGCCCTTCCTTGGCACCCTTGTCCTCGGTTTTGGCCGGGCGATGCAGGGTTCCGGACGGCCCCTTGGCCGGCGCAGGTTTGGCCGCTTCTTCCTTCTTCTGCTGCTCGGCGCGCAGGCGGGCTTCTTCCTCGGCCTTGCGCGCCTCGGCTGCCGCACGTGCGGCGCTCTCGCGCTCCTGGCGCGCGCGCAGGTCGGCGGCCTGGCGCTCGGCCAGCGCCCGCCCACGGGCTGCCTCGCGTTCCCGCGCAGCGCGCTCTTCGTCGCTCAGCAGTTCGTTGATCGAAACCGGCTTCGGACGCACCAGCGTGGTGGTCGACTTGGTCACCGGCTCGCTCTCTTCGGAAGCAGGCGCGGCTTCTTCGGCGACCGCCGCCGGCTCAGCTTCAGGTTCCGACGCCGTCACCGGCTCGGGTTCCGCAGCAGGGACAGGCGGCTCGACCGCCTCAGCCACGGCAGGCACCTCGGCCACCGGCTCCGGCACAAACTCGACCACCGGTTCGACGACGGCCTCCACCGCGGCCTCGATTGGCGCCGGCTCCTCGTGAAGCATCTGCTCGACCGGCTGCACGCCTTCGGCCGGAGCGGCCGCCACCTCGGCGGCCAGCTCGTCACGCTTGACGAAGGTACGCTTCTTGCGGACTTCGACCTGCACCGTGCGCGCACGGCCGGTCGAGTCGGTCGCCCGGATCTCGGAGGTCTGCTTGCGCGTCAGGGTGATCTTACCCTTGGACTCGTTGTCGCCATGCGCACGGCGCAGGTATTCCAGCAGCCGAGCCTTGTCCTGTTCGGTCAGCAGGTCGGCGGGGCCGGTCTTGTCGACGCCGGCTCGCTTCAACTGCTCGAGCAGCGCCGCGGCCGGCATTTTCAGTTCGCCGGCAAACTGGGTCACGCTCATCTGTTCCATTACTGCCCTCCCATCATTCTTCGAACCAATGGGCGCGCGCAACGGAAATCAGCGCCTTGGCTCGCTCTTCGTCGATCCCGGCCATTTCGACCAGTTCGTCGACAGCGAGGTCGGCGAGGTCGTCGCGGGTACGAATGCCCTTCTGGGCCAGTCTTGCGGCAAGGGATCTTTCCATGCCGTCGAGGTTGAGCAGGTCGTCGGAGACGTTCTCCAACTGCTCTTCGGTGACGATCGCCTCGGTCAGCAGCACATTGCGCGCGCGGTTGCGCAGCTCATTGACCGTATCTTCGTCGAAGGCCTCGATTTCGAGCATCTCGGCCAGCGGCACGTAGGCAATCTCTTCGAGCGAGGAGAAGCCCTCCTCGATCAGGATGTCGGCGACCTCCTCGTCGACGTCCAGTTTTTCCATGAACAGCGCGCGCAGGCCCTGCTGCTCCTGGGCGGTCTTCTCGGCCGACTCCTGCTCGCTCATCAGGTTGATCGTCCAGCCCGTCAGCTCGGAGGCGAGCTTCACGTTCTGGCCGTTCCGTCCGATCGCGATGGCGAGGTTGTTCTCGTCGACCACCACATCCATCGCGTGCGCCTCTTCGTCAACAACGATGGACACGACTTCGGCGGGCTGCAGCGCCGATACGACGAACTGCGCCGGATCCGACGCCCACACGATGATGTCGATCTGCTCGCCGCCGATCTCGTTGCGCACCGCAGTGACGCGCGAGCCGCGCAGGCCGACGCAGGTGCCGATCGGATCGATGCGCGGATCGTTCGACTTCACCGCGATCTTGGCGCGCAGCCCGGGGTCGCGGGCACAGGCCTTGATCTCGAGCAGGCCGTCCTCGATCTCGGGCACCTCGAGCTCGAACAGCTTCATCAGGAATTCGGGCGCAGTGCGCGACAGGATCAGTTGCGGGCCGCGGGCGCCGCGGTCGATCTTGAGCAGATAGGCCTTGACGCGGTCGCCCACGCGCAGGTTCTCGCGCGGGATCTGCTGATCGCGGGGCAGCACCGCCTCCATGCGGCCCACCTCGATGATCGCGCTGCCGCGCTCCATGCGCTTGATGGAGCCGGACACGAGAAATTCCTTGCGCTCAAGGAAGTCGTTCAGCACCTGCTCGCGCTCGGCATCGCGGATCTTCTGCAGGATGACCTGCTTGGCGGCCTGCGCGCCGATGCGACCGAAGTCGATCGACTCGAGCGGCTCCTCGATGTACTCGCCGACCTTGATGTCGGGATTGATCTCGCGCGCGTCGATGATGCCCATCTCGCCTTCGTCGTTGGTGACCTCTTCGTCGGGCAGGACCACCCAGCGCCGGTAAGACTTGTAATCGCCCGTCTCGCGGTCGATCGAGACATCCACGTCGGCATCGTCGTGGATGCGCTTCTTGGTCGCGGAGGCCAGCGCCGATTCGAGCGCGGCAAACACGATGTCCTTGGCAACGTTCTTTTCCCGCGCCAGTGCATCGACAAGCAGCAGAATTTCGCGGCTCATTTCAGTAAAACCTCCACTTCCACAGTCTCAGAATTTGGGTACAAGGCGTGCCTTTTCGATGTCTTCGAGCGGAAACTGCATCTCGCCCTTGTCGGTGGTCAGCACCACGGCGCCGTCACGCAGCCCTTCGAGCACACCGACGAAATTGCGCTGGTTGTTGATCGGCAGCGTCAAGCGCAACTGGATCTCGTTGCCGGCGAAGCGCTCGAAATCGATCGCCTTCTTCAGCGGTCGATCCAGACCCGGCGAGGACACCTCGAGCCGGTCGTAATCGACGTTCTCCACTTCGAACACGCGCTGCAACTGATTGCTGACGGTGGCACAGTCATCCACGGTGATGCCACGCTCGATGTCGATGAAGACGCGCAGCAGCCGTCCCTTGGGCGAGAACTCGACATCCACGAGTTCGAACCCCAGTCCGGTCACGACCTGTTCAATCAGATTTTCGATTCCTGCCCGCATCACCGCCACCTGCGCCACAAATAAAAAATGGGCGAAACGCCCATTCCTGCCGACCACACCCTGTTCCGCTGGTCACAACTGGATGACAGATCGCCCGCCAAATGCGTCCGATACAGCCACATTCAGAAAACCGTCCATCAAAGCCCGCTGATTATAGCGTCAAAACCGAAAGCCGGGCAAACCCGCATCGTCGCGGGCCGACCCGGCAAGTCATGAGGAATAGGCCCGTCTCGGCTCAGCGCATCCTGGGCGTCGTGTGATGCAGCTTGGGCGGACGCTTCTCGCGCTCGTCCGGCCGACGCTGGGGCACAGGCAAGCCAGCAAGCCGGCAGGCCTCGGCCTCCGGCATCTCCATCCACATGCCGCGCTTGAGGCGCGCGGGAAGCTCGACCGGACCATAGCGCACGCGCATCAGGCGGCTCACGGTGAGGCCCACCGCCTCGAACATGCGCCGCACCTCGCGGTTGCGGCCTTCCGAGATGGTGACGCGATACCAGTGGTTGGCGCCTTCTCCGCCCTCGTCGCGCAGGCCGTTGAAGCGCGCGGCGCCGTCCTCAAGCTGGATGCCTTCGGTGAGCGAGCGCGCCTGCTCCTCGGTCAGTTCGCCGAGCACGCGCACCGCGTATTCGCGATCCAGTTCGTAGCGCGGATGCATCAGCCGGTTGGCGAGCTCGCCGTCGTTGGTGAACAGCAGCAGGCCCGAGGTATTGAAGTCCAGCCGGCCCACCGCCAGCCAACGCCCCTTGCGCAGCACCGGCAGGCGTTCGAACACCGTGGGGCGACCTTCGGGATCGTCGCGCGACACGATCTCGCCCTCGGGCTTGTGATAGATCAGCACGCGCGGCGAGCGCTGCGCGAAACGCAGGGGGATCAGCTTGCCATTGACCTTGACGCGATCGCCCGGGCCGATCTTCTGGCCCAGCGAGGCCGGCAGGCCATTGACCGAGATCCGTCCGGCGATCACCAGCTCCTCGATCTCGCGGCGCGAGGCCACCCCCGCCTGTGCCAGCACCTTCTGCAGCCGTTCCGGCTCGGCCAGCACGGTCGGCGCGTTACGTCCGCCACCCTGCCCTCCACTCGGCCCGCGCCCGCCGGCGCCACGCTGCGGGCGCTCGCCGCGCTCGGGACGCCCCAGCGCGGAGTGATGGGCATCGGGCCGCAGGGCGCCTTCACCCTCGGTGCGCGAGTGACCACCCCCACGACCGGGATGCGGCGCGCGCGGGCCACGCGGATCGGCGTTCAGGTGAGCATCGCGACCGCGCGGCGGCGCATCCTCGTCACGCGCAGCGCGGCCACCGCCAGCGCGCCCACGCTGCGGCTCCTCACGCCGGTCGAGGATCTCGACCGCCTCAGGCTTCTTCTTCAGGGGCGGGCGCAGCGGCCGATTCGATTTGCGAGGTGTCGACAAGATCCATGATCCTTTCAATCTCGGTAAGCGCAGGCAGTTCGGTCAGGCTGCGCAGACCCATGTCGTCGAGAAAGCGCCGTGTGGTCGCGAACAGCGCGGGCCGCCCGGGCGTGTCGCGGTGGCCGACGACATCGATCCATCCGCGTGATTCCAATGTTTTCAGAACGCTCGGCGACACCGCGACGCCGCGGATGTCCTCGATGTCGCCGCGCGTCACCGGCTGGCGGTAGGCGATGATCGCAAGCGTCTCCATCACCGCGCGCGAGTAGCGCGGCGGCTTCTCTTCCTTGAGCCGGTCGAGGTAGGCCTGATACTCGGGTCGCGTCTGAAACCGCCAGCCGCTTGCCAGTTGCACCAGCTCCACGCCGCGGCCCGCAGCGGCCCATTCAGTGCGCAGCTCGTCGAGCAGGCGGCGTACCAGGTCGGGGCCGGGGTCCTCGTCGAACAGGCGGCGCAGCTCCGACACCGCCAGGGGCGCGGGCGCGGCCAGCAACGCGGCCTCGACGATGCGCACCCATGCTTCAGGCGTGGTCGCGGGTTGCATCTGCCAGCTTCACATAGATCGGCGCAAACGCCTCGTTCTGGGTCACTTCGACCAGCTTTTCCTTCACCAACTCGAGCACGGCGAGAAAGCTCACCACCAGGCCCGGCGCACCGAGCCCGACATCGAACAGGGTATCGAACATCACATAAGCACCGGCGCGCAGTCGGCGCAGGATGTCCGTCATGTGCTCGCGCACCGACAACTGCTCGCGCCCGACACGGTGATGCTGCGTCAGCCGCGCCTTCTTCATGATGCGCAGCCACGCGAGTTGCAAGTCGTGCAGGCTGACCTCCGGCTGGCGCTCGAACACCTTCTCGGCGACGAACACGCCCACCCATTCGAAGTCGCGCTCGACCCGCGGCAACTGGTCGATCGTCGCCGCGGCGCGTTTCATCTGCTCGTATTCGAGCAGGCGGCGCACAAGCTCTGCGCGCGGATCCTCTTCCTCGGTGCTCTCGCGCGGTGGCCGTGGCAACAGCATGCGCGACTTGATCTCGAGCAGGACCGCAGCCATCAGCAGGTATTCCGCCGCAAGCTCGAGGTTGGACGCGCGCATCGCCTCGACGTACTGCAGGTACTGCGCCGTCAGTGGTGCCATCGGGATGTCGAGGACGTTGAGATTGGCCCTGCGGATCAGGTACAGCAACAGATCCAGCGGCCCTTCGAAAGCCTCGAGAAATACCTGCAGCGCGTCGGGCGGAATATACAGGTCTTTGGGCAGTTCGAGCAGGGGCTCGCCATACAAGCGCGCGACGCCCTCGAGTTCGCCCGCCGCTTCCAGCGGCGCCAGTTCCAGCGGCAGGTTCATGCCCGCACCGCGGCCGCACGCTTCACGACGGAACGCAACATCACACCCATCATCGCATCAGAAACCGAGCACGACCGCCAGCAGATAGCGGAAGATCGCCATCACCGGCCACATGATCGCGCCCAGCACGCCGGTGAACAGCAGCACCAGCAGGATGGGAAAGCCATAAGGCTCGATGCGCGCGTATTTCCACGCCAGGCGGTTGGGCAGCAAGCTCACCGCGATGCGACCGCCATCGAGCGGCGGCAGCGGGAAGAGGTTCAGCACCATCAGCACGGTGTTGATCTGCATGCCGGCGTCGGCCATCTTCATCATCGGCATGGTGTAAGCGCCCGGCGCGGTGCTGGCGGCAATCTTGAACAGCACACCCCATGCCACTGCCATCAGCAGATTGACGAACGGCCCCGCCGCCGCCACCCACAGCATGTCTGCCTTGGGGTTGCGCAGGCGCCCGAAATTGACCGGCACCGGCTTCGCCCAGCCGAACAGGATGCCGCCCGCGCCGAACAGCGCGCTTGCCACCAGGATCAGCGCCGGCACCAGCACGGTGCCGACCGGATCGATGTGGCGCAGCGGATTGAGCGTGATGCGGCCGGCGAGGTGGGCCGTCGGATCCCCGAAATGGCGCGCCACATAACCGTGCGCCGCCTCGTGCAGCGTGATCGCGAGCACGACCGGGAGCGCCCAGATGGCGAGCGTGGAAATCAGCGAATCCATGAAACGACCGTCAGCAAAACATGCATTCTAGCAGAGGCCTTGCAGGCCTCCCGGACGCCGCTCTTCTGCGGCTTCACTCCGCTTCCAGCCCGAAAGGCGCGAGGTCGCCGCGCCCTGCGCGCACCAGCTCGGGCACGCCCGACGTCAGGTCGATCACCGTCGTCGCCTCCGGGCCGCAGTAACCGGCCTCGATCACCAGGTCGACCTGCTTGCCGAGGCGATCGCGGATTTCCTCCGGGTCCGACATCGGGTGCTCCTCACCCGGCAGCAGCAGCGTCGAGCTCAGCAGCGGACCGTCGAGTTCGGCCAGCAGCGCCGAGACCACCGCATGCTCGGGAATGCGCAGGCCGATGGTCTTGCGCTTGGGATGCAGCACCCGGCGCGGCAGCTCCTTCGTGCCCTCGAGAATGAAGGTGTAGGGGCCGGGCGTGACCGCCTTCAGCAGCCGGTACTGGCTGTTGTCCACCCGCGCATAGGTGGCGATCTCGGACAGATCGCGGCACATGAGGGTGAAATGGTGACGCTCGTCGACACCGCGGATGCGGCGGATGCGGTCGAGCAGGCTGGCATCGCCCGTCAGGCAACCAAGCGCGTAGGCCGAGTCGGTCGGAAAGGCCATCAGCCCGCCGTTGCGCAGGATGTCGGCCGCCTGCCGGATCAGTCGCGGCTGAGGCTGCTCGGGATGCAGGGAAAAGAACTGGGCCATTTTTCTTCAGAAACCTTGTCTTGTCGTTTTCAGATGAGGCGCGACCACACCGGCGTCAGGTCGGCGGGCAGCGGATTGCAGCGGCCGATATCCACCGTGCTCTCCTTCTCGCCATGGAAATCGGACGCCCGCGACGCCAGCAGGCCGCGCTGGCGGGCCACCGTGGCGAAGCGCCGCATCTCGTCCGCGGAGTGCGCACCGGACACCACTTCCACCGCTTCGCCGCCGGCGGCGATGAACTCGTCGAACAGCCGCGCCATGTCCGCCCCCGAAAGCCGGTAACGCGCCGGATGCGCCACCACGGCGATGCCGCCCGCAGCGCGGATCCAGCTCACCGCATCGACCAGCGCTGCCCACTGGTGCGCGACGAAGCCCGGCTTGCCGCGCGCGAGGTAATGGTCGAACACCGTCTTGACGTCGGGCATGACGCCGCTCGCCACCAGGTGCCGGGCAAAATGCGCGCGGCTCACCAGCTCCGGATTGCGCGCGAAGCGCCGCGCGCCCTCGTAGGCGTCGGCGATGCCGCAGCGCGCCAGCTCATCGGACATGCGCCGCGCACGCGCATCACGGCCGGCACGCAGCTCGGCAAGGGCGTCCACCAGCGTCGGGCAACGGTGATCGATACCGAGGCCGACGATATGCACCGTCTCGCCGGCGAAGGACACCGAGATCTCGACGCCCGGGACGAGCTGGACACCGATTTCCGCCGCCGCCTCGGCTGCCGCATCGATGCCGCCGACCTCGTCGTGGTCGGTGAGCGCCATCAGCTCGACGCCGTTGGTTGCGCCACGCTGCACCAGCGCTCGCGGTTCCAGCCAGCCGTCGGACACGGTGGAGTGACTATGCAGATCGACGTTCATGGGGCTCATGGGCAAGGTTCGACAATGCTCGCGCGGTTCCGGGCCAGATTCGACACCTCTCGCCCGCGCCTTACTGTGACAGCAGGAAGTCCTCGATGATTCGCGCCACCGCTTCCGGCTGCTCGTGATGCAGGTTGTGGCCGGCGCCCTCGAGCGTCACCACGCGCAGCGCGCGGAAGCAGCCGCGCGCCGCCTCGTGTGCGGCGTCGCTCACACCGAGATGTCGCCGCAGCACCGCATCGTCGGGCTCGATCCACAGCACCGGCGCCGTCGCGCGCCGCCAGCAGGCTTCGGCCTCGGCGCGGCGGTATAGCACCGGATTCACACGCCGATGCGCCGGGTCGCCCGCCAGCCGCACGACGTGTCCGCCCTCGCCCTGGATCTCCTCGCCCAGGTGTTCGGCAAGCCAGCGCGCCCGCTCCGCCGGCAGGCGCGGGTTGTCGCGCTGCAGGCGCCGCGCCAGCGCGTCGAAATCCGGGTAGTCGCGAAAGGAGACCGGCGCGGCGAGTTCGTTCAGCCATTTCTCGTAGCGTCCGGGCGCCTCGTCCGCCCTGCGGTCGGCCAGCCCGAAGGCATCGAGCGCCACCACTGCGGCGACGCGCGCCGGGCGCGCTCCGGCATACATGCAGGCCACGTTGCCGCCCATGCTGTGGCCGACCAGCCTGACCGGCGCATCAGGCTCCGTCAGGCGCAGGATGGCATCGAGATCGGCAAGGTAGTCCGGAAACCAGTAGGCATCGCCACACCAGCCGCTGCGGCCAAAGCCGCGCCAGTCGGGCGCGATGACGTGCCAGCCGCACGCCAGTGCATCGACGATGAACTGGAACGAGGCCGACGCGTCCATCCAGCCATGCAGCATGAACAGCTTGGGCGCGCCTTCGTCACCCCACTCGCGCAGGTGGTAGCGCACGCCGCGCACATCGACGAAGCGGGATCGGGACGTTTTCATCGCCACCATGATAACAAACGCTGGCGTCACGCCTCGCCCGCGCCGGTATCATCCGCCCCTCGAAACCGCATCGCTGCCGCAACATCCACCATGACCGACCCCGCTCCGCTCCCCGAACCCGCTCGCCACAGCCTCATCGAGGACGTGCAGGGCGTGCTCATCGGCAGTCTTTTCGTCGGCTTGGCGGTGGTCATGTTCCGCGACGCAGCCTTGCTCACCGGCGGCACCACCGGCCTCGCCTTCCTGCTGCACTACTCGGCGGGCTGGCCGCTCGGCGCCCTGCTGTTCATCCTCAACCTGCCGTTCTATGTCTTCGGCCTCAAGGCCATCGGCACGCGCTTCACGGTGAAGACTTTCTGCGCGGTCGGCATCCTGTCGCTCTACACCGAACTGTTGCCGCGCCTGGTCACCTTCGCACGCCTCGACCCGGTGTTCGCCGCAATCATGGCCGGCCTGCTGGCAGGGACCGGCATCCTGATCCTGATCCGCCACGGCGCCAGCCTGGGCGGCATCGGCGTGCTGGCGATCTACCTGCAGAAGACCCGCGGCTGGCGCGCCGGCACGGTGCAGATGGTGGCCGACAGCGGCATCCTGGGCGCCGCCTTCGCCGTCGTCGCGCCGGACAAGGTGGTGCTGTCGGTGCTGGGCGCTTTCGCGCTCAACCTGGTGATCATGATCAACCACCGCCCGGACCGCTACTTCGGCGTCTGAGCCGGCCGCGATGAGTACCCGCCCCCCGATGCTCGTCGGCGAACTGCGCCGCTGCTCGACCTGCAACCGCTGGGGCGGCGAACGCCGCATCGGCGATGACGGCCAGACGGTGCACCTGAATCCGGCCAATCCGCGCGGCGCCTGCAACGAAGGGCCCTGGCATGCATCGCTGCGCGGTCCGCGCAACGCCTGCGGGCAGTGGCTGCAGTGGATCGAGATCAAGCCGCAGGGCGAAGGGCCGGCATCGTGAACCCCCTGTAACGAGGACAAGGACGCCGCAGGCGGGGGAGCGCCCATTGACACAGTAGCATCGGCGACCTAACTCACTCGTCCTCGTCCTCGCGCGGCGCCTGGTCGGACTGCGGCTCGCCGGCGGCGCGCGCCGCCCACGCTTCGGCGATCATCGCCACGCGCGTCTCCGGTGTTTCCAGGCTGATGCGGCCGAGCGTGCCATCGCGATAATCCTGCAGCAGGATCTGCGCCGCCTTTTCCAGATCCAGGCCGCCGCCCTTGACCAGGCAGCCGCGCCGGCGCCCGACGGTCTCGACCAGCGCCGGACCGTCGAGGCCTGCGGTTTGCAGCCGGTAGCGCGCAGCAACCAGCGGCGCATAGCGCTTGAGCAGGATGTCCGCCAGGAAGGCAGCCACTTCCTCGTCGATGACCGCATTGCGGCCGATCGCATGGCTGGCCGCGAGCATGTAGCCGTCGGAATCGAACTCGATCTTGGGCCACATCATGCCGGGCGTGTCGGTGAGCGTCATGCCCGGTCCAAGATCCAGCGTCTGCTGATGCTTGGTCACCGCCGGCTCGTCACCGACCTTGGCCACCTTGCGCTTGAGCAGCGCATTCATCAGCGTCGACTTGCCGACGTTGGGGATGCCCATGATGATCATGCGCAAGGGCTTCACGCCATCGTCGCGGTGCGGCGCCAACTGCCGGCACAGTGCCGGGATGCGCGCCACCTCGGCCGCGCTCTTGGCGGAGATCGCCACTGCCTTGACGCCGGGCTGACGGTTGTAGAAGTCCATCCAGGCGCGCGTCACGGCCGGGTCGGCCAGGTCGGACTTGTTCAGCAGCTTGAGGCAGGGCCGATTACGGAAGCGCCTCAGTTCGGCGATCATCGGATTGCTGCTGGCCTCGGGCAGGCGGGCGTCGGTCACTTCGATGACGACGTCGATGGCCGCCATGGCCTCGGCCGCCTTCTTGCGCGCCGACGCCATGTGACCGGGAAACCACTGGATGGGCATGGATGATCCCTGAACTTGAATGTGCCGATTATCCCACGCCACCCGCGGGTTTTTTCCCATGCCATCTGCGAACGATTCGCATCCCACGACACGGCGACAGGAATTTTTTATTTCCACTCGAAATAAATTCGCGCACGCCGCGGAAACCGTGTATCGTGCCGCTCGCAGTCGATTCAAGCAGTGGTTGTTCTGGTGGTTACCCCAGCGTGTTCCAAGAGAACGCGTGCCGGTCTGATTCCTCTGGATTACGTTTCTTGATCGTTCCTGCACCTTTCGGGCGCAAGCCCAATCATTTTTGAAAATGGAACGCAAATGAGCACTCAAACCGGTACCGTCAAGTGGTTCAACGACGCCAAGGGCTTCGGCTTCATCACCCCGGAAAACGGCGGCGAAGACCTGTTCGCCCACTTCTCGGAAATCCAGAGCAAGGGTTTCAAGAGCCTGGCTGAAAACCAGCGCGTCGAATTCGAAGTCAAGACGGGTCCCAAGGGCCTGCAAGCGGCGAACATCCGCCCGCTGTAATCGGCGCCTCTCGCCGAATCATCGAAACGCGGCCTCGTGCCGCGTTTTTGCTTTTTGCGGCTCCGAATCGCCGATAATCGCGTTTTGATGTCCGCCGCCTGCGCTATCCGCGCACCCCGATCGCCATGACCGAATCCACCATCCGCTTCGCCGACCTCGCCCTGCCCGAGCCCATCCTGGCCGCGCTCACCGACGTCGGCTACGAGACGCCCTCCCCCATCCAGGCTGCCTGCATCCCGGAACTGCTCGCCGGCCACGATCTGCTCGGCGAAGCGCAGACCGGCACTGGCAAGACGGCCGCCTTCGCGCTGCCCATGCTCGCCAGGCTGGAGTTGTCCGACGCGCGTCCGCAGGTGCTCGTGCTGACGCCGACGCGCGAGCTGGCGATCCAGGTGTCGGAAGCCTTCGCCAAGTACGCGCGTCATCTGAAGAACTTCCACGTCCTGCCGATCTACGGCGGCCAGAGCATGGTGGTGCAGTTGCGCCAGTTGTCGCGCGGCGCCCAGATCGTGGTCGGCACGCCGGGCCGCATCATGGACCACCTCGAGCGCGGCAGCCTGAAGCTCGACGCGCTGCGCTCCCTGGTGCTCGACGAGGCCGACGAGATGCTGCGCATGGGCTTCATCGACGACGTCGAATGGATCCTCGAGCACACGCCCGACACGCGCCAGACCGCGCTGTTCTCGGCGACGATGCCCAACGCGATCCGCGACGTGGCCCACCGCCACCTGCGCGAGCCCAAGGAAGTGAAGATCCGCGCCGCCACTGCCACGGTGGCCAAGATCAGCCAGCGCTACTGGCTGGTGCGCGGCGTCGACAAGCTCGACGCGCTGACACGCATCCTCGACGCGGAAGAAAGCTTCGACGCCGCCCTCGTCTTCGTGCGCACCAAGATCGCCACCGAGGAGCTCGCCGACAAGCTCGCCGCGCGCGGCTACGCGGCGGCAGCGCTGAACGGCGACATGACCCAGGGCATGCGCGAGCGCGTGATCGAGCAGCTCAAGGCCGGCGCGCTCGACATCGTCATCGCCACCGACGTCGCCGCGCGTGGCATCGACGTGCCGCGCATCTCGCACGTCATCAACTACGACATCCCCTACGACACCGAAGCCTACGTGCATCGCATCGGCCGCACCGGCCGCGCCGGGCGCGAGGGGGTGGCGGTCCTGTTCGTCGCGCCGCGCGAGACGCGCATGCTGAAGATGATCGAGCGCGCGACGCGCCAGCCGATCACGCCGATCGCACTGCCCAGCAGCGAGGAAGTCTCCAACCTGCGGGTGGCGCAGTTCAAGCGCCTGGTGGTCGACACCGTGGGCAGCGAGGATCTCGGCTTCTTCATGGACGTGGTCAACGGCCTCGTCGAGGAGAACGAGATCGATGCCCACGAAGTCGCCGCGGCGCTCGCCTATCTCGCCCAACGTGACCGCCCCCTGCAGATCGAGGAAAGCGGCCGCGGCTGGGATCTCGCCACCGCACCGACGCACACCGGCGGCCGGCCGCCGCGCGACGAGGCCTTCACCACCGGCATCGCCCGCGAGCGTCCGCAGCGCCCCAACCGCGACGAGATCCTGCAGCGGCGCCGCGCCTTCGCCGATGGCGCGCTGGCGCGCTACCGCATCGAGGTCGGCCGCAACCATGGCGCCAGCCCCAAGGAAATCGTCGGCGCCATCGCCAACGAGGGCGGCATCGAAGGCAAGTTCATCGGCCAGATCCACCTGTTCAACGATTTCAGCACGGTGGAACTGCCCGCCAACCTGCCCGCGGATCTGCTGGAAACGCTCAGGCGCACGCGAGTCCGCCAACTGCCGCTCAACATCCGCCCGCTGACGGATGCCGAAGCCGCCACCGTGCCGGAGCGCCGCCGTCCGCCGCGCGAGGAGGGAGCCCGCCGCGAGGAAGGTTTCCGTCGCGATGAAGCGCCGCGGCGCAACTACGGCGACGACGGGCGGGGCCCACGCTCCTATGGTGGCGAAGGCGGCAGGCCGGGCGGCGGCGATCGCGGCACCGGACAGGGAAAGCCGGGCGGCTACGGCAAAGGTGGAGGCTATGGTTCGGGCGGCGGCTACGGCAAGCCCGGTGCACCGCGCCGCGACGAGCACAAGCCGCGCCCCGCATCGCACGACGACCGCGGCGGCAAGGCGCCCTTCTCCACGCACAAGCCGCGCCGCCATCGGGATGCCTGAGACCGTGCCTGAAGCGATGCACTGCACCCCGCTCGGGATGGAGCGCATCGCACGATGACCGGCCGCCGCCCCCGCAGGCTGGCGGTTGCGCCTGCAATTGTCGCTGAACCGACGATGGATCCGGCGCCGTTCGCCGTGCTGACGCCCGACTTCGTGCTCGACGCGATCGAAAGCGTCGGCCTGCGCCCGGACGGCCGCCAACTGGCGCTCAACAGCTACGAGAATCGTGTCTATCAGATCGGCGTCGAGGACGGGCCGATGGTGGTGGCCAAGTTCTACCGCCCCGGACGCTGGAGCGACGCGGCCATCCTGGAGGAGCACGCTTTCACCGCCGAACTCGCCGAGCGCGAGATCCCGGTGGTGGCGCCGCTCCTCATCGACGGAAGAACGCTGCATCGCCACGGCGGGCTGCGCTTCGCGCTGTTCCCGCGTCTCGCCGGCCGCGCGCCCGAGCTGTCCGACCCGGCCACGCTGGAGTGGATGGGACGCTTCATCGGCCGCATCCACGCCGTCGGCGCGCTGTGTCCCTTCGTCGCGCGGCCGGCGCTGGACATCGCGAGCTTCGGCGAAGCCTCGCGCGACTGGCTGCTGCAACATGACTTCATCCCGGCCGACGTGCTGCCGGCCTGGCGCAGCAGCGTGGAACAGGCGCTGGACGGCGTACGGCGCGCCTTCGATCGCGCCGGCCAGGTGCGCCGACTGCGGCTGCACGGCGACTGCCACCTGGGCAATGTACTGTGGCAGGCGGACGAGCGCGCCCCCTTCGTCGGACCGCAGTTCGTCGACTTCGACGATGCCCGCATGGGCCCGGCAGTGCAGGACCTGTGGATGCTGCTGTCGGGCGAGCGTCAGGAGATGTCGCGCCAGCTTGCCGACGTGCTTGCCGGCTACGAGGACTTCATGGAGTTCTCGCCGCGCGAGCTGCACCTGGTGGAAGCCCTGCGCACCTTGCGCCTGCTCCACTATTCGGCCTGGCTCGCCCGGCGCTGGGACGACCCCGCCTTTCCGGCCGCCTTTCCGTGGTTCAACACCCAGCGCTACTGGCAGGACCGGGTGCTCGAGCTGCGCGAGCAGATCGCGCTGATGGACGAGCCGCCGCTGCGCCCGGCATGAGCGGGCGAGCGCTTCAGGTGCCGGGCCGCGCCGCCCTCACCGACGCGGCGAAATCACGCGCGTCCGCCACGAATTCGAAGAAATCCGCCTCGAAGCCGGCGTAGTCGCGCAACAGCTCCTCACCCGCCCCCGCCAGTGGGTTGGGACGGCGCAGCCGATGTTCAGCCATGCGATCGAGCACGCGGGCGACGTTGTCGACCTCGCGATAGCTCGCCATCCAGTCGTGCGCGGCCATGCGCTCGAACACCGGTGCAAACGATTCCGGCAGCGCCTCCGGGTAATCGGCGATCAGCCGGTAGGTCTGGGTGGTGAAATCGGCCAACGGCTCGTCGCTGAACTGCGACCAGTGCCACGCCAGGAAGTGGTCATAGAAGAGGTCCACCATGATGCCGCCCACCCTGCGCCGTTCCGCGCTGATGCGCGCGCGGCTGCGACGGAAGGCGCCATGCGTGTCGGCAAAGCTGTCGATGCGCCGGTGCAGCATCACGCCTGCGGCCAGCCCGGCGTCCATGCCCGGCGGCAGCGGATCCAGCCAGCCCTTGACGAAGTCGCCGATCACGCCGCCGATGCGGTCGGTCGCCAGCGGACCGGCCAGATAGGCATGCGCAAGAAAGTTCATCGCGTCCGCCCGTCGGCTCAGCGCCGTCCGCGCGCCATCAGCACCTGAGGCTCGACCTGCACCGTGTCGCGGCCATTGGTGACCAAGACGTGGCCGTCCTGGATGGTGAATTGCAGGCGCATGCTGCGCTCAGTGAGGCGCGCGAGATCGGGCGCCGCCTCGGGCGGCAGGTTCAGCACAACGAGCTTGTCCTGGCGGCCGAGCTTGTCGCGCACGCCGCTCCACCAGATGTCGGCGGCGCGGCCGTAGCTGACCACCACCACCTCGTCGGCGCGACCGCAGGCCTTGCGGATCCACTTCTCGTCGGGCTGGCCGACGTCGATCCAGCGCTCGATGGCACCAGTGAGGTCACGCTGCCACAGGTCGGGCTCGTCATCCACGCACAGCCCCTTGCCGAAAGCGAGCGCCGGATCGGCGAACAGGGCGAAGGCGAGCAGGCGGACCATCATGCGCTCGTCGGTCTCCGACGGATGGCGCGCGATCGTCAGCGCATGGTCGCCGTAGTAGCCGCGGTCCATGTCGGCGATCTGCAGCTCGGCCTTGTAGATGGTGGCTTTGAGTGCCATCGGCAGCGGACTCCGCTCAGTGCACCGTGGGCGACGCCGCGCGGTTTGCCTGCTGCCAGGCGATCACCGCGCGCCCCGCATGGGCCATCACCACGTTGCGCTGCTCAGCCGGCAGCTCCCGCGACAGCGCGCCGAACAGGGCCTGCGTCGCTTCCTGCGCCAGGCCTTCGCTGGCCAGGCCGTCGGCCAGGCAGCGGATCTGGATCGACGCCAGCGCATCGGCCACCAGGCGCCAGCCGGAAAGCGGCATGTCGCGCACCAGGGCGAGCAACTGCCTGCCGAGCTGCCCGGCCAGCCGCAGCGCCTCGTCGCGCTCCTCGGCGGCGATGGACGAGTGCCACAGCGCCAGGTGGATGCCGCGCCGCAGCTCGACCTTGAAATCGATGGCGTTTTCCTCCGCCGCGCCGAGCGCCTCGAACTGGCGCAGGAAGCGCGCCTCGTCCTCGGCGTCGAGCCCGGTGCGCAGCCCGCCGATCAGCTCGGTCAGCCCGGGAATGGCGACCAGGCCGAAGGCTTGCGACCACGCCAGCCCCCACTGGTCCATGCCGCTCATCAGCAACGCCAGCCGCAGCGCGCGGCCCTCTTCCGATGCGGCCGCTTGCGCCCAGTTGCGCAGCGCACCGCGCATTTCGTCCACGCCGGCGCGGCGCACCGCCTCGGAGTCGCCCACCGTAAGGCGAAACACGCGGGCGAAGGCGTCCTGCGCCATGCGGGCCGCCTGGCGCTGGTGGTCGATATCGACCCAGGCAGCAAGCGGATCAGGGGGAAAGACGGTTTCGGCGGTTGAGGACATGAGGCGGCGCGCGGACAGGAAGGGCGCCATTGTGCCTAGCCGGGGCAAGCGCGGCAATGCGCCGACACGCCCTGTGCGCGCCCTCAGGCAGCGAGCGGCACGCGCTCCAGGGTGCGCCTGAGCGCATCGAAGCACCGTGCGTCGATCGCGGTGCCGACGTTCTCGGCCATGATCTCGAGCGTTCTGGGGATGGGAACTGCCGCACGATAGGGACGCTCGGCGGTGATCGCGTCGAAGATGTCGGCCGTGGTGATGATGCGCGTCTCGAGCGAGATGTCGTCCGCGCCCAGGCCGCGCGGATAGCCCTTGCCGTCGAGCCGTTCATGGTGGGCGCCCGACACCCGCGCCAGCTCGCCGAAGGCGCCGATGCGCGACAGGATGGCCTCGGTGTAGGCCGCATGGCGCTGCACCGCCTCCCATTCCTCCGCGTCGAGCTTGCCCGGCTTGTCCAGCACTGCATTGCTCACCCCCAGCTTGCCGACGTCGTGCAGCAGCGCGCCACGCTTGAGCCAGCGCCGCCGCGCCGGCGACAGGCCGAGTTGCGCCGCGATGAGATCCGCGTACAGCGCCACGCGCACGCTATGGCCTTGCGTGTAGGGGCTCTTGGCATCGACCACCTGGCCGAAGGCGGCGGCGATCTCGTCCAGGTAATCGTCGTCGAGCGGCACCTCGAAGCGGCCAGGCTCGAGCCCGAACACGGCACGGTCCACGTCGTCGGCAGCGAGCTGGCCCCAGAAGCCGGGCCGTGCGGCGACACGCTCGAGCGCATCGACCAGCCGCGGGTCGAACCAGCGCCCGGCGCGCGCCTGCGCCTCCTGCATCGCGCCCGCGGGGCCCTCCACCGTGTGGAACACATCCACCACCTGCGCCAGCAGCGCAATTCGCGCATAAACCGGAATCGCCTCGCCCACCAGCCGGTCGGGGCGGCCGCTGCCGTCCCAGTGCTCGTCGAGCGCGTGGATGCCCTGCGCCACGCCTTCGCTGAAGCGCAACTGGCGTGCGATTTCCGCGCCGCGCTGGCAGCGGGTCTGGATCAGCTCCTGGGCAATGTCGTCGCCGTCGCGAAAGATCGTCAGCATCGTGCGGAAGCGCTCGGCGAGCGTGCCGCGCAGCCCGGTATGGCCGACCACGAAGCGCAGCACCTGCGGCAGCGTGCCGTCGACCCACTTGAAGTCGCGCTTGAACGCGAGGTCGTCGGTCAGGTACAGCTCGCAGATGCGCGCCGCATTGCTGCTGCAGCCGAGGTCCTTGAGCAGCAGCGTGTAGTAGAGCTCCCACAAGGCATGCTCGTCGAGGCCGATCTCGCGCCCGACATGCATGCCGATCCAGCAGCAGCGCACGCAATGGCCCTCGGGCTGGCCCTCGGTGATATCGAGGGCGTGGCTGAGGGCGCCAATCAGTTCCGACAACTTGAGTCCGCTGGGCATGGTTCTCGCTGGCCGTCCGTGGGAGGACGGGCGAGTATGCCTGTCGGCGCCGCGCGCATCAGCGCACTGGATCACGCTGCGCGGTGCGGCTCCACCCTGCGGGTCAGGCCCAGAGCGAAGGCGTGCGCCGCAGCGGCTGCTCGATTTCGCCGTCGCGGAAGCTGCCCAGCATGCGCCGCAGCGCTTGCGCATCCTCCTCGGTGAAGCCGCGCTTGAAGTCGGTCAGCAGCAGCCGCGAGCGCGACATCCAGTTGCCGGGGGCATCGTCGATCGCGCACCAGGCCGTGGCGTCGACCTTGGGCTCGTGCTGCGACAGCCACAGCATGGCCTCGCGTTCGCGCAGGCCGTGCAGCTCGGCACCGTGCTTGGGCAGCAGATGCGGCGACGCGCCGGCGATCCGCGGCCGGATGTCTTCGGCGAAGCGCGCCTTGAGCTTTTCGAGCGAGAAGAGCATGCGCCAGTCCGACGAGATGACGATGCGCGCCTCATCGAACTCGCGCACCACCGCCTCGATCAGCGGCAGGCTGCGAAAGTCCTCGACTTCGCCCCAGGGATGGGTGACGCCGTCGAAGTCCATGAAGATGTAGGTGTGCCTTGTCATGTCTGGCCGGGAGAGGAAGAACTGCGAGGTCGATGCATGAATGCTGCAATGCAGAATATACTTCATGTATAACCTGCAAGGCAGGAATTAAATACCACGCCCGTGGCGGATTTACACGATCTCCGTGACGCACGACGCGGATGCTGCAATGCATTAAATCCACACTATCGCCCGAGTTTCCCCATCCTCGAAGCAGGAGCAAGCATGACCCCGATCATCAACCTCGAAGGCAAGGTGGGCCTGATCACCGGCATCGCCAACGAAAAATCGATTTCCACCGGTGTTGCCGAAGCCTGCGCGCAAGCCGGCGCGAAGCTGATCATCACCTACCAGAACGAGAAGACGCGCGCCTTCATCGAGCCGGTCATCAATCGACTCGGCGTCACCGATGTGTTCCTGCTCGACGTCACCCAGCCCGAAACGCTCGACGCCACTTTCGCCGAGATCGATGCCCGCTACGGCAAGCTCGACTTCGTGCTGCACAGCATGGCGTTCGCCAAGCGCGACGACCTGCACGGCCGCGTGGTCGATACCTCCGCCGACGGCTTTGCCCTGGCGATGGACGTCTCCACCCATTCCTTCGTGCGCCTGGCGAAGAAGGCGGAACCGCTGCTGGAGAAGGCGGGCGGCGGCTCGCTGGTGACGATGACCTACCTCGGTTCGGAAAAGGTCATTCCCAACTATGGGGTGATGGGCCTGTGCAAGGCCGCGCTCGAGGCTGCGACCCGTTACCTGGCCGCCGAGCTGGGCCAGAAGAACATCCGCGTCAATGCCGTCTCGCCCGGCCCGCTGATGACGCGCGCCGCCTCGGGCATCGCCGGCTTCGACGGCCTGATGGCCACTGCGGTGGAGCGCTCGCCCATGCACGCGCTGGTCACGCCGGAAGACATCGGCGCGCTGACTGCATTCCTCTTCTCCGATGCCGGACGCCTGATCTCGGGCGGCGTGCATTTCGTCGACGCCGGCTACAACATCATGGCCTGACACGGAGAGGTTCGTCGTGATCGATCTTTCCCGCGCGCGGGCATGCCTGGGACGTGAGGCCATCTTGCTGCCCGACCCGGTGCCCGCGCACCCGCTGCTCGAGGGCAAGAAGGAGATCGGTCGCGGCGAATACTCGATCGTGCTCGACAAGGGCGACGGCGAGCGGGTCTACAAGGTCGTCAGCTCGCCGGCCGACTATTTCCTCTACACCGCCGAGGACCGTCCGCGCGGCAAGCATTTCCCCATCGTCCATGCCGACCACGGCATCATCGGTCGCGCGCTGTCGGGCTATCCGCTGCACCTGATCGAGATGGAACGCCTTTATCCGCTCGCCGAAGGCTCGCCCGCCGCCGACCTGGCGATGCGCCTGATCGAGTTCTACTGGGCAGGCTGCGCGCAATGGAGCCGGCTGGGTTCCAACATGGGGCGCATCGCGCTCTACCACCTGGTGCAGCAACCCCTGGATGTCGACCAGGGCATCCATGACGCCTTGAAGGCCCTGTCCGATTTCGTCGAGGAATACCAGGTGCTGCCGGACATCCTCAACGCCAACAAC
Source organism: Pseudomonadota bacterium (assembly GCA_018240785.1). Lineage (GTDB taxonomy): Bacteria > Pseudomonadota > Gammaproteobacteria > Burkholderiales > Rhodocyclaceae > Thauera. The sequence continues at coordinate 13,084 of JAFEFC010000020.1, read as the reverse complement.
CTGATGATGCGCAAGGACGGCACGCTGGTGTTCTCCGACCCGGTGTTCATCGCCTGAGCCGGAACCTCCGACTGCCGGCCACGCGCGGATCGCGCGTATCATCGCCGTATTCCCCAGCGAGAATCCGACGATGACCACACCGGACGATCACGACCACTGCCAGCACCACGAGCCGCAGCCCGGCAGCATCGGCATTGCACGCCAGGGACCGTTCGACGCGGCCGCGTTCGAGCGTGCGGTGACCGACCTGCTGCTCGCCTGCGGCATCGACCCCGCCACCGCGCACACCGGCCGCACCGCGCAGCGCGTGCGCGAGCTGTGGCAGCGCCGGCTGCTCGGGGGCTACGAGCTCGACCCGGCCGCCGCGCTGGGGGACGGTTTCGCCGACCCGAGGGAGGACATCGTGGTGATCCGTGGCATCGCCGTGCATGGCGTGTGTCCGCACCATCTCGTGCCGTTTCGTGGGGTGGCCCATGTCGCCTACCTGCCGGGCGGGCGGCTGCACGGCTTCGGTCGCATCGCCCGCCTCGTCGACGCGATCGGGCACCGCTTCACCTACCAGGAATGGATGACGCGCGACATCGCCGACGCGCTGATGCAGCACGGCAAGGCCCGCGGCGCGGCCTGCATGATCGAGGCCGAGCAGCTCTGCCTGCTGCTGGGCGAGGATCGCCGCGGCGACGAGCGCGTCGTCACGCAGGCATGGTCCGGCGTGTTTGCCGATTCAGCACAACTGCGCAACGAGTTCCTGCACGCGATCGACCATCGGCACGGCCACTGATCGGCCAGGCCTGAACGGCCGCGATCCGGCGCCAGCTAGGCGCCAGGTGGAAGGGTTTCGCGCCCCTCGCCGCCGAGGTCGAGCAGCACCACTTCGCGACCCTGCAGCACCACCGCGCCGCGATAGCGGTCGTAGCCAGAGCGGGAATAATCGAAGTCGAAGGCGCGTCGCAGCACCAGGCGGCCATCGTCGTCGCGTACCGGCCGCAGGCCGCGGCCGACCACGGTCTCGTCGAGGAACTGCAAGCCTTCGCGACGGCATGCTGCGCGCGCCGCGGCCACGCCCGCTTCGCGCGCCTTCAGGCTGTCGAACCAGAACCACACCAGCAGCATCAGCGCCAGCAGCACCAGCAGTTCGGGTAGGGAAATCATCGTGCGAGCACCCCGGCGATCGCATGGAAGAGCCCCGCCGCCATCAGTGCCGATGCCGGCACCGTGATCAACCACGCCGCGAGGATGCGCCGCAACTGCGAGCGTCGCACCAGTTCATGCTGGTAGGCGCGACGCAGCGCCTTGCGCTCCCACTTGGCAAACCGCGCCGGATCCTCACCGCGCTTGGCGCGCTGCTTGAGCTCCTTCAGCAGCGCGCCCTTGTCGTCCACCGATGCGACCTCGAAGCGGCGCATGAAATCGTCGATCGCCGGCTGGTCGTGCTGCGGATGGTGAGCCTTGATCTCCTCCACCATCCGCTCGCGGCTGCTCTTGAGATATTCGCGCAGGAAACCCACCCCCAGCACACTGCCGACGACCACATGGGTGGAGCTCACCGGCAAGCCGAGCACGCTGGCGACGATCACCGTCAGCGCCGACGCCATCACGACACTGAAGGCGCGCATGTTGTCGAGCTCGGTGAGCTCGCTGCCGATGGTGCGGATCACGCGCGGCCCGAACAGCGCCAGGCCGACGCCGATACCGAGCGCCCCGACCAGCATCGCCCATGCGGCCACGTTCGCGCCCTGCATGGAGCCGCCCGCCTGGGTGACGACGTGCACGATAGCCGCCAGCGGCCCGACCGCGTTGGCGACATCGTTCGAGCCATGGGCAAAACTCATCACCGCCGCGGCGAACATCAGCGGCACGGTGAACAGCCGATTCACGCCCGACTTCGTGTTCGGGATGAAGCGCCCCGGCCCCGCAACCCGCGCACGCACCGTGAAGAAGGTCAGCAAACCCGCCGCAAACCCGCAGCCGAGCGCGATCGCCCCGCTGACGATACGCCAGCGCCCAAGGCCCTCGACCAGCAGGAAGGTGGTGAAGATCCATGCCATGACCGCCATCAGCACCGGGACCGCGCGCCTTGCCGCCGCCGCCATGTCCACCCGATAGGTGATGCTGCGCTTGATGAAGTAAAGGAACATCGCCGCGAGCACCCCGCCGAGCAGGGGAGACACCACCCAGCTCGCCACGATGCCGCCCATCACCGGCCAGTTGACGACCTCGATGCCGCGCGCGGCCACGCCGCTGCCCATGATCGCACCGACGATGGCATGCGTCGTCGACACCGGCGCACCCAATGCGCTCGCGATGTTGATCCAGACCGCCCCCGCCAGCAACGCCGCGAGCATGACCCAGACGATGAGCTGCGGATCGGCGAACATGCCGGGATGGATGATGCCGCTGCGCATGCGCTCGATCACCCGCTCGCCGGCAACCAGCGCGCCGGCGATGTCGAAGACCGCCGCGATCAGCAGCGCAATCACCAGGCTGAACGCGCCCGCGCCAACGGCCGGGCCGACGTTGTTGGCGACATCGTTGGCGCCGATGTTCATCGCCATGTAGGTGGCGACGATCGCCGCCATCACCAGCACGACGCTGCCCTCGCCGGCCCCCTGCGAGGCCACGTAGAACATCACGCCGACGAGGAACAGGAAGCTGACGCCAAAGCGCACGAGTTCTCCGCGGCCGCCGGCGACCGCCTGCTCGAATTCGTTGAGGTGCTGCAGTTCCACGCCCGGATCAGCCCAGCTTGTCGTACTTGTCCGAGCGCCCGTACGCCCTGTCTGCCGGGTAGCGGCGCGCGTTGATCGCCAGCTTGCGTTGCGCCGCGTCGGCGAGATCGATGTCGAGCACGTCGGCCAGGCGCACCAGGTAGAGCAGCACGTCGGCCAGCTCCAGCGCAACCGCCTCGCGCGTGTCGGCATCGAGCGCAGCCGACTGCTCGGCCGTCAGCCACTGGAAGTGCTCGATCACCTCTCCTGCCTCGCCCGACAGCGCCATCGCCAGGTTCTTCGGCGTGTGGAAGGGCTCCCAGGCACGCTCGGCAGCGAACGCCCGCAGCGCGTCACGCAGCACCTGCAGCGTGTCGGACCGTCCGTCGGTGAGCGTTGGCTGCGCCTTCATTCGATCGCATGCTCCAGGTCGAAGCCGGCACCCTCGTCCACCGCCAGTACCTTGCTCAGCCACGGCAGCGTAGCTTCCAGGCGTTCGGGCAGGACCCAGGGCGGATTGACGATGTACATGCCGCTGCCGAACATGCCGAAGCCGTCCCTGGGCGGGCGCTTCACCGACAGGCGCACGTCGAGCCAGCTCTCGGCACCAAGATCGGCGAGGCGGTCATGCAGTTGCCGCGCCTCCGGCCGCGCCAGCATCGGGTACCACAGCGCATAGGTGCCGGTCGGAAAGCGCTTCATGGCGTCCTTCAGCACCTCGACCACGCGGCGGTAATCCTCCTTCACTTCATAGGGCGGATCGATCAGCGCCAGCGCGCGCCGCGAAGGCGGTGGCAGCAGCCCCTTGAGCGCGCCGAAACCGTCGGCCTTGCGCACCTGCACGCGCTCGCCCTCGCCATTGAAGGTGCGCTGCAGCGACTCGTGATCCGCCGGGTGCAGCTCGAACAGGCGCAGGCGGTCCTGCGCGCGGGCGCAGGTCATCGCCAGCGCCGGCGAGCCGGGATAGAACAGCAGCCGGCCATGGGGATTGAACTGTCGCACCGCGGCGACGTAGCGCGCCAGCATCACAGGCAGGTCGTCCCGCGCCCACAGCCGGCCGATGCCATCGGCGAACTCGGCCGTCTTGCCGGCCTGCTCGCTCTCCAGCGCATAACATCCGCCGCCGGCATGGGTGTCGATGTAGAACCACGGCTTGTCCTTGCGATTGAAGTAATCCAGCAATTCGAGCAGGACGGCGTGCTTCAGGACATCGGCGTGGTTGCCGGCGTGAAAGGCGTGGCGGTAGCTGAGCATGAGCATCGAGGGGCGGCGGAAGCCGCGCATCCTACCATCACCGCCCGCACGGCGCCCCTTTCCGGGCAAGATGGCGTCACCTGACGGTGCCCGGAAATGTCCACTAAGCGCCTGAGCTTGCTATGATTTCGCCCCCGCGCCGGACAACAGGCGCCGGTTTCAACAGAGAGAGACGATGAGCATTTACGCCCTGGGCGAGCACACGCCACAATTCGGTGAAGGCTGCTGGGTTGCACACAACGCCACGGTCATCGGCGCCGTCGAAGCAGGCCACAACGTCAACATCTGGTACAACGTGGTCATCCGCGGCGACCGTGACCCGATCAGCATCGGCGACAACACCAACATCCAGGACGGCTCCATCCTGCACACCGACGACGGCGTGCCGCTCGCCATCGGCGCCAACGTCACCGTGGGCCACATGGCGATGCTGCACGGCTGCACCGTCGGCGACGGCAGCCTGATCGGCATCAACGCGGTGGTGCTCAACAACGCGGTGATCGGCAAGGACTGCATCATCGGCGCGAAGGCGCTGATTCCGGAGGGGAAGGTGATCCCCGACCGTTCGCTGGTCGTCGGTTCGCCCGGGCGCGTGATCCGCGAACTGACCGATGCCGACATCGCCAACTTGCGCGCCAACGCGGCGCACTACGTCGAGAACGCGCGCCGCTACGAAGCCGAGATGCGCGCGCTCGACCCCAGCGCCGCAATCGAGCAAGGCTCCCGTTAGGCGCGGCTGCCAGCGCCACTGCCGGGACGCGTGTCCGCGGCGGCTGCATGCCCGTCCGGCCTTTCATCCTCCTTGCGCGCGCCGCCGCGCGTCAGCCAGACAACGGCACCAAGAATGATGGCGCCACCCGCGAGCTGCAGCCGGTTGAGCGGTTCGTCGAGGAAGATGGCGGCGAGCGCAATCGTCACCGCCGGCTCCAGCGTGGACAAGGTCGCCGCATCGGCCGCGCCCAGAAGGCGGATTCCCGCGAAGAAGGCACCCATCGCGATCACCGTCGACACCACCGCGATCGCCAGCACCGCAGCCCAGCCGGCCGGTCCCACCGGGAAGCGTGGCCGGGTGCCGAGCGCGATCGCGCCGAACACCACGGCCGCGGCAATCATCACCACCGTGGCCGCGCCCATCGCGTCCGAGCTGGCCAGCACCCGGCTGCCGATGAGGATGTAGATCGAATAGAGCAGCGCCGCCGCCACGCCCAGCGCGACACCGACCGGCTCGCCCGCAATCCCGCCGCCCAGGGTGAGCGCCGTTCCAGCCAGGGCCGCCAGCACCGCCAGCACGCGCCCAAGGCCCAGCGGCTCGCGCAGGAACGCCGCCCCGAGCACGGTGACGAGGAAGGGATAGAGGTAAAGCAGCAGCGCCACCAGTCCGGCCGAGGCGTAGTTCAGCGCAGAAAAGAAGGCAAGCGACTGCCCGACATAGCCGACGCCGCCCATCGCCGCGAGGATCGCCAGGTTGCGTCCGCGCGGCCAGCGCCGGCGTGCAATTGCCATATAGATGCTCATCAGCGCCGCGGCGATGGCAAAGCGCAGGGATAGCACTGCGACGACGTCCGCACCGTCGGCGTAGGCGTAGCGCGCGAAGATCGCCATCGCGCCGAAACCGGCCGCGGAGACGGCGACGAGAAGCGCACCGACGATTCGCTGATTCATGGAAGGGAACAACAAGTAACGAAGACCGCGAGCATGCCCAGCACGGCGCATATGGTCAATGCAAACGGCACGTCGCGGCGACTCTGCGGTATAAACGGCAGGCTGGCGCCGCCCGCCGTCGCTCGCCGGCGGCGCACCCGATCCATGCAAGAGAATGAGGAGTCGCCTTCATGAAACTTCGCCTTGCCCTGCTCGCCAGCACGCTCTGCGCGCCGCTGGCCGCCCCCCTCTCCGCCCTCGCCGACGATGCCGCGGTGCGCACCGTCGAGTTCAGCGCCGAAGCCAGCCGCGCGGCGCCCAACGATCTCGCGGTCGCCGTGCTCTATGTCGAGCGCTCGGCCGCCGATGCGGCCGCGCTGGCGCGCGAGGTCAACCAGGCGATTGCCGCGGCGCTCGACATTGCACGCGCGCACCCGGGCGTGAAGACGCAGAGCGCGGGCACCTCCACCTGGCCGATCTATGGGAAGGACGGCCGTGGCCGCATCGAGAGCTGGCGCATGCGCGCCGACCTGCGGCTCGAAAGCCGCGACGTGGGCGCGATGTCGGCACTCATCGGCAAGCTGCAGTCCAGCATGGCGCTTGCGCAGATCGTCATGCAGCCCGCGCCCGAAACGCGTCGCAAGGCGGCCGACGAGGCGACGGTCGACGCCATCCACGCCTTCGAGAAGCGCGCGCAGTTGATCACCGGCGCGCTGGGCCGGCGCTACCGCCTGTACCAGATCAACATCGCCGAGTCCGGCATGCAGCAGCCCGTGTTCGCGCGCATGCGCGCCGCCTCCGCGATGGCAGCCGAGGCCGCCCCTGCGCCGCTCGAAGGCGGCGAGAGCCAGGTCTCGATAAGTGTCAGCGGCCGTGTCGAACTGCTCGACTGAAGGCTTGCGAGGCGGCTGGCGGGGGTGGACGCCCGCGCGGCCGTGTCCTATCTTTCGCGACATGACAGCGCCCCGCCTTCGACATCCCGGCAACGCCGCCCGCGCCATCGCCTTCGACCGCACGGCGGATGGCGAGCCGGTCGCGACGCGCGGTGCTCCGGGCTTGTTGGGTACGCTCGGTATCGCCGCCATCATCGGGGCGACGCAGCTCACCGGATGCGGCACCCTGACCCCGCCCGCCTCCACCGCGCCGAGCCTGCCGGTGGAACGCAACTATTTCTCGGTGGACAGCGAAGCGCAGACGCAGGAAATGGTGCTTTACGCCCTGGGACTGCTCGACACCGGCTACCGTTTCGGCGGCCGCAACCCGGAAGCCGGGCTCGACTGCAGCGGCATGGTGGCCTACATCGTCGAAAAGATCAGCGGCCGCCGCCTGCCGCACAACGCGGCGCAGATCGCGGAGCGCACCCGACCGATCGACATCGACGACCTTCAGCCTGGCGACCTTGTGTTCTTCAACACCATGCAGCGCCGCTACTCGCACATGGGGATCTACATCGGCGACGGCCGCTTCATCCACGCCCCGTCCAGTCGGGGGGCGGTGCGCGTCGAGCGCCTGGACAACCGTTATTTCAAGCCGCGTTTCGACGGCGCCCGCACGCTGCTTGCGGCCAACTGATGGCGCTGCCGCGCCGACCCACGTGCCGGAATCGTCGCGCCCCTGTCACATCTGCCATCTAGGCTGCAAGTCACCTGACATCCCTTCTGGAGGAGACGATTCATGCACTCAAGAACCATAGCAAGTGTGGTGCGCGGTCAACGCATCCTGACGGTCGATCGCGAAATGAGCGTGCGCGAGGCATCCATGCGGATGGCGGCGGAGCGCGTCGGATCCGCGATGATCGTCGAGGCCGGCAAGCTCGTCGGCATCTTCACCGAGCGCGATGCACTCGTCCGCGTCCTCGCCGCGGGGCTCGCCCCGGACACGACGCGACTTGCCGAAGTGATGACGCCGAATCCGCAGACGATCGGGCCCGACCGACCGCTCGTCCATGCGATGCACCTGATGACCGAAGGCGGCTTCCGCCACGTCCCCGTGGTCATCGATGGACGTCCGGTGGGGATGGTCTCGGCGCGGGACGCCCTGGGCAGTGAACTGCTCGCCTTCGAACACGAGCAGGAACAACGCGAGGCGATCTCGCAACGGCTCTGAACGCCCGCCGCATGCGTGAGCCCGCCGCTGGCCGGCTCAGTTCCTTTGCGGCACCTCGACGAAGATCTCGCCCGGGCGCGTCATGCCCAGCTCGAAGCGCGCGCGCTCCTCGATCGCGTCGTTGCCCGACTTCAGGTCGCGCACTTCGGCATCGAGGCTGGCGTTGCGCTGCTCCAGGCGCAGGTTCTCGTCGCGCTGCGCCCGCACCTGTCGATCCACCTCCCACACCCGCAGCCATCCGCCCTTGCCGAGCCAGAGCGGGTACTGCAGGACGACGACGAGCACGAAGAGGATGAGGACAGGCCAGCGCATGGGAAGGTGCAGCGGAATCAGGGAATCGTACGAAGGATGAAGCCGGCGCGACCGGCGCCGACGTCCGCGACCGGCAGCCTGCGAAAAGGCCGGCGGGTTCGCCGCCGGCCTTGCCAGATCATGCCGTGTCGCGAACCGGCGACAATCAGCCGCGCAGGTTGTAGAAAGCGCGCTTGCCCGGGTACATCGCCGTGTTGCCGAGATCTTCCTCGATGCGCAGCAACTGGTTGTACTTCGAGATGCGGTCCGAACGCGACAGCGAACCCGTCTTGATCTGCATCGCACGCAGGCCGACGGCGATGTCGGCGATGGTTGAATCGTCGGTTTCACCCGAGCGGTGCGAGATCACCGCGGTGTAGCCGGCGAGCTTGGCCATCTCGACGGCGGCGAAGGTCTCGGTCAGCGTGCCGATCTGGTTGATCTTGATCAGGATCGAGTTGGCGATGCCCTTGTCGATGCCTTCCTGCAGGATGCGGGTGTTGGTGACGAAAAGATCGTCGCCCACCAGTTGAACCTGCCTGCCCAGGCGCTCGGTCAGGTGCTTCCAGCCCGCCCAGTCGCCTTCGGCCATGGCGTCCTCGATCGATACGATGGGGAACTTGTCGGCCAGCGTCGCCAGGTAGTCGGTGAAGCCTTCGGCGGTCAGCGACAGGCCTTCGCCCTTCAGCTCGTACTTGCCGTCCTTGTAGAACTCGCTCGCGGCGCAGTCGAGCGCCAGCAGCACGTCGCGGCCCGGCTCGTAGCCGGCGGCGGAGATCGCGTCCTGGATCAGCGACAGCGCTTCCTCGGTGCCCGACACGTTGGGTGCGAAACCGCCTTCGTCACCGACGGTGGTCGGGTAACCCTTCCTGTCGATGATCTTCTTCAGGTGATGGAAGACCTCGGCGCCGCAGCGCAGGGCCTCGCGGAAGCTGCCCATGCTCACCGGCATGATCATGCATTCCTGGATGTCGAGGCTGTTGTTGGCGTGCTCGCCGCCGTTGATGACGTTCATCATCGGCACCGGCATGACCATCGGGCTGGAGCCGCCGAAGTAGCGGTACAGCGGCAGGCCGGCTTCCTCGGCCGCGGCCTTGGCCACCGCCATCGACACCGCCAGCGTGGCGTTGGCGCCGAGGCGCGACTTGTTGTCGGTGCCGTCGAGCTCGATCAGGGTGCGGTCGATGAAGGACTGGTCTTCCGCGTCGAGGCCGATGATGGCCTCGGAGATCTCGGTGTTCACGTTCTCCACCGCACGCAGCACGCCCTTGCCCAGGTAGCGGCCGGCGTCGCCGTCACGCAGCTCGATCGCCTCGCGCGAGCCGGTGGAGGCGCCCGACGGCACCGCCGCGCGACCCATCACGCCGGACTCGAGCAGCACGTCGGCTTCCACGGTGGGGTTGCCGCGGGAGTCCAGAATCTCGCGGGCGATCACATCAACGATTGCACTCATGTTTTTTCCTGTTGCAGTTACGGATTCGAATCGATAACGAGCGACATCTTCGAGCCGCATTAGACATCAAGCACGATGCCAGGTCGACCGCGCGCCGGAATAAGCGGTATCAGCCGCACAGATGCGGCGACCGTGGTGCGCTCACAGGGACTGTTCGAGGAAACCCTCGCGCTTGACCAGCGCGTCGATGCCCTTGAGCGTGGCGAGCAGCGCCTTCATCTTCGGCAGCGGCCACGCATTGGGGCCGTCGGACAGGGCCTTCTCCGGGTTCGGATGGGTTTCCATGAACAGACCGGCAACACCGACCGCCACTGCCGCCCGCGCCAGCACGGGCACGAACTCGCGCTGGCCGCCGGAGGCGGTGCCCTGCCCGCCCGGCAACTGCACCGAGTGGGTGGCGTCGAACACCACTGGGCAGCCGGTCCCGCGCATGATCGCGAGGCTGCGCATGTCGGAGACGAGGTTGTTGTACCCGAACGAGGCGCCGCGCTCGCACACCATGATGGTGTCAGCGCCGCCATTGGCCTCCTTCGCCTTGTCGACGACGTTCTTCATGTCGCCCGGCGCCAGGAACTGCCCCTTCTTGATGTTCACCGGCTTGCCGCTGGCCGCCACCGCATGGATGAAGTCGGTCTGGCGGCACAGGAAGGCCGGCGTCTGCAGCACGTCGACCACCGCCGCCACGGTGGGGATCTCCTCGACCGTATGCACGTCGGTGAGCACCGGCAGGCCGAGCTGCTTCTTCACCGCCTCGAGCATCTTCAGGCCGGCGTCCATGCCGTGACCCCGGAAGCTGCGGCCCGAGCTGCGGTTGGCCTTGTCGTAGGACGCCTTGAAGATATAGGGGATGCCCAGCTCGGCGCAGATATCCTTCATCTGACCGGCGATGTCCAGGCACATCTGCTCGGACTCGGCCACGCAGGGGCCGGCGATCAGGAAGAAGGGCTGGTCGAGCCCGGCCTCGAATCCACACAGTTTCATCGCTTGCTCCTTCAGGCTTGCGCAGGGGCCTGCACGCCCGCGCGCTGGGCGATCGCCGCCTTGACGTAGGCGGTGAACAGCGGATGACCCTTGCGCGGATTGGAGGTGAATTCGGGATGGAACTGGCAGCCGACGAACCAGGGATGCACCTCGGCCGGCAGCTCGACCATCTCGCACAGATCGGTGACCGGCGCGCGGCCGGAGACCACCAGGCCCTTGTCCTCGAGCTTGGCGAGCAGCGTGTTGTTCACTTCGTAGCGATGGCGGTGGCGCTCCATGATCTCGGCCGCGCCGTACACCTGGCGCGCCAGCGTACCTTCGCGCAACTGGCACGCCTGGCCCCCCAGGCGCATCGTGCCGCCGAGGTCGGACTCCTCGGTGCGCTTCTCGATCTTGCCCGAGCGGTCCTTCCATTCGGTGATGAGGCCGATCACCGGATACTTGGTATCGCGCTCGAATTCGGTCGAATGCGCGCCGGGCATGCCGGCGACGTCACGCGCGAACTCGACCACCGCCAGTTGCATGCCGAGGCAGATGCCGAGGTAAGGCACCTTGTTCTCGCGCGCATAGCGGATTGCCGCAATCTTGCCTTCGGTGCCACGCTTGCCGAAGCCGCCGGGCACCAGGATGGCGTCCATCTTTTCCAGCACGCCGCAGCCGTCGCGCTCGATGTCTTCCGAATCGATGTAGTGAATGTTGACCTTCGACTCGGTGTGCATGCCGGCGTGGTTCAGCGCCTCGATCAGCGACTTGTAGGATTCGGTGAGATCGACGTACTTGCCGACGAAGCCGATATCCACTTCATGCTTCGGATTCTCGCGGGCGCGGATGAGTCGGTCCCATACCGAGAGATCGGCCGCACGCGCGAGGATGTCGAGCTTGTGGCAGACGATCTGGTCCATCATCTGGTCGTGCAACTGAGCCGGAATCTTGTAGATCGAGTCGGCGTCGAGGCACTCGATCACCGCCTCCGGCATCACGTTGCAGAACAGCGCGATCTTGCGCCGCTCGTCGGCGGGGATGGAGCGGTCGGCGCGGCACAGCAGGATGTCGGGCTGGATGCCGATCTCGCGCAGTTCCTTCACCGAGTGCTGGGTCGGCTTGGTCTTGAGCTCGCCGGCGGTCGGGATGTAGGGCAGCAGCGTGAGGTGGATGAAGCAGGTGCTGTTGCGGCCTTCCTCGATGCCCATCTGGCGGATGGCTTCGAGGAAGGGCAGCGATTCGATGTCGCCCACCGTGCCACCGACCTCGACGATGGCCACGTCCGCGCCTTCCGCACCGCGCTTGATGTAGGCCTTGATCTCGTCGGTGATGTGCGGGATGACCTGCACCGTCTTGCCGAGGTATTCACCACGGCGCTCCTTCTTCAGCACCGACTCGTAGATCTGTCCGGTGGTGAAGTTGTTGCGCTTGCTCATCTTGGCGCTGGTGAAGCGCTCGTAGTGCCCCAGGTCCAGATCGGTTTCGGCGCCGTCCTCGGTGACGAAGACCTCGCCGTGCTGGAACGGGCTCATGGTGCCCGGATCGACGTTGATGTAGGGGTCCAGCTTAAGGTGGGTGACCTTGATGCCGCGGGACTCCAGGATGGCCCCGAGCGAGGCCGCCGCGATGCCCTTGCCCAGAGAGGACACGACACCGCCGGTAACGAAGACGTATTTGGTCATGGGAATCATGCTGCGGGAAAGCGCGATGATAACCGATCGGCGCTACCCGCCGGAAGCATGCCCACCTGCCGTTTCGCGAATTGCGCGCCTGCCTTGAATCCGGTCTGGCGGCCGGGGATGTGCTCCGTCGGCCTGCGCAACTCGACCTCGCTTCGCTCGGGACTCGAACAGTGCTCGTCCGCTCCACACATCCCCCACCGCCAGACCGGACACCAATCAGCGGATGAAGTCCCGATTGACCTCGCGGAACAGGTCGGTGCCGCCGCGCTGCAGCCACTCGAAGGCCACCATCTCGCGCGACACGATTTCGATGCCGTGGCTGCGCATGCGAGCGAAGGCGAGCTCGCGGTCTGCAGGATTGCGCGAACCGCAAGCATCGGCGACGACGAACACCTCCTTGCCGGCCCAGCGCAGCTCCAGCGCGGTCTGCTGCACGCACACATGCGCCTCGGTGCCGCACACCACAATCTGGCGGCGCTCCTGCACCGCCGTGGCCGCCAGGCAGCCGTCACCCTGCGCGGAGAACGCCTGCTTGGTGACGTATTGCGCGCCGGCGGTGGCCGCCTTCACCACGTCGAGCGTAGCACCGATCTTGTCGGGGAAATGCTCGGTGACGACGACCGGCACGCCGACCCGCTGCGCCACGCCTGCCAGCCAGGCACAGTTGGCGGCGACCCGCTCGCCGTCGTGGATGGCCGGCGCCAGGCGCTCCTGCACGTCGATCACCAGCAGCACCGACTTATCTCGATTCATCAGCATGACGGTCTCCTCACTCGGCCAGCTCGGCGCGGTCGCGGAACAGGGCCAGCGCTTCCGGGTTGGCCAGCGCCTCCTGGTTCTTCACCGGGCGGCCATGCACCACGTTCCTCACCGCCAGCTCGACGAGCTTGCCGCTCTTGGTGCGCGGGATGTCGGCCACCTGCAGCACCTTGGCCGGCACGTGGCGCGGGGTGGTGTTGTCACGGATGGTCTGCCTGATGCGCTTG
>JAFEFC010000001.1 GCA_018240785.1 Pseudomonadota bacterium | reverse complement strand
AGCTATTTGATTGCCGAGTTAATAGTGACCTATCAAATTCCGACCGAGCCCCTCCACAACGAACCTACGCACCGATGAGCACAGTTCTCGCCTCTACCGTGGACTCTTGGTTCCAACCTTGCAAGAAGGCGCTCGACCGTCAATATAAGGGGCAAATCCGCTGGTCCTATGCGCGCCTGTTGCTTTCATTGCCGTGGGTGGTCTCATACAGATTCGTCGTCAGGCGATGGCAGCGACTCCGAGGTCATCCATATAAAGATCCCTTCAGCTCAAACTTCCCACAGCTCTTCTGCAATTCATTAGCTCAGGCTCTCGGAACTGAGTGGAGCGAAGTTGTAGCCGCCTCTGGCGTCGAGAAGAATGATCTTCAACTAGTGACGACTCAACATAGAACCCTGTCACAAGATGCATGCATTGCGCTACTAGGGAGACTTCGACCTCACGTTCCTGCACCTTTGTGGAACGGCGTCCTTGCAGCGTCTTTGATGGCGGATGTCGATAGCAGACCTGTCAGCGTTGTAACTGTCGACGCTGCCAAAGCGAATGCCCTCTACTACCTCACAAGGCTCTCAGCCGAAGACGACAGCAGTAGTCAAATGATCGAACAAGCGTTCCAAAGTCTTTGGAACCTCCGTCCCACGTCTAGGTAGCGCAGTGCAGCCTAACCGACCGCGCAACTGGACTTGTCGTGGCAAGCCGCGCTAGTCCGGTGAATTCAAACGTTGAATGACAGCCTCCCTGAAAGCTCAACGGCAGCACTGGGTCGCAGGACTAAACCGCTTACATGGTCGTCCCAGGGAAAGCAAGATTTTGCAGAGTGAAGAATCGAGGGGTTTGCAGTCTTACAGCCGGCCTGTTCATGCAGGTGTGTTCCTGCTGGCCATGATGGCAATCGCGGGCAAGGCTCCCATCTCGCGCGCGTACTCAAGGTACTAGCGGTTTATCGGAATATCCCCGCCCCGGTTCGACCTGTGATCCGTCACAACGCTTCTTGCAGGCTCTCCCTCAAAGCAGTTCTTGTTCGTCGGTCAGTTCTCGATGGCCGGTTTCGTGGTGTCAGGCGGAGACAGTCTCTGTGGGATTCCATTTAACCAGGTCAAACGGCAGCCCCTTGGCTAGGACCGCCCAGACGGTGCGTGCCATCTTGTTGGCAAACGCGGCAACTACCACGTTGAGAGGCCGTCGCTGCAGGAGGCGATCGATCCAACAGCTTCGCGTACTGCGACAAATCACGGCTCGTGCCCCGCTGATCAACAATGTTCGCAAGTAGGTGTCGCCCTGCTTGGAAATTCCATGCTGCTGCGTCTTGCCGCCTGTTCCCATCTGTCGCGGTGTCAAACCCAGCCATGCTGCAAACTGGCGTCCCGACTTGAACGCTGACATGTCGCCAACGGTGGCCACCACTGCGGTGGCGGTCAACGGCCCCACGCCTGGTATTGCCTGAACAGCCAACATCTGCTGGTTCTGCCTTAGCACGGCGGCCACTCTCCGGTTGAGTGCTTCGATATCTTCTTGCAGGGCGGCGATCCTTCTGAGTTGCTCCTGCAAGCTCATCACGAGGATGTCAGGTAACTGGTTTTCCTGTTGAGCCCTTGCGAGTTCGCCCTGGACAGATTTCAGCAGTTTGTAAGCACCCGGCGAACCCGTCTTGCCGTTTCGCTCAGGCGCAGAGGGCTGGCTTCCACCGATGCGGCAGCAACTCCCCAATCCTGCTATAGGGCTGAGTCGGCAGCCGTTCGAGTACATCCTTGAGATACGCAAAGGGCTCGTGGCCGTTGAGCCGCGCGGACTGAATCAGACTCATGACCGCAGCCGCGCGCTGGCCCGCCCGCAGGCTCGCCGCGAACAGCCAGTTCTTGCGCCCGAGCGCAATCGGCCGGATCTGGTTCTCGATCCAGTTGTCGTCGATGGGCACGCGACCGTCGCCCACGTAGTGCGTGAGCGCGGCCCAGCGCTTGAGGCTGTAATCGATGGCGCGGGCGATGCCCGAGCCGTTGGGAACCTGGGTGCGCCGCGCGAGCAGCCACGCATGTAGGCGTTCGAGAATGGGTCGGGCTTTCGTTTCCCGTAGGTGCTTTCGGGCATCGATGTCGAGTTCCGCCGCTTCGCGTTCGACACCGTAGAGTTGGCCAATGGCTTCAAGTACTTCGCTGGCGATCTGGCTCTGGCCCTGGACGTTGAGATCGAAGAACTTGCGCCGCGCGTGCGCCATGCAGCCGGCTTCCTTCACCCCTTGG
This sequence comes from Pseudomonadota bacterium, assembly GCA_018240785.1. Taxonomy (GTDB): domain Bacteria; phylum Pseudomonadota; class Gammaproteobacteria; order Burkholderiales; family Rhodocyclaceae; genus Thauera. The sequence goes on along the minus strand of JAFEFC010000001.1, from coordinate 21,480 downwards.
GCGATCAGCGCCTTGTAGCCGGCGTAGTCGTCGCAGATCAGCGTGCCGCGCCACTCCCCCAGAAACGCCTGGGCATGACGGCCCGCGCGGCTGTCGGCGAAGTCGTAGACCACCGCCTTGATCGGATCGAACGCCCCGACGCTGTAGGACCACAGGTAGGCGCGGTGCGTCTTGCCTGCCCCCGGATCGAGCATCGCCACCGGGGTCTCGTCCGCGTGCAGCACGGGGTGCGCCAGCAGATCGGCCTTGAGCGCATCGACCAGCGGCTGCAGATGCACGCCGCTTGTGCCCACCCACTGGGCCAGCGTCGATTGCGGGATCGCCAGCCCGGCTCGGCCGAAGATGCCCTCCTGGCGGTAGAGCGGCAGATGGTCCTGATACTTGGCCACCAGCACCTGGGCGAGTAGCCCGGCAGTGGGGATCCCCTTGTCGATGAGGTGCGCCGGCACCGATGCCTGCACCAGGGTCTCGCACGCCGCGCACACCCACTTGCCCCGGATGTGGCGCTCGACCGTGAAGCGGCCCGGGGTGTAGTCGAGCTTCTCGGCGACGTCCTCGCCGATGCGGCGCATCTGACAGCCGCAGGCGCAGGTGCTCGAATCGGGTTCGTGCCGGATCTCGGTGCGCGGCAACTCGGGCGGCAGCGGCTTGCGCCGGGCCTGGCCCTTGGGCGTCGACGTGCCGGCACCGGACTGGAGTTGCTCCAGTTCTTCGCTCATCGCCGCCAGATCGGCCTCGGCGGTCTCCTCGAAGAGCTGCGCCTGCTCGACCGACAGGCGCTCGGCCTTCACGCCGAAACGATGACGCTTGTGCAGCGCCAGCTCATGCGTGAGCCGCTCGATCTTGGTCTGACGCCATACGAGCTCGCGCTCCTGCTCGATGAGCAGGCGGCGCAAGGTGTCGGCATCGAGTTGGTCGAGGTCGGCGGGCAGCGGCATAGCCAGATCATGTCCGATGCAAACAGCCCTCGCCATCGGGACATCCGCCGATAGCGCAGACTCAGAGTGTCCGGATCACCCCGCCGTCGCCCAGCCGCTGCCACGGCAGCCCGAGCACCAGCGCGTCGAACTGCGCCCGGGTGAGTGCGACACCGCCCTGGCCCTCGGTCCAGTGAAACCGCCCCTGGTTCAAGCGCCGGCACGCGAGCCACACCCCGAAGCCGTCGTGGACCAGCACCTTCAAGCGCGTGCCGCGCCGGTTGCTGAAGAGATAGGCGTGATGCGGCTGCGCCTGCCCGAACACGCGAACGACCTGCGCGAGCAGTGTGTCCATCCCTGCGCGCATGTCCAAGGGCGCGACCGACAGCCACAGGGCCTCGATGCGGATCACGCCAGCCACTCGCGCAGCCACGCCCCGCACGCATCGGCGGCCTGGAGCGGCCACTCGAGCTTGACGCGTGCGTTGCCCCGCTGCGCCTCGAGGCGGATCACCGGTGTCTCAACTGCGGGGGCGACCTGCATCGGCATAAAGCCCGGCTCGGCCAACGCCGTGAGTCCGACGCCGACCGGCTTGCGCCGGCTCGGCGGCGCGATGCCGCGCTCGCGCATCCAGCGATGGACCTGGTTGGCGTTCAGGCCGTTGGCCAGAGCCACGCCCGCCACCGAGACGCCGGGCTCACGGCAGGCTGAGATCACCGACTGCTTGAATGCTTCGCTGTGCGTACGCCGACTCCGGCGCGGGATAACCACATCCATGGTGTCCACCATCGAATTCGATGGACACGATCTTCAATGGGCTAAGCAGACGGCGGAAGGTGGGTTCGCCGGGTGCTTACGGATGACGGCGCTGGCCGACTAGCGGTGCTGAGTCGAGGCCTGCAGATCAATCGTCCGGGGCATGACCGTCGCCGCTTCTGCCGGGCGGACGCCTCTATAATCGCGGCCGACGCTCATCCTGCAACTGCCCGGATGACCCTGTTCCCCCGATTCGCCCGGCCGGGCGGGGGACGTTCACAGACCAAGGTTTCCCATCCGCCCCATGCGCACCTATCTTGCCCCGCTGTCCGCGGGCTTCGTCACTGTTCTCGTCGGCTTCACCAGCTCCGCCGCCATCGTGTTCCAGGCCGCGGCGGCGGCGGGGGCGACGCCGGCGCAGATCAGCTCGTGGATGTGGGCGCTGGGACTGGCGATGGGGGTGACCTGCATCGGTCTGTCGCTGCGCTACCGCGCGCCGGTGGTCACTGCCTGGTCGACGCCGGGGGCGGCGCTGCTGGTGACGGCGCTGGCGGGGGTGAGCATGGCGCAGGCGACGGGGGCTTTCATCTTCTGCGCGGTGCTGATCCTGCTCGCCGGCGTCACCCGTGGCTTCGAGCGGGTGATGGACCGCATTCCGCCCGGCATCGCCGCGGCCATGCTGGCCGGCGTGCTGGTGCGCTTCGGCATGGAAGTGTTCGTGGCGATGGGCCAGCGCTTCGGGCTGGTGCTGGCGATGTTTGTCGCCTACCTGCTCGCACGGCGTTTCCAGCCGCGCTACGCGGTGGTGCTGGTGCTGGCGCTGGGCAGCGTGATCGCGGCGGCGCAGGGGCTGCTGAACTTCGACGCGCTGCGGCTGGAGATGGCGGCGCCGGTGTTCACGATGCCGGAGTTCGACCTGCGCACCACGATCGGCGTCGGCGTGCCGCTGTTCATCGTCACCATGGCCTCGCAGAACGTGCCCGGCGTCGCGGTCCTGCGCGCCTCGGGCTACGGCGGCGTGCCGGTGTCGCCGGTGATCGGCTGGACCGGGGCGGTGAGCCTGGTGCTGGCGCCCTTCGGCTGCTATGCGATCAACCTCGCGGCGATCACCGCGGCGATCTGCATGGGGCGCGAGGCGCACGAGGAGCCGGCCAAACGCTACCTGGCCAGCGTGTTTGCCGGCGTGTTCTACCTGCTCGTCGGTGTTTTCGGTGCCACCGTCGGTGCGCTGTTCGCTGCCTTCCCGCGCGAGCTGGTGCTCGCCATCGCGGGTCTTGCGCTGTTCGGCACCATAGGCGGCGGCCTCGCCACGGCGATGAAGGACGAGGCGCAACGCGAACCGGCGCTGATCACTTTCCTCGTCACCGCTTCGGGGCTCAGCCTGGGGGGCATCGGTTCGGCCTTCTGGGGCGTCGTCGCCGGCGCCAACGCACTCGCCATCCTGAACTGGAAGAAAACGAGCCACTGATCGCCGCGACCCATGCGCAGGCGTGTCTGGGGTGATCCGGCGCGTGCAGGTTCGAGCCCATCTCCCAACCACCCGATTCATGCCCCGAGATTCCATGTCGCCCAAGACCCACCTCGACCGCTTCGCCATCTGCCTGATGCTCCTGTTCTGCACCGTGTGGGGCGTCCAGCAGGTCGCGGTCAAGGTCGCCAACGCCGGCATCTCGCCGGTGTGGCAGGCCGGCCTGCGCTCGATCGGCGCTACCGTGCTGGTGTGGGCGTGGGCCATGCTGCGCGGCGAACGCTTGTTCGAGCGCGACGGCACCTTGTGGCCGGGACTGCTCGCCGGGCTGCTGTTCGCCGGCGAGTTTGCGCTGCTCTTTGTCGCGCTGCAGTTCACCACCGCGTCGCGCGGTGTGATCTTCCTCTACATGGCGCCCTTCGTCGTTGCAGTTGGCGCCCTATGGGTGCTGCCGCACGAATCCATGCGGCGTGCGCAGTGGATGGGGATGGGGCTGGCATTCGCCGGCATCGTGGTGCTGTTCGGCGAAAACCTGCTGCACCCGGCTGGCAGGGCGTGGATCGGCGATCTGTTGATGGCTGCTGCGGCGGTGCTGTGGGGGGCCACCACGCTGACCGTCAAAGGCTCGGCGCTGGCACGTGTGTCGGCGGAGAAGATGCTGCTGTACCAACTGGCAGTGTCCGCGGTGGCGCTGCCGCTGCTGTCGTGGGCGATGGGCGAACCCGGCGTCTTCGCGCCTGCTCCGGCCGTCTGGGCCAGCCTCGCCTTCCAGACGGTGGGCGTCGCGGCAGTGAGCTACGTTGGCTGGTTCCACCTCATCCGCGAGTATCCCGCGACGAGGCTGTCGTCCCTTTCCTTCCTGACGCCGGTGATGGGCGTGCTGGCCGGCAGCCTGCTGCTGGGCGAGGCGCTGACGTCGGTGGTGTTCGTCGCGCTGGCGCTGGTCGGCGCGGGCATCTGGATCTCGAACCTGCCGCCGCGCGGCTGAGGCGCGGCATTCCGCCGCAAACCTTGTGCGCGAAATGTTTATGTAGGAGCGCGCTTGAGCGCGAGCGGGGCCGTGCAATCGCGGTCGAGCCCGCTCCTACGAAGACCTTTCGCCGTCGCGGGTGTTCCGTCATTCCCCCGTGCTGGCGGTTGCCGGCTGTGCGAGGTGCTTGCGCACCGCGTCGGCTACCAGCGTGTGCATGCCGTGCATGCCGTCGTCCCGGGCGACGCAGGCGAGCAGTTCGCGGCGCATCGGTGGCGTCCAGAACATCTGGATGTGCCTGGCGATCGAGGCTTCGGCCTCGTTCCGGTCGGGGTAGGCGGAAAAGTAGTCGCCGATGCGGTTGGCCATGCGCACGAGGTTGTCGATGTCCATGGGCGTTCAGTCCACGAGGTTTTCGGGAAGGGTGTAGGCGGTGCACCGGTGACCGCGGGCGAAGCCCACCAGGGTGAGGCCGGCGGAGTCTGCCAGCCGTACCGCATGCGCGGTGGGGGCGGAGACGGCGACCAGTGCGCCGATGCCGGCCGACGCGGTCTTGTGCACCATTTCGTAGCTTGCGCGACTGGTCACCACGACGAAGCCGGCCTGCGGATCGCCGCCCCAGCGCAGCAGCGCGCCGATCAGCTTGTCGAGCGCGTTGTGGCGGCCGACGTCCTCGCGCACCAGCAGCACCTCGCCATCGCAGGCGACCCAGGCGGCGGCATGTGCGCCGCCGGTCAGGCGGTGCAGCGGCTGGTCGTGGTTGAGTTCGTCCAGCGCGCGCGCCAGCGCCCGGCGCGACAGCGCGAAACGGTGCGCAAGCGGCGCCACCGGCCGCATCGCGGCGGCCAGGCTGTCGACTCCGCACAGTCCACAGCCCGTGCGCCCGGCGAGCGAGCGGCGGCGCAGCTTGAGGTGGGCGAAGCGCTCAGTGGCCAGTTCGATGCGCACCTCGATGCCTTCGCCGGTTGCGACGATGTCCATGCCGTAGATGTCCTGCCGGCACGACACGATGCCTTCGGTGAGACTGAAGCCGTAGGCGAAATCCTCCAGGTCGGACGGCGTGGTCAGCATCACCGCGTGCGAGATGCCGTTGTAGACGAGGGCGACGGGCGTCTCCTCGATCAGCGTGTCGCGCGCGGCGTGTGCTTCGCCGCCGTCCCACACCGCAGCGCTTACCGCCACGTGATCGGGCGGCAGCTCGCAGTCCTGCTCCTGCGCTTCGTCGAGCGGGCTGGTGGCCAAGGGGCGGGCGCGCGGCTCAAGCATCGACCTTGCCTCGTTCGGGGGCCGACTTCGCAACACTGGCCTTCTCCGCTTCGCGCCGGCCCTGCAGGTAGGCCTGCTGGCGCGCGGCAAACTCGCGGTGACGCTGCTGCCATTCGGACGGCTGGCTCACCGGCATCACCTGCACCGCGGTGACCTTGTACTCGGGGCAGTTGGTCGCCCAGTCGGAGTTGTCGGTGGTGATGACGTTGGCGCCCGACTCCGGGAAGTGGAAGGTCGTATACACCACGCCCGGCTGCACCCGCTCGGTCACATCCGCACGCAACACCGTCTCGCCGGCGCGGCTCGCCACGCCCACCCAGTCGCCGTCCTTGATGCCGCGCTCCTCCGCGTCGTGCGGATGGATCTCCAGCCGGTCTTCCGCATGCCAGACGATGTTGGCGGTACGCCGTGTCTGCGCGCCGACGTTGTACTGGCTGAGGATGCGGCCGGTGGTGAGCAGCAGCGGGAAGCGCCTGCTGGCGCGCTCGTCGGTCGGGATGTAGGCGGTGAGCATGAAGCGGCCCTTGCCGCGCACGAAGTGGTCGACGTGCATGATCGGCGTGCCGTCGGGCGCCTCGTCGTTGCACGGCCACTGGATGCTGCCCAGCTCGTCGATGCGCTCGAAGCTCACGCCGTGGAAGGTGGGCGTGAGGCGCGCGATCTCGTCCATGATCTCGGACGGATGGGCGTAGTCCATCGGGTAGCCCAGCGCCTTCGACAAGGCGCAGGTCACTTCCCAGTCCGCCATGCCCGCCAGCGGCGGCATCACCTTGCGCACGCGCGAGATGCGGCGCTCGGCGTTGGTGAAGGTGCCGTCCTTCTCGAGGAAGGACGAGCCGGGCAGGAAGACGTGGGCGTACTTCGCCGTCTCATTCAGGAAGATGTCCTGCACCACCACGCATTCCATCGCGCGCAGCGCGGCTTCCACATGCTGGGTGTTGGGGTCGGACTGGGCAATGTCCTCGCCTTCGATGTAGAGGCCGCGGAAGCTGCCGTCCAGCGCGGCCTCGAACATGTTGGGGATGCGCAGGCCGGGTTCGGGATCGATGGACACACCCCAGGCCGCCTCGAACTCGCTGCGGGTGGCGACATCGGACAGATGACGGTAGCCGGGCAGTTCGTGCGGGAAGGAGCCCATGTCGCACGAGCCCTGCACGTTGTTCTGGCCGCGCAGCGGGTTGACGCCCACGCCCATGCGACCGACGTTGCCGGTGACCATCGCCAGGTTGGCGATCGCCATCACCATGGTCGAGCCCTGCGAATGCTCGGTCACGCCCAGGCCGTAGTAGATGGCCGCATTGCCGCCGGTCGCATACAGGCGCGCCGCGCCGCGCACCGCCGCAGCCGGCACGCCGGTGATCGCCGCGGTCGCTTCCGGCGAGTTCTCCGGGCGGGAGACGAAGTCCTTCCACTGGCGGAACGAAGGTTCCTCGCAGCGCTCGGCGACGAAGGCCTCGTTCGCCAGTCCCTCGGTGACGATGACGTGCGCCAGCGCGTTGGCGATGGCGACGTTGGTGCCGGGCATCAGCTTCAGGTGGTAGTCGGCCTGAACGTGCGGCGTCTTCACCAGCTCGATGCTGCGCGGGTCGACCACGATCAGCTTCGCGCCCTCGCGCAGGCGGCGCTTCAGCAGCGAGCCGAACACCGGGTGGCCTTCGGTCGGGTTGGCGCCGATCACCATCACCACGTCGGCCTGCAGCACCGATTCGAAGGTCTGCGTGCCGGCCGATTCTCCCAGCGTCTGCTTCAGACCGTAGCCGGTGGGCGAGTGGCACACGCGCGCGCAGGTGTCGACGTTGTTGTTGCCGAAGGCGGCGCGCACCAGCTTCTGCACCAGGTAGGTTTCCTCATTGGTGCAGCGCGAGGAGGTGATGCCGCCCACCGCGTTGCGGCCGTACTTGACCTGGATGGCGCGGAACTCGTTGGCGGCATGGTTGATCGCCTCTTCCCAGCTCACCTTGCGCCAGGGTTCGTCGATGCTGTTGCGGATCATCGGCGTGGTGATGCGGTCGGGGTGGGTGGCATAGCCCCAGGCGAAGCGGCCCTTCACGCAGGAATGGCCCATGTTGGCCTTGCCGTCCTTGTGCGGCACCATGCGCACCACCTCGTTGCCCTTCATCTCGGCCTTGAACGAGCAGCCGACGCCGCAGTAGGCGCAGGTGGTGATCACGCTCTTTTCCGCCTGGCCCATCCGGATGACGCTCTTTTCCATCAGCGTCGCGGTCGGGCAGGCCTGCACGCAGGCGCCGCAGGACACGCATTCCGATTCGAGGAAAGACTGGTTGGTGCCGGCCGCCACCCGCGAATCGAAGCCGCGGCCGGAGATCGTCAGCGCGAAGGTGCCCTGGATCTCCTCGCAGGCGCGCACGCAGCGGTTGCAGACGATGCACTTGGCCGGGTCGTAGGCGAAGTAGGGGTTGGAGACGTCGGGCGCGACCGCGCTCGCCTTGTCGAAATGGTTGCGGCCTTCCATGCCGTAGCGCACTTCGCGCAGGCCGACCACGCCGGCCATGTCCTGCAGCTCGCAGTTGCCGTTGGCCGAGCAGGTCAGGCAGTCGAGCGGGTGGTCGGAGATGTAGAGCTCCATCACGCCGCGGCGCAGCTCGGCGAGCTTCGCGCTCTGCGTGCGCACCACCATGCCGGCTTCCACCGGCGTCGTGCACGATGCCGGATAGCCGCGGCGGCCTTCGATCTCGACCAGGCACAACCGGCACGAGCCGAAGGGCTCCAGGCTGTCGGTGGCGCACAGCTTGGGGATGCGGTTGCCGGCGAGTTCCGCCGCGCGCATCACCGAGGTGCCCGCCGGCACGGTCACGCGGTCGCCGTCGATGACGAGCGTCACCATCTCGCTGGAAGTGCGCTTGGGCGTGCCGTAGTCGGGTTCGCGAAAGATCGTCATGGTTCTGTCTCCTCGCCGCGCTCGTGCCGTTCAGGCGGCCGCGGTCTTGTCGATGCCGAAGTCCTCGGGGAAGTGCTTCAGCGCGGACTGCACCGGGTAGGGCGTCATGCCGCCCATCGCGCACAGCGAACCGGCCAGCATGGTGTCGCACAGCGAATTGAGCAGCGCGATGTTCCGCCCGCGCTCCTCGCCGGCGATGATGCGGTCGATGACTTCCACGCCGCGCACCGAGCCGATGCGGCAGGGCGTGCATTTGCCGCAGGATTCCACTGCGCAGAAGGCCATCGCGTGGCGCGCCATCTTCGCCATGTCCACCGTGTCGTCGAAGGCGACGATGCCGCCGTGGCCCACCATCGCCCCCATCGCCGCGTACTGCTCGTAGTCCAGCGCCACGTCGAACTGCGACGCCGGCACGTAGGCGCCGAGCGGCCCGCCCACCTGCGCGGTACGCAGCGGCTTGCCGCTGAAGCTGCCGCCGCCGTAGTCCTCCAGCAGTTCGCGCAGCGTGACGCCGAAAGCCTTCTCCACCAGCCCGGTGTGGCGCAGGTTGCCGGCCAACTGGAAGGGCAGGGTGCCGCGCGAGCGGCCCAGGCCGTAGTCGCGGTAGAAGGTGGCGCCGCGCGCGAGGATGATGGGCACGCTGGCCAGGGTCATGACGTTGTTGATCACCGTCGGCTGGCCGAACAGGCCGGACACCGCCGGCAGCGGCGGCTTGGCGCGCACCACGCCGCGCTTGCCCTCGAGGCTCTCGAGCATCGAGGTTTCCTCGCCGCAGATGTAGGCGCCGGCGCCCAGGCGCACGTCGATGTCGAAGGCGCGGCCGCAGCCGGCCACGCTCGCGCCCAGCCAGCCGGCGGCGCGCGCGCGCTCGATGGCGGCCTGCAGCGTGCGGAAGGCATGCGGGTATTCGGAGCGCACGTAGATGTACCCCTGCGTCGCACCGGTCGCGAGGCCGGCGATCGCCATGCCCTCGATCAGGCAGTAGGGGTCGCCTTCCATCAGCATGCGGTCGGAGAAGGTGCCGGAGTCGCCCTCGTCGGCGTTGCAGGCGACGTACTTCTGCGCCGCCGGCGTGTCGAGCACCGTCTTCCACTTGATCCCTGTGGGGAAGGCGGCGCCGCCACGGCCGCGCAGGCCGGAGTCGGTCACTTCCTTCACCACCTCGGCCGGCGCCATCGCGATCGCGCGCTTCAGCCCCTCGAAGCCGCCGTGCGCGAGGTAGTCGTCCAGGCTCAGCGGGTCGGTGATGCCGACGCGGGCGAAAGTCAGCCGCTCCTGGCGGGCGAGGAAGGGAATCTGCGCGGTCGGACCGTGGCACAGCGAGTGCGCCGCGCCCTGGTGGAAACCGGCGTCGAACAGGCCGGCCACGTCTTCCGCTTGCACCGGGCCGTAGGCGATGCGGCCCTGTGGCGTGTCGACCTCGACCAGCGGCTCCAGCCAGAACAGGCCGCGCGAACCGTTGCGCACGATGTCGACGGCGACGTCGCGCACTGCCGCTTCATGCCGGATCGCGCGCGCGACCTGTTCGGCGCCGAGTGACAGCGCGCTGGAATCGATCGGGACGTAGATGCGCACGCTCATGCCGACGCTCCTTCGGTCTGCTGCAACTCATGTAAGACCGCGTCGAAGCGGCGCCCGTTCATGCGGCCGAGGATGTCATCGTCGATGCGCATCGCCGGCGAACAGGCGCAGTTGCCCAGGCAATACACCGGCTCCAGCGTCACCGCGCCGTCGGCCGTGGTCTCGTGGAAATCGACGCCGAGCTTCGCCTTGACGTGGGCTTCGAGGACTTCGGCGCCCATCGCCAGGCAGGACTCGGCGCGGCACACCTGCACGACGTGGCGGCCCGGGGGCGTGCGGCGGAAGTGGTGGTAAAAGCTGACCACGCCCTGCACTTCGGCGCGCGACAGGTTCAGCGCGGACGCGATCATCGGCAGCGCCTCGTCGGGCACGTAGCCGTAGGCGTCCTGGATCGCGTGCAGCATGGGCAGCGTGGCGCCGGGAAGATCACGGTGCGCAGCTATCAGCGCGGCAAGCCCCGCCGCCGAGGGTGTCTCCTTCGTCATTGTCTTCACACCTTGCGCAAGTGTTGTGTGACATGACGATAGGCCGGCACCGTGTTCGTGCCAAGCGAATTATTTAGAAGAGGTGTTTTGTTTTTTAGAACGTCTAGACGAGCGTGCCAGCCTGCTCGAGCAAGGCGGCGATCATGGTGGGACGCGGCTCCCGCGCCAGCGTGACGAGGCCGGTGTGCCATTTCACCGCCGGGCCGACCAGGCGCAGCGCGTGGAAACCGCTGGGCGCGCCGATCAGTTCAAGCACGCTGCGCGGCAGGATGCTGCCCCAGGGGCCGGCGCGCACATGGGCGAGGATGCTGAGGATGGAGTTCGTCTCCAGGCTGATCTGCGGCGCGCAGCCAAGCTCGCCGAACACCCGGTCTATGGTCTGGCGGTTCTGCATGTCGCGCGACAGCAGGCACAGCGGCTGCTGCGCCGCCTCGCGCCAGGCGATCTCGTTCTGTCCCTGCAGCGGGCCGCCGCTGCGCGTGAGGAAGGCGAGGTCTTCCTCCCAGATCGGCAGGCAGTGCAGATCGCCCGCGCTGCCCGATTCCACATACAGGATGCCGGCCTCCAGCTCGAAACTGCGCAACTGCGCGAGGATGGTCTGCGTGCTGGCCGAGCGCACCTCGATGTTCACCCGTGGATGGCTGCGCGCGAACGGCGCGGTGAGCGCCGAGATCACCGCCAGCGCGGTCGGGATCACGCCGATGCGCAACTGGCCGCTGAGGCCGCCGCGCATCACGTCGAGCGCCTGGCGCAGGTCCTCGGCGTCGGCCACCGCCCGCTTTGCGTGCGCCACCACGCACTCGCCCTCGGGCGTGAAGCCGGCGAACTGCTGGCCGCGCTCGACCAGCACCACGCCCAGTTCCTGCTCGAGATCGCGGATCGCGGTCGATAGCGTGGACGGCGACACGTGGCAGCTTGCCGCCGCCTTGCCGAAGTGGCGCTCGCGGGCGAGTGCGATGAGGTAGAGGTATTTGCGCGCGATCATGAGGTGAGCGTACATCCGAACGCGATGCCGTCAGGCGTCGACTATATTGGCAGCGTCAACTTTTCCGGCTGCATACCATGCCCCGTCCTGCCATCGAGTTCTGGTTCGAGTTTGCCAGCACGTATTCCTATCTCACCGTGATGCGCATCGGCGAAGCCGCGCGGCAGGCGGGGGTGGATGTCGAGTGGAAGCCCTTCCTGCTCGGTCCGGTGTTCCTCGCGCTGGGCTGGAACGACTCGCCGTTCAACATCTACCCGCCCAAGGGGCGCTACATGTGGCGCGACCTCGCGCGGCTGGCGCACAAGTACGGCCTGCCGCTGCGCCTGCCCAGCCGTTTCCCGCGCAACGGCCTGCTGGCGGCGCGGGTGGCGCTGGTCGGCGCGCGCGAGGGCTGGGTCGAGCCGTTCGCGAAGGCGGTGATGACGGCGAATTTCGCCGAAGATCGCGAAATTTCCGAGCCGACGGTGATCAGCGCCATCGTGGATGCGCTGGGGCTGCCGGCGGACGACATCCTGCAGCGGGCGCAGGCCGAGTCCAACAAGACCGCGCTGCGCGAGCAGACCGAGCGCGCGGTGGAACTGGGGCTTTTCGGCGCGCCCAGCTTCCGTGTCGATGGCGAACTGTTCTGGGGCAACGACCGCCTGGAGGATGCGCTGGCCTGGGCGCGCGGCGCGCAGCGGCTGCCGGCGCCAGGCTGAGCTCAGCGCTTGCCTGCGGCGTCGCGTGCCTGCTGTTCCTCGTATTCGCGCATGCGCTTCTCGTAGCGCGCGCGGTCTTCCTCCGCCTGGCGGGCGCGTTTGGCAGCGTCCGTTTCGGTCCTGGCGCGCTGGCTTGCCCGCACGGCGTCCTTTTCCGCGCGTGCCGCCGCAGCGTCGCTGCCGGCCTTCTCCAGGCCGGCCTCGCGCTGGGCACGGATGCGCTCGGCCTCGGGGGTCGGCTTGACCGTCGCCTCGCTGGTGGAGGACGGGGTCGCGGGCGTGGTCGGCGCAGTGGTCACGTCGCCGTGGCCGGCTGCGTCGGCTGCGCGCTGGCGTTCGGCCTGCTCGATGCGGCGTGCCTCGGCTTCGATCTCCCGCGCCTTGCGAATTTCCTGCAGTCGCTCGGTCTTGGCCTTGTCGATACAGTCGTTCACGAGGAACTTCCGGTAGCAGCCCGCCTCCGTGCGCAGGTAGGTCGCCTCCGCCGCCTGGCGCAGGGCCTGGCCCTGCTCCTTGAGGCGCGCGGCCTGCCGTGACGGGCTATCCTCGTCGGCAGCCGGCTGTCCTGTTGCCGGCTCTGCGCCCGCCGCGGCCGTGTAATGCTGCGTTGCGGGCTTGCCGGCCCAGGCTGGGGCCAGCGGGGCGCAACAGGCAGACAGGGTCAGCAGCAGGGCGGCGAGACGGCGGGACATGCGCGGCAACTCCAATGGGTTCGGGCGAAGAGCTCGGCTGGGCGCGTAGAATACCGCCTTTATTTCATCGGGCGCGCCCGTGCGCTCGTTTCAAGACGTGATCAGCCTCCGCAACCTGCGCCTTGCCCGTGGCGCCAAGACCCTGATCGAAGGGGCCAACCTGCAGATCTTCCCCGGCTGGAAGGTCGGCCTGACCGGCGCCAACGGCAGCGGCAAATCCAGCCTGTTCGCCATGCTGCGCGACCAGTTGCACCCCGACCAGGGCGACCTGGAGATGCCGCCCGCCTGGGTGATCGCCCATGTGGCGCAGGAAACGCCGGGCCTGCCGCAGCCGGCGATCGACTACGTGCTCGACGGCGACGCCGAGCTGCGCCGCATCGAGACCGAGCTGGCCGCCGCCGAAGCCGCCCACGATGGCGGCCACATCGGTGAACTCCACGCCCGCCTGCACGAGATCGGCGGCTACGCGGCGCGCGCCCGCGCGGCGGCGCTGCTCGACGGCCTCGGCTTCCTGCAGGCCGACATCGAGCGCCCGGTGGCGGATTTCTCCGGTGGCTGGCGCATGCGCCTGAACCTGGCGCAGGCGTTGATGTGCCGCTCCGACCTGCTGCTGCTCGACGAACCCACCAACCACCTCGACCTCGACGCCGTGATCTGGCTCGAGGCCTGGCTGCGTGACTACCGCGGCACGCTGCTGCTGATCTCGCACGACCGAGAGTTCCTCGATGCCTGCGTGACCCACATCGCCCATATCGAGCAGCAGAAGCTCAACCTCTACAGCGGTGGCTATTCCGACTTCGAGCGCCAGCGCGGCGAGCGCCTGCTGCAGCAGCAGGCGATGTTCGACAAGCAGCAGCGCGAGATCGCGCACATGGAGGACTACATCCGCCGCTTCCGCGCCAAGGCCACCAAGGCCCGCCAGGCGCAGAGCCGCATCAAGGCGCTCGAGCGCATGGAGCGCATTGCCGCGGCGCATGTGGATACGCCGTTCAGCTTCGCCTTCCGCGACGCACCGCCGGCGCCGGATCCGCTGCTGCAGATCGAGGAGGGCGCGGTGGGTTACGGCGACAAGCTCGTGCTGGAGCACATCGGCATCACCCTGCGCCCCGGCGAGCGCGTCGGCCTGCTCGGGCGCAACGGCGCGGGCAAATCGACGCTGATCAAGCTGCTGGCGCATGAACTCGAACTCGCCAGCGGCCGCCGGCTGGAAGGCAAGGGTCTCGCCACCGGCTACTTCGCCCAGCACCAGCTCGAAACCCTGCGCCCGGACGAATCCGCGCTGCAGCACATGGTGCGGCTGGACCCGCAGACGCGCGAGCAGGAACTGCGCGACTACCTCGGCGGCTTCGACTTCCGCGGCGACGGCGTGGGTGGCACCTCCACGCCGGCAACGACGCCCTGCGGCCCCTTTTCTGGCGGCGAGAAGTCCCGCCTGGCGCTGGCGCTGCTGATCTGGCAGCGCCCCAACCTGCTGCTGCTGGACGAACCCACCAACCACCTCGACCTCGAGATGCGCCACGCGCTGACGATGGCGCTGCAGGACTACGAAGGCGCCATGGTGCTGGTGTCGCACGACCGCGCGCTGCTGCGCGCCACCTGCGACCGCTTCCTGCTGGTCGATAGCGGCCGCATCCAGCCCTTCGACGGCGATCTTGACGACTACCGCGACTGGCTCGCCACGCGTCGCGCGGAAGTCGCCGCCGCCGCGGCCTGTCCCGACCAGGCGGCCGACAAGGCTGCACGCAAGGCCGACCGCGTCCAGGCCGCCGCCGACCGCCAGGCGCGGCTGGCCGCGCGCCGGCCGCTGGTGAAGGAGATCGAGCAGATCGACAAGCGCCTCGCGGGGTGGAACAAGGAAAAGGGCGAACTCGACGCACGCCTCGCCGACCCGGCGCTGTACACCGGTCCGCAGGCGGGCGAGGTTGCGGCGCTGAACAGGCGCCAGGCCGAACTCGCGGGACAGATCGAGGAAGCGGAGCTGCGCTGGCTGGAACTGCACGAGGCGCTGGAGGCGATCCCCGGCGACTGAATGGAGCGCCGCGTGGGAGCGCGCCGGAGCGCGACCCCTCCACGCGCCGGATCGCGGTCAAGCCCGCTGCCACATCCCCGGAACGGCCGCGCGGTGCAGGAGCGCGCTCGAGAGCGACCGTCCCTGCCAGGTCGAGGTCAAGCCCCGTCCTGCGCGACGTCGGTCTGCCTCATTGCGGCAGCCAGCGCGCCGGGTCGATGTTCCAGGTGGCGAAATCCTCGTGGCCGACGATGCGGTCCTGCGAGCGTCGCAGGTCCACATCCTCCGGCTGCAGGTAGCGACCGTCGGCGTGGAAGATCACCTTCACCGTCGGCTGCATCGGCTTGTCCGCGTGCTGCGCCTGCACCACCGCCAGCCGGCGGCTTTCCAGTCGCACCAGCGAGCCGGTGGGGTAGATGCCCACCGAGCGGATGAAGGCCTGCACCAGCGTCGGCTTGAAGTGCATCGCCGACCACTCCAGCAGCTTGCGCAGCGCCTCCGTCGGCGCCATGCCCTTGTGATAGACGCGGTTCGACGTGATCGCATCGTAGATATCGACGATGGAGCCCATCTGCCCATACAGGCTGATCGCCTCGCCCTTCAGCTTGTTCGGATACCCGGTGCCGTCGTAGCGCTCGTGATGCTGGGCGGCGACGTCCAGCGCGATGTCGCTGATGCCCGGCGTCCCCTGCAGGATGATCTTGCTCTGCACGACGTGGTTCTTCATCTTCTCGAACTCGGCGTCGGTCAGCTTGGCCGGCTTGTTCAGGATCTCGTCGGGCACCTTGGCCTTGCCGACGTCGTGCAGCAGGGCCCCCACCGCAATCTCGCGGATCACTTCGCGCGGCAGTTCCAGCGTGCGGGCGAAGGCGGTCATCAGCGCGCACACCGACACCGAGTGCTGGAAGGTGTAATCGTCGTGCTCCTTCAACCGCGCCAGCGGCAGCAGCGCGTCCTGATCGCGGAAGATGGAATCGACCATGCGCTCGACCAGCGGCTCGATCTTCTCCATCTCGATCTGCCGGCCCAGGCGGACGTCACCCATCATGTCGCGCACGATCCGCGTCGCTTCGCCGTGCAGCCTGCGCGCCCGTTCGACAGGGCTGCCGGCCTTGTCGGTCGTCACCACGCGCGCGCTGCTTGCGGCAAACCGTCGGACGGATGTCGGCCGGGCCGCGGCCGGCGCCACGGGCGGCTCTTCGACGACGTCCGCCCCGCGATCGGTGTCGATGTCGATTTCCGCCACGCCGATGGCACGCACCTTCGCCACCGTCTCCGCGTCCTTGACGGCGAAGCGGTTGCGGACGAAGTTGTGCTCCAGCCACGAGCAGTTGAGGTCGTGGATGTACATGCCCGGGCGAAGCTGGTTGATGTGTATGCGCCTGATCATCTTCGTTGTGCGAACTTTTGCCGGATTCTAGCGAGTTCCCTTTGGCAGGAGATAGGACGATGTCACGACCCGGGGCGCCGATGCCGGCGGCGGACGGGACGGTGTGCAGCAGGATGCTAGAATTCGCGCTTTGCCGATTTCTGCCAAGGAGCACGTGGTGCGTATCGTCTGTCTCGACCTCGAAGGTGTGCTGGTCCCCGAAATCTGGATCGAATTCGCCGAACGCACCGGCATTCCGGAACTGCGCCGCACCACGCGTGACGAGCCCAACTACGACACCCTGATGAAGTACCGCCTCAACATTCTGGCGGAAAGGAAGCTCGGTCTGCCCGACATTCAGGAAGTCATCGCCAGCATGGGGCCGATGCCCGGCGCGCGCGAATTTCTCGACGAGCTGCGCGACGCCTACCAGGTGGTGATCCTGTCCGACACCTTCTACGAGTTCGCCAAACCGCTGATGAAGCAGCTCGGCCTGCCGACGCTGTTCTGCCACAGCCTCGAGGCCAACGCCGAGGGCATTCTGGTCAACTACCACCTGCGCATGCCCAACCAGAAGCAGGAAGCCGTCAGGCGCTTCAAGGAGCTCAACTTCAAGGTGGCTGCCGCCGGCGATTCCTACAACGACACCGCGATGCTGGGCGAAGCCCACGGCGGCATCCTGTTCCATCCGCCGGAGAACGTGATCCGCGAGTTCCCGCAATACCCGGTGGTGCGTGATTACACCGCGCTGCGCGCCGAAATCGACAAGGTCTTCGCGCGCGTTTGACGCGCGCAGCGGACGGCGAACGCGCCCGCCCACGACTCCATACGCCTCACTTCCGACTGCCCAGCCATGCACCGCGAACGCTTCTACACGCTTTCCGCCTCCTGTCCCGACCGCGTCGGCATCGTCGCCAAGGTCTCGAGCTTCTTTGCCGGCCAAGGTGGCTGGATCCTCGAGACGTCCCTGCATGCCGAGCGCCCGGACAACGGCGAAGCCGAGGGGCGCTACTTCATGCGCGTCGAGATCAAGGCCGACTCGCTGCCCTTCCATCTCGCCGAGCTGCGCGAGCGCTTCCGGCCGCTCGCCGAAGAGCTGGGCATGGAGTGGAAGATCACCGATTCGGCCGTCAAGAAGCGCGTCGTGCTGCTGGTGAGCAAGCAGGAGCACTGCCTGTACGACCTGCTGGCGCGCTGGCAGTCGAAGGAACTCGACATCGAGATCCCCTGCGTGATCTCCAACCACGACACCTTCCGCGGCTTCGTCGAGTGGCACGGCATCCCCTTCCACCACGTGCCGGTCACCGCGGACAACAAGGCCGCCGCCTATGCCGAGGTGCAGCGCATCTTCGAGGAAGTGCGCGGCGACACCATGGTGCTGGCGCGCTACATGCAGATCCTGTCGCCCGGGCTGTGCGCGGCCTACCCCGGCCGCATCGTCAACATCCACCACAGCTTCCTGCCCAGCTTCGTCGGCGCGCGGCCCTACCACCAGGCCTGGGCCAAGGGCGTCAAGCTGATCGGCGCCACCTGCCACTACGTCACCGCCGACCTCGACCAGGGCCCGATCATCGAGCAGGACGTGATCCGCATCGACCACTCCGACGCCGTCGAGGACATGGTCCGCTACGGCAAGGACATCGAAAAGACCGTGCTCGCCCGCGGCCTGCGCTACCACCTCGAAGACCGCGTGCTGGTGCACGGCAACAAGACCATCGTGTTCCGCTGAGCGGACGTCGAGCTGGACCGTTGCGGCAAGCTTGCCGCAAACCCTTGATCAGCATGGTGCAGAAAGAATTCACTGTCTTCATCACGACAGCGAATTCGCATGCACTCTCCGGTCGTCATTCTGGCCAGCTCGCGCAAGAACAGCGGCATCTGCCTGGCCGGCAAGCGGCTCGACCGCGCGGCGCGAAGCTGGGTGCGGCCGGTCAGCACGCTCGCCGGGCGGTCCTGGTCGCGGCGCGGCCTGCAGTATGTAGCCGGTGGCGTTCCTCGCCCGGGAGATTGTCTGGGCTTGCCGCTCACTGACGCCTGTCCGGAGGGCTATCAGCGCGAGAATGTCGGCGTGCGCTTCCAGCCGTGGGAGAGGCACGGAAGCATCGAAGCCGTTGATCTCGGCCAGTTCCTCGATTGGCCCGAGCTGATCTGGCCGCTGGGCTGGCACAGCATTCACGGCTGGAATGATCGTGTGCCGGTGGATATCGCCTTGCAGCATTGCGACCACTCGCTGCTGTTCATCCATCCACAGGTGCTGCGCTTCCGGGTGAGCGTCGAGCGCAGCGATCTGGTCGTTCGGGCGGAGTTCGTCTACCGCCAGCAACGGCACGTATTGCGCGTCACCGACGACGATGCGGCGGCTCGCTGGCTGGGCCGTCTGGCCGATGGGCACGATGGCCGCAGTGACGCATTGCTGTGCCTCAGCCTGTCCCGGCCCTTCAATGGTTTCTGCTACAAACTCGTCGCCGGCGTGATCGAATCCGGCGCGCAAGGATGAAGATGTTGCCGGTTTTCACCATCGGTCATTCCGACCATACGCTCGAGGCCTTTCTCGCCCTGCTTGCGCAGCATCGCGTCACTGCGCTGGCCGACGTCCGTGCGGCGCCTTATTCGCGCCGCCTGCCGCACTACTCGAAGCAGGCGCTCGCCGACGCATTGAAGGTAGCGGGCTTTGCGTACGTTTACCTTGGCGAACAACTCGGCGGCCGTCCTTCGGCCCGCGTGCGCAGCCAGATGCATGGCGCGGGCTATGCCGCCATGGCGGCCACCCCTGCCTTTCAGGAGGGAATCGCGCGCGTCCTGCAGGGCGCCCGCCGCCATCGCATCGCGCTCATGTGTGCCGAACGCGACCCGGCCGATTGTCATCGTGCGTTGCTCGTCGGTCGCGCCCTGGGTGCCAGTGGTGTAGAGCTCGTCCACATCCACGCCGACGGCACGGCCGAGCCCCACTCATCGTTCGAAGCCCGGCTGCTGGCTGCTGCCGGGCGCGCAGACGCCGGCGACCTGTTCGCCTCGCCGTCCGAAATGCTCGATCTCGCCTATCGACGGCAGGAGCGGCGCGCGAGCCTCGAAGCCGATGACGAGGATGGCCAGTGAGCGGAACCCTCTACACCATCGGCTTCACCCGCAAAGGGGCGGAGCGCTTCTTCGGTCTGCTGGCGGATGCGGGCGTACGCGTGCTGCTCGACACCCGCGCCCGGCCCGACTCGCAACTCGCGGGCTTTGCGCGGGGACGCGATCTGGCCTGGTTTCTGCAGCGACTCTGCGGCATCGACTACGTCGCTATCGCGGCCCTCGCCCCAGGCAACGGCCTGCTCGCCGACTACCGGCGCGGCGCGCTCGACTGGACCTGCTATGCCCGGCGTTACCTGGCCGAGCTGAATGCCGACGCGGTGATGCGCGAGCTTGCCGGCATCTCGCTCGACGGCGCCTGTCTGCTGTGCGCCGAAGACAGCCCCGATCAATGTCACCGGCGGCTCGCGGCGGAGTGGCTGCAGCAGTGCGAGCCCACCTTGCGCCTTGTTCATCTGCGCTGACCCGCGCGATTCAGAACGGGGTGTGATAGCAATCCGCATCCCAGCCTGAGTCATCCTGCGCCGTCGATTTTCGCCTCGTCATGCCTTGCGCAGCCAGCGAAATGCGCCCTTCAGCGATTTCATGCGTTCGTCCCGCCGGATCCAGACCGGTTCCAGCGGCGCCAAAAGCCGATCGCCGTAGTCGAGATGAAGCCGCGCGCCCTTCGCCGACGCCCCGTGTCCGGCCAGTGCGCTGCGTAGCGCCCGGGTGTCGCCGGGGTGACCGACGCGCCATCGGCCCCAAGCCAGCGGGCGAGCCAGGAGTCTGTCGGCGTCAACGTGTTTCATATCGAACCCGGAAATCGTGATTGCCGCCAGCACCGGCAATCCAGTCCGCAAAATACGGTGCCTCAAGCCTGCGGCAGCGTGAGGCTTCGCCACTACTGATATCAGCCGTCACCGAGTTCGGGGTGCGCTGTAGCGCCAGTCCCTTTCACATCAGGGCATCAGTTCGAACAGGAAGAAATCGCCAGCTACAAAGACGAACTGCGGTCTTAATCCCTTTCACATCAGGGCATCAGTTCGAACCGAAGCTGCGCGCCAGCTATGACCGGAACAAGGACGTCTTAATCCCTTTCATATCAGGGCATCAGTTCGAACAACTCGAATCCGACCTCGCCGCTGCCAAGCAGGAGTCTTAATCCCTCTCATATCAGGGCATCAGTTCGAACACGATTCCAGCTTGAACCGTGGGACTGATAAGTCTTAATCCCTTTCATGTCAGGGCATCAGTTCGAACTCTGGCGCTCCGTGAACTGCAGCCCGAGCTCATCGTCTTAATTCCTTTCATATCAGGGCATCAGTTCGAGCATCTAGAAAAAGCTTACAAGATCAGTGTTTATCGGTCTTAATCCCTTTCATATCAGGGCATCAGTTCGAACGAGAAGGATTGCATCCTTTGATTGCATTTACAGGGTCTTAATCCCTTTCATATCAGGGCATCAGTTCGAACTGTCCCTGTCCGAGTACATGCGGCACCTCCTGTCTTAATCCCTTTCATATCAGGGCATCAGTTCGAACTGATTGCGCTGCTAGAGCGTAAGGATGTCGCGCAGTCTTAATCCCTTTCATATCAGGGCATCAGTTCGAACGACAAGGAAACGAGCGCTGAGGAGCGCAAGCGCGTCTTAATCCCTTTCATATCAGGGCATCAGTTCGAACGAATGAATCTGATGCAAATTTTAGAAAACATAAGTCTTAATCCCTTTCATATCAGGGCATCAGTTCGAACGCAAGCTCGGGGACGACTGCAAGTTCGGGGACGGGTCTTAATCCCTTTCATATCAGGGCATCAGTTCGAACTCCCGACTTTGCCCGATGGGCGGTCATGCAAGCGTCTTAATCCCTTTCATATCAGGGCATCAGTTCGAACAACGAAAGCGCCATTGTGGCGCTTGCCTCCAAGTCTTAATCCCTTTCATATCAGGGCATCAGTTCGAACCCAGCCTCGTGGGCGAGCAACTGGCCGGCGTCAAGGTCTTAATCCCTTTCATATCAGGGCATCAGTTCGAACGTGTATTACCGCACCGAGCTTGCGCCAGACCACAGTCTTAATCCCTTTCATATCAGGGCATCAGTTCGAACGCGACAAGGAGAAGGCTGCGCTGCGGAAGAATCCGTCTTAATCCCTTTCATATCAGGGCATCAGTTCGAACGTCGCTGCCGGAATTGCATACAACATCGCGCCGTGTCTTATTAACCCGGCAAGCAAATAGGTTTTGATATAATTCGGGCATGGAATAGATCGACGCCCGCAAGCTCCCGCCCGAAGCCCTGGAACACATTCGTCGCCAGGCATTTGTCCTGCGCAA
>JAFEFC010000019.1 GCA_018240785.1 Pseudomonadota bacterium | reverse complement strand
TTTTTCGTTGGCGTTCATGGGTTCTCCTCGGGGGTGTTTCGGGTGCAGGAGCGGGCTTGACCGCGACCGGGCAGGACTTCGCGGTCAAGCCCGCTCCTGCGGGCAGGGCGCTAGCGGCGCCATAAGGCGTGGAAGTGATGCACCGGGCCGTGGCCGCTGCCGACCGCCAGCTCGCCGGAATGGGCGATCGCGCCCAGCAGCCACTGCCGGGCGTGACGCACGGCGGCTTCGACCGGACGGAACTGGCCCTCAGCCTGCGGCAGCAGCGCCGCGATGGCCGAGCTCAGCGTGCAGCCGGTGCCGTGGGTGTTCTTGGTGTCGATGCGCTGCGCCGGCAGTTCGACCATGCGGTCGCCGTCGAACAGCAGGTCGACCAGCTCGTTACCGGGCAGGTGGCCGCCCTTGAGCAGCACCCAGCGCTCGCTTGATGTCGGCAGCAACTCGCGCAGGCGCTCGGTGGCGCGGTACATCTCCTTCACCGATTCCGGTGCGCGCTGCTCCAGCAGCACGCCGGCCTCGGGCAGGTTGGGCGTGATCAGGAAGGCCTGCGGGAACAGCGCCTCGCGCATCATCGAAATGGCGCTCCTGGCCAGCAGGCTGTCGCCGCTTTTGGCCACCATGACCGGGTCGAGCACCACGTTGCCCGCCTTCCAGTGCGCCAGGCGGTCGGCGACCGTCGCGGTGACCTCGGCGCTGCCCAACATGCCGATCTTGGTCGCGTGCAGCGCGACGTCGGCGAACAGTGTGTCGATCTGCAGGCGCAGGAAGTCCGTGGGCGGCACATGCACGCCGGTGACCGCCTGGGTGTTCTGCGCGGTGAGGGCGGCAACCACGCCGCAGCCGTAGGCGCCGAGCGCGGAGAAGGTCTTCAGGTCGGCGAACACGCCGGCGCCGCCGGACGGGTCGATACCGGCGATCGACACCACATTCGGGATGCGCGGCTTGGGGCGGGGCGCTGCACCGGAAGGCGCGGCGGACGGAGAACTGGCAGGACGACTCATGAACACGTTTCCCTACGCCGGTGCGAGCCGGATCAGGTTCCAAGGGTTTTTCTCAGCCCGCACACACGGCGGGCACCCCCAACGGCAAGAGGGCACGATACTGGATGCCCCCGGGCATGGCAAGGTCGGGGGCGAGTGACCGATATCACGCTCGGGGCATTGACAGCTCAAGATTGATGCGCCGCTGCCGTCAAAATAGACGATAGCGCATTCGAACCTTGCCGATTTCACATCGTCGCCGCCCCCTTGCCGCCTCTCCCTTGCCGTCCACTTTTCCCCCGATCCGATGAAAACCGCTCGCCTGTTCGCCGCATTGCTGGCCCTGCCTGCCGCGCTGCCCGCCGGTGCCGCCGACTGGCAGATGGTGGTGCGAGACCGCAATCGCCAGGTCGAGATCGACCGTGCCAGCATCTTCAATTCCGACCGTGGCACCAAGGTGTCGTGGGCGCGGGTCGTGCTCACGCCGGAGGAGGCTGCCACGGCAGGCTACGCGACGATCAAGGCGCTCAACCGCTACGACTGCATGAACCGCAGCTTCATGACGGTGAAGCGGGTCTATCTCGACGCCAGCGAGCAGATCCTCCGCGAGGAGGCCGTCGCCGAGCAGGCGCCGATGATGGTGGCGCGCAATTCGGTCGATGAGCGGCTGTGGCGCGAGGTCTGCCACCCGCCCACCGCGACGGACCTGGAGAAGATCGCCGACGAGGCGGTGAAGGCCACCGCCGGCGCACTGGACGCGAAGAAGAGCCCCGCGTCGGCCGGGGCCAGGCCGCCTGCGCTGGCGCCCCGGCCCGCGCCTGAGCCCAAGGCGGGGGTGCAGCAGAAGGCCGAGCCCATCCCCAAGGCGGATCCGGTTGCGCGCCCGGTGCCGATTCCTGCGCGCGACGTGGCTGCAGCCCAGGTGCGCAGCGGCGACATCAGGCCGGCAGAAGCGGACAAGGCGCGCGCTGCGCCCCAGACGGCCACCCAGGGCTCCATCGTGCCGCCCTTGCCCAGGCTGGAGCTGCCGCCGCCGCCCGAAAGCGCTGGCGACGCGAGGGCGAGGGTTGCGGCTGACGTCAGGCAGCCGGCTGCCGCCGAGATGAGACCGGAGCCGAAGGCGAAGCCCGAGCCGAGCGTGAAGGCGGAACCCAAGGTTCGCGAGGCCGCTCCTGCCCGGCCTGGCGCGCTGGCGAAGGCGCCAGCTTCCGAGTCCGGGGTGCCCGCAGCGGCGGTCGAGGTCCGACCGGCGCGCGACAGGAAGGCGCTGGATGAAGCCGCGCTTGCCGCGCTCGTGCAGCGCAGCGCGGCGCCGCAGCCACGACCGGCGCCCGTCCGGCCGCAGCAGGATGGGCGCGTCGCCAATGCCGCGGCGTGGAGCTACGAGGGCGAGACCGGGCCGCAATACTGGGGCCGCCTGCGCCCGGAGTGGAGCGTGTGCGCCCTGGGCACGCGGCAATCTCCGATCGAGCTGCGCGATGGCGTCGGCGTCGATCTGGAGCCGGTGAAGTTCGACTATCGGCCGTCGCATTTCCGCGTCACCGACACCGGCGCCACGCTGCGCGTCGAACTGGACGAGGCGATGGGCATGGAAGTGCGCGGCCGGCGCTACCTGCTGGAGTACCTGAGCCTGCATCGGGCTGCGCAGCCGGGCAGCGCGGGTGAGGCGCAGGACATGGTGGCGCAGTTCTGGCACCGCGACGCCGAAGGCAACCGCGCCATGCTCGCGGTGCCGCTGGCCGTGGGCGCGCAAGCCAGCCCGGCGCTGCAGATGCTGTGGAACAACCTGCCGCTGGACAGGGGGCGCAGCTTTGCGCCGGCCGCAACGCTCGATGCAAGCACCCTGTTGCCCACCGATCCCGCCCATTATCTGTACATCGGCTCGCTGCCGGAGCCGCCCTGCACCGAAGGCGTGCTGTGGGTGGTGATGAAGCGGCCGGTGTCGCTGTCGGCGGAGCAGCTTGCGGTGTTCACCCGCCTGTATCCGCACAACAGCCGCCCCGTCCAGCCGGGCAATGGCCGGCTGGTGCTCGAATCCCGCTGAAAATTCCGCTGAAGTTGCCATTGACGCTGCCATTGACGCGCCGGCGTCGGCCGCGGGCGGCTAAAATCATGCCCTTGCGCTGAACGACCGCGGGCAGAGGGTGACGCCCGCGCTTTCCATGAGGTGGGCGGACGGATGGCTATGCGTGGCATGCGTGGGTGGGGCGTGGTCCTTGTCGCTGGCGCAGCGCTTGCCGGCTGTTCGCGGCCGCCGGAAGTGGCGCAGCCGCCGCTTTCAGTGCTGGTGCGCAGCGTTGGCGGCGCATCCGCCGCAGCGGGCGCCCAGGTGTACACCGGGGAGGTGCGCGCCCGCATCGAGACCGATCTGGGTTTTCGCGTCGGCGGCAAGATCCTGCAGCGGCGGGTGGATGTCGGCGCGCGGGTGAAGGCCGGCGAGGTGCTCGCGCTGCTCGATCCGCAGGATGCGCGCCTCGGCGCGAGTGCCGCTGCCGCTGCCGAAGCCGGTGCCGCCGCCGATCTGGCGCTGGCCGAGGACGAATTGCGGCGTGCGCGCGAACTGCGCGCGCGCAACTTCATCAGCGAATCCGCGCTGGACGCGCGCCGCACCGCGCAGCAGGCGGCCGAGGCCAGGTTGCGCCAGGCGCGCGCGCAGGCGGTCACCGCGTCGAACCAGGCCGATTACACCCGCCTGCTGGCTGACGCCGATGGCGTGGTGACGGCCGTGCTGGCCGAACCGGGCCAGGTCGTGGCGGCCGGCCAGGCGGTGCTGCGCGTGGCCCGGCCGGGGGAACGCGAGGTGCTGATCCATGTGCCCGAGAACCGGGTGCGCGGCTTCGCGCCCGGCAGCATGGCCGAGGTGCGGCCGTGGCTGGCGGCAGACAGGGTCTATGCGGCGCGGGTGCGCGAGGTGGCGCCCGCGGCCGACGCGGCGACGCGGACCTTTGCGCTGCGCGTGAGCGTGCCGCGCGCGGACGATGCGCTGCCGCTGGGCGCCACCGCCAGCGTGGCCTTCGCCAGCGCGGACGGCGAGGGCGTGCTGCTGCCGCTGTCGGCAGTGACGCGGGCCGATGGCCGGGCGCAGGTGTGGGTGGTTGCGGCCGACGACAGCCTGCGACGAGTCGCTGTCGATGTGGGCGCGTGGCGCGAGGATGGTGCCCTGGTGCGCGGCGGCCTGCCGGCGGATGCGCGCGTGGTGGTGGCCGGCGTGCAGCGCCTGGTCGACGGTGCGAAGGTGCGGCCGGTGGAAGAGGGCGCGCCGGTGGCGCTGGACGCCAAGCGATGAGCGATCATCGCAAGGGCGTCGGCAGCCGCTTCAACCTGTCCGAATGGGGGCTGGCGCATCGCTCGCTGGTGCTCTACCTGCTCTTCGTCTCCACCCTGATCGGGCTCGTCGCCTACACCCGGCTGGGCCAGTCGGAGGATCCGCCTTTCACCTTCAAGATCATGGTCGTGCGCGCGGAGTGGCCGGGCGCCACCGCGCGCGAAGTCGAGCTGCAGGTCACCGACAAGATCGAGCGCAAGCTGCAGGAGATTCCCCAGCTCGACGTGGTGCGCAGCTTCTCGCGGCCGGGCGAAGCCATGGTATTCGTCATCACGCGCGACTCCACGCCGGCGAGAGAGATGCCCGACGTGTGGTACCAGGCGCGCAAGAAGGTCGGCGACATCGCCTACACGCTGCCTGCGGGCGTGCGCGGCCCCTTCTTCAATGACGAGTTCGGCGACACCTACGGCAACATCTTCGCGCTCGTCGGCGAGGGCGTGTCGCACGCCGAGCTCAAGCGCCATGCGGAGGCGATCCGCAGCGAGCTGCTGCGGGTGCAGGACGTCGCCAAGGTCAGCTTCTTCGGCGAGCAGGCGCAGCGGGTCTACATCGAACTCTCCAACACCAAGCTCGCCACCTTCGGCCTGCAACTCGGCGACATCGTCACCGCGCTGTCAGCGCAGAACGCCGAGACCGGTGCCGGCTTCTTCGAGACCTCGGCGGAACGCATCTGGCTGCGCCCGAGCGGGCAGTTCGAGGATCTGGACGCGATCCGCGCCACCGTCATCCGCGCCAAGGGGCGCGAGTTCCGTCTGGGCGACGTCGCCGAGGTCCGGCGCGGCTATGTCGACCCGCCCACCGAGCGCATGCGCTTCATGGGCCAGGACGCCTTCGGCATCGGCGTGTCGATGCGCGCCGGCGGCGACATCGTGGCGCTGGGCGACAACCTCGATGCCGCAGTCGTCCGCATCGACCGCCAACTGCCCGCCGGCATCCGCCTGGAGCGCGTCGCCGACCAGCCGCACGCGGTGAGCCGCTCGGTGAGCGAGTTCGTGCGCGTGCTGGCCGAGGCGGTGATCATCGTCATGGCGGTGAGCCTGCTCTCGCTCGGCTTCCGTACCGGCGTGGTGGTGCTGATCGTGATCCCGGTGGTGCTGGCGATCACCTTCCTGTTCATGCACCTGCTGGGCATCGGCCTGCACAAGATCTCGCTCGGCGCGCTGATCCTGGCGCTCGGTCTGCTGGTGGACGACGCCATCATCGCCGTCGAGATGATGGCGACCAAGATGGAGGAGGGCTGGAGCCGCGTGCGCGCGGCGAGCTTCGCGTGGACCTCGACGGCCATGCCGATGCTGTCGGGCACGCTCGTCACCGCCGCGGGCTTCCTGCCGATCGCCACCGCGGCCTCGTCCACCGGCGAATACACGCGCTCGATCTTCCAGGTGACGGTGATCGCGCTGCTGGTGTCCTGGGTGGCGGCGGTGCTGTTCGTGCCCTACCTCGGCTATTACCTGCTGCCCGATTTTCGGGCCGATGCGGGCAGGCCGTCGCGGCTGGCGGGGCTGGTCGGCCGCGTCTTCCCGGCGCTGGGCCGGCGCCTGGCCGAACGCGCGCTGCATGCGCAGGATCCGCACGACGAATTCGCCATCTACCACACGCCCTTCTACACGCGCTTTCGCGCGCTGGTGAGTGCCTGCGTGACGCATCGCTGGATCGTCATCGCGCTGACGCTGGCCGCCTTCGCCGCCTCGCTGGTGGTGTTCGGGCGCTTCGTGCCGCAGCAGTTCTTCCCTGATTCCACCCGCCCCGAGCTGATCGTCGACCTGCGCCTGGCCGAAGGCGCCTCGCACCAGGCCACCGAGGACGGCGTGCGGCGCCTGGAAGGCTTCCTCGACAAGCAGGACGGCATCGCCAATTACGTGGCCTGGCTGGGAACCGGCAGCCCGCGCTTCTACCTGCCGCTGGACCAGCAACTGGCGCAGACCAGCTTCGCGCAGTTCGTCATCCTCACCCACGGCGTGGCCGAGCGCGAGGCGCTGCGCGCGAAGCTGATCCACCTGTTCGATGACGAGCCCTGGCCGCTGATGGGTACGGTGCTGCGGCTGGAGAACGGTCCGCCGGTCGGCTTCCCGGTGCAGTACCGCGTCAGCGGGCCCGACCTGGGCGAGCTGCGCCGCATCGCACACCAGGTCGCCGACGTCATGCGCGGCGACGCCCGGCTGTCCAACGTGCATCTGGACTGGGAAGAGCCGTCCAAGACGGTGCGGCTGAAGGTCGACCAGCACAAGGCGCGGCTGCTCGGCGTCTCCAGCCAGGACATCGCCAACCTGCTCGCCACCTCGCTGCAGGGCGTCACGGTGACGCAGTTCCGCGAGGGCACCGAGACGATTTCGGTGGTGCTGCGCGGCGCCACCTCGGAGCGCGTGCACCTCGGCCTGCTGCCCGATCTCGCGCTGCCGGTGGCGGGCGGGCGCAGCGTGCCGCTGGCCCAGGTCGCCACCGCCGAATACGGCTTCGAGGAAGGCGTGATCTGGCGCCGTAACCGCCTGCCGACGGTGACAGTGCGTGCCACGCTGTACGGTTCGACACAGCCGGCGGAGATCGTCGGCCAGCTCGCTCCGCGCCTCAAGCCGGTCGACGACGCCCTGCCGCTGGGCTACCGGCTGGAAGTGGGCGGCGCGGTGGAGGAGAGCGCCAAGGGTGGCAGCTCGGTGGCCGCAGGCGTGCCGCTGTTCTTGCTCGTGGTGGTGACCGTGCTGCTGCTGCAACTGCAGAGCTTCTCGCGCACGCTGATGGTAGTGCTGACCGCGCCGTTGGGCATGATCGGCGTCACGCTCTTCCTGCTGGCCTTCAACAAGCCCTTCGGTTTCGTCGCCATGCTCGGCACCATCGCGCTGTCGGGCATGATCATGCGCAACTCGGTGATCCTGGTGGACCAGATCGAGCAGGACCTCGAAGCCGGCCGCACGCCGTGGGAGGCGATCATCGAATCCACCGTGCGCCGCTTCCGGCCGATCATGCTGACCGCCGCCGCCGCGATCCTGGCGATGATCCCGCTGTCGCGCAGCGCCTTCTTCGGGCCGATGGCCGTCGCCATCATGGGCGGGCTCACCGTCGCCACCGCGCTGACCATGCTCTTCCTGCCCGCGCTGTATGCGGCGTGGTACCGGGTGACGCCCTCGGACCGCGCGCTCGGCAGGGATCGCACCGCAGCAACTGCGCTAGAATGACGCGATTTTGTCTGTGGACGACGCTTTATAAATAAGCGTGTGCTAATATTTCGCCAGGGAGTGCCCGATGAACTTCGAGAAAGCGCGTTTCAACATGGTCGAACAGCAGATCCGCCCCTGGGAGGTGCTGGATCCGGACGTGCTCGATCTCCTGATGACGGTGAAGCGTGAGGAGTTCGTGCCCGAGAACGCGCGCGCCTTGGCCTTCGCTGACGTCGAGATCCCCATCGGCCGCGGCCAGGTCATGCTCAAGCCGGTGATCGAGGGCAAGATCCTGCAGGCCCTGCAACTCAACCGCGCCGATTCGGTGCTCGAGATCGGCACCGGCTCCGGCTTCTTTGCAGCGCTGCTGGCGGCGCGGACCGAGTGGGTGCGCTCGATCGAGATCGAGCCCGAGCTGGTGCGTTTTGCCTGCGCCAACCTGTCGCGCAACAAGGTCGAGAACGTCATCGTCGAGGAAGGCGATGGTGCGCAGGGCTGGATCGGCCGTGCGCCTTACGACGTGATCGTCATTTCCGGTGGCCTGCCGTTCCTGCCGCAGGCCTTCCTCGAGCAGCTCAAGGTTGGCGGGCGCCTGTTCGCCTTCGTCGGCGAGGCACCGGTGATGAAGGCACGGCTGGTCACCTGCGAGGCCGAGGGCCGCTTCCGTACCGAAGACATTTTCGAGACCGTCGTGCCGATGCTGCAGCATGCAGCGCGGCGCGAGACTTTCCGCTTCTGAGGATCCATGCAACAGATCAGCCCCGCCCAACTTGCCGCCTGGCTTGCCGACGAGCACAAGTCCGCACCGCTGCTGCTCGACGTGCGCGAGCCGTGGGAGTTCGAGTTCTGCCACATCGAGGGCTCGATGCCGATGCCGATGGCCTCGGTGCCGGCGCGGATCGGCGAACTCGATCCCGATCGCGAGACGGTGGTGATCTGCCACCACGGCGGGCGCAGCGCACAGGTCTGCATGTTCCTGGCGCGGCAGGGTCATGGCAGGGTGATCAACCTGGCGGGCGGCGTCGCCGGCTGGGCTGCGCAGGTCGATCCGCGCATGCCGCAGTACTGAGTTCCGGGGCCGTCCGTCCGGTTGCGTCCCATGCGGGTCTTTGCGGAGAAGCTGTGATGAAGCGAGCGTTGATGGTGTGCCTGGCCGGTCTGTTTTCCACGGGTGCCCTGGCGGCCGATCTGTTGCAGGTCTATCGCGACGCGCTCGCCAATGATGCGAAGTTCGCCGCCGCGCGCGCGCAGCGTGAGGCTGGCCAGGAGAAGGTCGTGCAGGGCCTCTCCGGCCTGCTGCCGCAGGTCGGCGCCGCCGCCAGCACCAACTGGAACCAGGCCAACGCACGCACCAGCCTGGGCAGCTTCGACCGCGACTACAGCAGCAACGGTTATTCGGTCCAACTGACGCAGCCGCTTTTCCGCTGGCAGAACTGGGTGCAGTACAAGCAGGGCGAGCTGCAGACGGCGCTGGCCGACAGCCAGTTTGGCCTTGCGCGGCAGGACCTCGTGCTGCGCGTGGCCGACGCCTATTTCAACGTCCTCAATGCGCAGGATGCGCTGGCCGCAGTTGCGCAACTGCGCACTGCGGCGGGCGAGCAGCTCCAGCTCGCCAAGACCAGCTTCGAAGTCGGCACCGTCACCATCACCGACGTGCACGAGGCGCAGTCACGTTTCGACTTGGCATCGGCGCAGGAAATCGCCGCGCAGAACCAGCTCGAGGTCGCGCGCCAGACGCTGGCGCAGATCATCGGCAAGCAGCCCGACGCGCTCGCCGGCCTGCGTCCCGGCGTTGAACTGCAGCGGCCGCAGCCCGACAACATCGCCGACTGGGTGAGCGCGGCCGAGGCTGGCAGCCTCGGGGTGCAGTCGCAGCAGCTCGCGCGCGAGATCGCCGCGCGCGAAGTGGAGCGTGCCCAGGCGGGCCATCTGCCTACGGTCGACGTCGTCGCTTCGTACGGGCTGAATCGTCGCCCGGCGATCACCACTGACCGCTCCGAGGCCACCACCATCGGGCTGCAGCTCAACGTGCCACTGTATTCCGGCGGCCGTACCTCTTCGGTTACCCGCGAAGCCGCGGCGCTGCGCGTGAAGGCGGATTCCGACCTCGAAGACGCGCGCCGCAGCGCCGCGCTCGCCGCGCGGCAGTCATGGCTGGGCGTCACCAGCGGGCTGGCGCAGGTCAAGGCATTGGAGGCGGCCAGGGTGTCGTCGACTTCCTCGCTCGAAGCCAACAAGCTCGGCTATGAAGTCGGCGTGCGCATCAACATCGACGTGCTCAACGCGCAGAGCCAGCTCGCCGATACCCAGCAGAAGCTCGCGCGCGCGCGCTACGACACGCTGCTCTCGCAACTGCGCCTGAAGGCCGCCGCCGGCACGCTCGGCGAGGACGACGTGCAGGCCATCAACGCCTTGCTGACGAGCGCGCCGGCGCGCTGATCCTCATCTCGATCGGCTTCAGCTCGCCGGCCTCAGCCGCTGCAGCAGCTCGATCGAGCGCTGCGTCGCGCCCCGATGCGCTTCGGCAAACTTGCGCCCGGCGGTCGCCATCGCGCCGCGCGCTTCGGCATCGCGCAACAGCGCCAGGGCTTGTGTGATCCCGTCCTCGATGTCTCCGGCGCGCCGCGCTGCGCCGGCGGCGATGGCCTGCTCCGCGACCACCTGGAAATTGAAGGTATGCGGCCCGACGACCACAGGGGTGCCCACCGCGCAGGCTTCGATCAGGTTCTGCCCGCCCAGCGGCAGCCAGCTTCCGCCGATCAGCGCGGCATCAGCCGCGGCGTAGTAGGCGAACATCTCGCCCATCGAGTCGCCCAGCCACACCCGCGTGGCGGCCTCGACCGGCGATTCGTCCGATCGCCGCTGCAGCGCCAGGCCGCGCGTGCGCACCAGATCGGCCACCTCGTCGAAACGCTGCGGATGGCGCGGCACCAGGGCGAGCAGCACGCCGGGTGGTGCGAGGCGGGCGAAGGCATCCAGCAGCGGGCCTTCCTCGCCTTCGCGCGTGCTGGCGGCAAGCAGCACCGGGCGGGCGCCGAAGCGTTCGCGAAAGCGGGCGGCCAGCTCCCGCGCCGCCGGTGGCGGGGCGATGTCGAACTTGATGTTGCCGGTGATGCTCACCCGTTCCGCGCCCAGCCCCGACAGCCTCGCCGCGTCGGCCGCCGTCTGCGCGCCGATCGCCGCCAGCGCCTTCATCGTCAGGCCGGTGAGCGCCGGCATGCGCGCGTAGCGGCGCGCGGAACGCTCCGACAGGCGTGCGTTGGCCAGCATCACCGGGATCTTCCGCCTGCGGCACGCCGCCAGCAGGTTGGGCCACAGCTCGGTTTCCATGATCACGCCGAAGGCTGGGCGGAAGTGGCGCAGGAAGCGGCGCACGAGGCAATTCAGGTCGTAGGGCAGGTACACGCGCAACACACGCGATTCGCTGCCGAACAGCGCCTTGGACGTCTCGCGCCCGGTGGGCGTCATGTGCGTCAGCACCACCGAATGTTCCGGCCAGCGCTCGAGCAGCGCGCGCACCAGCGGCTCGGCCGCCCGCGTCTCGCCCACCGACACCGCATGCACCCAGATCACCCGGCCCGGCGCGCGCACGCGATAGCGGCCGAGACGCTCGCCCACATGCTTCAGGTATGCGGGCTGGCGTCGCGCACGCCAGGCGAGGCGCAACAGCGCCAGCGGCAGGACGAGGAGCCACAGCAGGGAGTAGGGCAGGCGGGTCAGCATGCAGTGGTGGGATGGTCGTACAGTGCCTGAGTATAGCGAGTCGGTCGCCATCGGAGGGTGTGGGCGCCGCCGTCGGCGAGGCTGGGAACTTTTGATTCAGGTGAATTGATGTCAAAATGACAGCAGTTCCAAGGCTGGATGACGACATGCCCAATCTCACCCTACGCGACGTGCCCGAGGAGCTTCACCTGTGGCTGAAGGACTCCGCGCGCGCCCATCGGCGCTCGGTCAACCGCGAGGCCATCCTGTTGCTCGAACTGATTCGCACCGGACAAGACACGGTGCGGAGGAAGGCGTCGTACGAAGACCTGCTGGCGATCAGCCGGCAAGCGGCGGCGCTGCCGGTGCTGGACAGCCGGGACGAGGCGGATATCCTTGGCCTCGACGAAGCCGGCGTGCCGCGCAACTGATGGTCGTCGATGGTCGTTGATACCTCTGCCATCGTCGCCATCCTGCTCGGCGAAGCGGGGCACGAACCTTATGTGCGGGCCTTGGCTGATGCCGAGACCTGCCTCATGGCAGCGCCGACCTGGCTCGAATGTGCAATGGTGATCACGACGCGGCTGGGCCCGCGTGGCATGGACGCGATGGAACGGTTGCTTGCCGGCGCCGTCGTCGAAGTCGTGCCATTCGACGAAGAGTTGGCGCGTGCCGCGCATCGCGCATGGATACAATTCGGCAAGGGCCGGCACCCGGCCGCGCTCAATTTCGGCGACTGCATCTCCTACGCGCTGGCGCGCCGGTCCAAGGCCCCGCTGCTGTTCAAAGGGCTGGATTTTGCGCAGACGGATGCCCTTGCCGCCGTGCCCGCAACGGATTGAATCGAACACCCATATAGAACGGACCCCCTCCATGAAAATCCTCGTCACCGGCGCCGCCGGTTTCATCGGCATGCACACTTCCGAGCGCCTGCTCGCCCGCGGCGACGAAGTGGTCGGCCTCGACAACCTCAACGACTACTACGACCCCACGCTGAAGGAAGCGCGCCTGGCCCGCCTGACGCCCAACAAGGGCTTCCGCTTCGTCAAGATGGACGTCGCTGACCGCCCCGGCATGGAACGCCTGTTCGCCGAGGAGAAGTTCGACCGCGTGATCCACCTCGCCGCCCAGGCCGGGGTGCGCTATTCGCTGCAGAACCCGCATGCCTATGTCGACAGCAACCTCGTCGGCTTCATCAACATCCTCGAAGGCTGCCGCCACAACAAGGTGCAGCACCTCACCTACGCGTCGAGCTCCAGCGTGTACGGCGGCAACACCAAGATGCCGTTCTCCGAGCACGACAGCGTCGACCACCCGGTGAGCCTGTACGCTGCCACGAAGAAGGCCAACGAGCTGATGGCGCACACCTACAGCCACCTCTACGGCCTGCCCACCACCGGCCTGCGCTTCTTCACCGTGTATGGCCCCTGGGGCCGGCCCGACATGGCGCTGTTCCTGTTCACCAAGGCCATCCTCGAAGGCCGCGCCATCGATGTCTTCAACCACGGCAAGATGAAGCGCGATTTCACCTTCATCGACGACATCGTCGAAGGCGTGATCCGCACCATGGACCGCGTCGCGGAAGCCGACGCCGGCTTCAACCCCGACCAGCCCGACCCCGGCCGCAGCAATGCGCCCTTCCGCGTGTTCAACATCGGCAACCACAACCCGGTCGAGCTGATGGAATTCATTGCCGCCATCGAGAAATCGCTCGGCAAGACCGCGGAGAAGAACTTCCTGCCGCTGCAGGACGGCGACGTGCCCGCCACCTATGCGGATACCTCCGAGCTCAACGCCTGGACCGGCTTCGCGCCGGCCACCAGCGTGGAAGAGGGCGTCGGGCGCTTCGTGAAGTGGTATCGGGAGTATTACGGGGTTTGACCGCCCAGCCGGGCCGCACTTACGCTGAAATCGTCCGCACCAGGGTGACGCGGGAGCAGGCGCCGAGCAGCTCGATCTGCGGTCCGGGCGCATCCTGGACGCTGACAGCCTCGATGAGGTTTTCGTCGGCGACTGAGAAAGTGCACCCGAGGCGGTTTCCTTGATGCTTCAAGCCCTGGTCATGATCTTTTCCGCGCCAGCCCAGACCTGATCGAGGCTTTTTTGCGTGGCGCAGAGAGCCTTACAGGGTTACATCGAAGTGGACCGCCGCTGCCGGTTTCTTCACAACTTCACCACCCCGACACCCGCTGCCCAAGCCGCTTCGGCCAATGCTTCATCCTGAGTGGCGATCGGCAACTGGGCACGCAATGCGAGTTCGAGATAGGTCGCGTCGTATGTCGTCAAGTCGAAGCGCAGCGCCAGCGATAGCACGGTGCTAGGCAAGGGCGGCTGTGGATCGAACTCGATCGGCAGCGCCTGGATGTGATCGACCACTTCGCGAGCCACTCGAGCAGTCAGGCGCCCCCGCTTGCAGGCCGTGCGAAGTACGTTGGTATACTCGAGTTGCAGCAGGTTGGGCGCAACGGCTCGCTCTGTCTCGAGTTGCTGCGCGATTGCCTCTGTATAGGCCGTCGTCTGATTGACGATGAACCAGCCGTACACGACCGAACTGTCAACAACGAAAGCCATCACGCCAGCCCTTCGCGCGCCAGTTGCTTCAGATTGCCATCGAGTTCGATCGACTCTCGCAACTTGCGCAGTTCGGCAAAAGTCTCTTGGACACTTTGCCGGCGTCGATCTCCCGCATCGCCTTGGGCATCCACTGCCACCAGTCGCGCAACGGCAACGCCACGTCGGGTAATCGAAACCTCCTCGCCATGCTCCACGATGGCGAGCAGCTCGGAGAGTCGGTTCTTGGCTTCGAACACAGCGATGGATTTCATGGCTAACCAGGCGTTAGATATGGCTATCCATATATTAGGCGCCTTGGCTGGCAAGTGAAAGTCCGTTTCTGACTACGCTGGTTCAAAGATACCGCGATCTTCAATGCCTTCAGCCGAGCGTGCTGCTCAGCGGGCGCACTGACGACGTGCAGCGGGACGCTGGGGAAGGGCTGCAATTGCCGCGTCCTCGCCCGGCCGCTATGCTCGAAGCACTCCAGTCAGATCACGCATCGAGGAACGCCATGAGCCCGCCCCGGCCCGAGCTCCCCTTTGGCCCGGACGATTACCTGGCCTGGGAGCAGGAACAGCCCGAGCGCAATGAATACGTGGATGGCGAAGTCTTCGCCATGAGCGGCGCCTCGGATGCGCACGGCACCGTGGCCGGAAACCTTTTCGCAGGCTTGCATGCACACCTGCGCGGACGCTCCTGCAAACCCTTCATCTCCGACATGAAGGTCCATGTCGAAGCGGCAAACAGCTTCTTTTACCCCGACATCCTCGTCACCTGCGATCCGCGCGACCGCACGCCCGAGGCCAGCCACGTGAAGCACCATCCGCTGCTTGTCGTCGAGGTCCTGTCGCCCAGCACCGAAGCCTACGACCGTGGCAACAAGTTCGCCGCCTACCGCATGCTGGATTCACTGCGCGAATACGTCCTCGTATCGACCGAGCAGCGCCGCATCGAAGTCTTCCGCCGCGACGGCACCGGCCACTGGGTGCTGTACCCCTTCGCCCCCGACGAAGAACTGCATCTCGCCAGCATCGATTTCCGCTGCCCGGTGGCCGAAGTGTTCGAGGGCGTGGAAGGCGAGTAGATCCAGCACGCCCGCCGCCGCGCGGGCGCGGGCTTGAGCGCGACCTCAGCGCCTGGTCAGCACGCCGCAAAGCCAGGTCCGAGTTGCGCCATTGGTTACAGCCGATCTTGCCAGGCTGCTGGTCCGACAGCTCAACCGTCGCTTTGGCCCGCTTCCTGCCGCCATCACCGATCGCCTGGCCCGTGCGTCTGTCGAGCAGCTCGACCTTTGGGCCGAGCGCATCCTGGATGCCGACAGCCTCGACGAGGTCTTCGTCGGCAACTGACATCCATGCAGCCAGCGCCGCCCGGTGGGCAGCGCCGCCGTGCTCATCGCTGGCTGTGCGCAAGGCGCAGGGCGCAGGGCGCAGGGCGCAGGGCAGAGGGCACCTTGTCCCGCGCGTTCTTCCGATGATCTGGGGAACGCCACCGTCTGCGCCCCTTTTTCCCCAATTTGTCAAATCTTGACGTCGGATTGTCCGCCTTTGTCACCGCGGCCGGCGTGGCGGGGGCTGCTGGCGTGAAATCCGTCACGATTGCGCCAGTGCGAAAAGCTGGCACGCCTTCTGCTTATGTCCTGCCAAGCGCCGAATGTTCCTGTGGGCGTCGAGTTAATCCAAACGGAGACTTCAAATGATGAAGAAGTTGCAGAAGGGTTTCACCCTGATCGAGCTGATGATCGTCGTGGCGATCATCGGCATCCTGGCGGCCATCGCGATTCCGCAGTTCAGCGAATACACGAAGAAGGGCGAGGACAAGGCGGCGCAGTCGGATGCGCGCAACCTGCTGACCCAGGCTACGGCCAATTCCACTCAGTAAGCCACCTACTCACTCTCTCGGAGTCAATGTCATGAAGAAAATTACTGCTTCTCTGGTTCTGGGCATGATCGCGGGTCTCAGCAGCATGTCTGCCATCGCTGCAACTGCATGCAGTGGGACCGCGGGTGATGGAACACAAGTGGCCGCGGCGGTCGACGGTAGCAAGTTTGTCCGTCTCGCATTCACGCCCAAGTGTTCGGCCAATGTCCTTGCGAGCTACACGGATCAGCAAACGAGTTTCGCCGTTGCTGCTGGATCGAAGAAGGGAAAGACGACCTTCATCGGTAACTCCGCAGGGGGTGGGGTGACGGCGAGCACCACTACCTGCCCCGCTAGCGGCTGCACCACGTCGGAAGTGGCCACGGCGCTCACTGCAGCGGAGGCCATTGCAACGGGTTCGACTTCCTCCAGCAGCTCCAGCACGTCCAGCACGTCCAGCACGTCCAGCACTGGTGGTTGATAGTCTGTAGTTGCTCATGCGCTCGGAGGCGCGCCTCATCGTGAGGCGCGCTTTTTCCATTTCCGGGGGTGCCTTATGGAGTTTGCTCTTGCCGTCATTCGGGCCGGGTTCCGCAGTCGTGCTTTTCATGGCGTCATCGTGCTCGGTGTCGCCCTGATCGGTGTCGCCTTTCTCGCTGCCTCCTTCTCGCCGCGCCAGCCCCGGATCGTCGCCCTCGACGTCGGCGTCTCGGGCATCCGCTTTGCGCTGATCCTGCTCGCGCTGTTCTGGGTCCAGGATTTCCTCACCAAGGAAGTCGAACGCAAGACGGTGCTCTATTCATTGAGCTATCCCGTGTCGCGCATGGCCTATCTGTTCGGACGCCTCGCCGGCCTCCTGTGCCTGCTCGGTCTGGCGGCGATGCTACTGGGGCTGCTGCTGCTGCTCGCGGTGATCGCCGCGGGGAAGGGATATGACGCGGCCTATTCGCCCGCGCTCGGGCTGCCCTATTGGGCGACGGTGTTCGGCCTGTGGGTCGGCGTGTGCGTCGTGACCACGTTTGCCTTTCTGCTCGCCTCCTTATCCACGGTGTCCTTCCTGCCGCTCGCACTCGGGGCCGCGTTCGCCATCGCCGCGCAAAGCCTGGGTGCGGTTGCCGACTATCTGGCCAGCGGCGCCGACGGGCAGGAGCAACTGGTCGCGCGCTATGCGCCCATCATCGACATGGTGCGCTGGGTGCTGCCGGACCTGTCGCGGCTCGACTGGCGGACGTGGGCGATGTACGGCACCGGTCCCTCCGTCTCCGAGGTCGGGTACTCTCTGGTGATGGCGGGCGCCTATTGCGCGGTGCTGTTCTATCTATCCGTAATGGCTTTTGCCAGGCGGGACTTCAATTGAGCCGACCGGCGGGGATGTCCTGACCATGCGTACCCGGCTCGCCGTGGTGCTGCCCTGCCTGTGCGCGGTCCTGCTGTTTTGCCTGAGCGTCCAGCAATTGAGTGGGCTCAGGAAAGCGCGTGCCGACGTCGAACTCGAAGTCGCGCTGCCGCTCTTCGTGCAGGTCCTGATGACCGGCGGCGACCGCTTTCTGGCTGCCGACGTAAACGTCATCCGGGCACTGATCTCGTCCACCGACAAGCTCGATGCCGCCCGGCTACGGGTGCTCGGCAAGGTTCAGCGCGATGCGGCGTTCCTGAATCCGGCACACGAGGACAATTACTATCTGGCCGCGGCCATCCTCCCCTGGTCGGGAGAGCTGGGTGCGGCGCAGGACGTCCTGGCGCGGGCCATCAGCGCAAGGCCGTTCGATCCGATGCCGGCTTTCTATTACGGCTTCAACCTCTACTACTTCGAAAAGATGCCGACCGCAGGGGCCGAATGGATGCTGGAGGCAGCGAGGCGCGAACCCGACGTGCAGAACCAGTACGCCTTGCAGAACATGGCGGCGCGCTGGTTCGAAAAAGGCAATGAACCGGCCGTGGCCATCGGTATCGTCGAGGCGATGGCGCGCAATTCGCGCGATCCGGCATTCGGCCGCTATCTGCTGCAACGGGCAGCGCGCCTGCGCGCGCTCGATCAGCTCGTGCAGGCCGCCGCGCGATTCCGCCACGAACAGCGAAGACCGCTGACGTCCTTGTCCGAACTGGTCAGTGCCGGCTATGTCGGCGCCCTGCCGACGGACCCGTTCGGCTTTGGCTTCGACCTCGACGCGGCGGGCGAGCCCATCCTGCTCAACGGTCCGCCCAGGAAAGACAAATGAACGTGGCGATTCAACTGGATAACGTCGGGAAATCGTTCCGCAAATCCTGGCGCGGTGCGCCGTTCGAGGCGCTGCGAGGCGTCTCGCTGGAGATCGCGCAGGGGGAGTCGTTCGGCTTCATCGGCCCGAACGGCGCGGGCAAGAGCACGACGATCAAGATCCTGACCGGCGGCATCGCGCCGACCACCGGCGAGGCCCGACTGTTCGGGCTCGCGGTATCCGATCCGCGTGCGCGGGCGGGTCTGGGCTATGTCCCGGAAAATCCTTCGTTGCCGGATTACATGACGCCGATGGAAATCCTGCGCATGGGCGTGCGGCTCCACGGCCTCAAGTTCGATGACGAGACGGGGCACTGCATGGACTGGCTCGAGCGGTTCCAGCTTGGTGCCGTCGCGCACAAGGTGATCCGGGGCTTCTCGAAAGGCATGGTGCAGCGCACCGCCCTGGCTCACGCGCTGGCGGTCCGGCCGCGCCTGCTCATTCTCGACGAGCCCTTGTCGGGCCTCGATCCGATGGGGCGGCGCGAAGTGGTCGACATCCTCGCGAACTATCGTGCGCAAGGTGGCACGCTGTTCTTCTCGTCTCACGTGCTGTTCGACGTCGAAAGGCTCGCGGATCGTTACGGACTGATCCACCGCGGACGCCTGCGGGCAGTCAGTTCGCCGGCCGAACTGGTGGGCGGGGATGATCTCGTCACCATCCGAAGCCAGGGTGGCACCCAGTTGCCGGCGCAGGTGGCCGAGCCGGGCGGGCGGTGGGCATGGGAGCTGGCGCGCGCCGAACAGTGGAAGGCGCTGGAGGCGATCCGTGCGGCGGGTCAGGAATTGATCGAGGTGAGGCCGCGCTTGTCCCTGGAGTCGGCATTCATTCACGTCATCGAGAACGAATGCGGTGGTGTCGAATCCCGGCTGGCGTAATGTCGATTTCAGATGAGTTCCGACGGGCGCCCTCGTGGCTTGTTCTGTCTGCCTGTCCGCAAGATTGGAGATATTGAATGCGTGTTTCGATCAGCATGTTTGCGGCTTTCGCCGCAACGTTGGCAGTACTCCATCTGACCGACGTCGCTTACGAACTGGGTATCGCGGAAAGTGCGCGTCTCTTGATATTGATGACCGTGATCGCAGGACTGTTTGTCACGATTCGTGAGCAGCGGGCTCATTGGCGAAAGGCACGGACCGTCTCATGCCCAGAGCGCATTCGACTGAAATGCTGGAGCATCGTCATCGGGCTCCTTGGGGTCCTCGCGTACGCGAAGCTGATGACTGAGTTTGGCGTCCACCCCTTCGGCACCTTCCTATCGGACTATGCGATGGCGCTCCCGGTCATCCTGTTGCTGCTGCCCTTCTACGTTCGCTGGGCGGACAAGCACTTGGCCGAGCCCGACGACGCGTATCATGCATTCGGGAAGGTGCTGGTGCGCCAGAGCCGCTTTCGGATGCGGGAACACAAGGCATTCCTGCTGGCCTGGATCGTCAAGATTGCCTTCATCCCCTTCATGTACGGCGCGCTCGTCCTTGCCAGCGAAAAATTAGTCAGCATGGACCTGATTTGGCGCCCCGCCCCTGTGATCAACTGGCTGTTCATGTTCGGTCTGGCCTTCGATCTGGTCATCGGGGCGAGCGGGTATCTGTTTGCCAGCAAATTGCTGGGGAATGAGGTTATCAGCACAGACGGAACATGGAGCGGTTGGCTCGTCTGCATGATCTGCTATCCGCCACTCCTCGGGTTCTTCCAGATCGTGTATCGACAAGTCGATTCCATAGTGTGGGATCGGTGGCTTCTCCCCAGCGAGCCTCTTTACTGGGTTTGGGCGGTGCTCGTAACGACGACGTGGCTTATCTATTGGTTGTCGACCGCGTCTTTTGGATTGCGCTTCTCGAATCTTTCATGGCGGGGGCTTGTCGCCCACGGACCTTATGCGTGGACCAAACACCCGGGGTACGTTTCGAAGAATCTCTACTGGTGGCTGCATACCGTTCCATTCGTTGGCGTGAGCGGATGGGGCGAGCTGGCAAGAAACGTCCTTGGCCTTTGCTGCCTGAGCCTGGTTTACTATCTGCGGGCGAAGACGGAAGAGCGGTAAGCGCTCCACGAACCCCA
>JAFEFC010000018.1 GCA_018240785.1 Pseudomonadota bacterium | reverse complement strand
CTCCTGGTACAGCTTGCTCGCCTGCGCAAACGCCTGCTTCAACATCGTGTTCAGTTCGTTGTCCATTTTCGGTGTCTCCTATCCACATCGGGTTTGTTGATCGACAAGAAGTGCTTGTCGGATGCAATAGTAGGCTCTCTATTATTGCGATGTCTATTGATCGTTTTTTGATCATTATTGCTTTTGAAGGCAATAGCCTTTCTGACCCGAAAAGGTAAGCGCCCCCGACACGCCAGAGGAAAGGTCGCAATGACGTGCCTGCGAAACGACACGCAGCCCCTGAGCGAAGGTGGAACGAGGTGCGACCGCGAGGTCTTCGGCGTATCACCGTCGCCGGTCGGAGCCTGGCGCCGTCGCTGCCTGGCTCACGCAGTCCGGCCGCGCGCTCCAGCAGATGACAGGGCCGCGTGCGGGGATGTAAAACCATGCGCGACAAGCCTGCACAACTTTGCACAATCCGCGGGAATCGCGTTTACAAGCTATTGCTAGCCTTCCGGAAGCTCGCGGCGAGCACGTCCGCCGCAGCCGCCCGACGGTTTCCGACCACCGCCGGGTCACATAATCATTAGCGGAGGCAGACAATGATCGGGTACGTCGAACAGCGGCGCGAGGGCCGCACCTTGCCTTTTCCCGCGTTGGACCCGGCTGGTGCGAAGTCGGGCGCGAACCTGGACGCGAAGTTGGACGATTACGCGCGGCGCGGCGCACACCGATCGCCCCCCGCGCGCGAACGTACAGACAAACCCCGCTTCGCCTTCATCCTGCTGCCGAACTTCACGCTGACGCCCCTCTCGTCGTTCATAGACATGCTGCGGCTGATCGCCGACGAAGGCGACCGCTCGAAGCCGGTGCGCTGCGAATGGACCATCCTCGGCAGTCGAATGAGTGCGGTGCGATCGAGCTGCGGTCTGGAAGTCTCGCCGTCGAAAACCTTCGACGATCCGCGGCAGTACGATTACGTCATCGTGGTGGGCGGATTGCTGCACGCCGGTCTCCAGCTCGACGACGCCACCAGGCAGTTCCTGCAGGACGCGGACGCCGCGGGCGTCACCCTCGTGGGGATCTGCACCGGCACCTTCGCGCTGGTCGCGGCCAATGTGATGGAAAACCGGCGCTGCTGCATCAGCTGGTACCACTACTGGGACTTCATCGAGACCTTTCCCGCCAAGGCCGCGCAGGTGGTAGCCGACCGCCGCATCCTGATCGACAATCGGCGCATCACCTGCAGCGGCGGACAGGCCGCGGTCGACGTGGCGGCGGCCGTGCTGGAGCGCCATTTCGATGCCGCGACCGTACGCAAGGCGCTCAGCATCCTGATCGTGGACGACCTTCCCCGCACCAGCGCGCCGCAGCCGGTGCCGCCCGGCCTGCGGCGGGTCGAGCATCCGCAACTTCGCCGCGCCATCACCGTCATGGAACAACATCTCAGCGACCCGCTGCCGGTGGCGGGCATCGCGGGGCAGGTAGGGCTTTCGGTCAGGCAACTGGAGCGCCTGTTCGTCAGCGAAACGGGGATGCCCCCGGCGGCCTATTCGCGCCGCCTTTGCCTCGAATCTGCAGTCTGGATGCTGCGCCACACGGGACGCAGCATCACCCAGATTGCGAACGAATCCGGCTTCGTCGGCGCATCGCACCTGGGACGAGCGATCCGCGAGAAATTCGGCCTCACGCCCAGCCAGATGCGCGCCAGCAGCGAGGCGCCCCCGCCCGAAAGCGGGAACGTCGACTACGACGAGTTGTTCCCGAACAGCCGGCGCTTCGGCTGAACGGGCCGCCTGCAGGGTGCCCGGTGAGGCTGGGCATCATGCAGGCGAATCCTGTCATTCGCCGAAATAGATCTCCCTGACGCGATCACTTCCGGCCAGCTCCTTCGCCGGCCCCGACAACACCACCTCCCCCGTCTGCAGGACATAGCCCCGGTGCGCGACACCCAGGGCCATCTCCGCGTTCTGCTCGACCAGCAGGATGGATTTTCCCTTCGAGTTCAGTCGCTCGATGATCTCGAAGATGAACTCGACGTATTTCGGCGACAGTCCCATCGAAGGCTCATCCAGCAGCACCACGTCGGGATCGGTCATCAGCGCGCGCGCCATCGCCAGCATCTGCTGCTCTCCGCCGGACATGTTCCCGGCCATCTGCCGCGCCCGCTCGCGCAGACGCGGGAAGAGCTCCAGCCCGGCCTCGATGCGCTCGGCGCGGGTAGCCTTGTCGCCGAGCAGGTAGCCGCCGACCTCGAGATTCTCCAGGACCGACATCTCCTTGAAGATGGCCCGCCCCTCGGGCACGTGCGCCATGCCCCGCGCAACCAGGGATTGCGGCGGAACGTCGGTGACGTCCTGCCCCTTGAGGCGGATGCTGCCGCTCTTGGGACGGTGTAACAGGCTGGCCGCCGCCAGCGTGGTGGTCTTGCCTGCCCCGTTCGCCCCGATCAACGCGACGATCTCGCCCTGCTTCAACTCGATGGAGACGCCCTTGAGCGCCTGGATGTTGCCGTAGTAGCTGTTCAGGTTTTCCAGTGCCAGAACCGGCTGTGCAGAAGGACTCATGCGTGTGCCTCCAATCCATAGTTGCCTGCGGCCTTACCCTTGCCGAGGTAGGCCTCGATCACACGCGGGTCGCGCCGGATTTCGCCCGGCGTGCCGCTCGCGATCTTCTTGCCGTAGTCGAGCACGGTGATGGTTTCCGACACCGTCATCACCATCCGCATGTCGTGCTCGATCAGCAGCACGCTCATGCCCAGGTTGTCCCGCGCGCGGCGGATCAGCCGCGTCACCGCGTCGGTCTCGCCCGGATTCATGCCGGCGGACGGCTCGTCCAGCAGCAGCATCTTCGGCTGTGTCGCCAGCGCCCGCGCGATCTCCAGGCGACGCTGGTCGCCATAGGACAGGCTGGAGGCAAGCTCATTGCGCTTGCCGGCGAGGCCGACGAATTCGAGGCATTTCCGCGCGTGTGCGACCCCGTCCCGCTCGTCCCTGGAAAAGCGTCCCGTATGCCACAGGCAGTCGAGATAGGCGGTCGGCCGGCGGCAGTCGCCGGCGACCACGCAGTTCTCCAGCACACTCATGTCGGCGAACAGGCGGATGTTCTGGAAAGTCCGCGCGATCCCCGCCGCCACGATCATGTCCGGCCGCAAACCGTCGATGCGCTCACCGTCGAAATGGATCGTGCCGCTGTCGGGCCGGTAGAGGCCGGTGA
This sequence comes from Pseudomonadota bacterium, assembly GCA_018240785.1. Classification (GTDB taxonomy): domain Bacteria; phylum Pseudomonadota; class Gammaproteobacteria; order Burkholderiales; family Rhodocyclaceae; genus Thauera. The sequence goes on along the minus strand of JAFEFC010000018.1, from coordinate 101,365 downwards.
TCAGGTTGAAGAAGGTGGTCTTACCCGCACCGTTCGGGCCGATCACCGACACGATCGACGCTTCCGGAACCTTCAGCGTCACGCCGCCGACTGCCGTGATACCGCCGAAGGAGCGCGTGATTTCGTGGATGCTCAACAGGTCGTTCATGCTTCCCCCTTGCGCGGGTGGCGCTTGCGCCGGGGCAGATCCGCCTCGGCAAGACCGAAGCTGCGATCCTCGAACTCTGGCGCAGGCTCGTTCAGTTCAATGGCACGGCGGCGCGAGGGCACCAGACCCGCGGGCCGGTAGAGCATCATCAGGATCAGGATCAGGCCGAAGATCAGCCGCTCGTACTTGGCCGGATCGAATTGCGCCGGCAGATGCGCGAGCGACCAGCCGAGGATCTCCACGCCGCCGGTGCGCAGGTCGTTGAACCAGGCCGAAAACGCCTTCAGGAGCTGGAGGTTCAGGACGGTGACCAGGGCGGCGCCGAGAATCGCGCCGCGGATTGACCCCAGCCCGCCGAGAACGACCATCGCGAGAATGCCGATCGACTGGTTCAGGTCGAACGACTCCGGGCTGACGAAGGTCTGCTTGGCGGCGAAGATCATGCCCATCGCACCGGCAAAGCTGGCGCCGGAGGCAAAGGCGATCAGCTTGGTCTTCGTCAGCGGAACACCCATCGCCTGCGCGGCGATTTCATCTTCGCGAATCGCGATCCACGCGCGGCCGATGCGGGAGTGATTCAGGTTGCTGACCGAGCGGACCGCGACGGCCAGGATGACGATGACGAGCGCGTAGTAGATGAACGCTTGCCATTTGAACGCCTCGCCCCCGAATCCCGCGAGCCAGCCGGCCAGTCCTTCGAGCGGCTGCCCGATTGAGGCGATACCCTGCGGGCCGTTGGTGATGTTGACCGGCCGGTCGAGGTTGTTGGCGAGGATCCGGATGACCTCACCGAAACCGAGCGTGACGATGGCGAGGTAGTCGCCGCGCAGCCGCAGCACGGGGAGGCCGAGCAGGACGCCGATGACCGCCGCCGCACCCACCGCGAGCAGCAGGCAGGGGAAGAATGCGTTGACCGGAAGCGGCAGGAAGCTGCTGCCCGCGCCAAAGAGCTCCAGCGCCTGCGGCGACCCCAGGATGGCCCACAGGTAAGCGCCGACCGCGAAGAACGCGACATAGCCCAGATCGAGCAGTCCGGCAAACCCGACGACGATGTTCAGGCCGACAGCCAGCGCCGCGAAGATCGCGACCTGGGTCACGACGTCTAGGTAGAAGGTATTGGCCATGCCGAAATACGGCACCACACCGACCAGCACGAACAAGAACACGAAGCGGCGCACCGACGGTGCCACGTCGCGGTCGGACGCGAAGAACAGGCTGGACAGGCACGCCAGGAAAACCAGCGTGTCGGCCATGCCGGTGCCGGTGAAGACCATCGCCTTCAGGATCGCCGTGCTGACCGCCAGCACCGGACTGAACCACGAGGAGAGCGCGCCCCCCTTCGGTTGGGATACGGAGAGCGTATTCATCAGACCTTCTCCACCACGGATTTCCCGAGCAGACCGCCGGGCCGGAAAATGAGGATCAGAATGAGCAGCCCGAACACGAAGACATCCTTGTAGTCGGTGCCGATGACGCCATCGGTGATGATCGGCAGGAAGGTGCCGGACATCACTTCCATGACGCCGAGCACGAGACCACCCACCATCGCGCCAGGGATGCTGCCGATGCCGCCGAGCACCGCGGCGGTGAATGCCTTCAGGCCGGGAATGAATCCCGCGAACGGATCGAGCTTGCCGTACTGCAGCGCGTAGAGCAGGCCTGCCATGCCGCCCAGCGCGCCACCGATCGCGAAGGTGGCCGCCACCACGCGATCGACGTCGATGCCCATCAGCGTGCTTGCGCGCGGGTCCTGGGCGACGGCGCGGATGGCCTGGCCCAGCTTGGTGCGATTCACCAACAGCATCAGGAACGCAAGCATCGCGATGCCGATCACGAGGATCGCCAGCGACTTGTAAGACAGGATCAGCCCACCGCCCAGTTCGAAGCTGCCTTCGAGCGAGGGGATGGCCGGGAAGGGGCGGATGAAATTCCCGAACAGGCTCTCGATGAATCGCACCGCGTCCTGCAGCAGCAGCGACAGTCCGATGGCGGTGATCAGCGGTACGAGGCGCGGCGCGCGGCGCTTGCGCAACGGCCGGTAGGCGATCCGCTCCGCTGCCAGCGCAACCGCCGCCGACACGCATGCCGCGAACATCAGACCGATGCCCAGCATCAGCAGCGGCGGCAGGCCGAGGGGAATGAGCACGAAGGTCAGCAACTCGATCGCGGCGATACCCCCGACCATGAAGATTTCGCCATGGGCGAAATTGATCAGCCGCAGTACGCCATAGACCATCGTGTAGCCGAGCGCGATCGTGGCATAGAGCAGGCCGAGGATCGCGCCGTCGAGCAGCGTGGGCGGCAAGAGGCCCAGCGAGGTTGAGAAATCCAAGGCTTTCTCCCGGAAATTGGCTGGTTGCGGCGGAGACGAACGCCTTCGCTCCGCCCGGTATGCGAGTTACAGCGGCGCAGCCACTTCGAGGATCTTGATCACCTTGTTGTCTGTCGGGCTCGGCTCGGCCTTGATCACCGCGTACTTGGCGGCGAGGACATCACCCTTCGGATTGAAGGCGATGCTGCCGGTCACGCCGTCGAGCTTGACGTTGCGCACCTCGGCCGCCACCTGGCTGCGCGCGGGAAGCTTGCCGCCGTTGGCCTTCACTGCGTTCGCGATCCCCTTCAGTGCCACCGACGCCGAGTCATAGGCGAAGGCCGAGAAGCCTTCCGGCGCCTTGCCGAACTTCTCCTTGTAGTCGGCCACGAACTTGCGGCCCGCCGGCAGTTGACCGACGGGCACCGAGCTGGTGGCGAAATACGTGTCGCGCATGTTGGCAGCGCCTGCGATCTTCTGCAGATCGACGCTGTCGACGCCGTCCCCGCTCATCCACGCCGCCGCGACCCCCTTCTGCCGCATCTGCTTGATGAGCAGGCCGCCCTGCGGATAGAAGCCGCCGTAGAAGATCAGATCCGGCTTCTCGACGCCGGCACGGTTCAGGATGCTGGAGAAATCGGTTTCCTTGTCGTCGATGCCGACCGAGAGACTGACCTTGCCGCCGGCGGCGCGGAAGGCCTTTTCGAAGGCTCCGGCAAGGCCCGAGCCGTAGGCCGACTTGTCGTTGATGACATAGGCCGTCCTGGCTTTGAGCTCATCGGTCGCGAAGCGCGCGGCGACAGGGCCGAGCACGTCGTCGCGGCCGCAGAGGCGATTGACGACTGCCCGCGTCGAGGTGCGATCGGTAATCTGGGTGGCATTGTTGGCCGGCGAGATCATGGTCAAGCCGACCTTGGAGTAGATTTCGGAGGCCGGAATCGCGACGCTCGAGTTGTAGTGGCCGACCACCGCCAGCACTTTCGCGTCATTGACGAAACGGTTTGCGTTGGCGACACCCACGTTCGGCGTCGCCTGGTCATCCTCGGGCTGCAGGACGACCTTGAACCCGAGGTCAGCAAGCTCCTTGGCCTGTTGCTCCACAGCCAACTGGGCGCCGAACTTGATGGCTTCACCGAGCAGGGATTGCGGCCCCGACAAGGGCGAATGCGTCACGATCCGCACAATGTTCGGCTCGTCGGCCCAGACGGGGGATTGGGCGGCAACCCCCACCAGCAATGCTGCACACAGCTTCTTCGTGAAACTCATCGGCGTCTCCTCGGTTTATTTATCCGCGCATAAGCGACACGGCAGGTCATTATTGAAAAGCCGTCTGTTGCGCGGATAGCACCGGCGCGCCATCCTCTGTCACGAATCCACCGCTACCGCAGGCAGCCTTCGGCCTCCTCCAGCTCGCGCTCCAGCACGAGCTCCAGACTGTCGGCCAGTTCGCGGCAGGCGGCAGGGTCGTCGGCGATCGCCCTGGCCTCCAGCGCGCGCAGGCGTTCGCCGCTGCCCACCAAGCCCAGCATCTCGCATCCGCCCGCGAGTTTGTGCGCGAGCTCCTGAACTTCGAAGAGATCCTCCTGCGCCATCGCAGCGGCAAGCTGCTCGCAGGCTCGGTCAGCCTGCTCGCGCAAGGTGAGCAACAGCCTCCCGAGGCGGCCGGCGCCGAACACTCGCGAGTGCGCTGCCAGCAGCCGGTGGTCCACGGTGCCGTCGGCGGCGGCAAAGGTTGCGCCTGCAGCCGTGCCCCCGGCAGCCTTCCCGCCGAGAACCTCTGCGAGCGTGCGCAGCAACTGCTCCATCCGTACCGGCTTGGCAACGACTGCGTCCATGCCGCTGTCGAGGTAGTGATGCACGTCCTCCGGGCTGACGCTGGCCGTGAGGGCGATGATCGGCGCGGTGGCGTTGAGGTTGCTGGAATCGGCGCGAATTCTCCGGCTCAGCTCGCTGCCACTCATGCCCGGAAGGTGCATGTCGAGGATCAGCGCATCGAACCCCTGATGACGGCACACGTCGAGCGCCTGCACGCCGTCGGCAACGCCGCAGACGAGATGCCCCGCGTGCTCCAGCAGCCCGATCAGGACCTCCCGATTCACTTCGACATCCTCCACCAGCAACAGGCTCAGGCTGCCCAACTCGGCAGCGACCATGCCCGATGCCGCCTCGGCAGCCTCCGGCTGCAGCACCCGTGCCGGCATTTCGAACCAGAACCGGCTGCCCTCGCCGGGCGTACTCGCCACCCCTATCGCCCCGCCCATGCTCTCGACCAGCTTCTTGCAGATCGCGAGCCCCAGGCCCGAACCGCCGAAGCGGCGGGTGATCGTCTCGTCGGCCTGCGTGAAGCGCTCGAAGATGCGCGCCTGCTGCTCCGGCTCAATGCCGATGCCGCTATCGCGCACCTCGAAGCGCAGCCGTTCGGCAGCGTCCGCCGCGGCACCCCCGCTCACTAGGACCCTGACTTCGCCCCCAGCGGTGAACTTGATCGCGTTTGAGAGCAGGTTAGCGAGCACCTGGCGCGCGCTTCCCGCTGCGCCCACATGGTGACGCGGCACGTCGGGCGCGATGTCGGCTTCGAGCCGCAGGCCTTTCGAACGGGCTGCCGTGGCGGCGAGCAGGATCTGGCTTTCGACCAGCTCGTGCAGATCGAAGGCCTGCTCCTCGGGAACGTAGGCGCCCTCCTCCAGCCGCGCGTAATCGAGCACATCGTTGAGCGTCGCAAGCAGCAGCTCGCCCGATCGATACAGCAGGTCGAGCTGGGCCCGGACCGGCGCGGGCGCCTCGCTGCGGCGGAGCAGTTGCAGCCTGCCGAGCATGCCGTTCATCGGCGTGCGGATCTCATGGCTCATCGTCGCGAGGAACTGCGACTTCGCGCGGTTTGCGGCCTCGGCAGCCTCCTTCGCCGCCCGCAGGCTTCGCGTGCGCTTCTCCACCTTCGCCTTGAGCAGGTCGCGGTTGTAGAGCAGTTGCTCGTGGGCACGTTGGCGGCGGCTGATGTCCTGACGGATCGCCAGACGCATGTCATTGACCGCGGCGACAACCGCATCGAGCTCGTCCGGCGCCGAGGCGGTCGGACGCGAGAGCTTCAGCGGCTCGTCCAGCCGCCCTGCGCCGAGCTGTTTGGCGTAGCGCGCCATGCTTTCGAGATGGCGGGTGACAAGCCACTGGAAAAGGACCACCAGCACCGCCGCGATGAGCAGGATCGTAACGGTCTGGCTCAGGAAGATGCTCAGGCCGCTCCAGCCCAGTCGTGCGAACACCGCCGCCCGGTCGGTCTGAACGACCAGTCGGCCGAGACTCCTTACGCCTTCGGGCGTCGGGTAGCTCAACTCGAAGCTGTGCTCGATCGGCTCGATCGCCCGCCTCCGGCTGCCGCCGGCGATCTCGATGGGCGAAGGGAAGCCGGCACCGTCGAGCCTCAGCCCGCGGACATCGGGAAAATCCGAGATCCCCTGCAACTGCAGGCGCACCTGATCTTCGTCGAGATCCCAGATGCTGCGCGCCAGACTCGCGAGATAGCTGCTGCGGATCAGTTCGAGGCGCTCCTCGATGGATCGCATTTCCCGCCGGTATTCGATCCCCACCTGCAGCGCCGTGGAGATGATCGCGAAGCCGACACTGCAGACCAGCACATAGGTCATCAGGCGGTACGCGAGCGGATGGTCCCGGCGATAACCGGGCAGCCGTCGCAGCCGGCCCTCAGCGAGCTGTTTCATTGGAGCCCGCTTCCGCCTGCTCGGCCAGATAACGTCCGGCGTGCAGCTCTTCGAGCCGTTGCAGGCTGCCATCCTGATGCATCGCGCGCAGACCCCGGTCGATCTCCGCAAGCAGCGGCTCCAGGCGAGAGCCACGGCGTACCGCGATGTAATAGTGTTCGGTGACCAGCGCTTGCGGCAGGCGCGCGATCTCGTTCGCATCGCCGAGCCGCTGCTCCTGCAGGCTCCAGGTGCGCAGTCCGACCGGCATGAAATCGATGCGCCCGAGCACGAGCTTACGCACGTTCTGCAGGCTGCTCGATACCCGCTCGACCCTGAGGTGAGCCTCGGCAAAGCGGTCGAAGCGCTCCCCGAAGCTGTCCCCGAGCATCAGCCCCACCGTCTTGCCCTCGAGGTCCGACCACTTTGCGAACGGGAACTGACGGTCACGCCGGACGAAGAGCACGATGGGATCGGCCACGAGCGGCTCCGCCGAGAAGGCAAGACGCTGCTCACGCTCGATCGTACGGTAGGCCGCCACGACGATATCGATGCGTCCTTCCTTCACTTCGAGCAGGCAACGCTTCCAGTTCCCGACTGGCTCTGTACGGACCTCGTGCCCCAAGGCGCCGAAGAGCCGGCGCACAACTTCCGGTGCGAGTCCGCGCAACTCTCCCTGCGTCACCCAAGATACCGGCGGATACGCCGGATGGCCGCACGCGGTCAGTGTTGCCGCGCCTGCCGCCGTCGCACCGCCGCAAAGGACCAGCGCGGCAGCGAATGCCGCAAGCCTCATGCGCGTTCGTCCGGGACAGGCATGAACCGGTAACCCACGCCATGCACCGTCAGAATGATGCGGGGATTTGCCGGATTGTCCTTGAGTTTGCGCCGCAGGCGGCCGACGAGCACATCCACCGTGCGGTCGTTGGGCGCCCATTCGCGGTTGCGGATCATGTCCATCAGGTGATCGCGCGTCATCGTCTGGCCGGCATGCCGCAGGAAGGCCTTGAGTAGCTGAAATTCGCCCTCGGTCAGTTCCATCTCGCCGCCGTCGGCGTCGACCACGCGCCGCCGGTCGATGTGCAGCGTGCAGCCGGCGAAGACCACCACGTTCTCGCGAGCGGACCTCGTGGGCAGCGTCCGTGCCTGCTTCACTCGCCGGATCAGATTCTTGGCCCGCGCGAGGATCTCACGCGGGTTGAAAGGCTTGGTGACGTATTCGTCGGCGCCGCATTCGAGGCCGACGATACGCTCGATTTCGTCCTGCCGCCCTGACACGAGAATGATGCCGACCTCGGACAGCACGCGCAGCTCGCGCGTCAGCGTCAGCCCATCCTTTCCGGGCAGCCGGATGTCGAGCAGCACGAGGTCGACATCCTGGGTCGAGGCGATGCGGCCGGCCTCCTCGGCCGTCTCGGCGACGATCACGTCGTAGTGCTCCGCGGCGAAGTACTCCGCCAGGCAACTGCGGGTCACGGGGTCGTCGTCAACGACCAGCACTTTCACATCACGTGGCATCCCGCCAGACTACCTCACAATTCACCCGGACCGCCCGAGCGCCAGGGATGATAGCGCCTCCCTCGCACACCACGGGAGAGATGTCGATTTTTCCCAGCGTCGTGCAAGCCGCTTCGTCCAGCCTGAAATGACGTCACCGGCCCGCAGCCGGTGACGTGCATTGGAGATGAGCCGTCGGACGGTGGCCCGCTCAGCTCGTGACGCCGTTGAACGCTTCGCCGGAATGCGACTTCGAGGCCAGGATCGCGACCAGAGACACCACCGCAGCCCCGACCAGATACCAGGCCGGTGCGAAGGGGTTGCCGGTGTTCTTGATCAACCAGGTGCAGATGAACGGGGCAGTGCCACCGAACAGCGTGTTGGCCAGGTTGAAGCTCAGCGCAAAGCCGCTGTACCGCACCGAGGTGGGGAAGGTCTCGGCGAGGAAGCACGCGAGCGTGCCGTCGTTCATTGCCAGCAGCAGCCCGAACATGATCTGGATCATCAGCATGGTCCCGAAGCTCGCACCCGGCAGCGCCTGGAACAGCGCGACACTCATCGCCATGAAGCTCATTGAGGCAAAGATCAGCATCGTCTTGCGACCGAAGATGTCCGAGAGCTTGCCCATCATGAAGATGAAGAAGATGTAGGCGAGGAGCGAGATGGTCGCAGCCTGGAAGGAAGCCGCCTCGCTCAAGCCCTGTTCGGTGCTCAGGTAGGTGGGCATGTACGACAGCAGGACGTAGAAGCCGACGGCATTCAGGCTCGCAACACCCAGCGCGACGATGACCGCGCGGCGATACCGAGTCAGCAGCAGCCCGATCGGTGCAGCCTCCTTCTTGGAGTGGGACTGGGCCTCCATCGCACGAAAGGCCGGCGTGTCTTCAAGGCTCGTGCGGATGTAACGACCGACCAGGCCGAAAGGCGCGGCAAGCAGGAAGGGCAGGCGCCAGCCCCATTCATGCATCTGCTCCGGTGTCAGCACCGTGTGCATCCAGGCAACCAGCAGCGAGCCGAACAACAGGCCGACCGCCGTGCTGGCCGGGACGAGGCTGGTATAGAGGCCGCGCTTTTTCGGCGGGGCGTATTCCGCGATGAAGGCCGAAGCACCGGCATACTCTCCCGAGGCCGAGAATCCCTGCACCAGACGGACGAGCAACAGTAGCACCGGCGCCCAGATCCCCACCATGTCGTAGCTGGGGAGGAAGGCGATCACGAAGGTGGAGCCCGACATGATCAGGATCGACAGCGACAAGGCGTCGCGACGGCCGATGCGATCTCCGATGTGCCCCCAGATGACGCCTCCGACAGGACGGATGAAGAACGAGATCGCGAAAACCGCGAAGGTCGACATCAACGCCGTCGTGCGATCCTCGCTGGGAAAGAAGACCGACGCGATGACGGTCGCCAGATAGCCATATGCTGCGTAGTCGAACCACTCCACGAAATTGCCGATGAAGCTGCCAGCGGCAGCGCGGCGGACGAGTCGCTGGTCATTGTCAGCAGCGACCTCGCCGAATACGGCTTGAATTGTAGTCATTTTGTCTCCACGAATCCAGGTGTGAATCCGGCGTTCGACGAGCGCGGCGAACCCCGGCGGGCCCGAGAGTGAGGGGCTCGCAGAACGGGAATTCCGGGTGGGCAGGCAACGGGACTCCTGCCGGCGCGAGGCGGCGGGAGCGGCCGGACGTCAACGATCCGTCAGGATCGCTGCGGAGAGGACTCAGGAATGAGGCCTGCGGCTGTTTTCATGATCGTGTCTCCAATCGTGTGGAAGGACGCCCTCTTGCGGGGCTGTCTCTTTATGGCTTGCCGCAGCCTTGGCTGCGGCAAGCTCCTGCCGTCTCGTCAGCGGCGGATGATGTTGTGCTGCGGGCCGTACGGGAAGCCGGTGATGTTCTCGGCGCCGTCCTCGGTCACGACCAGGATGTCGTGCTCACGGTAGCCGCCGGCACCCGGCATGCCTTCCGGAAGCATGATCATCGGCTCGATCGACACCACCATGCCCGGCTCGAGCACGGTCTCGATATCCTCACGGAATTCCAGACCGGCCTCGCGGCCGTAGTAGTGCGACAGCACGCCGAAGGAGTGGCCGTAGCCGAAGGTGCGGTACTGCAGCAGGCCGTGCTCCGCGAAGATCTCGTTCAGTTGCGCGGCGACGTCGCAGCAACGCACGCCCGGCTTCACCAGCTTCAGGCCGGCCTCGTGCACCTTCACGTTGACTTCCCACAGCTTGAGCGAGGCGTCGTCGCAGTGATCGTAGAACATGGTGCGCTCGAGCGCCGTGTAGTAGCCCGAGATCATCGAGAAGCAGTTCAGCGACAGGATGTCGCCCTTCTGAACCTTGCGCGTGGTCACCGGGTTGTGCGCGCCGTCGGTGTTGATGCCCGACTGGAACCAGGTCCAGGTGTCCATCAGCTCCGAATCCGGGAAGCGCTTGGCGATCTCGCGGATCATCGCCTGGGTCGAGGCCAGCGCCACTTCATGCTCGGGTACGCCTTCGTGCACCGCAGCGGCCAGCGCCGCACCGCCGACGTCGCACACCTGGGCGCCGTGCTTGATCAGCGCGATTTCCTCGGCGGACTTGATCATGCGCATGCGCATGGTGCCGGCGCCGATATCGACGATCTGGGCATTGGGCAGCGCGGCCTTGAGCTTTTCCAGGCGCTCGACCGGGATGTGGTCGAATTCGGCGCCGACGCGACCCTTGTTCGGGATCTCCTGCTGAATCGCACGGAAGTAGTTGTCGCGGCGCCAGTCGGTGTAGACCACGTTGTAGTCGCCGAAGGTGCGGCGCCACGGCTGGCCACCGTCGATGTTGGCGCTGATCGTCACCACCTTGTCCTGCGTGACCACCAGGCCATACGGGCGACCGAAGGAGCAGTACAGGAAGTCGCTGTAGTAGTTGATGTTGTGCATCGACGTGAACAGCACCGCGTCGATCTCATTGGCCGCCATGTAGGCGCGAAGCTTGGTCTGGCGATCGATGTACTCCTGATCCGAGAAGGTGTGCTTCACCTTCTGGCCGTTCTCGATCCGCAGCAGGTCCTTCAACTCGCTCATCGACTGGGCGCCCGTCACTGGACTCGTCATGTCTCACTCCTTTATTTGTCTCGGATTGATGTTCAAGACGCTCGCCGGCTACACGCTGATATGCCTTATCGGACTTTTTGCACACCGGCAACGTGGAACTCATGCTAGAGGTCGGACCGCCCCCCGGATTGCCGGTTGGCGACGAGCGTTTGCGTGAAAACGACTTCGACAGATCGCCACGTCGAAACCCAATGCTCTCAACTTAAGCGATTTACCCTTGTGAACCCTACTGAATCCAAGTAGAATGAAATTCGTTAAATCACTGATAAATCAACAATATAAACTCGAATACTCGCCCCCGAGTCGCTGCCTTCCGAGTTCGCTGACTTTCTGCTCGATCCGGTGCTCGCGGACCACGTCCGGTCTCGACTGGGCGCTTTCACCCGCGAGCGCAAGCACACCCTGCCACGCCTGGCGGCCATGATGATCTCGGGCATGTGCACGACGTTCGGGCCGAACTCGACGGCTTCTTCAGTCGTCTTCAGGGTGCGCCTGGGCGTATCCGTGAGGTCAGCGCGCAAGCGTTCAGTAAGGCACGTCAGGGTTTTTCTGCCCGGCTGTTTGAACTGGCCGGGGAACACTTACTCCAACGGGCGCGCCCCATCATCGACGCCGCGCGCTGGAATGGTCGTCGCGTGATGGCCGCTGACGCATCGCGCCTGCGCGTGTCGACGCGCAAGACGGCTGCGCTGGCGGCCGATCACTATGCGTTTGCGCTGTTTCTGCCGGGGACCGAACTCACGCTGCACGCCAGTTTGCATCCGGCCGATGGCTCCGAGCGACAGATGTTGTTCAAGGCGCTGGGCGTCCTCGAACCGGTGAGCGATCTGCTCGTGCTCGACCGCGGCTACATCGGCAACACAATGGCCGCGACGCTGGCGCAACGCGGCCTGGCATTCTGTTTGCGCGTCGATGCCAGTAAGTGGCGCTGCGTGGCCGACTTCCTGCGCTCGAACGAGGCCGAGCGGGTGGTCACCCTGTCGCCGCCGCGCGCACGGGACGCGAGTACCTACGAGTTGGCGTGCACCGCCACCACCGTGCGCCTGATCCGCGACGTCACGCCCAACGGGCAACTGCGCGCACTGATGACGAATCTGCTCGACGCCCAGGCGTATCCGGCGGCGCACTTCGGTGCCCTCTATCACCATCGCTGGCGCGTGGAAGAGGCTTTCAAGCGCATCAACGCGCGAGCGCATCGATCGATTTCCTCATGTCGACCGCCCCGCTTTAGACGTGAGCCCGGATCGCCGAGGACAGGATCACGGCAGCCGCGCCAGCAGGCGCTCGAGCACCTGCCGCGCAGCCGCGCCGTGCAGGCGCACCGTCATCGACTCGGGCAGCACGCCTTCGATCTCCACCGCATCGATCTGCCCCTCGGGGCCGGCTGCGCGAGCGCGATGAAGTGGCCACTGGCTTCGCCCGCCACTGACACTGCCTCGGCAGCGGTCAGGCGGTTGATGCGGTGGCGGAAGGTCGACAGGGCCAAGCCCGTGGCCTGGCAATATTGCGCAATGCTCAAGCCTTGCCGGCGCCGGTGCTGTTCATGCGAGCGCCAGAACGCATCGTCGCGGCATGCATGGCCCTGGACGGCCACCTCGCCACGGTGCTGAGCCGGCGGCCCTTCCAGCGCCGTCAGTCTTTCCTGCTCCATCGTCGTCGCTCTCCAGAAATGAGTTTCGGAGACGCAACGATCGATGATTCAGCACTGACCGGGAACTACCGGGTTGCTCGGACGGTCACCAATCATGCGAAATGCGTAGCTGCGGTAGCCCTCACCTCGCAACCGGTCGGCAAACCTTGCCCAGGGGGTGGCCATGAAACCGGCTGCGAATCGGCGACGAATCAAAAGTTCCAGCGGACCATCAGCGTCGGCGTGGTGCGCGAATACCTGCCCCCGCCCTCGCTATCCGGCTTGCTGTAGGTAGCGTACTCATGCCTATAGCCGACGTCGAAATGCGAGTTGAACTTCAGCCAGAGGTCGGGCTGGACGAAGACGGTGGTTTCTCGCTCCTTGTTGTTGAAGTTCACCAGGAGCAACGGCGACCAAACGAACTTGAAGCCGGCCACTTCGAACGGCAGCATGGCGAAAGTGCGCCAGAATAGCGTGCGCGTGGTGCTTCCGTCATCGCCTGAAAAGCGGGCGCCACGGGCGTAGAAATCGGTTTCGAAGAAGCTGAAGCCGGGAACCTTCAGATCGAAGGCGACGCCGAAATTGTTGGCACGGAAGTTCGCATACGAACCGCGCTCCAGACGCGCTGCCAGATATACATCCTGGATGAAGCCGAGCGACAGGTTCGCACCGCTCATTTTCGACAGGCTCAGCCGCGGATTCCACACCCCATAGTACTGATCGCTCGCGGTATCACCGAACGAACCTGCGCCAGTCCCATCGAATACCCCACCCACCTTGTTGCCATGGTAGGTATCGAAGAAGAAATAGTTGTCGCCGTACTCGTGAACCCCGAAATGCTCCAGGCGCACGGTGGTCAGTTTCTCGTCGGCCGTGCCGGTGCCAAATACGGGATCCGCCTTCGACTGGGTCGTGTAACCAACGGTCACATTGGTGTTCTGCCAGCTCTCCGTTGCGAAAGCGCTGCTGGCGCCTGCAACTCCGAGTGCGACACAGCAACTGGCCAACACACCGGCGCTCGCTTTGCGTTTAATACTCTTGCTCTTCATTCGCTTTCCTTTGGTCTAAATTCATTATTTTGTTCTCCGGTAGCCATGTGTTCGGGCAGTTTCTTCTTTTGCTACCGGAATGTTCCTTGCGCTCGTATACGTGGCTTTGTGTGCGCAACGCCCTCCTCATCGAACTCGACTCCTACGGCGCAAATTGGCGCCACTCTCGACTTCGTTTGATTTTTCATTCTTAATCTCGAATTCGACGGAAGCAGTATGGAAATCGTGCGCCCTGATGCATTTCCTGATCGCGACATCCGTTGTCGCGTCGGCGACATTACCAACGGCATGGAAAACTGCATGCCGGTAAACGGCAATCAGCCCCACCCGCAAACTTCGTCACGGATGGGGCCGATTCAGAGGCGGAGGACAGCGCGGCGCAGAGCCCCCGACATTCAGTCGAACACGTTCGCTCGTCCGCGGCTGAAATCATCGGTGCAAACCTTCACCAGCGTGTCGTAATGCAACGCGCTCGCACCTTTTCCAGATACTCGCTTCACGTTCTCCTCATAGGAAACCTCGTCGTAACGCTACCGGAAGACTGATGAGGGCATTTCAATTCATGCACGCCCCCTCCCCATTTATACCTTTGCCATCGGTACCCTCGGCGCTTGCGATCTTGCGCCTGGTGAGTAACGGAGTGCATACCGTCGACCCGTCACGTAGTAAAGCAAGGCGGAGCTCACGAAACCACCGAGCCAGGAGAGATCAACCCCGCCCATTGCCACGGCGATGGGGCCTTGAAAAAGCGGAATGATTCCGTACATGAAAAGGTAGGTACATCCCAGCCCACCAAAGAATGCCAGCATCGCCGCCGGATTGACTTTGAGCATGTGACTGGATTTCGCTCCCTCGAAGAGGAAGTCGAAATTCTTCGTTTTCCGCTCAAAGACGAAGAAGTGCACCGCCATGATGCCACCCCAGGAGGCAACCCACGCGACGATCGAGATCAACCAAGCGTCAAGCGCGTGTGCAAAGTTGTCCTGCTTCATGAAGAACATGACCGCCAACATTGCAAAGACGCCCACCATGATAGACAACTTGTGTCTAGAGATCTTGATGTCCATGGCCTGAGCCGCCACACCGAATGTGTAGAGGTTGATGATGTTGGTCGCAATCGGGCCATGAATGACCAGCGCCAGCACAGGGATCGCAAGAACCCCGAAGTTGGAGACGATCAGTGCGCCGGGGTCAGCGAGTCCATTCTTCGTTGCCAAGGTCGCACCGAGCACGCCCAACCACACGACGGGGATGAACTGACCGAGCGTACTTGCAAGATAAAGACGCGTCTTGCACACGGAGGTCGAAACGAAGCGCGAATAGTCCGGTGCATACGTAAACCAGCCAATACCCCAACCAATACCAATTGCGGTCATCACTGCACTCATCGCTGCGAATCGCGGCATGCCGGTCAGCACCTTGCCTTCGGGTCCCGCGTAGGCCCAGTTGATATCGAACTGCGTCCAGGCAACGAGGCTCATCGCTACCAGCACCAGCACCGTAGGCGGCACGGTCCATTTCTCGAACGCAGAAATAGCCCGATAACCGATGTAGCAGATAACGACCTGGGCGGTCATGATGGTCGCGGCAGTTGACAGGCGCCACCAGAAGTTTTCAGCGGCCGGATCCACCCAGCCAATCTGACCGAATAGTGCCATCACGAGATCGAGAATGATCCAAGTATTCACGGCTGACCAGCCAACTGCCAGCGATGCCTGGATGGCGGCCGGCAGGTACGCCCCATACCGGCCGAATGCAGCACGGGAAAGCACCATCCCGGTGACGCCGGTTCGTTGCCCAAGCAGCACAAAGGCGCCAAAACCAAGCATTCCAAAAAGGTTTCCAACCACCAGGACCGTAATTGTGTCCGCGAGCGAGAGTCCTAGGTTTATCCCGAGCGCGCCCAGAATCCAGTTGATGGGCGCAACGTTTGCTCCCGACCAGATCCAAAACTGTCCCCAAACGGACTTGGTTCGCCGATTCTCCGGGATCGGTTGCAGCATCTCTTCCAAGTCAGCAGCATCACCACTATGGTTACTCATTTGACATGTCTCCAATAGTTCTTATAACTCGCGCTTTATGTGTGGACAACATCGACGCTCCGATCAACGGAATCGGCGAGATCGTCCCGCGGCTTTTCTTCACAACACCTAGATTTGGTCGCAAACTCCTTAACTCGAAGAGGCTAGCCTCCACGACCCCACGTCAGGCTTATACTGAAGGGGAGCGAACGAAGAGCCGGGGTTTGGCGGTAACATCTGTTGCCCACGAGCAATTCCCTCTTTCGAAAGCGTCAATCATGAGCGCCCTCGTGGGATGAGCTGCGTGAATCTCGACGTTCGGCGCGGCGCACGGCCGTCGGCATTCAGTCGAAGGCGCTTGCCAGTTCGTGGCTGATTCCGTCGACGCAAACCTTCAGCAGCGTCTCGCCATGCTGCGCGCTCGCACGCTTCGCCGATGACAGGCAACCTGACGCAGGCGTCCATTCGGGCTTGATCGGGAAGAAGTCGTACGGGGGAAACTGCGCTGGAGCGTGATCGCAGATCTTCTCAATATCGACCAGGTGCGGATGCAGGTGGAGCATCAACGACGTTTCCAGGACTCCGCCATGCTCGACCGCCCAACCCGGAAATTCGCCCTGGTAGATCGCGTCGATTGCTTCCTGTGTGACGAAATCCCAATAGGAGAGAACCACAGTTGAGAAATCGCGGATGCCATCCCAGCGCAATTCGCGTTGCGCCAGGTCCACGCCCTCGACGATGAACGCCGAATTCTCATAATGGCCATTGATGAGCACCGTCCGACGTACGCCATGACGCGCAAGTTCCTTCAGGACGTCGCGGATCGTCGATGTTACTGTCAGGCCATCCAGGCTCGTCGTACCGGGCATGTGGTTTCCGCCACCACTCTTCTGCTGCGACTTATAGCCGTAGGCGATCGGTGGTGCAACGAGCGCGCCGATGCGGTCAGCGACGCGCTCGGAAATAGCAGTGGGGAGCAGCACGTCGGGGTTCATCGACATGTGCGGGCCGTGCTGTTCGAGCGCCCCGACCGGAATCAGGACGGGCGTCTTGCCGTCACGGACCAAGGCATCGTATTCGGGCCACGCCAACTCGGAAATGTGAACGCTTTTCATTTGAAGCTTGTCTCCTTGACTTGTTTCGATCCTTCTGGACACCGCCCACAGGTGGCCATCCGGACAGAGCCGTCTTTGAATTATCGTTATTGAGGCACCTTTAACCAGTACCTTCTTGCAGCACACATCGAGTTGCGCCCAAGAGCACGCAAGTGATTACGTTGATCCCGGGCGCAGATGCTTCACTACTCCAAGTGCGCTTTCGATCTGCTCTGCCGCGCCTTCGGCGGCGAGGATTTTCCTCTGTCGGAGACGGACGGCGAGATATGCGCCCCCTTGCTGGGCCTGCCTTCAAGTCTCGCAAGGGGGTCTTGCGGCTCTAGCGTTTGATGATGTTGTGCTGCGGGCCGTACGGGAAGCCGGTGATGTTCTCGGCGCCGTCCTCGGTCACGACGAGGATGTCGTGCTCGCGGTAGCCGCCGGCACCCGGCATGCCTTCGGGCAGCATGATCATCGGCTCGATCGACACCACCATGCCCGGCTCGAGGACGGTCTCGATGTCCTCACGGAACTCGAGGCCGGCTTCGCGACCGTAGTAGTGCGACAGCACGCCGAAGGAGTGGCCGTAGCCGAAGGTGCGGTACTGCAGCAGGCCGTGCTCCGCGAAGATCTCGTTCAATTGCGCGGCGACGTCGCAGCAACGCACGCCCGGCTTCACCAGCGCCAGGCCGGCCTCGTGCACCTTGACGTTGACCTCCCACAGCTTCAGCGAGGCGTCGTCGCAGTGGTCGTAGAACATCGTGCGCTCGAGCGCGGTGTAGTAGCCCGAGATCATCGAGAAGCAGTTCAGCGACAGGATGTCGCCCTTCTGAACCTTGCGCGTGGTCACCGGGTTGTGCGCGCCGTCGGTGTTGATGCCCGACTGGAACCAGGTCCAGGTGTCCATCAGCTCCGAATCCGGGAAGCGCTTGGCGATCTCGCGGATCATCGCCTGGGTCGAGGCCAGCGCCACTTCATGCTCGGGTACGCCTTCGTGCACCGCAGCGGCCAGCGCCGCGCCGCCGACGTCGCACACCTGGGCGCCGTGCTTGATGAGGGCGATTTCCTCGGCCGATTTGATCATGCGCATGCGCATGGTGCCGGCACCGATATCCACGATCTGCGCGTTGGGCAAGGCTGCCTTGAGCTTTTCCAGGCGCTCGACCGGGATATGGTCGAACTCGGCGCCGACGCGACCCTTGTTCGGGATCTCCTGCTGGATCGCACGGAAATAGTTGTCGCGACGCCAGTCGGTGTAGACCACGTTGTAGTCGCCGAAGGTGCGGCGCCACGGCTGGCCACCGTCGATGTTGGCGCTGATCGACACCACCTTGTCCTGCGTCACCACCAGGCCGTAGGGGCGGCCGAAGGAGCAGTAAAGGAAATCGCTGTAGTAGTTGATGTTGTGCATCGACGTGAACAGCACCGCGTCGATATCGTTGGCCGCCATGTAGGCACGAAGCTTGGTCTGGCGATCGATGTACTCCTGATCCGAGAAGGTGTGCTTCACCTTCTGGCCGTTCTCGATCCGCAGCAGGTCCTTCAACTCGCTCATCGACTGGGCGCCCGTCACTAGACTCGTCATGTCTCGCTCCTTTATCTCTTTCGGATTGATGTTCAACACGCTCGCCGGCTACACGCTGATAAGCCGTATCGGTCTTTTCGCGCACCGGCAACGTGGGAGTCATGCTAGTGGTCGAGCCTTCGCCGCGATTGCGGGCTGCCGACGGGCGTTTGCGTGAAAACGACTTCGGCAGATCGCCACGTCAAAAAAGAGAAACCTCCGGCCAGGGACGCCGGAGGTCGGAAAATGCGGTCGAACATCGGCCGCAGAGGGAGAGTCGGTTGCAGCCAGCGCAGCCGCGCCACGCCACGCCACCTTCAGGAGGGCGGCCTGGGGGTCTTGTCGCCGTCGCCAACCTGTCGGCGACGCTCCGCACTCGGGGAGATGCCGAAGCCTGCGTGGTAGCGATGGGAGAAGTGCGCGAACGACACGAAGCCGCAGGCCATCACGATGTCGGCGATCGGGCGGTTGGTACGGGTAAGCAGTTGCCGCGCGCGTTCCAGCCGCAACTGCAGGTAGTACTGCCGCGGCGTGCAGTTGAGGGAGTCGCGGAACAGACGCTCGAGCTGGCGCGCCGAAAACTGCATGTGCGCCGCCAGTTCCTCCATCGACAAGGGCTCCTCGATGTTGCACTCCATCAACTTGATGGCTTCGACAAGCTTGGGATGCGAGGCGCCGGACACGTCGCGCAGCGAAGTCTTTTGCCGTTCATCGGGTCCGCGGCGCTCGTAGATCAGATACTCGGCGACGGCCGCCGCCACTTTGCGCCCGCCGCTGCCCAGGGCAATGAGGTGGATCATCATCTCCACCGGGGCAATGCCGCCGCTGCAGGAGCAGCGGTTGCGGTCGACCTCGTAGATCTTGTTGGACACGACCAGGCGCGGGAAGCGGTCCAGCAGCGCGTCCATGTCTTCCCAGTGGATCGTGCTGCGGTGGCCATCGAGCAACCCGGCGCAGGCGAGGAAGTAGCTGCCGGTGTCGACGCCACCGAGTGATACGCCCTTGGCGGCAAGCGTGCGCAGCCAATGGATGATGGGCTCGGTCCCTGCCGAAGGCAGAGGATTGGGGCCGATCACGATGACGGCGTCGAGATTTTGCGCATCGACGGCGGCCATGTCGGGCTGCACGCAGACTCCGGCGCTGGAGCGCGCCGGCGCACCATCCATCGTCAGCGTGATGCACTCGTAGAGCGTGCGCCGGGCCGCCACGTTGGCAAGGCGCAGCGGGTCGACGGCAGCGCCGAAGCCGATCAGCGTGAAGCCCGGAACCAGCAGGAAACCGAAGCGGACCGGCGCGTCACCGCCCCGTCCAGCCCAGTGTTTGCCGGAATCATCAGGAAGAGCCATTCTCATCGTCGTCCAGCAGGGACAGTACTCTGCATCGGTGCGGGTAAGCGCATCCGACACGCCAAACGGGCGCCTCGAGGACGAAGCGCCCGCCGCGGTCCGTCACCCGCACGCTGGCGGGCGGACAGGAATCCTATGTCTATGGTAGTACGACGGTGCGAGAGCCGTTGAGGAAAACCCTGCGTTCGACGTGGTAATGAACGGCGCGCGCGAGCGCCTGGCACTCCATGTCCCGCCCAACCGACAGCAGTTGCTCCGGCCTGTGCGCGTGACTGACGCGGTCGACGACCTGCTCGATGATCGGACCTTCGTCGAGGTCGTTCGTCACGTAGTGCGCCGTTGCACCGATCACCTTGACGCCGCGCGCGTGCGCCTGGTGGTAAGGCTTCGCTCCCTTGAAGCCGGGCAGGAAGGAATGATGGATGTTGATGGCGCGGCCGGACAGTTTTTCGCACAGCTCGGCCGACAGGATCTGCATGTAGCGCGCCAGCACGACCAGTTCCGCACCGGAGTCATCGACCAGTTGCAGCAGCTTCGCCTCCTGCTGCGGCTTGGTGGTCTCGGTGACGGGCAGATGATGGAACGGAATCCCCTCAGCGCTCGCCAGATGCGCAAGATCCGGATGGTTGGAAACGACTGCGACGATGTCGATGGGCAGCTCGCCGATGCGCCAGCGATACAGAAGGTCGCGCAGACAGTGGTCGAGCTTGGACACCATGATGAGCACTTTCGGGCGTTCGCGAAGTTCGTGCATCGCCCAGTCCATGCCGAAGCGCGCGGCCAGCGGTCGGAATTCCTCCCGAATCGTGGGCGGAATCGCCCGATTGTCCGAGGCCGGCCTGAACACACAACGCACGAAGAAGCGACCGCTCAGCTCGTCGTCGAAACAAGAGAATTCACTGATGTAGCACGACTGCCGGTCGAGAAACGTCGATACCGCCGCCACTTGGCCTGGCGCACTCGGCGCTGCAACGGTGAGAATCCAGTGCTGGTCCGCAGACATGGTCGTGTGTCTCCTGAATTGTTCTTTGGTGTTCGGCAAATTACGCCAGGCCGGACAAAGCAACTTGTCTGAGCGCGACAGCCATGCACCGGATTTCGACGTCCGGGGCGTTTTCAGGAACGTTCGTCGTCGCCGATCGCGGCGGGCGCCTTCCCCCTCCAGCGGACCAACCTCCAAGCCGGCGCGCCAGCGGCGCCGGTCACCCTCCATTCCGCGACAGTCGGCGCACAGTCTCGATCATCCCAGGGATGCCCTCGACGCTGCTCCGGCTGAACACGCGCACGGCCGCGCCGACTATGATCGGGCCTTGTGCCGCGGGATCACACCACTCCGATCACGACTTCATCGGACTCCAAAGTAGCAATGGCGACAAGCCCGGCGCTGGCGATGAGGCGATGCGGCGATGCCAGCACCACAGCCGCGAGCGACGGGCAAGGCCTGCCCGGCTCGGCAGTGAGCAGACGGGTCTCGACCGCTGCGATGCGAGAGGAGAACGGGGGCCAAGTGCAGGACTCACTCGACAATCTGCCGTACTGGAGCCGCGACGCCGACGATCTGATGGCCGCGGAGGGCAGCGTACACGATGGCCTGGCCAGTGCCGAGGCCGCGCGCCGGCTGCTGCAGCACGGCCCCAATGCGGTCGAGGACCGCGACGAACAGACGGCCCTGCGCCTGTTGCTGCGCCAGTTCGAGAGCCCTCTGGTGCTGATCCTGGTGTTCGGCGCCTGCGTGTCGCTGTGGCTGCGCCAATGGGTGGATGCGGGCATCATCCTCGCGATCGTGCTCGGCAGCGCGCTGCTCGGCTTCGCGCAGGAGTACCGCGCCTCGGTCGCCATCGCCGCGCTGCGCCGGCGGCTCGCGCTCACCGTGCAGGCCTGGCGCGATGGCGCGCAGGTGACGATCCCGGCCACCGAAGTCGTACCCGGCGATGTCGTCCAGCTTGCCGCTGGCAGCCTGGTGCCCGCCGATGGCGTGATCCTGGAGGCGGTCGATTTCCTCGTCACCGAAGCGAGCCTTACCGGCGAATCCTTCCCGGTGGAAAAGCGCCCCGGCATGCTGCCGGCCGACACGCCGCTCGCCGCGCGCAGCAACATGGTCTTCCTCGGCACCTCGGTGCGCAGCGGCACTGCGCGCATGCTGGTGATCCAGACCGGCCGCGGCACCAAGTTCGGCGCCATTGCCGCCCGGCTGAAGGCGCGCGAGCCCGAAACCGAATTCGCGCGCGGTGTGCGCCAGTTCGGCTACCTGCTGGTGCGCATCATGATCGTCATGGTGGTGTTCGTGCTGATGGTGAACCAGGCGCTGGGACGGCCGCTGATCGAGTCGCTGCTGTACGCGGTCGCGCTCGCCGTGGGCATCTCGCCCGAACTGCTGCCGGCCATCGTCAGCGTCACGCTGTCGCGCGGCGCGCGCACCCTCGCCAGCCGTGGCGTGATCGTGCGCCGGCTGGAAGCCATCGAGAACCTTGGCAGCATGGACGTGCTGTGTACCGACAAGACCGGCACGCTGACGGAAGGCGTGATCACGCTGGTGGCGGCGGTCGATGCGGCCGGCGTCGACTCGGCGACCGTGCAGCGCCTGGCCTGGCTCAACGCCGCAAATGAAACGGGGATCGCCAATCCGCTCGATGCCGCCATCGTCGCGGCCGGCGAGCGCGCGGGGCTGCAGACAGGCGACGCCATCAAGATCGACGAGATCCCCTACGACTTCCACCGCAAGCGGCTGACCATCGTCGTCGCCGAGCACGACGCGCCCGGCCGGCACCGGCTCATCACCAAGGGCGCCTACGCGCAGGTGCTGGACGTGTGCTCGTCGCTTGCGGTCGATGGCAGCGAGCGCACCCTCGACGACATGCAACGCGAGCGGCTGGATGGGTATTTCCGCCGCTGCGGCGAGGATGGCTACCGCGTGCTCGCCGTCGCCACCCGTGCGCTCGAGGCCCGCCCCGCATACAGCCACGCCGACGAATGCGACCTTTGCCTCACCGGCTTCCTGCTGTTCTCCGATCCCCCCAAACCCGACGCTGCGCGCACCATCCGCAACCTCGCCCGCCTCGGCTGCCGCACCAAGATCATCAGCGGCGACAACCGCTATGTCACCGCCCACCTTGCGGACAGCATCGGCCTTGACCCGCAGGCGATGCTGACCGGCCCGCAGATCGCGCAGCTCAGCGACGAATCGCTGTGGCATCTGGCCGAACGCGCCGATCTGTTCGTGGAAGTCGACCCGCAACAGAAGGAACGCATCGTGCACGCACTGCAGCGCACCGGGCATGCGGTGGGCTATCTCGGGGACGGCATCAACGACGCCGCCGCACTGCACGCCGCCGACGTCGGCATCTCGGTCGAAGGCGCGGTCGACGTGGCGCGCGACAGCGCCGACGTAGTGCTGCTCAAGAGCGACCTCGGGGTGCTGCGTACCGGCGTCGAGGAAGGTCGCCGCACCTTCGCCAACACGCTCAAGTACATCTCGATCACCACCAGCGCCAACTTCGGCAACATGGTCAGCATGGCGCTCGCCACGCCGCTGCTGCCCTTCCTGCCGCTCGCGGCAAAGCAGATCCTGCTGAACAATTTCCTGTCCGACCTGCCGTCGATCGCGATCTCCACCGACCGCGTCGACCGCGAGCACATCACCCGCGTGCAGCGGTGGAACGTCGCCGAAGTACGGCGCTTCATGCTCGTGTTCGGGCTCATCAGCAGTGCCTTCGACCTGCTGACCTTCTTCGTGTTGCTGAAGCTCTTCGATGTCGGCGAAGGGCTGTTCCAGACCTCGTGGTTCGTCGTGTCGGTGCTGACCGAGCTCGCCGTGGTCCTGGTGCTGCGCACGCGCCATGTCGCCTGGCGCAGCGCGCCCAGCCGACTGCTGCTGGGAGCGACGATCGCCGTCACGATGACCGCGCTGATCCTGCCCTACATCCCTGGCGTCGCGTCCGCCTTCAGCTTCACGCCCCCCGACGCCGCGCTGCTCGTCACACTGCTGGTCATCGTGCTGGGCTATGTCGTCAGTACGGAAGTCGGCAAGCTCCTGTTCTTCCATCGGCACGGCATACGCCGGCACCGGCGGCATGCCGCCGCTCCGGATGCCTGAGCACGGCAGCCGACGGAATGGCGATCGCGCGGCGCGTGCGGGCCGGACAGTCGCCCGGTCGGGGAGTTACAATGCCCGTTTTTCAGGCAGCACACCGGAGTCACGCAATGTCCGTCGCACAGACCGAGAACCTCAACATCGCCTCATTCGACCATATGCCCTCACCCGACGAGATCAAGGCGTGCGTGCCGCTGTCCGAACGTGCCGCGGCGTCGGTGCTGGCCGGTCGCAAGGCGCTGTGCGACATCCTGGACCGCAAGGACGACCGCCTGTTCGTCGTCGTCGGTCCGTGCTCCATCCACGACCCGGTGGCCGGCCTGGACTACGCCCGCCGCCTGAAGGCGCTCGCCGACGAGGTGTCCGACACGATGCTGCTGGTGATGCGAGTCTATTTCGAGAAGCCGCGCACCGCCACCGGCTGGAAAGGCTTCATCAACGACCCCTACATGGACGACTCCTTCCGCATCGACGTCGGCATGGAACGCGCCCGCCGCTTCCTGCTCGACGTGTGCGAAGTCGGCCTGCCGACCGGCACCGAGGCGCTCGACCCGATCGCGCCGCAATACTACGGCGACCTGATCTCGTGGACGGCGATCGGCGCGCGCACCTCCGAATCGCAGACGCACCGCGAGATGGCCTCTGGCCTGTCGACGCCGGTGGGCTTCAAGAACGCGACCGACGGCGACCTCGAAGTGGCGATCAACGCCATCATCTCGGCCTCCAACCCGCACAGCTTCCTGGGCATCAATTCGAGCGGCGAATCCTCCATCACCCGCACCCGCGGCAACCGCTACGGCCATGTCGTGCTGCGCGGCGGCGGCGGGCGGCCAAACTACGACACGGTGTCGATCTCGCTCGCGGAGAAGGCGCTCGCCAAGGCCAAGCTGCCGCTCAACATCGTCGTCGATTGCTCGCATGCCAACTCGTGGAAGAACCCCGACTTCCAGCCGCTGGTCATGAAGGACGTGGTGCACCAGATCCGCGAGGGCAATCAGTCCGTCGTGGGCCTGATGATCGAGAGCAACCTCGTCGCCGGTAACCAGCCCATCCCCGCCGATCTGTCGCAACTGAAGTACGGCTGCTCGGTCACCGACGCCTGCGTGGGCTGGGAAAGCACCGAGGAGATGATCCGCAACGCCGCCGCCGTGCTGCGCGACACCCGTGCGCGCCGGGAGCAGGCTGCATGAGTCTGGTCGTGCTGGGCGAGGACGTCGACAACCTCGCACTGAAGTCGATCGCCAAGCTGACCGCCTCGAGCGCGATCGAGCAGATCACGCCGCAATCCTTCCGCCTGGTGGGTGCGCAGCGGCACGAAGCGCTCGCCACGCGCTGCGCCGAGGCCGCACTGGATTTCGCCTGGGTGGCGGACGGGCGCAAGCTGTCCGATTTCGGGCTCTTCGTCACCGACATGGACTCGACGCTGATCAACATCGAGTGCATTGACGAGATCGCCGACATGCAGGGCCTCAAGCCGCAGGTTGCGGAGATCACCGAGGCGGCGATGCGCGGCGAGATCGACTTCTGCGAGTCGCTGACGCGGCGCGTGGCGCTGCTGGCCGGCCTGCGCGAGGAGGCGCTGGGCGAGGTGTACGAGCAGCGGCTGCAGCTCAACCCCGGTGCCGAGCGCCTGATGCGCGGCCTGCAGCGCGCCGGCATCCGCACCGTGCTGGTCTCTGGCGGCTTCACCTACTTCACCGAGCGCCTGCAGCAGCGCCTGGGCTTCGACCACGCCTACTCCAATCTGCTGGAGGTTGCCGACGGCCATCTGACCGGACGCGTGGTCGGCGACATCGTCGACGGCAAGGCCAAGGCGGCACATCTGCTGCGCATCCGCGACGAGCTGGGCCTGGCGCCCGATCAGGTGATCGCGGCCGGGGACGGCGCCAACGACATCCCGATGCTGCGCGCAGCCGGCTTCGGCGTGGCCTTCCGCGCCAAACCGGTGCTGCGCGAAGTGGCGCAATGCTGCCTCGACCACCGCGGCCTGGACGGCATCCTGGAGCTGTTCGCAAGCTGACTTCCTCACGCGGCGGTCAAGCAGCGAGACTCCATGCCATCGCCATCGGAGCGGACTTGACCGCGCATGACCGTGCAGGTCGCGGTCAGGCACGCTCCTGCGGGCAATCGCACCGCCGAGCCAGCCACAGCCTTCGCGATAGCCTGCGTCAGGCCACCTGCGGCGGCGCCTCGGCCAAGCGGCCGGCGCTCATGCGCAGCACGCGCCCGCAGCGGCGCGCGAGCGACTCGTCGTGCGTCACCAGGATCAGCGTCGTGCCTGCCTCGCGGTTGAGGCGGAAGATCAGCTCGATGATGGCGCGTCCGGTTTCGGCGTCCAGGTTGCCGGTCGGTTCGTCGGCCAGCAGCAGGCGCGGATGGGGCGCGAAGGCGCGCGCCAGCGCCACGCGCTGCTGCTCGCCACCCGACAGGTGCTTGGGGTAATGGCGCAGGCGGCCGCCCAAGCCGACACGCTCCAGCCACTGTGCGGCGACCTCCCTCGCATCGTCCGCAGCGGCCAGTTCCAGCGGCAGCATGACGTTCTCCAGCGCGGTGAGCGCCGGCAGCAACTGGAAGGACTGGAACACGAAGCCGATGGCCTCGCCGCGCAGCACCGCGCGGGCGTCCTCGTTCAGCGCGAAGAGGTCGGTGCCGGCGAGCCGCACCGTGCCGGCATCGGGAACGTCCAGGCCGGCGAGCAATCCCAGCAGGGTCGATTTGCCGGAGCCGGATGCGCCGACGATGGCGACGGATTCGCCCGCACGCACCGCAAAGTTCACATCCTGCAGAATGTGCAGCACGCCTTTACCGTCGGTCATCGGCACGTGCCGGGACAAGCCGGCCACCTCGATGACCGGAATGGAGTATTCAATGCCGCTGCGATCCATCGCCACCTTCCTGTTCCTGCTGCTGTTCGCCGGTGCCGCGCCGGCGGCGTCGATTCTGGTGTGGGGCGACAGCCTGTCGGCCGGTTACGGCCTCAAGCCCGGCGAAGCCTGGCCCACCCTGTTGCAGACGCGCCTGGCACGCGAAGGGTTCCGCCATCAGGTGGTGAACGCCAGCGTCTCCGGCGAAACCTCGGCCGGCGGTCGTTCGCGCCTGCCCGCGGCGCTGGCCGAGCACAAGCCCGACATCCTCATCCTGGAACTGGGTGCCAACGACGGCCTGCGCGGGCTCAAGCCCGAACTGCTGGCCGACAACCTGCGCGCGATGATCACCGCCGCGCAGCAGGTGGGCGCCCGCGTGCTGCTCGTCGGCATGCGCATGCCGCCCAACTACGGCCCGGCCTACACCCGCCGCTTCGCCGACACCTTTGCCGACGTCGCCCGCACGCAGAAGGTGGCCCTGGTGCCTTTCCTGATGGATGGCTTCGCCGACCGCCCGGAGCTGTTCCAGGCCGACGGCATCCATCCCACCGCGCAGGCCCAGCCGCTGATCGTGGACACCGTGTGGCAGGGGCTCAAGCCCCTGCTCCCACCCGCTGTCCGCCGCTGAGCGCCCGCCGCTGATCGCCCGGCGCCGCAGCCTCGTCAGACGACGCAGACGCGGGGCTCGCCGGCCGCCATGCTGCCGACCACCGCTCCCGCTTCGCCCTGCACGCTGCGGATCGCTGCCTGCACGGCCTCGACCGCTTCCGGCGCGCAGGCGACCAGCAGGCCACCCGAAGTCTGCGGATCGGTGATGAGCTTGCGCTGCCATTCAGGCGCATCCGCCGGCAGGCTCACCGAATCGCCATAACTCGCCCAGTTGCGCGTGGACGCGCCGGTGGCCACACCATCGCGCACCAGCCGTTCCGCTTCCGCGATCAGCGGCAGGTCGGCGAACCGCACCGTGGCCTCGAGGCCGGCACCGCGGCACATCTCGAGCAGATGGCCGGCGAGGCCGAAGCCGGTGACGTCGGTCACCGCATGCACCGCGTCGAGGTCCGCCAGCAGCGCGCCGGCGCGGTTCAGCGTCGTTGTCCAGCGCACCATCTCGGCGTAGCCCTCCGCCGACAGGATGCCCTTCTTGAGCCCCGCGGACAGGATGCCGATGCCCAGCGGCTTGCTCAGGATCAGGACATCGCCCGGCCGCGCGCCGGCGTTGGTCTTGACCTTGGCCGGATCGACCACGCCGAGGCCGACGAGGCCGTAGATCGGCTCGAGCACGTCGATCGAGTGCCCGCCCGCCACCGGAATGCCCGCCGCGCGGCAGACGTCGGCACCGCCCTGCAGGATGCGGCCGATCACCGCCGGCGGCAGCTTGTCGAGCGGCATGCCGACCACCGCGAGCGCGAACAGCGGCGTGCCGCCCATCGCGTAGACGTCCGACAGCGCGTTGGTCGCGGCGATGCGGCCGAAGTCGTATGGGTCGTCCACGATGGGGGTGAAGAAGTCGGTGGTGGCGACGATGGCCTGGTGCTGGTTGAGCCGATAGACTGCCGCGTCGTCCGCGGTATCGGTGCCGACGAGCAGGTCGGGAGGCATGAGGCCGGCAGGCATGGTGGCGAGCAGCTCGGTGAGCACACCCGGCGCGATTTTGCAGCCGCATCCGCCACCATGGGAGAATTGCGTCAGTTTGATTTGATCCATGAGCGAGGAAACGCGCCGGGGCAGGCAGTTCGCCCGGCGCGTGAAAATGATGAGAAAAGGCGTCGCGACCGTAGCACAGCTCCACGAATTTGACGAGATCATCGACGCGCGCACGCCGCTCGAATTCGCCGAGGACAGGATCCCCGGCGCCATCAACCTGCCGGTGCTCGACAACGAGCAGCGCGTCACCGTCGGCACGATCTACAAGCAACGCTCGGCCTTCGAGGCGAGGCGGCTGGGCGGCGCGCTGGTGGCCGAGAACATCGCCCGCCACATGCTGGGCCCGCTGAGCGACAAACCGAAGAACTGGCGGCCGCTGATCTACTGCTGGCGCGGCGGCCAGCGCAGCGGCTCGTTCGCCACCTGGCTGCGCATGGTGGGCTGGGACGCCTGCCAGCTCGAGGGCGGCTACAAGGCCTTCCGCCACCACGTCATTGCCGAGCTCGAGCGCCTGTCGCCTGCCCTGCCCTTCCGCGTCGTCTGCGGGCCCACCGGCAGCGGCAAGACGCGGGTGCTGGAAGCCCTCGCCCGCCTGGGCGCGCAGGTGCTGGATCTGGAAGACCTGGCCGCGCACAAGGGATCAGTGCTGGGCTCACTGCCCGATCGCGGCCAGCCGCCACAGAAGGCCTTCGAAACCTCGATCTGCATGAAGCTGCAGCGCTTCGATGCCACCCGGCCGGTTTTTATCGAAGCCGAGAGCCGCAAGATCGGACGCGTGTTCGTGCCCGAACCGCTGATCCTGGCGATGCGCCGCGCGCCCTGCATTGCCATCGATGCCAGCCGCGATGCCCGGCTGGAATTCCTCGTGCGCGACTATGCCTACCTCGGCGACGACATCGCCCGCCTGCACCGCAGCATCGACCACCTGGCCGACCTGCAGAGCCGCGACACCATCGCACGCTGGAAGGAGCTCGCCACTGCCCACGCCCTGCCCGAACTCTTCGCCGAGTTCATCGACAAGCACTACGACCCGCTGTACCGGCGCTCGCAGAACAGCAACTACGCCGGCTTTCCCACGGCGCCACGCA
Source organism: Pseudomonadota bacterium (assembly GCA_018240785.1). Taxonomy (GTDB): domain Bacteria; phylum Pseudomonadota; class Gammaproteobacteria; order Burkholderiales; family Rhodocyclaceae; genus Thauera. Next base: position 72,231 of record JAFEFC010000018.1, on the reverse strand, counting down.
TCGACACCGACGACCTGTCGCCGCAGGGCATCGACGCGCTGGCTGCCCGCATCCTCGACGTCACGTTGTAATTGCCATGCGTCACGCCACGCACCACCGCTGAATGCTCAGGGCAGCACGCCCACCTGGCCGCCGCCTTTGATCGCGCACACACGCTGCACCACCGCAGGTCGCGGTTCGCGCGCCTCGCCCTGCTCGAAGGCGACGATGCTCCAGCCCTCGGCCAGGCGTTGCAGCATCTCGCCCGGCGCAAGCAGGAAATCCGGGTTGCTGGGCTTGCCGAAGCGCTCGTTGCCCAGCATGAAGGTCTCGTAGATCAGCACACCACCGAGCGACACCAGTTCGAGCAGGGGCGCCAGGCGCGGGCGAAACAGGTAGTTGGTGACGATCACCGCGTCGAAGCGTCGGCCGCCGTAGGGCCACACGCCATGTTCGAGATCGGCGTGGCGCGTATGCACATGCGGCACGCCCTGCAGCAATTCCAGCGCCACGCCGTCGCGATCCACCGCCTCCACCCGGAATCCGCGCTGCGCCAGCCAGCGCGCATGCCGGCCGCCGCCACAGGCGTAGTCGAGCACTTCGCCGCCGGCGGCGATCAGCGGCGCGAAACGAGTGACCCAAGGCGAAGGGGAAGCCAGGCTTGCATGCATTGGAGCTCGTCCCATGTGGGTGCGATGGTGGCAAGAGGGTGGACGCACAGGGCAGATCACGGGCGCCACGACCATAAACCGAGGTGGATGCGGGCCTTGCGGCAGCGCTCATTGCGCCCATTCTATTGAGCGGACGTCGAAATGTGTGGATGTGCTAGATTCCCGCATGTCTGAGCACGCCGTCGTCTTCTTCATCCGCCTGCCCGGGCGGAACATCCGCCCAAGCATGTCATGCTGAGCCCGGACATCGCCCCACTCGCCCTCGCCGCGCTGCCTGTCGTCGCCGTGCTGGGCTTTTTCACGGGCCGGCGTGCCGCGGCACGCGCGCCCGCCCGTTCGCCCGCCCGTTCGCCCGCCATCCTCCCCCCCAGCGCCACCGATGACGAGGCCGCGATCGAGGCCCACAGCCTGCGCACGCTCAACCGCGCACTGCAGGACAGCCAGGAGCGCTACCGGCAGATGGTGGAGTCGGTCAGCAGCGTCATCTTCCGCCTGGACGGCTCAGGCAGGCTGGTCTTCCTGAATTCGGCCTGGAAACGCCTGTCGGGCTTCGACGTCGCGCACAGCCTGGGGCGGCCGTTGATCGACTTCCTGCACCCCGACGACCGCGACACGGCACGCGAGCGATTCGCCGCGATCATGCGCGGCGACGCGCGCGCCTGCACCTGCCAGTTGCGCCTGCGCACGCGCGAGGGCGAAATGCGCTGGGCCGAGCTCGCCGGCCGGGTCATCGACGACGAGACCGGCGATGAACCCAGCCTCACCGGCATCATCGATGACATCTCGGCGCGCAAGGTCGCCGAGCTGACGCTGCGCAACCTCAACCAGGAGCTCGAATCCCGGGTGCGCGCGCGCACGGCGGAGCTGGAAGCCTCGAACCGCGAACTCGAGGCGTTCTCCTATTCGGTGTCGCACGACCTGCGCGCACCGCTGCGGGCCATCGACGGCTTCGCCCACATCCTGGAGGACGACCTGGCGGACCGCCTGGACGACACGAGCCGCGACCACCTCGTGCGAATCCGCAAGGCCTGCGAGCGCATGGCCAATCTGATCGACGCACTGATCAGGCTCGCCACGCTCGCCCGCCAGCCATTGAACAGGGAGACCTTCGACCTGTCCGAACTGGCGCTGCCCATCATTGACGAACTGCGCGCTGAGGAGCCCGCACGGCTCGCCGAGGTCGAAATCACGCGCGGTCTCGTCGTCAGCGCCGACAAGGTGTTGATGCACACCGTGCTGGAGAACCTGCTGCGTAATGCCTGGAAGTTCACTGCGCGCGAATCGGTGGCGCGCATCGCCCTCGGCGCGACACACGAAGGCAATCGGGTGATCTTCCATGTGGAAGACAATGGCGTCGGCCTCGACATGGCCCACGTCGGCCAGCTCTTCCGTCCGTTCCAGCGGCTGCACAAGTCAACCGACTTTCCCGGCACAGGTATCGGCCTCGCCACCGTGCAGCGCGTCCTCGAGCGTCACGGCGGTTCGATCTGGGTGGATTCGCGTCCCGGCGGCGGCGCGCGTTTTCGTTTCACCTTGGGACATTGAAGCGAAATGCCGCCCGCCGCAGGCAATCCGCCGCGCTGAATGTCGCACTGGCAACAAAACTCGCCGTGGCGCGCTTGTGCAGCGCAGTATAATTTCCCGACCCTAAATGACGCTTCAGGCGACACGATCGCCACCAGCAATAACAAACCCTCGCGGGGCCACACCATGAACGAAAAGCACTACCTCTCTCCGCTGCTCGAACCTGCCTCCGTCGGCATCATCGGCGCGAGCGAACGCGAATCCTCGCTGGGCGATGTGCTCATCCGCAACATGCTGGCCGCCGGCTACAAGGGCAAGCTGTTCGCCATCAATCCCAAATACGAGCATGTGCACGGCGTGCCGTGCTTCAAGTCGATCGAGGAAGTGCCGCAACGACTGGACCTGGCGGTAATCGCCATCCCGGCAGAGAAGACGCCGGCCGTCGTCGATGCCTGCGGGCGCGCCGGCGTGAAGGCCGTCATCGTGCTGTCGGCCGGCTTCTCGGAGGCCGGGCCGCGCGGCGCCCTGCTCGAGCGCCAGGTCATGGACGCGGCGCGTCGGCACCGCATCCGCCTGCTCGGCCCCAACTGTTTCGGCGCGATCCGGCCGCAGCTCGGCCTCAACGCCACCTTCGCCCATGCCGGCGCCGTGAAGGGCACGATCGGCCTGATCTCGCAGTCCGGCGCGCTGTGCGCCGCGATCCTGGACTGGGCCAGGCCGAACAACGTCGGCTTTTCCGCCGTCGTCTCGCTTGGCACCTCGTCGGACATTCATTTCGGCGAAGTGCTCGATTTCATGATTTCCGACCCGCGCACCGAAAGCATCTTCCTGTACGTGGAAGGCGTGCGCGACGCGCGCCGCTTCATGAGCGCGCTGCGCGGTGCCGCCCGCGTCAAGCCGGTGCTGCTGATCAAGGCCGGGCGCCACCCGGACGTGTCGCGCGCGGTGCTGTCGCACTCGGCCTCGTCCTTCGGCGACGACGCGGTCTTCGACGCCGCGCTGCGCCGCGCCGGCGTGATCCGGCTATACAACATGGGCCAGCTCTTCGCCGCCGCCAACGCGCTGTTCACGCAGTTCCGCCCACGCGGCAACCGGCTCGCGATCATCACCAATGGCGGTGGCCCGGGCGTGATGGCAGCCGATCGCGCGGTGGATATCGGCATTCCGCTCGCCGAGTTCTCCGACAGCACGATGGAGAAGCTCAATGCAGTGCTGCCGCCGAGCTGGTCCCACGGCAACCCGGCCGACATCCTTGGTGATGCCGACCCCGAGCGCTACCGCAAGGCAGTGCAGGCAGTGCTCGAGGGGCCGAACGTCGACGGCGTGCTGGTGATGCTGACGCCGCAGTCAATGACCAACCCGACCGGTGTCGCCGAGGCGATCATCGAACTCGAGAAGAAGGCCGACAAGCCGGTGGTCACCTGCTGGATGGGCGAGGAACTTGTCGCCGAAGGCCGCACCCGGTTCATCGAGGCCGGCATCCCCACCTTCCGCACCCCGGAGCCGGCGGTGGAGCTGATGAGCCACATCTCGGCCTACTACCGCAACCAGAAGCTGCTGATGCAGACGCCGGCCTCGCTGTCGCACCTGTCGCCGCCCTCGATCGAAAGCGCGCGGCTGGTGATCGAGATGGCGCTCGGCGATCATCGCAAGAAGCTCAACGAGATGGAGTCGAAGGCGCTGCTGGCCGCCTTCCGCATCCCCATCGCGCAGACGGTGGTCGCGCGCTCGGCGGCCGAAGCCATGGTGCTTGCCGCAGAGATCGGCCTGCCGGTGGTGATGAAGATCGATTCGCCAGCCATCACCCACAAGTCGGACGTGGGCGGCGTGCGCCTGAACATCCGCAGCCTGGCTGCAGTGCGCTCCACCTATCAGGAGATCATCGACGAGGTGAAGAAGGCGCAGCCGGACGCCGCCATCAACGGCATCGCCATCGAACCGATGATCCAGAAGCGCAACGGCCGCGAGCTGGTCGTCGGCGTCCGCCGCGACCCGGCTTTCGGTCCGGTCATCACCTTCGGCGAGGGCGGCAACAACGTCGACGCCAACCCCGAGGTCGCCATCGCGCTGCCGCCGCTGAACAGCTTCCTGGTCAGCGACATGATCCGCTCCGCCCGCATCGCGTCGCGCCTGGGCGAGTTCCGCAACATGCCGGCGGTGGACATGGAGGCGCTGGAACTGGTGCTGCTGCGCGTGTCGGAAATGGTCTGCGAGCTGCCGTGGATCACCGAGATGGAGATCAACCCGCTGATCGTCGACGAGAACGGCGTGGTGGCGGTCGATGCCCGCATCAAGGTGGAGAACATCTCGCCCACCGCGGATCGCTACGACCACATGGCGATCCACCCCTACCCGCAGCACCTGGTGAGCACCTGGACGGTGCCCGACGGCACCACGGTGACGATCCGCCCGATCAAGCCGGAAGATGCGGAGCTCGAGATCGACTTCATGAGCCGGCTGTCGCCCGAGACGAAGTACTACCGCTTCATGAACACGATGCGCGAAATGCCTCCGGCGATGGTCGCGCGCCTCACCCAGATCGACTACGACCGCGAGATGGCCTATGTCGCGACGCTCCCCGTCGATGGCCGGGAAAGCGAGATCGGCGTGTGTCGGTATGCGGTCAATCCCGACGGTGAATCGTGCGAATTCGCCGTAGTGGTGGTCGACGACTGGCAGCACCGCGGCCTCGCGCGCAAGCTGATGGGCGTGCTCATCGAGACGGCGCGCGACCGTGGCCTCAAGTTCATGAACGGAATCTTCCTCGCCAACAACGAGCGCATGCTGAAGTTCGTGCAGAAGCTGGGCTTCGTGCTGAGCAACGATCCGGACGACAGCACGATCAAGGTCGGCGTGCTCACCCTGCAGGATTGAGCGCGATGCCAGCGGCCATCGAGACGATCGACTTCCACGGCCAGCCCGCGCTGCGGCTGGCCACTGCCGCGGGCGCGAAGGCCATCGTGCTGCTGCACGGCGCCCAGCTCGTGTCGTGGACGCCGCCCGGCGGCGCCGAGCGTCTGTATCTCAGCGGGGAGGCCGTGTTCGACGGCGCCGCCGCGGTGCGTGGCGGCGTGCCGGTGTGCTTCCCGCAGTTCGCCGCGCGCGGCCCGCTGCCGCGCCATGGCTTGGTGCGGACGATGCCATGGTCGGTGGCAACCGAACGCACCGGCAGCGACTTCGCGCTGGTCACGCTGCGCTGCACCGACACCGCCGACACGCGCGCGCTGTGGCCGCACCGCTTCGCCGCCGAACTGACGATCGCCATCGAGGAGAGCCGGCTAGACCTCGAACTCGAGATCGTCAATGAGGACGACAAGCCGCTCGCCTTCACCGCCGCGTTGCACACCTACCTGCGCCTGCGCGAAGTCGAGGAGACCCGCATCGAGGGTCTGTACGGTCTCGACTACGAGGACAGCACCGACGACGCGCGCACGCGGCGCGACTCCGGCGACGTGCTGCTGATCGAAGACGAGATCGACCGCATCTACCGCGACGTGCCGCGCCCGCTGCTGGTGCGCGAATACGACCGCAGCCTCGGCATCAACCAGGACGGCTTCCGCGACGTGGTGGTATGGAACCCGTGGGAAGAACGCTGCGCCGCGCTGCCCGACATGCCCGATCGCGACTTCCGCCACATGCTGTGCGTGGAAGCCGGCGCGGTGCACCAACCCATCGAGCTCGACCCCGGCGCAAGCTGGTGGGGGCGGCAGACGCTGGTCGCGCTCTGAACCGTTCGCGCCTGCGTGGGCGCGAGCGCGCCACTGCCGTCGCAGCGGCGACCGCCGCGACCGGGCGGGCGCTGCCCCTCGCACTTGTTCCACGCGGCCGCTTGCTGCAACATCCCGCCCTTCCTGCCCCGATCGCGGGGCCCGTCCCTGAAACACCGCCCACCCATGGGCGCACCGCATCCATGCTGCCTCCCATCGAATACCGCATCGCCGAAGAGCTCGGCGTCTCCCCTCGCCAGGTCATCGCCGCCGTGCAACTGCTGGACGACGGCGCCACCGTGCCCTTCGTCGCCCGCTACCGCAAGGAAGTCACCGGCGGCCTCGACGACACCCAACTGCGCACGCTCGAGGAACGCCTCGGCTACCTGCGCGAGCTGGAAGACCGCCGCGCGACCGTGCTCGCCTCCATCGACGAACAGGGCAAGCTCACGCCCGAACTGCGCGCCGACATCGAGAACGCCGACACCAAACAGCGCCTCGAAGACCTCTACCTGCCCTACAAGCCCAAGCGCCGTACCAAGGCCCAGATCGCACGCGAAGCCGGTATCGGCCCGCTGGCGGAAGCCCTGCTCGCCGACCCGACGCTCACGCCCGAAGCTGAAGCGGAGAAATTCCTCAACGCCGAGGCTGGCTTCGCCAACGCGAAGAGCGTGCTGGAGGGCGCGCGCCAGATCCTGATGGAGCAGTTCGCCGAGGACGCCACGCTGCTGGGCGAACTGCGCGACTACCTGCACGAGCATGGCGACGTGCGCTCGTCGGTGATCGAAGGCAAGGAAAACGAAGGCGCGAAGTTCCGCGACTGGTTCGACTTCCGCGAGCCCATCGCGAAGATGCCTTCGCACCGCGCGCTCGCGTTGCTGCGCGGCCGCAACGAAGGCGTGCTGCGCCTGACCCTGGACGTCGAGCGCGCCGACACCGAGGCCCCGCATCCCTGCGAAGGCCGCATCGCCGCGCGCTTCGGCATCCGCAACCAGGGCCGCCCCGCCGACCGCTGGCTGGCCGACACCGTGCGCTGGACCTGGAGCGTGAAGATCTCCATCCACCTCGAACTCGAGCTCATGAACGAGCTGCGCGAACGCGCCGAGGAAGAGGCGATCCGCGTCTTCGCCCGCAACCTCAAGGACCTGCTGCTCGCCGCGCCCGCCGGCAGCCGGCCGACGATCGGGCTCGATCCCGGCATCCGCACCGGCGTCAAGGTGGCGGTGGTCGACGCTACCGGCAAGCTGGTCGACACCACCACCGTCTACCCCTTCGAGCCGCGCCGCGACCGCGAATCCTCGCTCGCCGCGCTGGCGATGCTGGCGAAGAAGCATGCGGTGGAGCTGATCGCCATCGGCAACGGCACGGCTTCGCGCGAGACCGACGCGCTGGCCGCCGAGCTGATGCAGCGCCACCCCGAGCTCAAGCTCACCAAGGTGGTGGTGTCGGAAGCCGGCGCCTCGGTGTATTCGGCCTCGGAGCTGGCCGCGCGCGAATTTCCCGACGTGGATGTGTCATTGCGCGGCGCAGTGTCGATCGCCCGCCGCCTGCAGGATCCGCTGGCCGAGCTGGTGAAGATCGATCCCAAGTCGATCGGCGTCGGCCAGTACCAGCACGACGTGAACCAGGGCCGCCTGGCGAAGAGTCTGGACGCGGTGGTGGAGGATTGCGTGAACGCGGTCGGCGTCGACGTAAACATGGCCTCGGCGCCGCTGCTGGCGCGCATCTCGGGCCTCAATCCCACGCTTGCGGCCAACATCGTCGAATACCGCAACGGCAACGGCCCCTTCCGCAACCGCGCTGCGCTCAAGGATGTGCCGCGCCTCGGACCCAAGACCTTCGAGCAGGCTGCCGGCTTCCTGCGCATCCCGAACGGCGACAATCCGCTCGATGCGTCCTCCGTTCACCCTGAGGCCTATCCGGTCGTCGAGCGCATCCTCGAGCGCGTGAAAAGGAGCGTGCGCGAGCTGATGGGCAATGGCGGCTTCCTGAAGTCGCTGAAGCCCGCCGAATTCACCGACGAACGCTTCGGCCTGCCCACGGTGCAGGACATCCTGTCCGAACTCGAGAAGCCGGGCCGCGATCCACGCCCCGAGTTCCGCACCGCCAGCTTCCGCGAAGGCATCGAGACGCTGAAGGACCTGCAGCCGGGCATGCTGCTCGAGGGCGTGGTCACCAACGTCACCAACTTCGGCGCCTTCGTCGACATCGGCGTGCATCAGGACGGCCTGGTGCACATCTCGGCGCTGTCCACCACCTTCGTGAAGGATCCGCACAGCGTGGTGAAGGCCGGCCAGGTGGTGAAGGTGAAAGTGCTCGAGGTCGATATCCCGCGCAATCGCATCGCGCTGACGATGCGCCTCGCCGACGAGCCGGCGCGCCAGCCGGCGCGCGACGCTCGCGGGCAGGACGCGCGGCCGCGCGGCAGCGGTGGTCGCGATGCGCAGCGCCCGGCGGCGGGCGGCGCCCGCCGCGACCAGGGCGAACGCCGCCCTGCCGCCGGTGGCGCGCTCGCCGAAGCCTTTGCGCGTGCGCGCGGCAAGTGAGGGGAGGCGCACCGACATGGACACCGTGATCTACGGCATCAAGAACTGCGACACGATGAAGAAGGCCTTCGCCTGGCTGGACGCGAACGCCGTACCCTACCGCTTCCACGACTACCGCAAGAGCGGCATCGACGCCGACACGCTGCGGCGCTGGTGCGCGCACACAGGCTGGGAGGCGCTGGTGAACAAGCGCGGCACCACCTGGCGCAAGCTGTCGCCCGAGCAGCAGGCGATCGCCGACGAGCACGCCGCGATCGCGCTGCTGCAGGCCCAGCCCAGTCTCATCCGCCGGCCGGTCATCGAATGCGCGTCGGCCCCTGGCGGCGCGCTGCAACTGCTCATCGGCCTCGACACTGATCTTTACGCGCGCTGCCTGCACAAGGAATGAACGTCATGAACGAGCGCAAACCCACCAGCTACGTGCAGCGCTTCCTGCTCGAGGAGCTCGACATCCGCGGCGCGGTGGTGCATCTCACCGATGTCTGGCAGGCCATGCAGGCCGACCGCAACTACGCACCGGCCGTCGCCAGCCTGCTGGGCGAGATGAGCGCGGTGTCGAGCGTGATCGCCGGCAACCTGAAGCAGCCCGCGCGCCTCACTTTCCAGATCACCGGCCACGGCCCGGTCAGCCTGCTCGTCGTCGACTGCTCGCAGAGCCTCAACCTGCGCGGCTACGCCAAGGCCGAAGGGATGCCACAGGGCGGCACGCTCGCCGATCTGGTGGGCGACGGCAGGCTGCAACTTTCGCTCGACGTCGAAGGCCTCGACCAGCCCTACCAGAGCCTGGTGCCGCTCGAGGGCGCCAGCATCGCCGAGTGCTTCGAGCACTACCTGGTGCAATCGGAACAGCAGCCCGCCGGCCTGTGGCTGGCGAGCGACGCGCACGCTGCCGCAGCGCTGTTCGTGCAGAAGCTGCCCGGCGCCGACCTCAAGGACATCGACGGCTGGTCGCGGGTGCAACAACTGGCGCAGACGGTGCGCGCCGACGAGCTGCTCGGCTTGACCGCCGAAGCGCTGCTCGGCCGCCTCTTCGCCGAGGAATCGGTGCGGGTGTTCGAGCCGCGCGCGGTGACGCACGACTGGCCGGCCGATCCGGAAAAGATCGCGAACATGCTGCGTGCCCTGGGCGAGGATGAAGTGCGTACCCTGCTCGCGGAACACGGCGAAGTGGTGGTGCACGACGACCTGTCGAACCACACCTACCACTTCGACACCGCCGACGTCGACGCGCTGTTTCGTCCGCCGACCTTGCATTGATCGGGGCCCACACCCGCCAGCAGCGAGCGCTCCAGGGCGATATTCGCGCTGCTTGCCCCGGCGCCCCCTCGTCAGTACACTCCCTTGATTTTGAAGACCGTTCCGCCCATGTCCGCACCCGCGCCCGCCCGTCAGATCGAGTTCCGCAACACGACGCTCGGCGCCACGCTTGCGCTGGTCCAGGCAGTCGAACCGGCCGCCCTCGCCGACGACATGCACAAGATGCTTGGCGGCATGCCGGACTTCTTCAACGGCGAATCGCTGATCCTGGATTTCTCCGCCGTCGCGCAATGGCCCGAGCGCATCGACTGGCCCGGCCTGCAGTCGCTGATGCGCCGCTACCGCCTGCAGCCGATCGGCGTGTGCAGCCTGCCAGACGTGCTCGCCGCCGACGCGCAGCGCGCCGGCCTGGCCGTGGTGGACAGCGCGATCCTGCGTGACCGCCCCGCCGAGCCTGCCCGCGCGCCGGCGCCGCCCCAGCCGCAGGCCGCCGCGCCTGCGACGGCGCCTGCGGCTGTGCCGCCCGTTGCACCCGCTGCGGCCGCAACCATGTACCTGGACCGCAACCTGCGCTCCGGCCAGCAGTTCTACGCCCGCGGCGCAGACCTCGTCGTCATCGGCAGCGTCAGCCCGGGTGCCGAGATCATCGCCGACGGCAGCATCCACTGTTACGGGCCGCTGCGCGGCCGCGCCATTGCCGGCGCCCAGGGCGATCACGGCGCACGCATCCTCGCCACCAACTTCGGCCCGGAGCTGGTCTCGATCGCCGGCGTCTATCGCACTTTCGAAGGCGGCATTCCCGCCGCCTTCGCCGGCAAACCCGCCCAGGTGCGGCTGACCGGCACCGAACATACGCTCACCATCGAACCGCTGCAGCTCGACTGAGACAGCAAAACAAATTCTTCAGGGGGAAACCGTGAGAGTCATCGTCGTAACGTCCGGCAAGGGCGGCGTAGGCAAAACCACCACGAGCGCGGCGTTTGCCTCGGGGCTCGCCCTGCGGGGGTTCAAGACGGCCGTCATCGACTTCGATGTCGGCCTGCGCAACCTCGATCTCATCATGGGTTGCGAGCGCCGCGTGGTGTATGACCTGGTCAACGTCATCAATGGCGAAGCGCGCCTGAACCAGGCACTGATCAAGGACAAGCACTGCGAGAACCTGTTCGTGCTCCCCGCCTCGCAGACGCGCGACAAGGATGCCCTGACCGAGGAAGGCGTCGAGGCGGTGCTGAAGGAACTCGAGCACATGGCGTTCGACTACGTGGTGTGCGACTCGCCCGCCGGCATCGAGCGCGGCGCGGTGATGGCCCTGACCTTCGCCGACGAGGCAATCATCACCACCAACCCTGAAGTGTCCTCGGTGCGCGACTCCGACCGTATCCTGGGCATCCTGCAGTCGAAGTCCAAGCGCGCCCGCGAAGGCAACGAGGCGGTCAAGGAGCATCTGCTCGTCACCCGCTACTCGCCCAAGCGCGTCGAGGACGGCGAGATGCTGTCCTACAAGGACGTGCAGGAGCTGCTGCGCGTGCCGCTGCTGGGCGTGATTCCCGAATCGGAATCGGTGCTGCACGCCTCCAACCAGGGCATGCCGGCGATTCACCTCAAGGGCACGGACGTCGCAGAGGCCTACGCGGACATCGTCGCCCGCTTCCTCGGCGAGGAGCGCCCCCTCCGCTTCGTCAGCTACGAAAAGCCCGGCCTGATCAAGCGCCTTTTCGGAGGCAAGTGACATGTCCTTCCTCGCCCGCCTCTTCGGCGAAAAGAAGAAGACGGCAGAGATCGCAAAGAACCGCCTGTCGCTGCTGATCGCGCACGAGCGCGCCAGCAACAGCCCGGCGGCAGACTTCCTGCCCGCGCTGCAGCGCGAGCTGATCGAAGTGATCTCGAAATACGTCGCGGTGAACCCGGACGACATCAAGGTCCAGCTCGAGAAGCAGGACAACTACGAGGTGCTCGAAGTCAACATCGTGCTGCCGGAGCAGCCACGCTGACACGGAAACCGCCCGGATGGTGAAATTGGTAGACACAAGGGACTTAAAATCCCTCGGCTTCGGCTGTACGGGTTCGACCCCCGTTCCGGGCACCATCTCGAATCGCGGCGGTCGACCCGGTGACGCCCACCATGGCGTTTCGTCCCGTCCCTAGTTCGTACTTCACCGGCGCCAATTGATCCGTGATCGTCCTCGACCTCTGCTGCGACAAGGAACACCGTTTCGAAGGCTGGTTCGGCTCTGCCGAGGCCTTCGAGAATCAGCTTGCGCGCGGGCTCGTCGAATGTCCGGCTTGCGCCTCGCACGCGGTGCGCCGTCTGCCCAGCGCCCCCTACGTCCAGACGCGCCATGCGGCTCCGCATGCCGCGCCATCCGCAATCCCGCCCGCGAGCCGCACGATGCCGGCGGCGCCACCACAACCCTCACCGCCGGTGACACTGGAAGCAGCTGCCGCCGTGCTGTCCATGCTGCGCAAGCTGGCGCGCGAGGCGGAGGACGTCGGTGCGCGCCTGCCGGAAGAGGCGCGCAAGATGCATCAAGGTGAAATCGAAGCGCGAAACATCCGCGGCGCCGCCTCGCGCGAAGAGGTGGAGGAACTCCTCGAGGAAGGCATCATGCTGATGCCCGTGCCGCCGATGGAGGACGACCTGCACTGACCGCAGCGTGCCGTGCATGCGGCAGCGGCGACGTCCGCACGCGGCACCCGGTTCAAGGCGCGGAGCGGATCAGCGGCACCCACATCTCGTCCGCGCTGAGCCCGCCATGCACGCCAACCATCGCGTGCGGCTTCTCGCCTTCCACCGTATCGACCAGCGTCCAGCCGCGCTCCATCAGCAGCACCCGATCGCCCACCCGCTCGCGCAGGCGCCTGTTGGGCTTGCCCGGCCCCAGCAGCCCCGACTCGAGCACCGCCTTGCCCGGCAGCGCCACGGCCTTGCCTTGCAGTTCTGTCGCCGCCCAGGCGTCGAATTCGCCCTCCGCCCCTTCCCTGAGCGCGCAGAAGGCCGCCCGCCGCTCGCCGAACAGGGGCGCCGCGAGCATCCGCGCGACGTCCGAGGCGGGTTCGATCGGCACGACCTTCTCGGGCGGCGCATCGATGAAGCCGTGGTCGGCAGTGGCCAGCAACACCGCGCCGCTGTCGCGCAGGGCCGCGCTCAGCGCGCCGAACAGGGTATCGATGCGGGCGAAGACCGACAGCGCCTGTGAGGAATGGGCACCGTAAGCGTGGCTGATGGCGTCGAACACCGGGTAATACGCATGCACCAGCCCGCCGACATCCTGCAACGCCGCCGCTGCCTGCAGGATCGCCGGTCCCAGCTCATCCAGCCCCTTGTAGGGCAGGATGCGCGCGCCGCGCGAGTGGTGCCGGGAAAAGCGCGACAGGGCGAGGTCGGCAGGCGACAGCACGGTGACGGGCCTTTGCGCGCCGCGGAACATCGAGTCGTAGGGAAACAGGCGAGAAGTCAGCCGAAAAGCATCGACCGGCCCATTGCCACGCTGCAGCAGCGGTAGGGGCGCGATCACCCCACCGAAGCGCCGGTCGTGGATGAACCAGCCGTTGAGACCGTGCTCGGCCGGCGACAGGCCGGTGTGCAGCAGGGTGACGGCGCTGGCGGTGGTGCTGGGGAAGACGGAGCTCATGGGGCGAACGCGGTGCGCGAGCAGCGTGGAGCCGCTGCCATGCCGCGCCAGGAATCCATCGCCCAGGCCGTCGATGATGAGCAGCACGACGACCGTTCGCTCCCCTATGCCGATGCCTGCCTGCGGCCAGGCCGCACCGGGCTCGCGAAGCCAGTCGCGTAGGCCGCGCGCAAACCCGTACAAGCCATCGGCGCCGTAATCCGGCAGGACGGCATCGCGCGGCGCGATCGGGAGCTGGACCTGCATGGGCTTGACCCCAAAAGCACGAAGCCGGATGAGCGCTTTGCACTCATCCGGCTTCGGATGCTGGAGCGGGAAACGAGTCTCGAACTCGCGACCTCAACCTTGGCAAGGTTGCGCTCTACCAACTGAGCTATTCCCGCGTTGTACCGCTGGCCGGATGAAATACCAGGCTCATCCTGCACGAAAACCTTGGAGCGGGAAACGAGTCTCGAACTCGCGACCTCAACCTTGGCAAGGTTGCGCTCTACCAACTGAGCTATTCCCGCTCGGGAAAGAGCCGGCATTTTAGCCGATCTCGTTACGCTGTCAACGATTTCACCTCGAAAAGCGGCAAACCGCCACGAACCGCACGCTACGCCTCCCCGCGGGGAAAACCAGAAAAAGATAAAGCCCGCTCGCAGCGGGCTTTATCCTTTTATGCTGGAGGCGCGACTCGGAATCGAACCGGGGTACACGGCTTTGCAGGCCGCTGCATAACCACTCTGCCATCGCGCCATGAACTGCTTGCCGGCAGCCGGTGAATCCGGCTTGCCGATGGAACGAGCCTGACGCTCGCCCCGGAAGACAGTGGAGCGGGAAACGAGACGTTTACTAAGACCGTAAGCCGTTGTTTCCCAATCACTTTCTTCGCTGGCTTGACTAGCGAAGACCTTAATTGTAGCCTCATTTTTCACCCTCGGCAACAAGTTCGTCCAGAAACTTCCAGTAAGGTCCAAGGACACCTCCTCAGCGCATCGTCCCCACACCTCGTTCATCGCCGGCTACGGTGGTCTCGAACTCACCAATGATCACCTTTCCATATGCTTGGCTAGCTGCGTCGAAAGGCATTCGAGCACGTCACGCAAGTCCGCATAGAGGTCATGCCCGTTGGGCCGAGCCGAGCGCACCAGGCTCATCACCGAAACAGCGCGCTGACCGGCACGCAAGCTACCGACGAACAACTGGTTCGCCCTTTGAAGTGCCACTGGACGAATTTGCCTCTCGACGCGGTTGTTGTCTGGCGGCAGACGCCTGTCGTCGTTAGCGCCTCCCGGCGACCAAGGTTGGACTGCATGGCTCTCGCCGTGCCTGAGCTGTTCGGCACACCGGCTCGCTGCAGAAGCGACCACCCATACCCGTCTGCGCAAGTTGCGCGGGAAGAACCCATACGCTTGTCACTGGGACTGGATGCGCGATTCTTTATCGGTATATCAGGATACCTGGGAACGCATGACAGGCTCGGGATCAGTACGCCTGCCTTGGCATCTAGAAGCCACTGCGCGCCTATTGCGCCCTGTGAAACCGCAGGGGTATCACACCATGACAAATTGCTCTTGATGAGATTGCGGTAACGCATGACGCTGCCAGTGTGAGCGCCATTCTTCGTGTTGATCAGCGACAGGACCGATCAACCTACCACTCACGGATTCTTACACATTGAGCACATGGCGGCTACCACTGACTTGAGCTACTGAAAAGTGCTCAGGGCTCATGAAGAAGCGAGACTCGGGACTCGCTTCATCCACAGACAACTGCCCGGCCATGAGGTTGGCGCCAAAGGAGTCGGCCATGTAGTTCTCCTGGAAGGAGATGGGAGCATGAACCACAATGCACCAGCATCGAAGGTGTTCTATCGTCCGATCGAAGCCTCCCTCCGGTGGGCTGGGCTTCTGCGGTTTGAGCATGTCATCCTCACTTCGGTCTCGTCGTCAAGGAACCTGCCACAGTCGTTGGATTGCCCACGTTGGGGTGAGCTGAGGCTGTATACCGAACGCATCTACGATGGCATCCTCAATGCGGAACTTCCTTTCGGGAGGAACGGCATCACGACGCACGACACCGCGCTGATCGACTCCCCTGATCTCACTGTCCGTCACGTCGATCTGAAGCGTTGGATGCGCCAGCACTACCCCGAACAGCGCCCCGGCTTTCTCTTCTCGCGCAGCGAGCGCATCGCCCATCCCTCCATCTCTCTGGAAACCGGGCAGGCCATGCTGGTCGAGCGCTTGGCCCTCAAATCTGCCCTGGAGCAGTCCAAGCGCCAACTCCGCGAGCTGCAAGACAAGCACGACGCACTGCTCAAACAGTCCAAAATCATCCCGGCCTGCGCGCAGTACCCAATCAGTGATCGGGCCGAAGCCACCTACCTGAACATCATCGGCGGCATATTGGAGCTGATGCTCGGCCAATCGCCCTCGGGCACACCGTACTCCAGCTTCAAAACGCAAGAGGCTGTCGTAAGCGCATTGGTCGCCCATCACCACGGCGTCATGGGGATCGCCGAGCGGACGTTGAACGGCAAGTTCGCCACGGCCAGACGCCGGCTGCATAGCGCCACCCTCTGAGGATTGCCAGCTTGTATGTGCAGTCGCGGAGATTGCATTTGCAATGTCTTTCCGTAGCCATGTCTATTGAATAGAGGTCACGCCAACAAACGCCACTGAGCGTTCAGGAGTGACCACCATGTCGCAAACACCTGTTCTGCCGCCCAACGAGCGCCGCATCCTGCGCTTGGAAGAAGTCGAATCGAAGTCCGGCTTCAAGCGCGCCCACCTCTACAACCTGATGCGCGCGGGCAAGTTCCCCAAGGCGCTGCGCCTGGGTGTGCGCGCCGTCGGCTGGGATTCCATCGAAATCGATCAGTGGATCGCCGAGCGCGTCAACAACCGGGCCTGACCCATTCTCCCGCGGACCTTCCATCCTCACACGGAGAACGCCATGCAGGTTGTATCCATCATTTCAACGAAAGGTGGCGTCGGCAAGACCACCACTGCCGCGAACCTGGGCGGGCTCGTCGCCGACGCGGGGCTGCGCGTGCTGCTGCTCGATCTCGACGTGCAGCCCACCTTGTCGTCCTACTACGAACTGGGACACCGTGCGCCTGGTGGCATCTATGAGCTGCTGGCCTTCAACGAGCGCGACCTCGGCCAGCTCGTGTCCCGCACGATCATTACGGGTCTGGACCTGGTGCTGTCCAACGACCACCGGGGCGAGCTGAGCACCTTGTTGCTGCACGCGCCGGATGGGCGCCTGCGGCTGCGGCACCTGCTGCCCATGCTGGCTCCTCTCTACGACCTGGTGCTGATCGACACCCAGGGCGCGCGTTCGGTGACGCTGGAGATGGCGGTGCTCGCTTCCGATCTCGCGCTGTCACCCGTGACCCCGGAAATCCTCGCCGCCCGCGAACTGCGGCGCGGCACCATGCAGTTGCTGGAGGACATCGCTCCGTACCGGCACCTGGGCATTGAGCCGCCGCCGCTGCATCTGCTCATCAACAGGGTCCACCCGGTGTCGGCGAACGCCCGGCTGATCCAACAGGCCTTGCGCGACCTGTTCCAGGACCACGCCGGCATCCGCGTGCTGACCACCGACGTGCCGGCCATCGAAGCCTATCCGCGCGCCGCGACGCGCGGCCTGCCAGTGCATCGGGTCGAATACCGCCAGCCACCGGGCAGAGTCGCCCCCGCCGCGCTCGACACCATCCGCGGCCTCGCCGGCGAACTGTTCCCGCAATGGCAGCACCGATTTGCCACGGTGTCCGGCCGCCCGCCATTTCCTCTGGATACCGGGAGGCCCCATGGCGAGCGCACATGAACTGGCCCGAGGCCATAAGCGGCTGCGCGCCCTGATCGAATTCGCCGTCGGCGAGGGCTGGCACGTCAAGCGCACGCCGGGCGGCCACCTCAAATTCACCAAGGCCGGCTGCGCCGCGATCTACACCAGTTCGACGGCCAGTGACCACCGGGCCGCCCTCAACGCCCGCGCGCAGATCCGCCGCGCCGAGCGCGAGGCCCGGTCCCCAGTGCAGGGAGGCCGCCATGGCTGAAATGACCTCCCAGCAGATGGCCGGCAAGCTGCTCGCGGCCGGGTTCGAGCGCAGCGGCCCGTCCACCTCGGCCTTGAGCGACCCGATCGCCGACACGCCCATGGTCGTGACCCTGGACCAGTTGCGCCCCTACGACCACGATCCCAGGAAGAAGCGCAACCCGGCCTACGAGGACATCAAGGCGTCCATCCGCGAGCGCGGCCTGGACGCAGCCCCGGCGATCACCCGGCGCCCGGGCGAGGACCACTACATCATTCGCAACGGCGGCAACACGCGCCTGGCGATCCTGCGCGAACTGTGGTCGGAGACCAAGGACGAGCGGTTCTTTCGCATATCGTGCCTGTTCCGGCCGTGGCCCAGCCGCGGCGAAGTCGTCATGCTGACCGGCCACCTGGCCGAGAACGAATTGCGTGGAGGCCTGACGTTCATCGAGCGCGCCCTCGGCGTCGAGAAGGCGCGCGAGTTCTACGAGCAGGAAAGCGGCGCCGCCCTGAGCCAGTCCGAACTGGCACGCCGCCTCGCCGCCGATGGTTTCCCGGTCCAGCAGTCGCACATCAGCCGGATGAACGACGCGGTGCGCTACCTCCTGCCGGCGATCCCGACCGTGCTCTATGGCGGGCTCGGCCGCCACCAGGTCGAACGCCTGTCGGTCATGCGCAAGGCCTGCATGCTCGCGTGGGAGCGCTACGCCAAAGGCCGCACACTACTGGTACAGGACTTCGATGACTTCTTTCAGGAGGTGCTGTCGCAGTTCGACACGCAGGCCGACGAGTTCGCCCCCCAGCGCGTGCAGGACGAGCTGATCGGCCAAATGTCCGAACTGCTCGGCATCGACTACGACGTACTGGCGCTCGACCTCACCGAATCCGAAAGCCGCCATCGCGCCCTGGTCAGCGATCCGACCCCACCAACGGCACCCCCCACGCTGCCTGAGCCTGACACCATGGCACGCCCGCCCGCGGCGCCGGCCCCATCGGCCCCGACGCCGGCAACCACACCTGGGTCGCGCGAGCGCGAGGGCGGCTCAGGGTCGGACGGCTCACCCGCAGGAAGCCCCATGGCTGCTCCTGGTGATCGGCTGCAGGGGCACATCGTTTCGCCTGCACCGACGACGGAGCGGCTGCAATCCATTCAGCGGATGGTCGCCGACGAGCTGGGGGATGCGCTGCCCGATTTCTCGGCCAACGTCTTGCAGTCCATTCCCGTCCAAGCAGGCGGTCTCTACCCGATTTCCGACGTCTGGCACATCGACGCGAGCCTGGACACGCCCGAGCGCCTGCGCATCCACGTCGCGCAGTTCGCCCGCGAGATCGCGGGCGAGGCTCGCCTGGACGAGTGCATCGATGACCGTCCAGACGGCATCGGTTTCGCCTGCCGTGCCCACGCCCAAGACCTGGAGCCGCTGGGCCGTGCCGTCCTGGCGCTGCTGGCATGCATGGCCGGTCAGCAGCCCGCCGACGTCGGCTTGGATAACAGGCAATTCGTCATCGACCTGTCGGCGTTGCTGCACGGACAAGGCGACGCAACCCGGCGACTGAGCGACACCGCACTGGTCAAGCTGTTCCGGCTGCTGCGGCTGGCCCGCCGTCTGCTCGACCTGGACGCCGGCGCTGCGGACCCTGGAACGTGACCGAGGGAGACCAGCATGTCCGCACCACACCCACTCAACCAGGCCGTCATCGCCCAGGCCCTCTATGACCTGCGCAATGGGCAACTGCGCCGCTGCAAGCTGATGGGGTTTGGCGAGGAAGAGCTGGACGCCCTCAAGCATCCCGCGCTGATCAGCGTGCTGGCCAACGCCAACGTCTCGTGGTGCTCGGTGACGGTCAACCGCGAAGTGCTCCGGCGTCTGCTCAGGCAGGCGCAGGATGTGGAGAAGGAGATCGCCACGGTCGATCGCATGCTGCGCCTCGGCGCGAGCACCGAAATGGTCAGCCGCTTCTACGGCCTGACCCACCAGGAAGTGGCGCTTCGCCGCGAAATCCTCGGCCTGCCCAAGCGCAAGGGTCGCCATCCCGTGCTGGACGAGAAGCAGGACACGGAGCTGTGGCGGCAATGGAAGGCCGTGACCAGCAGCAGGAACGTCGATCTCGAAGACGAAACCTCCATCCTCGATGCCGCCATGGACCTCGCCGAAGGCATGTCGCTGCCTCTGTCGGTGGTCTGGGCTTCGATCAAGAGCTGGGTCGATCAAGGATTGGGTTAACCATGGCCGTGGACGACACCGCACCACGTCGTGGCCCCATCGCACTCGCAGACCTGTTCGACGCTGCGCTGAAAGACCTTGTGCCCAAGCCCAACGCCGACGCGCCCCCGCCCACACCTACACCTGTCGCGATGCCCACTGGTCCGGCGTCTGGCGATGCCTTCCTGTTCAGCGGCAACCGGCACGAGACCGTACCGCGACGGCTGTTCCTCGACCGCCGCCTGACGCCGCTGGAGCGCAATGCCTGGCAGGTCTTCCGGCTGATGCTCAACGACGATGGCGTGACGGCGTTCCCGACGTATGAACAGCTTCGGCCCTGGCTGGCGTCGATGCCCTGCGCCGGGCAAGCCTCGCACGAAACCGTGGCGCGAGCACTGACGCTGCTGCGGCTGACTCGATGGCTGAGCCTGGTGCGGCGACGGCGCGACGCCAAGACCGGCCGCATCCTCGGCAACCTCTATGTCCTGCACGACGAGCCGCTGACCCCCTTTGAAGCGATGCAGCTCGACCCGGACTACCTGCAACTCGTCAGCCAAGCGCTCGGCCATTCGGCCAAAGCCGTGCAGATCGTAGGCCTGCACACCCTCAAGGAAATCGGCGAAGACCCGATGCTGGCCGGGCGCACCCTGCCATCGAGGCTGCAAGTCCTGGCCGAACGCCTCGCCAGCCAGGGCGTCGGGGCGCACGAAAGTTATCCACAGGAGGACGCCACGCACGAATCCGAAGAAGGGGCGACGAGCCTTCTTCGGAATCCTGACGATCCCACTTCGGAATCCGAAGCAGGGTCGAAACCCGCGCCAGACGCCTCTCTTCGGAATCCGAAGCAGGCCCGTACAGTACGTAGTAGTCGTATTAATGAAGTACGTACTACCGCGCAGGCACAAGCGCATGCGCGCGCGCTGGGCGACCTGCAATGGCCCAAACGCTTCGCGGAACTGAAGGCAGAGCAGCAGACAGGTGCGAGGGTGGCACTACAGCAGGTCGATGCTGCGCTGAGGCAGGCCGTGCTGGACGAATGGGCTGCACGATGCAGCAACCATGGCATCCGCAATCCTGCAGGGTATCTGTTCGGCATCATCCAGCGGGCCATCCATGGCGAGTTCAACGCCTGGGCCAAGAAGGACGCGCCATCGGCGCCCGTTGCGCCGAACGAGCGGCCGCCACCACCAGCACCGCCACCATCCCAGCCGCAGGGCAAGCCTGTGCCGCCAGAAGTCGCCAGGCAGCACATCGAGCGGCTGCGCAACCTGCTCGCCAGCAAGTGAGCGGGCCTGCAAGGTGGTGAAGTGGATGCCGGTGGCTTCCAGTAGAGCTATCCCCTGGGGATAGTTCCACTGACGGCTACACGTCGAACCGCTGCACGCCAGGCCTCGATCGCCTGCAGCGGGATCGGCCTTGTTCGCGCTGATCCGGGTGTGCAGCGTTCCTTGGCGCTCCATGGCGCTATCCCCAGGGGATAGATCGCGACGCATGCACCCACCGCGCCGTGAACCGGGGACGGGCGGGTTTCGGTTTGTTGACTGACTGCCTTCCGCTACCTGCCGAAGCTGTCCGCTCTTTTCCAACAACGAGCGGACACCATGGCAACCACCAACGAACCCCTGCAACTGAATCTCGGCTCCTTGCGCAGCGCGATGTCGCTGACGCTGCACACGCACCACGCCTCGCGCATCTGGCACGGCCGCGCCGCCGCCGAAGGGCGACCGGGCATCGTCGGCCTGAACGGCTACATCGCCCAGATGAACAAGATGCGGCGCGGCTCGGAGCAGGACGACCCGTACAGCGACTTCTGGATGCTCCGCATCGAGGACAAGCTCGACCAGACCAAGGCCACGCTGCAATCGCTGCGCGAACAGGTGGACCAGGCCCTGGCGAGCGTGCCGCCGGCACTCACCCTGGGCGAAAACCTCAACGTCCAGCCGGTCAAGCTGCCGCTGTTCGTCAATGCGCAGCTCGGCTTTGCCGCCGTGTACCTGCTCGCCGACTACGACGATATCGCCCGCAAGCTGATCCTCGCGCACCACACCGCGCTGATCGATCGCTCGACGCTCGAACGCTGGCTCAACGAAGGCGCGCATGCACTGCGCAGCCTGTTCTCGCTGGCCCAGCAGTACCGCTACTCGGGCTGCACCCGCGACGACTTCGCCGCCAAGAATGCCGCAGCGCGGGCGGCGTTGGAAAAGTTCGGCGAGATGCCGCCGGACGTGCTGGAGGGCACGCGCCGCTCGAAGTTCGCGCCGCCCATCATGCGCCGTGGCCTGCAGCAGCGCGGTGACGGTCCTGCCGCAGCCGCATCGCCCAGCGACGAGGCCGCCGCCCCCGAAGCGACGGCCGGCGAGGACGCGCAGGCATGAGCGACCCAAACCGCGACACCCGCTACTTCCGCCCTCTGCAACAGACAGCCTTCATGCAGTTGGAACACGCAGCCTCTCAAAAAGGCCTTTTAAAGCCCTTTAAGGGTAAAGGGGACTTGGAGGCCTGGGCCAGCCAGTGCTTCGCCATGCGCGACGAGTTGATTGGCTTGGCGCAGCGACAGGTGCTGCAACAAGCCCTCGGGCATCCCTTCCACCTGCTCCCCATCGAACTGGCCCAGCAGACAACTGGCGCAGGCACGGCGTTTCTTCGCTGGCGCAAGCACGACCGCTCGGCCATGGGCGTGGCACTGTGGCAGGAGCTGATGGCGAGTACCAGCACGCCGGTCAACCTGCTGGCCGACTTGCACGCCATCGAGCTGCAGCGCATCACGCTGAACATGCAGATCAGCCTGTTGCACACCTTGGGCAGGCTGGCCCAGGAGTGTGCCAGCAAGGCCACCGAGGCGGAAGACGCTTACCTGCGTCGGCTCAAGTCCATCCCACCCGCACTGCGCGATCAGTGATCGCGCCGGGCAACCCAGCACGCGCTCGTCACCGACCAGGTGCGGGTATTTCAACCACCACGGAGATTGCAACATGAGTACGCATTTTTCTGGCGAGGGCAACATCGGCTCGCCCCCCGAGTACCGGGAGTTCCCCAACGGCAACGACGAGCCCAGCCGCCTTCTGCGCCTGAACGTCTATTTCGACAACCCCATTCCCAAGAAGGATGGCACCTTCGAGGATCGCGGCGGCTTCTGGGCGCCGGTGGAAATCTGGCACCGCGACGCCGCGCACTGGAAGGACCTCTACCAGAAGGGCATGCGCGTGCTGGTCGTCGGCCGGATGGAGCGCGAACCTTGGACGGACAACGAGGATCAGCCGCGCGAGACCTGGCAGATCAACGCGCGCAGCGTCGGCATCCTGCCGTTCCGCATCGAGTCCGTAGCCCTCAGCCCCAGGCAGCAAGAGGCCGCGCAGGATGCGCAGCCGAAACCCCCGGCCGCCCAGGAACCGACCGCGCCGAAGGAGCCGAAGCGCAGGAAGTGATCCGGCATGGGGCGGTGGCAGTCGTCCGTCGCCCCCATGCCCTCGCGAGCTATCCCCAGGGGATAGCTCCATCAACGTCCACCGGCGTCCGTGCGCTCCAAAAAATCGCGGCTCCCGGCCCGCACATCCCCGGCCGAACGCCACTCCCGTCCCCGCCATCCCATCCCGTAAAAGTGGTCGCCACCGCATGCGGCTTGTTTGCTGCTGCCCTTGGTGGTGTTCGGCATCCTCGATTCCCGCAACTCAATGAACCATGGAAATCGGATGGACTGACATGCGGCTGTTCTTGTGCGAGAAGCCCTCCCAGGGCAAAGACATTGGCCGGATTCTCGGCGCGACGCAGCGCGGTGAAGGCTGTCTCAGCGGCTCCGGCGTCACCGTCACCTGGTGCATTGGCCATCTCGTAGAAGCAGCAGCTCCCGAGGTCTATGACGCGGCGCTCAAGCGCTGGTCGCTGGAACAGCTGCCCATCATTCCCCAGCAGTGGCGGGTCGAGGTCAAACCGAAGACCGCCACGCAATTCAAGGTCGTCAAAGCGCTTCTGGCGAAGGCGACCCATTTGGTCATCGCCACCGATGCCGACCGCGAGGGAGAGCTGATCGCCCGCGAGATCATCGACCTGTGCGGTTACCGCGGCCCCATCGAACGGCTGTGGTTGTCGGCGCTCAACGATGCGTCGATCCGCACCGCGCTCGGCAAGTTGCGGCCCTCATCCGACACGCTGCCGATGTACTACTCGGCGCTTGCGCGCTCACGCGCCGACTGGCTCGTGGGCATGAACCTCAGCCGGTTGTTCACGGTGCTCGGGCGTCAGGCCGGCTACGACGGCGTGCTGTCCGTCGGGCGCGTGCAGACGCCGACCCTGAAGCTCGTCGTGGACCGCGACCGCGAGATCGCGGCCTTCAAGTCGGTGCCGTTCTGGGCCATCGACGTGTCCCTGTCTGCGGGTGGACAGGCTTTCAGCGCGCAGTGGGTTCCGCCCGATGGCTGCACCGACGACGCTGGCCGCTGCCTGCAACAGCCGGTTGCCCAGCAAGCCGCGCAACAGATCCGCGCTGCGGGTAGCGCTCAGGTGGTGTTTGTCGAGACCGAACACATGCGTGAAGGCCCGCCGCTGCTGTTCGACCTGGGCACCTTGCAGGAGGTCTGTTCCAAACAGCTTGGGCTGGATGTTCAAGAAACCCTGGAGATCGCCCAGTCCCTGTACGAGACCCACAAGGCCACTACGTACCCGCGTTCCGATTCAGGCTACCTGCCCGAAAGCATGTTTGCCGAGGTGCCCACTGTTCTGGACAGCCTGCTCAAGACCGATCCCTCGCTGCGCCCGATCATGGGCCAGCTCGACCGCTCCCAGCGCTCGCGCGCCTGGAACGACGGCAAAGTGACGGCGCACCATGGCATCATTCCCACCTTGGAACCCGCGAACCTCTCGGCCATGAGCGAGAAGGAACTGGCGGTGTACCGGCTGATCCGCGCGCACTACCTGGCGCAGTTCCTCCCTCACCACGAGTTCGACCGCACTGTCGCCAAGCTGTCCTGCGACCAGCAGAAGCTGGTGGCCACCGGAAAACAGGTGATCGTCAAGGGCTGGCGCCTGGTGCTGGCCGAGCCGCAAGCGGACGAGGACGGTGAAGCCACGGCACGCAGCCAGGTACTCCCCGTGCTGCGCGAAGGCATGGCGTGTCAGGTGACCGAGGCCGAGATCAAGGCGCTCAAGACGATGCCGCCCAAGCCTTACACGCAGGGCGAGCTGGTCAAATCCATGAAGGGGGTCGCCAAGCTGGTGACGGACCCGCGCCTGAAGCAGAAGCTCAAGGATACGGTCGGCATCGGCACAGAGGCCACGCGGGCCAACATCATCAGCGGGTTGATCGCCCGCAGCTACCTTGTGAAGAAAGGACGCTCCATTCGCGCATCGGATGCAGCGTTCACCCTGATCGACGCCGTACCCGCGGCGATTGCAGACCCCGGCACGACGGCAGTGTGGGAACAGGCGCTCGACATGATCGAGGCTGGTCAGCTCACCCTGGATGTGTTTATCGGCAAGCAGGCCGCATGGATTTCGCAACTGATCGCGCAGTACGGCAGCACCTCGCTGTCCATCAAGGTTCCCCAGGGACCCGCTTGCCCGCAGTGCGGCGCACCCACGCGCCAGCGCACCGGCAAGACCGGCCCCTTCTGGTCGTGCAGTCGCTACCCCGACTGCAAAGGTACGCTGCCGGTCGAATCCGGCGCGTCCAAACGCGGAGCCTCGCGATCTCTACGCCTTTATGGCAGTAGCGGCCGCAAAGGCTCTTGACCGACCCCGTTCCCCGAGAGCCGTGTCCGCCATCGGCGGCGTGGCCCATGTCCCGCACGCCCTGCGGGACGCCCAGCGCGCAACGCCTTCTCTTGTCCGTGTGCGCGTCCCGCCCGGCCGTCCCCGGCCGCGGGACCTGAAGGTAGCTTCTCCACGAACCATGTCCGGGGTTTCCCGGCGCGTTCTACTGATCTGCATTTTTCCGCTTCTGCGAAGGGTCCCCCGATGGCTTGCCCGCCTGCGAGCCACCCGGAGACCCTTCGTGGTCAGCGGTATTCGATGCCGTGCCCAACGGCGAAAAACTGGGCTCCTTTTGTGCGCGGATGTGCGCCAGAAGATGCCGGCGCCAACCACGACATGCGCCGGGTGCGATTGCTTGATGAGCAGCCGGTTCTAGCGACAACCGGGCCTGCAACAGCCCACGGGTGGTTCTGTCATCCCGAGCCGGAGGCCACTGGGCCTTCGGCGCCTTTCTCCTGCCGATCAACGTCCCGGCCCGGCCACACAGTCCAAGGCCACACAAACAGGAGACCCGACATGAACCCGCAACCTCGCCCCCCACGCGGTGTGCCCCAAACCGCGCCACTGCTGTACGGCAGCGTGTGCAGCGGCATTGAGGCCGTGAGCCTCGCCTGGCAACCTCTCGGCCTCGAAGCCGCATGGTTCGCCGAGATCGAGCCGTTCCCGAGCGCCGTGCTCGCCCACCGTTACCCCCGCGTGCCCAATCTGGGCGACATGACCGCGATCGCCCGCCAGGTGCGTG
Organism: Pseudomonadota bacterium; assembly: GCA_018240785.1. GTDB lineage: Bacteria > Pseudomonadota > Gammaproteobacteria > Burkholderiales > Rhodocyclaceae > Thauera. Next base: position 46,195 of record JAFEFC010000018.1, on the reverse strand, counting down.
CCGGCACTGTGCCAGCGCCCGACATCCTGGTCGGCGGCACGCCGTGCCAGTCGTTCAGCGTTGCAGGTAGCCGTCGCGGGCTGGATGACCCGCGCGGTGCCCTTTCCCTTGCCTATGTGGAGCTTGCCAATGCCATCGACCAAACCCGCCAACAAGACAGCCGCCCGGCGGCCACGCTCGTCTGGGAAAACGTCCCAGGCGTACTCAACGACCGCAGCAATGCCTTCGGGCATTTCCTGGGCGCACTGGCCGGAGAAAGCCGTGCGCTCCAGCCGCCAGGGGAAAAATGGGCGTACGCTGGTTGTGTGTCTGGACCCCGCCGCCGCATCGCCTGGCGCGTGCTCGATGCTCAATATTTCGGTGTCGCCCAACGCCGCAAGCGTGTGTTTCTTGTGGCAAGTGGTGGAGATGACCTCGATCCCGCAGAAGTACTTTTTGAGCGCGCAGGCCTGCTCGGGGATTCTTGTGCGGGCAGCGCGCCGTGGCAAGAAGCTGCCTGCACTGCTGAACCTAGTGTTGACCCAGCAGACGGATATGCAGGACTGAAGCAGCCCTGCGGCAAGGTCACGACGACGTTTGGGTTCAGCAATGGGCGTGGCCCGACCGATCTTGCAGCCAGTTTGATGGCTGGCGGCCCGAAGCACGACATCTGCACCGAGACCTACTTGGTGCAATCCGTCGCAGGCAACATCAGCCACACCCTCGACACCGCCAACAACGGCAAGGGCAGCAGCGAGGACGGCACCGGCAAGGGTGTTCCGATCATCGCCTTCATCGCGCAGGGCAGCGGCGCCGATGCCACGCTCGACCTGACACCGACGTTGCGCGCTGGCGGCCATTGCAACAGCCATGCGAACGCCGGGGTCGTGCCCGCCATCGCGTTCGCGCAGAACAACCGCGGTGAAGTGCGCTTCGAGTCGGGCCATGGCCAGGTCGCTTGCACCGTGCTGTCCAACGGCAAGCCGGGCTACGGCGTACCTATGGTGGCCTGCGTGTCTCTGCACGGCCGCGAGCAGGGTCTTGCCGCCGAGCTGGGCGGCAGCGTAGCGGGCGCACTGCGCACCAGCGGCGGCGGCGCGGACAAGCCCTATGTCCTGGCTCCCGACTTCGAGGCGCATTTCCGCTACGACTGGAACGACCCTGGCCCCGGCGACTGGTCGCATTGGCGGGTGCGGCGGCTGATGCCCGTGGAGTGCGAGCGGCTGCAAGGCATGCCCGACGACTACACGCTGATCCCGTACCGCGGCAAGCCCGCTGCAGATGCTCCGCGCTACAAGGCGATCGGCAACTCCATGGCCGTCCCGTGCATGGCGTGGCTGGGCCAGCGCCTGGTGCAGTACCTGCACAAGACGGGCTCGACCGCTTCGGATTGATCGGCGACGCAGCCTGCGGGCCACTCCATTCTCCCTCTTGCATTGCCGATGGTTCGGCAACAGCCCGTAGCCAGGGTGTCAAGGCTGCCGCGGGTTTCACCCACGCCACCCGCCAGTTCGCCTCGGCATCTCACCGGCGAACGCTGCCCACTGGGCATCGATGCCTCATTTCTCCAACCCACGGGATGGCCGCCACGTCCCGTCAGGAGCATGTCGCCACCCGGTCGATCTCAGGACTTCCCCATGGACAACATCACCAAGCAAGACCGCATTACGCTGAAGAACCTCAAGGTGGCCGACTTCGCCAGCGAGGAAACACTGTGCTTCAACGCAACCGTCGTGTTCGACGGTACTCCCATCGCCGAGGCCCGCAACGACGGCCACGGTGGCTCGACGTTCCTCCACGCGCTCAACGGCAAGGCGGGGCTACTGGCGCAGGCCGAAGCCTTCGCCAAGGGCCTGCCGCCTGCGCCGCTTGACCTCGGCCACGAGAGTGAAGACCCTCACTACATCGACATGACGCTCGACTTCCTGGTCGATGAGCTGGCCGACGCCATGCACGCGGAACGCAAGGTGCGAGCCGCATTCAACCGCGACATCGGCAACAAGGTGCTGTTCATCAAGGAAGGCAAACTGCTGTTTATCAAGGGCATCAAGCTCAAGGCCATCGCCGACCGGAAGGCGTACTTCGCTTCGCTGCGCGCCCGGCAGGCCCAGCCCATCGTCATCCTGGCCGAGCTTCCACCCGAGCAGGCATTCGATTTGTGGAAGCAGTATGTCCTGGGCGACAAGCCCGACTGACCCAGCGTCACCGCACCCTCCTGACAGCCCCGCACTCGATGCGGGGCTTCTTTCTTTCGGTCCCCATCAATCGGGTCTGGGCTGGATGCCATTTTCCAACTGACGCAGCGCGGTCCGCGCACGAAGCTGCCCGCATGTTCGCTGATTCGTCAGCACATGCCAGCAGCCAGGGTTTTAGGCTGTCGCGGGTCTCTCCCGCGTTACCCACCAGTCCGCATCGCATCAAGTCTGCGGACGCGCGTCCTCGTGACGTCGATGCCTTTTATCAACCGCGTGCGGGAGCCGCCATCCCGTGAGGGACGAGGCCCCGCTTTTCCAAGGAGCCTATCCATGTCCCAGCAAGCCTCTTTCGGCCAAACCTTCGGGCAATTGGCCTCGACCTACTGCGGCAAGTTCCTGCCGCTCGAAGTCCTGCAAAGCGCCGCCGGCCACTACATCGGCACGCGCGATACCGAAGGCCCCGTTTCGCGGGAATCCCGCGAGTACTTCCGCAGCTATGCCGCGGCTCAACGTGCCCTCGAAAGAGGCGGCTGGTCCCAGCTCGCCGTTCCTTGATCCAAACTGGAGGAATCACGTCATGAACCAGCTACTGCCGCGGGAAGTCGTCGATCAGATCATGCGGGAAGAACAGCATTTCGCCGCCGCGCCTCAAGCCTTTTTCGAGGCATGGAAGCGTGGCGTCGAGATTGCTGGCCCCGAGTGGTTCGGCGACGGCACCCGTGAAGGTCTGAACCAGGCCAAGAGCAAGTGGGATCTGCGTCCCAACATGCTGCGGCTCAACGACGCCCTCGGCGTCCTGAGCAGCGGCGAACGCATGTTCCTGTCTGCCATGGTCAGCTTCTACAACGCGCGTGAGGGCGGTGCCATGCTCAAGCGCTGCCACTTCCACGGGCTGTCGGACTTCGACGGTCTCGACCTGCAACGCCGCAAGGTCATCGCCGACCTGCTCGTGAACTACAACGGTTGGTGAGCCGGTCTCCGGCACACCACTGTCTTTCGTTCCCCCCGAGAGGGACATGCGCCCAAAAGGCCATGTCCCTCAATTTCTTCTCCATCACCCTGCGGATGCCATCGTCCGCATGGGCTGGCTCCGCTTTCTCGAAAGGAGCCACCATGGCGAACAACTACTACGAAGGCACGGGCGTTCTCGTGCTGGAGCGTGTCACCCCCGTCATCAAGGCGCTGTTCGGCGCCTTCGCGCTGAACGAAGGCCATCCCGGCAACGGGCAGGCCTACATCGCCCAGATCGCCGAGACCAATGATCCGCGCTGGACGGATGTGCTGGACGGCCTGGAAGACCTGGCCGCACAACTCGGCATCCCCATGCCCGACGACGAAGAGTTGTCGATTCCACCTCTGCTCGAACGGCTGGCCGCGCACTTCGGTGCCGAGCAGGACGCGGAGCTGGAGAACCTGATCGAGCACCACAAGTTCGAGGACAGCGCCGACCTGGAAGCCTTGCTTCTGATCGCTTCCTGCTTCGATGACGGCCATCGCCTGACCGCCATCCAGTTCGAAGGCTGCTGGCATTGCAGCAGGCCGAGGCTGTTCGAGTTCGGCGGCAACGGCTGCTACCTGAGCCGCGAGGTCCAGGTCTTCAGAACGTCCTCGCAGGCGCTCCAACTCGGCGACCAACTGCGCAAGACGATCCTGTCCGCCGACATCGAAGAGGCCTCGGCATTGATCGCGCTGGAGGCCGCCAACCTGCTCGCAGGCATCAACGACGAGCAGTTCCGCCTGAATGTGCGCCGTCGCGTCGCCGACCGACTGGCCCAGATGCCAACGATCAGCGCCGCCTGACGCATTTTCCATTTTCAACCCACCGGGTCCAATTCCCGGTGGCGGGAATTGGCTCCATTATTCAATCTGGAGAGTTCCCAATGTCCCAGAAACCCAATCCCTTTCACCGTGGCTACTGGAATCTGAAAATCGTCCGCACGCTGTGCATCAGCTACGAGGACGGAAGCCCGCATGTCTGGCGCAACATCCACGCGAGCCAGCAACACCTCTCCGACGAGGAACTGGTTTCATCGTCCTGCATCGTCGCCAACGATTTCGCCGTGGTCAGCGATGGCCGCGAAGCCGTGAACGCCGAGGTACTGGCCGAATGCGATGCCGGTGAAGGCGTCAGCGGCGAAGGTGTGATCGGTGCCGTGGTCTATGCCATCCATGGCGAGGACTTCGACGGCCGCCCAGTCCACGTCGGTGACGCCTATTCGGCCGAGGCCGCGCGGGAAGCGATGCAGCGCCTGAGTTTCGAGACCGGCTACTACAGCCGGTGCTGGGAAATCAGCCGTGAGCACATCACGGTCGATAGCTGGCACTACCTCGCCGGCCTGGCGGACATCGCCACGCCGGAGGCCATGTTGTTCATCGCCTTCCGTGTGCCGTACAGCCCGGCGATCGGCGTCAAGCTGATTTCCACGCCCTGGACGGACCAGAACCTGGAGCACGCCGAGGGCATCACCGCCGAGCAGCTTCGACAGGAGCACCGGAACAAGGGCATGCCGGACGACCTGGCGAACATCCTTGAACTGGCTGGCCAGGCCGATGTGCGCATCCTCATCCTCGATGCAGACGCACCCGCGTTGCTGGGCCTGCCGCTGGCCGAGGGCTAGCAGCCGCGCGACACGCGGGTCTTCCTCTTTGTCCCCTCATGCCAGCCCGTCTCCCCCAAGAGTCGGGCTGGTCCATTTTCATAGGAGCAACCTCATGTTCCCCAACCTCATTTCGCGCGCACCGGACTTCGAGCACCAGCTCGGAGCCTGCGTCAACGCCATGAGCCAGGACGACGCCATCGGCCAGATCCTGGTATTCGAGCGCACGCACGGCACGCTGCACATGCGCCATATCGCCGGCGCCGACTTGGTGGACACCGACATTGACGACTACGAGATGGTCGTCTTCGACGGTGGCAACACCGGCGGCGACACGTGGAAGCATGTGTTCTTCCCGCGTCAGCGCGAACACTACTTCGTGTACCAAGCCTGATCCAACCAGCCCCTTTCGAGGGGCCTTTTTCTTGTCCCCAGCGCGGGAAACCGGGTGCGGCGCAGTGCCGTTTCATGCGGGCGGGTAGCCCGGCCCAGGGCCATCCTTGCCCCCATGTTCGTCGGCGTTGCCGACACATGCCCAGGCAGCCGAGACCTTCGAGGCTGCAAGCACGGGAAACCGCGCTGGTTGTTTCTTCCTACGGACGCACCGCGTCCATCCACCCACAAGGGACCTCTCCCTTGCGGGCGGGGAATCCCTTGTTCTTCCTCAAGGAGATTCCCATGGACCGTTCCCTCATCAAATCCATGATGCCTTCGCTTGTCGCAGGCCATGTGCCCCGCAACGTGCGGTCGTTCAAGTATCGCGTGTTCGATGATCAGCCGCAGTCCTCGACGCTGGGCTTCGCCATCGACCCCCAGCCCTTCGACGGCAAGGTGGTCGCGGCCAGCGACGACGCCATCGTCGTCAAGCTCAAGCCCAGCGAGTTCGCGGTGCTCGACCCCCACCTGGTGACCACCCTTCCCAGCGAAGGCGCCAAGGTGCATGTCCAACCGTATGCCCGCCGCCGCTTCGACGGCCTGCGCGCGGACACCCCGGAAGTAATCACCGAGAAGACCGCGGACGGTGTTCCCTACACCATCACCAGGCACATCCTCGGCTCCGCGCCTGCCAAGCTGCCCATCCCCGAGCCGCAGTGCATGGAACTGGGACAGCTCATCCAGCAGTTGGAGGAAATGCCGGCTCCCGATGGGTTCCGGCGCATCACCCACATGCTGGTCGATGCGGGTGCCCGCGACTTCACCTGGGTCGATCCGAAGCCGTCCAAGATCATCGAGACACCCCCGGCGATCAGCTTCTCGGTTTCGACCTCGAAGTTCGAGGGCCAGGTGACGATCCTCTACGACCGCGGCGGCGACACCTACGCGGTGGAACTGAGCCGCGACGGCGAACTGGTCGATCGGCACGACGAGGTGTATTTCGACATGCTCGGTGAAGTGCTGGAGCGGCTTATCGACGACGGGCACTGGCGTCTGATCGACGTGAGCGTCATCGACGCCAAGGCAACCAAGCGGCGCTACGGCTGACCGCAGCCTACCGGCGACTTGCCCCCATAGGCCTTCCATCCATTCGGGTGGAGGGCCTTTTTCTTCAGGAGATCAACCATGTCACTGCGATTCAAAGGTTCCGACCTGCGCCCCGTGCTGGCCGAGGCCGTTGCCAACCAATGCCGCGTCGTCCTCGCCAAGGACCAGGGCGTGTACTTCCTCGCCGAGCAGGGAGAGCGCCGTCCCGATGGCCGCGTGAAGCTGCTGGCCTATGCCGTCGGCTGCAACCCGGATACCGACCCGTTTGACGGCTGGTGGGAACTGGCGCGTGCCGAGCTGGGTGGCGACGACTTCGGCGAGTTCTTCGATCCGAAGGAAGGCGTCTTCGCCCGCATCCTGCGCGGCATGGACGATCTGATGCTATCCGCCACCACGACGCACCTGTCGCTGGAGGTGGTGCCATCGATGTAGTGCGAATACCACTGTCCCCTCACGGCCCCCTTCATGGGGGCTTCTTTTTTTGCGGCGCTGGCGGCATGGACAAAGGGAAGCGTCCGGATGCCGATTGATTACTGCCGCGCGCGCGAAGCCCGTCCATGCTGCCCCCATGCCTGCTGACGTTGTCAGCGACATGCCAGGCAACCATCGGTCTTCGAGGTTGCCGCGCAGTTTCCACTGCGTGACCGAGCCAGCTCGCACCGCATCCATCCGCGAGCGGCCACCAGTCCTGGTGGCGGATGCTTTCGCCTTATCAACCCACCGCGGGGTTACGCACCTTTCCCCGCATGCGTGGGGCCGGTGTGTCTCCGCTTCATCCCAATGGAGATTCACCATGAGCACCACGTCCAACGAGAAATCGTATTTCGACCTCCACACCTCGGGCATCGGCTACATCCAGCGTGTCCGCGAGGTTCCCGTCCGGGGCGGCCGCCGTGCGCAGCCCTTCCTGGCATGCACCATCGCCGCGCTGGTCGGCTCCGCCAAGGACCCCAGCTACCGCTACTTCGACGTCAAGGTCTCGGGTGCCGAGGCCAAGAAACTGGTCGAGCGCTACATCGGCGTTGACGATCCCAAGCAGCGGCCGCTGGTGCGCTTCCGCCTCGGCGACCTCTGGGGCGATGCGTACATCCGCGACAAGGGTGAGCACAAGGGCCAGGCCGCCGCGTCTCTGAAGGCGCGACTGCTGAAGGCCGAGCCGCTTGACCGGGCCGAACTGGCTTCGATCAAGCTGCACGAGCTGATCACCCGCGGCATCGGCTACCTCAGCCGCCCGAAGGACGTCTCCCCCAAGGATGGCGATCCGTTCCTGTCGTGCTGCGTCGCGGCGCTGGCCGGACCTGTCGGTGAACCGGAATATCGGTACTTCGACACCATCGTCGCCACCCCTGAAGCCGAGCACCTGGTTCGCCGGTGCGTGCAGGCCATCGAAGGGGACCGCAAGGTGCTGATCGCCTTCCGTCTGAACGACATGAAGATCGATCCGTACATCCGCACCAAGGGCGAGCGCGCCGGGGAACCGGGAGCGAGCCTGGAATCGACGCTGGTCCACATCGGTCTCATCAAGATCGACGGCACCCAGGTCTATCCGACGAGCCAGGCGCAAGCCGAGGCGCCGCAAGCCGAGGACGCACCCGCGCCCGAAGCCGAGGTTGCCGCCGACACCGCTGCCGACCAGCCTGTCGAGCCCGCCGTGCGCGAGCCCGCAGGTGAAGTCGAGGAGCAGGAGCCGGCATTGGCTGCTTCGTTCTGATCCGGCATGGCCCCTCACGGGGCCTTGCCTTTTTCCTATTCCCCAAGGAGAACCATCATGGCAGTCACATCGGCGCCCGACCAATCGGGTTCGCCCATCACCGTCCCAGGCCAACTCACGCTGCGCACGATCCGCGGAAGAAACGGCCCTTTCAACGTCGGCCGACTTGTCACCCCCATCGGCAAGTTCGCGGTGAAGGATGCGGAGCTGGAGCAGTACCCCGAAGGCAAGTACGACGGGGAGTTCGTCATCCGCTACATCTTCCCGAAGTCCTATCCCGTCGGCGACGGCATGCGGTTCGAGATCCGTGCCAACCTGGACGGGATGACGCTCAACGGCATCGACAAACTGAGCCGTGACGAGGCACGCAGCTTCACCACCCAGGAAGTCGATCCGCTCGATGAAGAACTGGGCGCGCAGCCTGCGTCAACGCCGGCCAAGCCCGCCAAGGCATCCAGACCCGCCAAGCCCGCATCCGTGCAGGCGTCCGCGGACCCGCTGATCGATACCACGCCTTTTGGTGTGGATGCCCCGCCGCCCGCTGCGGCTGCTGCCCCCGGCAGCACCGAAGATGGCGACGCCGCGCTGTTCGGGCTGCTCTGGCCGCTGGGAGAGTCCGTGAAACTGGATTCGACCATCGACCGCCGCACCCTGCGCGCGCAGATCGCCCGCCTGGGTGAACTGGGCTACGCGCTGGACTTCAAGACGCAGGAGTGGAGCCGCCAGGCCGAACTGCAACCTGCGTGATCGCAGACGCCGCATCCGCGGTGTTCTTGATCCATCCGCCGGGGTTCCTTCCCCATGCGGGGGAGGCTCCGACTTTCTTCTGGAGGTCTCCATCATGTCCACCATCGCTTGCGATGCACCTCATTGCACGCTGGACGAACCCGCGTGGCGCGCTGTCTGCAAGACGGCCGCCGAGCACGCCCAGCGTGGTTGCGGCCTGTCCTGGGATCACTGGGTCACGCTTTTCAGTTCGGAGATCGACGCGCAAGCCAGTCGGTTGCCGGAAACCCAGCGGGCTCAGGCCCTGGAAATCGCGACCCAGGAATGGGACTACGCAACCCCTGCCGAACGGCAGGAAACGCAGGAGTGGAACGCTGCGAACGGCTACTGCTCCCATGGCATCGAACTGGGCTACTGCCCAGCCGGTTGCGGCTCCTAGTCCGCACCGGACTCCATCGCCGCACGCGCGGCATTCCATCACCCGCTGGGGGCTCTCCCCCACGGGGAGGCCTCCGGCTCGATTCTTCAGGAGGCCTTTCATGGGCTGGTATTTCTCCCCCCAATCGCGGTCTGAACTGATCGCGGAACTGATCGCACCGCAAGAGACCGAGCGCGCCAGCGTCAAGGTCATCGCCCACGCGCTGCGCGGCAACGTCCTGTGGTCCGTCACGGAAGTGACGGCCAAGGTCGAAGGCGTGCATCGTCATCTGGCGCCAGGCCAATCCCTGCGCTACATCCGCTGCGATCTTCTCGAACGCAGCGGCGACCAGTGGGGCTACAAGCCACTGGACGAGTCCATGCACCCGTACTACTACACGTGCCCGCTGTCCTATCTGGACCTCGCACCAGAGCAGTCCGCCGACTGGCGTGCAGGCGTTCGCGCCTACCACGCGCGGCGGCGCACACCCACGGCACCTGCGGCACCCACCGCAGCGCTGATGGCCTGAGCCAGGAGGAACCGACATGGACCCGATCCTGGCTGCGCTTCCGCCCTCGCTGTTGAAGCTCGTTGAAGGGAGTTTGTCCAACGACGAAGTTTCTTCCGACGAGGAAATGCTGGAGTACTTCATCAGCAACGGCCTCACCGAGGCACAGGCACGGCAGGCACTGACCCACCGCGACCAGTACCTCAACAACATCTACCTGGAGGGCTTCACGCCAATCACTTCGGTAGATGAGGCGCTTCACTTCAACCCGCACACCCGGCAGTTCGAGCCGGACTGAGCGGCTTTCTTCCACCCCCTGGGGCAGTACTTGCCCCAGCGGGCGGTGCTGTTCCCGTTCATCCGAGGACACCACCATGCCCGAAAACACTTCTTCCACCACGCTGTATCGCATCGACGAATGCTCCGACGTGATGGCCGATGCTTGCGTCGGCGATGACCAGGGCAATCTGATCTTCCTGTCGATCTGGGCGCGCGACACCGCCGTCCAGCAGTTCCTCGCTCGTCTGACCCTCGGGCGCGACGAACAGGGCCTGGACCAGTTCCACGTCATCACCGACCAGGGCGGCAGCGTCCCGGTGTTCGTCAGCAACGTCGATCGTCTGGAAAAGCGCATGACCCGCGCCTACCGGCGAACGCTGTTCGGTTCGCTGTCCAACGTGTGGCTGTTCGACCGCCGCTGCGTCAAGCCCGACAAGGCCAACGCCAGCGCACTGGCATTGCTGCCCAAGGGCAGCGCCCACCGGCTTGACCGCCTGTGGATGCTGGTGCGGGACACCTGCCCACTGCCGCTGCTCGACCACTGGCGCGAAACCGTGCTGGAGCTGCTACAGACCCGCGAGATGCTGGCCCGTCTTCCGTTCGCCCTCGGGTCGCTGGAAGGCCATCGGCTCGCCATCGACGTGCCGGCGCTGACCCTGGCGCTGGGCTCCCTGATCCGCAGTGACGTGCTCACCGCCTATCCGTATCCGGCCAAGATTTGGACGCCGGAAGCGGTAGCGGCTTGACCCGCCCGCGAGAGCACGCCAAGGCGTGCTTTCGCACTTCATCCCCGCCAACCAGGAGACTTCCATGGCCCTCATGTTCCCGCGGCTCGCCCGCAATTTCTCCAAGAACGGGTACTACCCGACCGACGAACCCACGCTCGAAAGAGCCCTCAACGCACTGATGCCCAGCGATGGCCCGATGTGCATCCTCGATCCCTGCGCCGGCGAAGGCGTGGCGATCGCCGAAGCCGCTCATGCTCTCGGGCGCGAGCAAGCCAAGGCGTTCGCCGTCGAGTTCGACGCGGAGCGGGCACGCCATGCCCGCGGCCTGGTCGATCATTGCCTGCACGCGGACCTGATGGACACGATGATCTCAAAGCAGTCGTTCGGGCTGCTCTGGCTCAACCCACCGTATGGCGATCTGTCCAAGGACGTCAACGGCAACATCGGCTATCAGGGCCAGGGCCGTGCCCGCTTCGAGAAGCTCTTCTATCAGCGCAGCCTCTCGCTATTGCAGTATGGCGGCGTGCTGGTCTTCATCGTCCCTGGCTACGTGCTCGACGCCGAGCTGGTCGGCTGGCTGACACGCCACTACACGGACCTACGCATCTACCGAGCGGTGGAAACGCAGTTCAAGCAGGTGGTGATCTTCGGCCGCAGGGTGCGCCAGCGCGAGCTGGCACCCGATGGTCTCAAGGCCGTGCGCAATCTGCTGCTGCAGATCGGGCTTGGTGAAGTCGAAGCCGAGGAACTGCCGAGCGAATGGCCGTTCCTGCCGTACATCGTCCCCGCCAGTCCGGCCGAGCCGGAGCATTTCTTCCGCGTGACGATGGAGCCAGAGCAGTTCGCCGATGAAGTCGGCCGGCTGCAAGGCCTCTGGCCGTCGCAGGACACGCACCTGGGGGCCGCGCAGCAGTCGCTGCGTCCACCGGCGCGTGCCTTGTCCCACTGGCATCTCGCCCTGGCTCTGGCCGCGGGCGCGATCTCGGGGGTTGTGCGCTCCAAGACCGGGCGCGTGCTCGTCGTCAAAGGTGACACCCACAAGGACAAGACGCTCCAGCGGGAATTCACCGAACGCGAAGACGGCTCCATCGCCGAGACCCGCATCCTCACCGACAAGTTCGTGCCCGTCATCCGCGCGTGGGACATGACGCCCGGCTCCGCCACGCGGGGCGAGGTGTTGACCATCCGCTGATCGCTTCTCTACCGCTGACGGTCACCGTCGGCTTCCTCCACCCACCGGGGTCCAGTCGCCCCGAGGGGGCGCCGTGGCCCCTTCATCTTCAAGGAGCCTTTCCATGGCAGCCCAAGCACTTCCCATCGGCCAAGCATCGAGCCGGCGCTTCTTCCCTGGCGAGACCGTCGTGACCTGTGGCGTTGACGCCCTGGTCCAGCAGGGCCGGCTCAACCCGGTGCCGTATCTGCACCGCCACCTCAATGGCGACTGGGGCGACCTCGACGACTACGACAAGCGGCAGAACGATGCCGCGCTGGAGTCCGGCGAGGACCGCCTTTTCTCTTCCTACCAGGTCGCACCCGGCCTGCAGCTTTGGATTATCACCGAATGGGATCGCAGCGTGACCACGCTGCTACTGCCCAGCGAGTACTGATCTCTCCCAGACGACGGCCGCCTGCCGTCTCTTCATCCCACCACGGGGCATGCCATCGCCCCGCGGGGGTGGTGCATGCCCCATTTTCTTTGGAGCATCACCATGTCCCTCGATCTCGAAACCACTGCCGCTGAAGCCGCGCCCGTACAGGGCGAACTGCTCGATGCGGAATCTTCCCCTCTGACCCTGAGCCTTCAGGATTTCGTCGGCGAGTTCGGCGACGAACTGCTCGACGCCCTCAACAGCGCGAACCCGCCGGTCTATAACGGCCAGCCGCAGGCGCACCGGCAACTCGTCGTCGCCAGCCTCAAGCGCAAGCTGTTTCCGGCCCAGGCCGAAGTCGTCCACGCCGCCGCCGAGCTGCTGATCGACCGTGGCGAACGCGCCGCGATCGTCAATGGCGAAATGGGCTGCGGCAAGACGACCGTCGGCATCGCCACGGCCGCCGTGCTCAACGCCGAAGGCTATCGCCGCACCCTGGTTCTTTCGCCGCCGCACCTTGTTTACAAGTGGCGGCGCGAGATCCAGGAGACGGTGGCAGGCGCCAAGGTGTGGGTGCTCAACGGGCCGGACACGCTCATCAAGCTCATCAAGCTGCGCGAGCAGTTGAATGTCCAGCCCACGGGCCAGGAGTTCTTCGTCTTGGGCCGGGTCAGGATGCGGATGGGGTTCCACTGGAAGCCCGTCTTCACCCAGCGGCGCACCCGTCACGGCAACGTGGCGGCGTGCCCGGACTGCGGCACGGTCATCACCGACCTCGACGGCGAGCCGGTCAATCCGGTCGCGCTCCAAGCCGAGGAATACCGCAGGAAGTGCAGCCATTGCGCCGCCCCCCTGTGGACGCTGATCCGCCCGCGCAGCCTGTCCGGCAGCGACCAGTCCTCGGCCGTGCTGAAAGCCCTCAAGCGCATCCCGACGATCGGGGAAGTCACCGCGCAGAAGCTGATGCAGAAGTTCGGCGAAGGCTTCCTCGCGTCGATGCTGGGCGACAACATCCATGAGTTCATCAACCTCATGGACGGCAACGGCGAACTGGTCTTCTCTGACCGCCAGGCGCATCGCATGGAAAGAGCGATGGCGAACATGGAGTTCGGCTTCGGCGAAGGCGGCTACCAGCCGTCCGAGTTCATCAAGCGCTACCTGCCTCAAGGCACGTTCGACCTGTGCATCGCGGACGAGGCCCACGAGTACAAGAACGGTGGCAGTGCCCAGGGCCAGGCCATGGGCGTGCTGGCGGCGAAGGCTCGCAAGACCTTGCTGCTGACAGGCACGCTGATGGGCGGCTACGGGGACGACCTGTTCTACCTGCTGTTCCGAGCCCTGCCTGGGCGGATGATCGAAGACGGCTACCGCCCGACCACGAGCGGCAGCATGACCTCGGCGGCCATGGCGTTCATGAGGGACCACGGGGTCCTCAAGGACATCTACTCCGAAAGCACCGGCACGGCGCACAAGACGGCCAGGGGCACCAAGGTATCGGTGCGCACGGTCAAGGCTCCCGGCTTCGGGCCGAAAGGGGTCTTGCGGTGCATCCTGCCGTTCACGATCTTCCTCAAGCTCAAGGACATCGGCGGCAACGTCCTGCCGCCGTATGACGAGGAGTTCCGTGAAGTCGCAATGGACACGGCGCAAGCCGCGGCCTACCGCGACCTGGCGGGTCGGCTGACCGCGGAGCTGAAACAGGCTCTGGCGCGACGCGATACGACGCTGCTGGGTGTGGTGCTCAACGTGCTGCTGGCCTGGCCGGACTGCTGCTTCCGGTCGGAAACCGTGGTGCATCCGCGCACGCGCAACACCTTGGCGTTCGTCCCGGCTCAGTTCAACGAGTTTGAGGTGACGCCGAAAGAGCGCGAGCTGATCGACATCTGCAAAGAAGAGAAGGCGCAGGGCCGCAAGGTCCTGGCCTACACGGTCTATACCGGCACGCGCGACACCACGTCGCGCTTGAAGGTGCTGCTGGAGCAGGAAGGTTTTCGGGTGGCGGTGCTGCGCGCAAGCGTGGACGCCAGCCGCCGCGAGGACTGGATCGCCGAGCAACTGGACCGTGGCATCGACGTGCTCATCACCAACCCCGAGCTGGTCAAGACGGGCTTGGACCTGTTGGACTTCCCGACGATCGTTTTCATGCAGTCGGGCTACAACGTGTACTCGCTCCAGCAGGCGGCACGCCGCTCCTGGCGCATCGGACAGAAACAGCCGGTGCGCGTGATCTACCTCGGCTACGCCGGTTCCTCGCAGATGACCTGCCTGGAGCTGATGGCCAAGAAGATCATGGTCTCGCAGTCCACCTCGGGCGACGTGCCCGAATCGGGCCTGGATGTGCTCAACCAGGACGGTGATTCCGTCGAGGTCGCGCTGGCCCGGCAACTGGTCGCCGCCTGATCCCCACGCCAACGCCGGCCTCGCGCCGCCGGCTTTCCATTGTTCCCACCTTGCAGCCACGCCCACGGTCTCCGTGGACGTGGCTGCGCATTTTTCATTCCAAGGAGATTTCCATGAACACCCATACCCAATCCACGCCCGAAAACGTGAAGGCCCGCCTGACGCTGGACGTGACCTGTTTGCTCAACGGCGAGGCCGCGTCGGAAATACTGGCACGGCTGCAACGCATGTGGGTCCGCGCCATCGGCGAGAGGTTGCTAATCGATGAGACCGCCGCGAAGGTGGATGTTTGGTCGATCGAGGTGACCGAGTTGCCCTCGGCGACTAACAGCGATGCGCTCGAAGCCGAGATCGCCGCCTTCATGCAGCAACGCATCGGGGACGGCAACCTCTGTGCAGAGGACATTCCCTTGCGCCTGGCGAGCTATGGCCTGATGGCCCCCGAGGATTTCATCGACGAAATGCGCGAGCGCATGGGCATGGAAGACGACGCCCCCACGGGCCGAGCCGTCATCCCCTCGACCGAACCTGCCGACGGCGGTGAGATCGAGATGCAAGTCGCGGTCGTCTGCATCGGTGCCTCCGGTAGCCCCAACGTGCCGGTCTTCAAGGTCAGGATCACCCAGGAGGAATACGACCTGGGTATCCACTACGACAAGGCCAGGGACCTGGCCGAAGAGGCCCGGTACGAAGGGCCGTTCATCTGCTTCGACGCCGCCGAATATGGCCCCATCCTGTCGGCCGCCCGCGAACTTGGCCTCGTTCCGCAGGTCGTCGTGGTCGATATGACCGACGGCCAGATCCACTCCATCCGCTGCGACAGCGGCGAGATCAAGGTCATCTGCTACGACACCAGCGACACTGACGAGTATTCGGCGGCGGTGGCGAACCGGCCGCTCGGCGAGAACGGGCAGTTCGTGCGCTGCTGGTCGCACACCCAACTGGCACGGGTCGATCCCGGCCTGAAGCTGGCTCGGGATTGATCGGGCGAAGCCCGATGCGTTTTCACAGGCCCCTTCGGGGGCCTTTTCCTTTGGAGGGAGGCTGCCGGGAAATCGGGCGCTGCCTGGTTCGCATTGTTTGCTGCCGCTCGTGGCCCGAGCGGCGATGGTGAGGGCTCGATGTTTCAGGACGACGCGCCATGTGCCCCTCTCCACCTTGGTTTCACCATCCCGAACGCCGTCTGCTGGCGGGTTTTCTCGGCCTGCTTTGGTCGGTGCTGGCTGGCGGCTGCGCGACGACGAGCGCGCCGGTCGCGCCCGACACCATCGAGGAAGTCTCGGCCGCACCCGTACCCGAGGCGCCCGAATACATCCCCGTTGTGCGCTACGGCCGCTACACCCTCGTGGAACTGGCACCGACAGCAGCGCAGCGCGACCTGCTGTTGCAGACCATCGACGTGTCGATGCCCGAGGATGCACGCGCTACGGTCGGCGACGGGCTACGGCATGTGCTCAAGCGCAGCGGTTACGGCTTGTGCCAGACGACGCACGCGGTGATCGAGCTGTACGCACTGCCGCTGCCGGCGGCCCACCTGCACCTCGGCCCCATGACCCTGCGGGATGCGCTGCTCACCCTGGCTGGTTCGGCCTGGGAACTGCACGCGGATGACCGCGCGCGGCAAATCTGCTTCGAGCGGCCCGGCGACAGCATGACCGCCGACAACGTACCCGCGCCGCCTGCCACCGAGGCGGTGCAGACGTTCCCGCTGGCGCCCGCGGCATCGGGAGGCCAGCCATGAACGCCCCGCAGCCCGCCCATCGTTCAACGGCCGCCGTGGTGGTGCAGAGCCTGATGTGGCTCTGGCTGATCGGCCTCAGTGTCCTCGTTGCCCTCGGCTACCAGACGATGAACGACCAGGCCGACCAGGAGCGCCTCGATTCCCGCCTGCAACGCCTCGAAGCGCAGGCAACAGGCCTGGCCGAGACCGTCGAGGCCATCCAGCAGCGTCCAGCCGTCGCCACGGCGGCAGACCTCAAAGACACCCGCCAAATCCTGGAAGCACGCGCGGCCCAGGTCGAGAAATCGCTGAGCGCCTATGCCTCCGCCGACGACCTTCAGGCACTGCGCGCCGAAGTCGAGCAAATCAAGGCGCGGCAGACCGCTGCGCGCGCCGCTGCACCCGCCCAGCCGCGCACCAGGAACAAGCCCACCGCCAAGCCCGAACCGACGCCGCTCCCGTTCCGCATCGTCGGTGCCGAACTGCGTGCCGGCGAGCGCAGCGTGTCCGTCGCGCCGAGCAATGGCGACTTCACGCCCGACCAGCTTCAGGTGCTGCTACCCGGCGATGCGGTCGGCCCGTGGCGCTTGCAGGCCGTCGAGGGCAGCACTGCGGTGTTCCAGGCCGGCGACCAGACCCGCCACGTGGCGATCCCCTGAACGGAGCACACCACATGAAGCCGTCGATCATCCTTTCCGCGCTTCTGCTGGCGTCCACCCAGTTGCCCGCGTGGGCGCAGCAATCCGCCACGGCTCCCGCCCGCAATGCGCAGAGTCAGGAACGCCCGCTGGTCGCCCGCATTCTGGACGACCGGGTGGCGAGCGACTGGGGCCTTCAACCTCAGGAGTGGGCGCGCTATCGCGAACTGATGGACGGTCCACTGGGCATCTATTCGCCCAACCTGGACCCGCTGTCGGCCCTGGGCATCGAGGCGCGTACCGAAGAGGAACGGCGACGCTACGCCGAGCTGCAGGTGCAGGTCGAAGCGCGCCGCGTGGAGAAACTGCTCGCTTATCAGCGGGCCTATGACGAGGCCTGGCAGCGCCTGAACCCCGGGATGCAGCGGGTGAACCTGCCGGACGACAAGCCGGTCGCCGGGGCCACGCGCGGCTCCGGCCGCACGGCAGTGTTCGTGAAAGATAACTGCGTGGCCTGCGGCCAGCTCGTGCAGCGCCTGCAATCCTCGGGCGCCGAATTCGACCTGTACATGGTCGGCAGCCGCCAGGACGACGCGCGCATCCGCGATTGGGCCAAGCGCGCGAACGTCGATCCGGCGCGCGTGCGCAGCGGCAGCATCACGCTCAACCACGACGGCGGCCGCTGGTTGACCTTGGGGGTACCCGGCGACCTGCCGGCGGTCGTGCGCGAGGTGAACGGCCAATGGCAGCGCCAGCCATAGCCGCCCCCCTGCGCACACTGGTGCTCGCCGCTGGCCTATGCGCCTGCGTCGCCCAAGCCCAGGAGGTTCCGCCACCGGCCTACCAGCTCGCCGCGCAGCGCGCAGGCATCCCCTCGACGGTGCTCTACGCCGTGGCCTTGCAGGAGAGTGGCATCCGCCGTAACGGACGCATCGTCCCGTGGCCGTGGTCCCTCAACGTCGCCGGCCAATCACGCCGCTATGCGACCCGCGCCGATGCCTGCGCGGGTTTGCAGCAGGCGATGCGCTCCACGCCGCACACGCGCATCGACGCGGGCCTGGGCCAGATCAACCTCGGCTACCACCAGCAGCGCTACGCCAGCGCCTGCGACCTGCTCGACCCGTACCGGAATCTCGCCATCGCTGCCGAGATCCTGCGCGAGCAACACGCCCCCGGCGAGGACTGGTTGCTGGCGATGGGCCGCTACCACCGCCCCGCGGGTGGCGAGCCCGCCGCCCGCTACCGGCGCAGCGTGTCGCGCCACCTCGCCCGGGTGCAGGGCGCACGCCCAACCGCCGCGGTTCTCGCCGCACGCAAGGAGACATCCCCATGACGACATCCCATCTGGCCTTGCGTGGCCTGCTCGTACTGCTGGCGGGTCTGCCGCTGGCCTCGCTTGCCGGCGAGCCGCTGATCGTGGTCGAAGACCGCGGCGGCGCGTCGGCGCTGCCGTACTACGAAGCCCTGAACCTCCAGCCGCGCACCAACGCACCGGCCCGGCCGCCGATCCCGACGCCCCAGGTTCCCGCCACGCCGGCGGACGAGGCCGCGATGCTGCCGGTGCGCAGCGCCAAGCTCACCCCCGGCACCGTCCCGCGGCGTGTCATCGAGGCTCCGGGTCTGCGGCCTTTCGTTGTCGTCGGCGACGACGAGGCATCTCGGGCCTGGCTGCGCAGCCAGGCAGCCGCGCTGCGCGAGCGCGGCGCGGTCGGTCTGGTGGTCAACGTCGAGACCGTGCAGGGCCTGGCGCGGCTGCGCACCCTGGTGCCCGGCGTACCCCTCGCGCCCATGTCCGGCGACGACCTGGCCGAGCGCCTGGGCCTGCGGCACTACCCGGTGCTGATCACAGCCACCGGCATCGAGCAATGAAGCCATGTCGGGGAAACAGCCGGTCGAGGTACTGCTTCGCCCAGCGGTGGAGCTATACACCGTTGCCGCATGCGCGGGCGCCGCGTTTCTGTCCCTGGTGGCCCCATGGTCGCTCGCGCTGAGCCCGTCCATGGGCGTCGGCAGCGCGCTGGCGTTCGGCGCCTACGGTGCCATCCGCTACCGCGATGCCCGCGTCATCCTGCGCTACCGGCGCAACATCCGCCGCCTGCCGCGCTACGTGATGACCAGCAAGGACGTGCCGGTCAGCCAGCAGCGGCTGTTCGTGGGGCGCGGGTTCCTGTGGGAGCAGAAGCACACCCATAGGCTCATGCAAACGTACCGGCCGGAGTTCCGCCGCTACGTCGAGCCCACACCAGCCTACCGGCTGGCGCGACGGCTGGAAGAACGGCTGGAGTACGCGCCGTTCCCGCTGTCCCGGCTGTCGAAACTCACCGGCTGGGACGTACCTTTCAACCCGGTGCGGCCGTTGCCGCCTGTGGGCGGCCTGCCGCGCCTGCACGGCATCGAACCCGAGGAGATGGACGTCAGCCTGCCGCTGGGCGAGCGCGTCGGCCACTCGCTGGTGCTGGGCACGACGCGCGTCGGCAAGACCCGGCTGGCCGAACTATTCGTGACCCAGGACATCCGGCGCGTGAACGCCGCGGGCGAGCACGAGGTGGTGATCGTCATTGACCCCAAGGGCGATGCCGATCTCCTGAAGCGGATGTACGTCGAGGCTAAGCGCGCCGGCCGCGAAGGCGAGTTCTACGTCTTCCACCTGGGATGGCCGGACATCTCCGCGCGCTACAACGCCGTGGGGCGATTCGGGCGTATATCGGAAGTCGCCACCCGCGTTGCGGGGCAGCTTTCCGGTGAAGGCAACTCGGCCGCCTTCCGAGAGTTTGCGTGGCGGTTCGTCAACATCATTGCCCGCGCCCTGGTGGAGCTGGGACAGCGGCCCGACTACATGCTGATCCAACGGCACGTCATCAACATCGACGCGCTGTTCATCGAGTACGCCCAGCATTACTTCGCCAAGACCGAGCCCAGGGCCTGGGAGGTGATCGTCCAGATCGAGGCCAAGCTCAACGAGAAGAACATCCCGCGCAACATGATCGGGCGCGAGAAGCGCGTGGTGGCGCTGGAGCAGTACCTCTCGCAGGCGCGCAACTACGACCCGGTGCTGGATGGCCTGCGCTCGGCGGTTCGCTACGACAAGACGTACTTCGACAAGATCGTCGCATCGCTGCTGCCGCTGCTGGAGAAGCTCACTAGCGGCAAGATCGCGCAGCTCCTGGCCCCGAACTACTCCGACCTGGCCGACCCGCGCCCGATCTTCGACTGGATGCAGATCATCCGTAAGAGGGCCATCGTCTATGTGGGCCTGGATGCGCTCTCCGACGCCGAGGTCGCCACCGCGGTCGGCAACTCGATGTTCAGCGATCTCGTGTCGGTCGCCGGGCATATCTACAAGCATGGGATCGACGATGGCCTGCCGGGCGCATCGGCCGGTGCGCGCGTGCCGATCAACGTCCATGCCGACGAGTTCAACGAATTGATGGGCGACGAGTTCATCCCGCTGATCAACAAGGGCGGCGGTGCCGGCCTGCAAGTCACTGCGTACACGCAGACCCTGTCGGACATCGAGGCCCGCATCGGCAACCGCGCGAAGGCAGGCCAGGTGATCGGGAATTTCAACAACCTGTTCATGCTGCGCGTGCGCGAGACCGCGACCGCCGAACTGCTGACCCGGCAATTGCCGAAGGTCGAGGTCTATACGACCACCATCGTCAGCGGCGCGACCGACAGCTCGGACATTCGCGGGGCGACGGATTTCACGTCGAACACTCAGGACCGCATCAGCATGTCCAGCGTGCCGATGATCGAGCCGTCGCACGTCGTCGGCCTGCCGAAAGGCCAGTGCTTCGCGTTGCTGCAGGGCGGCCAGCTTTGGAAAGTGCGCATGCCGCTGCCGGCGCCGGACCCGGACGAAGTGATGCCGGCAGACTTGCAGCAACTGGCCGGGTACATGCGCCAGAGCTACAGCGAAGCGACGCAGTGGTGGGAGTTCACCAGTTCCCCCGCCTTGCAGGACACGGGCCTGCCCGACGACCTGCTGGATGACGCCGCTGCGGCCGAACCTCCCGCGGTGGCCATTGCCACCGACGAGGACACCGGCAACAAGGCCTCGCCATGAAGGACGCCGCCTCGACTGCACAACGGGAGCAGAACCAGCGCCAGGGCCTGATCGTCGGCACCATCACCTTGCCGTTCCGGCTGCTCGGGGTGCTGATCGGCTCGCTGCTGTTCTCGATCGTCGTGGAGTGCGTCGGCATGCACCTGTTCTGGAAGGACCAGGGCTGGCGGCACTCGCAGCAGATGTTGCAGTACGAACTGGGGCACCTGTCCAGCCACTTCACGCGCAGCGTCGTCGTGCAGGAGCCGGGGCGCACCGCGCACGAACTGGTGGATACCGGCTACGAATGGGTATTCGTTCGCTCCGGGCTGCTGGAGCGCATGAGCCAGACCGCCGAGCGCGCCCGCGCGCCGAGCCACGGGAGGATCCAGGACGGGGGGCGCAACTTTCGCTACTACATCAGCCAGGTCTATGTCTGGACCGAGAACTACCTGATTGCCGCGGCCTTCACCACCCTCACGTTTCTGGTGCGCCTGCTGGTTCTGGTGCTCACGTTGCCGCTGATCTGCACCGCGGCGTTCGTCGGCCTGATCGACGGTCTTGTGCGGCGGGACGTGCGCCGGTTCGGCGCAGGCCGGGAATCCGGCTTCATCTACCACCGCGCGAAGGCGAGCCTGATGCCGCTGGCCGTGCTGCCGTGGGTCACGTACCTGGCCTTGCCGATCTCTGTGCATCCACTGCTGATCCTGCTGCCCAGCGCAGCCTTGCTGGGACTGGCCGTGAGCCTGACTGCGGGCAGCTTCAAAAAATACTTGTGATGACAGAGAAACCAGATCATTAGGCAACTCATTCAGTATTTCTTATTTATTGAATTTGCTGACCAAGGATTTTCTCGCGATACATATTGGCCAAATGGCGCGCCCTCATGCTCCACTGCTCTGTAATCTTTGGGAAATCTGTTGCGCCGCGCCCATCCATTCCTTGCAATGTAACGTAGCCCTGCCCATCCTGTCCGCGTACAAAAGCTATGTAGTTATATATTGAATCTCGAAATTCAGTGAGAGCATAAAAGAAGGCATCGCCAGCCGGAAGCGCACGAGATAAGTCAATGCGACCTTGGGCATATAAAAAATCATTGACACCCTTCATTCCCCATCCTACCCGATCCAACTCAATGTAAAGATTGTCCACGGCGTCATAATGCACAGATGGAATGTAACCACATGAAAAGTCCCATGTTTCGAGCCAGTCGAGAAAGTCAGACCTGAAATATGAAGGAACAATATTTTGAAGTGTGGCTATGGAATCCGCCATCTGCTGAGGCGTTAATGCGCTCCTGGCAACTTGAAATGCTGATGGGAAAATTCTCTTACAGACATCTTGTGGGATAAAACTAATATCAGAAATTTCACCCCAATAGACCACGTGAACCGGAAAAATCGATCCATCCAGCCTTTTGTGTTGAGTGCCATGGAACTGATGATGATTTATGCTGGTATGGCGATTTGCCGTTGTGAAAATCACATAACAACCAATCGGCTCAGGGAAGGAATCGGTCTTACTCAACTCAGCCGTAACGTCTGTAGAGTTTAGTTGATTAACAAATTTTGCCTGCCCAAACACTGAGTAGCCGCCAACGGCAGGAAAAATGTCAATGCCATGCTGCCTTTGCCCATTTCCGCCGTATCTTCTGAATTGCACGTCATACCTCATATTCCGCGCGACCCAGTCCCTCATGAGGTAGCAGCAAATTTCCTCAAAATCTTGATCAGTTCTAAAGGTCAGTCCTTGCATTTTTATCCTGGATCTTTGTAAGAGCGTTGATATTTTGCCACGCGGCCGGTGGAAATTCCCTTCTTGAATTCTGGCCTGACGACCACTCCCTGAGCGAACTGGACGCACGCTGCCAATCAAACCGATCAGCGCAGTTTCCTATTGTTTGCTGCCTGCAGTCACCCTGAACTCCACCATCGCACTATTCTGATCACACAGGAATGGCGCGATGTTGGCTCCGATCTGGCAGCGCGCCGCGCATCGCGGCGTGCCCATTTTTCTCGTGACGGCCCTGCTGCTGGGTCAGTCCCCGATGGCGTTGGCCGAGTCCCCCGCACAGCGCCAGGAGCTGGTCGCCGCGCTGCGCCAACTCGACGCGCTGGAGCGCACCGTCGCCGACAGCGCCGCGCGTGCCCCCATCCAGCCGGGCGAGCGCTACCACTTCGATTACCCGCGGTTGCTGGCTGACTTGGCGCGCGTGCGCGCCGGCATCCAGGCCCATCTCACACCGTCGCGTGCCCAGCCGCGCGACCCCTCCGAACTGGCCAGCGACTACCGCACCGAGCGGTCCGCTTCGCCATCGCCGACGACTACGGAAGCCAAGCCATGAACGGCGCCCAGGTCTCGGCATTTCAAGCCAACAGCGGCATCGCGCCTTCGGCGATGGCGACCGTCCTGGTCGGCGCCGTGTTCGCGGTGCTCCTCGTCTGGGGCGTCTGGGCCATCCGAACGGCCTACGTGGGGTGGTCCGAGAGCCGCCTCAACCAGCGCCAGTTCCTCGGCGTCTGCATCCGCTTCGTCGCGATGTACCTCGTCCTGAGCTTCTTCCTCCTCTCCTGACCTGAAAGGCACGACCATGCAAAACCGCATCCTCCATTCCCGCCTTGCCCAGCGCGCCGCTGTGGCACTGGGCTCCGCCGCGCTGCCCGCGCTGTCGTTCGCGCAAGGCTTGCCGCAGTTGGAAAACCCGACCCGCGGCACCGGCAACGGCATCATGGAAACGATCAGGAACTACGGCTACGACATCATCATGCTCGTAGCCCTCCTGGTCGTGGCGTCGATGTTCATCGGCGTCTGCTACCACGCCTACGGCACCTACGCGGAAATCCACACCGGCCGCAAGACCTGGGGCCAGTTTGGCCTCACCGTCGCGATCGGTGCCGTGCTGCTCGTGATCGGCATCTGGCTGCTCACCGAAGCCACCGGCATCCTGTAAGGCGAGGCCGGTATGTCCGAGCAGCAGCACGTCCGTGCGGACGGGACGGTCACGTTCCTTCCGCATCGGCTCAACCGCCACCCTGTTGTCGTGCGCGGCCTCACCGCCGACGAACTGTGGATCTGCTGCGGCCTGTCCGGCGCCGCCGGCCTGCTGGTCGGCGCGCCGCTGTCCTGGGTGTTCCGCACGATCGCCATCGCGCCGACGTTCGTCGTCCTGGGCGTGGCCCTGGGCGTCTTCATCGGCGGCGGCATCCTGCGCCGGCTCAAGCGCGGGCGCCCCGACACCTGGCTGTACCGGCAACTGCAATGGCGCATCGCCACGCGCCATCCACTGATGGCGGGATGGGTAGGCGGCCACGTGCTGATCTCGCGCTCCGGCTTCTGGTCCACCCGAAGGTCCGTTGCAAGGGGGGCACGATGAGCCGCTTCAAGAACGAGATCACCCACCTGCAGGCGCACATCAAGACGCTTCGCCTGGGTGCTGGTGCGCTGGTCATCGTCGCCCTGGTCATGGGCGGTGGCTGGTGGAGCGCGCCGCGCGACCTGACCATCCACGTCCCGCCCGACCTGCGCTCGGGCAGTACCCGCAAGTGGTGGGAAGTGCCGCCCGAATCGGTCTATGCGTTCACGTTCTACGTGTTCCAGACCCTCAACCGCTGGCCGACGAACGGCGAAGAGGACTATCCGCGCAACCTCCACACGCTCTCGCCGTACCTTACCCCGTCCTGCCAGGCCTTCCTGCGCGCGGACTACGACTACCGCCGTTCCACGGGCGAGCTGCGCCAGCGCGTGCGCGGGATTTATGAGATCCCCGGCCGCGGCTACGGCGACGACCCCACGGCGCGCGTGCGCGTGGTCTCCGACCGCGACTGGGTGGTGACGCTCGACATCACCGCCGACGAGTACTACGGCGCCGAGCAGGTCAAGCGCGCGCTCGTGCGCTACCCGGTGAAGGTCACGCGGGTGGACGTCGATCCCGCCCGCAACCCCTTCGGCCTGGCGCTGGACTGCTACGACGGCGCGCCCCAGCGCATCAGCGCACCGGAGCCGACTCGCCCGGCACCTGGCGGCCTGTCTCCGCAAGCGCCCCAAGGAGGAAACACCCCATGAAGCATCCTGTACTCGTGCTGCTGGGGCTGCTGGCCGTGGCCGCGGCATCCGTCTCCCATGCTGTGGAGATTCTGCGGTGGGAACGCATGCCGCTGGCGGTGCCGCTGAAGGTCGGCCAGGAGCGCATCGTGTTCATCGACCGGAACGTCCGCGTGGGCGTGCCCGCAGGCGTGGGCGAACGCCTGCGCGTGCAGAGCGCAGGTGGCGCGGTGTACCTGCGCGCCAGCGAGCCGATCGAGCCCACGCGGCTGCAATTGCAGGACGCCGACACGGGCGCGCTGATCCTGCTCGACATTGCGGCCGAGCCGCCCAAAGACGGCGAAGCCGAGCTGGAGCCGGTGCGCATCGTCGAGGGCAGCAGCACCCCTGCGCGCTACGGCGATCAGCCAGGCGGTGCCGATGAGGCCCCGGCACGCGCCCAGGACCAAGCAGGTACGCGGGCGACCCGGCGCGAAACCCCGGTTCCGGTCGTCCTGACGCGCTTCGCCGCGCAGAACCTCTACGCGCCGCTGCGCACTGTGGAGTCGCTGCCTGGCGTCATGCGGGTGAACCTGCGCCGTGACCTCGACCTCGGCACGCTGATGCCGACGCTGCCGGTGCGCGCGGTCGCGCTCGCGTCGTGGCGTCTGGAAGACCAGTGGGTCACGGCCGTGCGCCTGACCAACAGCAGCAGCGGCTGGGTCACGCTCGACCCGCGCGTGCTGCAAGGCGATTTCCTCACCGCCACCTTCCAGCACGAAGCGCTCGGACCGCGCGGGACGCCCGAGGACACGACCGTCCTGTACCTGGTGACGCGCGGGCACGGCCTCGCGCAATCGCTGCTGCCGGCGATCCACCGCTTCGACCCGGCCGTGCATCTGCCGCAGCGGGAAGCTGAAGCCGACGATGGCAAGGAGGCCCGCCATGCGCAGTAACGGCTTGCTCAAGTGGCTGATGATCCCGGTCGCCTTGCTGGTGCTGTTCGTTGCCATCCGGCTGTTCTCCGGTGGAAGCACGTCGGCACCGCCCGCCGCGGATGCTGGCTCCAAGCTCACGCCCGAGGAAATGAAGGCGTTGGGCATCGAAGGCGATACCCCGCGCGATACCGTGGCAACGCTCGTCGCCCAGGTGAAACAGTTGCGCACCGAGCTTCAGACCGCGCTGACCGACAACAAGTCGCAGCGCGAGGAAAACCAGCGGCTGCGCCAGCGGGAGAACTCCATTGATCAGCGCATCAATTCGGCCCTCGAATCCGAGCGCTCCAACCTGCGCCGCGACCAGGAACAGGCGGCCAGCGCGCGCCAGCAGACCGAGGGGCTGCTCGCCGACCTGCAGCGGCGCCTGGACAGCATTGGCGGGCGCGGCGGCGGTCACGCTGATCTGCCGGTGGGCCTGGGGCTGCGCGGCGGCGACGAGGCCGGCATGGAAGGCGGCATGCGCTGGGTCGAACCGGACGACGCGAAGAAGGCCGAGGGCCGCAATGGCAGTCGTGGCGCAGGCAGCGGCATGAGCTTCCCGACGAGCTTCGGCCCGGCACAAAGCACACTGGAAACCACCGCGGAAACCGTGGCGAACGCCGGCGCAGGTGCGGCAGGCGTCAAGAGCGCCAAGCCGGTCTATACCGTGCCGACCAACTCGACACTGATGGGCTCCGTGGCGATGACGGCGCTGATTGGGCGCGTGCCGATCGACGGGACGGTGAACGATCCGTACCCCTTCAAGGTGCTGGTCGGGCCGGACAATCTGACTGCCAACGGCATCGACATTCCCGACGTGGCCGGCGCGGTGTTCTCCGGAACCGCATCGGGCGACTGGACGCTCTCGTGCGTGCGCGGCCAGGTTCGCAGCATCACCTTCGTCTTCAACGACGGCACGATCCGCACGATTCCCGAAGACCGCGAAGGCAACCAGCAGAACAACCAGCAGCGCGACGGCCTGGGCTGGATCAGCGACCCGCACGGCATCCCGTGCGTCAGCGGCGAACGGCGCAGCAACGCCCAGCAGTACCTCGGGTCGCAAGCTCTGATCACCGCGGCCGGAGCCGGCGTGGCCTCGCTCATCGAGAGCGACAGCGGCCGCATGTCCTACGTCGGCTCGGACGGCGCCATCGGCACCGTGGGCATCAGCGGCAAGGAAGCAGTCGGCCAGATCCTCGCGGGCGGCGTCCGGGACATGTCGACCTGGGTCAACAAGCTCTACGGACAGGCTTTCGCCGCCGTCTATGTGCAGCCAGGCGCCAAGGTCGCCGTCCACCTCGAAAAGCCGCTGGCCATCGATCACGACCCCGAAGGCCGGCGCGTCGATCACCGTGCAGGAGAAAGCCATGCGCTCGAACTCGATTAAGGGCCTCGCGCTGGCCGCGGCCGTCGCCGTGCTCAGCGGTTGCGCCACCAGCAAGGAAGAACTGCTGACCCATAGCGACCGCACCATGATGGACATCTGGCAGCAGGAAACGGGTGGCGGCGGCAGTGGCACCGGCCAGGTCGCGCGCCGGCAGTTGCTCGACGCGCGCCAGAGCCTGCGCCGGCCGCTGACCGACGCCGATGTGCAGGCTGCGCCCGTCGAGCAGATGCGCTACACGCGCACGGCGCGCAACGAGGTTTATCGCCAGTTCCAGCGCCTGCCCAACCCCGATCTCGTCATGTATGTGTACCCGCACCTGGCGGGCACGGACCCCGTGCCGGTTCCGGGCTACACGACGGTCTTCCCCCTGTACCAGCGCGTGCAGTACGCCATGCCCGGTGAACGGCTGGAGGACTATTGATGCGCTGGGAACTTCCCTGGCCGAAGCTGGCCGCATCCGGCACCGGCGACGAAGAGAAGCCGGACGGCTGGCAGCGCCACGTCGAGGCCTTGCGCCAGGCCGGCGTCCCTGAACCCGGCGCAGCGGTCCAGGGCCGCAGGCCGGCGACGGTAGCCGACGAGCAGGCGCTGTACGACGTCGCGCCGTCGTTCGCGGAACTGCTGCCTTGGGTGGAGTTCTTGCCGCAGTCGAAGTCCATGCTGCTGGAGGATGGGCAGTCGGTCGCTGCCTTCTACGAGCTGGTGCCGCTGGGCACCGAGGGGCGGGAGCCCGGCTGGCTCGCGCATGCCCGCGATGCCTTGGAGAACGCGCTCCAGGACTCGTTCGATGAGCTGGACGAAAACCCCTGGGTACTCCAGCTCTATGCCCAGGACGAGCCCAGCTTCGACCAGTACATGCAGACCCTGCGCGACTACGTGCAGCCGCGTGCCCGCGGCACCGCTTTCACCGAGTTCTACTTGCGCTTCTTCGGCCACCACCTGCGCGCGGTCGCCAAGCCGGGCGGCCTGTTCGAGGACACGGTGGTCACGCGGCTGCGCTGGCGCGGCCAGACGCGGCGGGTGCGCATGGTGATCTATCGCCGTGCAACTGGGCAGGCAAGCCGCCGCGGCCAGACGCCCGAGCAGATGCTGAACATCGTCTGCGACCGCCTGTGCGGCGGCCTGGCGAACGCCGGCATCCAGGCACGGCGCATGGTCGCAGCCGACGTCCACGACTGGCTGCTGCGGTGGTTCAATCCGCGCCCGGCGATGCTTGGACCGAGTGCAGAGGACCGGGAGCGCTTCTACGCGCTGGCGCGCTACCCCGACAGCACCGAAGAAAGCGAGGCCGGCGAAATCGAGCTGGCGAGCGGGCGGGATTTCAGCCAGCGGCTGTTCTTCGGCCAGCCACGCTCCGACGTGGAGCACGGCACCTGGTATTTCGACGGCATGCCGCACCGCGTGCTGATCACCGACCGGCTGCGCATGCCGCCCGGCACCGGACACCTGACCGGCGAGACCCGCAAAGGGGATGCCATCAACACGCTGTTCGACCAGATGCCGGAAGACACCTTGCTGTGTCTCACGATGGTCGCCACGCCGCAGGATGTCCTGGAAGCGGATCTCAACCACCTGGCGAAGAAGGCCGTGGGCGAGACGCTGGCGTCGGAGCAGACGTTGAAGGACGTGCAGGAAGCCCGCTCCCTCATCGGCAGCGCACACAAGCTCTACCGGGGGACGCTGGCATTCTACCTGCGCGGACGCGACGAAGCGGAACTGGACCGGCGCGGCCTGGACCTGGCGAACGTGATGCTCAATGCTGGCTTGCAGCCGGTGCGCGAGGACGACGAGGTGGCGCCGCTCAACAGCTACTTGCGGTGGCTGCCATGCTGCTACAACCCCGGCCAGGATCGGCGCAAGTGGTACACCCAACTGATGTTCGCTCAGCACGCGGCGAACCTGTCGCCGGTGTGGGGCCGCGCTCAAGGTACGGGGCACCCGGGCATCACGATGTTCAACCGCGGTGGCGGGCCGATCACCTTCGACCCGCTCAGCCGCCTGGATCGGCAGATGAACGCCCATCTGTTCCTGTTCGGCCCCACCGGCTCCGGCAAGAGCGCCACGCTCAACAACCTCTTGAATCAGGTCACGGCCATCTACCGACCGCGGCTGTTCATCGTGGAGGCTGGCAACAGCTTCGGCCTGTTCAGCGACTTCGCACGCATGCTCGGGCTGACGGTAAACCGGGTCAAGCTGGCCCCAGGTTCGGGCATCAGCCTCGCGCCATTCGCAGACGCGCGTCGGCTGATCGAGACGCCCAGCGACGTGCAGACGCTCGACGCCGACGCGCTGGATGAAGACCCGCCACCAGATGCCTCGGCCATGGAGGCGGACGAGCAGCGCGACGTGCTCGGCGAACTGGAGATCACGGCGCGGCTGATGATCACGGGCGGAGAGGACAAGGAGGAAGCCCGGATGACGCGGGCTGACCGCTCGCTGATCCGTCAGTGCATCCTCGACGCCGCCGAGCACTGCGTGGCCGACAAACGCACGGTGCTTACGCGCGACGTGCGCAACGCGTTGCGCGCCCGCGGCCAGGACCCGACGCTGCCCGAAATGCGCCGCGTGCGGCTGCTGGAGATGGCGGATGCGATGGACATGTTCTGTCAAGGCACGGACGGCGAAATGTTCGACCGCGACGGCACGCCGTGGCCCGAAGCCGACATCACCTTGGTTGACCTCGCGACATACGCCCGCGAGGGCTACAACGCGCAGCTCTCCATCGCTTACATCAGCCTGATCAGCACGGTGAACAACATCGCCGAGCGCGACCAATACCTGGGACGCCCGATCATCAACGTCACCGACGAAGGCCACATCATCACGAAGAACCCGCTGCTCGCGCCCTACGTCGTGAAAATTACAAAGATGTGGAGGAAATTGGGGGCCTGGTTCTGGCTCGCGACGCAGAACATCGACGACCTGCCGCGCGCCGCGGAGCCCATGCTCAACATGATCGAGTGGTGGATCTGTCTCAGCATGCCGCCCGATGAAGTTGAGAAGATCGCGCGGTTCCGCGAACTCTCGCCCGCGCAGAAGGCGCTGATGCTTTCGGCGCGCAAGGAAGCGGGGAAATTCACCGAAGGCGTCATCCTCTCCAAGAGCATGGAAGTGCTGTTCCGCGCCGTGCCGCCGTCCCTGTACCTCGCCCTCGCGCAGACAGAACCCGAGGAGAAGGCCGAACGCTACCAGCTCATGCAGCAGTACGGCTGCACCGAACTGGAAGCGGCTTTCAAGGTGGCCGAGAAGATCGACCAGGCCCGCGGCATCGAGTCGCCGGCCCTGGAACTGTCGTAAACCGGAGAACGCCATGGAACAGAAACGTCCTTCCATTCCGATGCAGGTCCAGGCGTTCCGCCGTCGCCGCTGGCGGCCTCGCTGGCCCTGGGTATTGGCTGCTGCGCTGGTCGCGCTGCTGCTGATCTGGCTGGTGTCCCGGACGCCCGGCGAATCCTCAGCGCCGTCGCGCGCGCCGGTCAGCACGGCGCAGGTCGCTGGGCCACCCTGGCAGATGGGCAACCCGGAAGGCCGTTTCACGCTGACGCTCTATGCCGACCTGGAATGCCCGTTCTGCCGGGAGTATTTCCCGCAGCTCAAGCGCTGGGTCGGCAACAACACCGACGTGGCGCTGCAATGGCATCACCAGCCGCTGGCCGCGCACGAGCCTGCCGCGTCGGCCGAGGCACGTCTGGCCGAGTGCGCCGCCGAAGCGGGCGGGCATGCGGCGTTCTGGCAGGCGGTCGAATGGGTCTATGCCCACACGCGCAGCGACGGCCAGGGCTTGCCCGATGGCTTGCGTTACCCCGAAACAACGTCAGCCATCGAACAGTGCATGGCTAGCGAGCGCCCCAACGTGGCCATCCGCGCGCAGGCCGCGGAAGCCACCAAGAGCGGCGTGACCGCCACGCCGTCGCTGCGACTGCTCGATCGCCAGACGGGCCAGGCCATCCTGTTGCAGGGGCCGATCGAGGGCGATGCCTTGCTCTCGGCCATGGACCTGCTGGCGGCCGGGGAAATGGCCAGCGACGCGCCGGGTTCGCCCGCCACCCCCACATCCGAAATGCCTGCCGACGTTGTCGGCGACATGCCCAGGTAGCCCTCGGTCTTGAAGGCTACGGCGCGGCTCGCCGCGCTGACCGCTACCCGTTCGCTTTCGCATCCTGGCCGCGAACAATCACCGCCGCGCGGTGATGGATGCACCTTGTTCCGCTGTTTCCATCCCCAGGAGGGCTTGCCCTCCCAGGGTGGCGCCCTCCGCTCACTTTCTGGAGGTCCGCCATGTCTCTCGTCGCCAACGACTCCTGCGTGGAGCCACGTTTTGCCCCCATGTCCCAATCCGATGACTGGATCATCCGGCAAGCCATCGCGCTGCTGGAGCAGCGGGTCTTCAAGAAGGGGCCATCCCTGGAGAGGCCTGCCGCCGTCAAGGACTACCTGCGCCTGAAACTGGCCGCCGAGCCCAATGAAGTCTTCGCCATCGTGTTCCTCAACAGCATGCACGAGGTGCTGGCCTACGAGCCGATGTTCAGAGGCACGATCCATTCGACCTCGGTGCATGCGCGTCCGATCGTGCAGCGTGCCTTGGAACTGAATGCGGCAGCGGTCATTTTTTCTCACCAACACCCTTCGGGCTGCACGGAGCCGTCGAGCGCGGACCGTGCGTTGACCCAAACGCTGAGGGCCGCGTTGTCGCTGATCGACGTGAGGGTGCTGGATCACCTCATCGTCGGCCAGGGCACGCCGTACTCGTTCGCGGAATCCGGCCTGCTGTAGCGACGGCATCGGCTCCCTGATCCACGCGGAGGCTTCGGCCTCCGCTTTTTCATGGGCGCGAGACAAGCAGGTATGCGGGCAGTGCGCGATGCGCATTGTTTGTTGGGGCCGCGTCGGCTTCGCGTTTGACTACTGCTCTGATCAACTTCAAGGGCACGCGACATGACAGCATCCCTTTCCAGGTTCGCGCCGGGCTGGCGAACCCTCGGCCGGGCCGTGGCGCTGCCGGCAGCCCTGGCCGTTTTCAGCCCGGCCACCTTCGCCGCCGACGTGGTGGTCGTCACCGACAGCCGCCACCCGGTCAAGACCATGGGCGGCGAGCGGCTGATCGAGCTGGACGAAGCCCACAGGATTGAAGCGGAGCTTTCCGCGGGACTGCCCACCGACCCCGAACAGGCGACGGCCATCGTCAAGCGCCGGCTGAATGGCGGCGGTGCCGATCTGCAGCGACGCATCGCTTCCGCATACCAAGGCGTTACCGACGCATGGAGCCTCGGCATCACCAGCCTCCCGGCCGTGGTGGTGGACAGGCGCTATGTGGTCTATGGCGAGCCGGATGTGGCTCGCGCTGTCGCGCGCATCGAGCAGCACCGGAGGACCCAGCCGTGACCCGACCATTCGACCTGATGCGCCGCCTGCGCGCTGGCGTGGCTTCGTTGCTGCTGCTCAGCGCCACGGGCAGCTACGCCCTCAATACAGCGACCATCATCGGCTCGGTGGCATCGCCCGATTGCCTCGAATACCGCGTCGTCGGCATCTGCTACTGGCTCTACTGCACATGGACGGGCTGCACCGTGCGCACGTCGATCAAGGTGCGCCACTACATCCCCGATGCAGTGGTGTCGTCGTACTCGAATACCGGAGAAAACCCCTGGGTCGAAGTCCAGGCAATGAGCACGCCCAACCCGTCCGCCCAAGCTGGCGGCGACGGAACGACGAACGAGGATCACGAAAACAGCCTCGCCAAATTCAAGAACGCGGATGTCATCGGTCACCCCGGCGCAGAGGTGTTCAACCAGTTCGTCTCTTCGTCAGGCTACTTCTGTGAGGGCGCGGGCACGGCGTTTATGCCGTACTTGCTCAGCACCCTGGATACGCTGGCCTGGCGCTACAACGTGCCCGAGATGGCCTACCCGGAAGCGCTGATTCCGGGCCGGCGCGAAGTCGGTGCCCGTACCACGATGAATCTCTGGGGCAACGTGTATCCCCGTGGCGGCTTCCTGCACCAGACCGACGACTTCAAGGCCGGCGCAGTGGTGGCCCAGCGTGCGGGCGATGTGGTCACGCGCCGCGGGCAGATCCACGTCTATCAGCCGTTGCTTGCCAACTCCCGTGACGGCTACTGGCCGGCCGGCGCGCTGATGGAGGGCGATGCCTCGACCGGCAAGTGGCAAGAACTCACGCCCGTCCTGTCCTCGTCCTGCACGGTCTTCCCGCGCAGCGGCTTCCTTACCCAGGCCCAGCAAGGCGACTACGCATGGGCGCTGTGGCGGCCGTATGCCTGCTGCGAGCGCCGGGGCCAGGTGTTCCTGGGCAGCGTCGATTTCCTCTGAGGGGGTGCCATGAAGTTCCGTCCTGCATTCAATCCGTTCTCCCGCCGGGTACGTCGCACGGAGATCGTCCTGGCACTGGCCGGCGCGCTCGCGCTGGGCAGCGGCGTGGCCTGGGGTCAACTGGGATACCAGACCAGCGGCAGCGTCATCGGCGATGACGTCATGTACTCGATCGGTGGCGGCAACGCCGTGTCGATGGGACGTGCAGCCGGCATGCGCTCCATCGGTGTCGGCGTGGGTTGGAACAGCAACTTGATCTGCGGCGACATGAACATCCAGACCACGTTGAAGAACCAACTTAACGGCATTACCAACGGCTTCCAGCAAATCATGTCGTCGGTGATCCAGAGTGCCACCAGTGCGGTGGCATCGTTGCCCGCACTGATCATCCAGCGGGCCGATCCCGGTCTGTACAACCTGCTCACCAATGGCGTGCTGCAGGCGCGGCTGGATTTCGACCGCAGCAAGCTGACGTGCCGTGCCATGGCCGAGAAGATGGCCGAAACGGCGGGCGGCCAACTCGGCTGGAGCCAGATGGCCGAAGGGCTGGCGCTGCGCGATGCCGTGTCGAGCACGGATGCGGTCTCGGCCATCGAGCAGGCCGAGACGCGCCGCGGCAATGACGGCGTGCCGTGGGTCGGGGGCAGCAACGCGGGCGGCTCCGGCCAGCCCGCGATCAAGGTCGTCGGCGATGTCACCCGCGCTGGCTACAACCTGGTCAACGGCCGCGGCGTGACCGACACCTCGTCCATTGCGCCGGCCAGTTGCAGCAGTCTCTCGTGCCAGACCTGGACCTCGCCGCAGGCTGCCGTCGAGTGGGCCACGCGCGTGCTCGGCGAGAAGGAGCAGCGCACGTGCGATGCCTGCACCAAGACCGAGACGACGCCGGGCGTCGGGCTCACGCCGCTGATCCAGGAGGAGTACGACGCCAAGCTGCAGGCGCTCCAGGACCTGGTAACCAAGGCCAAGAACACGACGCCGGAGAACCTGCGCGAAGCTGGCAGTGCGTCGCTGCCGATCACGCGCGGCGTGATCGAGGCGCTGCGCGACGAGCCCGACCAGCACCTGCTGTCGCAGCGCCTCGCGTCCGAGGTCGCGCTGGCATCCGTGCTGGAGAAAGCGCTGCTGCTGCAGCGCACGCTGCTCACGGGCAAGAAGGAGCCCAACGTCGCGGCGAACGAACTTGCCGTGGAGGCGGTGAACCACGAGAGCGACACGCTCGACCGTGAGATTCGCAACCTCAAGACCGAACTGGAGCTGCGGCGCGAACTGGCGAACAACTCGCCCATGGCGATCATCCAGCGCCACGGCGCGCGCGCGGCCGGTTCGCGCGGCATCTACGAGGGCGATCCTGTGCCGGACCGTCTCGACCAGCTCCAGAAGGGCAATCCGGGGAGTCGGCCATGAGCCCGGCGCGCATGGCCTGGCGGCCGCTGCGCTGGTTGTTCAGCCGGCGCGCGGCGAAGACGCTGCTGTGGCTGGTGCTTATCGTTGCCGCCGCAGTGGGGGCGAACGTCGCGGGCATCAACCTGGTCGGCAGCGTTGCAGGCTGGGAACGGTGGCTGGCGGCCTCCGCAGGGTATTTCTTCATCTGGCGGCTGTGCGTGTACGCGGCAACGGCCTATGGATGGTTCTGGATGCGCCGCCGGGTGCTGGCCCGCGAAGACCAAAGCGGGACAGATGGGCAGGCGCGGCGCCGGCTGATCCGTACCGAGGTCGCCGGCGTCGTCGCCATCGTCGCGCTGGAAGCCAGCCTGTTGATGCAGGCCGCTTGAGGGGAGATCGGGGCCATGACGCTCTTCACGACCGACTATCTGGAGTACTACCTCACCCTCGTGTCCTGGATCGTCAACAACGGTATCTGGGCCGTGCTGGTGTCCAGCGGGGTGTTCGCGCTGCCTTTCGTCGCCATCGTCGTGCAGGAGTGGCTGAAGGCCCGCGCGGAAGGCGCTGACGAGGGCAACAAAGGCGTTCTGAGTGCCGCCCGTATCGAGAACCGGGTGTTCGTCGCGATCGTGGTGGTGATGTTCGCGGGCATTCCGTTCATCGACGTGGACCTCAGCACCATCCAGTACGACAGCTCGCGCTCGGCGCAGTGCCAGGTCAGCGTGCCGCAGCCCACGGAAACCGGCTGGTCGCAGTCCTTCAGCACCATCAACAACCAGTCGGCGAAGGTGCCGGTCTGGTGGGCTTTCATGCACGCGCTCTCGCGCGCCGTCACGAGCGCCTCGGTAGCGGCGATCCCGTGCGGTACGGACCTGCGGCAGATGAGGATGGAGATCGACGCGACCCGCATTGACGACCCGGTACTGGCTCAGGAGGTCGCGGACTTCTCGCGGGATTGCTATGGGCCTGCGCGGGCCAAATTGTTCATGCAGCGCCCGGATCTCGATGAGCAGCAGATGCACGACGTAACCTGGATCGGCTCGCGCTTTTTCACGGACACGGGTGGCTACTACGACAGCTACCGCTCCAGCACGGCGCGCGAGGCATGGCCCTATGACGACACCCGCGATGCAGGCCTCGCGCAGGTTGCCAATGGTGGCGGCTACCCGACCTGCAGGCAGTGGTGGTCAGACGGCAGCAACGGCCTGCGCGCGCGGCTGCTGGGGCAAGTGGACCCGACCCTGCTGAATCGCCTGGCGGGCTGGGCCGGGTTCCTCAGCCGGGCCGAGGTGGACGATTCGGTGATCCGCGCCATCGCGTCACCGCGGCAGCAGAAACTGAACCAGGGCAGCGTCTATACGGACTACGGCGGCCAGATCGACAAGACCCTGCCGAACATCGTGACGCGCGCCACGGGCGACGTGGGGATGGCAGTCGGCGCGATTGCCGCGTTTCCTGCCATGGATGTCGTGCGCCAATCCCTGCCCATGATCCTCGCCTTACTGAAGATGGCGCTGGTCATCTGCATCCCGCTCGTGCTGGTTGTGGGCACCTACGACCTGAAGACGGTCGTCACCGTCAGCGTCGTGCAGTTCGCGCTGTTCTTCACGGACTTCTGGTTCCAGCTCGCACGCTGGATCGATTCAACGATTCTGGACGCGCTTTATGGCTGGGGCTTTGGCTGGAACCGGCCGCACACCAACTTTGACCCGCTGGTAGGGTTGAACAACGCCTTCGGCGACATGCTCCTGATGTTCGTCATGGGCACGATGTTCCTGGTTCTGCCGGGATTCTGGCTGGCGAGCCTTACCTGGGTTGGGATTCGGGCCGGGCACGTCATCCAGGGACTTTCCGATGGCAGCAAGAGCGCCGGCCAAGCTGGCGGCAAGGGTGCCGGGGCGCTCACCGGAGGAAAACTGAAATAGCGCGAGGCCGGTCAGTCGTCGGTGTACAACTCGTGCGACGTGTCGTTGTACAGGTTGGGATCGTAGCCCGGCGTCTTGCGCAGCTCGGTGAGGTCGGTGAAAGGCCACTCGTCCTCATCCGAAGTATTTGCAGCAGCAGCCCATCCCGCCGCCGCAACGCCCAGCATCACGAGTGCAAACCAAAACGCAACGTAGAGCAGCACCCCCAGTACAGCCAGCTTGGCTACCCACACGAGCGCGGTAGCGCCAGCTCGCGGCATGCCCTTGGACACCAACCAGTTCGACGCCCGCCGTTCGCGTCGCGCATAGGCACGCCATCCGCGGCCAAAGGCGCGGCCGAGGCGTTCTGCGGTGCTGGTGCGGGTCGTCGTGTTCATGGTCGTCTCCTGCTGTTGAGGAATGCCTATTCCAGTTTGCTCCACTTCATTCGGTTTGCGGCTTCAATGTGTTTTCTTGCTGCTTCAGGACGCTTCGTCATCCGGCCCCACCGGGCCGGGGTCGGGTTCAACGCCGATGCGGTAGGTAACAACGAAACGCGGCCAGTCCACATGGTCCACCAGGTCGATGTCCTCGATGACGCCAACCTTCGCTCCCGCACGCTCGAACAGGGCGATGCTCTTGGCGGGATAGTTGTTGCGCGACGGATAGAGCACCCCGTCGAACAGCGCCTGGCCATCATCTCCGAGCATCGCATGCACCTGGGCGGACACCCGCTGCGTGTGCGTGTAGTCGCGGCTGGCCAACTGCTCCAGGTTCAGGCCGAAGTAGCCCGCCATGACGCCCTGCGCCGTGAGATCGGCCAGAAACACGTCGTCCATCACGCCTACTGCGCGCACCATCCGGGCTTGGACTTCTTTCAGCGCGATCGAGCGTTGCGTGTCCGCAAGCCACTGGTGCTTGTGAAACACCGACTCCATCAGCGCCGTGGGCAGGTCGCGCCCCAGGTAGAGCACGCCGTAGGCCCCCGCTGGGTCATCGTAGCGATTCGTGCTGCTGCGGCCATAGTACAGCGGGCTGCCCCGATAGACGACGCGGCTCACATGCTGGAGCAGTTCACCGGCATCGATCAGGAACGAAGGCAGCTCGTGGCTCATGGCGGTCTCGCTTCAATGCACCTGGACGCCCAGCACGTTGAACACGGCCTCGGCCACGTCATCGATCGTGCCATGCGTCACCGCATCCACGGGCGAGCGACCACCCAGGCCTTCGAGGGGTTCGGACAGCGCGCGGTAGATCGTCCAGTGGTCGATGCCCTCGACCTCCTGGAGCACGGTTTGGGTCAACTGCTGCTTCACCGGGTCGAGCTGCCAGTCGGGCAGCTTCTGGCCGCGCGGCCCCACGTTCAGCGCCAGCAGCCGACGGGCGAGGATGTCCTTGTAGATTTGCTGGCGCGACTTGTCCGCCAGCTTGGCGAACTCGGCAGGCGGCAGGTTGTCCGGCTGGTTGAAGGCTTCCAGCAGCAAGGCGCGGCCTCGCTGGACATCGGTTTCAGCCGGTGTCCAGCGCGTGTCGGAGCGCAACGCGGCCGCCTTGCGCTGCAAGGCCTGCGCCACCGTTTCACCTTCCAGGTTGGCGGGCAGCGTCACCGCCTCCACGCGCTCGTGGATGAACGCCTGCAACTCAGCCGCGAACGCCGGTGCATCCCGGATTTCGACGGTATCGGCGAAGCGTCGCACATCCTCCACCGTGACTCGCGGCAGCCGGTCGGCAATGAATTCGATCGCAGTGGGCATGGTCAGCTCCCAGGTAGGTTTGAGACAGGATTCACTCTAGTCTCCTTTGTCGCATTTGTCAACTTAGTCGCCCGGGTGGGAGCCTACCTGGCGGTGTAGCGCCCCGGCAGCATAGGCCGGGGCCCAGCGCCAGGTCGCCGTCTAATCCATTCGTGCGGGTTCCGCATTGACGCTGGAGCCGCAGCCCAGGCCCCGCTATACCGAAACGGTTAAAGGCCAAAGGGTCGAAACGGCAAGGGAATGGGGTGCAAGGGGAAAGGCCCTACCTTGAAAAGGCCAAAAGGCCTCCCGCCCGGCCCGCCATCAGGACACCGACATGCTCTCCCTGTTCCAGCGAAAACGGCCCCCGGTCGCTGCCGCGCCGTCGCCAGCACCCGCCACCGACCTCCCGAAAGGGTTGATGCGGCCGGAGTCGGCCGCATCGTTGCTCGCCACCCCGCGCCGGCAGAAGCTGCTGGAACACATCTGGCAGCGCACCTCGCTTTCGCGCAAGCAGTTCGCCTCCCTGTACCGCGCGCCGCTGGAGCGCTACGCCGAGCTGGTCCAGGCCTTCCCGGCTTCCGAAGCGCATCACCATGCCTACCCGGGCGGCATGCTCGACCATGGCCTCGAAATCGTCGCCTACAGCCTAAAGCTGCGGCAGTCCCATCTGCTGCCCATCGGGGCCAGCCCCGAAGACCAGGCGGCGCAGGCCGAAGCCTGGACTGCGGCCGTCGCCTATGCCGCACTGCTCCATGACATCGGCAAGGTGGCCGTCGATCTGCACGTCGAGCTGGCCGACGGCAGCACCTGGCACCCATGGCACGGCCCGCTGCGCCAACCGTACCGCTTCCGCTACCGCGACGACCGCGAGTACCGGCTTCATAGCGCCGCGACAGGCTTGCTGTACCAGCAATTGCTCAATCGCGATCTGCTGGACTGGCTCAGTGGCTATCCATCCTTGTGGGCGCCGCTGCTCTACGTCTTGGCTGGGCAGTACGAGCACGCCGGGGTTCTGGGCGAGCTTGTCGTGCAGGCCGACCGCGCCTCCGTCGCCCAGGAGCTGGGCGGCGATCCCGCGCGCGCCATGGCCGCGCCCAAGCACTCGCTCCAACGCAAGCTGGTCAACGGGCTGCGCTACCTGCTCAAGGAAGAGCTGAAACTGAACCAGCCGGAGGCCTCCGATGGCTGGCTCACCGAGGACGCGCTGTGGCTGGTGAGCAAGACCGTCTCGGACAAGCTGCGCGCGCACCTGCTGTCCCAGGGGGTCGATGGCATCCCCGCGAACAACACGGCCGTGTTCAACGTGCTACAGGATCATGCCATGTTGCAGCCCACCGCCTCCGGCAAGGCCATCTGGCGCGCAACTATTACCAGTGAGAGTGGCTGGTCCCATGCCTTCACGCTCCTGCGCCTGGCCCCGGCGCTGATCTGGGAGCCCTCGGAGCGACCCAGCCCATTTGCGGGAACCGTGACCGTGGACAACGCCGGCGAGGCCGAGGACGGGCCGCGCCCGTCCGCACCCGACGCTGCATTGCTACCTGGAGCAGCGGTGGCAACGGAGAAGGAGCCCGCAGCAAGCAGCCGTCCAGATCAGTCGGGCGGAAGTCACGCCATACCTCCCAGCACGCAGCGCAATCCGGCCGACCCACTGGAAAGCATGCTGGCGATGTTCGAGACAACGCCTGAGCCGGAGCAGTCCGTCGAAGCCCCGCCAGAGGGTGCCGACGATGCAGCGGTGCCGCTCGACCCTCCCGCATCGGCCCCAGGTCCTTCGGCGCCGACCGCCGCGCCTGCGCCGCACGATTTCGCCTCATTTACCGGGCGGCCATCGGGCGAGCATTTCATGGCCTGGCTGAAACAGGCCGTCCAGACCCGCAAGCTCATCATCAATGACGCCAAGGCCCTGGTACATACCGTGTCCGACACGGTTTACCTGATCAGCCCTGGTGTTTTCCAGCGCTACGCACAAGAGCATCCAACCATTGGGCCGCTTGCGAAGGACGCGGCCCTGCAGGACTGGCAGTGGGTGCAGAAGCGCTTTGAAAAACTCGGACTCCACAGGAAACAGCCATCGGGTCTGAACATCAGGACGTGCGAGGTCATGGGACCGCGCAAAACGCGCCAGGTGCATGGCTATTTGCTCGAAGACCCATCGCACATATTCGATGCCGTTCCACCGAACAATCCTTATCTGTCGCTCAAATAGCCGACTAAGAGGGGAAGTGCCACACGTTCTGTTTGAACGGGTGGCAAGCTTCAGTCGATCCGAAGAGGCTCGAACGACTTGACGAGTTGGTCCACCGCCTTGACCTGCCGCAGCAGCGGTTCGAGCGTGTCCAGTGGCAGAGCGCTGGGTCCGTCACAACGTGCATGCGCCGGGTCGGCGTGTGCTTCGAGGAACAAACCGCCAATGCCGACCGCCATGCCGGCCCGCGCGAGTTCGGGCAACTGTTGGCGACGCCCACCCGAAGCCAACGCATCCGCTTCTCGCCGCTGCAGGCTATGGGTTACGTCGAACACCAGTGGCAGGCCACTGCTGGCAACGCTCATTTCGCGGAAGCCCAACATGTCCACGACGAGATTGTCGTAGCCGAACTGCGTGCCACGCTCGCACAGCAGGACGCGCGGGTTGCCAGCCTCGTGCAGTTTGTGGACGACATGCCTGATCTGGCCCGGGCTGAGGAACTGCGGCTTCTTGACATTCACTACCCGACCGGTGCGGGCAATGGCGGCCACCAGATCGGTCTGCCGGGCCAGGAAGGCCGGAACTTGCAGTACGTCGGCAACGGCAGCGACCTGCATGGCCTGCTCAACCTCATGCACGTCGGTCAAGACTGGGCATCCGAACCGCGACTTGACCGCATCGAGGACCCGCAGCCCTTCCTCCAGGCCGACACCTCGGAAAGAATGGATCGACGAGCGATTGGCCTTGTCGAACGACGCCTTGAAAACGAAGGGTATCCCCAGCTTGCGCGTCACCTCCGCGAAGTGCTCAGCCGCAGCCAGGGTCGTATCGAGATCCTCGATGACGTTGATGCCGCCGAACAGCACGAACGGCAGGTCGTTGGCGACTGTGATGCCCTCGGAAATGGCGACGTGCAGGGAGGTGGCTGATGATGTCGATCGCATAAAAATTCCTCTCGTGATGTCAACGACCGCAGGCGAAAGCGCCGAGCGTCGTCGGCGAAGAATGCCTCACGGTCTTGAGCTTTGCGTGCAGACGCGTCCACAACAGCGCTTACAGGGTCCGACCGGGGTCCGCACCGGCGACTCCGCCCGTGACCACGGTCTTCCTTCAGCGGCTCACTGAAGACCGAGCGCCTTCATCAGCCTCGGCTTCTGGCTCGCGAAGGTGCCATAGAAGACCTCGTCGCCGACGATCGTGATCGGGGCCACGCGCACGCCGGTTCGTGACTTGGCCTCCGCGGAAATCTTCGGGTCGGTCAGGTCGCGCTCTTCAAACGCGATGCCCTGCTGGGACAACCACTCCTTTAGTGCCCGGCAGTCCGGGCAAGTTGGAGTGCTATAGATGAGGATGCGCGGGGTGTTGGCTTGGTTCATGGTCGTGCCTTCACTTGCCCCGAGCGACAAGCCAACTCTTCATCATGGCGATCTCGCCTTCCTGCGCGGAGATGACCT
The DNA here is from genome assembly GCA_018240785.1 of Pseudomonadota bacterium. Lineage (GTDB taxonomy): Bacteria > Pseudomonadota > Gammaproteobacteria > Burkholderiales > Rhodocyclaceae > Thauera. The sequence goes on along the minus strand of JAFEFC010000018.1, from coordinate 3,805 downwards.
CCTGAGCCAACTTGCGGACCTCCGGGTTCTTGCCGTACTGCAGCGCCACCTTGGCCATGTCGATCGCACCCTGGTGGTGCGGGATCATGCCGCGCATGAAGTCCACATCGGCGTCGCCGCTGAAGTCGATCATCATGTCCGCATGCATGCGGTCGTTGCCGGCACGGTAGGCGGCCGTCGAGGCATCGCCCGAGCTGCCGGCCGCCGCCTGCTGGCCGTTGTCGCCCAGCCACTTGTTCATCATGGCGATCTCGCCTTCCTGCACGGTGATGACCTCCTGGGCCAGCTTGTGAACCTCCGGGTCCTTGCCGTACTGCAGCGCCACCTTGGCCATGTCGATCGCGCCCTGGTGGTGCGGGATCATGCCACGCATGAAATCGACGTCGGCGTTGCCAGTGAACTGCGCTCCCATCCCGGCGTGCATCTGGTCGTTCACGGCGCGATACGCGGTCGTGGAAGGACTGTCATTGGCCGAGGCGCTGGAGGGCATCGCGTGCCCTTGGTGACCTCCGCCCGCACTGGCCTGCATCGCTTCACCCGACGGGACGACCACCTTCTTCTGGACGGCCATCAGGCCGGCGGCGACCACGACGGCGCCCGCAATGAACAAGAGGCTGAACTTGTTGACCTTCATGAAAAAACTCCTTGAATGAGGTTGATGGGTTCACTGTAGGGCCTCCCATTGTTGGAAGGTCAAGCCCTTATTTCGCCCGTCACTTGGCGCTGCACGGCGGTGTGCCCATGCCCATTTCAGTTGCAAGTAATTCTCAACAAAGGTAGGATGTTAGGACGTTAATAGCGAGAGTCCAGGATCATGTCCCAGCAACCGAAAGTTCACGACACCAGCGATTTCCCCATCGTCCGCTTCGACGGCGCAAGCATCTACAACGGATACAGCAGCGCCTGGTGCGCGGAAATGGATGAACTCGTCGCCTGCGGAAAGCCCTTCGTGCTTATCTACGTCGCGGGAGGGCCAGAAGAGACTCTCGACGATCGCGCTCAGCGCGGCGTCTGGCTGAAGACTCACAAGGAGACGCTTGGCGGCACATTGCTCGCGCTCATCCACGTCGAACCGGATTCGGATAAGCGAGCCCAGTTGGAGGCCATGCTGCCAAAGCTCGTCCAGGCTTTCGGTACACCGCAGTCCACCCGGGCCACCCACGCCGATGCCGAGGCGCTGGCCCGGTATGTCCTGGCGGGTGGTCGCGTCGAAGATTCGATATGAACAGCACCGTCCGGTCGCTGTAGCGCACCAAGGGCCTATCCATGAGGACCGGCTACCGCGTGCTCTCCGGGAAACAACCCGCGTTCCGATCAACGGGGCCGGCGACCGGCTGCTCGATGGAAAGCGGCATTGCCAGCGCGGGAGTCGCGCTCGGATCAACCCGATTTCTCAAGTGCCGCAATCAGCGGAGCGACCACGTTCCGCACAGCCGCCGCAGCTGCTTCTCCATCCTGGCGCTCGATAGCATCCACGATCGCCTCATGGGTCGCGAGACCCGGCTCGGGCAGTTCCTTGTCCTTCAGCGCAGTCAGCGTGTTCATGCGGACCGAGTTCGCGAAGTAGCGGTACAGCTCAGCCAGCGCGCCGTTGCCGCACATCCCGGCGATCGCGCAGTGGAAAGCCGTATCGGCCTCGGCAAAGGCCGCGCTCGATGCGTGTTGCTCCTGCTCGCCGCGGGCCTTCAACAGTCGGCGCAGCAGCCCAACGTCCGCCTTGGACCGATGCACCGCGGCCAACCTGGCCGCCTCGGTTTCCAGCATGCAGCGCAACGCGAAGTGCTCTCGCAAGCCGGAACGCCCGACACGGCGCATGACCTCGGCCGGATCGATATTGGTTCGCACGTAGGTGCCATCACCCTGGCGGACTTCCAGGACCTGGCCGTGCGAGAGCACGCGAATGGCTTCCCGCACCGTGTTGCGGCCAACCTCCAGCATCTCGGCCAGTTCCTGCTCCCTGGGGATGCGCTCGCCGACCTTCCAGGCGCCTCCCTCGATCTGGCCGCGGATCAGCTCAATCGTCGAATCGACGAGCGAACGCCGCGGCGCCTGTGGGAGTGTGAAGCGGTTATTCATCGCGGTTCTCAAATGACGTAGAGACGGGAGCCCATCGGACCTCGATTGTAGCAACTCAGGCCTTATACATAGGATGATTCTATGTATTTGACAAAAGAGCAATTGCCGACGGCCTGTGCTTCGTTGCGCGCGACATGCGATTTTCCACCACGCCCGTGCGAGCGGGATTTTTTTCAACACCTTTTGGAGTATTTCGACCATGAACAACATGCAGCACGCCCTGTCATTCAGGCCCCTTCGTTCTTCAGACGGCTTGCGCTGCCGTCCGGTGCAGGCTTTGGGAGCGATATTCCTCGGGCTGGCTTCACTCGCCTATAGCGTCACGTCGCAGGCGGCAGATGAGCCAGAGAACGTGAAGGTGGTCCGGCAATACCTTGACGCCTGGAATGGCGGGCGAACCGACGCGATGGAAAAAGTGCTCGATTCCAACGTCGTCTATTTCAATACCAGCAATGAAGCGTCCCGCACTGGGCCTCAAGCCATTACCGAAGTCTCGCAGTTTCTGATGAAAATCCTGCCCGACCGAAAAATGAAAATCCGTTCGCAGCCGGTTGCCTCCGGCGATGGTGTGGCGATCGAGTGGGAATTCACCGCCACCAAGAACAGCAATGGCGGGACGTCGCCCTCCAGTTCGACCATCAGTTATTTCGGCGCGAGCTTCTTCCGTGTTTCGAACGGAAAGATTGTCTATGCCAGCGACTACTACAACCACAACACCATGCAGAAGCAGCTTCAGCAGTAACGTAAATCCGCAAACAGGAAATCACCGACATGTCCCGCTTCATCATGCACAAGCCCTCGGCGCCGCCAGCGCAGCGGTGAGGCAAGCGCTTTTCCTCAATCCAAGGTAATTGCGCTGGTGACTTGATGAATATCTGACACGCCGGTTATCGAGCCTTGTCTCGATGAAATAGAAATCCCGAATGAAACTACCAACCACGAAGCAGGAACTCCTTGACAAGGTTCGCGCCAGCCACCGAAAGCTCGGGGTAGAAGCTGCCACCATTCCCGCCAGCCACTACCGGCACACGGCCATGATCTGGCAGGAGCCGCGCCTGCATACCAACGCTGCGATGGTCCTGGTGGACGTCATCGTCTGGAACACGATGATCCTGCAGTTCGCGCATGATCGGACGCCTGGACCTTCGGCGTCCTTTTACTCGCCGAGTGCGATGGCGCAGCGGGCCGAGCGTCTTTCTGCCGGCTTCCAGCGCCGTTTCGCGGGCAGAGACCTTCGCGAGCTGGAAGCCATGCTCACGGAGGGACAGGACCGGGTGCTCGACTGCGTGGCGCACCATTCGAACGCCTCGCTTTTCGATCCCGCGTTGAGCCCGATGAAGACCCTCGGGCGCAAGATCCAGTTCTTCACCTCCACCGCCTACGACGACGCGCTGTCGAGGCTGCGCCAGTGGAAGCAGGTGCTGTAGCGGCCGAGGCGACCCACTGCGCGGAGCGCCTCTTGCACCGCTCCGATCAGACCGGAGCTGGCAGCGCCGGCTTTCGCGCGGCCTGCCACAGCAGCGGCACCAGGATCAGCGCCAGGGCCGGGAAGATCATCCAGTTGACCGCCTGCCAGCCCGAGCTGTGCAGGATCGATCCCGCGAGGAACGACACGGCCGCCGTGGCGGCGAAGACGAAGAAATCGTTCATGCCCTGCGCCTTGCTGCGCTCGGCCGGGGTGTGGCAATCGGTGACCATCGCCGTCGCGCCGATGAAACTCAAATTCCAG
>JAFEFC010000017.1 GCA_018240785.1 Pseudomonadota bacterium | reverse complement strand
TGCTGTGCACGGATCTGCCCTGGCAGGGCATCAACGAAGACCAGAACCTGGGCATCGCCATCACCCGCCGTGCGCTGGAAGCCCCGCTGCGCGCCATCGTGGCCAACGCCGGTGAAGAACCGAGCGTGATCGTGGCCAACGTCAAGGCCGGCGAAGGCAGCTACGGCTACAACGCCGCCACCGGCGAGTTCGGCGACATGATCGCCATGGGCATCCTGGACCCGACCAAGGTGACCCGCTCGGCCCTGCAGCACGCCGCTTCCGTCGCCGGCCTTGCGATCACGACCGAAGTGGTCGTGGCCGAAGTGCCGAAGAAGGAAGAGCCGGCCATGCCGGGTGCTGGCGGTATGGGCGGCATGGGCGGCATGGATTTCTGATCCGGTTGGCCCGGTCGTCAGGGAACCGGACCGCGCCAGCGCGGTCCGATCCCGGCAACGACCCGACATCAAGGCCCCAAGGACGGGGCCGGAGCCCGGCAGCGATGCCGGGCTTTTTGTTGTGCCCGCGCCGCGGCAATGTCTGACGCGAAGATCAGAACGCACCGATACGAACGTGCGAACACAGGCGCAACACTGAGCAGCCGTCCCCGCACCGGAGCGCTGCGTGCCGCGCCTCGCCACATCCCGGCGGCAAGCCGCGGGATGCGCGCCACTGCCGTCCGCCCACACCGGTTCGCGGTACGCGCGCCACGCGCCCGAGCGCACGCTGCTGTACGCGTTGGTAGAGGCGCACTACCCGGACTTCATTGCACGGATCGAAGCGGAGGGCCGCTCGCTGCCCGGGTATGTCCGCGAGGCGTTCGATGCCTACCTGCGTTGCGGCGTACTCGAGCACGGCTTCCTGCGGGTGGTGTGCGAGCACTGCCGTGCAGAGAGGCTGGTGGCCTTCTCCTGCAAGAAGCGCGGGTTCTGCCCGAGTTGCGGCGCGCGACGCATGGCCGAGAGTGCGCGGCACCTGGTCGAGGAGGTGTTCGGCCCGCGGCCTGTGCGGCAATGGGTGCTGAGCTTTCCGTACCCCTTGCGTTTCCTGTTCGCCAGCAAGCCAGAAGCCATTGGCCCGGTGCTGGGCATCGTGCAGCGCGTGATCGCCGGCTGGTTGGCCGATCAAGCCGGCATCGACCGCGCCAGCGCCCAGTGCGGCGCGGTGACGCTGATCCAGCGTTTCGGCAGCGCGCTGAACCTGAACATCCACTTCCACATGCTGTGGCTCGACGGCGTGTACGTGGAAGCCACCGAGCTGCCGCGGCGCGAACTGCGCCTGCACCGCGCCCGTGCGCCCACCACCGCGCAGTTGACCCAGCTGGCAGCTACCATCGCGCACCGGGTGTGTCGGCACCTGACGCGCAAAGGCTGGCTCGAAGGGGAGGGCGAATCGGCCTTCCTGGCAGACAGCGCTGCAGGCGACGACAGCATGGATGGGCTGCGGATGAGTTCGATCACCTACCGCATCGCCACCGGCCGCGACGCTGGCTGCAAGGTCGTCACGCTGCAAACGCTGCCCGGTGACGCCGGTTCGCTGGAGGGCGAAGCCGGCAAGGTCGGCGGCTTCTCACTGCATGCCGGCGTGGCGGCCGAAGCACACGAAAGCCACAAGCTGGAAAAGCTGTGCCGCTACATCACGCGCCCGGCGATCAGCGAGAAGCGGCTGTCGATAGCGCTCCAGGGCAGGGTGCGTTACCAGCTCAAGACCCCGTGGCGCAATGGCACCACGCATGTGGAATGGGATCCGGTGGATTTCATCGCCAAGCTGGCGGCGCTGGTCCCNNCTCAAGCGGGTCTTTTCCATCGACGTCACCGCCTGCGTCCACTGCGGTGGCACCGTGCGGATCGTCGCCAGCATCGAGGAACCCACCGCCATCCGCGCCATCCTCGCCCACTTCGAGAAGCACGGCGCGCGGGAAGAAGCGCACTACAGGCCCGCAGCGCGCGCGCCGCCAGTGCAAGCCGCGTGACGATCTGCCGGCTGCACAGCCGACGGCGAAACCGGAATCCGAGCCGATGCGGCCACGATCCGCAGGGCGGCGCTCGGCCCGCTGTCGGGAATCAGCGAAGCATGGCTGCTGACAACGCCGCTGCGTGGCCCCGCGATGCCGAAATCCCACTCACAGACGTCCGATCCGTGCCCAAAACGGGGCTTGCGCGACCGCCGCCTACCCAGCAGACTGCCCGAAAAGGGCGTTTGAACTTCCTATACGCACTTCGGGCTGAACGCCACGCCGGTGGGCAATCCGCTGGTCATCGTCAAGCGCCTGAACGAGCTGCTGCCCAACATCAAGCAGAACCTGCCGCCGGGCACTAGCGTGCAGGTGCCGTTCGAGCTGGCGCGCTTCATCAGCGCCTCCATCGACGGCGTGGTGCATACGCTGATCGAAGCCATCGTCATCGTGGTGGCGGTGATCTTCCTGTGCCTGGGGTCGTTGCGCGCCGTGCTCATTCCGGTGCTGACCATACCGCTGTCCATGCTGGGCGGCGCGGCCATCATGGCCTTGTTCGGCTTCAGCGTGAACCTGCTGACCCTGCTGGCCATGGTGCTGGCCATCGGCCTGGTGGTGGACGACGCCATCGTCGTGGTGGAAAACGTGCACCGGCACATCGAAGAGGGCAAATCGCCCGTGCGCGCGGCCCTCATCGGCGCGCGCGAGGTGGCGGGACCGGTGATCGCCATGACGATCACGCTGGCGGCCGTCTATGCGCCCATCGGCCTGATGGGCGGGCTTACCGGTTCGCTGTTCAAGGAATTCGCCTTCACCCTGGCCGGGGCGGTGGTCGTGTCCGGCGTCATCGCGCTGACCCTGTCGCCGGTGATGAGTTCCTTCCTGCTGAACAGCCGCGTCTCCGAAGGCTGGATGGCGCGCCGCGCCGAGCATTTCTTCGGACGTCTGGGCGATGCCTATGGCCGCTTGCTGGATGTTTCGCTGCATCACCGCTGGGTCACCGGCCTGCTCGCCGTGGCGGTGCTGGCCAGCGTGCCGTTCCTGTACAACGCCGCGCAGCGCGAACTGGCGCCGGTGGAAGACCAGTCCACCGTGCTGACCGCGATCAAGTCGCCGCAGCACGCCAATATCGACTATGTGGAGAAGTTCGGCCGCAAGTGGGACGACGTGATGAAGACCCTGCCCGAGCAGCAGGGGCGCTGGCTGATCAACGGCTCCGACGGCGTGTCCAACAGCATCGGCGGCGTGGACTTCGTGCCCTGGGAAAAGCGCCAGCGTTCGGCCGACCAGATCCAGGCCGACATGCAATCCATGGTGAACCAGGTCGAAGGCAGCAACATCTTCGCCTTCCAGCTGCCGTCCCTGCCGGGTTCCACCGGCGGGCTGCCGGTGCAGATGGTCATCATGAGCGCGTCGGACTACCCCGTGGTCTACGAGGCCATGGAAGGCTTGAAGAAGGCGGCGCGCGAAAGCGGGCTGTTCATGGTGGTCGACAGCGACCTGGACTACAACAACCCGGTGGTGCAGCTGAAGGTGGACCGCGCCAAGGCCAACAGCCTGGGCGTCACCATGAAGGCCATCGGCGACACCCTGGCGGTGCTGGTGGGCGAAAACTACGTCAACCGCTTCGGCATGGACGGGCGCTCCTATGACGTGATTCCGCAAAGCCTGCGCCAACAGCGCATCTCGCCCGAATCGCTGGCGCGCTACTACGTCAAGAGCGCCAGCGGCGAGCAGGTGCCTCTGTCGAACATCGTGACGGTGTCCATGGGCGTGGAGCCGAACAAGCTGACCCAGTTCAACCAGCTCAACGCCGCCACCTTCCAGGCCATCCCCATGCCGGGCGTCACCATGGGCGACGCGGTGCAGTTTCTGACCAAACAGGCCAGGTTCCTGCCCGCCGGCTTCAGCTACGACTGGCAGTCCGATGCGCGCCAGTACAGCCAGGAAGGCTCGGCGCTGATGATCACCTTCATCTTCGCCATCATCGTGATCTACCTGGTGCTGGCCGCGCAGTACGAGAGCCTGCGCGATCCCTTCATCATCCTGGTGAGCGTGCCCATGTCGATCTGCGGCGCGCTGATCCCGCTGGCGCTGGGCATGGCGACCGTCAACATCTATACCCAGATCGGGCTGGTGACGCTGATCGGCCTGATCAGCAAGCACGGCATCCTGATGGTGGAGTTCGCCAACGAGATGCAGGTCAGCCACGGGCTGGACCGGCGCGCCGCGATGGAGCAGGCCGCCCGCATCCGCCTGCGCCCCATCCTGATGACGACCGCCGCCATGGTCATGGGCCTGATCCCGTTGCTGTTCGCCAGCGGCGCGGGCGCGCACAGCCGCTACAGCCTGGGCCTCGTCATTGTGGTGGGGCTGCTGGTCGGCACGCTGTTCACGCTGTTCGTGCTGCCCACCGTCTACACCGTGTTCGCCCGCGACCACCGCGCGGCGCACGACACGCCACGCGCCAAGGAGTTGGCGCTGGCCCAGGCAGAGGACGCCGCCGTGCCGGGCGCCGCCGCCTAGCCGAAGGAAACGATCATGAAGAATTCCCAACTATCCCAACGTCTGCGCCGCGGCGCCGTGGTACTGCTGGCGGCGCTGGCCGCCGCGGGCTGCGCCGTCGGCCCCGACTACCACAAGCCCCAATCCGCGCCGGTGACGCTGGCCAGCCCCGAGCAGGCCCGCTTCTCCGCCGACCGGCTGCAGCGCGACTGGTGGAAGCAATTGCAGGACCCGCAGCTGGACCGCCTGATCGAACTGGCGCTGGCCCGCAATCTGGACATACGCATCGCGCAGGCGCGGCTGGCCGAATCGCGCGCGGCGCTGGACGAGAAGCAGCTGGACCAGCTGCCGGCGGTCACTTTGGGCGGAGGCTATGAGCGCAGTCTGTCCCAGGCCAACGCCGGCGCCGGCCAGCGCAACCTGGCGCAGAGCTACCGGGCGGGCTTCGACGCCACCTGGGAGCTGGACCTGTTCGGCCGGCTGCGCCGGGCGGCGGAAGGCGCGGCCGCGCGCAGCGAAGCGCAGGCCGCCGACCTGGCCCAGACCCGCATCGTGGTGGCCGCAGAAGTGGCGCGCAACTATTTCGAACTGCGCGGCGCGGAGCAGCGCCTGGCGGTGGCGCGCGCCAACCTGGACAGCCAGCGCGACAGCCTGCGCGTGATCCAGGCCATGGTGACGGCCGGCCGCGGTGACGAGGGCGATCTGGCCAGCGCGCGCGCCGAGCTGGAGACCGTGCAGGCCAGCGTGCCGGTGCAGATCGCCGCCCGGCGGCTGGCGCAGTACCGGATCGCGGTGCTGGCGGGCCTGCGGCCGGTGGAGCTGGGCGAACTGGACGGGGACAGGGTGCTGCCGCCGCTGGACACCCGTCTGCCGATCGGCGACGTGAGCGCCTTGCTGTCGCGCCGCCCCGACGTGCTGGCGGCCGAACGCAACATGGCCGCCGCCAACGCCGACGTGGGGGTGGCGACCGCCGAGCTGTACCCGCGCATAGACCTGGGCGGCTTCCTGGGCTTCGTCGCCTTGCGCGGCGCGGATTTCGGTTCGTCGGCCAGCCGCGCCTTCAGCGTCGCGGCCAATGCCAATTGGCCCGCCTTCCACCTGCCGACGGCACTGGCGCGCAAGCGCGGCGCGGTGGCGCGCTCCGATGGCGCCGTCGCCAGCTACGAGCAGACCGTGCTGCGCGCGGTCGAGGAGCTGGAGTCGGCGCTGACGGAATACGGTCAGACGCAGCAGCGGTTGGGCAGCCTGGCGCAGGCCGCCGTGCATAGCGGCAGGGCGGCGGAGCTGGCGCAGCTGCGCTACCGCGAAGGCAGCGCGCCGTATTTGACGGTGCTGGACGCGCAGCGTACGCTTTTGCGCGCCCAGGACGCCGTGGCCGTCGCCGAGACCGAGTCCTATACCCGCCTGATCGCGCTGTACAAGGCGCTGGGCGGCGGCTGGGAAGCGCCCGAGGCGGCGCCGCAAGCGGCCGCCGGCTGACCGCCAGGCGCGGTTCGTGGCACCATAGGCACCTATCCGGAGACCCCACATCCATGTCCGACAGCCCGTCCCATCCCGTCGCCTGGCAGCATCAACCGGCGGACCGCGTGCTCATGACCCTGAAGACGCGCGGCCCGCAATCGGTCGCGGTCATCGCCAAGGCCATGGACGTGACGGCCGAGGCCGTGCGCCAGCAGATGGCCCGCCTGCATGCCGAGGGATTGGTAGATTCGGAAAGCCAGAGCGCGGGCCGGGGCCGGCCTACGCAGATCTGGTTCCTGACGGAAGCGGGGCATGGGCGCTTTCCGGACACGCATGCCGAAATGACGGTGCAGATGATAGGCGCCATCCGCCAGGTGTTCGGCGAGGATGGCGTCGAAAAGCTGATCCAGGCGCGCGAGACGGCCATGCTGAACGGCTACCGCCAGGCCATGCAAGGCGCCCGCAGCCTCAAGGAAAGGCTGGAGCGGCTGGTGGAAGTGCGGTCCGCGGAAGGCTACATGGCCGAGCTGCGCAAGGACGGCAAGGACTATCTCTTCATCGAGAACCATTGCCCGATCTGCTCCGCGGCCAAAGCCTGTATGGGCTTTTGCCGCAGCGAGCTGGAACTCTTCCACAAGGTGCTGGGCGACGAGGTCCAGGTGCGGCGCGAAGAGCATATCCTTGCGGGCGCGCGCCGCTGCGCCTATCGCATCGAGAAAAGCTGACGGCGGGATGGGGCCGCGTCGAAAGGCCGGAACAGGAATTCCGGCCTGCGGCGCGCGTAGCCCGCCAGCGCATCAACCGGAAATGCCCGGCGGGTCCGCCTGTTCCCAGCCTCCCAAGGCCTTGTACAACTCCACCGCATTGACCAGCCGGCGCTGTTGCAGCCGGATGAACTCCTGCTCGGATTCGAACAGGCTGCGCTGCGCTTCCAGCATTTCCAGGTAGCTGGCCACGCCGCGTTCGTAGCGTCTTTCGGTCAGGCGCTGGCGGTCGCGGTCGGCGTCGCGGACCTTGCGCTGGGCGTCGATCTGGGCGCGCAGCGTGTCGCGCGCGGACAGGGCGTCGGCCACTTCGCGGAAGGCTTGCTGGATGCTGCCTTCGTACTGCGCCACCGCGATGTCCTTGCGCGTTTCGGCCAGCGACAGGTTGGCGCTGTTGCGCCCGGCGTTGAAGATGGGCAGCGTCAGCTTGGGCACGAAGCTCCAGGTGCCCGTGCCTGAACCGAACAGGTCCGAGAAGCTGCCGGCGGTGGTGCCGATGTCCGTCGTCAGCTGCACCGACGGAAAGAACGCCGCGCGCGCCGCGCCGATGTCGGCGTTGGCGGCGCGCAGCGTGTCTTCGGCTTGGCGCAGGTCCGGGCGCCGGACCAGCAGCGTGGACGGCAGGCCGGCCGCCAGCGGCGTCAGGCTTTGGCTTTCCAGCGTGACGGCGTCGGCGTCGGGCGGCAGGGAAAAGTCGCCCGCCAGCAGGCCCAGCGTATGCACGGCCTGGCGGTACTCGCGGCTCAGCTCGGCGTGCGTGGCGCGCGACGACTCCACCAGCATCTGCGCGGTGCGCAGTCCCACGGCCGTTTCCAATCCAGCGTCATAGCGGCGCTGCGTGAGTTTGAGCGAGGCCTCGCGCACCGCCAGGGTGCTCTCGGTCAGGCGCAACTGCTCGGCCAGCGAGCGCTGGTTGAAATAGGCCGTCGCCGTTTCCGAGACCAGCGACAGCGTGGCGGCGCGGTGCGCCTCCTCGCTGGCCAGGTAGCGCGACAAGGCGGCGTCGCTCAGGCTTTTCACGCGGCCGAAGAAATCCAGCTCGAACGCGGAAATGCCGACGGCGGCGCGGTAGCGGTCCGCCACGGGCATGCGCGGCTGGCCGGGTTCGGCGTCGCGGCCGCGGCTGTACTCGCCCACGCCGTCGATGGACGGCAGGCGGTCGGCCTGTTGCACGCCATAGAGCGCGCGCGCTTCCTGGATGCGGAGCGCCGCCACCCGCAGGTTGCGGTTGTTCTTCAGCGCGGCTTCGATCCAGGCTTGCAGCGCCGGGTCGTTGAAGTAGCCGCGCCAATCCTGCGGCATGGCCGCCAGGCCTTCGGCGGCGGGCGTGTCATAGGCCTGCGGGACCGGCGCGGCCGGGCGTTCGTACTTGGGGGCCAGCGAGCAGCCGGCCAGGGCCAGCGCAAGCAGGGTCATTGCCATAGCCTTCATGGCGAGGTCTCCAGCGTTTCGCGGCCTTGCGGACGCAAGGGGCGGACGCGCGTGCCCAGCACGCGGCCCACGATGAGAAAGAACAGCGGCACCAGGAAGATGGCCAGCACCGTCGCGGTGATGATGCCGCCCAGCACGCCCGTGCCGATCGCGGCCTGGGCGCCCGAGGCCGCGCCGGTGGCCAGCGCCAGGGGCAGCACGCCCACGCCGAAGGCCAGCGAGGTCATCACGATGGGGCGCAGCCGCAGCCTTGCCGCCTCCAGGGTGGCGGACACGATGCCCTGGCCGTCGCGCACCAGGTCCTTGGCCACTTCCACGATCAGGATCGCGTTCTTGGCCGACAGCCCGATGGTGGCGATGAGGCCGACCTTGAAGTAGATGTCGTTGGGCATGCCGCGCAACGTCACCCCCAGCACCGCGCCGATCACGCCCAGCGGCACCACCAGGATCACCGCCAGCGGGATGGACCAGCTTTCATACAGCGCGGCCAGCGCCAGGAACACCACCAGCACCGACAGCGCGAACAGCACGGGCGCCTGGTTGCCGGACAGCCGTTCCTCGTAGGACTGGCCCGACCAGTCGAAGCCGATGCCGCGCGGCAGGTCGGCCGCCAGGGCTTCCATGGCGCGCATGGCTTCGCCGCTGCTGTGACCCGGCGCCGCCGAGCCGTTGATCGTGAACGAAGGGAAGCCGTTGTAGCGGTTGAGCTGCGGCGGCCCCATCGACCACGTCAGGGTGGCGAAGGCGGACAGCGGCACCATCTGGCCCTGCAGGTTGCGCACGTGCAGGCGCGACACGTCGTCCACCTTGACGCGGCTCTTGCCGTCGGCCTGCACGGTCACGCGCCGCACCTGGCCGTTGAGCATGAAGTCGCCGATGTAGTCCGATCCATACATCACCGCCAGCGCCGTGTTGATCTCGTCGATCGTCACGCCCATGGCCTGGGCCTTGTCGCGGTCGACGAACAGCTGCAGCTGGGGGGCGTCTTCCTGGCCGGCGAAGACGACCTCGGTGAGCGCGGGATGCTTGGCCGCCGCCGCCAGCAGCTGCTGGCGGGCCTGGGTCAGGGCCTCGTAGCCCAGGCCGCCGCGGTCCTGCAGGCGGAAGTCGAAGCCGGAGGTGGAGCCCAGGTCGGGCAGCGGCGGCGAGTTCAGCGCGTGCACCATGACGTTCTTGCGGTCGGCGAAGGCGGCGTTGATGCGTTCGACCACCGCATTCACGTGCAGGTCGGCGGCGCCGCGCTGCTTCCAGTCCTTCAGCGTGACGAAGAACATGGCCGAGTTCGGTCCGCTGCCGTAGTTGCTGAAGCCGTTGACCGAATAAACGTATGCGACGGGCTCGTGCTCCATCATGTAGCGCTCGACCTCCTTCACCATCGCCATGGTCTCGGCCTGCGGCGAGCCCTGGGGCAGGATGACCATGGCCATGAAGCTGCCCTGGTCCTCGTCCGGCAGGAAGGAGGAGGGCAGGCGCGCGAACAGCAGCGCCACCGCGGCGATCACCGCCAGGTAGGCCAGGCCGAAGCGCACTGGCCGCGCCAGCACGCCCGAGACCCGCGCCGTATAGCGCGTGGTCAGGCGCGCGAAGGCCCGGTTGAACCAGCCGAAGAAGCCGCGCTTCTCGTGGTGGCCCGCGGCGATGGGCTTGAGCATGCTGGCGCACAGCGCCGGCGTCAGCGACAGCGCCAGGAAGGCCGAGAACGCGATCGACACGGCCAGCGTCACCGCGAACTGGCGGTAGATGTTGCCCACCGCGCCGTCGAAGAAGGCCATGGGCACGAACACCGACACCAGCACCACCGTGATGCCCACGATGGCGCCGCTGATCTGGCCCATGGCCTTCACCGTGGCCTCGCGCGGCGGCAGGCCTTCCTCGGCCATGATGCGCTCGACGTTCTCCACCACGACGATGGCGTCGTCCACCAGGATGCCGATGGCCAGCACCATGCCGAACATCGTCAGCACGTTGATGGAATAGCCCAGGCCCAGCATCACGCCCAGCGTGCCCAGCAGGGCCACGGGCACGACCAGCGTCGGAATGAGCGTGGCGCGGAAGTTCTGCATGAACAGGTACATCACGCAGAACACCAGGGCCACGGCTTCCAGCAGCGTCATCAGCACCTTCTTGATGGAGATCTCCACGAAGGTGGAGGTCTCGTACGGAATGTCCCAGGTCACCCCCGGCGGGAAGTACTGGGCCAGCTCCTGCATCGTGGCGCGGATGCGCTTGGTGGTTTCCACCGCGTTCGACCCGGGCGCCAGCTTGATGCCCAGGCCGGTGCCGGTCATGCCGTTGACGCGCGACAGGTACATATAGTCGGTGCCGCCCAGCTCGACCCGGGCCACGTCCTTCAGGCGCAGCGTGGCGCCGTCCGGCTGCGCGCGCAGCGGGATGTTGCCGAACTGCTCGGGCGTGCGCAGGGATTCGCCGGCGACGATGCTGGCGTTCAGCGGGGCGTCCTTGGGCACGGCCTGGTTGCCGAGTTCGCCGATGGTGACCCGCGCGTTATGGCTGCGCAGGGCCGTGACGATGTCGCCCGGGGTCAGGGACATGGCCGTCAGCTTGGCCGGATCGGGCCAGATGCGCATGGCGGCTTCGGCGCCGAAGGATTGCACCTTGCCCACGCCTTCCACGCGGCGCAGGGCCTGCAGCACGTTGGAGGCGGCCAGCTCGCCCAGCTGGATGTCGTCCAGGCTGCCGTCCGATTTCAGCGACACCACCAGCTGGATGTTGTCGGCCGCCTTCTCCACGCGCACGCCGTCGCGACGCACCGATTCGGGCAGGCGCGGCTCCACCGCCTTCAGGCGGTTCTGCACTTCCACGGCCGCCAGGTCCGGATTGGTGCCTTGCTTGAAGGTCAGGTTGATGCTGGCCCAGCCCGTCGAATCGCTGCTGGACGAGGTGTACATCAGCCCCGGGGCGCCGTTCATCTCGCGTTCGATGATGGCGGTGACGGCCTCTTCGACCACCTTGGCCGAGGCGCCGGGATAGCTGGCGCCGACGTTGACCACCGGCGGAGCGATGTCGGGATACTGAGCCACCGGCAACGCGCGGATCGACAGGATGCCGACCAGCACGATCAGTAGCGAGATCACCCAGGCGAAGACCGGGCGATCGATAAAAAAACGCGCCATTGCGGTTTATCCTTTTTTGCCCTCGGCGGCCGTCCTTGCCTGGACGCCGGCCTCGGGATTTTCTGCGGCGGCGGCCTGCGCGCTGGGCGCGGCCCGTTCCACCGGTTTGATTTTCTGGCCCGCGGCCAGGTGCGCGGCGTTCTCGACGACGATGCGCTCGCCGCCCGCCAGTCCCTGCGTGACGATCCAGTTGGCGCCCTGCAGCCGATGCGCCGTGACGGCGATCTTCTTCAGTTCGCCGTCCGGCCCGGCGGCCAGCACGTGCGCGCCTTCGGCGTTGCGCAGCAGGGCGTTGCGCGGAACCAGGTAGGTGTCGCGATTGATCGCCTGCTCCAGCCGCACCCGCACGTACATGCCCGGCAGCAGGTCGCGGCCCGGGTTCTCGAACAGCGCCCGCATGGTGACGTTGTCCGTGCCCGGATCGACCGCCAGGTCGGCAAACGACAGCGTGCCGCCGCGCGCGTACTCGGAACCGTCAGGCAGCAGCAGCCGCACCCGAACCTGGTCCGGCGCCACGCTTTCCAGGGCGCCGGCGCGGATCTGCTTCTGCAGCTGCATCACCTCGGCGGCGGGCTGCGCGAAGTTCACGTAGATGGGATCGATCTGCTGCACCACCGTCAGCGGCGTGGCCTGGCCTTCGCCGACCAGCGCGCCTTCCGTCACCAGCGCGCGCCGCGCCCGCCCGTCGATGGGCGAGGTGACGCGGGCGTAGTCCAGCTTCAGCTTGGCGCTTTGCAGGTTGGCGCGGGCCAGGGCGACCTCGGCCCGGGCCTGGCGTTCCTGTGCCACGCTTTCGGCGTGGTCGCGTTCGCTGATGGCGCGGTCCGACACCAGGTCCGCGTAGCGGCGCAGCTTGTCGGCGGCGGCGGACAGGTTCGCCTGCGCCCGCGCCAGGTTGGCGGCTTCGGAATCGTAGGCGGCCTGCAAGGGGGCGGGATCGATCTGGAACAGGGCGGCGCCGCGCGCCACGTCCTGGCCTTCCTCGTACAGGCGCGCGGTGACGATGCCCGCCACGCGGGCGCGCACCTCGGCCTCGCGATAGGGTTCCAGCCGGCCCGGCAGTTCGGTGGCGACGCTGGTGGGCGTGGCCGCCGCGACGATGACGCCGACCTCGGCGGGTTCCTGGGCGGCTTGCTGGGCTTCCGGCTTCGAGCAACCAGTAATAAGAACTACTACGGATAAAAGGGCGAGCGTGCGTAGAGAGACTCTTTGCTTCATTTTTAAAATTGTCGTGGTGTGGCCGCAGGGGGCCGTGGTGGGGAAAGGCGCCGACTTTCCCGGTGGGGAAGCGAGTCTATCATTTAAGAAAACTGCGAAAAGCGCACCTAGCCCGCGCAATGCATCATCCAGCCGTAACAGAACGAATGGTTTGATGCGAACCGGCTTTCCGGTCCCGCCATGGCTGTGATGAGTCTCCTTGAGGAAAATGCAGGCAAGCAGGAACGCGAACCCGTTGAGAAGGGCGGCGGCGATAAACGGGGCATGAGCAGAGATACCACCGAGCATGCCACCAAGTGCTGGCCCGGCAATCATGCCCGCCCCATAACAGGCCCCCATGTAGCCGAACCAGCGTGCGCGAGAACCTTCCCCCGTCGAATCGGCAATGGTTGAGGCTGCTACAGCTCCGGTTGCGCCCGTGACGCCGGACACGAGTCGGCCGATATAGAGCACCCATAAGACCGGCGCTGATGCCATAATCGTGTAATCGACTGCGGCTCCTGCAAGAGAAGCCAGAAGTACCGGACGCCGACCGTAAGAATCCGAAAGCTGTCCAAGCATGGGCGCGAAGACGACCTGCATCAATGCATAGAGCGACAGCAAGGCACCATAGTGTCCAGCGACCTGCTCTGCTGGCACAAGCTCACGCAGAAGCGTCGGAAGGACGGGCATGATGAGGCCGAGACCCATGGCGTCAAGACCCACGATCAGCAGGGCAATGATGGCAGAGCTGCGCACCTGAAACTCCAGCGCCGCTCAATGGAGCGACTTTATCAACGATAAGGAGATGGAAATATAACTTATCGGTGATAAATTGTCAAGCACTGGCGAAGGAACGTGAATGACCAAACTGGACAAGGGCACCGTGATCGCGGCGGCGCTAGAGCTGTTGAACGAGGTTGGCATGGACAGCCTGACGACGCGGAAGCTCGCTGAACGCCTCAAGGTTCAGCAGCCTGCGCTTTACTGGCATTTCCAGAACAAGCGAGCGCTGCTTGATGCGCTCGCCGAGGCGATGCTGGCGGAACGCCATACCCGCTCGCTACCCGAAGAGAATGAGGACTGGCGGGTGTTCCTGAAAGAGAATGCCCTGAGCTTCAGAACGGCGTTGCTCTCTTATCGGGACGGCGCGCGTATCCATGCCGGCACTCGACCGACAGAACC